>NZ_JOEY01000013.1 GCF_000718165.1 Streptomyces fulvoviolaceus | reverse complement strand
GGCGAGGGGGTGAGGTGAGGCGAGGGGGTGAGGTGAGGTGAGGGGGCGAGGTGAGGCGAGGGGCTGAAGGGCTGAGGCGGCAGGGGCTGGGCTGGTAGCGGGGGGCGACTGCAGCCCCCTAAGGGGCGCGGGGAACTGCGCGACCAGCCCCCACCCACCCGCAGACGGCGTACAACCCCTACGCCCACCCCCCTTGCCGGCGCCGAGTCCTACGCAGCAACCAGAAGAAGAACGGGCTCCCCAGCAGGGCGGTAAGCACACCCAGCGGCAACTCCGCAGGCGCGGCAATCGTCCGAGCCGCCAGATCCGCTGCAAGCAGCACCACCGCACCCAGCAGCGCACTGCCCGGAACCAAGAAGCGATGCCCAGGACCCGCCGCCATGCGGAGCAGATGCGGCACCACGAGGCCGACGAAGCTGATGATCCCGGAGACGCTCACCGCCGCAGCGGTCAGTAGCGCGATGACGAGCACCAGCAGGATCCGCAGCCGCTCCACATCCACGCCGAGATGCCGCGCCGGCCGCTCGCCCAGCGCCAGCAGATCCAGCCGACGGGAGTACAACGGCGCGACGACGAGCCCCAGCACCGCACACGGCAACACCGCCAGCACCTTCGGCCACGTCGCCTGCGCGAGCGAGCCCAACTGCCAGAAGGTGATCTGCTGGATGGCCGCGGTGTCCGCGAAGAACAGGAACAGCCCGATCACCGCACCCGCGAAGGCGTTCACCGCGATGCCCGTGAGGATCAGCGTCACCACCTCCGTACGGCCGCCGGAGCGCGACATCACGTACACCAGCAGAACCGTGGCGAGCCCGGCCACGAAGGCGAAGACGGTGACCGTCCAGTTGCCGAAGACATTGATGCCGAGCGCGATCGCGCCCACCGCGCCGACCGCCGCGCCCGAGGAGATGCCGATGACCCCCGGCTCGGCGAGCGGATTGCCGAACACGCCCTGCATCAGCGCCCCGGCACAGCCCAGCGAGGCCCCGATGAGCAGCGCGAGGACGATCCGAGGGAAGCGGACGTTCCACAGCACCGACTCGGCGACCCGGTCCAACTCCGTTCCGCCGAACCCGACTTTGTGCTGCACGGATGCGAGCACGTCACCGACCGGGATCGGATAGGCGCCGACGCCGGCCGCGACCGGGACGAGGACAAGGAGGGCGACGACCAGTCCGACGGTCAGCAGCCAGGTGGTGGTGTGGCGTCTGCGCGGCGGGGTTTCGGGTGCGGTGTCCTGCTGGGTCTCTTCCAGTACGGTCACGCCGCATCCCCCTTGTACAGCTGCTCCACGACCGACTTCAGTACCTGGTCGGTGCGCGGCCCGTAGCTCAGCAGCGCACCGTCCTCGATCGAGACGACCCGGCGGTTCATCCCGGCCGGGGTCTGGGCGACCCCCGGGATCCTCACCAGGCCGTCGATGCCGTCCACGGACTCAAGTCCCTTGGTCATGACGAGAATCGCGTCCGGAGCCGCCTTCACGAGCGCCTCGCTGGTGATGGTCGTGAAGTCCTTCGTCAGCCCCGACTCGGCCCCGGCGTCGATGCCGCCGGCCGCCTCGATGAGCGAGGTGGCGCCGGAGCCCTTCCCGCCGATGAGGTAGACGGAGGCGGAGCCGCGGAGGTAGAGGAAGGCGACGCGGGGCTTGGGGTTCTCCTCGGGAACGTCCTTGCGCACGGCGGCTATTCGCTGCTCCGAGCGCGCGGTGAGCTCCTTGCCGGCCGTCGGCACGCCGAGTGCGTCGGCCACCTTCTGGGTGCGCGGGCCCACGTCGTCGAGTCCCTGCGCCGGGTCGACCACGACGATCGGGATGCCCGCGGCACGGATCTGGTCCATCGCCTCGTCCGGGCCGGTCGTGGTCTCGGCGAGCACCAGGTCGGGCTTGAGCGACAGCACGCTCTCGGCCGACACGTCGTGGTTGCGGGTGACGACGGGCAGCTTCGCCGCCTGCGCGAAGGTGGCGGTGATGTCCCGGGCGACGACCCGGTCCCCGAGCCCGAGCGTGAAGACGATCTCGCTGAGGCTGCCGGAGAGGGGGACGATGCGGTCGGTCGTCCTGACGGTCACTTTCCTGCCGTCGGCCGAGTTCACGGTGACGGGGAGTTTCGGCGTGGAGGTGTCCGCGAGGGGCTCGACGCGGTTGGCGGTCGTTGTCGCGGTGGACCTCTTCGCGGGAGCCGCCGCCGTCGCGCCTCCGCAGGCCGTCGTCGCCGTCAGGGCGAGCACCGCCAGCAGTGCGCCCGCCAGTCGTGTGCGCATGGGTCGCACTGTTCTGTCCGTTCCCTTCGGTCCTGGGGCCTGAGGCCTGGGTCCTGCTGCTGAATCCATCGTTCCTGCTCAGCGAAGCTTAGGTTAGCCTTACCTTCGCTCGCTACCGGCAGTCGATCCGGAGGAACACCCATGCCCGCACGCCTTCGCACCCTGGTCACCGCCGTGACCGTGGCGCTCACCGTGCTCTGCGCGGCCGTCCTGGTAGCCCTGCTCCCGGCGACCGCCGCACACGCCGCGAGCCGCACCGTGCAGGGCGGCCGGCTCGACTGGGGCATCAAGTCGTCCTTCCAGAGCTATGTCACCGGGCCCATCGCGAACGGGAGTTACTCCCTGACGGGCGGCGCCGCCACCGTCGGCGCCAGCACCTTCCGCTTCCACTCGGCGACGGGTGCGTACGACGGCGACACGGGCGCCTTCAACGCCTCCTTCTCCGGCGGGGTCCACTTCGTCGGCCACAAGACCGACGCCGGCGCCTACCAGCTCGACCTCACGATCAGCCGCCCCACCGTCCGCATCTCCGGCTCCTCCGGAACGCTCTACGTGGACGTCACCAGCAAGGCGAAGGACACCGGGGCGGTCACGACGTCCAGTCAGGTGCCTTTCGCCAACCTCTCCCTCGGCGGGATCGACATGAAGGGCGGCGGCACCGCGGTCGTCCTCAACAGCCTGCCCGCCACGCTCACCGCGCAGGGGGCGAAGTCCTTCGCCGGGTACTACACGGCGGGGACCGCGCTGGATCCGGTGAGTCTGTCGGCCGACGTGGAGGCCGCGGCGGCCACGCCGTCCGGTTCGCCCTCGCCTTCGGCTTCCAAGTCCGCGGCGAAGAAGGAGACTTCGGGCGGCTCGATCGAGGACGGTGCCGTCGACTGGGGTGTGCGTCGGACCTTCCGCGAGTACGTCACCGGGGACATCGCCAAGGGCGAGTGGGCGGTGTCGGCGGGGGCCGAGGACGGCGGTGCGCTGTTCCGCTTCGCCGACGGCTCGGGCACGTTGAAGAGCGGTGACCTGTCGGCGTCGTTCAAGGGCGCCGTCCGCTTCACCGGCTCGAACGGGCTCGATCTGAAGCTGAGTTCCGTCCGCGTCGCCGTCGAGGACGGCAAGGGCACGCTCTACGCCGATGTCGTGAGCGCCGACTTCACGGGCAAGAAGGTTCCGCTGGTCACGTTCGCGGCGAAGGCGCTGAAGGCGAAGGACGGCCTGGCGAAGGTCACCGAGGCGCCCGCGAAGCTCACCGCTTCCGGTGCGAAGGCCTTCGGCGGGATGTACCAGGCGGGCACCGAGATGGACCCGGTGTCCCTGGCCGTCGCCACCACCGACGACGCCGAACTGCCCGCTCTGCCCGACCTGGGCAGTACCCCCACGGCGAGTGCGACGCCGTCGCCGTCCCCCGATCCGTCGACGGAACCGGTCGCGAGCGCGAGCGGTGACGACGATTCCGCTTTGTCCATCGGCCTTGCGGCCGGGTCCCTGCTGCTGGTGGCAGCGGCCTTCGCGGTCTACGTCGTCCGCAGGCGCCGTACCGGTCCGGCTGAGGACTGACACCCCCACCTACCGCGTCCGCCGTGTTCTGTCTCGGCGGACTTCCCATCCATCTCAAGGAGAACCCCCGACCATGCCTGCCACTCCGCGCAGACGCCGTCCCGTCGCCCTCGCCGCCGCTGTCGCCACGGCCGCCGCGCTGGGTGCCACCGCGCTCGCCACCGTCGGTGCGAGTACCGCCTCGGCGGCCGAAGTCCCGCTCACCGGGTACGAGTTGACCTGGGGCATCAAGCAGTCGTACCGCACGTATGTGACCGGTGTCGCGGCCGGTGGCTTCACCGCGACCGACGGTGCCTCGCAGGCCGCGGACAACGGTGCGTTCACCTTCACGGAGGGCGCCGGCACCTACGACTCCACCGCCCACACCGTCGACCTCGGCTTCAAGGGCAGCCTGCAGATCGTGTCCAAGCTGCACGGCTTCGACATCACCCTGTCCGACGTGAAGTTCGACAGCGCGGCCGCCGAGGTCACCGCGGACGTCACGAAGTCCGGTACGACCACGCAGGACGTGCCGCTCGCCGACGTCACCGTGACGCAGGCGATGACGGACATGACGACCACGCTGACGAAGGAGGCGGCGGACGTCTTCGGGAGTGACAGCTACGAGGGGGCGGCAGGGGATCCGCTGACCGTGGTGAAGCCCGCGGCGTCGGCATCGCCGAGCCCGACGGCCACGGAGTCGACGTCTCCGACGCCCACCGCGACGAAGACGGACACAGCGAGCCCGACGCCGACAGCCACGCCGACGACCTCGGCGCCGGAGAGCACGAGTCCGACTCCGTCCGCGACGACCTCGGACGCGGCCGCCGCGGGGGACGTAGCCGACGGCACGCTGGGATGGGGCGTGAAGGAGTCCTTCCGTTCGTACGTCGTGGGCAGTGTGGCGAACGGTGAGATCACGGCGTCGGACGGTGCCTCGCAGGCCGCGGACAACGGGATCTTCACCTTCGTGGACGCGACGGGGGAGTACGACACCGACGCGGACACGCTGTCGGCGGCCTTCGAGGGTGCGGTGAACTTCAAGGGGCACGAGGGCGAGGGGGAGGACGGCGGTTACGGCCTCGACCTCACGCTGAGCGATGTCCGCGTGAGCCTCGACGAGGGCTCCGGCGAACTGACCGCCGACGTGACCAGCCTGGGTGCGAAGACGCAGGACGTGGTCCTGGCCGACCTGAAGGCGGCGAAGTCCGACCTGACGGCGTCGGACGACGTCATCACGGTCGACGATGTCTCCGCCACGCTGACGGCGGCGGGTGCGGAGGCCTTCGGCGGGTTCTACACCTCGGGCACCGAGCTGGACACGGTGGATCTGGCGGTGGCGCTGAGCGACGACGCGAAACTCCCGACCGACGACGAGTCGGCCTCCACGGGCGGTTCGACTTCGGGCGGCACGTCCGGGGGTACGACGGGTTCGACGACCGGCGGGGTGACGGGCGGCCTGGCCGCCACCGGCTCCGACATACCGGTCGCCGCCCTCGGCACGGCGGCCGCGGCGACTGTGGCGGCGGGCGCGGGCGTGGTGTTCGCGATGCGGAGGCGCCGTACGGCGGAGTCGTCCGGCGTTTGAGGACGAGGCCCCTTCAGGGCCGACAGCGGGGGTCTGGGGGCGGCAGCCCCCAGGGACGGGAATGGGAAGGGGCGGCGGGGGCGAAAACACCGGATGCTTCAATTCACCCCGTGACTGACTACGACGTACTGCGCGTCTTCTGCGCGCCGAACGGCGGCTACGGCAACGAACTCGGCGTCATCCGAGAGGGATCGGCAATGCCGGACCCTGTCGAGCGCCAGGACTTCGCCGCCAAGCTCGGCTTCAGCGAGACCGTGTTCGTCGACGACCCCGAGCGCGGCGTCATCGACATCTACACACCCTCCGTACGGCTGGCGTTCGCCGGCTACCCCTGCGTCGGCGCCGCCTGGCTCCTCGACGTCCCCGAACTCGTCACGCCCGCCGGCATCGTGGGCGCCCGCCTGGACGGCGAGTTCAGCTGGATCGAGGCGCGGGCGGAGTGGCCGGCGCCGCGGACGTTCCGGCAGTACGCCACCGCCGCCGAGGTGGACGACCTGACCGTGCCGCCGCCGGGGGAGTGGATCTACGCCTGGGCGTGGGAGGACGAGGCCGCCGGCCGGATCCGGGCCCGCGGCTTCCCCGGTCGGGGCGACGGCGTCGAGGAGGACGAGGCGACCGGCGCGGCGGCCCTCCAGCTGACGGCGGAACTGGGCCGCGCCCTGAACATCACCCAGGGCGCGGGTTCGCAGATCTTGACGGCTCCGCAGCCGGGAGGCTGGGTCGAGATCGGTGGCCGGGTCGTCCTGGAACGTCAGCCGGAACGCTGAGCGGAACCTGGCGAGGTCGGGCGCGGAGCGGACTGCGCGACCAGCCCCCACCGGCCCGCGGCAACCGAACCGCATGACCAGCGGAGCGCTCAGGCGCTCAGGGGAAACTCCTCACCCAGCGCCCGGAAGACCCCCGTGTTCAGCGCGAACGCCTTCTTGCACTCCGCCACGATCCGCTGCTTCTCCAGGTCGTCCGCGCGGACCGCGTCCAGCAGCTCCCGGTAACCCCGCTTGAAGGCGGCGGGGTTGGTGATCTCCTCGAAGACGTAGAAGCGGACGCCGTCGCCCTTCTTCTCGAAGCCCCAGGTCTTCTCCGCCTTGTCGCGGATGATCTGGCCGCCGGAGAGATCGCCGAGGTAGCGCGTGTAGTGGTGGGCGATGTAACCCGCCGGCCACTCCTCGGCGCACTCGCGGACGCGATCGGCGTAGGCCCGCGTCGCGGGCAGCGCGGACACTCCCGCCTGCCAGCCCGGGCCGCGCAGATGCGCCAGGTCCCGCTCCAGCGCCGTCAGCCGGAACAGCTCGGGCTGGATGAAGGGCCCGGCCACCGGATCCGACGCCAGCTTCTCGGCCCCGGCCTCCAGCGCCTCGTAGACGAACCAGAGCTGCTCGGTGTAGCGCGCGTACGCGTCGACGCCGAGCCTGCCGCCGAGCAGGTCGCTCATGAACGTCGAGGTCTCCGCCTCCACGTGCTGCTCGTGGGAGGCGGTGCGGATGAGTGTCGAGAACGAGTCCATGGGCCAGATTTTCTATGGTTAGGCTTACCTAAGTCAATGCCTTGTCGACTCCCTGTCGGCAACGTTTCCGACAGGCTGTCGGTAAAAAGCCTACCCCGCATCCCGATCAAGCACCCATGGATCAGGCATGAAAAAGGCCCGCCCTCCGAAGAGGGCGGGCCAAGGCGAGTGGGGGTGGCGCTACGGCAGCGTCAGGATCTCCGCTCCCGTCTCCGTCACCACCAGCGTGTGCTCGAACTGCGCCGTGCGCCTGCGGTCCTTCGTCACGACCGTCCAGCCGTCGTCCCACATGTCGTACTCGTGCGTCCCGAGCGTCAGCATCGGCTCGATCGTGAAGGTCATGCCGGGCTGGATGACCGTCGTCGCGTGCGGGCTGTCGTAGTGCGGGATGATCAGGCCCGAGTGGAAGGAGGAGTTGATGCCGTGGCCCGTGAAGTCGCGGACGACTCCGTAGCCGAAGCGCTTGGCGTACGACTCGATGACCCGGCCGATGATGTTGATCTGGCGGCCCGGCTTCACCGCCTTGATCGCGCGGCTGAGGGACTCGCGGGTGCGCTCCACCAGCAGGCGGCTCTCCTCGTCGACGTCGCCCACCAGGTACGTCGCGTTGTTGTCGCCGTGCACCCCGCCGATGTACGCCGTCACGTCGAGGTTGATGATGTCGCCGTCGCGCAGCACCGTGGTGTCCGGGATGCCGTGGCAGATGACCTCGTTGACGGACGTGCACAGGGACTTCGGGAAGCTGCGGTAGCCGAGCGTCGAGGGGTAGGCGCCGTGGTCGCACATGTAGTCGTGCGCCGCCTTGTCCAACTCGTCCGTGGTCACCCCGGGCGCGATGAGCTTCGCCGCCTCCGCCATCGCCCGCGCGGCGATCCGGCCCGCGACGCGCATCGCCTCGATCGTCTCGGGCGTCTGCACCTCCGGACCGGTGTACGGCGTCGGCGCGGGCTTGCCGACGTACTCGGGACGCCGGATGTTTCCGGGCACGGGACGGGTGGGGGACAGTTCCCCCGGCACGAGCAGCGACTGGCCAGACATGCCAGCGAGTCTAACCAGCGGCGATGGGGCAACATGTCGGTGGCGAGAGGAGCCGGTCATGCCCCTGTTCAAGAAGCGCACGGTCGGGAAGCCCGGCGAGTGGTACTACTGCCTGGAGCACAAGAAGGTCGAGGAGGGGCCGGAGTGCCCGGCCAAGGACCGCTTCGGGCCGTATGCCACCCGCAAGGAGGCCGAGCACGCGATGGCGACGGCCCGTGAGCGCAACCTCGAGTGGGAGAACGACCCCAAGTGGCACGACGCCCCGGCGGGGGGCGCCACCGACGACGACTGATCAGGCGCCCGCGGGTGCGGCTGCCGTTCGCTGACCGCGCAGCCGTACCGCGTGCTCGTTCGTGCGGACGTCGTACGTCATCAGCTTCGGCAGGCAGAGTGCCAGGAGTCCTACGGCTCCCGCGCACAGCAGACCGCCCGACCAGACCGAGGTCCGCACCCCCAGCCAGGCCGCGAAACCGCCCGACCGGACCTGGCCGACCGTCGGTCCCACCGAGTACGACAGCAGCTCGATCCCGGCGAGCCGGCCCCGCAGCTCGTCCGGGATCGTCTGGTTCCACATCGCCCCGCGGAAGATCCCGCTGACCATGTCGCAGCCGCCGGCCAGGGTCAGGAACAGCAGCACCAGCCATATGTTGCCGACCAGCCCGGCGCCCGCGATGGCCAGGCCCCACAGCGCGGCGGACAGCACGACCATCCGGCCGTGGCGGTGGATCCGTGAGGTCCAGCCGCTCGTCAGGCTCACCAGCAGGGAACCGGCGGGGACTGACGCGTACATCAGACCCAGCGACCACTCCGCGTCCAACTCGTCCGCCAGGAACGGCAGTACGGCCAGCGGCATCGCCAGGAACATCGCGGCCAGGTCGACCGCGTAGGTGCCGAGGAGTTCCTTGCGGCTCCACGCGTACCGGGCACCCTCGACGATCGCCTTGAGCGACGGCTTCGCCGCCTCGTGGGAGGCGGGGGAGGCGGCGATGCGGACGGTGAGGAGCACGGAGACCACGAAGGTGAGCAGGTCGGCGCCGTACGCCCAGCCGAGCCCCGCGTAGGCGACGACCACGCCTGCCAGCGCCGGGCCCGCGACCCCGCCGACCGTCCAGCGCAGGGAGTTGAGCGCGGACGCCGCCGGGAGGTGGTCGTGGGCCACGATCCGGGGCCAGAGGGAGTCGAGCGCCGGGCGCTGCACGGAGACCAGGGCGGAGGACAGGGCGGCGACGACGTACAGCGGCCAGACGGCGGGGTGGGGGAGGAGAGCGTTGAGCAGCAGCGCCGCGCTCAGCAGGCCCTGACCCGCCTCCGTCCACACGATCAGCTTCCGCTTGTCCCACGCGTCCGCGAGCGCCCCGCCGTACAGCCCGAACACCACCAACGGCACCAGCTCCACGGCCCCGATCGCCCCCACCGCCGCGGCCGACCCGGTCAGCTCCTTGAGCTGGACCGGCAGCGCCACGAAGGTGAGGAAACTCCCGAAGTTCGAGATCAGCCCCGAGAACCAGAGCCGCCGGAAGTCCCGGGACGCCCGCCACGGGGCCAGGTCGGGGAGGAGGGTGCGGAGGCCGGAGGGGGGTTCGGGGGCGTCGTCGGTCACGACCGGTCATGGTCGGGGGAAGCCCGTGCGAGGGGCAACTGCTTTTCGCGGCGCGGAGGGGTGGGGGATTGGGGGGATGGGGACGGGTGCGGACCTACCAGCGCGCGGGCGGCGGGGCCGTCAGGTGCTCGGCGAGCCCCGACAGCCGGTCCCGGAGGCGTCGCCGGCCCCGCGGAGTCGGGACGGCGTTCTCCCCGGCCGCCGCGCTCACCAGGTGCTGCACCGTGTCCAGGTCCAGGTCCGTGCCCTCCGGCACGGCGAGCGACTCATGGGCCATTGTGACGAGTTCGCCCTCGTCGGGGCCGAGGGAGAGGACCGTCGCTCCGGCGCGGCGGGCGTCGTGCACCCGTTCCAGAAGTGGAGCGCCCGGTCCGCCCTCACTCTCGAATTCGATCGAGCGGGGGGACCCCCATGGGGAGACCACGAGGAGGGTCTCGCCCCGGCGCGCCGCCGCGAGCCGGCCCAGGCCGACCGACAGATGCGCGGGGTCCGAGGGCCGGGCGTCATGCCGTACGAGAGTCGGGGCCAGTTCCGGTGTTCCGGACCACGCGGCCTCGTCCACCAGGTGGGCGGCCAGGTGCCAGGGCTCGTACTCCGTCGTGCCCACGAGCAGCAGTCCGCCGCCGTGGGAGACCACCGACCCGCGCAGGGCGCCGGCGAAGCGGCGCGTTGCCCCCAACCACTCGGTTCCGGCGAGCACTTCGCGCAGCAACGCGACCCGTACGGCATCCATGTGGCTGCATCCTGCCGTAATCGGGTGTTTGCGACCCGCAGTTCACCCCGAATTCGCTCGACTTGGGTAAGTGGTCGAGCCACTTGTCCAGCGAGTGGATGAGCCATTCGGTCAGGGAGTGGCTGATCCACTTGGCCAGGGAGTGGCTGATCCAGTTGCCCAGTTGCCCAGTTGCCCAGTTGCCCAATTGCCCAGGAGGTGTCCGCCCATGTCGACAGCCGCCACCGTCCCCTTCCACGCCGGCCGCGAGGGCTACGCGAGTTTCCGGATCCCCGCTGTCGTCGTCACCCGCGCCGGGACCCTCCTCGCCTTCTGCGAAGGGCGGGTCGGCTCCGGGCGGGACTGGGGGCACATCGACATCGTCGTGAAGCGGTCGGTGGACGGGGGAAGGACGTGGGGGCCGCTGAAGGTCGCCGCCAGCAACGGAGTTCACCTCGCCGGCAACCCCGCCCCCGTCGTCCTCGACACCGGCCGGATCCTGCTCGTCCACATCCGTTCCGCCGCCACCGCCTCCGAGGACGCCATCCTGCGCGGCGAGGTGGCGGACGCCGACGGGCGCCGGGTCTGGGTGCAGCACAGCGACGACGACGGCGTCACCTGGTCGAGCCCCCGGGAGATCACCGAGTCGGTGCGGAAGGCGGGCTGGCGCTGGTACGCCACCACCCCCGGGCATGCCGTCCAGCTGAGCACCGGCCGGGTCGTCGTCCCCGCCAACCACACCCTCCCGCCCACCGGCACGGACATCGGCAACGAGGCCAAGTACAACAGCGGCCACTGCCTGATCAGTGACGATCGGGGCGCGACCTGGTCGATCGGCTACGTCGACGAGAACACCGACGGCTACGTCAACGTCAACGAGACCGCCGCCGCCGAACTCCCCGACGGGCGCGTCTACTTCAACACCCGAAGCAGCTCCCCCTCGCCCGGCAACCGCGCCGACGCCCACTCCGAGGACGGCGGCAGGACCCTCCACACCCGCTTCCGCCCGCAGGCCGGCCTCGACGGCCCCGTCTGCCAGGGCAGCCTCCTGCAGCTCCGCGACCCCGACCTGCTCCTCTTCTCCGGCCCCGCCTTTCCCCGCGGCCGCGCCCTGATGACGATCCGCACCTCCACCGACGGCGGCCGCACCTGGCGCCCGGCCTTCACGGCCGACGGCCTGCCCGCCGCCTACTCCGACCTCGTCCGGATCGACCCCGCCACCGTCGGACTCCTCTACGAGACCGGGGACTTCGGCGCCTACGAGCGGATCGTCTTCCGGCGGGTGCCCGTGACGCGGCTCACCTGAGCGATTGCGGTGGGCGGGGCGGACGTAAAGTCGGCCCATGACCTCTACCGACAGTGCTGCACAGACCCCCGCGAAGGCCCCCGCCAAGGACCCGTGGGACCTCCCCGACGTCTCCGGGCTCGTCGTGGGTGTGCTCGGCGGGACCGGCCCGCAGGGCAAGGGGCTCGCCTACCGGCTCGCCAGGGCCGGCCAGAAGGTGATCATCGGCTCGCGGGCCGCCGACCGCGCCCAGGCCGCCGCCGACGAACTCGGGTACGGCGTCGAGGGTGCCGACAACGCCGAGACCGCGCGCCGCAGCGACATCGTGATCGTCGCCGTCCCGTGGGACGGTCACGGCAAGACGCTGGAGTCCCTGCGCGAGGAGCTCGCGGGCAAGCTCGTGGTCGACTGCGTGAACCCGCTCGGCTTCGACAAGAAGGGCGCGTACGCGCTGAAGCCGGAGGAGGGCAGCGCCGCCGAGCAGGCCGCCGTCCTGCTGCCGGACTCGCGGGTCGCCGCCGCCTTCCACCACCTGTCGGCCGTCCTTCTCCAGGACCCGCAGATCGAGGAGATCGACACCGATGTGATGGTGCTGGGCGAGGAGCGCGCCGACGTCGAGATCGTGCAGGCGCTGGCCGGCCGTATCCCCGGCATGCGCGGTGTCTTCGCCGGGCGGCTGCGCAACGCGCACCAGGTGGAGTCGCTGGTCGCCAACCTGATCTCGGTCAACCGGCGGTACAAGGCGCACGCGGGCCTGCGGGTCACCGACGTGTGAGTCGGGCAGGAGGATGGGGGACACTGGTCGGCGCAGAGCAGTACCGGTAGTGCAAGCAGTGTCCCCCGACAGGAGAACCGCCCCCATGCCCCGCCTCGCCCTCTACGCCCTCGTCGTCTGCCTCCTGGCCGTGGCCGCGGCGGTCGTCTCCTTCGTCCAGGGCAACCTGCTGGGGATCGTGTGGGTGCTGCTCGCGGGCCTCTCGTCCAACATGTGCTGGTACTACGTGAAGCGCGAGAAGGATCGGAAGTCCGTCACGGGCTGACGGAGCAGAACTCGTTCGAGCTCTGCCAGAAGCGGTAGAGGTCCTGGCCGCAGTACGTCTCGAAGTCGCTGATCCCCAGGCTGCTCAGTACCGAGTCGATGACGTCGAAGAACGCGCTGTTGATCTGCGGCACGAACAGCAGCGCGAACACGAACAGCAGGCCGAACGGCGCGAACGGCTCCACCTGGCGCTTGACGTTGTACGACAGCCAGGGCTCGATGACCCCGTAGCCGTCCAGGCCGGGCACGGGCAGGAAGTTCAGCAGCGCGGCCGTGACCTGGAGCAACGCCAGGAACGCCAGCGCGAACCGGAAGTCGGCCGGCACCCCGTCGAGCGCGTCCAGCCAGAACGGCGCCGTGCAGACGACCGCGAACAGGACGTTCGTCAGCGGGCCCGCCGCGGAGATCAGGCTGTGCCGCCAGCGGCCCCGGATCCGGCCCCGTTCGATGAAGACGGCACCGCCCGGCAGACCGATGCCCCCCATGATCACGAAGATCACCGGGAGCACGATGCTCAGTAGGGCGTGGGTGTAGGCGAGAGGATTGAGGCTCAGGTAGCCCTTCGATCCCACGGTGATGTCACCGCTGTGCAGGGCCGTGCGGGCGTGCGCGTACTCGTGCAGGCAGAGGGAGACGATCCACGCGGCCGTCACGAACAGGAACACGGCCACACCGGGCTTCTCGGCAAAGCCGGTCCAGGTGGCCCAGCCCGTCACCGCCGTGACCGCGAGGATCCCGATGAAGACGGGGCTGATACGCCGGTCGCTGCGGCGGCTGGTCGCGGTGGTCATGGGGCTCCCTGGACGGTGCGTGCGCGCGGTGGGACTGCCCGACGGTACCGGGCGTACGGGGAAAACGTCTCGCGATGGGGCGTGGGTTCCATGGAAGGTGGTCCCATGGGGCTTTGGCATGTGTTCTACGCGGACTGGCAGATGGAGTGCTGCGGTACGCCGTTCTCGGTGGGGGACGAGGTGAGCTGGCCGCTGCTGTTCAGCGACGCGGACGACGTGTTGGGCGGCGGCTGGCACGACCAGCTCACGAAGATCGCAGGGCCGGTGGACGAGGTGCGGGGCGACGAGGGGTCGGGGCGGGTGCTGCGCGAGGAGAGCGGCCTCGTCGTCGGGCTGCCCGAAGGGGTGGGGCCGGGGGACCGGATCCGTCGCGTCGGCCTTCTCACCGTCGAGACGCACGGCGGCAGGCTGCCCGAGGTCCGCGGCCGGGTGCGGTGCCTCCAGGTCGTGACCCAGGCGTACGGTGAGAACGGACCGGGCACGTGGGAGCCGGTGCCCGGGCGACGGTGGCTGCGGTCGGTGGACGAGTGCCCGAAGTGGTTCGGCGGCGGACGCGAGCGGTCCGACGCGGGCGTCGTGGCCACCCTGGAGGTCCCGGACACCGACTCGTGGCTGTCGTACGCCGTCCGCGAGGCCTGCGGGATCTCCCATGAGGGGGCCGCCCAGGGCGCGGAGACCGAGGGCCTCCCGGACGGCGCCCTCGCCGCCCTGCTGGCCACGCTGAGCAGGAGCTGATCAGCCGACACCCCTGCCCCGGGAACCCCGTGACCGGCCCCTACGCCACCAGAGACAATGGACCCCGTGCGCTATCGCATCCTCGGCACCACCCAGGTACTCCGTCCCGACGGTACGTCCGTCCCGGTCGGCGGCGCGCGGCTGCGTGCCCTGCTGACCGTTCTCGCCCTGCGCCCCGGCCGCACCGTTCCGGCGAGCGTCCTGGTGGACGAGGTGTGGGACGCGGATCCGCCCGCCGACGCGACGGGTGCGCTGCAGGCGCTGGTGGGCCGGCTGCGCCGGGCGCTCGGCGCGGACGCGGTCGCCTCGGTGGACGGCGGCTACCGGCTGACCGCCGCGCCGGACGACATCGATCTGCACCGTTTCGAGCGGCTGGCCGGCGACGGCACGCGCGCCCTGGCCGACGGCGACCCGGCCAAGGCGGCCGGCGTCCTCGACGACGCCCTTGCCCTGTGGCGCGGGCCCGCCCTCGCCGACCTCCCCGACCGCACCGCCGAGGCGGCCCGCTGGGAGACCAGGCGCCTCGACGCGCTGCGGGCCCGCCACACCGCCGCCCTCGCCCTCGGCCACGCCGAGCAGTCCCTGCCCGAACTGACCGCCCTGTGCGACAGCCACCCCCTGGACGAGTCCCTCCAGACCCTGCGCCTGCGCGCCCTGCGCGACGCGGGCCGCACGGCGGAGGCCCTGGCCGCCTACGAGGACGTACGACAGCTGCTGGCGGAGCAGCTCGGGGCGGACCCGGGGCCGGAACTGAGGGCGCTGCACGGGGAGTTGCTCCATCCGCAGACGCCGGGTGCGGCCGGACGGGGCGGCGGCGGGGCTGCGGACGGGCAGTGGCAGCGGCAGTGGGGGAGGAGCGGGGCACAGGAGGCCGCACGGCCCGGCGGCCTCGACCCGCGGCCCGGCGTCGGCGCGGGCGGGTGGCGGCAGGACTCGGACTCCCGGACCGCCGGGACGCCCGGCGCCTCCGGGGCGGGCACTGCAGTCCCCGGCACGGGCGAGTCCGCCCCGCCGCCCGGGTCGGCGAGCGATCGCGGCCCCTCAGGTGACGGGACGGGCGTCCCCGCCGACGCGGCCCTCGGATCCGCCGCCCCCACTCCCGCCGCCGACCCCCTCCCCACCCCGCCGGGCAACCTCCGCGCCCGTCTCACCTCCTTCGTCGGACGCGAGGCCGACATCGAGACCATCCGGGGCGACCTCGCCGCGGCCCGGCTCGTGACGCTGCTCGGGCCTGGTGGGGCCGGGAAGACGCGGTTGTCGCAGGAGGCCGCGGAGACCGTGCGGGACGCGGTCCGGGGCGGGGTGTGGCTGGCCGAGCTCGCGCCCGTCGACGACCCCGAGGCTGTACCGGAGGCCGTGCTGACCGCCGTCGGAGCGCGCGAGACCGTGCTGTACGGCGCCGGGGCGGAGGCGCTGCGGGCCGGGACCGAGCGGCACGACGATCCCGTCGAGCGGCTCGCCGAGCACTGCGGCAGGCGGCGGATGCTGATCGTCCTCGACAACTGCGAGCATGTCGTGGACGCGGCCGCCCGGCTCGTCGAGGAGCTGCTGGAGCGCTGCCCGGGGCTGACGGTGCTGGCCACCAGCCGTGAACCCCTGGGCGTACCGGGGGAGTTGCTGCGACCGGTGGAGCCGCTGCCCGAGCCGGTCGCCCTGCGGCTGCTCGCCGACCGCGGTGCCGCTGCCCGTCCCGGCTTCCGGGTCGAGGACGACCCCGAGGCCTGTGCCGAGATCTGCCGGCGGCTCGACGGTCTGCCGCTCGCCATCGAGCTCGCGGCCGCCCGGCTACGGATGTTGACGCCACGTCAGATCGCCGACCGGCTCGACGACCGCTTCCGGCTGCTCACCTCCGGCAGCCGTACCGTTCTGCCGCGTCAGCAGACGCTGAGAGCCGTCGTCGACTGGTCCTGGGAGCTGTTGGACGAAGGCGAACGGGACGTGCTGCCACGCCTGTCCGTCTTCGCCGGCGGCTGTGACCTCGCCGCCGCCGAGGCCGTGTGCGGGCCGGCCGTCCTGGACGCGCTCGGCTCGCTGGTCGACAAGTCCCTTGTGGTGGCGGCCCCTTCGGGCGACGGCGCGATGCGCTACCGGCTCCTCGAAACCGTCGCCGAGTACGCGGGCGAGCGGCTCGACGAGGCGGGGCGGCGTACGGAGACCGAGCGCGCGCATCTGACGTACTACCGCGAACTCGCCCGCGCCACCGACCCGTTGCTGCGCGGCCCCGGCCAGCTCGCCGCCATCGAACTGCTGGAGCGCGAGTACGAGAACCTCCGCACCGCCCTGCGCCGGGCCGTCGCCGAGCGTGACGAGCAGGAAGGGCTGTGTCTGATCCTGTCGCTGGCCCGGTACTGGCAGATGCGTGACCTGCGCATCGAGTCCCGCAACTGGTCCCGCGAGGTCATGGCCCTCGGCCCTGACCCCTTCGCTGAGCCCGTCCGCCGCGCCGAACCGGTGTGGGAACGCTGCACGGACGGCCCGCCCCCGTGGACCGGCGAGCTCCTCGAAGAGGCCCGGCGCGACCTCCACCTCGTCCATCTCGCCTCCATGGACACCGAGTTGGACGCCTGGCAGACCCCGCAGGCGCAGGCGAAACTGCGCGCCATCACCGAGACCTATGAGCCCGGCATGCCGCAGACCTGCCGCAGCCCCGGCTACCTGTGGTTCTTCGCCGTCATGCTCACCGGGAACATGGAGCGGCTGCGCACCGTCATCGACGCCACCGTGGACACCTGCCGCAGCACGCCCGGCTACGAGTGGGAGCTCGCCGCCTCCCTCCAGATGCGCGCCAACATCCTCGCCAACCGCAGCGACTGGGCGGGCGACGCCACCCGCGACGCCGAGGAGTCGCTGGAGATCTACGAGCGCCTCGAGGACCTGTGGGGCACCGCCGACGCCCTCGCCGCACGCGCCGAGGCCGACGAACGCAAGGGCGAGTGGGAGGCGGCCGTCGCCGACTACGAGGCGGCGATCGAGCGGGCCGAACGGCTCGGCGCCCGTGCCCAGGTGGCGGTGCTGAGCGCCCGTCTGGGCAGCGCCCTGCTGGAGACCGGAGAGGCGGAGCGCGGCGAACTCCTGCTGCGCGGGGTGATCGACCGGCAGGACGGTGGGGGCAGCAACGAGGCGATGCCCGCCGCCCGGATGTTCCTCGCCGCCCGGCTCGGTCTGACCGGCCGCATCCTCGAGGCGCGCGAGCAACTCCGGCTGCTGCGCGAGCAGTTCGCCATCTCCCACTTCGTCATCTTCGACGCCTTCATCCTCGGCTCGGAGGCCTGGCTGGAGGCGGTCGACGGCCGCCACGAGGAGTGCCTGGACAAGGCCCGCCGGGCACTGGAGAAGGCCCAGGACCCGCTGTCCCAGGCCATCGCCCCCCACATGCGCACCATGTACCTGCACATCGCCGCGGTCGCCCTCGCCGCCCTCGACGGCGGCAGCCGCGCCCGCGACGGCGCCCGGTGCGTCGGCGCCGGGGACGCGCAGCTGCCGCCCGGCCATGTCGCGACGACCGTCGAGCGCGAGATGTACACCAGGGCCAAGCGGGCCCTGCGCGCGGTACTCGGCGACGAGGCGTACGAGGCCGCGTACACGGAAGGCGGCGGCCTCTCCGTGGAGGAGGCCGCCGCCCTGGTCTGACGCGGACCGACGTGTCGTAGGCCGGCCGGGGTCAGTTCTTGGTGCGGAACTTGTGGATGGCGACCGGCGCCATCACCGCCGTGATCGCCGCCGACCAGCCGAGGGTCAGCCACAGGTCGTGTGCCACCGGGCCGCCCACCATCAGGCCGCGGGCCGAGTCCGCGAGCGCGGAGAGCGGGTTGTAGTCGGTGAACGCCTGCAACCAGCCCGGCATCGACTGGGTCGGCGCGAAGATCGACGAGCCGAACTGCAGCGGCATCAGCACCAGGAAGCCCATCGCCTGCACGGACTGCGCGCTCTTCATGATCACGCCGAGCGTGAGGAACACCCACATCAGCGCCGAGCCGAACACCGCGGACAGCCCCACGGAGGCAAGCAGACCGGCCCAGTTGGTGATGTCGAAGCCCACGAGGACACCGACGATCATCAGGATCACGGTCGCGAACAGCATCCGCAGCACCTCGACCGCGATCTTCGCGAACAGCACCGAGCCGCGGCCGATCGGCAGGGACCGGAAGCGGTCCATGACACCGGAGTTGAAGTCCGTGTTGAAGCCGGTGCCGACGCCCTGAGCCATGTTCATGCCCATCATGGCCATCAGGCCCGGCACGACGTACTGCACGTACGCCTCCTGTCCGCCGCCGAGCGACTGCCCGATGGAGCCGCCGAAGACGTACACGAACAGCAGGGTGAAGATGACCGGAAAGAGGATGGCGTCGAACATCGACTCCGGGTCCTGCCGGATCCACAGCAGGTTGCGGCGGACGAGGGCACCGGTGTGGCGCAGATGACCGCGCAGCGGGATGCGGGCGTCGGCGGTGACGGTGGCAGTGGCGGCGCTCATACGGCGACCTCCTCGCGGGTGTCGGCGGGCGTGGCGTCCTGCGGGGCACTGGCACGGTGGCCGGTGAGCGACAGGAACACCTCGTCCAGGCTGGGCAGTTCGGTGGTGATGGAGGAGAGCGTGATGCCGCGCGCGGTGACCGCGTTGACCACGGCGGTCAGCTGTTCGTCGCTGAGGATCGGCACGAGTACGTCGCCCCGGGCGGCGTCCACCGTCGTGGTGGCGAGCCCGGTGATGCCCAGCTCGTCGAGCGCGGCGGCGAGCGGCCGCAGCTGCATGGGGTCGGCCGGGCGGACCCGCAGGGCGCGGCCGCCGACCTTCGCCTTCAGCTCCTCGATGGCGCCGTTCGCGATGACCTGGCCGCGGTCCACGACGGTCAGCTCGGAGGCGAGCTGCTCGGCCTCCTCCATGTACTGCGTGGTGAGCAGGACGGTGACCCCCTCCCCGACCATCCGCTTGACCTCGTCCCACACCTCGTTGCGGGTGCGGGGGTCCAGGCCGGTGGTGGGCTCGTCCAGGAAGAGGACAGCGGGGTGCCCGATCATCGACGCGGCGAGGTCGAGCCGGCGCCGCATACCGCCGGAGTACGTGCTCGCCGGGCGCTTGGCCGCGTCGGTGAGCGAGAACCGCTCCAGCAGTTCGTCGGCCCTTGCGCGGGCGTCCTTGCGGGGCAGGTCGAGCAGCCGCCCGATCATGTAGAGGTTCTCCCAGCCGGGGAGCTTCTCGTCGACGGAGGCGTACTGCCCGGTGAGCCCGATGACCCGCCTGAGCTGCCGCGGCTGCCGTACGACGTCGTAGCCGGCGACGGTCGCCTGCCCGGCGTCGGGGACGAGGAGGGTGGACAGTATCCGTACGAGGGTGGTCTTGCCGGCCCCGTTCGGCCCGAGCACACCCATCACGGTGCCCTCACGCACGTCCAGGTCGACGCCGTCCAGCGCCTTGGTCTCGCCGTAGTGCTTGACCAGCCCCCGCACGGATACGGCGATGCTCCCGCCGTTGGGGTTGTTGTCGATTCGCGTCATGCCGATGACGGTGTCAGGGGCCACCGACAAACCACCGACAGCCCGCCGACACCCACCGACAGACCCCCGACATGCGTTCCTCGCCCCCGCCGCCCCTACCCGTCCCATCCCCAGGGGGCTCTGCCCCCTGGACCCCCGCTCCTCAAACGCCGGAGGGGCTGAATTTTTAGCCTGTCCGGCGTTTGAGGACGAGGCCGTTCAGGCCGAAGCGGGGGTCTGGGGGCGGCAGCCCCCAGGATGGGACGGGTAGGGGCGGCGGGGGCGAGAAAAAATGGCAGCAGCCCGCCGACGGGGGAAGATCGGCGGGCCGCCTTGGTGCCACTGTGGCTCTAGTGGACGGAGTGCTCCTCGAGCGGGAACGTCCCGCCGACGACATCCTCCGCGAACGCCTTCGCCGCGCTCCCCATCACCTCACGCAGATTCGCGTACTGCTTCACGAACTTGGGGACCCGCCCGCCGGTAAGACCGAGCATGTCGGTCCATACCAGCACCTGCGCATCCGTCTCCGCTCCGGCGCCGATGCCGACCGTCGGGATGTGG
The DNA here is from genome assembly GCF_000718165.1 of Streptomyces fulvoviolaceus. Taxonomy (GTDB): domain Bacteria; phylum Actinomycetota; class Actinomycetes; order Streptomycetales; family Streptomycetaceae; genus Streptomyces; species Streptomyces fulvoviolaceus. The sequence goes on along the minus strand of NZ_JOEY01000013.1, from coordinate 179,838 downwards.
AGGACACGCGTCACCTCCGCCGCCAGCTCCGCCGGAACCAGCTCCAGCACCACCGCGAACGCCCCCGCGTCCTGCACGGCCTTCGCGTCCCGCAGCAGCTGCTGGGCGGCTTCCTCGCCCCGCCCCTGCACGCGATAGCCCATCGCGTTGACGGACTGCGGGGTCAGCCCGATGTGCGCCATGACCGGGATCCCGGACTCCACCAGCAGCCGGATCTGATCGTGCGAACGCTCGCCGCCCTCCAGCTTCACCGCCCCGACCCCGGCCTCCTTCACCAGCCGGGTCGCCGAGCGCAGCGCCTGCACCGGCCCCTCCTGGTAGGACCCGAAGGGCAGGTCGGCGACGATCAGGGCGCGGGACGTGCCACGCACCACGGCCGCCGACAGCATCGTCATCTCGTCGAGGGTGACGGGCACGGTGGTCTCGTACCCGAGGTGGCAGTTGCCCGCCGAGTCGCCGACGAGCATCACGGGGATCCCGGACTCGTCGAAGACGGACGCGGTCATCGAGTCGTAGGCCGTGAGCATGGGCCACTTCTCGCCCCGCTCCTTGGCGAGGGCGATGTCGCGGACGGTGATACGGCGTGTGCCCTTGCCTCCGTACAGCGCCTTGCTGCCGTCGGAGGTGGTGTTCTGACCGTGCTGACCGGTCTGGGCAGCCGAAAGCTGCGTCATTGCAACGGCTCCTTCAGTCATCTCGAGGCACCCTTACGGCGTCCCCGGATCACCTCCATGGTGGCACCTCGTGCCAGAGAGGGCTAGGGGAGCCCCCTGTGATCGACACGGCACGGAGGAGCGGCACGTAAGAGGCGGGTAAAAGATTTACGATACGAGACGGTGCCGTATCGAAATAGGCTTAGGCTCGACCGTATGACTACCGCAGTCCCTGAATCCCGCATACCGGAGGCGGTGCACCGGCGCCGCTGGGCGATCCTCGGCGTACTGATGCTGAGCCTGCTGATCGTGGTGCTCGACAACTCGATCCTGAACGTCGCGATCAAGACGATCTCGACCCCCGCCCCGACGGGCCTGGGCGCCACCCAGAGCGAGCTGGAATGGGCGATCAACGCCTACACCCTGGTCTTCGCGGGCCTCCTGTTCACCGCCGGCCTGCTCGGCGACCGGCTCGGCCGCAAGCGGGTCCTGCTCGGCGGCCTCGTCGTGTTCGGCATCGGCTCCGCGCTGGCCGCCTCCTCGGGCTCGCCCGGCGAGCTGATCACCTTCCGCGCGGTGATGGGCCTCGGCGCCGCCTTCGTGATGCCGGCCACCCTCGCCGTCCTCATGAACGTCTTCGAGCGCGAGGAGCAGCCCAAGGCCATCGGCATCTGGGCGGGCGGCGTCGGCCTCGCCATCGCCATCGGGCCCATCACCGGCGGCGTCCTGCTCGACCACTTCTGGTGGGGCTCTGTCTTCCTCATCAACGTGCCGATCGTGCTGATCGCCCTCGCGCTGATGCTGTGGCTGGTGCCCGACTCCCGTGACCCGAACCCGGGCCGGATCGACCCCGTCGGCGTCGTACTGTCCGTCGTCGGCCTCGTCCTGCTCGTCTACGGCATCATCAAGGGCGGCCAGCTCGCCGACTTCACCGACCCGCAGGTCCTCGCGACCATCGGCGCCGGTCTCGCCGTACTCGTCGCGTTCGTGGTGTTCGAGAAGCGCAGCGACCATCCGTCCGTCGACGTCACGTACTTCAAGAGCAAGGTCTTCTCGGCCGCGATCGCCGCCATCGCGCTGGTCTTCTTCGCGCTGATGGGCGTGACCTTCTTCTCGGTCTTCTACACCCAGAGCGTGCGCGGCTACTCGCCACTGCAGACCGGCCTGTTGATGCTGCCGCTGGCCGCCGCCCAGATGATCTTCGCGCCGCGGGCCCGGCTGCTCGTCGACCGCTTCGGGAACCGGGCCACGACCACCGCGGGCATGCTGCTCATCGCCGCGATGCTGGCCGCGTTCGCCGGGTTCGAGGCGGACACGCCGATCTGGGTCCTGGAGGTCGTCTTCTTCCTCATGGGCACCGGCATGGCGCACATCATGACGCCGGTCAGCGTCGTCATCATGCAGGCCCTGCCGCGTGAGAAGGCCGGTTCCGCCTCCGCCCTCAGCAACACCTTCCGCCAGGTCGGCGGGGCGCTCGGCATCGCCGTACTGGGATCGGTGCTGTCCGCGGCGTACCGCACCGGCATCGAGGACAAGCTCGGCCTGCTGCCCGTGGGCCTCAGGCACACCGCGGGCGAGTCCATCGAGGCGACCCTCGGCGTCGCCGCGAAGCTGGGCCCCGAAGGCAGGGCGCTCATCGGCCCGGCCAACGACGCCTTCCTGCACGCGATGCACGTCACCGCGCTGTGCGGAGCGGGTGTCGCGGTGATCGGGGCGGTCGTCGTCGCGCTGTTCCTGCCGGGGAAGGTGTCGGCCCCTCAGCAGGGCAAGGAGGAGCAGGAGTTGGTGGCGGCCGAGTAGCCGCCGTACCCGGGGGAGAATCACCTCAGGCCACAAGCCTCAGGCCACGGAAGGGACGGAACGACGTGAACAGCCTCGCCGACAGCGAGCCCCGGCAGGAGGGCCCCGCGCGGGGCCGCCCCCGCAGCGAGGCCGTGGAGCGCGCCATCGTCGAGGGGGTGGTGAAGCTCCTGGAGGAGGGCGTGCCGCTCGCCGAGTTGTCCATCGAGCGCATCGCCCGCACCGCCGGCGTCGGCAAGGCCACCATCTACCGCCGCTGGAACGGCAAGGAGGCGCTCTTCGTCGACGTCGTGCGCCAGGCCGAGCCGCCGGACCCCGAACTCCCCGGCACGTCCATGCGCGACGACCTCGTGGCACTCCTCGAACAGCTGCGCAGGCGCGGCCTGGTGACCCGTTCCTCCGCGCTCCTGCACAACGTCTTCGCCCAGATGAAGAGCAGCCCGAAGGTCTGGGCGGCGTACCACACGACCGTCATCGCGCCGCGGCGCCGGCTCCAGATCGACATCCTGCGCCGCGGCCAGGAGAACGGCGAACTGCGCACGGACATCGACATCGAGCTGCTGAACGACATGTTCGTCGGCCCCATGCTCTTCCGTACCGTCATGAACCCGGACGCCGACCTGCCCGAGGGCCTGTCGGAGCAGCTCGTCGACGCGGTCCTCGCAGGCCTACGACCCGTCAGCTCGCCTTCGCCCTAGCGCGACTGTGCGTACGTCCGGCTCGACTGTGCGTGTTTCGTCACAGAGGGCGCTTTCTCCGGCCGCGCCCGGAACCCGCCGCGCCGACTTGTACGTCATCGCCCCCGTACGGTCGTCATGGGACGACGAGATCGGGGCCGATCATCCCCTAGGGTCGTAGGACGGGTCCTCGGACACGGGTGAACGGTGTGCACGGCAGGTAGTGAGGCGACGGTATGGCGCAGCAGGCGTACATGACGGAGACGGACAACGGAGGCTCGGGGCCCGAGCGCCGGGGAGCCCGGTTCCGGCGCCTGATGAACCGCCTCGTCGCCGGGTGGAGAGGCGACCCGCGGATCTGGCGGCGCGGCATCTTCCTCGCCGCGGTCGCCGTGATCCTCGCGCTGGTGATGCTGCTGCACGCGCGGATCCCGAACCGGATCGGCAACCTCGGCAGCCTCACGGAGACCTTCCTGCCCTGGCTGGGCCTCCTCGTCCCGGTGCTGCTCGTGCTGGCGCTGGTGCGCAGGTCCGCGACCGCGTTGATCGCGGTGCTGCTCCCGGCGATCGTGTGGCTGAACCTCTTCGGCGGCCTCATCTCCGACAAGGCCTCCAGCGGCGGCGACCTCACGGTGGCCACGCACAACGTCAACGCCGACAACGCCGACCCCTCCGGCACCGCCAAGGACGTGGCCGCCTCCGGCGCGGACGTGGTGGCCCTGGAGGAGCTCACCGCCTCGGCGGTTCCCGTGTACGAGAAGGCGCTGGCGTCGACGTACAAGTACCACTCGGTCGAGGGCACGGTCGGGCTGTGGAGCAAGTACCCCATGACCGGCGTCAAGTCCGTCGACATCAAGCTGGGCTGGACCCGGGCCATGCGCGCCACGGTGACCACCCCGGCCGGGCAGGTCGCGGTGTACGTCGCCCACCTGCCGTCCGTGCGGGTGAAGCTGGAGGCCGGGTTCACCGCCCGCCAGCGCGACAAGAGCGCCAACGCGCTCGGTGAGGCCATCGCCGACGAGAAGCTCCCCAGGAAGATCCTGCTCGGCGACCTGAACGGCACCATGAACGACCGCGCGCTCAACGCCGTCACCGCCCAGATGCGCTCCACCCAGGGCGCGGCGGGCAGCGGCTTCGGCTTCAGCTGGCCGGCCTCGTTCCCGATGGCGCGGATCGACCAGATCATGGTCCAGGGCATCGAGCCGGTGAGCTCCTGGACGCTGCCCGAGACCGGGAGCGACCATCTGCCGGTGGCTGCCCGTGTGAACCTCGCCACCTCGTCGTAACCCCTGGGAATCCTGGGGCTGGGAGTCTTTGTTCCGTAACTGAACTTAAGCTTGGTTACGGAACTCCGCTCTCCCCTGAAAGGCTCGGCCCCTTCATGCCCCTGGCCCTGCTCGCTCTGGCCGTCGGCGCTTTTGGTATCGGCACAACCGAATTCGTGATGATGGGGCTGCTGCCCGATGTTGCGGCTGACCTGCACATCTCGATCCCCGAGGCCGGTCACCTCGTCTCCGCGTACGCGCTGGGCGTGGTGATCGGCGCCCCGCTGCTCGCCGCGGTCACCGCGCGCATGTCCCGCCGGACGGTCCTCATCGGCCTGATGGCACTCTTCATCGCGGGCAACGCGCTGTCCGCCTTCGCCCCCGACTACCACTGGCTGCTCGCGGCCCGCTTCGTCAGCGGCCTGCCGCACGGTGCGTTCTTCGGCGTGGGAGCCGTTGTCGCTACGACGATGGTGGCGCCGGAGCGCAAGGCTCGGTCCGTCTCCCTGATGTTCCTGGGGCTGACCGTCGCCAACATCGCGGGCGTACCCGTCGCCACGCTCATGGGGCAGCACCTGGGCTGGCGGGCGACGTTCCTCGGCGTCAGCGCGATCGGGCTGGCGGCGATAGCGTCGTTGGCGCTGCTGATCCCGCACGACCACGCGCACGCGCCGGCCGTGGGCCTGCGCGGGGAGCTGGCGGCGCTTCGCTCCCTTCCCGTCTGGCTGGCACTCGGCACGACGGTCGCGGGCTTCGGTGCCCTGTTCTCCGCGTACAGCTACATCACACCGATGCTCACGGACGCCGCCGGGTACGCCGACGGCAGCGTGACGTTGCTGCTGGCGCTGTTCGGGGTCGGTGCGACGGTGGGCAACCTGGCGGGCGGCCGGCTGGCGGACCACTCGCTGCGGGGGACGCTGTTCGGGGGGCTGGCGTCTCTGGTCGCGGTCCTGGCGCTGTTCCCGCTGCTGATGCGCGCGGAGTGGAGCGCGGCGGTCGCCGTGGTGCTGCTGGGTATGGCCGCGTTCGTGACCGGGTCGCCGCTGCAGATGATGGTGATGGAGAAGGCTTCGGCGGGCCCGTCCCTGGCCTCCTCGGCCAACCAGGCCGCGTTCAACCTGGCGAATGCCGGGGGCGCGTGGATCGGTGGGCTGGCGCTGGCCGCGGGGTTCGGGGTTACGTCTCCGGCGGTTGCGGGCGCGGTGCTCGCGGTGCTGGGGCTGGGCGTCGCGGGGGTCGCGGCCATGGTCGACCGGCGGCGAGTCGTCGTACCGGCCGGGCGGGAGCGTCTGGTCGCGGCGCACCTGCCGGAGCATGCGGAGGCGGTGCGGTCCTGAGGTGCGGGTGAGGGGGATCTCGGGGGGTGGGGATCTCGGGTGGTGGGGATCCGTCACGCGGTGACTTGTCGATGCCGGTCCAGGTAATTCAAGCCCGTCCGGCGCGTGATGTTTTCGCCCCCGCCGCCCCTACCCGTCCCATCCTTCTGGGGCTCCGCCCCAGACCCCGCTCCTCAAACGCCGGAGGGGCTGGATTTGCCGGAGGGGCTGAGTTTTCGCCGGCCGGTGTATTTCAGCCCGTCCGGCGTTTGAGGACGAGGCCGTTCAGGCCGACATCGGGGGTCTGGGGGCGGCAGCCCGCAGGGACGCGCACCCCCACTCACCCGCAGCTACATGTCGAAGCGGGCAAGATCCCGCAGCCACGCGGTCGCCGAGCTGTCGGACGGCGCCCGCCAGTCACCGCGCGGCGAGAGTGAACCCCCGGCCGACACCTTCGGCCCGTTCGGCATCGCCGACCGCTTGAACTGCGCGAACGCGAAGAACCGACGGCAGAAGACCTCCAGCCAGCGCCGGATCTCCGGCAGCTCGTACGCCACCCGCTTGGCCTCGGGGAACCCCGGCGGCCAGGCGCCGCCCTCCACGTCGTGCCACGCATGCCACGCCAGGAACGCGATCTTCGACGGCCGGAACCCGTACCGCAGCACATGGAACAGCGTGAAGTCGTGCAGCGCGTACGGCCCGATCTTGGACTCGGTGGACTGCATCTCCTCGCCCGGCACCAGCTCCGGGCTGATCTCCGTGTCGAGGATCGCGGCGAGGATCTTGCCGGTCTCCTCGTCGAACTGGCCGCTGCTGATGACCCACCGGATCAGGTGCTGGATCAGCGTCTTCGGCACACCGGAGTTGACGTTGTAGTGGCTCATCTGGTCGCCCACGCCGTACGTGGACCAGCCGAGCGCCAGCTCCGACAGGTCACCGGTGCCGAGCACGATGCCGCCGCGCTGGTTGGCGAGCCGGAACAGGTAGTCGGTGCGCAGGCCCGCCTGCACGTTCTCGAAGGTGACGTCGTACACAGGCTCGCCGGACGCGAACGGGTGGCCCATCTCCTTCAGCATCAGCCGCGCGGTCGGCGTGATGTCCAGCTCGGCCGCGGTGACGCCGATCGCACGCATCAGCGCGTGGGCGTTGTCCTTGGTGTGGTCGCTGGTGGCGAAGCCGGGCAGCGTCCAGGCCAGGATGTCGCTGCGCGGTCGGCCCGCGCGGTCCATCGCGCGGGCGGCGACGATCAGCGCGTGCGTGGAGTCGAGGCCGCCGGACACCCCGATGACCACCTTCGGGCCGCCGATCGCCGCCAGTCGCTGCTGGAGGCCCTCGACCTGGATGTTGTACGCCTCGTAGCAGTCCAGGGCGAGACGCTCGGCGTCGGCCGGCACGAACGGGAAGCGCTCCAGGCGCCGGCGCAGCCCCAGGTCGGTGAGCGGCGGATCGAGCTCGAACCCGACCGTCCGGAAGTCGTCGGTCCGCCCGCGGTGCGTACGGCGGTTGTCGTCGAACGTGCCCATCCGCTGCCGCTCCTGCCGCAGCAGGTCGAGGTCCACGTCGGCGATCGCGTACTCGTCGCCGAGCGGGAACCGCTCGGTCTCGGCCAGCAGTGTGCCGTTCTCGAAGACCATGGCCTGGCCGTCCCAGGACAGGTCGGTGGTCGACTCGCCGAGGCCGGCCGCCGCGTAGACGTACGCGGCGAGGCAGCGGGTGGACGCCGAGCGGCACAGCAGCTTGCGGTCCTCGGCCCGCCCGACCGTGATCGGGCTGCCGGAGAGATTGACGAGGAGGGTCGCACCGGCGAGGGCCGCCTCGGCGCTGGGCGGCACCGGCACCCACATGTCCTCGCAGATCTCGGCGTGCAGCACGAGCCCGGGGACGTCCTGGGCCGCGAACAGCAGATCCACGCCGAACGGCACGGCCTCCCCGCCGACGCGGATCGACCCGCCGCGCTCGTCGGCGCCGTCGGCGATCTGCCGACGCTCGTAGAACTCCCGGTAGTTCGGGGGATACGACTTGGGCACGGCACCGAGGACGCGGCCGCGGTGCACGATCACCGCGCAGTTGTAGATCCGGTTGCGGTGGCGCAGCGGGGCACCGACGACCAGGAGCGGCAGCAGGTCCGCCGACCCGGCCACCACCTCCTGGAGCGCCTCCTCGACCTGATCGAGCAACGCGTCCTGCAGCAGCAGGTCCTCGATCGAGTAGCCGCACAGCCCCATCTCCGGGAAGACGGCGACGGCGACACCCTCCTCGGCGCATCGGCGCGCGTGGCGCAGGACAGCTTCGGCGTTGGCATGCGGGTCCGCGATGACGGTGTGACCCGTACATGCGGCGACGCGTGCGAAGCCGTGCTGATAGATCGACCAGAAGTTCAAGTCAGGCACGGGCTCAGTGTAATCGTCAGAGCGACGCGATGGGTGGTGCGGGGTGCGGGGCACCCCACGCCCCGCACCCTGCGCCCTCAGCTCCGGTAACCCAGCACCGTCATCATTCCTGCCTCCGAGTGATAGACGTTGTGGCAGTGGATCATCCACAGCCCTGGATTGTCGGCGTCGAAGTCGACCGTGAGCGTGCCGTTGGGCAGCACGATCGCCGTGTCCTTGCGCGGGCCTCCCAGCACGTTGGCCAGGCCGAAGGTGTGGCCGTGGAGGTGGAGGGGGTGCCACATGGTCGTCGAGTTGGAGAACTCGAGCCGGACCCGCTCACCGGCCCGCACCGGGTGCCGCTGCCGGGCGGTGTACGGCTTCTTGTCGAACGCCCAGTTGTACTTGGCCATACCGCCGGTCAGCCGGATCCGGATCGTCCGGTCCGGTTCCTTCGACGGGAGTGTCACGGACTCCGCCGCCCTCAGCTTGTCCGCCGTCAGGAGCTTTCCGTCCAGTTCCTTCGGGCGCACGGACGCGGCGGGTGCGGTACCCCCGCCGGTGCGCAGCAGTGCCATCGCCGACGCCTTCTTGCCCTCGGCGAGTGCGGTCAGCGGGAAGACGCCGTCCCCGGCCGTCACCAGGACGTCGTACCGCTCGCCCATGCCCAGCAGCAGCGCGTCCGTCTTCGCGTGCCGCACCGGGAAGCCGTCCGTGTGCGTCACCGTCATCTCGTGCCCGCCGAGGGCGACCCGGAAGGCCGTGTCCCCACCGGCGTTGATCAACCGGATCCGGATCCGGTCCCCGGGACGGGCGCGGAAGACCGAAGGGGCCTTCGCCGTACGCCCGTTGACCAGGTAGTACGGATACGCGACATCGCCGGCGTCCCCGCCCAGCAGCTCGCTCTCGGCGCCCATCAGCATGCGGGAGGGGCCGGAGGGGGAGGCGTCCTCGGACATCGACATCCCCGACATGTCGTGGCCCTCGTGGCCGCCACCGCCGCCCATGCCGCCGCTCAACTCCTTCAGCACCGCGTCCGGCGTCGACCCGTCCACTCCGTCGACCCAGTCGTCGAGCACGACCACCCACTCACTGTCGTACGAGAGGGGCTCCTTGGGGTCCTCGACGATCAGCGGTGCGTACAGCCCGCGGTCCTGTTGCACGCCCGAGTGCGGGTGGAACCAGTACGTGCCCGCCTGCGGCACCTTGAAGCGGTAGGTGAACTCGGCGCCGGGCTTGACGGGGGGCTGGGTGAGGCCGGGGACGCCGTCCATGTCGTTGCGCAGGGCGAGGCCGTGCCAGTGCAGGGAGGTGGCGTCGGGGAGGTGGTTGGCGAGGGTGAGGGCGAGGGTGTCGCCGGCGGTGACGCGGACCTCCTTGCCGGGCAGCTCACCGCCGTACGCCCAGGACCTGACGGTGCGTTCGCCGAGGTCGAGCGAGCTCGCGGCGGCGGTGAGCCGGACCTCGCGGACCGCGCCGTCGGCGGTGCGCTTCTTCTCGGCGGCGGCGACCTCCGCGCCCACCGGATCGACGTAGCCCTGGGGTGTGCTTGCCGTGGAGCCGCTGTGGCCCGAGTGGCCGCCCGAGCCGGAGCAGGCGGCCAGGATTCCCGTCCCTGTGACGGCGATCGATGCGCCGAGTACGGAGCGGCGCGTGGGAGTACGCATGACTTACGGACACCTCGTCGTGAGTTGCTGGTGAAAGGCCTGGACGCATCTGCTGCTTCTGGTACACCGCTCGCGGCGCGGAGGTTCCCACTCGGCGGAGGGCATACCGAAACAGCCGGTGCGCAGGCCTAGATGCGCAGCACCGACAGACGGGACAGGAGGCGTCTGGGAGGGGGAGGGTTGGGCCACAGGGCCCGGAGCAGGCGCGTGAGAGAGGGCGGGCGGAGGTGCCCCGGCCGCGTGCCACCGAGCGCCGTCGAGAGCAGGAGTACGAGCGTGAAGGCGCCCAGCACCGCCAGGCACATGGACGACGGGTCCATGCCGTCCATCGGAGGCCGCTCGGAACTCGCCGCCGGCGCATGCCCCTCAGGCATCACGACCGACTCGTGCATCACGACCGACTCGTGCATCACGACCGACTCAGGCATCGCGACTGACGAATGAGCCCCAGAACCGTGCTCCGAAGGATGCCCCAGCGTGTGCATCGTCACGACCCCGAGGAGCAGCACGGCGAACAGCAGCAGCCGCCCGTACGTCGCTCTCCTCGATCCGGTCATGCCCGGCACCCTACCCCCGCCGGGTATACGAGCGCGCCCGCCCTCCCGAAGGGAGAGCGGGCGCACACCTGCCGAGCGGGACTCAGCGACGGCGGTACGACTCGACGTAGCCGCCCGCGGGCGTACCCACGCCGGTGACGTCGTCGTAGCCCTTCACCGCGGACAGCGAGCTGTCCTTGCCGAGGGAGCGGACGGAGGTGATCAGACCCTCCGACGCGTCATAGCCGTTGGTGAAGTCGACGCGGGCGACCCCCAGGCCGGAGCCCGTCGGGTTGTCCGTGACGTCGTGGTAGGCCTTCGAGCCGTACCTGGCGTAGATCGACGGGTTGGCGAAGCCGATCGCCTTGCCGCCGCGCGCCTCCTGGGCCAGGGCCTGGACGGCCGCGATCACCGGAGAGGCCAGCGAGGTGCCGCCGATGCGGTACTCGCTGTACTGCTGCGACCCGTCCGGGAAGGTCTGCGTCTGGCCGACCTTGAAACCGGTGTTCGGGTCGGCGATCGCGGAGATGTCCGGGACGACGCGGTTGCCGGCGGCGCTGTTGGCCGTGGCGAGCGCGTTCGGGACGACACCCTTCTGGTAGAAGGGCTCGGCGACCGTCGCACTGGTGCCGCCGCCCGCACCCGAGGTGAACGCGCCGGGGAAGTCGGTCCAGCTCTTGCCGTCGTCGGACAGCACGGCCTTGTCGGTGCCCCAGCCGGTCTCCCACAGGTACGTGTCGCCCTTGCCGACGGCCAGCGAGGTGCCGCCGACCGCCGTCACCCACGCCGAGTTGGCCGGGGTGTCGACCTGCTTCGTCCCGGTGTTGGCGACCTCGTCGCCGTTGTCGCCGGAGGAGAAGTAGAAGCCGATGCCCTCGACCGCGCCCAGCTGGAAGACCTGGTCGTAGGCGGCCGCGAGGTCCGGCGTCTGGTTGGCCTCGATGTCGCCCCAGGAGTTGGAGACGAGGTCGGCCAGGTGGTTGTCGACGATCTTGCCGAGCGAGTCGAGCAGGTCGTCGTCCATGCAGGACGAGGCGCCCACGTACGTGATGCTCGCGGCCGGCGCGACCGCGTGCACGGCCTCGACGTCGAGGGTCTCCTCGCCGTACCAGCCGGCCGCGTTGCACTCGTCGGCGGCGGTGTGCGTGTACTTCTTGGGCAGGACCTGGCGCAGCTGGCCGCTGGTGTAGGCCGCGTCGCCGTGCTTCTTCGCGTAGGTGGCCGCGTCGTAGGCGATGGTCGGGGAGGCGTACGCGTCGGTGATGGCGACGCGGACCCCCTTGCCCGTGTAGCTGCCCGCACCGTAGGCGGCGCGCAGCTGCTTGCCCGTGTAGCCCTGCACGGCGTACGGGATCTTGCCGCCATAGGCGTCCGGCAGCGTGCTCGCGACGTTCGAGCCGTAGTACGAGGAGAACGGCCCGGCGTTCTTGAACACGGCGTCCGGCGGCGGCAGCTGCTCCTTGGAGCTCGCCTTGTGCGGCGCGTTGTCCAGGCCGGTCACGGTCAGGACGGCGCCGTTGAGGCTGTCCGGCGCGGAGGCCGCCCTGGCGGGCGCGCGGTAGGTCTTCGACCCCTTGGTGTAGTTGTGCAGCTGGGTGCCGAACGCCTTCTCGGCGGCGGCCACGTCACCGCTGACGGCGACATAGTGCTGCGTGACGTCCGTGACCTTCAGGCCGGCGGACGTCAGCCAGGACTTCACCGCGGTCACCTGGGCGGCCGTAGCGCCGAAGCGGGCCTGCGTCTGCGCGGCGCTCAGGTACTTGCCGTACGACGCCGAGGCCGGGTCGGACACGGCCTTCGCGTACGCGGCGAGACCGGCCGCGTCCTGACCGGCGAGGTAGACCCGGGCGGAGACCTGGGAGCTGTCGGACGTGGCGCCCTTGTCGGCCTTGGTCGTGGCCCATGCCGGCTTGGTGCCCGCGAGTGTGTCCCGGCCCGGGTTGTCCGCGGCGTGCGCCGCGGGTATGCCGAGCGCCAGCGCGCCCGCGAGCATCGGCAGTGTCGCCGCCATGCTCACCCCGGCGCGCACCTTGGCGCGGTTGGATCTCATGGAACCCCCTGTGCGGTTCGTGGACGAGTGGATCACTCGACGGTGGTCACTCTTGCGATGAACCGTTCATGCCAGGGGAATGCGCATGCCAAGAAGAGCTCAATTAACCTAATGACAAGGCCATTTGAGGGTTAACCCGCTATGAAGGTCATTTCAGGGATAACCCGCTACGGGCGTCGGACGAGGGTTAACCCTCTATGAACGCGGTTTCGCGCCCCGCTCCTTCAACATGCCCGTCATCAGGGAGATCTCCGACTGCTGCGCGTCGACCATGCCTTGCGCGAGCCGTTTCTCCACGCCGACTGTGCATTTATCGACACAGCCCTCGGCCATGTGGATGCCGCCCTTGTGATGGTCCGTCATCAGCTGCAGATAGAAGATCTCGGCCTGTTTGCCGTTCAGCTTCTCCAGCTTCTTCATCTCGTTGTCGGTCGCCATCCCCGGCATCAGCGACCCGTCCCCGGCCGAGGGCGCGTCACCCATGTCCATCCACGTCATCGGCGGATCGGCCGACACCTTCGGCAGCCCCCACAGGTCCAGCCAGCCGATCAGCATCCCGCGCTGGTTCGCCTGCGTCTGCGCGATGTCGTACGCGAGGCGCCGCACCTCCACGTCGTCCGTACGGTCGCGCACGATGTACGACATCTCGACCGCCTGCTGGTGGTGCACCGCCATGTCGCGCGCGAAGCCGGCGTCCGCGGAGTCGGCGGAAGGGGCGCCCTGGGAGCCGCCGTCCTCGGCGACGGCATAGGTGATCGCGCCGCCCGCGACGAGTACGCCCGCCACGGCCACGGCGACTCCGGCGAACCTCACTGCGACAGACCACCCGTGCACGCCGCGCCCGGCTCGGGCGTCTGCTCGCCCTGCACGAACTTCTCGAAGAACTTGTCGACGTTCGGGTCGTCCGCGCCCGTCACCGTGCGCTGGTTGCCCCACGCCGTGAGCATGATCGGATCCGCCTGCTTGTCGTCCGGGCTCATCAGCGTGTACGGCGTCTTCTTCACCTTCTCCGCCAGCGCGGCGACGTCCGCCTTCGACGCCTTGCTGGTGTACGTCACCCACACGGCGCCGTGCTCCAGCGAGTGCACGGCGTTCATGTTGTTGATCGCCTTGGTGTAGACGTCGCCGTTGCAGTTCATCCAGACCTTGTCGTGGTCACCGCCCACCGGGGGCTCCACCGGGTACTTCACGGTCTTGGTGACGTGGGTCTGGCTGAGCTTCGTCGACCAGGTCTTCACGCCGTCCTTGCCCGTGACGAAGCGTCCCGTGTTCTTGGAGTCGGCCGCCGTGCTGCTGTCGTCGTCCGACTGCGACCGCACGAGGACGACCCCACCGGCGACGAGACCGGCCACGACGACCACGCTCGCGGCGATGGTGAGGATCCGGTTGCGGCGCTCACGGGCCTGCTCGGCGCGCCGCATCTCCTCTATGCGCGCCTTACGTGTCGCGTTGCTGCTCTTGTTGGCGGTGCCCATGAGGTGTGTCCTTCTAGGGGGGAAAGAGTGCCGGTCGGGTTCGCCGATCGTAGTGGGGGAGGCGTGGTCTCTCGTAGGGCGGGCACAGGAATGGCCGAAGATCGGGTACCGGCGGAACCCCGCCGCGCGATGTTGCGGGGCGCCCGGCATTACGGATGTCGGTCCGAGCAGGCAAGATGGTCGGCAGAGCAGTACATCTGCCCTACGCCAGGCGTTCACGCCGAGGTCGGCCGGGCGATCAAGGTGCGCAACGCGCATGAAATGCTGTTGTGGTGTGATGCTCAGGTGCCCGACCGCCTCCTGCGGGACAGGGAGACAGGCGGCCTGACCAGCAAGGATGGGGAAGCGGAAGATGGACAAGCAGCAGGAGTTCGTGCTCCGGACGTTGGAGGAGCGTGACATCCGGTTCGTCCGGCTGTGGTTCACGGACGTGCTGGGCTTCCTCAAGTCCGTGGCCGTGGCCCCGGCCGAGCTGGAGCAGGCGTTCGACGAGGGCATCGGCTTCGACGGCTCGGCGATCGAGGGCTTCGCCCGTGTATACGAGTCCGACATGATCGCCAAGCCGGACCCGTCGACCTTCCAGGTCCTGCCGTGGCGCGCGGAGGCCCCCGGCACCGCCCGGATGTTCTGCGACATCCTCATGCCGGACGGCTCCCCGTCCTTCGCGGACCCGAGGTATGTGCTGAAGCGGGCCCTGGCCCGGACGTCCGACCTGGGCTTCACCTTCTACACCCACCCGGAGATCGAGTTCTTCCTGCTGAAGGACCGCCCGCTGGACGGCTCGCGCCCGACGCCCGCCGACAACTCCGGCTACTTCGACCACACCCCCCAGAACATCGGCATGGACTTCCGCCGCCAGGCGATCACCATGCTGGAGTCGATGGGCATCTCGGTCGAGTTCTCCCACCACGAGGGCGCGCCGGGTCAGCAGGAAATTGATCTGAGGTACGCGGACGCACTGTCCACGGCCGACAACATCATGACGTTCCGCCTGGTCATGAAGCAGGTGGCGCTGGAGCAGGGCGTCCAGGCGACCTTCATGCCGAAGCCGTTCTCCGAGCACCCGGGCTCGGGCATGCACACGCACCTCTCGCTCTTCGAGGGCGACCGGAACGCCTTCTACGAGTCGGGCGCGGAGTACCAGCTCTCCAAGGTCGGCCGCTCCTTCATCGCGGGCCTGCTGAAGCACGCGGCGGAGATCGCCGCCGTCACCAACCAGTGGGTGAACTCCTACAAGCGCATCTGGGGCGGCTCCGAGCGCACGGCGGGCGCCGGCGGCGAGGCCCCCTCGTACATCTGCTGGGGCCACAACAACCGCTCCGCCCTGGTCCGCGTCCCGATGTACAAGCCCGGCAAGACCGGCTCGGCCCGCATCGAGGTCCGCTCGATCGACTCCGGCGCCAACCCGTACCTGGCGTACGCGATGCTCCTGGCCGCCGGCCTCAAGGGCGTCGAGGAGGGCTACGAGCTCCCGCCCGGCGCCGAGGACGACGTCTGGGCCCTCTCCGACGCCGAGCGCCGCGCGATGGGCATCGAGCCCCTGCCGCAGAACCTGGGCGAGGCGCTCACCCTGATGGAGCGCAGCGACCTGGTCGCCGAGACGCTGGGCGAGCACGTCTTCGACTTCTTCCTCCGCAACAAGCGGCAGGAGTGGGAGGAGTACCGCTCGGAGGTCACCGCGTTCGAGCTGCGGAAGAACCTGCCGGTTCTGTAGCCACAGGCACAGCCCCGCGCCCCTTTCGGGCGCGGGGCATAATGCCCGTATGAACTCGATCCGAAAGGGCGATGCCGCGTAGGCGCCCCGGCGCGCTGCGCGCCTCCCGGCAGCTCCGCCACCGTCCGCGCGGGTGGGACACCCCCGCCCCGGACCGCATCCACGGCCTCTCGGCCCGTACCAGCCTCGCGATCCACCGGTACGAGGCACTCTCGGGCGACTACTACGTCTTTCCCGGCGTCACCGATCGCGCCTTGCGGCGGTACCGGGCCTTTCTGAGCCCGCCGGGACGCAGGCCCCGTTACCCGTATCTGGACGACTGCTCCTGCCGGGGCTGTTCTCTCCTGGACGTCCGGCACGCCCGCGACACGCTCGACACGGCCGTGCGGAACCTGCCCCCGCGGGCCCGTGCCGAGCTGGGGCGGCTGGTCGCGTCGCTGGACGCCGACTACCTCGCCCGCACCCTGCCGGATCCGTTCGTCGACGCGCGCCGGAAGTGGCGTCCCCGCGTGTGGTGGTACCGCCGCATCGAGGGCTGCCGTCACACCCAGAGCGGGGACACCTGACCCGCCGGGCTCACTCTCCTCGGGCAGCCAGATCCGCCAGCAGCTGGTGCAGCGGCTCCGTCTCGCGGCGCTTGTACTCCTGGATCGCCCAGCCGTTGCCGTCCGGGTCCTTGAAGTACATGAAGGTCGCGCCGTCCTGCGGGGCGAACTGCACCGGCTCGCTCACGTCGAGCCCCCGCGCGGTGAGCTCGTCGTAGGCGGCCTTCGCGTCCGTGACGCACAGCTGGAGGCCGTGGTAAGTACCCGGCTTCGGCATCCCTGTCGGGACCTCGAGGCCGGCGGCCAGGGCGATCGAACAGCCGGAGCCGGGCGGGGTCAGCTGGACGATCCGGACGCCCTCCATCACCTCGCCGTCGAGGTCCACGTGGAAGCCGACCTTGTCCCGGTAGAACTCCTTGGCCCGGTCCACGTCCGAGACCGGCAGCAGGACCACTTCGAGGCTCATCTGCATGGCTGATTCCCCTGTTCGTAGGACTCCGTTGTCGTACGTCAGTCGAACCGCCAGCGCGTCTGGCTGAACGGCTCCCCCTTACCGAAGCCGAAAACCGTGCGCGGCGCCACCGCGAAGACGGCGGCGCGTCCAGGACCGTGGTGGAAATACCCCTCCCGTACCTCGAAGTGCCAGAAATCGCCGTACTTGGCCTCCCACGCGGCGGCCAGCTCCCGCAGCCTGCCCTCGTCGGACACGCGCACCGCCTCGCCCTCCACCACCAGGTCGTACCCCTTGTCCCAGATGTTGGTGCCGGTGGTCAGCGCGACGTGCGGGTTCTCCGCGAGATTGCGGGCCTTGCGCTCCTCGGGCCCGGTGCAGAAGTGCAGCGCCCCGTGCGTCCACACCGCGGGCAGCGGTGTCACATGCGGTCGCCCGTCCGGTCGTACCGTCGAGATCCAGAACAGCTCGGCGGCGGCGAGCAGTGACTGGGCGTCGGCCCAGGGGGTCGCGGTGGCGTCGGCGTCGCTGTAGCGGGGGTCGAGACGGGCCTCGGGTTCCTTGTCGGTCATCAGTAGCCTCCAGATGCCGCCGCCTCGGGGAACACACGGGCCACCGCGGCGGTACGGCTCGACACACCCAGTCTGCCGAAGGCGTTCTCCAGATGCTTGCGGACGGTGCTGGGGGAGACGGAGAGCTGTTCGGCGATCTGCGGGGTGTTCAGGCCGAGGGCCACGCAGCGCAGGACGTCGAGTTCGCGGTGGGTGAGGCGGACCGGTGGCCTTCGGCGGTCGGCGGCCTCCCGGTAGATGGCGTACACGTGGGGTGCCATCAGGTGCAGCGTGGTCATCTCGTGATCGGTGAACGGCTTCGGGTCCTCACGGAAGAACTGGAAGACGCGCGTGCGGTTCGGGGCGGTGGGCAGGGTGATGGTCGCGATGCTCTTGATCGGAGCGATGAACTCGGTGTAGATCGCCAGGTTCGTCAGCCGGCGCACCGACATGAAGTCCGTCAGCTGCGTGGTCTCGGGGCTGCTGTGCGGCCGCGACACCTGGAGGCACAGCAGATGCTGGTGGCGCCAGCGCCAGTAGCCGTCCACCGATTCCGCGCCCGGGTCGTCCGGGTCGGTGTCCTGCTGGTTGAGGGAGCGCCGGGTCGGGATGTCCGTCTCCGAGAAGCTGGCGCAGTCGGCGTCGACGAGCTGTTGCAGACCGAAGAGCAGGGACTTCGGGGGCACGCCGCCCGAGAGATCCTGCCGGGCCTCGTCCAGGACGTCGGCCATGTGCCGCAGATGGGCCTCGGCTGTCGTATGCGGTGGGGTCATGTCGGCCTCCCGGGGCCGATTCGCTGCCTGACACGACGCTACGCCCCGCTCGGGCGCACGGCCGCGGGATTCGCCAAATGACGAATGGGCTATGGCCGCCGACGGATGGACTGTCGAGGCAGGCAGCCACCCGGGCTGCCGGACAAGCCGGAGGCATCCGATGCGTACCCGTCCACACCCGCACCGGCCCGCAGTCCTCGTCGCGGGCGCCCTCCCCCTGTTAGCCGCCCTGCTGGCCACCGGCTGCGACACCCCCTCCACCGCGGCAGCCGACGCGGCCTTCTCCACGGTCAGGTTCACCCTCGGTCCCCGCGGCGACATCCAGGTCTACGGCGTCTCCCGCGAGGCGGTCTCCGAGGCCGGGTCCTACGCGGTGCCCCATGGCCGCGCGTACCCGTTCGACCGGCCCGCCGACAAGCTGCTCGTGGTGCTGCGTCACTGGCCACAGCCGGAGCGGGCCTCGCGCGCGTCGGCGCCCCGGATGGTGATCCCGGAGGACGAGCCCGCGACCGAGACCGGATTCCTGGTCGACACCGCGGACTGGACCTCGGCCGAGCTCGACGGGCAGCCCTTGCAGTGGCTGCGCCGCGACACCCTCCGCGTCGACGCCACGAACACCGACGCCGACGACCTCACCCGCCTCACCCTGTCCGGACCGCACGGGGGTCGGCCCGGACAGCCCACGCCGCCGCCGGACAACCGTGCCTGCGAAGGGCTCGACCCTTCCCTGAACCGGCACGTGGTGCTCCCGGAGGTCGAGCCGGGCGCGGCCGTCGCGGACGTGCTGGCGCGGCTGCGGAAGCAGTGCCTCGACGTCCGGTACGCCACGGCGGCCGGCGGCGTCCGGCCGGGCACCGTGCAACGGATCGTCGTGCCGATCGCCGGCCGGCAGACCGGGCCGGCCGTCCTGCCGCCCTTCGACGGCGTCGCCGTCCCGGACCGCATGCCGGGCGACACCGTGCTCACCGACCCGTCCCGCCCGGTCACGGTGACGGTGAACCGCTGAATCCACTCGCCCGCCCCGGCGCTTCTCCCAAGGTCTCCGGTTACGCTCAAGCGCATACGACCTTGATCGGACGGGAGGCCGGGGATGACGGCGCCGGGGCGCAGGAGCAGTACCTTCTCGCGGCTGCTGCGGCACGGCTTCACCGATCCCTCGGCCGCCGAGCGGCTGCTGGAGAGCCCGGAGCTGGCACCCGTACGCGACGACCCGGTGCTCCTGGAGGCACTGGGCGCGACCGCCGATCCCGACCTCGCGCTGCACGGTCTCGTACGACTCCTCGAAGCCCAGCCCGGCCACAGCGCCTGGCGCGAGCTGCTCGACACGGTGATAGCGGCCAAGCCGCTGCGCGACCGCCTGCTCGGTGTGCTCGGGGCGTCCGCCGCGCTCGCCGACCATCTCGCCCGGCACCCGAGCGACTGGCAGGCGCTCGTGATGTACGAGCCGCGGGACCTGCACCCAGGGGTGGAGGAGTTCGAGCGGGGGCTGGCGGAAGCCATCGACCCCGTTTCCCTGCGCGTCGCCTATCGCCGCTGCCTGCTGTCCATCGCCGCCCGTGACGTGTGCGGCACCACCGACATCGCCGAGACCGCCGCCGAGCTCGCCGACCTCGCCACCGCGACCCTGCGCGCCGCCCTCGCCATCGCCCGCGCCGCCGCGCCCGACGACGCGGCGCTGTGCCGGCTCGCGGTCATCGCGATGGGCAAGTGCGGCGGCCACGAGCTGAACTACGTCTCCGACGTCGACGTCATCTTCGTCGGCGAGGCCGTCGCCGGCGCCGACGAGGGCAAGGCCCTCAGGTCCGCCACCAAGCTCGCCTCGCACCTGATGCGCATCTGCTCCGAGACCACCGTCGAGGGCTCCATCTGGCCCGTCGACGCGAACCTGCGCCCCGAGGGCAGAAACGGTCCGCTGGTGCGCACGCTCAGCAGCCACCTCGCCTACTACCAGCGCTGGGCCAAGACCTGGGAGTTCCAGGCGCTGCTCAAGGCCCGCCCGGTGGCCGGCGACATCGAGCTCGGCGAGGAGTACGTCAGCGCCCTCGAACCCCTCGTCTGGAAGGCCGCCGAGCGCGAGAACTTCGTCCCCGACGTGCAGAAGATGCGGCGCAGGGTCGTCGAGAACATCCCGGTCGCCGAGATCGAACGCGAGCTGAAGCTCGGCCCGGGTGGCCTCAGGGACGTCGAATTCGCCGTACAGCTCCTGCAGTTGGTGCACGGACGGACCGACGCCTCACTCCGGAGCGGCACCACGCTCGACGCGCTGCAGGCACTCGCCGCCGGCGGCTACGTCGGCCGCACGGATGCCGTCCAGCTCGACGACGCCTACCGCTTCCTGCGCTCCATGGAACACCGCATCCAGCTCTACCGGCTGCGCCGCACCCACCTCGTCCCCGAGGACGAGGCCGACCTGCGCCGCCTCGGCCGCTCCCTGGGCCTACGCACGGAACCGGTGACCGAGCTGAACCGCGAGTGGAAACGGCACGCCTCCGTCGTACGACGCCTGCACGAGAAGCTCTTCTACCGGCCGCTGCTCGACGCGGTCGCCCAACTCGGTCCCAGCGAGGCCCGGTTGAGCCTCGAGGCGGCCCGGGAACGGCTGGTCGCGCTCGGGTACGCCGATCCGGCCGCCGCCCTCAGGCACCTGGAAGCACTGGCGTCCGGGGTCACCCGCAAGGCCGCGATCCAGCGAACTCTGCTGCCCGTACTGCTGGGTTGGTTCGCCGACTCGGCCGACCCGGACGCCGGTCTGCTCAACTTCCGCAAGGTGTCGGACGCGTTGGGCAAGACCCCTTGGTATCTACGGCTGTTGAGGGACGAGGGCGCGGCCGCCGAGAACCTCGCGCGTGTACTGTCCGCCGGCCGGCTCGCCCCCGACCTGCTGATGCGCGCCCCCGAGGCGGTGGCGCTCCTCGGGGACGGCGACGGCGGTGGACTGGAGCCGCGCGGGCGGGCCCAGTTGGAGCAGGAGATCCTCGCCGCGGTCGGCCGTGCCGGGGGTGCCGTGCAGGCGGTCACGGCGGCGCGCGGTGTCCGACGCCGCGAGCTGTTCCGCATCACCGCCACCGACATCGTCAGCTCCTACGGCACCGAGGCCCAGCCGGCCGAGGCCGACCAGGGCGCGCTGGTGGACCGGGTCGGCAGTGCCGTCTCCGACCTGACGGCGGCGACCCTCGCGGGCACCCTGCGCGCGGTGGTGCGGGACACCTGGGGCGACACCCTGCCGACCCGGTTCGCCGTCATCGGCATGGGCCGGTTCGGCGGCCACGAACTCGGCTACGGCTCCGACGCGGACGTCCTGTTCGTGCACGAACCGCGCGACGGCGTGCCCGAGCAGGCGGCCTCCGAAGCCGCCAACAAGGTCGTCTCCGAGATGCGCCGCCTGCTGCAGATCCCGAGCGCCGACCCGCCGCTCCTCATCGACGCCGACCTGCGCCCGGAGGGCAAGTCCGGGCCGCTCGTACGGTCGTTGAACTCCTACGAGGCCTACTACCGCCGCTGGTCCCTGGTGTGGGAGTCGCAGGCCCTGCTGCGGGCCGAAGTCGTCGCGGGGGACGAGGACTTGGGGAGCCGTTTCATCGAGCTGATCGATCCGTTGCGGTACCCGGCGGAGGGGCTCGGGGACGACGCCGTACGGGAGATCCGGCGCATGAAGGCCCGCATGGAGTCGGAACGGATGCCGCGCGGCGCGGACCCGAAGCTGCACACCAAGCTCGGGCCCGGCGGGCTGTCCGACGTCGAATGGACCGTGCAGCTGCTGCAGTTGCACCACGGGTGGGTGGAGCCCGGCCTGCGGACGACGCGGACCCGGGAGGGCCTCGCCGCCGCGTGCGCGGCCGAGCTCATCTCCGGCGAGGACGCCGCGATCCTCGACGAGGCGTGGGTGCTGGCCACCCGGGTGCGCAACGCGGTGATGCTGGTCCGGGGCCGGGCGGGCGACACCTTCCCCTCGGATCCGCGTGAACTCGCCGCGGTGGGGCGGTACTTGGGGTATGACCCCGGGCACGTGGGGGACATGCTGGACGACTACCGGCGGACGGCGCGCAGGGCCCGGGCTGTGGTCGAGACGCTGTTCTACGGGGCGTAGAGCTCGTTGTTCTTCGGCTGCGGCGCCGTTGGGGTTGAGCGCGCCCGCGCGGCGGTAGCCGCAAATCGAACACAGCCCCGCGCCCCTCTGGGGCGCGTCATCGCCACCCCTGTCAGTACGACCGCCATGCCGACCAGCACCCGGATCCCGACCTGTTCGTCCAACAGCAGCGCACCCAGCGCCACCGAGACGACCGGGAGCAGGTAGCCGACCGTCGCCGCAGTGGTCGCGCCCTCGTCGGCGATCAGGCGGTAGTTGAGGTAGAAGGTCACGCCGGTGCCGAGGATGCCCAGGGCCGTGACCGCGAGGAGCGCGGTGAGGTCGGCCTCCAGTGGGCCCGCGACCGGGAGGGACAGGGTGGTCCAGCCGGTCGCCATGAGCAGCTGGGCGGCGGACATCGCCATCGGGGCCTGCTTGTCCGTGAGTTTGCGGGCCATGTACGCGAAGGCCACGGCGTAGCTCGCGGCGGCGGCCAGCAGGGCGAGCGCGCCCCAGGTCAGCAGGCCCGAGCGGTGCCAGGGGGCGAAGATCAGCACCGTACCGGCGAAGCCGAGGAGCAGGCCGGTCAGGCGTACGGGGTGCAGTCCGCGGTCCGTGCCGAGGAGCACGCCGATCAGCAAGGACCACAGGGGCGTTGTGGCGTTCAGGACGCCCGCGATGCCGGAGTCGAGGCTCTGCTCGCCCACCGCGAACAGGGCGAACGGGATCGCGTTGCAGAACAGCGCGGCCACGACCAGATGGCCCCAGGTGGCGCGCGAGCGGGGCAGCCGCTGGCCGGCCGAGCGGGCGAGGACCAGCAGGGTCGCCGTGCCCAGGGCGCAGCGGACGATGGTGATCTGGGCGGGGGAGAGGCCGTGGTCGAGGGCGAGCTTGATCCAGAGGAACCCTGAGCCCCACAGGAGGGCGAGGGCGGCCATGCGGAGTGTGGAGGCGGGCTGCATGTCTCCACACTGCCCGGACCGACTCATCAGGACAAGTGAAAAGTAGTGCAGGCACCATTAAGCTGGAGTACATGCTTGATGTGCGACGCATGCAGATGCTGCGGGCCGTGGTGTCCAGCGGCTCCGTGACCGCGGCGGCGGCCCGCCTCGGCTACACGCCCTCCGCGATCAGCCAGCAGGTCGCGGCGCTGGAGAAGGAGGCCGGGACCGAGCTGTTGGAGCGGGTGGGGCGGGGCGTACGGCCCACGGCCGCGGGGCTGTTGCTCACCGAGCACGCGGACGCGATCGCCCGCCAGGTCGGCGAGGCCGAGACCGCCCTCGCCGACCTGCTCGCCGGGCGCACGGGCCGACTGTCCGTGCGCTACTTCGCCACGGCCGGCGCCGCCCTGGTCGCCCCCGCGGTGGCCCGGCTGCGGACGGAGCACCCCCGCGTCCAGATCGAGCTGAAGCTGATCGACCCGGAGGACCCGCTGCCGGACGTGCGGGAGGGCCGGGCGGATCTGGCGCTGGTGGTGGGGCCGCAGGCAGCGGCGCACGAAGGCGTACGGCTGCTGCACCTGCTCGACGACCCGTACCTTGCCGTACTGCCGAAGGGGCACCCTTTGGCGACACGGCGGACTCTTGAGCTGGCTGAACTGGCCGAGGAGCCCTGGGTCGGCAGCGAGTGGCCCGGCCCCTGCCTGGACGCCCAGCTCGCCGCCTGCGAGGCCGCCGGGTTCCGCCCGCGCTTCGTCGTGGACAGCGAGGACTACGTCACCGCGCAGGGGTTCGTGGCGGCGGGGCTGGGCGTGACCCTGATTCCGCGGCTGGGGCTGGGCGGACGGCATCCGGACGTCGTCGTACGACAGCTTCGGGCGCCGGAGCCGACCCGGTCGATCCATGCCGCCGTACGGGAGACGGCCCCGCCGCAGCCGGCGCTGGAGGCGTTCGTCGAGGCGCTGCGGGTGGCGGCCGGGGGCTGAGGTTGTCATGCCTGCGGCGCGCTGCGCGGGTTCGGTGGGGGTGCGCGTAGCGCCTGCGGTTCGGTGGGTGGGTCGGGGCCGGGGCGGGGGGTGTCCGTCCTCGGTCGGGCGGTGCTGTCTGCTGGGGATGTGCTCGGAACCGGACGCCCGCCACTGCGGGCGGACACCCCCCGCCCCGTCCCCTTCCCGCCGCGGGCGACCGGGCGCCCACGCCCGCGCCCGGGTTGCTCGCCATCGGCGACTGGTGCTCATGCTCGTGCCGGGTTGCTGCCGTCGGCGGCTGACGCTCACGCCCGCGCCGGGTTGCTGACCATCGGCGGCTGACGCTCACGCCCGCGCCGGGTTGCTCGCCATCGGCGGCCGCGGCAACGCCGTTCTTTAGGGGCGCGGGGAACTGCGCGACCAGCCACGATGGCGCCGCAGACGCCCTACGACCTCGCCCGGCACCGCAGATGGCGCCGGGCGACTGGCCCCCGGGCCCTGATTCAGAGTGCGCCGGCGTCCCTGGCCGCGTAGACGCTGGGGTACAGCGGCCGGTAGCCCAGCTCGCGGCGGATGCGGTCCGTGGAGGTGATGACGAACCACGGGTCGGGATCGGTGCGGTCGTACAGGGCGGCGGGGACCTCGACCCCGTTGAGCTGGTGCAGTTCGACCGCCGTGACGGGGGCGTCGTCGGCGATGTTGTAGATCCGGCCGGCGATGCCCGGCGCGTGCAGGATGCGCAGCAGGCCCTGGGCGACGTCCGCGTGGTGTCCCATCTGCAGGCGTTGGGCCGCCGCCCAGTTCGCGGCCCACATCAGCGACTGGGCGAGGTGCGGGTCGCCCTCGCCGTAGACGAAGGGGAGCCGGGCGACGCGGACGTCCAGGCCGTCCAGCGCGAGCAGTTCCCGTTCGGCCGCCGCCTTCGACTCGCCGTACGCACCCCACATCGCACCGCCGGGCCGGATCTCGTCCTCCTCGGTCAGCGGGCGGCCACGCCCGAGGCCGTACACCAGCCCCGTGCTGACCTGCACGAAACGCCGTACGCCGGAAGCCAGTGCCGCCCGGCCCAGCTCCACGGCCGCGTCCCGGTTGACGGCCCACGCCTCCTCGTCCGGCACGCCGCGGAAGGCCGCCGCGACGTTCACCACCGCGTCCACTCCGGCGACCGCCTTGCCGAGCGTCTCCGTGTCCCGCAGGTCCCCGAGCACGACCTCGGCGCCCAGTTCGGCGAACCGCTCTCCCCGGGCCTCGTCCCGCACCAGGACCCGCACCCGCTCCCCCGGCCGGCGCTGTGCCAGCAGCCTCGGTACGAAGCGCCGACCGACCTGCCCTGTCACACCCGTCACCAACGTCAGCATGTTCTGCTCCTCTCGTTGCGACCAGCTTTGGACGAGGTCGCGGGGAGCGGGAGAGACCTCCCGATCAGGGGATCGACAGTCCCTGGATAAGCCGGGCGGGGTGCCGCAGGCTGGAGGGGTGAACCGAGCCGAACTCGCCGACTTCCTGCGCCGTGGCCGTGCCCGCCTGGACCCGTCCGACGTGGGCCTCGCGTCGGGCCCCCGGCGCCGCACACCGGGCCTGCGGAGGGAGGAGGTGGCGTCGCTCGCGGGCATGTCCGTGGACTACTACACCCGCCTGGAACAGTCCCGGGGCCCGCGCCCGTCCCGCCAGATGCTGACGGCACTGGCCCGCGCCCTGCGCCTGACGGACGACGAACGGGACCACCTGTTCCACCTGACCGGCGAGGAGCCACCGCGCCGCGATTCGCCGTCGGCGCACGTACGTCCGGGTCTGCTGCTGGTCCTGGACCGGTTGCACGACACCCCGGCACAGGTGGTGAGCGACATGGGTGACGTCCTGGCGCAGAACGCGATGTCGAGGGCGCTGGCCGGGGACGCGTTCGCCCGCCCGCCCCGGGAGCGCAACCTGACCCGCCGTTTCTTCCTTGACCCGGCGGCGCGGGAGTTGTTCCCACCCGAGGACCTGGCCGAGCACGCCCGCTCCCAGGTGGCCAACCTGCGCGCGGTGACAGCCGCCCGCCCCGACGACCCGGAACCGGCCGCGCTGGTGGCCGAACTCCTTTCGTCCAGCGAGGAGTTCGCGTGTCTGTGGGACGAGCACGAGGTGGCGTTGCGCCGCTCGTCGACGAAGCGCTTCCGGCATCCACTGGTGGGGCTACTGGAACTGGACTGCGAGGTCCTGCTCAGCCACGAACACCAGCAGCTCCTGATCGTCCACACGGCCCGCCCGGGCACGGAGTCCTACGAGCGACTGCAACTGCTGCGGGTGGTGGGCTTGCAGGACATGTCACTGAGCGAGCCATGAGGCCGTTCAGGCCGACAGCGGGGGTCTCTCAGAACCCAAGCTTCCGCAACTGCCGAGGATCCCGCTGCCAGTCCTTCGCCACCTTCACATGCAGGTCCAGGAACACCGGCGTACCCAGCAGCGCCTCGATCTGCTTGCGCGACTTGATCCCGACCTCCTTCAGACGCTTGCCCTTGGGGCCGATGATGATGCCCTTCTGGCTGGGCCGCTCGATGTAGACGAAGGCGTGGATGTCGAGGAGCGGCTTGTCGGCGGGGCGGTCCTCGCGAGGCAGCATCTCCTCCACCACGACCGCGATGGAGTGCGGAAGCTCGTCGCGGACACCCTCCAGCGCGGCCTCCCGGATCAGCTCCGCGATCATGATCTGCTCGGGCTCGTCGGTGAGGTCGCCCTCGGGGTACAGCGCCGGCCCCTCCGGCAGCAGCGGTACGAGCAGGTCGGCCAGCAGGTCCACCTGCGTGTCCTTGACCGCCGACACCGGCACGATCTCGGCCCACTCGAAGCCGAGCTCCTTGCCGAGCTGGTCGATCGCGATCAGCTGCTCGGCCAGGGTCTTCGAGTCCACCAGGTCGGTCTTCGTGACGATCGCGATCTTCGGCGTCTTCTTGATCGACGCCAGCTCCTTCGCGATGAAACGGTCACCGGGACCGAGCTTCTCGTTCGCGGGCAGACAGAAGCCGATCACGTCGACCTCGGCCCAGGTCGTACGGACGATGTCGTTGAGCCGCTCGCCGAGCAGCGTGCGCGGCTTGTGCAGCCCAGGGGTGTCGACCAGGATCAGCTGGGCGTCCGGCCGGTGCACGATCCCCCGCACCGTGTGCCGCGTCGTCTGCGGCTGGTTCGCGGTGATCGCCACCTTCTGGCCGACCAGAGCGTTCGTAAGGGTGGACTTGCCCGCGTTGGGGCGGCCCACGAAGCAGGCGAAGCCGGCGCGGTGGGGTGCCGCGGACGGCTCGGATGACTGGCTGCGAACGCTCATGCCGCCCATTCTCCCTGATCCACAGAGCCCCGCCGCACAAGCGTCCGCCCATCCGCGACGCCGTGAGCTTCCGGAAACCCTCACGCAACGAAACCTCGTGGAAACACCCTCGTGCGCAACCGGAAACGCGGGCCGGTGAATCTCTGACGAGCCCCCACCTCGATGGAGACGACCGTGATCCTCGCCGCCGCAAGCGTCGACACCGGCGACACCGCCTGGCTGCTCGCCGCCACCGCCCTGGTCCTGCTGATGACCCCGGGCCTCGCCCTGTTCTACGGCGGCATGGTCCGCACGAAGAGCGTCCTCAACATGCTGATGATGAGCTTCGTGTCGATCGCCCTGGTCACGGTGGTGTGGCTGGCGGCCGGCTACTCCCTCGCGTTCGGCGACGACGCCTTCGGGGGGCTCATCGGCGGGCTCCAGCACGCCGGCATGGCGGGCCTCGGCCCCGACAGCGTCCAGGGCACCGTCCCCACCCTCCTCTTCGCCACCTTCCAGCTCACCTTCGCGATCATCACAGCCGCGCTGATCAGCGGCGCGATCGCGGACCGGGCGAAGTTCGGCGCGTGGCTGGTCTTCGTGCCGGTCTGGGCCCTGCTCGTATACGTTCCCGTCACCCACTGGGTCTGGGGTCCGGGTGGCTGGATCCTGGACGGGCTCGGCGCACTCGACTTCGCGGGCGGCCTCCCCGTCGAGATCACCTCCGGCGCCTCCGGCCTCGCGCTCTGCCTGGTCCTCGGCCCACGGCTGGGCTTCAAGAAGGACGCGATGCGCCCGCACAACCTCCCCATGGTCATGATCGGCGCCGGTCTCCTCTGGTTCGGCTGGTTCGGCTTCAACGCCGGCTCGGCCCTCGGCGCCAACGGCCTCGCCGCCGCCGCGTTCCTCAACACCCTCGCCGCCGGCTGCACCGGCCTGCTCGGCTGGCTCTTCGTCGAGCAGAAGCGCGACGGCCACGCGACCACGCTGGGCGCGGCGTCCGGCGCGGTCGCGGGCCTGGTCGCGATCACCCCGTCCTGCGGCTCGGTCTCGCTCCTCGGCGCGCTCGTCGTCGGCCTCGCCGCGGGTGTCGTCTGCTCCTACGCCGTGAGCTGGAAGTTCAAGCTCAACTACGACGACTCGCTCGACGTCGTCGGCGTCCACCTGGTCGGCGGAATCGTCGGCACGGTCCTGATCGGCGTGTTCGCGGCAAAGGAGATGACCGGCGGCCCCGAGGGGCTCCTCTACGGCGGCGGGCTCACCCAGCTCGGCAAGCAGCTGGTGGCCGTGGTCGCCGTAGGGGCGTACGCCTTCCTGGTGACGTACGGGATCGGCAAGCTGCTCGACAGGACGCTGGGCTTCCGCGCGAGCGAGGAGCAGGAGCAGACCGGCCTGGACCTTACGGTGCACGCCGAGACGGCATACGATCACGGCGTCCTGGGCCACGGTGCCCCGGTCGGCGCGTCCTCCCTCCCCTCCGCCCAGAAGGTCAAGAGCCAGGCATGAAGCTCATCACCGCGATCGTCAAGCCGTACCGCCTCGACGAGGTCAAGAACGCCCTCCAGGAGATGGGCGTGCACGGACTGACCGTGACCGAGGCCAGTGGCTACGGGCGTCAGCGCGGCCACACCGAGGTGTACCGCGGCGCCGAGTACCAGGTCGACCTGGTCCCCAAGGTCCGCATCGAGGTCGTCGTCGACGACGCCGACTCGGACGCGGTCATCGACGCGCTCGTCAAGGCCGCGCGGACCGGGAAGATCGGCGACGGCAAGGTGTGGGCGCTGCCCGTCGAGACCGTCGTACGCGTGCGGACGGGCGAGCGCGGCCCGGACGCGCTCTGAGACGGGGGCCGGTGTGAGCGGGGGGACGTCCGGTGAGTGGTACGTACTCATCGAGGCGGACTACGGCCTCGAACACCAGTGGCGTCTCGAGAAGAAGATCCACGTGGAGGGCGGGCGCGAGCAGACTGTCGCGCGCGCCCGGGAGCTGTGCCTGAGCCATCGTGACGGGGGCTTCTTCAACGAGGAGCACGGGCGCCAGGTGTTCCGGCTCTCCGAGACGAGCTGGCTCGTCGAGCTCTCCAAGGCGAGTTGGGACGAGAAGAGCGAGGAGTCCCGGGTCTACCCGGCAGGACTCCTCCGGATCAGCGTCGCGGAGCTTGAGACGACACGCGAAGCGCCTCCCGCGGTTCCCCCGCCGGGGCGTCGTTCGCGCTGGTCACGCTCCTAGCCGCGGCTCGCGCCCGCCGCGCCCTGATCAGCAGCACGACCCCCAGCACCAGGACGACGGCCAGGACCGCCGCCAGCAGCCACGGCAGCGCGAAGAACGACGCGCTCGCCGACTCGCGGGTGTCCTTCGCGCTCGCCGTCAGCGTCACCTCGCCCCAGTCGAACTGCGGGGCGCCCCGCCATGGCTCGCTGAGCCGCACCCGCTGGCCGGGCAGCAGCTCGGAGGGGATCTTCGCGAGGTCGCGGGCGAGGAGCGTACGGCCGAAAAGGCCCGTCGCGCGCAGCTCCACCTTCGGGTCGAGGGTGACATTGCCGGTGTTGTGCAGGGTGTAGGAGATCGTCGCCGTGCTGTCGCCGAAGCCGGGGACGAGGGGCTGGTGGTGGATGACGCGGACGTCCTCGACGGCGACGGCCGGGAGCGTGGGCCCGCCGACCCGAAGGTAGACACGGGCCGCGACGGCCCGCTGCACACCGAGCGCGACGGAGCCGTCGCCCCGGTCGATCCGCTCGTCCAGCGCCACCAACGCGCCGGGATGGTCGCCGGGTTCGGCGCCCTCGGGCACCCGGAGCGTGAAGGGGACAGTGACCTTGCCGTGTGCGGGAACCTTGACCCTGGCCTTCGCGGGCTTCGCCCACACTCCCACTCCGCGCTGCTTCTCCTTGAGGGTCCGTACGGCGAACCCGCCGTCGCGCGCGGTGTTGTAGGCGTCGGCCGCGTACAGCCGGAAGGTCAGTGGCTTCCCCGTCTTGTTGGCGACGACCACCTTGTCCTCGATGGTCTGCCCGGGGTCGGCAGAGAGGTAGAAGTACGGGCGCGTGGCGACTTTCGTGGAGATGGGGTAGACGGACCAACTGCCGTTGTCGGCGGCGTGTGCGGGCGCGGCGAGCAGGCTCGCCAGCAGGCCCAGCAGGAGGACGTACAGCTTGCGCATGGGTGCGGACCCCCACGGACATCGGCGGGATGAGGTGAACGGGCGGGTGCGGACGCCCGTACGGTCAGCTGAGCGTGAGGGTGAGAACGCCGGAGTACGAGCCGGGAGGCGTGAACGCCGGTACGTTCAGGGAGAGTTGGGCGTCCACGGTGAACTCACCGCCGGTGAGCGTGCCGTTGGGGGTGGACGCGAGGGTCGCTCCCGAGGAACCGACCGTGCCCGCCGAACCGGCCTGGCAGGTGCTCGGGCTGCCCGCCTCGGTGGCGCAGGCGGGGGTCCAACTGAGCGCCCCGGCATCGATCTTGGCGCCGGGACCGGTGAAGTCGGTGACCTTGCCGGTCAGGGACCAGCCCGCGGGTCCGCCGCGGAAGTCCTGGACGGTCACCGTGTTGAGATCACCGCTCGATGCCCCGCCCTCGCCGTAGTCCACCGCCGACAGGTCGACGGTGTCCCCGGCCTGGGACATGGACAGGGTGCCCGCGTGCACCGTGGTGGTGAGCTTCTGGGCGTTGTCGGGGATGGGGGTGTTGTCGATGACGGTGTAGGTGGCCGGGCCGGCACCGAGGTCGTCGGTCCAGCTCGCGCCCTCGTACGCCACGACGCCGGTCGTCGTCTTGTCGTTGAGGGTCAGCGAGCCGCTGATGGCGCCCGAGGCGTCGGCGGTCGTGGTGGCCGTGTCCCCGGTCTGGTTCGTTCCGGAGCGTCCGGCGAGGGTGACGGTGGCACCCGGGGTGAAGTTGCTGCCGGTGACGGTCACGCTGTCACCGGGGTTGCCGGAGGCCGAACCCAGCTGGATGGCACGGGTGTTGGGATTGGGTGCGTCGCTCGCCGTGATGGTCTCGGAGACCGGGGCGGGCGGGCTGGTGACCGTGCAGGGGGTGTCCAGTTCGAGGATGTAGCTGGTGTGGATGTTGTAGTCGCCGGGCGAGAGGGTGATCGCGCCCGCGGTGGTGACCGTGAAGGTGCCGGTCATGCTGAACGACGGGAACGGCGCGTTGCCCGCCACCGGGTCGTTCTTCTTCGGCCCGGCGACCGTCACGTCGCCGGTCTGCGCTCCGCCGAGGGCGACCTTGCCGGACGGCGTCATGATGTCGGCCGGCAGGCTGATGGCGGTGGGGTTGCTCGCGGCGGGCGTGACCACCGTGTACGTCACGGTGACGGTGTCGCCGACCTGGGGCGTGGCGTCGTCCACCGTGATGATCGCGGTGGTGGTGCCGTCGATGGGCGGGATGCCCGCGACGGCAGGCGGGATGCAGTGCGTGGCGAAGTCCACATTGGCGGCGGCTCCCGCCGGGGCGGCGAGCGCGCCCCCCGCGGTGACCGCGAGCGCGGTCGCGCCGAGCAGTGCGGCCAGTCGGCGTCTTCGGCTTCCAGAACCCTTGGATCTCATAGTGGCCCCCTCTGAGGGATGCGGGCGCAGCGGCTCGTCTGCGCCGACAGGGGGCATTGATGTGGGGATTGCGTGAGAAGTCAATGGAGACGAGGCTGTGAACCCGCGGAACCCGACGGAAATCTGATGGACCGTCAACTTCCACCTGTCGGCGGAAGTTGACGGTCCGGGGGCGCCTGAGTGCGGGATCGGCTCAGTCGAACACGAACGGACCCGGGGACTGCGGTCCGGTCGCCGTGCAGGTGACGGTGATCCCGAGGACGGTGATCTGCAGCGTGCCGCCGTACGCCTCCAGGCTGTCGCCGGAGGCCACGGTGCCGTCGAGCGGGCCGACGGTGACGGGGTCGCCCGCCGCGATGGCCGGGTTCTCCGTGCCGGTGAAGGCGGTGGTGCCGCCGGCGGCGTTCACCAGGGTGAGCGTCGAGGAGATCGAGTCCTCGGCCAGCGCGATCGGCGCGGTGATCGCCGAGGTGACGGTGAGGGTGGCGGCGGTGCCGTCCTGAGTGGCGGTGAGGGTGGCTTCGCCGCTGCCGAAGCTGCCGCAGTCGGCGGTGATCGTCGCGGTGTCCGGTGTGACGGCGAGAGCGGCGGGTGCGAACGCCAGCCCGGCGGCCGCGAGGGTGCCGACAGCCAGTGCCGCACCAGTTCCTATCCGTTTGCCTTTCATGGGTTCCGGTTTCCTTCCCGAGGTGGGGACTGCCATGTGGGGATGGACGGGAGAGGTACGCCGACGAACGGCCAGTCTTCGCGAGCGGGTGCGGAGCGCTGCGCGATGCTGGAATCTGACGGTCCGTCGGAATTACCGGTTCCATTGATGCGCGTGGTGTGAAGAACGGCAAGGGGGTATTCCGGCCATGTGTTACCGGCGGTATCGCATCAGCACACTCCTGCCGGTTCAGGCTCGAAGCCTTTCCCCCTCGAAACCTGCGCAACGCAGGAAAGACCGGGACACCGAAAAGGCCTACGGCGTTGTCAGTGCACCGTCGTACCCTGGAACTCGCGAGGCCGCCTTCACCTGTGCGGCCCTGACGAGGAGGAACCGCAGGCCTACAGCGCCGGCCCATGACTCAGACACCGACAGGTCACACCCCCGCGCAGGGGCAGGCGAGAGCACAGTTCACCGTCCCCGCCCAGCACCCCATGGTCACGGTGCTGGGGTCCGGCGACTCCCTGCTGCGCGTCATCGAAAAGGCCTTCCCGGCAGCCGACATCCACGTCCGGGGCAATGAGATCAGCGCAGTCGGCGACGCCGCGGAGGTCGCCCTCATCCAGCGCCTGTTCGACGAGATGATGCTGGTGCTCCGCACCGGGCAGCCGATGACGGAGGACGGAGTGGAACGCTCTATCGCCATGCTCAGAGCAAGTGAAAACGGCGAGGGTGACGGCGAGGAGACCCCGGCCGAGGTGCTCACCCAGAACATCCTCTCCTCGCGCGGCCGCACGATCCGCCCCAAGACCCTCAACCAGAAGCGGTACGTCGACGCGATCGACAAGCACACGATCGTCTTCGGCATCGGTCCCGCCGGTACCGGCAAGACCTACCTCGCCATGGCCAAGGCGGTACAGGCCCTGCAGTCCAAGCAGGTCAACCGCATCATCCTGACCCGGCCGGCGGTGGAAGCCGGCGAGCGACTGGGATTCCTGCCCGGCACGCTGTACGAGAAGATCGACCCGTATCTGCGGCCTCTGTACGACGCGCTGCACGACATGCTGGATCCTGACTCGATTCCGCGGTTGATGGCGGCGGGGACGATTGAGGTGGCGCCGCTGGCGTATATGCGGGGTCGCGCGATGCCGCTCTTCACCAGCGTCCTGACCCCGGACGGTTGGCGGCCCATCGGTGACCTCCAGGTCGGTGACCTGGTCATCGGCTCGAATGGTGAGCCGACCCCGGTACTGGGCGTCTACCCGCAGGGCGAGAAGGACGTCTATCGCGTCACGGCCCAGGACGGCGCCTGGACCCTGTGCTGTGGTGAGCACCTGTGGACGGTCAGGACGCGCGACGACAAGCGCCGCGACAAGCCATGGCGCGTCCTGGAGACCCAGGAGATGATCGGCAACCTGCGGGCGGCGCACTATCGCCGGTACGAGCTGCCCATGCTCACGGCGCCGGTCTGCTTCCCCGAGCGTGAGGTTCCGCTGGACCCGTACGCGCTGGGGCTGCTACTAGGCGACGGCTGCGTCTCGGGGCGCCGTACTCCTTCGTTCACCACGGCCGACCCGGAGTTGGTCTCGGCACTGGAGACGGCAGTGCCCGGCGTCAAGGTGCGGTCGCGTGGCGGCTACAACTACCACATCAACCGTATGCCGACATCCCGCGACGCTGAGGGAGGCGTGCTGACGCACCCTCTCAAGCAAGCGCTGCGTACGTTGGATCTGCTCGGCAGCAAGTCGTACTCCAAGTTCGTGCCGGACGACTACCTCTACAACTCCGCCGAGGTACGGCTCGCCGTACTTCAGGGGCTCCTCGACACAGACGGCGGCCCAGTCACTCAAAAGGACCGCACGTGCCGTATCCAGTACTCGACGACTTCAATCCTGCTCCGTGACGACGTCATCGCCCTGGTCCAGTCACTGGGAGGTGTCGCCTACGCCAGCCGCCGAGCTGCCAAGGGGCGGACGCCAGGGAGGGCCAAGGGCCGCGACGTTCACCACCGCCGCGACGCCCACATCGTCGACATCCGCCTCCCCGAAGGCATCGAACCCTTCCGCCTCACCCGCAAGCGCGACACGTACCACGCGGCCGGAGGCGGCGGACGCCCGATGCGGTACATCGACAGCATCGAGCCCGCGGGCCGGGAGGAGACCGTCTGCATCCAGGTGGCGGCCGAGGACTCGCTGTACGTCACGCAGGACTACCTGTTGACCCACAACACCCTCAACGACGCCTTCATCATCCTGGACGAGGCCCAGAACACGAGCGCCGAGCAGATGAAGATGTTCCTGACGAGGCTCGGCTTCGACTCGAAGGTCGTCGTCACGGGTGACGTCACCCAGGTCGATCTGCCGACCGGCACGAAGTCCGGCCTGCGTCAGGTCCAGGACATCCTGGAGGGCCTGGACGACGTCCACTTCTCGCGCCTCACGTCCCACGATGTCGTACGGCACAAGCTGGTCGGCCGTATCGTCGACGCGTACGAGAAGTACGACAGCGAGAACGGTACGGAGAACGGCACCCACAAGGGCGCCCGTAACAAGCGGAAGTAGACCAGCACAACCATGTCGATCGACGTCAACAACGAGTCCGGAACCGAGGTCGACGAGCAGGCGATCCTCGACATCGCCCGCTACGCCCTCGCGCGGATGCGCATCCACCCGCTCTCCGAGCTCTCGGTGATCGTCGTGGACGCCGACGCCATGGAGCAGTTGCACATCCAGTGGATGGACCTGCCCGGTCCGACCGATGTCATGTCCTTCCCGATGGACGAGCTGCGGCCGCCGTCGAAGGACGACGAGGAGCCCCCGCAGGGGCTCCTCGGTGACATCGTGCTGTGCCCCGAGGTCGCCAAGAAGCAGGGTGAGGAAGCGCCGACGCAGCACTCCATGGACGAGGAGCTCCAACTGCTCGCCGTCCACGGTGTGCTGCACCTCCTCGGGTACGACCACGAGGAGCCCGACGAGAAGGCCGAGATGTTCGGTCTGCAGGCCGCCATCGTGGACGGCTGGCGTGCGGAGAAGGGCCACACCGGCCCGTCCCCGGCCCCGACCGTGTCATGAGCCTCCCCCTCGTCTCCGGCGCGATCGCCCTGGTCGTCGTCGCGTGGCTCGCCGCCTGCGCGGAGGCGGGCCTCGCGCGCGTCTCCAGCTTCCGCGCCGAGGAGGCCGTACGCACCGGCCGCCGCGGCAGCGCGAAGCTCGCCCAGATCGCCGCCGACCCGACCCGCTATCTCAACGTGGCGCTGCTGGTCCGCGTCGCCTGTGAGATGGCGGCGGCCGCCCTCGTCACCTACGCCTGTCTGCAGGAGTTCGCCGGCACCACCCGCGCCCTGCTGGTCGCGATCGGCGTCATGGTCCTCGTGTCGTACGTCGCCGTCGGGGTCTCCCCGCGCACCATCGGCCGCCAGCACCCGCTCAACACGGCGACCGCGGCGGCGTACATCCTGGTCCCGCTGGCGAGGATCATGGGCCCGATCCCGCCCCTGCTGATCCTCATCGGCAACGCCCTCACCCCCGGCAAGGGCTTCCGTCGCGGCCCCTTCGCCTCCGAGGCGGAGCTGCGCGCGCTGGTCGACCTCGCGGAGAAGGAGTCCCTGATCGAGGACGAGGAGCGCCGGATGGTGCACTCGGTCTTCGAGCTGGGCGACACGCTCGTCCGGGAGGTCATGGTCCCGCGGACCGACCTCGTCGTCATCGAGCGCTACAAGACGATCCGTCAGGCCCTCACCCTCGCCCTGCGCTCCGGCTTCTCGCGCATCCCGGTCTCCGGTGAGAGCGAGGACGACATCGTCGGGATCGTGTATCTGAAGGACCTGGCCCGCAAGACGCACATCAGCCGGGACGCGGAGAGCGAGCTCGTCTCGACGGCCATGCGGCCCGCCGCCTTCGTCCCCGACACCAAGAACGCCGGCGATCTGCTCCGCGAGATGCAGCAGGACCGCAACCACGTCGCCGTCGTCATCGACGAGTACGGCGGCACGGCCGGCATCGTCACCATCGAGGACATCCTCGAGGAGATCGTCGGCGAGATCACCGATGAGTACGACCGTGAACTCCCGCCCGTGGAGGACCTCGGCGAGGACCGCCACCGGGTCACCGCCCGCCTCGACATCACCGACCTCGGCGAGCTGTACGGCCTGGACGAGTACGACGACGAGGACGTGGAGACCGTCGGCGGGCTGCTCGCCAAGGCGCTGGGCCGGGTGCCCATCGCCGGCGCCTCCTCCGTCGTGGAACTCCCGGACGGGCGGGCGCTGCGGCTGACCGCGGAGGCCGCGGCAGGCCGCCGGAACAAGATCGTGACTGTGCTCGTGGAGCCGGTGGGTCCGGCGGATTCCCCGCACGAGGAGGCGAAAGAGGAGTGACCCCGCAGGAGCTGCGCGACTTCTGTCTGTCCTTCAACGCGGCGGTGGAGGACTTTCCCTTCTCGCCGGAGATCTCGGTCTTCAAGGTGCTGGGCAAGATGTTCGCCCTGTCCTGGCTGGACAACCGCCCCCTGACGGTCAACCTGAAGTGCGTCCCGGAGGACGCGATCCGGCTGCGCGGCGAGCACCCGGGGTCGATCATCCCCGGCTACCACATGAACAAGCGCCACTGGAACACGGTGACGGTCGACGGAGAGCTCCCGGACCGGCTGGTCCGGGAGCTCGTCGAGGACTCGTACGACCTGGTGGTGGCCGGTCTACCGCGCGCCGACCGGCTGCGCCTCGACCGTCCCTGAGGGCCGGCCGACGCGCAGCCCCACCGCGATCAGCACCGCCGCCGCCAGGACGATCGCCGAGTCGAGCGCCAGGACCGTGTGGACGCCGGACATCAGGTCGCCCGACGTCGTCGCCAGGACGCCGAGCAGCGGGATGCCGACGGTGAGCCCGACCTGCTGGGTCGAGGTGACCAGGCCGGTGGCCAGGCCCTGTTCCTCGTCAGGGACGCCGGAGGTGACGGTCAGGCCGTAGGAGATGATCGCGCCGAGGTGGCACATGCTGGCCAGGGAGACGGCGGCCGTGGCGAGCCAGACCGACCAGGTGTGGGTGTTGAGGCCGAGCAGGGCCGCGCCCAGGGCGCCCTGGCCGACGAGCGAGCCGACCAGGGTGCGGCGGGCGCCGATACGGCCGATGATCTTCGGGGCGTAGGTGCCCGCGACCGCGGACAGTACGCCCTGCACACCGAAGACGAGGCCCGTCTCGAAGGCCGACAGGTGCAGGACCTCCTGCAGGTACAGGGTCAGCGCGAAGACGACCGTCGACATCATCGAGAAGGTGACCAGACCGCCCAGGTTGCCCCACGCCACCGTGCGGCGGCGCAGCATCGGCAGGGAGACCAGGGGCTGGGCGGTGCGCGACTCGACGTAGCCGAAGGTGGCGAGGAGGGAGAGGCCCGCGATCAGGGTCGTGATCACGTCCGGGCGGGCGAAGCCGTGGTCGGCCGCCGTCGACAGGGCGTAGATCAGGGACAGCAGACCGCCGGTGACGGTGACCGCGCCGGGCACGTCCAGGCGGGGGCGTTCCGGGGTGCGGGACTCGGGGAGCAGGCCGGGGGCCAGGGGCAGGACGATCAGGGCGAACAGGGTGAGCAGGCCCATCGTGGAGCGCCAGCCGAACACGTCGGTCAGGACGCCGCCGGCCACCATGCCGACCGTGAAGCCGAGCGAGAGCAGGGTGCCCGAGATGCCGAGAGCGCGGTCGCGGGCCGGGCCCTCCGGGAAGGTCGTCGTCAGCAGGGACATGCCGGTCGGCACGATCGCCGCCGCGCCGAGGCCCTGCAGGGCGCGTCCGGTCAGGAACGACGCCGGGTCCCAGGCGAACGTCGCGAGCAGCGAGGCCGCGCCGAACAGGGCGAGCCCGGTGAGGAACAGTTTCCTACGGCCGTACAGGTCGCCGATGCGGCCGAAGAGCAGCAGGAATCCGCCGGACGGCAGCGCGAACGCCGTGACCGCCCACTGGAGGGCGGACCGACTCATGCCGAGGTCCGGGCCGAGGACGGGCAGAGCGACGTTCAGGACGGAGAAGTCGAGCGCGACCATGAACTGGGCGGCGCACAGGACGAACAGGACGAGCTTGTCGCGCGTCGACAGCCGGGGGGTGTCGAGCGGGTGGGCCGAGGGTGTGGTGGGGTCGGTGTCGATCGCCATGCGCAAGAGCCTGCTGGCTTCGGAATAGCCGTGGGGAGCGGGAAGTTGTGCTGGTGGTGGCACCACCAGGCAGGCGGTCGGAACGCCGGGCCGGGTCGACGGCCGGACGGTGAACAGGGGGAGTTCGTGGCGGACGTGATCGAGACCGATGCGGGCAAGGCGCACCGGCTGCGGGAGCTGCGCGAGTTCCTGATGAGCCGGCGGGCCCGGGTCTCGCCGGCCGAGGCCGGTCTCCCCGACGGCGGTGCGCGGCGCCGGACGCCCGGGCTGCGGCGCGAGGAGGTCGCCGTACTCGCCGGGGTGGGTGCCTCCTGGTACCAGTGGCTGGAGCAGGGGCGGGACATCTCCGTGTCCCCGCAGGTCATCGACGCCGTCGCGCGCGTGCTGCGGCTCAGCAACGCCGAGCGGCGGCATCTGTACGTCCTCGCCGGGCTGAACCCGCCGGCCCCCGAACCGGCGGCGGACCACGGCTGTGAGGGGCTGCGGCGGCTGATCGACGCGTGGTTGCCGTATCCGGCGCACATCATGGACACGTACTACAACTGCGTGATGTACAACGACGCCGCCGGGTGGGTGCTCGGGATGCGTCCGGAGAACTCGCAGAACTGCATCGTCGACTTCTTCACCGATCCGCTGTACCGCTCGCGCTCGCACAGCTGGGAGCGGAACGCGTGCACGGTGGTCGCCCAGTTCCGGGCGGCGTGCTCGGCCCGCCCGGACGACGAGGGCTACCAGGAGGTCCTGGCCCGGCTGCACGCGGAGAGCTCGGAGTTCACCGCGTTGTGGGAGCGGCGGGACATCCAGGACGCCGGGGTGATCCGCAAGGAGCTCGACCATCCGCTGGTCGGGCTGCTGTGCGTCGAGTCCACGGCGATGAAGGTGCCGGCGCGGCCCGATCTGACGGTTGTTCTCCACACGCCGCTGGACGAGGCGAACACGGCGGCGAAGCTGGAGTGGCTGGCGTCGCCGGAGGGGCGGCGGGGGGCGATGTACCCCGTGGCGGGGTGAGCGGTCCGGTTCTTCGTATGCTCAGGGCATGACCGACAGCAACGCGCTTGACCCCGAGGACCGCAAGATCGTCACCCTGGCCCGTTCCGCGCGGGCGCGCAATGGTGTGCCCGAGGGGGCGGCCGTGCGGGACGAGACCGGCCGTACGTACGTCGCGGGCACCGTTGCCCTCGACTCGCTGAAGCTGAGTGCTCTGCGGACCGCGGTGGCCATGGCTGTGGCGTCCGGGGCGAAGTCGTTGGAGGCGGCGGCGGTTGTCACCGAGGCTGCGTCGGCTTCCGCGGAGGATCTGGCTGCCGTACGGGATCTCGGCGGGGCGGGGACGCCGGTGCTGGTGGCGGGGCCTGACGGG
This sequence comes from Streptomyces fulvoviolaceus, assembly GCF_000718165.1. Classification (GTDB taxonomy): domain Bacteria; phylum Actinomycetota; class Actinomycetes; order Streptomycetales; family Streptomycetaceae; genus Streptomyces; species Streptomyces fulvoviolaceus. Next base: position 140,047 of record NZ_JOEY01000013.1, on the reverse strand, counting down.
GTTGTCCGGCTGACGGTCGCCGCGGGCTGAGGCTCCTGGGGCTGCGCTCTCAGGGACGGCGCCCCCGCACTCACGCCGACCGCCCGAACCCGATCGTCGGCACCGCCCTCCGCAACGGCCACGGTCTCGCCGCCGCCTCCGGCACCAGCCCCGCCAGGAACCCGTACCGCTGCAGGGCCATCGGATCCTGGCCGTCCACCGACTGCACCTTGCGCCACCACGCCCCGATCTCGGACCACCCGGGGGCGGACAGGGACCCTCCGAACTCCTGCACCGACAGCGCCGCCGTCAGGCCCGCGAACGCCAGCCGGTCCGCCAGCGGCCACCCCGCGAGCGTGCCCGTGACGAAGCCCGCCACGAAGACGTCCCCCGCCCCCGTCGGATCCAGTGCCTCCACCTCGATCGCGGGGACCTCGGCCGTCTCCCCCGTCCGCCGGTCCACCGCGTACGCCCCCTCCGCACCGAGGGTGACGACGGCGAGCGGTACGTGATCGGTGAGGGCGTGTGCGGCAGCACGGGGACACGTGGCCCCCGTGTACCGCATCGCCTCCTCCGCGTTCGGCAGGAACGCCTCGCAGTGTTCGAGGTCGGCGAGCCCGGCCAGGTCCCACGCCCCGGTGTCGTCCCAGCCGACGTCGGCGAAGATCCGGGTGCCCCTGCTCGCGGCCTGGGTGACCCAGGGCGCGCGCTTGCCCGGTGTGAGAGAGGCGATGGCGGCACGCGCGTGGGGGGAGTAGTGGGACGCGGGCCCTTCCGGGGGCGGCTCGTGGCCGTGGGAGACCATCGTGCGCTCGCCCTCGTACGCCATGGAGACGGTGACCGGGGAGTGCCAGCCGGGGACCCTGCGGGAGGGCGAGAGGTCGATGCCCTCGCCCTGTTCCAGCGCGTCCCAGCAGTAGTCGCCGTAGTGGTCGTCGCCGAAGGCCGAGGCCAGTGAGGTGCGCAGACCCAGCCGGGCCAGCGCGGTCGCCATGTTCGCCACACCGCCGGGGCTCGACCCCATCCCGCGTGCCCAGGACTCGGTCCCGCGCACCGGGGCGGAGTCGAGCCCGGTGAAGATGATGTCGAGGAAGACGGGGCCCGTGAGATAGACGTCCCAGCGCGAGTCGTCCGGTGCGCGCACCGCAGCCAAGGGGTCGACCTGGGCCTGACACTGCCCGGCCTTTCCTTTGTACGACGGTCCCTTTCCGGTGGACGCGTTGGACGCGGTCACGGTGCGCTCCCTGACGTGGTGCCGATCAGGCCAGTCTGCACCACACCACCGACAACAGGGCGGCGCTCACGTCCGACCCGCCCGTCACGTCAGGCTGTCGCAGGCCCGTGACCTGCCGTGCGGGCCGCGCCCGGGGTCGCCTTCGGTGCCGGAGCGGCCGCCGGGGCCTTCGCCGGGCGTGACCGGATCCGGTCGTTGCGCCCGCCGCCGCGTACGAACAGCACACTGAGAGCGGCCAGGAAGCCGACGACGGTCAGGCCGACCAGCCCGCCCTTCGTCGAACCGGTCGCGTCCTCGATGAGCCCGAAGGCGGTGGGAGCGACGAAGCCGCCCAGGTTGCCGATGGAGTTGATCAGAGCGATCCCGGGTGCCGCGGCCCTGGCATCGAGGTAGCTCTGCGGGATCGTCCAGAAGATCGGCGAGGCCGGCTTGAAGCCCATCGCGGCCAGGCACAGCGCGCCCAGCCCCGCCCACGGCGACACGAACACGGCGAGCAGGGTGCCGCAGCCGCCGAGGACGAGCAACGCCATCAGGATCGGACGCCGCTTGCCGATGCGGTCCGAGAGCCGCCCGCTGACGAACACCGCGGCGATCGCGCACAGCCACGGCACCGACGTCAGCAGCCCCACCTGGAAGGAGCTGAGCCCGCCGATGTCGTCCACGATCGAGGGCAGCCAGAAGGTGACCGCGTACAGGGCGACGTTGATCGCGAAGTAGATCCACAGGAAGAGGAGCATCTGGGGATCGGCGAGCAGCTTCCAGCGGGAGACACGCGTGTCGGCGGTGGGGCGCGCGTCCTGCTCGGCGTCGATGGTCGCGACCAGCTCCCGCTTCTCCTCCTCCGTCAGCCAAGTGGCCGACTCGATACCGGAGTCGAGGAAGCGGTAGACGACGAAGCCGAGGACGACGGAGAAGATGCCCTCGATGAAGAACATCCACTGCCAGCCGGAGTGGCCCCAGACGCCGTGCATCTCGAGCAGGGCGCCCGAGATCGGGCCGACGATCACCGTCGCCGTGCCGGAGCCCATCAGGAAGATGGAGGTGGCACGGCCGCGGTGGGAGTCGGGAAGCCAGCGGGAGAAGTAGTAGATGACGGCCGGGAAGAAGCCCGCCTCGGCCACCCCCAGCAGGAAGCGCAGCGCGTAGAACGTCTCCACGCTGTTCACGAAGGCCATCGCGGTGGCGACGATCCCCCAGGTGATCATGATCCGGGTGAGCCAGACCTTGGCCCCGAAGCGCTCCATCAGCATGTTGGAGGGGACTTCGAAGATGGCGTACGCGATGAAGAAGATGCCGGCGCCGAGGCCGAACGCGGCGGCCGAGAGGCCGACGTCGGCCCTCAACTCGTCTTGCGCGAAGCCCAGGTTGACGCGGTCCATGTAGTTCGCGACGAACATGACGAAGAACAGCGGGACGACGCGGCGGAAGATCTTGCGGATGGCGGACTGGACGGCGGGCGGGTGTATTTCGGGGACGACTGCAGACACGAGCGGCACTCCTTTGTGCGGCTAAACCGCCGCCGCTCTCGCGGAGGTGGTTGCTCGCCGATGGGGTTCCTCAACTGTTGGTTGCGGATGTGTGGGGGGACTGACGGCTACCAGCGAGGCACGGCCGGCGTCACCCACCCCGGCTCGGCGACCCGCATGGCGGCCGCGTCGTCCCGCTCACGCAGCGCACCGTCGTCGTCGAGCCACCGCCGGTGCAGGAACTGCAGCTTCTCGCGGTCGAGTTCGACGCCGAGGCCGGGCGCGTCGGAGACCTGCACGGCCCCGTTCTCGAAGGTGAGCCGCTCGGTGAGGACGTCCTCCGACTGCCAGGGGTAGTGGGAGTCGCAGGCGTGGTGGAGGTTGGGGACGGTGGACGCCACGTGGGTCATGGCGGCGAGCGAAATGCCCAGGTGGGTGTTGGAGTGCATGGAGATGCCGACGCCGAACGTGCGGCAGATCGCGGCGAGTTGCTGGGTGTTGCGCAGCCCGCCCCAGTAGTGGTGGTCGGAGAGGACGACCTGGACGGCGTCCTTCGTGAACGCCTCCTTGATCTCGGCGAAGGTCGTCACGCACATGTTGGTGGCGAGCGGCACGTCGGTGGCGGCGGAGACCTCGGCCATGGCGGGCGTACCGAGGGCCGGGTCCTCCAGGTACTCGAGGACGTCCCCGATCTCCTTGGCGACCTTCAGCGAAGTCTCCACGCTCCAGGCGCCGTTGGGGTCGAGACGGAGGGGATGTCCGGGGAACGCCTCGGCCAGCGCCCGTACGGCCGCGATCTCCTCGTCCGGCGGGAAGACACCGCCCTTGAGCTTGAAGGACGTGAAGCCGTACCGCTCCTTGAACAGCCGCGCCTGCTCCACGACCCCGGCCGGGTCGACGGCCGCACCCCAGTCGTCCTTCTCGCAGGCCACGCCCTCCGGATGGTCGGCCCACTTGTAGAAGAGGTACGCGCTGTACTCGACCGCGTCCCGCAGCTTCCCGCCGAGCAGCGCGTGCACGGGCAGCCCGAGCGCCTTGCCCAGCGCGTCGAGGCAGGCGACCTCGAAGCCGGAGACGACGGACAGCCGCAGCTTGTCGGCGGTCTGGACGCCGCGCAGCCCACCGACGTCGACCTGGCCGGAGACGCGGGAGCTGTCGACGGCCACCTCGTCCGCGACGACGAACAGGCCGTTCAGATCGGACACTTGGCGGCCGACGAGCTTCTGGGCGAACGGCCGCGCCAGCTCCAGGTACTTGGTGTCGCCGTACGTCTCGCCGACACCCGTGATCCCGTCCGCCGTCACGACCTCGACGATCAGCCGGGGCGTGTAGGGCTGGTGGACGCCCTGCGTGTTCAGCAGCGGCGGGTCGGCGACCAGGATCGGCGTCAGCCGTACGTCCGTGATGGTGAGGTTCACAGGGAGGCTCCTACGAGGTCGAGTCCGGTGGACAGCAGCAGCTTGAGGTCGGCCAGGTCGGCGGCCGACGGATCGGTGAGCGGGGCGCGTACGGGTCCCACCGGACGGCCGCGCAGCCGGGCCGCCGCCTTCACCAGTGACACGGCGTATCCGGGGACCCGGTCGCGGAGTTCGACGAGCGGGACGTAGAAGTCGCGCAGCAGCTTCTCGACCGTGCCGTCGTCGCCGTCCTTCAGCGCGCCGAAGAAGGCGTTCGCGATCTCGGGGGCGAAGGCGTGGACGGCGGAGGAGTAGGCGGGGATGCCGACGGTGGCGTAGGCGCGGGCCTGGACCTCGGCGGTGGAGGCGCCGTTGAAGAACAGGAAGCCCTCGGGGGCGGCGAGCGTGAGGCGTTGCAGCCGGTCGAGGTCGCTGTGACCGTCCTTGAGGCCGATGACGCCGGGGATGGCGGCGATGCGCTTCAACGAGGCTGCCGTGAAGGCGACTTGGCCGCGCTGGTAGGCGATCAGCGGCAGCCGGGTCCTCGAGGCGATCTGCTCCAGCTGGGCGACCAGCCCGTCCTGCGGGGCGGCGACCAGGTAGTGCGGCAGCACGAGAAGCGCGTCGGCGCCGGCCTCCTCGGCGATGCGGGCGAAGCGGACGGCCTGCGCCCAGCCGTATCCGATCCCGGCGACGACGGGCACGCGCCCGCCGGCCTCCTCGACCGCGATCGTCACGACCTGCCGGTACTCGTCCTCGTCCAGCGAGAAGAACTCGCCGGTCCCGCAGGCGGGGAAGACGGCGCCGGGGGCGGTGGCGATCTGGGCCGCGACATGCGCGCGGAAGCCGTCCGGGTCGAGCGAGCCGTCGTCGTGGAAGCTGGTCAGCGGGAACGACAGCACACCGCTCGCCATGCCCTCCCGCAGTCGCCGGGCCGTGTCCGTTACGAGGCTCACCCTCGTTCATCTCCCTATGTAGACGTTATCTACGTATGAAGATGGAGATTAGATATGCGAACCGCGACCGTCAATGGGTCGGCCGGTCCGGATTACGATCGGCACATGTCAGAGACAGGGGGCGTCCGCCCGGAGGCGGGTGGCGTCCGCGAGGTGAAGTCCGCGGCGCGCACGGTCGAGCTGCTGGAAGTACTGGCCGCACGCGGCGACCGCCCGGCCCGCCTCCAGGAGCTCGCGGACGAGCTGGGCGTGCCGCGCAGCTCCATGTACGCGCTGCTCCAGACCCTGATCACGCGCGGCTGGGTCCGCACCGACGTCACCGGCTCCCTCTACGGCATCGGCATCCACGCCCTGCTCACCGGCACGAGCTACCTCGACTCCGACCCGTGTGTGCGCGTCGTACGCCCGTATCTCGACGAGGCGTCCCAGGCGCTCGGCGAGACGATCCACATGGGGCGTCTGGACGGCCGGGGCGTGGCGTATCTGGCGACGCGCGAGTCGCACGAGTACCTGCGGACCATCAGCCGGGTCGGACGGCGACTGCCGGCCCACGTGGGCGCGCTGGGCAAGGCGCTGCTGGCCGAGCGGCCCGACGCCGAGCTGCCCGAGGGGCCGTACGAGGCACTCACCCCCAACACCCGCACCACCCGGGAGTCCCTCCTGGAGGACCTCACCGAGGTGCGGGCGCGCGGCTACTCGATCGACCGCGAGGAGGGCGTCCTCGGCATCGTCGGCTTCGGCTTCGCGCTGCGCTACGACTCCCCCGCCCAGGACGCCATCAGCTGCTCGGTACCGGTGGTCCGGCTGACGCCGGAGCACGAGGCGCAGATCGTCGCGGTGATGCGGGAGATCAGGGGCAAGATCGAGGCGGTGGCGCCTGCGGCCGGCGGGGCGGCGCAGTGGCGTTGACGTCGGTTGGTCTCGCCCCCGCCGCCCCTTCCCGTCCCATCCCCGGGGGCTCCGCCCCCGGGGATGGGACGGGAAGGGGCGGCGGGGGCGAAAAACATCACGCGCCGGACGGGCCGGCGCCGCAGCGGATAGAAATCGGCCTCGTGTACCCGACCCCCTCCACCCCAAACACAACGTGCCCCACATCACACCCCCCACTCTTTTTCTGCAACCGCGTGCTTGATACAAATTGGCCGCGCGTTCCTGTCCGTCGACGGTCGTCGCCCAATCCCCTTTTTGAGCCGCTTCTTTCGCATGCCCTGGGAACGCCCGTGTTCGCCCGCACCACCACGCCCTGGCCCCTCGTTGCCCTTTTCACGGCCGGGTACCTCGCCCCGTACCTCCTCCCGACCACCGTCGGCAGGCTCGACTCGGGGCTTCCGCTCACCGCCACGCAGGCGGGTGCCATCGGCAGTGCGCTGCTGCTGAGTTCGGCGGCGGCGGGCTTCCTGCTCGCCTCCCGCGTCGACCGCGTCGGCCCCCGCACACTCGCCCGTATCGGCCTCACCCTCGCCGTCCTCGGCTACGGCACCGCGGCCCTCACCACCTGCGTCCCGGCCGTCGTCGCGGGCGCGCTGGTCGGCGGCTTCGGCTCCGGTACGGCGACGACGGTGGCCGCCACCGGGATCGCCGGCCGGCAGGATCCGCACCGGTTGACCACCCTGGGCCTGCTGAGCGTCTCCGCGCTCGCGGGCACGGTCTATCTGACGGTCCCGCACCTCGGCGCCGGGCACGGCCGGCCCCTGGCCGCGATCGCCCTCACCGCTCTCGCGGTCTGGCCCCTGACGGGCCGTCTCCCGGTCCGTACGACCGCCCCGCAGACCCGGCACACGACAGCCCCGCTCCCCCACCTCCGCTCGGGGCTGGTCCTCGCCGCCACCCTGTTGTGCTGGTCCCTCGCCCAGAACTCCCTCTGGGGCGTCAGCGGCCGCATCGGCCTCACCCAGGCGCACCTCTCCGAGACCACGGTCGGCGCGGTCTTCGCGGTGGCGCTCGGCGCGGGACTGCTGGGCGTCGTGGGCGCGGGCGCGCTCGGACCGCGGCTCGGCCTCGCGCTGCCCATCGGCGCGGGTACGGTGCTGATCTCGGCCTGCATCGCGCTCAGCGCGTCCGCGACCGACCTGGCGACCTTCGCGAGCGGCGAGATCGCGTGGAACACGATCTACCCGATCGTCCTGTCGTACGTCATCGGCCTCGCCGCCTCCCTCGACCCGCGCGGCCGCTGGGCGGTCCTGGTCGGCTCCGCGTCCTCCCTCGGCACGGCGGCGGGCCCGCTGACCGGCAGCCTGCTGGCAGCGCAGGCCGGCTTCCCGGTCATGGGCCTGGTCCTCGCCGTGGGCCTACTGGTGGTGGCGGTACCGATGACGGCGGTCGCCCTGCACACCGGCGGGCGACGCCTGCTGCAACCGGTCGTCGAGATCACCGTCGAGGCCCCGGCTGTCCCGACGCAACGCGCCTACGACACGGCGGGCATCGCGCCCCTTTAGGGGCGCGGGGCTGTATCGATCTGCGGCTCCGCCGCGTGGGCGCGACCAGCCCCCACCGGCCCGCAGCATCATTTCTCACCTACGAGAACTCGTACGCCTCCACCTCGGCGAGATACCGCGCCCGCCGCTCCTCGTCGTGCTCCAGGAAGGACGCGACGAAGGAATTCCGGGCCAGCTCCCGCAGCCGACCCTCGCTCAGGCCCAGCGCCAAGCGCACCGCGTCGAAGTTGTCGCCCGCGTACCCGCCGAAGTAGGCCGGGTCGTCGGAGTTGACCGTGCACAGCAGCCCGGCGTCGAGCATGGCCGGCAGCGGGTGGTCGCCGAGGACGTCGACCGTGCGGAGCCGGACGTTGGAGAGCGGGCACAGGGTCAGCGGGACGCGGTCGCGGACGAGCCGCTCGACCAGCTCGGGGGACTCCATGCACCGCAGCCCGTGGTCGATCCGCTCGACGCCGAGGATGTCCAGCGCCTCGGTGATGTACTCCGGCGGCCCCTCCTCACCGGCGTGCGCCACGCGCCGCAGACCGAGCGCGGCGGCGGCCTCGTACACCTCGCGGAACTTCACCGGCGGGTGCCCGACCTCGGCCGAGTCGAGGCCGATGCCGACGATCCGGTCGAGGTACGGCTTCGCGGCCTCCAGCGTCTCCAGGGCCGACTCGGCGGACTCGTCCCGCAGGAAGCAGAGAATCAGCTGGGTGGAGACGCCGTGGTTCGCGTCGCTGCTGCCGAGCGCCCGCCACAGCCCTTCCACCACCGTGCCCATGTCGACGCCCCGGGCGATATGGGCCTGCGGGTCGAAGAAGATCTCCGCGTGCCGCACGCCCTGCGCGGCGGCGCGGGCGAGATAGGCGTTGGCGAGGTCCTCGAAGTCCCGCTCGGTGCGGAGCACGGCCATGAGCTCGTAGTACAGGTTCAGGAAGGACTGGAGGTCCTCGAACTGGTACGCCTTGCGGAGCGCGTCGGTGTCGGCGTACGGCAGCTCGACGCCGTTGCGGGCGGCGAGCTCGAAGGCGAGCTCCGGCTCCAGGGTGCCTTCGATGTGGAGGTGCAGTTCAGCTTTGGGGAGGGGCATCGCAGCATCGTACGGGTGTTTTATCGCCGTTTCGGAACCGGCACCCGCAGGAGGTCATGGGCGACGGTCAGCTCCCCCTCGTACCCCGCCGCCCGCGCCTGCCGCTCGAACTCGTCCGGCTCGGAGTAGCGCTGGCTGAAGTGGGTGAGCACGAGGTGCCGTACGCCGGCGTCCCGCGCGGCACGGGCAGCCTGACCAGCCGTCAAATGGCCGTGGTCGACCGCGAGTTGCTCGTCCTCATCGAGGAACGTCGACTCGATGACGAGCATGTCGCAGCCCTCCGCCAGGGCGTTCACGCCGTCGCACAGCCGGGTGTCCATGACGAACGCGAACCGCTGCCCGCGGCGCACCTCGCTGACGTCGTCGAGGGAGACGTCGCCGAGAGAGCCCTCGCGTTGGATACGGCCGACATCCGGGCCCTTGATGCCGTGCGCGGCGAGGCGGTCGGGCAGCATACGGCGGCCGTCGGGTTCGGTGAGGCGGTAGCCGTAGGACTCGACGGGGTGGGAGAGCCGCCGGGCTTCCAGCGTGTACGACGGGGTCACCGCGAGGTCGCCGTCGGAAGCGACCGGCGCCTCGACGAGCTGGACCGTCTCCCGGTACGCCGTCGCGTACCGCAGCCGGTCGAAGAAGCGCTGCCCCGACTTCGGGTAGTGGGCGGTGATCTCGTGCGGGACCCGGTCGAGGTTGATGCGCTGAATGACTCCGGCGAGGCCGAGCGAGTGGTCGCCGTGGAAGTGCGTGACGCAGATCCGGTTGAGGTCGTGCGCGGCGACTCCGGCGCGCAGCATCTGGCGCTGCGTGCCCTCGCCGGGGTCGAAGAGGATGCCCTCGCCGTCCCAGCGCAGCAGGTAGCCGTTGTGGTTGCGGTGCCGGGTCGGGACCTGGCTGGCGGTGCCGAGGACCACCAATTCACGTACGGACACGGCGAGTTACCCGGGGGGCCACTGGAGGCCGCGGCCGCCGAGCACATGGGCGTGGGCGTGCCAGACGGTCTGGCCTGCGCCGGCGCCTGTGTTGAAGACGATGCGGTAGCTTTCGAGCTTGTCCTCGTCCGCGACCGCCTGTGCCTCGCGGAGGACGTCCGCGGTGATCACGGGTTCGGCGGCGGCCAGCGAGGCGGCGTCCCGGTAGTGCACCTTGGGGATCACCAGGACGTGGGTGGGCGCCTGGGGATTGATGTCCCGGAACGCGATGGTCGTCTCTGTCTCCCGCACGATCGTTGCCGGGATCTGGCCCGCGACGATCTTGCAGAACAGGCAGTCGTCCTGCGGTTCCCCTGGCATGTGGTTCCCTCCGGGTTGGGTGTGGGGGCATCGTATCGTCGCGGGCTGCAGGTGCCTTGTGGCTGGTCACGCCCACGCGGCGGAGCCGCAGATCGATACAGCCCCGCGCCCCTACGAGGTGGGCAGAGTCGGCGGTGTTTTCGCCGGGCTGGTCTCCAGCGCCTCCAGCGCTATCCGCACCGCCTCGTCCAGCTGTACGTCCTTCCCCGCCGCGTAATCCTGCGGCCGCTGCACCACCTCCACGTCCGGGTCCACCCCGTGGTTCTCCACGCCCCACTCGTAACCCTCGAGCCAGAACGCGTACTTGGGCTGCGTAATCAGCGTGCCGTCGACCAACCGGTACCGACTGTCGATCCCGATCACCCCACCCCACGTCCGCGTACCCACCACCGGGCCGATCCCCAACGCCTTGATCGCCGCGTTGACGATGTCCCCGTCCGAACCCGAGAACTCGTTCGCGACGGCGACCACGGGCCCCCGCGGAGCGTCCCGCGGATAGCTGTACGCCCGCATCCCGCGCGGCAGCGCCCAGCCGACGATCCGCCGCGCCAGCTTCTCGACGACCAGCTGGGAGGTGTGGCCGCCCCGGTTCTCGCGGACGTCGACGACGAGGCCCTCCCGGGCCACCTCGACGCGCAGGTCACGGTGGATCTGGGCCCAGCCGGGGGCCTGCATGTCGGGGACGTGGAGGTAGCCGAGGCGCCCGCCGGACTTCTCGTGGACGTAGGCCCGCCGGTCGGCGACCCAGGCGTGGTAGCGCAGCGGCTCCTCGTCGGAGATGGGGACGACGACGGCGTGGCGCAGGTCGCCGCCGCCGGACGGGGAGATGGTCAGCTCGATGGCCTTGCCCGCCGTACCGACGAGGAGCGGTCCGGGGCCGGTGACCGGGTCGACCGGGTGCCCGCCCACCGCGACGATCGCGTCGCCGGCGCGCACCGCGACGCCCGGTGCGGCGAGCGGGGAGCGGGCGTCGGGGTCGGAGGTCTCGGTCGGCAGGATGCGGTCGATGCGCCAACTGTCGTTCGTATGGCGGGAGATGTCGGCGCCGAGCAGGCCCTGCCGGGGCCCGCTGCCGTGTCCGCCGCGCGGCATGACGTAAGCGTGCGAGGTGCCGAGCTCGCCCTGGACCTCCCAGAGGAGGTCGACGAGGTCGTCGTGGGTGGCGACGCGGTCGACCACCGGCCGGTAGCGGTCGAGTACGCCGGACCAGTCGACGCCGTTCATGTCGGGCCGCCAGAAGTGGTCCCGCATGATGCGGCCGGTCTCCTCGTACATCTGGCGCCACTCGGCCGACGGGTCGACGGTCTGCCGGACCCGGGTGAGGTCGATGGTGACGTTGGTGTCGCTGTCGTCGTCGTTGGAGGCGCGCCGGTCGCTCGGTACGACCTTCAGCCGGCCGTCGGTCCACAGCAGGACGCGCTTGCCGTCGCCGCTGACACGGAAGTGGTCGGCGTCGGCGGCGAGGTGCTCGAGGCGCTGCTGGGCGAGGTCGTAGCGCTCCAGCTCGGTCTTGGGGTCGGGGTCGTCCGGGGTGGCCCGGGAAGAGCCGAGGACGCCCTGCACCGGGTGCCTGAGCCACAGGACGCCGTCCTTCGCGGCCCGCAGGTTCGAGTAGCGGGCGGCCTCGACCGGGAACGGCACGATCCGGTCGGCGAGGCCTTCGAGGTCGATCCGGGTGGCCGGGGTGCCCTCGCTGTCGGGCGTCTCGTCCTTGTCGGGGGCCTCGAAGGGGCGGCCGTGCCGCTGCGGGCCGAAGGGGGACGGGGTGGTCGCGGCCAGGGTGATCAGGTGCGGGCGGTCGCCGACCACGAAGGCGAGGTCGAAGACGTGCTCGTCGTAGACCGGGTCGAAGGAACGGTTGGAGAGGAAGGCCAGGTGCTTGCCGTCGAGGGTGAAGGCCGGGGCGTAGTCCTGGAAGCGGAGCGGGGTCGCCTCGGTGACCGAGAGGTCGGTGGTGTTGGCGAGCCGGAGCTGGGCCAGCGGGCCCGGGCCGGGGTGCGACCAGGCGAGCCAGGCCGAGTCGGGCGAGAAGGTCAGCCCGGAGACGTCCCCGTCCTCGCTGCGGTCGACCTCGCGCACCTCGCCGGTCTCCCGCTCGACGAGCAGGACGCGGCCGTCGTGCGCGGCGACCGCGGCCCGGCTGCCGTCGGGGGCCATGGCGAGGCCCAGGACGCGGCCGAGCTGTCCGGCGGCGAGGCGGCGGGGGGTGGCGCCCGGTGCGAGGCCGGTGGCGGGCGCGAACTCCAGGGCGTCGTCGCCCTCCGCGTCCGTCACCCACACCACCCACTCCTCGCCCTCGGCGCGGAAGGTGCGCGGCAGCCGGGCCCGTACACCGGGCTCGACGGCGAGCGCGCGGGCCGGTCCCGAACGGTGGGTGACCCAGTGGATCGCACCGCGCACGGCGACCGCGCTGCCGCGCGCGGTGTGGTCGGGGGCGGCGGACCCGAACCAGCGGGTGGCGTTCACGGCGAACGGCTGGCGGTCGGTGCGCTGGCCGCCGAGCCGGATGTCGAGGCGGCGCGGTTCGGCGCCGTCGAGGTCGTCGAGGACCCAGAGTTCACCGGCGGAGGTGTAGACGACACGGGTGCCGTCTCCGGAGGCGTGCCGGGCGTAGTAGCCGTCGAGGGGGGTGTGCCGGCGGAGGTCGGAGCCGTCGCTGAGGGAGGAGTAGAGGGCGCCGACGCCCTCGTGGTCGGACAGGAAGGCGATGCGCTCTCCCGTCCACACCGGGTACTCGATGTTCCCGTCCAGGTCCGCGTGCAGCCGTACGAACTCCCCGTCGCCTTCTCGGTCGATCCACAACTTGCCCGCCGTACCGCCCCGGTAGCGCTTCCACCAGGCGGCCTCGCGTCCCATGGGAGCGGAGAGCAGGACGGTCCCCGGGTCTCCGTAGGCGACATGGCCGACGGGCCCGTGCGGCAGGACGGTCGACGGTCCGCCGTCGAGCGGGACGGAGTGCGCCCAGCTGCGGCGGAGGCTCGCCTGGCCGTGGGTGCTGATCGCGAGGACCTGTCCGTCCGGGGTCCAGCCGCGTACCTGGGTACGCGAACTGCCCCAGTGCGTCAGCCTCTTGGCCGGGCCTCCGTCCACCGGGGCGATGTGCACCTCGGGGGCGCCGTCGCGGGTGGAGGTCCAGGCGACGGTCGTGCCGTCGGGCGAGATGCGGGGCAGGGTGACCGGGACGTTGTCGGCGCTCACCCGCCAGGCGCGCCCGCCGTCGAGCGGGACGAGCCACACGTCGTCCTCGGCGGTGAAGGCGACCAACTCGCCCTGCAGATGCGGAAACCGGAGATATGCAGACGTCGCAGGCTGTGTCACCCGATCACCCTATGCACGGGCGGCGCCCACGCACAGAGGTTTGGATCACTTGCCCCGGCAGGTCACTTGCCGTCGGGCCAGCACTGGGGGTCGCCCTGGCACCAGATGGTCTTCGTGACGGTCACGGTGACGGTGTCCCCGTTCGGCTCGGGGTTGTTGACGGGCGGCGTGGTGGCGTCGCAGTTCCCCAGCCCCTCCACGTGGAACCACTGCTTGCCGCCGATCGTGGCGGTCAGGTCCCCGCGCACGCAGGCGCCGCTGACGGTCCGGGTGATCTTGCCCTTGACCTTGATGTCCTGCCCGTCGTCCGTCTCCCCGTTGCAGTCGACGGTGGCGACGGTGTTCGCACTGGACGTCGGCGTGGACCCGCCGTCGTCGTAGGAGGCCGTACAGGTCAGCCACCGCACGTCGGCGTTCTGCCGCTCCAGTTCCTTGGTGGCGACCTGATCGGTCGTGTAGGCCACGGTCGCGGAACTGACCGCACCGTTCGGATCACAGGCGGCCACCCCGCCCACGGCCACGACGGCGAACACCGCCACGGCCGCCACTCGCGGCCCTCGCGGCCGACGCCAGATCCGCCTCAACGCCCCCATGGAGGGCAGCCTGCCACTGACCCGCCGCGTGTGGAAGGGCGCATACGGCCACCCGCGCGCCGTCGGTGCCGCCCGCGCGCTCTCGGTGTCAGCCCCGCAACAGGAGCCACTCCTGGAGTTCCACCAGGTTCCCCTCCGGGTCCTTGAGATGGGCGACGCGCATGCGGTCGGTCATGGGGGTGGGGTCGTGCAGGAAGGTGGCGCCACGGGCGGCGACCTGCTCGCAATAGGTGTCCAGGTCGTCCACGCGCAGGACCACCAGGGAGCGGTGGCCGGTGGCCGCGTCACCGAGTTCGCCCAGCATCTCGGCCATCATCGCGCGGTCCTGGAGGGCGATGCCCGCCGAGCCGGTGGTGGGGCTGAACTTCTCGTACGGGCCCTCCGTCGCCCCCGACTGGGGCTTCAGGCCCAGGACTTCGGCGTAGAAGCGGTAACACGTGGCGAAGTCGGTGACGAGGAGCCTTACTTGGGCGAGTTCCACCGTGTTCTCCCTGTCGGTCGGGCTGTCTGTCAGGCCCAGCGTCCCGTGCGGCCGAGGAGCAGGGCGGTGGCCGCGGTGCCGGCGGTCGACGTACGCAAAACCGTAGGCCCCAGCACGAAGGCCTTCGCACCCGCCTCCTCGAAGAGCGCCAACTCGTCCTTGGAAACGCCCCCTTCGGGGCCGACGACCAGCACGATCTCACCCTCGGCGGGGAGTTCGGCGGTGGCGAGGGCTTCGCTGCCGTGCTCGAAGTCGGAGTGCAGTACGGCGGCGAAGTCGGCTTTGGCGAGAAGTGCCGCAACCTGCTTGGTGGTTGCCGCGTCCGCGACCTCCGGAAAGCGGACCCGGCGGGACTGCTTGCCCGCCTCGCGTGCGGTCGCCCGCCACTTGCCGAGCGCCTTCAGACCCCGGTCGCCCTTCCACTGGGTGATGCACCGGGCGGCCTGCCACGGCACGATCGCGTCGACGCCGACCTCGGTCATGGTTTCCACGGCCAACTCGCCCCGGTCGCCCTTGGGGAGGGCCTGGACGACGGTGATACGGGGCGAGGGCTCCGCCTCCTCGGACACCGAGGTCAGGTGGACGATCAGGCGGTCCTTGCCCTCGGCGGCGACCACGTCGCACACCGCGTAGCGCCCGGCGCCGTCGGTGAGGACGACCTCCTCCCCGGGCTGGAGCCGCTTCACGGAGACCGCGTGCCGCCCCTCGGGACCGTCGAGGACATACTGTCCCCCGCCGCCCGCGTCGAGGTGCTCGACGACGAACACCGGGGCCGTCATCGCGACCCACCCCTGACCGACAACGCTGTCGCGGCCTCGGTGAGTTCGGCCGCCAGCACCTCCACCAGCTGACCGGCGGGCAGCTCGCGTGCCATCCGGTGCCCCTGTCCCGCCCACAGCGCCATGCCCTGCGCGTCGCCCGCCTTCGCGGCCGCCTTGCGCAGGGGCGAGGTGAGGTGGTGGATCTCCGGGTAGGCGGCGGGCGCGTACGGACCGTGCTCGCGCATGAAGCGGTTGACCAGTCCGCGGGCCGGGCGGCCGGAGAAGGCGCGCGTCAACTCCGTACGGACGAACAGGGGGTTGGTCAGCGCCTGCTTGTGCACGGTGCTCGCGCCGGACTCGGGGGTGGCGAGGAACGCGGTGCCGAGCTGGGCCGCGCTCGCGCCCGCGCCGAGGACCGCGGCGATCTGGCCGCCGCGCATGATGCCGCCGGCGGCGACGATCGGGATGCTCACCGTCTCGCGCACCTGGGCGATGAGCGAGAGGAGTCCGATGCCGGCACGGTCGTGTTCCGGGACGTCCCGGTGCGTGCCCTGGTGGCCGCCCGCCTCCACGCCCTGCGCGATCACCGCGTCGGCGCCCGCCCGCTGTACGGCGAGGGCCTCCTCGGCGGAGGTCGCGGTGACGAGTGTGAAGGTCCCGGCGCGACGGAGGGAGTCGAGGACGTTCCGGGTCGGGACGCCGAAGTGGAAGGAGACCACCGGCACCGGGTTGTCGAGCAGGACGGCGAGCTTGGCCTCGTAGCCGTCGTCGCGGCCGCTCTCCGGGTCGCCGAGCTCGGTCTCGTACCAGGCGGCCTCGCCGGCGAGCTGGTGGGCGTAGACGTCCACGGTCGCGGGGTCGGCGTACTCGGGCTGCGGCATGAAGAGGTTCACACCGAAGGGGCGGCTCGTCAGGCTCCGCAGCTGCTTGATCTCCTGGTACAGGCCGTCGGCCGTTTTGTACCCGGCGGCGAGGAACCCCAGCCCGCCGGCCTCGGACACGGCGGCGGCGAGCATCGGGACGGAGACGCCGCCCGCCATGGGGGCCTGCACGATCGGATACGGGAAGAGATCGGTCAGCGCGGAGGACATGACGGCATGTTGTCACGTCCCTCGAACAAGTCCGAATCCGGCCTTCCGCCTGGCATAGGCCACCGGCATCCATGGACTTCGACCAGCGAATCCAGCCCGTCCGGCGTTTGAGGACGAGGCCGTTCAGGCCGAAAGGGGGGTCTGGGGGCGCAGCCCCAGGGACGGGAAGGGGCGGCGGGGGCGAGAACAAAACCCCGCAGCCACCCCCACCCACCCCACTCAGCGACCGTTGAACGCATCCTTCAACCGCGAGAACAACCCCTGCTGCCCCGGCTGGAACTGCCCCGTCGGCCGCTCCTCGCCCCGCAGTTTGGCCAGCTCCCGCAGCAACCGCTCCTGCTCGGGGTCGAGCTTCGACGGGGTCTGGACCTCGACGTGCACGATGAGGTCGCCTCGGCCCCCGCCCCGCAGATGCGTGACACCACGACCGTGCAGCGGAATCGACTGCCCGGACTGGGTACCGGGCCGGATGTCGACCTCCTCCATGCCGTCCAGCGTCTCCAGCGGCACCTTCGTGCCGAGGGACGCCGCCGTCATCGGGAGCGTGACCGTGCAGTGCAGGTCGTCGCCGCGCCGCTGGAAGGTCGAGTGCGGCAGCTCGTGGATCTCGACGTAGAGGTCACCGGCGGGACCGCCACCGGGCCCGACCTCACCCTCACCGGCGAGCTGGATCCGCGTGCCGTTGTCGACACCGGCGGGGATCTTGACGGTCAGCGTCCGCCGCGACCGCACCCGCCCGTCACCGGCACACTCCGGGCACGGCGTGGGAACGACCGTCCCGAACCCCTGGCACTGCGGGCACGGACGCGAGGTCATGACCTGCCCCAGGAAGGACCGCGTCACCTGCGACACCTCACCGCGCCCGCGGCACATGTCGCAGGTCTGCGCGGAGGTCCCCGGCGCAGCGCCCTCACCACTGCACGTGGTGCAGACGATCGCCGTGTCGACCTGGATGTCCTTCGTGGTGCCGAAGGCCGCCTCGTCGAGCTCGACCTCCAGCCGGATCATCGCGTCCTGGCCACGCCGCGTGCGCGAACGCGGACCCCGCTGTGACGCCGTCCCGAAGAACGCGTCCATGATGTCCGAGAAGTTCCCGAAGCCGCCCGCGCCGAAGCCGCCCGCGCCACCGGCGCCGCCCGCCTGCGAGAGGGGGTCGCCACCGAGGTCGTAGACCTGCTTCTTCTGCGGGTCCGACAGCACCTCGTAAGCGGCGTTGATCTCCTTGAACCGCTCCTGGGTCTTCGGATCCGGGTTGACGTCCGGGTGCAGCTCGCGTGCGAGCCGCCGGAAGGCCTTCTTGATCTCTTCCTGCGACGCGTCGCGGCGCACGCCGAGAACGGCGTAGTAGTCCGTGGCCACTTACGACTCCGCCAGGATCTGTCCGACGTACCTCGCCACTGCGCGTACCGCTCCCATCGTTCCCGGGTAATCCATGCGGGTCGGTCCGACCACGCCGAGCTTGGCGACTGCCTCGCCGCCCGAACCGTAGCCGACCGACACGACGGACGTGGAGTTGAGTCCCTCGTAGGCGTTCTCGTGCCCGATGCGCACCGTCATGCCCGAATCCCCCGCCTCACCAAGCAACTTGAGGAGCACGACCTGCTCCTCCAGCGCCTCGAGGACGGGTCGGATCGTGAGGGGAAAGTCATGTCCGAAGCGGGTGAGATTGGCGGTGCCGCCGATCATCAGCCGCTCCTCGTTCTCCTCGACGAGCGTCTCCAGGAGGGTGGAGAGCACCGTCGTGACGGTACCCCGGTCCTCGATGTCGAAGCCCTCGGGCAGGTCTTCCACGAGCTGAGGGACGTCCGCGAAACGGCGGCCCGCGACCCGGCTGTTGAGCCGGGCCCGCAGATCGGCGAGCGAGGCCTCCCCGAAGGGCGCCGGGCAGTCGACCATGCGCTGCTCGACCCGGCCCGTGTCCGTGATCAGCACGAGCATCACGCGCGCGGGGGCGAGCGAGAGCAGTTCCACGTGCCGCACGGTGGAGCGGGTGAGCGACGGGTACTGGACGACGGCCACCTGCCGGGTGAGCTGGGCGAGCAGTCGTACGGTCCGCGCCACCACATCATCAAGATCTACGGCGCCGTCGAGGAAGTTCTGAATCGCGCGCCGCTCGGGCGCGGTCATCGGCTTGACGCCCGCCAGCTTGTCGACGAACAGCCGGTAGCCCTTGTCGGTGGGGATGCGCCCGGCACTGGTGTGCGGCTGGGCGATGAACCCCTCGTCCTCCAGGGCGGCCATGTCGTTACGGACGGTCGCCGGGGAGACGCCGAGGCTGTGCCGCTCGGTCAGCGCCTTGGAGCCGACGGGCTCCTCGGTGCCGACGTAGTCCTGGACGATGGCGCGCAGCACCTGAAGCCTGCGTTCACTCAGCATCCGCGCACACCTCCAGAAGTCGTCCCCCAGTCTCCTGGGTGCTTCACCTGGCACTCTTCACATCCGAGTGCCAGCGTTCCCCGGCCCAGTGTACGGCCGTGGGGTACGCCCCGGGCAAGGCCGGTCCTGCGACGTCGTGCTGTACGAGGGTGTCACCGTTAGCGTCGCCGTATGACGGTGACTTGGGAAGAGCTGGGGTGGGAGAGGGTGGCGGCCGGGGTCGGGCGGTGCCGGCTGCCGGTGTGGGACTGCACGGCGGGGCTGGTGGTCGGGGAAAACACGGCACTCTTGATCGACGCCGGGTCGGGTCTCGAGGAGGGCGCGCGGTTGCGGACGCAGGCGCAGGCGCTCGCCGGTCACCGTGTGACCCATCTCGCGCTTACCCATCCCCACTTCGACCATGTCTTCGGGGCGCCTGCGTTCGCGGACACGGAGGTGTACGGCGCGGTGGGCGTGGACGCGCTGTTCGACCAGCACCAGGCGCGCGAGGAGCTGCGCGCGGACGCGGTGCGCAACGGCCTGCACGCGCGCGTGGCCGACGAGGCGGTCGACGCGCTGGTACGGCCCCGCCATCACGTCTCCGGCGAGTGGACGCTCGACCTCGGCGGCGGTCGGCAGGTCCTGCTGGCGAACATCGGCCCCGGCCACACCGGCCACGACCTCGTGGTCCTGGTCCCGGGCGACCCGGAGGTCGTCTTCTGCGGCGACCTGGTCGAGGAGTCCGGCGATCCCCAGGCCGGCCCCGACGCCGTACCGTCGCACTGGCCGGCCGCCCTCGACCGGCTGCTCGACCTGGGCGGCGAGGACGCGCTGTACGTGCCCGGTCACGGAGCGGTGGTGGACGCGGCGTTCGTCCGGGCGCAGCGGGACGCGTTGGCGGCTCGTTTCGGCGTGTCGCACTGAGCGCCGGGGTGCTTCTCCTATCGTCGTTCGAATGCGCCAGTACTCTCCGGACCTGACCCCGCCGTGGAAGAAGCCCAAGCCCGTCCCCGAGGTCCCGGCGGAGCCCGGCCTGGTGGTCGAGGAGGCGGGGACCGGTTTCTGCGGCGCGGTGATCCGCTGCGAGGCGGGCACGGTCACCCTGGAGGACCGCTTCGGCAAGCACCGCGTGTTCCCGCTGGAGCCGCGGGGCTTCCTGCTGGAGGGCCGGGTGGTGACCCTCGTACGGCCCACCGGCCAGGCTCCGGTACGTCCCACCCGTACGGCATCCGGTTCGGTCGCCGTCCCCGGCGCACGCGCGCGTGTGGCCCGCGCCGGGCGCATCTATGTCGAGGGCCGGCACGACGCCGAGCTCGTCGAGAAGGTGTGGGGCGACGACCTGCGCATCGAGGGCGTGGTCGTGGAGTACCTGGAGGGTGTGGACGACCTGCCGGCGATCGTGGCCGAGTTCGCCCCCGGTCCGGACGCGCGCCTGGGCGTCCTGGTGGACCACCTGGTGCCGGGCAGCAAGGAATTCCGGATCGCCGAGGCGGTGACCAGCGAACACGCGCTCGTCGTCGGTCACCCGTACATCGACATCTGGGAGGCGGTGAAGCCGTCGGCCCTGGGCATCGAGGCGTGGCCCCGCGTCCCGCACGGCCAGGACTGGAAGACCGGCGTGTGCCGGGCGCTCGGCTGGCCCTCCGAGAACACCGGGGCGGTGTGGCAGGCGATCCTGAAGAGGGTGGGGTCCTACAAGGACCTGGAGCCGGAGCTGCTGGGGCGCGTGGAGGAACTGATCGACTTCGTCACGGCGCCGGGTGAGCACTGACGGGCTGGTTTTTCGCCCCCGCCGCCCCTACCCGTCCCATCCTTCTGGGGCTCCGCCCCAGACCCCGCTCCTCAAACGCCGGAGAGGCTGAGTTGTTTCAGCCCGTCCGGCGTTTGAGGACGAGGCCGTCCAGGCCGACAGCGGGGGTCTGGGGGCGCAGCCCCCAGGGACGGGACGGGAAGGGGCGGCGGGGGCGCAAAACCAGCGCCGGCCCCTCAGTCCACCAGGTCCCGCACCACCGCGTCCGCCAGCAACCGCCCCCGCAGGGTCAACACCGCGCGCCCCTCCTCGTACGGCCCGCCGTCCAGCAGCCCGTCCCCCAGCGCCCGGCGCGAAGCCACAAGCCCCTCCTCCCGCAGCAGCGACAACGGCACCCCCTCCCGCAACCGCAGCTCCAGCAGGATCCGCTCCACCCGCCGGTCCTCCGCGGACAGCAGCTCCCGCCCCGCCCCCGGCGACCGCCCCGCCGCCAGCGCGGCCGCGTACGCCCCCGGATGCTTCACGTTCCACCAGCGCACGCCGCCCACGTGGCTGTGCGCGCCCGGTCCCGCGCCCCACCAGTCGGCGCCGCGCCAGTACAGCTCGTTGTGGAGGCAGCGGCCCGCTTCCGAGGTGGCCCAGTTGGACACCTCGTACCAGTCGAAGCCCGCCTCCGACATCGCCGACTCCGCGATCAGGTACCGGTCCGCGTGCACGTCGTCGTCCGTCATCGGGACCTCGCCCCGGCGGATCCGGCGGGCCAGCTGGGTGCCCTCCTCGACGATCAGGGCGTACGCGGAGATGTGGTCGGGCCCGGCGCCGAGGGCGGCCTCCAGGGACGCCCGCCAGTCGTCGTCGGACTCGCCCGGTGTGCCGTAGATCAGGTCGAGGTTGACGTGCTCGAACCCGGCCGCACGGGCCTCCGCGACGCACGCCTCGGGCCGCCCCGGCGTGTGCGTCCGGTCCAGCACGCGCAGCACGTGCTGCTTCGCGCTCTGCATGCCGAAGGAGATCCGGTTGAAGCCGCCCTGGCGGAGGGTGGCCAGGTACGCCGGATTCACCGATTCCGGGTTCGCCTCCGTCGTCACCTCGGCGTCCTCGGCCAGCCCGAACTCGTCGCGGATCGCCCCCAGCATCCGTACGAGATCGCCCGCGGCCAGCAGGGTGGGCGTGCCGCCGCCGACGAAGACCGTGCGGACCGGGCGCGGGTCGTCGCCCAGGACCTTGCGGGCCAGCCGGATCTCGTCGATCAGGGTGTCGGCGTAGTTGTCGCGGGAGGCGAGGACGCCGCCGGTGCCGCGCAGCTCGGTCGCCGTGTAGGTGTTGAAGTCGCAGTAGCCGCAGCGGGTCGCGCAGTACGGAACGTGCAGGTAGAAGCCGAGCGGGCGGTCGGCGGCCCCGGCGAGCGCGGACGCGGGCAGTGCGCCGTCGTCGGGGACGGGCTCGCCGTCGGGGAGTGCGGAAGGCATGTCCTCCATTGTCCCGCACGCGGGACGATCACTCGGCCCGCACCGGCACGATCACCTGGCCGGCACCACGGCGGTCACTCCGCCTGCAGGACCAACAGCGCCAGGTCGTCCTCCGGCGGCCCCTCCCCGAACTCGTGCACCAGCCGTTTGATCCGCTCCGCGATCAGCTCGACGTCGAGCCCCGCGCACCCCTCCAGCGCGTCGGCGAGCCCGTCCTCGTCGTCGAACTGGCGCGAGCCGCAACGGCGCTCCGTCACGCCGTCCGTGACGCACAACAGGCTGTCGCCGGAGCGCAGTTCGAAGGTCTCGCTGGTGTACGTCGCGTCCTCGACGACCCCGAGGAGGGTCTGCGGATGCGCGGCCGTACGGACCTCGCCGCCCGCCCCGAGGAGCAGCGGCAGCGGATGGCCGGCGGAGGCGAGGGTGCAGCGCACGCCGCCGTCGAAGGGGGCGAGCTCGCCGTAGAGGAGGGAGAGAAAGCGGGTCTGCGGGCCGTCGCCGGGGGCGAGGGGCCGGCCGTTCGCGGCGGTCAGCGCGCGGGCGGCGGCGTCCGCGGCCTCCGTGGCGTCGTCGAGGAGCAGCTGGTTGAGGCGGTCGAGGACGTCGCCGACGCCGTAGCCCTCGCGGGCCAGCAGCCGCAGCCAGGGCCGGGCCAGGCCGATGACGACGGCGGCCTCGGGGCCCTTGCCCTGGACGTCGCCGAGGGCGAAGCACCAGCGGCCGTCGCCGGCCGGGAAGAGATCGTAGAAGTCGCCGCTGGGACCGCCCTTGTCGCGCGGTTCGTACACCAGGGCGCTGCTCACGCCGGGGATCTCGGCGACCGCGCCGGGCAGCAGGCCGCGCTGCAGGACGGCGCTGATGGTGGCCTGCCGGGCGTACTGGCGGGCCGCGCCGATGGCGAGCGCCACCCGGCGGCTGAGGTCCTCGACCAGCCCGGTGATCTCGTCGGGGAAGGTCAGCAGCCCGGCCCGGCCGATGACGAGGGTGCCCAGCGGGCGGCCGCCGGCGGTCAGCCGGTAGGCGAGCGCCGAGCCGTGTGCCGCGCGCGGGCCCAGCGCCTCGCCGGGCCAGTTGAACGGGACGGGCCCGGATCGTTCCGCGTCGGACAGGTGCGGCGGCTCCTTCTCCAGGGCCCGGCGCAGCTCCTCGATGCGGTTCTCGCTGCCGTGCCACACCCGGGCCAGCCGCGGTCCGGGGCCGAAGGTGGCGCCGTCGCCCCAGCCGCCGTGCCCCGCGACCTCGTCCTCCAGCCACACCGCGCACCAGTCGGCCAGCCGCGGCACGATCAGCTGTCCGGCGAGCGCGGCCACCAGGTTCTCGTCGAGCTGCCCGGCGAGCAGGTCGGAGGCCTCGGCGAGGAAGGACAGGGCGCCGCGGTTGAGCCACTCCCGGTCCTGCTCGGGGCGCTGTGGTTCGGGGGCCAGTATCGAGGCGACGCGCAGGCCGCGTTCGTGTGCGCGCTCCCCGGCGTACGCCTGCATCCCGTCGACGACCTCCTTCCCCTCGGCCGGCAGTCGCGCCCACACCGTCTTGGCGCCCGTGCGGTAGGTGATGCCCCAGGACTCGGCGAGGGCGGCGACGAGCCGGAGCCCGCGCCCGTACTCCGGTGTCCCGTACGGCGGTTCGGGGGCGCCGTCGCGCGGGGCGCGCGAGGGATGGTGGTCGAGGACCTCGACGACGAGCGCGCCGGTCTCCGCCTCCAGCCGGCAGGCCAGCTCGACCTCGGTGCCCGCGTGCACCACGGCGTTCGTGACGAGTTCGCTGACGACGACCACGGCGTCGTCGGCCAGCCGGTCGGTGAGGTACTCGGTGCCGGGCAGGCCGAGTTCGGCCCATTCGGTGAACGCGGCCCGTGCCAGCGCGCGGGCGGCGCTCGGCGCGAGGGGGGTGCCGGCGAGGGTGGCGTGCGCCCGGGCGTGCGGGGGTGCGCCGGCGGGCGGGCTGTTCTCGTGCACAGACGCCGTGTCCTCGTGCACAGGCGCATCAGAAGCACGGGAGATGGTCTCCCGTTGCGTCGGAATGGCCCCCATGTCAAGCTCCCCGCGCAGTTCGGACGAATAGGCCTCAGTCGATGCGGACAGAGTGACAGACTGGCCACGCCCATAAGCGCCGAGTTACCGAAGTGGGCCGCCATGAGTGAGAACAGTGCTACGCGTGTGCTCGAAGAGGGACACAAAGACGCCCATATTCGAGCATCGGATCTCCGTCCCCTGCTCGCCGCGATGACCGCCGCCCGCGACGGCGACTTCGCGAAGGTGCCCGAGACGGGGCACGGTCTGGTGGCCGAACTGACCGCGGTCTTCAACCAGGTCATAGACCGCAGTACGCACTTCAACTCGGAAGTGCAGCGCGTGAAGCGGGAGTTGGTGCGACACGGCCGGCTCGACGAACGCCTCTCGGCGAGCCCGGGCCAGGGCGGCTGGACCTCCCGGGTCAACGACGTGAACCAGCTGCTCGACGCCCTGGTGGCCCCGGCCGCGAACGCGACGCGCGTGCTCGACGCGGTGGCCGGCGGCGACCTGACCCAACGGGTCGACCTGCACGACGGCAGCCGGCAGTTGCGCGGTGATCTACGGCGCCTCGGCCGGGCCGTGAACAAGATGGTCGACCAGCTGTCCCTGTTCACCGGCGAGGTGACCCGGGTCGCGCGCGAGGTCGGTACCGAGGGACGGCTCGGCGGGCGGGCCAAGGTGACGGGCCTGTCGGGCAGTTGGCGGGATGTGACCGAGGCGGTCAACACCATGGCGTCCCGGCTGACCGCCCAGGTGCGTGACATCGCCCTGGTGACCACGGCGGTGGCCCGCGGTGACCTGACCCGCACGGTCACGGTCGAGGCGACCGGCGAGCTGCTCGAACTGAAGCTGACCGTGAACACGATGGTCGACCAGCTCTCCGCCTTCGCCGACGAGGTGACCCGGGTGGCCCGCGAGGTCGGCACCGAGGGCCAGCTGGGCGGCCGCGCTCAGGTGCGGGGCGTGTCGGGCGTCTGGAAGGACCTCACCGACAACGTCAACTTCATGGCGTCGAACCTCACTTCCCAGGTGCGCAACATCGCCCAGGTGACGACCGCCGTGGCCAACGGCGACCTTTCGCAGAAGATCACGGTCGACGCGCAGGGCGAGATCCTGGAGCTCAAGTCGACCATCAACACCATGGTCGACCAGCTCTCCGCCTTCGCCGACGAGGTCACCCGCGTCGCCCGCGAGGTCGGCACCGAAGGCAACCTCGGCGGCCGCGCTCAGGTGCGGGGCGTGTCAGGCGTCTGGAAGGACCTGACGGACAACGTCAACTTCATGGCGGACAACCTGACTTCGCAGGTGCGCAACATCGCCCTGGTGTCGACGGCCGTGGCCCAGGGCGACCTCGGCAAGAAGATCACGGTCGAGGCGAAGGGCGAGATCCTGGAGCTGAAGTCCACGATCAACACCATGGTCGACCAGCTCTCCGCCTTCGCCGACGAGGTCACCCGCGTCGCCCGCGAGGTCGGCACCGAAGGCAACCTCGGCGGTCAGGCGCAGGTGCGGGGCGTGTCGGGCGTCTGGAAGGACCTCACCGACAACGTCAACTTCATGGCCCTGAACCTCACTTCCCAGGTACGGAACATCGCCCAGGTGACGACCGCCGTCGCCAACGGCGACCTGTCGAAGAAGATCACGGTCGACGCCCGCGGCGAGATCCTGGAACTGAAGGACACCGTCAACACGATGGTGGAGCAGCTGCGCGCCTTCGCCGACGAGGTGACCCGCGTGGCCCGCGAGGTCGGCACCGACGGCCGACTGGGCGGACGGGCCCAGGTGCTGGGCGTCTCCGGCGTCTGGCGCGACCTGACCGACAACGTCAACTACATGGCCGACAACCTGACTTCGCAGGTACGGAACATCGCCCAGGTCACCACGGCCGTGGCCAACGGCGACCTCTCCAAGAAGATCGACGTGGACGCGCGCGGCGAGATCCTGGAGCTGAAGACCGCCATCAACACCATGGTCGACACCCTCTCCTCCTTCTCCTCCGAGGTCACGCGGGTGGCCCGCGAGGTCGGCTCCGAGGGCCAACTCGGCGGCCAGGCAAGGGTCGAGGGCGTCTACGGCACCTGGAAGCGCCTGACGACCAACGTGAACGAACTCGCGCTCAACCTGACCACCCAGGTCCGCGCGATCGCCGAGGTCGCCTCCGCGGTGGCCCAGGGCGACATGTCCCGCTCGATCACCGTCGAGACACAGGGCGAGGTCACCGAGCTGAAGGACAACATCAACCTGATGGTGGCCAACCTCCGCGAGACGACCCGCGCGAAGGACTGGCTGGAGTCCAACCTGGCCCGTCTGGCCGCGCTGATGCAGGGCCACCGGGACCTGATGGAGGTCGCCGACCTGATCCTGCGCGAGCTGACGCCGCTGGTGAACGCGCAGTACGGCGCGTTCTTCCTGGCCGATCCCGACGAGGACGGCACCTCTCTCCGCACAACCGTTCCTGCGAAGGGACTGGCGTTCATCGCCGGCTACGGCTCGGCCCAGGGTGCGACCGTCGACACCGGCGGCATGCCGGTCCACGGCCTGGTACGCCAGGCGGCCCGCGAGAAGCAGCGGATCCTGGTGGAGGAGGCCCCGCCGGACTACATCAAGATCAACAGTGGGCTGGGTGAAGCCGCCCCGGCCAGCGTCGTCATCATCCCGATCCTCTTCGAGGACAAGCTCCTCGGCGTGATCGAGCTGGCGTCCTTCTCCCGCTTCTCCGACGTCCACCTGGCCTTCTTCGACCAGTTCGTGAACACCATCGGCGTCGCGATCAACACGATCATCGCCAACTCCCGCACCGAGTCCCTGCTCGGCGAGTCCCAGCGGCTGGCGATGCAGCTCCAGGAACGATCGGACGAACTCCAGAGCCAGCAAGCGGAGTTGCAGCGCTCGAACGCCGAACTCGAGGAGAAGGCAGCCCTGTTGGCCACCTCCTCGCAGTACAAGTCGGAGTTCCTGGCGAACATGTCGCACGAACTGCGCACACCGCTGAACTCCCTGCTGATCCTGGCGCGCCTGCTCTCGGACAACCCGGACGGCCATCTCTCCGACCAGGAGGTGCAGTTCGCGACGACGATCCACAGGTCGGGGTCGGATCTGCTGCAGCTGATCAACGACATCCTCGACCTGTCGAAGATCGAGGCCGGCCGGATGGACGTACGCCCGAAGAAGCTGCCGCTCATCAAGCTGCTCGACTACGTCCACGCCACCTTCCGCCCGCTCACCCTCGACCGGGGGCTCGCCTTCGAGGTGACGGTCGGCGAGGACGTACCGCGCGAGATGTACTCGGACGAGCAGCGGCTGCAGCAGATCCTGCGCAACCTGCTCTCCAACGCGATCAAGTTCACCGCCACCGGCCGGGTCGAGCTGCGCGTGAACCGCGTCAAGAACCCCGAGCACCGCTACGTCCGCGACAGCGACGAGGTGATCGCCTTCGAGGTCTCCGACACCGGCATCGGCATCGCCGCCGAGAAACTCCCGGTGATCTTCGAGGCGTTCCAGCAGGCCGACGGCACGACCAACCGCAAGTACGGCGGCACGGGACTGGGACTGTCGATCAGCCGGGAGATCGCGGGCCTGCTGGGCGGCCGTATCGTCGCCGAGAGCGAGCCCGGACAGGGGTCCACCTTCACTCTCTACGTCCCCGTCGTCAGCCCCGGCCACTCGGCGACCGGCCCGACCGCCGAGGACCACCTGCTGCCGGCACCGGAGGACCTGTCGACCGAGCCCTTCCCGACGGCCCACGACGCCGAGGACTCGTGGCCGGCGCCCACCAAGCTGGAGGCGTGGAAGGCGGGCCGGGCGGGACAAGTGCTCGCCGGACGACGGGTGTTGATCGTCGACGACGACATCCGCAACGTCTTCGCCCTCACCCATGTCCTCGGCCGCGTCGGCATGCCCGTCCTGTACGCGGAGAACGGCCGCGAGGGCATCGAGACCCTGGAGCGCAACCCGGACGTCGAACTCGTCCTGATGGACATCATGATGCCGGAGATGGACGGCTACGAGACCATCGCCGCCATCCGCCGCACCCCGCGCTGGACCGGCCTGCCCATCGTCGCGCTGACCGCGAAGGCGATGCCCGGAGACCGCGAGAAGTCCATCGCGCGCGGCGCCAACGACTACGTACCCAAGCCTGTGGACGTCGACCAGCTGCTGACCGTCGTATGCGCACTCCTGGACCCCGAGGGCGCGGAGGACGAGGCGCGAGCCGCTGTCGAGGAAGCCGCGGTCCCGCCCACGGACGACTGAATGAGGCCAGTCACATGAGCGCTGAGGCAACGACCGAAGAGCGCGCCAGCATCCTCCTGGTCGACGACATGGAGGACAACCTGATCGCGTTGGAGGCCGTCCTGGGGTCCCTCAACGAGCCGCTCGTCCGCGCACGTTCGGGCGAGGAGGCGATGAAGGCGCTGCTCCGGCAGCACTTCGCCCTCGTGCTCCTGGACGTACGCATGCCGGGCATGGACGGTTTCGAGACCGCCGCCAACATCAAACGGCTCGACCAGACCAAGGACGTCCCGATCATCTTCCTGACCGGCGCGGAGGACGACTCCGGCTACGCCTTCCGCGGCTACGCGACCGGCGCCGCCGACTACTTGACCAAGCCCTTCGACCCCTGGGTCCTACGAGCCAAGGTCACCGTCTTCCTCGACCTCCACCGCAAGAACCAGCAACTGGAGCGAGTGCTGGCGCAAGAGCAGGCCGACTACCACCAGGTGAACGCCCAACTGGCGGAACTGGAGAAGCAGTTGGGGGGAGACACCCCTCCGGACCCACAAACGCTGCGAGCACAGGTCAGGGAGCTACGGCAGCTCTTGGCAAGAGGCCGCGTGAACTGACCTTCTTCAGGGGCGCGGGGAACTGCGCGACAAGCCACAACGGACCGTCAGCCGCGAACGGATCCCCGCCACCCCTCCTCTTGGGCGCTAGGCCTCGCGAGAGCCCGCGTACATCTCCTCGATGAGGTGCTTGTACTCCCGCTCCACGACGGGTCGCTTCAGCTTCAGGCTCGGCGTGATCTCCCCGTGCTCCACATCGAGATCCCGCGGCAGCAGCCGGAACTTCTTGATGGTCTGCCACCGCTGCAGCCCCTCGTTGAGCTCCTTCACATACCCCTCGACCATCGAGACCGTCACCGGCGCCGCGACAACCTCCGCGTACGACTTCCCGCCCAGGCCGTTCTCCTTGGCCCAGTCCAGAATCGACGGCTCGTCCAGCGCGATGAGCGCCGTGCAGAAGTTCCGGTCGGCGCCGTGCACGAGGATGTTGGAGACGTACGGGCACACCGCCTTGAACTGCCCCTCGACCTCGGCGGGCGCGATGTACTTGCCGCCGGACGTCTTGATGAGGTCCTTCTTGCGGTCGGTGATCCGCAGGTAGCCGTCGGGCGACAGCTCACCGATGTCACCGGTGTGGAACCAGCCGTCCGCCTCCAGGACCTCGGCGGTCTTCTCGGGCAGCCCGTGGTAGCCCTCCATGATGCCGGGGCCGCGCAGCAGGATCTCGCCGTCGTCCGCGATGCGCACCTCCGTGCCGGGCAGCGGCTTGCCGACCGTGCCGGTGCGGTAGGCCTCGCCCGGGTTCACGAAGGAGGCCGCGGAGGACTCCGTGAGGCCGTAGCCCTCGAGGATGTGGACGCCGGCGCCGGCGAAGAAGTAACCGATCTCGGGCGAGAGCGCGGCCGAGCCGGAGACGCAGGCGCGCAGGTTGCCGCCGAAGGCCTCGCGGATCTTGGCGAAGACGAGCGCGTCGGCCACCTTGTGCTTGGCGGAGATCGCGAAGGGCGCGGCCGCGGTGCCGGTGCGCCGGAAGTTGTCCTGGGTGGCCTTGGCGTACTCGCGCCCGACCGCCGCGGCCCACTGGAAGATCTTGTACTTGGCGGGGCCGCCGGCACGGGCCTTGGCGGCGACGCTGTTGTAGACCTTCTCGAAGATGCGCGGCACGGCCGCCATGTAGGTGGGCTGGACGACCGGAAGGTTCTCGATGATCTTGTCGACACGGCCGTCGACCGCGGTGACGTGACCGACCTCGATCTGGCCGGAGGTGAGCACCTTGCCGAAGACGTGCGCGAGGGGCAGCCACAGGTACTGCACGTCCTCGGCGCTGATCAGCCCGGTCGCGGCGATCGCCTTCGCCATGTACGCCCAGTTGTCGTGCGGCAGGCGCACGCCCTTGGGGCGGCCGGTGGTGCCGGAGGTGTAGATGAGGGTGGCGAGCTGGTCCTTGGTGATCGCGCCGACCTTCTCCTTGATCAGGTCGGGGTCCTTCTCCAGGCGGGCGGCGCCACGGGCCTCCAGCTCGGTGAGGGTGAGGATCCAGTCGCTCGTCTCGACGCCGGCCGGGTCGAGGACGACGACGTGGGTGAGCTCGGGCAGCTCGGCCTTCTTCTCCACCGCCTTGGCGACCTGGGCCGCGTCCTCGGCGATCAGCACCCGGCTCTCGGAGTCGGAGAGGATGAACGCGGACTCGTCGGCGTTGGTCTGCGGATAGACCGTGGTCGTGGCGGCCCCGGCGCACAGGATGCCGAGGTCGGCGAGGATCCACTCGACGCGGGTCGAGGAGGCGAGCGCGACGCGCTGCTCGGGCTGTACGCCCAGTTCGATCAGGCCGGCCGCGATGGCGTAGACGCGCTCGGCGGCCTCCGCCCAGCTCAGCGACTTCCAGTCGTCCGGGCCCTCCCCGGAGGCAGGCGGTACCGGGTAGCGGTATGCCTCCGCGTCCGGTGTGGCCGCAACGCGCTCCAGGAAGAGGGTCGCCACGGACGGCGGACGGTTCTCGATCAGTGTCTGTGTGTCGCTCACGACATCCTCCGGGGCCCGCTACAGCGCGGCTGGCTCAGGTTGCGGCTGTTGTTTAACTCGCGAGTAACTATCGAGCAGAGATCAGAGTAGAGCGCGACCGGCCCCCGCGTAAGGGGCGGCGGACAGTCGATTCCTCCAGAGAAAATCCAGCGGAACGACACAGGGCCCGCCGCGCACCAGCACAACGGGCCCCGGAAAATCGCCGCACCCCGGACTATTTCTTGCCCTTGCCCGATCCCGCGTTGTCGTCGCTGCTCAGTACGGCGATGAAGGCCTCCTGCGGAACCTCCACGGAACCCACCATCTTCATCCGCTTCTTGCCTTCCTTCTGCTTCTCCAGCAGCTTCCGCTTACGGGAGATGTCACCGCCGTAGCACTTGGCGAGGACGTCCTTGCGGATGGCGCGGATGGTCTCGCGGGCGATGACCCGGGAGCCGATGGCGGCCTGGATGGGGATCTCGAAGGCCTGGCGCGGGATCAGTTCGCGCAGCTTGGCGACGAGCCGTACGCCGTACGCGTAGGCGGCGTCCCGGTGGGTGACGGCGGAGAAGGCGTCGACCCGGTCGCCGTGGAGCAGGATGTCGACCTTCACCAGCTGGGCGTCCTGCTCGCCGGTGGGCTCGTAGTCCAGGGAGGCGTAGCCGCGGGTCTTGGACTTCAGGTTGTCGAAGAAGTCGAAGACGATCTCGGCGAGGGGGAGCGTGTAGCGGATCTCGACCCGGTCCTCGGAGAGGTAGTCCATGCCGAGGAGGGTGCCGCGACGAGTCTGGCAGAGCTCCATGATCGAGCCGATGAACTCGCTGGGAGCGAGGATCGTGGCCCGGACGACCGGCTCGAAGACCTTGTCGATCTTGCCCTCGGGGAACTCGCTCGGGTTGGTGACCGTGTGCTCCTTCCCGTCCTCCATGATCACGCGGTAGACCACGTTGGGCGCGGTGGCGATGAGTTCGAGGTTGAACTCGCGCTCCAGGCGCTCACGGATGACGTCGAGGTGCAGCAACCCCAGGAAACCGACACGGAAACCGAAGCCCAGCGCCGCGGAGGTCTCCGGCTCGTAGACCAGCGCGGCGTCGTTGAGCTGGAGCTTGTCGAGGGCGTCGCGCAGCTCGGGGTAGTCGGAGCCGTCGAGCGGATAGAGACCGGAGAACACCATCGGCTTGGGGTCCTTGTACCCGCCGAGGGCCTCGGTGGCGCCCTTGTCCTTGCTGGTGATGGTGTCACCGACCTTGGACTGACGGACGTCCTTCACGCCGGTGATGATGTAGCCCACCTCGCCGACGCCGATGCCGTCGGCCGGCGTCATCTCGGGGGACGAGACGCCGATCTCGAGGAGCTCGTGGGTGGCGCCGGTCGACATCATCTTGATGCGCTCACGCTTGTTGAGCTGACCGTCGATGACTCGGACGTAGGTGACCACGCCCCGGTAGGAGTCGTAGACCGAGTCGAAGATCATCGCGCGGGCCGGGGCGTCCTTGACGCCGACCGGGGCCGGGACGTCGCGGACGACCCGGTCCAGGAGCGCGTCCACGCCGATACCGGTCTTCGCCGAGACCTTGAGCACGTCCTCGGGCTGGCAGCCGATGAGGTTGGCGAGCTCCTCGGAGAACTTCTCCGGCTGGGCGGCCGGCAGGTCGATCTTGTTCAGTACGGGGATGATCTTGAGGTCGTTCTCCATCGCCAGGTAGAGGTTGGCGAGAGTCTGGGCCTCGATGCCCTGGGCGGCGTCGACGAGGAGGACGGTGCCCTCGCAGGCCGCGAGCGACCGCGAGACCTCGTAGGTGAAGTCGACGTGCCCCGGGGTGTCGATCATGTTGAGGATGTGCGTGTCGTTCTTGTCGTGGGTGGGAGCCCACGGCAGACGCACCGCCTGTGACTTGATCGTGATGCCGCGCTCGCGCTCGATGTCCATCCGGTCGAGGTACTGAGCACGCATCTGCCGCTGGTCGACGACGCCGGTCAGCTGGAGCATCCGGTCGGCGAGCGTGGACTTGCCGTGGTCGATGTGCGCGATGATGCAGAAATTGCGGATCTGAGCCGGGTCGGTACGGCTCGGCTCGGGCACATGGCTAGGGATCGCGGGCACGCAGGGTCCTGATTCTTGAGGCGTCCGCAGTGTCTGCGGTCTCGGGTCGGATCTATACGTAGCCTCCATGGTCCCACGGGCGGGGACCTGCGACCGGTTTGGGCCACCTGGAGGCCCGCTGGTAGTCTGGGTGGCTGTGTCTCCTGCCCTCTCAGCACGAGGCACATCTTCTGGAAAATCATCGGTACGGGACCCGAGCGGCCCCGTGCCTGAACCTGTAGAGGCTCATTCGTGGCGAACATCAAGTCCCAGATCAAGCGGATCAAGACCAACGAGAAGGCTCGGCTGCGCAACAAGGCCGTCAAGTCCTCCCTGAAGACCGCGATCCGCAAGGCCCGTGAGGCTGCTGCCGCGGGTGACGTCGAGAAGGCCACCGAGTACCAGCGCGCGGCTGCGCGTCAGCTCGACAAGGCCGTCTCCAAGGGCGTCATCCACAAGAACCAGGCCGCCAACAAGAAGTCGGCGCTTGCTTCGAAGGTCACCACCCTCAAGGGCTGACACTTGATTTGATCGCCGGAGGGAATCGAGCGGGCCCTCTCATCCGCTCCCGTCCGGCCCCCGAGCCTGTACGCGGCCTGCGTTCGCCACGCGGGTACGGGCTCACCATCTTCAACCGAAGGCCCCGGCACCCCGCCCTTCCCCAGGGCGGGAGCCGGGGCTTCGGCACGCTCCCGCAGACCTACGCCCAGAACTCGTTGCCCTTGTCGATGTCCTCGACGCATTCGTCGAGATCGCTGATCTTCTCCCCAACGACCCGGAAGATGATGCATCCGTTCTCGTCGATGTGCCTTCCCTTGCGGTCGGCCTTGAAGCGGTGCACCGCGACCACGTGCCCCCGGCCGTCCACCAGGAGGCTGCGCATGTCGACCTGCATCGTCCCACCGGTCTCCTCGAAGAGCCGGCCGTACATGTCGATGACCGCGTCCTGGCCCTTGAAGTCACCCGAGAGCGGGTGACTGCCGGGCACATGGTGCGTACAGTCCGCCGTCATCAGCCCACGCAGAGTGTCCATGTCCCCTCGGGTGAAGGCCTCGTATCCCTTGCGGACGAGCGCTGCGTGCGGGTGTTCAGCCATGACAACCGCCACCTTTCCTTGCTAGGCGATTTTCGGCTGTACGCCCGATTCTCCTCCGTATCGGCGCCCGGGGCACGGGCGGGGGCCACCGGACCGTGTCCTACCCGCGCCCCCCGGAGCGTGCCGCCCGCGCGATCGCGACGACCGCCTTCTCCAGGGCGTACTCGGGGTCGTCCCCGCCGCCCTTGACGCCCGCGTCCGCCTCGGCCACCGCCCGCAGCGCGACGGAGACACCGTCCGGCGTCCACCCCCGCATCTGCTGCCGCACCCGGTCGATCTTCCACGGCGGCATACCGAGCTCACGGGCGAGATCGGCAGGCCGCCCGCCACGCGCCGAGGACAGCTTTCCGATCGCCCGGACGCCCTGCGCCAGCGCGCTCGTGATCATCACCGGGGCCACCCCGGTGGCCAGCGACCACCGCAGCGCCTCCAGCGCCTCGGCGGCCCGCCCCTCCACCGCCCGGTCGGCGACGGTGAAGCTCGATGCCTCGGCCCGCCCGGTGTAGTACCGCCCGACGACGGCCTCGTCGATGGTCCCCTCGACATCGGCGACCAGCTGGGACACGGCGGACGCCAGCTCCCGCAGGTCGCTGCCGATGGAGTCCACGAGGGCCTGGCAGGCCTCGGGTGTGGCGGACCGCCCGGTCGCCCGGAACTCCTGCCGGACGAAGCCCAGCCGGTCCGCCGGCTTGGTCATCTTCGGGCAGGCCACCTCCCGCGCCCCCGCCTTGCGCGCGGCATCCAGCAGCGCCTTGCCCTTGACCCCACCGGCGTGCAGCAGCACCAGCGTGATCTCCTCGGCGGGCGCCCCGAGATACGCCTTCACGTCCTTGACCGTGTCGGCCGACAGGTCCTGCGCATTGCGTACGACGACGACCTTGCGCTCGGCGAACAGCGACGGGCTGGTCAACTCGGCGAGCGTGCCGGGCTGCAGCTGATCGGAAGTCAGATCTCGTACGTCCGTGTCGGCGTCGGCGGCCCTGGCGGCAGCCACCACCTCCTGCACGGCACGGTCGAGCAGGAGGTCCTCCTGGCCCACGGCAAGCGTCACCGGGGCGAGAGGGTCGTCATTCGCAGTCTTCCTGGCCATCGCGTAAAGCATCGCACGGGCCACTGACAACGGGGCGGCTCGGTGACAACCGCGCCCGGAAAGGGGCGCGGGGCTGTATCGGTGCACGGCTCCGCCGCGTGGGCGCGACCAGCCACAGGCGGCCCGCACCCGCGCGAACCACCGCAGCTCTCCGGCTGACCCAGCCGAGCGCTACGGTTCCTCCCGCCACCCGTCCCACTCCCCCACGAACTCGTCCAGGTCCCGGGGATCCAGTCGCCCCTTCTCGTCCCGCAGGACGACCAGCCACTGCGCGTCCTCGGCGTCGTCCTCCCCGGCCAGCGCATCCCGCACCAGCCGAGGCTCCTCGTCGACCCCGAACCGCTCCCCGAGCGCCACCACCACCTCTTCCGCGGCATCACGGTCGGGCAGCACCAGCACATGTCTCACATCGCTCACGGAACCATTTTCCGACACCCCACGAGGTGCGGGACGCCAGGTCACCCCGCGAGCACTGACGTCACCGGCCGCTCCCCCGGGGATTGCGCACCGTCGGCACACCGTCCAGCTCGATACCGAACCGCTCCCGGTAGACCCCCAGCACCTCCTCGTCCGTGGTCAGTTCCTCCTCGTCCCGTGTCCCGTCGGCGGCCGTCACCTTGACCGTGCGACCGCTGAGCGTGATCCTCCCCCCGTCCTCCGTCACCCGGGAGCAGACCAGCGACTGTGTGAAGTGCGAGCCCGGCGAGGTGCTGTGCCACCAGGCCCCGGCCGCGAAGTCACCAAGCACCCGGGGCCGTGCCTCCAGGCGGTACTGCGACCTGCCGTTCACGACGACGTCCAGGTCCGCCTCCTCCGACCCGCCGTGCCCGCCCCGCACCCCCGCCGCGTCGGGCCCCGCCTCGAGGATCCGGAACGTGCCGCCCGGGTCCTCCTGCTCACCCCGCGCCCCGAACGCCAGCGGGTAGTGGCTGTGCGCCCCGAAACCCACATCGGCCAGCCACTCGCCCCCGTCCACCGTCCGCACCCGCAGCGCGAGATGGTCGTACGGAATCCCGAGCCGTCCCTCGTCCCCGTACACCCGCGCCGCGAGCAACGTGACGTCGAAGCCCAGCGCACCGAGCAACGCCCCGAACAATCCGTTCAGTTCGTAGCAGAACCCTCCCCGCCGCGCGCCCACCACCTTGTCCAGCAGCCGCTTCTCCTCCAGCACGATCTCCTCTCCGAGGTGGACCGAGAGATTCTCGAAGGGCACGGTCTGCAGATGGCGCAGATGCAGCTCGCGCAGGACGTCCACGGTGGGCCACGCCGGGTGCTCGACTCCCAGGCGGTGGAGATAGGTGTCAACCTGTGCGGAATTCATGACCTCAGTCTCGCGCCACCCGCAGCTCCCCGCCGCCCGTACCGGCGACCGCCAGCGCCCCGTCCCGGTCCGTCCGCAGCACCGCCGCACCCCCGGCACGCAGCGCCGCGACCGTGCTGGGAGCGGGATGTCCGTACGAGTTGCCGGCACCCACGGAGATGAGCGCGAGCCGCGGTGCCACCCGGCGTATGAGGTCCGGATCCTGGTAGGCCGAGCCGTGGTGGGCGACCTTGAGCACATCCACGCCGCCCAGCAGCGCGCCCGCCGGCGACCTCAACAGCCCTTGCTGGGCCGGGGGTTCGAGGTCCCCGAGGAGCAGGAACCGCAGCCCGGCAGACCGGACGAGCAGCGCGACACTGGCGTCGTTCGGACCCTCCGGCTCAGCTACCAGTACCGGGCTGGACGGGCTGGACGAGGCCGGGGGTGGCCACAGCACCTCCCAGGACAGCGCCCCGGTCCTCCGCTGCTCTCCGGCAAGGGCGCGCGTCACCGGAATGTGCCGGGCCGCCGCTTCCCTGCGTACGAACTCGACCTGGTCCGCGGGCTCTTCGAAGCCCGTCGTCTCGATCGCCCCCACGGAACGCCCCCGCAGCACTCCCGGCAGGCCTGCCACATGGTCGGCGTGGAAGTGCGTCAGGACGACCAACGGGACCCTGGTGACGCCCAGCGTGCGCAGGCAGTGGTCGACGAGCGTCGGGTCGGGTCCGGCGTCCACGACCACGCCCGTGCCCTCGCCGGCCGCCAGCACCATCGCGTCGCCCTGCCCCACGTCGCACATCACGAACTTCCAGCCCGGTGGCGGCCAGCCCGTGATCACCCTGGTCAGCGGCGGCGGCTGCACCACCGCGAGCACGAACAGCGCCGCACAGGCGGCACACCACCAGGGATGTCTCACCAGCCGCCGGCCGACAAGCAGCACGAGCACCGTCACGAGGGCGAGCAGTGCCGCTCCGGTCCAGCTGCCCGGCCAGTCCACTCCCCCGCCGGGCAACGCGGCCCCGGTCCGGGCGACGTCGGCGATCCACCCGGCGGGCCAACTCGCGCACCAGGCCAGCACCTTGGCGACCGGCATCACCACGGGTGCCGTCGCCAGCGCCGCGAAGCCCAGCACCGTGGCCGGTGCGACCGCGACCTCGGCGAGCAGGTTGCACGGCACCGCCACCAGGCTGACCCGCGCCGACAGCACGGCGACGACCGGCGCGCACAGGGCCTGTGCGGCCGCCGCGGCGGCCAGTGCCTCGGCGAGCCGCGGTGGCACCCGGCGCCCTCGCAGGGCGATGCTCCAGCGCGGCGCGAGCGTGAGCAGGGCGCCGGTGGCCAGGACCGAGAGCAGGAAGCCGTAACTGCGGGCCAGCCACGGGTCGTAGAGCACCAGCAGCAGTACGGCGGTCGCCAGCGCCGGGATCAGTGACCTGCGGCGTCCGGTCGCGAGGGCGAGCAGGGCGACGGCTCCGCAGGCCGCGGCCCGCAGCACACTCGGGTCCGGTCTGCACACCACGACGAACCCGATCGTGAGTCCCCCGCCGAGCAGCGCGGTGGTCCGCAGGGACATGCCGAGGCGGGGCGCGAGGCCTCGGCGCTCGACGAGTTGGGCCAGGCCGGGCGGTCCGATGAGCAGGGCGAGCAGGATCGTGAGGTTGCTTCCGGACACGGCGAGCGTGTGCGCGAGGTCGGTCTCCTTGAAGGCCTCGTCCAGCTCGGGAGTGATCCGCGAGGTGTCCCCGACGACCAGCCCGGGCAGCAACGCCCGGGCATCCGCCGGGAGTCCGTCCGTGGCCTCTCGCAGCCCGGCGCGCAACCGCCCCGCGAGCCGCTGCGGCCCCGTCGGCTGCCCCACGACCTCGGGTGTCACCCGGTCCCGTACCCGCAGCACGCCCGCGACCCGGTCCCCGCCCATCGCCGCCGGCACCAGCCGCCCGGCGACACGCAGCCGTGTGGACGGCAACAGCCCGAGCCAGGGCGACCGCCCGGTCCCTTCGGCACCGGACCGCGTGCCGACCGTCGCCTTCCCTTCGATGGGATGGCCGGCCCCCGCGCCCACATCGACGATCACCAGTACCGGCGCGCGGGTCGCCACCTCCGTCCCGTCCGCCGCCTCGACACGTCGGACCTCGGCGCCGATCAGCACGGTGGTCGGAACCACGTGATCACCCTTGATCCGGGGCCGGGTGAGCCGGGGGTCGGAGGTGACCTCGATCTCGGCGGTCACGGTGGCGTACTGGCGGGCCAGGGCGGGCACGGGTCCGCGCCGCAGATCGGCACCGTGCAGCCCGGCGGACGCGGCGGCCGCCCCGACACAGAGCAGCACGGCGGCAACGGAGGCACGCGGCCAGACGGCACCTGCGCCGCGCCGCCGTACCGACGGTCGCCGCACCGACAGCAGCACTCCGGCCGCGGCGAGGCATACGGCCACGAGGCCGGTGACCCACTCCGGCGGGGCGTCCAGTGTCAGGGCGGCCGTCGCCCAGGCCGCCAGCGCGGGCGGTACGAGCCGTAGGTCCGTCGGTCCTTCCTGCCGGGGGTGCGCGTCTCCGAGC
Source organism: Streptomyces fulvoviolaceus (assembly GCF_000718165.1). Lineage (GTDB taxonomy): Bacteria > Actinomycetota > Actinomycetes > Streptomycetales > Streptomycetaceae > Streptomyces > Streptomyces fulvoviolaceus. Next base: position 101,483 of record NZ_JOEY01000013.1, on the reverse strand, counting down.
CGTTTCCCGGAGGCGGCGTGCACGGCAGGGCGGCCTTCGGGAGCCGGATGCCGGTCGTTCTCGTGCTCGGACGGCACGTCGGGGACGTACCTCATGGCCGCACGAGATTCCGCAGGTCGGCGAAGCGGCGGTCGCCGATGCCGTTGACCTCACGCAGTTCGTCCACCGAGCGGAAGCCGCCGTGCTGGGTGCGGTAGTCGACGATGTGCTGCGCCAGCACGGGGCCGACGCCCGGCAGGGTGTCGAGCTGGTCCACGGTGGCCGTGTTGAGGGTGACGGGGGCCGCCGGTGCCGCGCCCGCCGGGCCGCCGCCGACCGTGCCACCCGAGACGGGGGCCGGTGCGGCGGGGCCACCGACGATCACCTGTTCTCCGTCCACGAGGAACCGGGCGCGGTTGAGCGCGTCGGTGTTCGTGCCGGGACGCACGCCGCCGGCCGCGCGCAACGCGTCGGCGACGCGCGAACCGGCCGGAAGACGATGGATGCCGGGCTCGCGGACCTTGCCGCCGACGTCCACGACGATCTCGGTCCCGGTCGTACCCGCGGCGTTCGGGGCACCGCCCGAGGCGGCCGGCCCGGCCTCCCCGCGCTGCTCCCCCGCCCCGTACGGAGCCGCCGCGCGCACCACTTCCGGCGCCTGGACGGACTGGGTCCGGCCGGTCCAGAAGTGCTGTACGGCGAAGACCGCGGCCACGACGAGCAGCACGGTGAGCGCGAGGACGTTCCGTCGCTCCAGCCCGCACCGCGCCTGCAGCCACACCGGCATCCGCTCCCGCAGAGCAAGCCCGGTCCGCTCCCGCCAGGCCGCCTCCGAGGGAACGTCCGTGACGAGCGGCCCGAGGTTCGTCGGCTCCGGGCCTGCCCTCACACCGGCGACGTCGTGAGCCGCGGGCCCACCGGCGGCAGGCGTGACGTCCGCTGCCTCCACGCCTACGGTCACGACGGCCCCGTGCACGGCATCCGCAGCTTCCCGACGCCTGATCAGGCCACGCACGACGCCCGAGTCCAAGCCCATCCCGGCACGCGGAGCATCCGGCTCCGGGCCTCGATCGGCCGGCCGGCCGCTCACATCCCCGGCCCCCGGTCCGCCGTCCGCAGCCCGCTGGCTCTCACCCGGCGGCCCCTTGCCCGACTCCCGCCATTCCTCAGCGCGTTGGGCGAAGAGTGCCTCCGCGCGCCGGCGGAGTTCGTCGGCCGAGGCATGTCGATGGCGGGCCCGGCTCCGGAGGGTGTGCGGGCGGCGGGTGCGGCCGTCGGATGCGGGGCCGCGACCCGGGCCGCTGGTTGCGTGCGATGTGCGGGAACGTGATCGAAGTGCCATGCGCCGAGGATCGGGCACCTCTGCACTCTCGCGATGATCTTGGTCAATTCCCGTGGACTACGGCCGGGTTGTGGACAACTCCGTCACCCACACGAGGGAGCCGACCCGCACCCCACACACCGGCCGGCCTCACCGCGGCGAGACCACAGCCCCCAACAACCCGGGCCCCGTGTGCGCCCCGATGACCGCACCGACCTCGCTCACGTGCAGGTCGACAAGCCCCGGCACCCGCACCCGCAGACGTTCCGCCAGGGCCGACGCCCGGTCGGGTGCGGCGAGATGGTGGACCGCGATGTCGACCGGCGCACTGCCCGCCCGGTCGGCCACGATCTCCTCCAGGCGGGCGATGGCCTTCGAGGCCGTCCGCACCTTCTCCAGGAGTTCGATACGGCCGCCGTCGAGCTTCAGCAGCGGCTTCACGGCGAGCGCGGAGCCGAGGAGGGCCTGTGCGGCACCGATCCGGCCGCCGCGGCGCAGATAGTCGAGGGTGTCGACGTAGAAGTAGGCGGAGGTGCCGGCGGCCCGCTTCTCCGCCGCGGTGACGGCCTCGTCCACCGTGCCGCCCGCCTCCGCCGCCTCGGCAGCGGCGAGCGCGCAGAACCCGAGCGCCATCGCGACCATCCCGGTGTCCACCACGCGCACCGGCACCGGTGCCTCGCGCGCCGCCACGACCGCCGCGTCGTAGGTGCCGGAGAGCTCGGCGGACAGGTGCAGGGACACGATCCCGGTGGCGCCGGACTCGGCGACCCTGCGGTAGGTCTCCGCGAAGAGCTGAGGGCTGGGGCGCGAGGTGGTGACGGACCGCCGCTTCTGGAGCGCCTGGGCGAGCGACCGGGTCGAGATCTCGGTGCCCTCTTCCAGCGCCCGGTCGCCGAGGACCACGGTCAGGGGTACGGCGGTGATGCCGTGGCGCTCCATCGTCCGCGGCGGCAGGTAGGCCGTTGAATCGGTGACGATCGCGACATGGCGGGACATGAGCTGGAGGTTACCTGGCGTAGCGCCTGGGCGGCAGCCCGGCCCCTGCCACCCGGAGCGCCGCTGTCCGGATCAAGTCGTGCTCTCGGGGCGGGGCTTCTTCTGCCAGGGATACGTGGGGCGCGGCCCCGACGGGGTGATGGCGGGTCGCGTCGGCTCCTCGGCCGTGCGGGAGCCAGGCGTCTCGGGCCAGGTCTGCTGCGCCGCGGGACCATCGGCGGCGGGGGCCTCGGGCCACGGGGGCGGCGTGCTGGAGGCGGGCTCCGACGTCGTCCAGTGCCGCAGCGCGCCGGACTCCACGTCGATCTGCGCGCTCAGCGAGTCCAGGTCGTCGCCGGCGAACCGGTGGGCACGGTCGCGGGCCGCCCAGCGCAGCGAGTCGGCCGACTGTGTGATGCGCTCGGTGCGTTCGCGCAGCCCGGGGAGCCGCTCGGCGAGTGTGGCCCGGTCGGGCTCGGCCTCCAGGCGCTTGAGCTCGCCGTCCAGCTCGTGCCCGTGCGCGCTCAGTCGCCGGAAGAGACCGAGGGACTCCTTCAGCGACTCGTCCTCGGCCACGCCCGCGTGCAGCGCGTCCTGGGTGGCGCGCATCGAGGTGCGCAGCTTCAGCCGCAGCTGGGCCAGTTCACCCGCCGGGCCGATCTGGGCGAAGGACTTGGCGCGCAGGGTGTGGTCCTCGACCGTGCGCCGGGCCTGGGTGATGGTGCGGTCCACTCCGCGCTTGGCGGCGCCGACCACCTTCACCGTGGCGTAGGCGCCGAGTGCCAGAAAGAGCACCAAAAGCAGGGCCACGACTGCGATCACTGCTTCCACGACGCTCCTCCTACCCGGCACGACGCTCGTCGCGCCGCTCTTCAACGGTAAACGCAACGGGCAGGCCCGGAGTTCCAGAAGAACCCCGAACCTGCCCGCACGGAACCCTTAGGGGTCTTACGCCGGAACGATGTTCACCAGCTTCGGCGCCCGCACGATCACCTTGCGGATCCCCGCGCCGTCCAGCGCCGCCACGACCTTCTCGTCGGCCAGCGCGACCTTCTCCAGCTCCTCGTCGGAGATGGCCGGCGAGACCTCCAGGCGGGCCTTGACCTTGCCCTTGATCTGGACCACGCAGGTCACGGCCTCGTCCACGACGTACGCCGGGTCGGCGACCGGGAAGTCCTGATGGACGACCGAGTCGGTGTGGCCCAGCTTGCGCCACAGCTCCTCGGCGATGTGCGGGGCCAGCGGCGCGACCAGCAGCACCAGCGACTCGGCGACGGACCGCGGCAGCGAGCCGCCCGCCTTGGTCAGGTGGTTGTTCAGCTCGGTGACCTTGGCGATGGCGGTGTTGAACCGCATGCCCTCCAGGTCCTGGCGCACCCCGTCGATCGCCTTGTGCAGCGCGCGCAGGGTCGTCTCGTCGGCCTCGGCGTCGACGACGGTCACCTCACCGGTGGCCTCGTCGACGATGTTGCGCCACAGCCGCTGCAGCAGGCGGTACTGGCCGACCACCGCGCGGGTGTCCCACGGACGCGAGACGTCCAGCGGGCCCATCGCCATCTCGTACAGGCGCAGGGTGTCGGCGCCGTACTCCGCGCAGATCGCCTCCGGGGTGACCGCGTTCTTCAGGGACTTGCCCATCTTGCCCAGCTCGCGCTTGACCGGCTCGCCCGCATAGAAGAAGGCGCCGTCGCGCTCCTCGATCTCGGTGGCCGGCACCGGGAAGCCCCGGCTGTCGCGGTAGACGTAGGCCTGGATCATGCCCTGGTTGAACAGCTTGTGGAACGGCTCCGCCGAGGAGACGTGCCCCAGGTCGAACAGCACCTTGGACCAGAAGCGCGCGTACAGCAGGTGCAGCACGGCGTGCTCGGCGCCGCCGACGTACAGGTCGACGCCGCCGTGCGGCTGGCCCTCGCGCGGGCCCATCCAGTACTGCTCGATCTCCGGGTCGACCAGCTTCTCGCTGTTGTGCGGGTCCAGGTAGCGCAGTTCGTACCAGCAGGAACCGGCCCAGTTGGGCATGGTGTTGGTCTCACGGCGGTACGGGCGAGGACCGCGCCCGTCACCCAGGTCCAGGGTGACGGCGACCCAGTCCTCGTTGCGCGACAGCGGCGTCTCCGGGGACGTGTTCGCGTCGTCCGGGTCGAAGGTGCGCGGCGAGTAGTCCTCGACCTCGGGCAGCTCCAGCGGCAGCATCGACTCGGGCAGCGAGTGGGCGACGCCGTCCTCGTCGTAGACGATCGGGAAGGGCTCGCCCCAGTAGCGCTGGCGGCTGAACAGCCAGTCGCGCAGGCGGAAGTTGACGGTGCCCTCGCCGACACCGGACCGCTCCATCCACTCGGTGATGCGCGCCTTGGCCTCGACGACGCCCAGGCCGTCCAGGGAGACGCCCTCACCAGTGGAGTTGATGATCTTCGCGTCGTAGGACGCGAAGGCGTCCTCCCACGTCGAGGTGTCGGTGCCGCGGCCGTCGGTCGGTTCGACGATGCAGTGGATGGGCAGTTCGAAGGCGCGCGCGAACTCGAAGTCGCGCTGGTCGCCCGCCGGAACGGCCATGATCGCGCCGGTGCCGTAGCCCATCAGGACGTAGTCGGCGATGAAGACGGGGACCTGCTCGCCGTTGACCGGGTTGGTCGCGTAGGCCCCGATGAAGACGCCGGTCTTGTCCTTGGCCTCGGCCTGCCGCTCGACGTCGGACTTCGAGGCGGCCTGCGCGCGGTAGGCGGCGACGGCCTCGGCCGGGCTCGCGTGACCGCCGGTCCACACGTCGTGCGTGCCCTCGGGCCAGGTGCCCGGGGTGAACTTCTCGACCAGCGGGTGCTCGGGCGCCAGCACCATGTAGGTCGCACCGAACAGGGTGTCCGGGCGCGTGGTGAAGACGGTGATGCGCTCGCCGTCGATCGGGAAGTCGACGCGGGCGCCCTCGGAGCGGCCGATCCAGTTGCGCTGCTGCAGTTTGATGGCCTCGGGCCAGTCCAGCGCGTCCAGGTCGTCGATCAGCCGGTCGGCATACGCGGTGATCCGCATGTTCCACTGGCGCAGCTTGGACTTGAAGACGGGGAAGTTCCCGCGCTCGGAGCGGCCGTCGGCGGTGACCTCCTCGTTGGCCAGCACGGTGCCCAGGCCGGGGCACCAGTTGACCGGCGAGTCGGAGGCGTACGCCAGGCGGAACCCGCTCAGGACGTCGGCGCGCTCGGCGGCGGTCAGCTCGTGCCACGCACGCGTGTCCCCCGGTACGGCACGCTCACCGGTCTCGAACTGGGCGACCAGCTCGGAGATCGGGCGGGCCTTGTTCGCCTCGTCGTCGTACCAGGAGTTGAAGATCTGCAGGAAGATCCACTGGGTCCACTTGTAGTACTCCGGGTCGATCGTGGCGAACGACCGGCGCTTGTCGTGACCCAGGCCCAGCCGGCGCAGCTGGGACTTCATGTTGTTGATCGCCGCTTCGGTGGTGATCCGCGGGTGCTCGCCGGTCTGTACGGCGTGCTGCTCGGCGGGCAGGCCGAAGGCGTCGAAGCCCAGGGTGTGCAGGACGTTGTGGCCGGTCATCCGCTGGAAGCGGGCGAAGACGTCGGTGGCGATGTAGCCCAGGGGGTGGCCGACGTGCAGGCCCGCACCGGAGGGGTACGGGAACATGTCCATGATGAACTTCTTGGGCTTGGCGGCCAGCTCGGGGTCGCCCGCCAGGTCACCCTTCGGGTTCGGCGCCGCGTAGGTGCCGTCGACGTCCCAGAAGTCCTGCCAGCGTGCCTCGATGTCGGCCGCGACGGCGGCCGTGTAGCGGTGCGGCGCGGCCACCTCGGCGGCGGCAGCGGGGTTCGTCTCGCTCATGATCCTCAAGGCTCCATCGATCGTCTCTGCCAGCGGCTTGTCGTCCGGGCTGCGACATTCACCAAATGAAAAATCCCCTCGCACAGGAGGGGACGCCGCGCCGATTCCGACCACGCCGTTCATCGGCGGTCGGGACTGATCAGCGCGGCTCGCTAAGCAGAAGGCGTACGGCACGCATGGCGTCAGAGTACCGCAGCCGTTGAGCAAGGCGCGACGCGCTTACGTATGCCTTCTTGGCACCGGGTGCCGCCCCCCGCAGACCACAACCGAATACACCCGCCCCACCCGACAGAACCCGAACCAAGGTCAAAGGTTACTTCGCGTAACAACCGCTAAGGGACATCACAACAACCGCATAGTCGTTTGATAACAACGCAATAACTCAAACCTCGTACCCATCGGTATGGAGCCACTTAGAGTGCGGCAGCGGGACCGCTTTCCCGAAACTGCTCGGAGTTGCCCCCATGAACCCTCGTCGTAGTAACAGCTCGCTCCCCAAACCGGGCCGGTCGGCCTACGGGGTGGCGTCGGCTGTCGTCCTGCTCCTCATACCCGTGTTCGTGCTGGTCGGAGGTGACAAGGTCCGTGACTTCCTGAACTTCGGCGCCGGCGTGCTGTGCCTCGTCTCACTCAGCTGTTCGGTGATCTGGGGTCTGGTCGCCCAGGACCGGATCTTCCTCAACACGCGCCAGCGGATCATCGGGCAGGCGGTGCACCGGACGACCGCGGTCGCCTCGATCGCGTTCCTGCTGCTGCACATCACCACGAAGGTCGCTCTCGATCACACGGAGCTGATCGCCGCGGTGATTCCCTTCTCGCTCGGCGTCACCGGAAGCGCCGGCCTGATCGGACTCGGTTCCCTCGCGGGCCTGCTCATGATCTTCGTGGGCATCACCGGCGCCCTGCGGCAGCACTTCGCCTCCCCCGCCCCGATCGCGGCCCGCTGGCGGGCCATGCACATGCTGGCCTACCCGGCCTGGTGCGCGGCGCTGATCCACGGCCTGTACGCGGGCCGCACCGCCAAGCCGATCTTCGTGATCCTGTACGGCCTGTCCCTGCTCGGCGTCACCGCGGCCCTCGCGCTGCGCGCGGCGCCCCGCCCGGTCAAGCGCAAGGTCGCCGACCGGATCGGCGCGATCCTGGGCCCCGACGAGAAGACCGGCCGCGAGGAGCTGGACGCCAGTCGCGCCAGGGTGGCCGCGGAGTCCGCACTGCCCGGCTACGAGGGCCGGCGGGCGCCGGAGCCCCAGCCCCGCACGGCACCCGGCTTCGAGGCCCCCGCGGCCCCGGAGCCCGCGGCGAACGGTTTCGCGGCGGCCTACCGCGCCGTCTCACCCAATCCGCGCGCCCAGCAGCCCTATGCCGACCAGACCGCCCGCATGGACCTGCCCATGGACATGCAGCCCACCGAGGCGATCCCGCGTTACGACACCGGCGCCAACACCGCGGGCAACTGGCCGATCCCGTCCCCGCCGCCGGTCGGCGAGGCACCCCGCTCGGCCTACGACCCGCTCCAGGACACCGGATACAACATCCCCACCTACGGCAGTCAGGGCGCGGGCGCGTACGGCACGAGTGACGTGTACGACACCGGTGAGTCGAACGCCTACTACGGCACGTACAACCCGAATGACACGTACAACAGCGGTCCCGCCAATGAACCAACGCCCGGTGACTCGTACGACTTCGACGCACCGGGCTCGGGCGAACCTTGGAACATGCCTTCCGGAGGCTATAGGTGAACGAGGCCCTGCCCGACGTACCAGAAGTCCGCGTGGTCGGTCTTCCACAGCTCACGTCAGGCTTCGACCTTGTCGAAAGACTCGACCTGCCCATGCACCTGAAGGTGCACGGGCCGCTCGAACCCATGGGCGGCGAGCAGCTCGCGAAGCTGTCCGAAGCCATCAACCTGAAGGGCCGCGGCGGCGCGGGCTTCCCCTTCCACAAGAAGCTGCGCTCGGTCGCCGAAGCGGCCATCAAGCGCGGCGTACGGCCGGTCGTCGTCGTCAACGGAAGTGAGGACGAGCCGGCCTGCCGCAAGGACACGGTGCTCATCAACCGTGCCCCGCACCTCATCCTGGACGGCGCCCTGCTGGCCGCCGAAGCCCTGGGTGCCCGCACGCTCGTGGTGGGGGTCACCCGGGAGTCGACGCAGCGGTCCATGGAGGCCGCGCTCGCCGAACGCGGTCTGAGCAACGGCCGTAGATCGGCTCTACGCGCGCGCGTGCAGCGCAATCCCGTCCGGATGGTCACCGGAGCAGCAGCGTCGCTGATCCGTTCCATCGACGGCGGCCCGGCGATCCCGCCCGGCCGCAAGGTCAGCGCCTCCCAGAACGGCGTGGGGGGCGCACCCACACTTCTCTCCAACGCCGAGACCTTCGCCCAGCTGGCGATCGCCGCCCGCATCGGCCCCGAGCGCTACGGCAACACCGGCCTGTACGACGAGCCGGGCACCGTCATGCTCACGGTCTCCGGCGCGGTCGCGCGCCCCATGGTGATCGAGGTCCCCACGGGCGTACCGCTGCGCTACGTCCTTCAGCTCGCCGGCGCCCCGCCGGTGCCGCAGGGCGTGCTGACCGGCGGCTACCACGGCAAGTGGATCGACGCGGCGACGGTCAACGAGGCGATCGTCTCGCGCAACTCCCTGGACGCGGTGGGCGGTTCGCTCGGCGCCGGCGCGATCCTGCCGATCAGTCAGGAGACCTGCCCACTGGGCGAATCACTGCGCGTGGCGCAGTGGCTGGCAGAGGAGAGCGCGGGACAGTGCGGTCCCTGCTACCTCGGCCTGCCCGCCGCCGCGCGCGGCATGGAGGACATCATCAACGGCGGCGGACCGGCCGCCCTGGAGGCGCTCAAACAGGTCGCCAAGAACGTGAAGCGGCGCGGTGCGTGCTCGCACCCGGACGGCTCCGCGATGTTCCTGGAGTCGACCATCAAGGCGTTCACGGACGACCTGGCCGCACACGTCCTCGGCAACGGCTGCGGACGGAGCGTGGAGGGCGTTCTGCCGCTCTTCGAGGGCGGCAAGCTGCCCACGGGCATCCCGGGCGGCGGCGAGTCCGAGGAGAACGGCCCCAGCCGTCAGAAGATCTACGTCGACTGGACGCTGTGCCGGGGCCACGGCCTGTGCGCCGACATCCTCCCCGAGGTCTTCGAACTCGGTGCCGACGGCTTCCCGACCGTGGCGCAGGCGCAGGTGCCGCGCTACGCGGAGGCGAAGGCGCTGCGTGCGGTACGGCGTTGCCCCGCGCTCGCCCTGCGTCTCGAGGAGGACACCCGCTCGCAGTCCACGACCCGCAACAACCTGCCGGTCCTGTCGCAGGGCCGCGGCCGCCGCGCGCTGGGCCGCTGAGCAGCCGGACACGCGGACACGTCGAAGGCGGGCCATCCGATCGGATGGCCCGCCTTCGATTTCTGTGGAGCTAAGGAGATTTGAACTCCTGACCCCCTGCATGCCATGCAGGTGCTCTACCAACTGAGCTATAGCCCCTTGCGGTGTCGCCGGGCTTCCCTGGCGGCGACGCCAACATTACCGGCCCACCTCATGGACCACCAAATCGTTTCCGTTCTGTCCGGATCCGGTCCCTGATGCCCGCCTCGCGACGGGCATCACGCCGTGACGAACGAGTAGAACCGCTTGAGCGTGCAGTGTTCCTCGAGAAGCCGGCCGTAGATCGGCTCGCCCTCGAGTTCGCGGTACGTCTCGATCGGGTCGCCTTTTATGATCAGCGCCCGCGCGCACTCCTCGCACCAGTACTGGTAGTCGGGATTGACCGGTTCCATGTCACGGACGATCGGTGTCCCGCTGCCGCACCAGTCGCACTTTCGCCTGTGTGCACCCATCGATCAGCTCCAGCTGTGGCCGCAGGCCGTGCACACGTAGGAAACTCCGCCGTTGTCGCCGAGTACTTGCGCCACATGGACGGAACCACAGGAAGGGCAGCTGAGGCGGGTGACCGTGTCCCGTGTCGACGCCGCTTCGAGGAGGTGGCCGACCTCCACGAGGATGCTCGCAGGCATCACTAGCTCCCTCCCGTCGGGCCGCGCCCCCTTCCGGCCGTTTGATTCTGCCACGGCCGGACCAATACGGTCAGCGACGCCTGAGTACCAGTCCGGACACGGCACCCACCGCGGCGGTCCCGGCCAGCGCGAACGTGCACGCCAAAAGCGCCTCCGCAGAGGTATACGCCCCGAAGGCCCCGAGTGACTCAAGTCGGTTCAGGAAGAGTGTGCCGAACACTGCGACGTCGGTCACCCCGGCCGAGCTGTGCGGCAGACACAAGAAGATCCCGCCCTGTGCAGGACGGGATCTTCATTCTGTGGAGCTAAGGAGAATTGAACTCCTGACCTCCTGCATGCCATGCAGGCGCTCTACCAACTGAGCTATAGCCCCGCACGTTCTTCCCGCTCCGCGGGGCGAACAAGAAGAACTTTAGCCTGCGACCTGCCGGAAAGTGAAATCCGCTCAGTCGTCGTCGCCGAGGACCGGCTCCGGCAGTGTGCCGGCGTTGTGCTCCATGAGGCGCCAGCCGCGGGCGCCCTCGCCGAGGACGGACCAGCAGCAGTTGGAGAGGCCGCCGAGGCTCTCCCAGTGGTGGGCGTCCAGGCCGAGGAGACGTCCGATGGTGGTGCGGATCGTGCCGCCGTGACTGACCACGACGAGTGTGCCGTCGTCGGGGATCTTCTCGGCGTGCCGGAGCACGACGGGGGCGGCGCGGTCGGCGACCTCGGCCTCCAGTTCGCCGCCGCCACGGCGGACCGGCTCACCGCGCTTCCACGCGGCGTACTCCCCGCCGTGCCGGGCGATGATCTCGTCGTGCGTCAGCCCCTGCCAGACGCCCGCGTAGGTCTCGCGCAGGCCCTCGTCGTGGGTCACCTCCAGGCCGGTGAGCGCGGCCAGTTCGGCGGCCGTGTTCGCGGCCCGCTGAAGGTCGGAGGCGACGATCGCGTCGGGCTGCAGGGAGGCCAGCAGCCGGGCGGCACGACGGGCCTGGCCGACGCCGGTCTCGGTGAGCTCCACGTCCGTGGTGCCCTGGAAGCGACGCTCCACGTTCCAGGCGGTCTGGCCGTGCCGCCACAGGATGACGCGACGGCCCCTGCCCGGCTTACGGTTCACCGCTGCCGCCGAAGGTGCACTCACCGCAGCTCCCCGAACTCGGCGGCGTCCTCCTCGGCCCGGAGGGCGGCATGTTCCTTTGCCTTGCCCCGGGTGGCCTTGGCGTCGGCCGGCAGTTCGAGCTCGGGACAGTCCTTCCACAGCCGCTCCAGGGCGTAGAAGACACGCTCCTCGCTGTGCTGGACGTGGACGACGATGTCGACGTAGTCGAGCAGGACCCAGCGGGCCTCGCGGTCGCCCTCGCGGCGCACCGGCTTGGCGCCGAGCTCCTTCTGGAGGCGTTCCTCGATCTCGTCGACGATCGACTTGACCTGACGGTCGTTGGGCGCGGAGGCGAGCAGGAAGGCGTCCGTGATCGACAGGACGTCGCTGACGTCGTAGGCGATGACGTCATGGGCGAGCTTGTCGGCGGCCGCCTGAGCGGCGGTGTTGATGAGCTCGAGAGAGCGGTCAGTGGCGGTCACTACAAGGCTTTCCGTCGGCGGACTCTGGACACCAAGGGTCTCACGGACCGCCGACGGTCCCCCACGTGATCAGTGGATCACGTGGAGGGCCGGTCCTCGCCTAGGACGAGGACTCGGGCTTGTAGTCCTGGCCGAGGACCACGGAGACGTCCGCGTTCGAGGAGACCGTGCCCTTGGTCACGGCGCTGGTGGCCAGGCCCAGGGTCTTGGCGACCTCGGTGGCGTTCTCCTTGTCGGCGGCATCGGCGTAGACGACCTTGGACGCGGTCTGGGCCGCGGAGGCGGTGCCGCCGTCCAGGAAGGTGAAGCCGCCGTTGAGGAGGACGACACGGGCCTTCTCGGTGTAGTCCTTGGTGCCGCTGGCGTTCTGGACGGAGACGCTGACGGCCGCGTCCTTGTCGGGGCTCTTCGCGGTGCCGCCGAGGACGTCCTTGACCACGCTGGAGCTGGCCTCGGCGCTCAGCGTGCCGTCGCCCTGGACGGGCAGCAGGGCGGTCTTGTAGTCGCCGCCCTTGGCGAGGTCGGCGAGCTTGGCCAGGAGGGTGCCGAGGTCCTTGTCGGTCAGCGGCGGCTCGATGATCTGCCCCAGCGTCTGCACGGTCACGGTCGCGCCCTGTGCGTCGGAGGACAGCTTGCGCAGCGTGCCCTGCATGACCTGGCCGAACCGCTCCAGCTGGGCGTTCTGGGCCTCGCCGGAGGCCTGGTAGGTGGCGTAGGCGACGGCCATCTTGCCGCTGAGGGTCTGGTCCTTGCCCTTCTTCACCAAGGGCGCCTCGCCCTTCCTCTTGGCCTTCGGGTCGGGCACGTCGGCGTTGGTGTCGACCTCGATGTTGCCGACGAGGTCGACCAGGTTCTGCAGATACGGGGTGTCCAGGCGCCAGGTGCCCTCGATGTCGGTGCCGAGGACGGTGTCGAGGGAGTCGACCGTGCCGGCGGAGCCGTCGTCGTCGACGGACTTGGCGAGGGTCGTCGTGGTGCCGTCGTCGTCCGACAGGGTGAGGGAGTTGGGGATCAGGACGGTGGTGCCCTGCTTGGTGGTGGTGTTGTCGACGAGCAGCGCCGTGGAGGTGCCGCCCTTCGCGGTGTTGTGCAGATGGACGACGATCACGTCACGGTTCTGGGCGCCCACGGCCGTCGCCGTGCCGGTCTTGGTGTCGGACGAGGACAGGCCGGGCAGCTTCCCGGTCTGCCAGAGGTAGCCGACGCCGCCGACCGCGACCAGGGCCAGGACCACGACGAGCGCGACGAGGCGGCTGCGGGCCCGGCGCTTGGCCTCCTCGCGGCGCTCGGTGCGGTTCTCGGTGAAGTTCAGCCAGTCGATGACGTCCTCGGAGTCGGCGTCCGGATCCTCCACGAACGCGAACTGCTCGGTGTGGTAGTCCCGTTCGGCTCCGCCGCGCTCCCGCTCGGGGGCGGTGCCGTACTCCCCCTCGGCCGGGCCGGCCTGCTGCGGGATGTAGGCGGTCTGCTCGGCGACGCGGGGCTGCTGACCGCTGGCGGCGGCCCGGCCGTACGGGTCGTGGGCGGCGGGCCCGCCGCCCTGCTGCGCGCCGTTGCCGTAGGGGTCGTAGGGCGGCGGCACGGGCGCCTGCTGCCCGGTGTCACCGCCGCCGTAGGGGCCGTACGGCGGGACCGGGCGCCGGCTGCCGGTGTCGTACGGCGGGACGGGGCGCCGGCTGCCCGTGTCGTACGGCTGCTGGACCGGCTGCTGCCGGCCGGTGGCGTACGGGTCGTATCCGTAGCCCTGTTGCGCGTACGGGTCGTACTGCTGCTGGGGGGACTGCTGCGGCGGGACCTGCTGGTACACAGGCCGGCCGTACTCGTCGTAGCCGACGACCTCGTACTGGTCGCCTTGATCGCCGCCGTGTCCCGCGTCGTATCGGTCGTTCACCGGTGCCCCTCTCGGCTCACTCGCCGCGGTACAGCTCGCGCTTGTCGATGTAGCGCACGACCCCGTCCGGCACCAGATACCAGACGGGGTCGCCCTTGGCGACCCTCGCCCGGCAGTCGGTGGAGGAGATGGCCAGGGCGGGGACCTCGACGAGCGAGACACCGCCCTCGGGGAGCCCGGGGTCGGACAGCGGGTGGCCGGGCCGGGTGACCCCGATGAAGTGCGCCAGGGAGAACAGTTCTTCCGCGTCCCGCCAGGTGAGGATCTGGCCGAGGGCGTCGGCGCCCGTGATGAAGAAGAGGTCCGCGTCGGGATTGAGCGCGTGCAGGTCGCGCAGCGTGTCCGCGGTGTAGGTCGCGCCGCCGCGGTCGATGTCGATGCGGCTGACCGAGAACTGCGGGTTCTCGGCGGTCGCGATGACCGTCATCAGATAGCGGTCCTCGGCCGGGGAGACCTTGCGGTGGCTCTTCTGCCACGGCTGCCCGGTCGGGACGAACACCACCTCGTCCAGGTGGAACTGCGCGGCGACCTCACTGGCCGCCACGAGGTGCCCGTGGTGGATCGGGTCGAACGTCCCGCCCATGACGCCGAGGCGACGCTTGCCGGGGTTCGACGGGCCGTTGCCCGGGCCGGTAGGCATGTCCTGCTCTCCCATGCGTGCAGACCCTACCGGCCCGGCCTGAGAGCGCCGGCCGGAGGAGGCCCGGAGTGCCCCGGTATGGGCACCGGGTGCCTCAGCGGTCGCGGTTGAAGCGGGTGGTGATCCACAACAGAAGCATCAGGATGAGGAACGCGCCTCCGCCGGTCACCAGCGGGTTGAGGCTCTCGTGGTTGCCGCCGTGCTCCTCGCCCTCGGCGGCAAGGGTGACCAACTGGGCAGCGGTGCTGTGGAAGCTCATCTTCGGCAGGACCTATCCGGTGTGGGCGGAATAAAGACGTCGGCCCATCGTAAGCGGGAGCCGCGACGGCGATCACCCCGACTCCACCGTCGGGGAACCTTCACATCCCCTCAGTCGTCCTTCTGCTTGTACCCCCGCAGCAGGAACCACGCGGTCAGCACACAGCCCACCGCCATCACGATCAGTACGACCCGGAGCAGATTGCCCGCCCCCTGCTGCTCGGCGGCGCTCGCGGCCTCGGTGAACCAGGCGGCTCGGGGGTGGTGCTGCATGACGTGGACTCCTTCGCTGTACTGCCCGTCCACGCTATCTCCGCCTAGGCTGGGCTCTGCTTCGGGGGCGCAAAGGGCCGCACAAAGGTCCGCAAAGGGGCCACACAACCGCACATGGGGGAAGACATGTCCGACGACGGCCACGAGCACAACGGGCACGAGAACGTGCCGAGCAGGCAGCGCAGGCGTTTCCCGGGGATCTCCTCGCGTGCGTACGAACACCCCGCCGACCGCTCCGCCCTGGTGGCGCTGCGCAAGCTGAGCGGCTTCGACACCGTCTTCAAGGCGCTCAGCGGTCTGCTGCCCGAGCGAAGCCTGCGGCTGCTGTTCCTGTCCGACTCGGTCCGGGTGTCGGACCAGCAGTTCTCACACCTCAACGACATGCTGCGGGACGCCTGTTACATCCTGGACCTGGAGAAGGTCCCGCCGATGTACGTGAACCAGGACCCGCAGCCGAACGCGATGTGCATCGGCCTGGACGAGCCGATCATCGTGGTCACCACGGCTCTCGTCGAGCTGCTCGACGAGGAGGAGATGCGGGCGGTCATCGGGCACGAGGTGGGGCACGCGCTGTCCGGCCACTCCGTCTACCGGACCATCCTGCTGTTCCTGACCAGCCTCGCCCTCAGGGTGGCCTGGATCCCGCTGGGCAACCTCGCGATCATGGCGATCGTGACCGCGCTGCGCGAGTGGTTCCGCAAGTCGGAGCTGTCCGCGGACCGGGCGGGCCTCCTGGTCGGCCAGGACCTCAAGGCCTCGATGCGCGGCCTGATGAAGCTCGCCGGCGGCAACCACCTGCACGAGATGAACGTGGACTCGTTCCTGAAGCAGGCCGAGGAGTACGAGGCCGGCGGCGACCTGCGCGACTCCGTGCTGAAGATCCTGAACGTACTGCCGCGCTCCCACCCCTTCACCACCATCCGGGCGGCCGAGCTGAAGAAGTGGTCCGAGTCCCGGGACCACCAGCGGATCATGGACGGCCACTACCCGCGGCGCACCGAGGACAAGGACACCTCGGTCTCGGACTCGTTCCGCGAGTCGGCGGCGAGCTACGCGAGCAACGTGAAGAGCTCCAAGGACCCGCTGATGAAGCTGGTCAGCGACATCGCGGGCGGCGCGGGCGACCTGGGCGGACGGGTACGGCGCGGCTTCGGCGGCTTCTCGAGCTCCACGCCGGGACCGGACGAGCCGCCGACGGACACGGACCCGGGGACGAAGGACACGCCGCCGCGCGACGGCGACTGACCCGCCGCGGGGCTCACACCCGGTTCACACCCGGCTGGGGTCACACCTTCGGCTCCGCACTCGTCGCCAGCGACCCGCACAGCGCCGTAGCACTACCCGTCGCATACGGATCCGTGCCGGCCGGACCGCCCGCCTTCGCGGTCTGGCCGGCCAGCAGCGGGTGCAACCGACTCGTGGAGTCCTCGGCGCAGGACAGGGGCCCGGCCTGGACGTAGGAGACGACGAGCTGGGCCGTGTGCAGCCGCAGATCCTCGCGGTCGAAGCGGAAGTGCAGCTCCCGCCGGACGGTGAACAGGGAGGCCTCCGCCTCCTCCCCCGCACCGGCCGCCCGCAGCGCGTAGACGAAGGTGTGGTCCGCGGTGACCTCGAGCGTGGACGAGTCCGTCTCGGCGGCCTGCAGGCTGCCCTGCACCCGGATCCTGCTGTCGGCCAGCTCGGCGTCGGCGGGGTCGAAGCGAACCAGCCATCCGGTCGGCGCATGCCGCCCGTCCGCGGCCGGGTGGTCGAAACTCTGGTCGAACTGGTCGAGTTGGTCCGTGTCGAGGAGCACGCGCACGGGACGGACCTGCCGGCCGGTGATGACCTCCGGGTAGAGCGAGGACCGGACGAGGTAGTCCTTGGCGGTGGTCAGGGCGGCCACGACCTGGCTGTCCGAGAAGTGCGCGGTACGCCGGGAGGCGGGCAGCGGGATGCCCTCGGCGCCGACGCGGAACTGCGCGGCGGGGCTGTGCGCGTACAGGTACTCGGGGTCGGTGTGGCCGGGCACCTTGCCCTGTGGGGCCAGCGGGATGACGGTCATCCGCAGGGGCTCGACGGGGGTCCGGGCGGCGGGGGTCTGGTAGGGGTGCCGTACACCCATGTAGATCGCGGTACCGAAGGCGACGGCGATCAGCAGGACCAGGATCAGTGCCTGCCGGGACAGGCCCCGGCGCAGTGGCGGGCGGCGGCGGACGGCGGGGGCGTGGTCGGCGATGCGCTCCTGGGCGGAGAACTCCTGGAGGCGGGCAGCACGGACGAACGACTCGTCGAAGACGACGGATCGGTACTCGTCCTCTCCACCTGCGGGGCCGCCCTCGGGTGTCCCCTCAGGTGGGTCTCCTGGCCCTCCCATATCTTCAGAGTAGGTCTCCGGGAGGCTAGGTAAACGCCCTGGTACACGACAAGTTCTGACAGGTTCTCACCAGGACGGTCAGGGAGTGCACAGCAAGCGCTCAGGGCATTCGCGGGGTCGCCGAGGCGGCTGGCTGGGAGTAGTCGGCGGACGCGGAGGGAGTCGCCGTGCCCCCTTGCTCCAGACCGGTCGAGGCGGGCGGCGGAACCTGGTCCCGGCTGCCGGACGAAGCGCCCCGGTAGACCGCGGTGAAGGCCAGCGCGACCATGCCGATGCCTATGACGAGGGCGAGCATCCAGGCGACCGGGCGGTGCCAGCGGACCTGTTTGCCGTACGTCCCGGGGGCGCCGTAGCGGCCTTCGAGGACGTCGGCGTCGTCCAGGTCGTCGAGGTCGGGATCATGGCCGAAAGCGCCGGGTCCGTCGGGGGTGAACCCATGTGCCCGGCGGGCCTCGGCCTCGGAGGCCTCCGCTCTCGCCTGCGCGGCGGCCAGGAGGCGTTCGACGGCGGTCGGCTCGTGCACCACGGCCGCCCGTACGAAGGCCTCGTCGAAGACCACGGAGGCGAACTCTTCGTCCGACACCCCGCGGTCATGGTCGTCGTCGGGCTCCCAGCCGTCAGGGAACGGCGTGCCCCCCACGTCCTCCGGCACGGATCCAGAGTAGACCTGGGGGGTTAATTTGGGCAGACGGTATGGAAATTCATCTACCTTGTGCGACGCCTCTCATGAGCCACGGGCGCGCACCAGGAGCGCGTGCCCCACGCATATGCGCAGGCGCGCGCCTCGGCGCCGGCGGCTCCGTCAGCGCCGTACGTGCCCGTCGCCGGTGACGATGTACTTCGTGCTGGTCAGCTCCGGCAGCCCCATCGGCCCCCGCGCGTGCAGCTTCTGCGTCGAGATGCCGATCTCCGCGCCGAAGCCGAACTGGCCGCCGTCGGTGAACCGGGTGGACGCGTTGACCGCGACCGTCGTGGAGTCGACCAGCTGGGTGAAGCGGCGGGCGGCCTGCTGCGAGGTCGTCACGATGGCCTCGGTGTGCCCGGAGGTCCACAGCCGGATGTGCTCGACGGCCTTGTCCAGCGAGTCGACGACAGCCGCGGCGATGTCGTAGGAGAGGTACTCGGTGTCCCAGTCCTCCAGCGTGGCCTCGACGACGGTCGCCTTGGAGTCCTTCGCGTACGCCAGCACCCGCGGGTCGGCGTGCACGGTCACGCCCGCCTCCGCGAGGGCGTCCAGGGCGCGGGGCAGGAACTCGGGGGCGATGTCCTGGTGGACGAGGAGCGTCTCGGCGGCGTTGCAGACGCTGACACGGTGGGCCTTGGAGTTGATCAGGATGTCGATCGCCATGTCGAGGTCGGCCTGGGCGTCGACGTAGACGTGGCAGCTGCCGACGCCGGTCTCGATGACCGGGACGGTGGACTCGGTGACGACGGTCTGGATGAGCGAGGCGCCACCGCGGGGAATCAGCACGTCGACGAGCCCCCGCGCCCGCATCAGCTCGCGCACGCTCTCGCGGCTCTCGCCGGGCACCAGCTGCACGGCGTCGGCGGGCAGCCCGGCCCCGCCCACGGCGTCCCGGAGGACCCGTACCAGCGCGGTGTTCGACTCGTACGCCGAGGCCGAGCCGCGCAGCAGTACCGCGTTGCCGGACTTCAGGCACAGGGCGGCGGCGTCCACGGTGACGTTCGGGCGGGCCTCGTAGATGATGCCGACCACGCCGAGCGGGACGCGGACCTGGCGCAGGTCGATGCCGTTGGGCAGGGTCGAGCCGCGGACGACCTCGCCGACCGGGTCGGGCAGCGCGACGACGTCCCGGACGTCGGAGGCGATGGCCCGCACGCGCTCCGGGGTCAGCTTCAGCCGGTCGATGATCGCCTCGCTGGTGCCGGCCTCGCGGGCCTTGGCGATGTCCCTGGCGTTGGCCTCGACGATCTCGCTCGTACGGACTTCCAGCGCGTCCGCGATGGCGAGCAGCGCGTCGTCCTTCTCGGCCCGCGGCAGCGGGGCGAGGTCGGCGGCGGCGGCCTTGGCGCGGTAGGCGGCCTGCGTGACCGGGGACATGGAGTCGTACGGCGAGAGCGTGGTCATACGGGAAGAGTAGTGCTCCGGACGGCCCCCAACACGGGCCGTTCCACAGCGCGAGACGGGATCAAAAGGGGTGAACTCCGACAGGCGACGCCGGCAGCGGTCCGTACCCCTCGGCGACGCGCTGGTGGTAGGTCTGGCGGTCGATGACCTCCAGGCCGACGATCTCCCACGGCGGCAACCCCGCGGTCTGCCGGTGCTCGCCCCACAGGCGCAGGGCGACGGCGGCCGCGTCGTGCAGGTCGCGGGCCTCCTCCCAGTACCGGATCTCCGCGTGGTCGTTCGCGTATCTGCTGGTCAGGAGGAAGGGGTGGTCGTGGGCGAGCTGCTCGAGGGCGCGCCGGACCTCCTGGAGCGGGGCCTCGTCGCCGGAGACGCTGAGGGTGACGTGCCACAGACGCGGCAGGTCCGCGGGCTCCTCGCCCTCGTACCGGTCGCCGGCGGCGACGCTCGTCAGGGCGCGTTCCTCGCCGGGCACGCGTGCGGAGGGACCGCGGGACGCCGCCGCCCCAGGGCGCACTCGTCTCACGACGGCCTCCTTTGCACACAGGTCGACCCCGGGGGTCGGGCGGAATGTGTCCCTGGGACAAAGTTGAGCAGGCCGCAAGGGCTCGTGGGGCGGTTTTGCGGAACGTCCACCTCAGGGCGACGCTCTTGTCGGGGCGTTCACCCCGTTTTCGGGTACACAGCCCGTCACCCGAGCCCCTCAGGGGTGCAGCAGCACCAGGTCGTCCCGGTGCACGACCTCGCGCTCGTACGCCGGACCCAGCTCGCGGGCCAGCTCCCGGGTCGAGCGGCCGATCAGCCGGGGAATCTCCTTGGCGTCGAAGTTGACGAGCCCTCGGGCCACCGCGTGCCCCTCGGTGTCCCGCAGTTCGACGGGGTCGCCCGCGGTGAAGTCGCCCTCGACGGCGGCGATCCCGGCCGGCAGCAGCGACTTGCGGCGCTGCACGACCGCCTGCACGGCACCGTCGTCCAAGGTAAGAGAACCCTGCGGAGTCGACGCGTGCTGCAGCCACAGCATCCGGTCGCCGGACCGCTTGCCGGCGGGGTGGAAGTAGGTGCCGGTGTCGCCGCCGGACAGCGCGTCGGCGGCGTGAACGGCACTGGTCAGCACGACGGGGATGCCTGCGGCGGCCGCGATCCGGGCGGCCTCGACCTTGGTGACCATGCCGCCGGTGCCGACGCCGGCCTTGCCGACGCTGCCGATGTCGACGCCCTCCAGATCAAGAGCCCCACGCACCTCCGCTATCCGCGAGGTCCCCGGCCTGCTCGGGTCGCCGTCGTACACGCCGTCGATGTCGGACAGCAGGACCAGCAGGTCGGCGTGGACCAGATGCGCCACCAGCGCGGCGAGCCGGTCGTTGTCGCCGAAGCGGATCTCGTCGGTGGCGACGGTGTCGTTCTCGTTGACGATCGGGAACGCGCCCATCGCGAGCAGCTTGTCGAGGGTGCGGGAGGCGTTGCGGTGGTGGGCGCGGCGGCTCATGTCGTCGCTGGTCAGCAGCACCTGGCCGACCCGGACGCCGTAGCGGGCGAAGGAGGCGGTGTAGCGGGCGACGAGCAGGCCCTGGCCGACGCTGGCGGCGGCCTGCTGGCGGGCGAGGTCCTTGGGGCGGCGGCGCAGCCCGAGCGGGGCGAGTCCGGCCGCGATGGCGCCGGAGGAGACGAGGACGATCTCCTTCTCCCCGCCGCTGCGGCTCTTGGCGAGGACGTCGACGAGCGCGTCGACCCGGTCGGCGTCCAGGCCGCCCGAGGCGGTGGTCAGCGACGAGGAACCCACCTTGACGACGATCCTGCGAGCCGAGTTCACGGCCTGCCTTGCCCCTGCCACTTCGCTTTCCGTTCCCTCGCACATCGGTTGTCCGGCAATCTACGCGAAGGGGACCAGGAGCCGCGCCTCGATATCAGTCCCTGGACATGCGCCGAGTAACTGGTTGCTCACGTGCCGCATACGGCAAAAAGGTTGTACTGGTTCCGTCTAGAAATCAAAGCCCTCCTAAACATATTTTGAACCTTGTGTCACCTACGAAGCGCATCCTCCTCAGGTCGGGGAAGAGCCCCTACGAAGCCGTCCCCGTCGAGGAAGCCCTCCAACGGGACGTCATCGCGACCAACTCCGGCAACCTGATCTTCAGCGACGCCACCCACAAGATCCTCGAGACCCCGCGCAGCGAGGTCGTCTCGAACGGCATCAGGACGAACGTGGCCGCGGCGAGCCGGATCAACGAGGAGTACGACGCCTTCGTCGTACCGCTGGCGAACGCGTTCCGGCCGTCCTTCGAGCCCCAGTTGAACCGGCTGACCCAGCTGATCAGCAGGCTCAGGATCCCGGTCGTGGTGGTCGGGGTCGGTGCGCAGACCGGGCTGGACTACAACCCGGCGCGGCTCAAGCCCATGGAACCGTCGGTGCGCGCGTTCGTCTCCGCGGTGCTCGACCGCAGCGCGTCGATCGGCGTGCGGGGCGAGTTCACCGAGAAGTACCTCAAGGACATGGGCTTCAAGGACGTCGAGATCATCGGCTGCCCGTCCCTGTTCATGTACGGCAAGGACCTCGCCGTGCACAAGCGGACCGCGCAGCTGACGGCCGGCTCCCGGATCGCCGTCAACGGCTCGCACAACGCGGTGAAGTCCCAGGGCCTGGACCGGGTCATCCGCCGCACGCACGCGCGCTACCCGCACCTGCGCTACATCGGCCAGAACCTCAGCGACGCCCAGCAGCTGTACTGGCGGGACCTGTCGGACCCGAACGGCAGGATCACGGCGATGCCGACGCATCCCGACCACCCGATGTACCGGGAGGACAAGGCCCGGGTCTACATCGACCCGATCACCTGGATCGACGACCTGCGGGACTTCGACTACTCCTTCGGCTCGCGCATCCACGGCAACATAGCCGCGCTGCTGGCCGGCACGCCCGCGACCGTGCTGTGCGGTGACTCGCGGACGCTGGAGCTGTGCCGTTACTTCGACATCCCGCACCGCACCATCGACAAGGTGACCGCGGACCTCGACCCGGCAGACCTGTACGCGGAGGCGGACTTCACCGCACTGAGCGGCGGTCACCAGAAGCGCTTCGAGCAGTTCACGGCCTTCCTGGACCGCAACGGCCTGGAGAACACCTTCACGCACGGCGACGGCGGCAAGGCATTCGAGGAGCGCATGCGGTCCCTGTCCTTCCCGGCCGGCATCCGCCCCTGGAACGACGCGGACCCCGCTTCCCTCATCTCGCGTTTCGGCTGGCTGCACGGCCGTGTCGAGGAACTGTCCAAGGACAACGCCAAGTTGAAGAAGGACCTGGCGAAGGCCAAGGCCGACGCCAAGGGGGTGACGGTGCCCGCCCCCAGCCCCCAGGCCTCCGTCTACCGCCGCGCACGGCGCGCGGTGGGTGGGCCGATCCGCCGGGCACTGCAGTCGGGCAAGTAGCGGCCGACCCGCCCTTTACACTCCGCAACCACTCCAAGGCGCCCGGACACGCGCGTGTCGTCCACAGGTCGACAGGCGTTAACCCGGGCGTCCGTCATGCTGCGACCTTGGAGTGACCGCAGTGCTCACACGTCTCCCCCGTCGGCGGTTCGCGACGAGATCCAGATCCCCCCGCCGCCCCCGACTGCGGCCCACCCTGCGGCTCCCCCGTCGGCAGACCACGGCCAGAGTGCTCGTCGTGGCCGTGCTCGGGGCCGCCTTCGCCGCCCAGGCCGTGGCCGCCCTGCGTCCGCACGTACCGCTGCTGCTCGCCGCCACCGCCACCTCCCTGCTCGTCGAAGGCGTGCTGCACCGGTGGCAGCGCGGCATGGTGTCCGTGTTCGCCAAGTCGCACGCGGACATCACCGTCCGGCACGTGCTGCGCGACCTGCTGCTCGTCGTCGGCCTGCTGCGGCTGAGCGAGCAGGACCGGGAGACGGCGTACGCCGCGCTCGTGGCCGGTCTGCTCGTCTTCTACACGCTGCACTGCGCGATCCAGGCGGTCTCGGTCCTGGTCCGCCGTATCCGCACCCTGCCGGTGGTCACCCGCAACATCGACGCCTCCGCCCTGCGCCTGTCCCCGGCCCCGTCCGCCCTGCTGCGCCGCCCCGGCCAGCGCCTGCTGGTCTTCGGCATGCCGTCGACGGCGGGCCTGCTGGCCACGGCGGTGACCGGCGAGCCGCGGTACGCGGCCTTCGGCATCGCCGTCTCCCTCGGCCTCTCGCTGAAGGGCCTGTACGACCTTCTGGTACTGCTGCTGCCGAGCCGCCGTCCGGCCGGTGAGCAGGAGGTGCTGGACTGGTTCGACGCGTGGCTGGCCGAGTACCGGCCGACCGTCGGCCTCTACTTCTCCGGCGGGGCGTCCTCGGCGTACCAGGCGAACATGTGGCTGGAGCCGCTCGCGAAACTGCGGGGCCGGCCGGTGATCGTGCTGCGCGAGCGGTTCATGGTGCAGAAGATCGCCGCGACCGACGTCCCGATCATCTGTCTGCCGAAGGTCACCACCCTGATGCGTCTGGAGCAGTCCACGCTCCAGGCCCTCATCCACCCCTCGAACTCCGGCAAGACCTCCCAGGTCCTGCGCATCCCCACCCTCAAGCACACCTTCGTCAACCACGGCGAGAGCGACAAGCTGTCCTCGTGCAACCCGTACGCGAAGGCCTACGACGAGGTGTGGGTGGCCGGTCCCGCGGCGCGCGAGCGGTACGCGACGGCCGAGGTCGGCGTCGAGGACAAGGACGTCCGGGAGATCGGCCGCCCGCAGCTGGATGCCGTACGGCCGTACGCGGGCCCGCCGACCGGGCCGTACACCACGGTTCTCTACGCGCCCACCTGGGAGGGCTGGGACGGCAACCCCGGCAACACCTCGGTGATCGAGGCCGGCGAGAACCTCGTACGCGCGCTGCTGGCAGATCCCGGCGTACGGCTGCTGTACAAGCCGCATCCGCTGACCGGGTCGGTGGACGCGCGGGCGGGCGCCGCGGACCTCAGGATCCGGGAGCTGGTCCGGGCGGCGAACCGGGAGCGGACCGGGGAGCGGCCCGCCAACGACGGTGAACTCGCGCGTCGGACACAGGAGTTGGACCGGCTCACCACGACCGCCTTCCGGTCCGCCGCCGATCAGGTCGAGCGGATGCTGCTGCAGTCCACGCCCGAGCCGGGCCGCGCCGAGGCGGTGGTCCGGGCGACGGCGGCCTGGGAGCGGGCGTACTGGGCCTCCCTGCCTACGTCGGAGCACCAGGTCGTCACGGACGCGCGGCCCGCGCTGTACACCTGCTTCAACCAGGCCGACCTGCTGATCAGCGACGTCTCCAGCGTGGTCAGCGACTTCCTGGCGAGCGGCAAGCCCTACGCGGTGGCCAACACCAGCGGGCTGGACGAGGACGTGTTCCGTACGGCCTTCCCGACGGCCGGTGCGGCGACCGTACTGACACCGGACGCGGCGGGGATGCCGGCGCTGCTGGACGCCGTACGGCACCCGGAGCGGGACGAACTGGCCGACGCCCGGGCCGCGTTGAAGCGACGCCTGCTGGGGCCGGACGAGCCGACCTCGCAGGTGCGCTTCAACGCGGCCGTGCAGGCGCTGTGTTCGGTGGCGCGGGAGCACCGCACGCGGATGGCGGACCGACTGGCGGCGGAACTTCCCGGTCAGCGGCAGGAATCGCCGGCCGCACCCGAACGGGAGACGGCGGCCACCTCCGGCGTCCTCACGCTGCCGCGCTAGCCCCCCGCACCGGCAGCATCCGGCGGGCCTTGCGGACCGCGCGGCGCAGCAGTATGTCGACGGAACCCGCGCGGTAGCCCGGGAAGTCGCGGGCCTCGCGCGGTTCGGCGAGGAAGACGGAGTCGGGGATGCCGGCCTCCGGGTCGCGGAAGTGGGGGTAGGCGAGGTAGAGGCGGCGGCCCTTCTTCTCGACGACGGCCTCGGGAGTCTCGTTGCTCTTGATGAACTCCAGGACGTCCAGGAGGAGATCGGGCCGCTGCGCCGCCAGCAGGTACGCCCGCAACCGCTCGTGGACCCTGAGGCGGTGGGCGACCTCGTCGGTCCAGTAGGCCTCGATCAGCGGCTTCGCCAGGTCGAGCTTCTGCTGCCGGACCTTCTCGCTGTTCTTGAGGAACTTCGGGCCGAACTGCGGCAGCAGCGTGACGACGAAGGGGCGGACCATGAGCGCGTCGCGCCGCGGGCCCTCGGGGACCATGTCCGCGATCAGGGTCATCAGGGCGCGCGCGGAGTCGAAGCGCAGGGTCCAGCTGCCGCTCTTCGTCACGTGCTTGCCGTCCTCGCGGCCCACGAGGTAGTAGCAGACGTGGTCGGCGATCAGGGAGACGCCGTCCGCCCGCAGATAGGCCTCCATCGTGAACAGCGCGTCCTCGCCGGTCCACAGGGACTCGTCGAAGCGCATGCTGTGACGTTCCAGCAGGGCGCGGCGGAAGAGCTTCTGCGCGCTCAGCGTGAACTTGATGTTGGAGGAGAAGACGTCGGTGCGCTCCAGCGTGCTGCCCCACATGGACTGCGGCGGCTTGCGGTTGACCCCCTCGACCTTGCCGACCACGACGTCCGTGTTGTTGCGGTCGGCCATGGCGACCATCCGCTCCAGGGCCTCGGGGCCGAGCCGGTCGTCGGCGTCGAGGAAGAAGACGTAGCGGCCGGCGGCCTTGCCGAGGCCGACGTTGCGCGGGCCGCTGGGGCCGCCGGAGTTGTCCTGCCGGATCACCGTGACGGTGAGGGAGGTGCGGGCGGCGAACTCCTCCAGGTACTCGCCGGTGCCGTCCGTCGAGCCGTCGTCGACCGCGATGACCTCGATGCGCGCGTGGTCGAGGGTCTGCGCCTCGACGGACGCCAGGCACTCGACGAGATACGGCATCGCTTCGTACGCCCCGATGATCACGCTCACATCAGGCTGCGTAACGGTCACGTTTCCCCCTAGTCACGGAAAATCCTCCCCGAATCGCCTTATTGGCAAGCTGATAGACGGTTGGCCACGGGAAGCGGTTGCCTTGGAAGAATCATTTCGTGACCCAGCTCACATGGCGAAACGACAGGGCCGACAGGCGGACGACAGACACGGACACGCACACCAGGACATACGTAAACAGGGCCCGGATTTCGAGGATCACTCCTCAGAAATCCGGGCCCTGTTTCGTGGCAGCCGCAGCCGCCGCCGGAATCAGCCCGCGGTCGCCTCGGCCTCGGCGACCTGGGCCACCCGTGACTCCTGGCCGACGTTGCGCGCCTCGGCCTTGATCGCCAGGTTCGCCACCGCGGTGTTGAACTGCTCGATGGACGTCGGCTCGTCCGGACCGAGCAGGTACTGCTTGAGTTCCCTGCGGTCCTCGGCCAGCGGGTCGGCGGCCCGGTCACGCACGGCCTCCAGCAGTTCGCCCAGCTCGGCGGCGCTGTTGGACAGGATCGTGGCGGCGCGCACCGCGGTGTTCTGCCGCTTGAACTCCTCCACGCCCAGCTCCGCGGAGTCCGTCACCGCGTACGGCTTGCCGCTCGCGATGAAGTCGGAGACCACGCTGGAGATGTCGGAGACCATCGCGTCGGAGACGTTGAAGCAGTCGTACAGGCGCGGCTCGGCGCCCGAGATGACGCGGTGCTCCCAGGCCGGGAAGGAACGCCAGTAGGTGTCGTTCCACTCGTTCCGGAGCCGGGCGATCTCCTCGTGCTTCTTGACGTCGACGACGCCGTCACGCGTGGCGTCGGCCTCGTCGCCCTTGTCGCCGCCGCTGCCGACCAGCACGGCGACGCGGGCCTCGATGCGGGCGAGCTCGGCCTTGGCCTGCGTCCGGACGGCCTCGTCGGCCGTGAAGCGGGCTTCGGTGGCGCGCTCGGCGGCGGCCTTCTCCATCAGGGCGACGAGCCGCCGGTGCGCGGCACCGGCCTCGGCGCTGACGGTGCCGGTGAAGGGGTGCGGCTTGTACAGGACGCGGACCGGCGGGTCGGCCTTCACCAGCTTCTTCACGATGTTCTCGCCGGCGAGCACGATCGAGGTGTTGCCCGGGTCGCCGTCCCAGCCCTCCCAGGTGGGCGCGTACAACACGGTGGGGATACGACCCTCCGGCACGCCTTCCCAGGTCCGGATCGGCGCCAGCTGCGGGCGGCCCACCTCGGCGATGTCGGCGTCGAGGACACCGACGTCGGCGATGGCGTAGCGGTCGCGGCCCGCGCGGCCCGCGGTCCACACCTCGTCGTACACCTTGCTGAACGGGTTGACGCTCGCCAGCTTGTCGCTGTCGCCGTGGCCGATGAAGACGTGCTTCATGGTGGGCACGCGCAGCAGGTGGATGTTCTTGCCGACGTTCGCCGCGTACAGCGCGACGCGCACCGTGGACAGGTCCATGTTCATCAGGTGCACCCCTCCGGGCACGCAGATGACGGGGACCGTGGTGGGCGCGAGGTTCTGCAGTATGACCCGCTCACGCAGGATGATCAGCGGCCGGGTCTCCAGCTGCTCCATGGTCTCCAGCCACATGTTGACCTGGTAGACGGAGTCCTTGGAGCCGGAGAAGTACAGCACCGTCTCCGGCTTGTACTCGTGCAGCCAGCCGTCGACCGCGGCCAGCACCTTCTCGGCGTTCGGCGGGGTCTTCCCGCCGCGCACGTACGGCATCAGCGCCAGGACGTACAGCCCGCCGACGAGCAGCGTGACACCGCAGCCGATGAAGCCGGGCAGCGCCGAGTCCAGCACGGCGGAGACGAGTATCCCGACCACGGCCGCCAGGTCGATGTGGAGCATCTTCTCGGCGGAGCGGTTCAGCAGTCCCTGCGGCGGGGCGTCCGGGATACGGATGCGCGAGGCCAGGTCGACGTTGCGGGTGGCGACCGGCATCCGGCGGCGGTTGCGGATCAGGGTGACCAGCGCGCCGTGCGGGGCCTGGAGGCCGTAGAACGCGATGAAGCAGGCGGTCGCGCTGTAGAAGACCAGGTTGTCCGAGAGGGACATCCGGGCCAGCAACAGGATCAGCAGAAGCTGCCTGATCAGGAAGCGGATCGACAGGCCCGCGCGCACCTTGCTGAGGCGGTTGATCAGATAGCTGCCCTTGCGGTGCAGATAGTGGTCCGCCAGGTACGTCACGGCGGTCGCGGCCGCGAAGGCGGGGACGCTCGGGACGAGCGCGGCCACCATGAGAGCGGGGTAGCCCGCGATCATGAGGAGCGCGGCGGCCAGCTCGGCCGCGCTGCCCACCCGGGCGACGCGAATAGCGGTGGTTATCACTGAGAACCTGCTCTGGGAGGGGTGCCGGTTGTAAGTACCGAAAAAGTCCGGAAAGAGGATTGTGAACGCTCCGGGAAATTTACGGACTCAGGCCCCTGCGAATGCGCCGTGAACGGGCAGCCACAGAGGCCTGAATGACAGAACACTATTAGTTCTTGATTATGCCACGCCGTCCTGGCGGTCGAGGACACTGGCCAGTGCCGCCTCGAAGCCGGAGGCCTGGCCGGCCGAGGCGGTCGGGTCCAGCTGGCGGACGTCGATCACGTGTCCGGTCAGCTCGGAAAGCAGCACGTCGAGCGAGGTGCGGGCCACGACCTCGGACGAGAGCAGGCTGCCCGGGGCCTCCTGACCGAAGGCCTTGGTGCGCATCGGCGTGGCGGTGCGCTCCGGGTTGACGCAGTTCACCCGGATACCGTCGCCGGCCCACTCGTCGGACAGGGCCTGGGTGAGGTTCACCATGGCGGCCTTGGTCGAGGAGTAGAGGCTGTACTCGGCGCGGCCGCGGGTGTAGCTGCTGGAGGTGTAGAGGAGCAGCTGGCCCTTGGTCTCGGCGAGGTACTTGTAGGAGGAGCGGGCGATCTGCACCGGGGCCAGGTAGTTGACCTTCAGCGCTTCCTCGATGGTCGCGTTGTCGGTCTCGGCGAGCTTGCCGATGCGCAGCACGCCCGCGGTGTTGACGACGTAGTCGATGCGCCCGGTCTCGGCGTACGCCTTGGACAGCGCGTCGTCGACCTCCTCCGGGTTCTCGACGTGGGTGCCGGTGGTGGAGCGGCCCAGCGCGTAGACCTTGGAGCCGTAGGACTCGGCGAGTTCGGCGATGTCCTTGCCGATGCCGTACGAGCCGCCGAAGACGACGATCGTCTTGCCGGTCAGCAGCTCGCGGTAGGCCTCCTCGGAGACCTGCTCGGGCGCGGCGGTCGAGGCGAGCTGGAAGAGCTTGTCGGCGATGAAGACGTCGACGGGCTGGGTGACCTTCATGTTGTACTCGTCGCCCGCGACGACGTGGATCGGCACGTCCGGCAGGTACTTGAGCACGACCGAGCAGTCGTCCGTGGCCTGGAAGTTGGGGTCGCCGGCCGCGACCTCGTAGGCGCGCTTGATCGTGGACAGCGTGAAGGCCTGCGGGGTCTGGCCGCGGCGCAGCCGGGAGCGGTCCGGGATCTCGGTGATGAACTCGCCGTCCTCGCCGTGCGTGCGCGTCACGATGATGGTGTCCGCGGACGGGATGGCGACGTCGACGGCCTGGTAGCGCTCCAGGGCGACCACACAGTCGTCGATCACGCGCTGCGAGAGCAGGGGGCGTACGGCGTCGTGGAACAGGACGTTGCGGTCCTCGCCCTCGGCCAGGCCCTCGCCGAGGGCGGCGATCGCGCGCTCGGTCGTCTCGTTCCGGGTGGAGCCACCCTCGATGATCTTGGTGACCTTCTTGAACCCGGCCTTGGCGACGATCTTCTCGATGTCGGGCACGTAGCCCGGCGCCATCAGCACGATGATGTCGTCGATCGAGTCGGCGTTCTCGAAGGTGGTCAGGGTGTGCTCGATGACTGCCTTGCCGGCGATCTTCAGCAGCTGCTTGGGGATCGAAAGACCCACGCGCTGACCGGTACCGCCGGCCAGGATCACTGCGGTGGTACGGGGCTTGGCGATGTGCTGGGACACAGATGACCTACCTCGGGGCGACAGGGAACTTGGAAATGGTCCCACTTGGGGTTACCGCAGTGCAAGGTGAGCGCCGTCCACCGCATATGTGCGCGCAACCTGTCATTCACCTTGCACTCCTGGTGATTGGCGAGACCTTCCGTCGAACGCCGGTGGAATTGCTGTGAGTAACTCCACAGGGAGTAAGCCATTGCTCAGCGTAACTCCACCGGGCGGCAGTCGGCTCAGCGCCGTCGCAGCCGCTTCAGGCAGCGATGGCCGAGTACCCGCACGAGTTCCTTCGAAGACGTCTGGTGAACGGTGCGCGCCTTGGCCGGGGTGGTGTGCTGGACCGGCGCCTCGGCGGCCGCGGCCAGCGCGCCGTACAGGGCCTGGGCGGCGACCTCGGGCGCGATCACCGGCTTGCCGCGCGACTGTCCGGCGGGCTTCGGTACGGCGGACAGGAGCGCGGGGTCACCGAGGACGCGCACACCCATTCCGGCGATCCGGTCGGCCATCTCGGCGCCGATCTCGGCGGCGGCCTCGACGGCCCATTGCGGAGTACTGATCTTCACGTCGTCCGGACCGGGAGCGCACGTGTTCTTCATATGCATGATGGCGCCGTACCGGACGAGCTGCGAATAAAGCTCCTCCGGGAGTTCATTACTACGGAATTCCTTATTAAGATTCCGCAGCATTTCGGTCTCGGCGAGGGTCAGTGAGCGATTCGCGGCGTCCGGGACCGGCTGCAGGAGATCGGCGGGCAGTCCGAGAAGCTGCTCGAAAGTACGCATCAGACCGCCCCGGTCGCTGTCGTCCACCACGACGACGGTGATCCGCTCGGCACCGACCACCCGGACCCAGCGCTCCACGAGCCGGTCGTGCCGGTGGCGGCGCCAGAAGCTGGGGTTGGGCTGCTCGTACGGAGCCTTCTTGAGCATGTGCGTGAGCCAGTTCTCGTAGCCCATGCGCAGACCGTTCTGCACGTACTGCTGCCACTGCGAGGGCATGATCCTGGCCAGCGGGCGCAGGGTGATCAGGACGTGCACCCGCTCACCGCCGAGGTCCTCGACCACACGGGCGATGGTCTCGTCGTCCGGGGCGTCGGCGAAGAACTCGCTGCTGATCACCGAGGTGCGTTTACCGGTGGCATGCACCTGCTCCAGCAGGGTCTCCCAGTGCCGCTCGGTGGGCTTGGTGTTGCCCATCATCCCGGGGCGCGAGCAGACGGCCAGGGCCGCCGACATCGGGTGTCTGCTGGTGCCGGGGAAGTCGACGCCGTGCTTGGCCATCGTGTCCTTGGCCTCGAACAGCGCGCCCTGGATCGAGGTCGTGCCGGTCTTGTGGGGGCCGATGTGCAGCAGGCGGGTGCCGGTGGGCAGCGGGGTGATCACGCCGTTCACCGGAGTGTCGTGTCTCGTACAGTCCGTCTCCATAGTTAGAAGAACGTAAGAGAGATTCCTGAGACTCGACTGAGAGAGGCCTGGGACACAGATGAGTCCCAGGCTCCGGTCACACAGGATTCATACGTCGAGGTCACACGACCCGGACTCCGGGCTTACCCGCGTCCACCCGCAGCCGGGCCAGCGTGCTGGGCGTGGCCTGCGGCGTCACCACCGTGTCGACGACCCTCACCTGCGCGTCGATGCCCTCGCGGCTGATGTCGAGGAGGTGGTAGCCGCGGTGGGCGTCGATCACCTTCCAGTGCGGGTTGTCGGCCCTCAGCGGGTCCCACTGGGCGTGGAAGGCCGCCTGGTCCTGGTCGCCGTTGCTGGAGATGGAGGTGCCGACGAACTCGGCGCCGACGACCGTGGAGGCCGGGTCGGCGTAGTCCACCTTGAGGTCGCTGATCATCGTGAGGTGGCGGTCGCCGCTGAGCACGACCGGGTTGCGCACGCTCCTGAAGTCGTCCAGGAGGGCGTTGCGCTCGACCTGGTAGCCGTCCCAGGCGTCGTAGAACCACTGCTTGCCCTCGCCGAGCAGGATGTCGGTCTCGGCCATCATGATCTGCGAGGCGATGAGGTTCCAGCGGGCCGGGGAGTCCTTCAGCCCGTCGAGCAGCCACTCCTTCTGCTCGGCGCCGAGCATGGTGAGCGAGGGGTCCTGGGCGGCCGCCTGGCTGGTGACCTGGTCGCTGCGGAACTGCCGGGTGTCCAGCACGTTCAGCCGGGCCAGCCGGCCGAAGTTCAGGCGGCGGTACATCTGGATGTGCGGGCCGGTCGGTACGGCGGCGGCGCGCACCGGCATGTGCTCGTAGTAGGCCTGGTAGCCCGCGGTGAGCCGGGCGACGAAGGCGTCGTGCGACTGGTTGGCGGGGTCCTGCGGGATCTCGCCGGCGAAGTCGTTGTCGATCTCGTGGTCGTCGAAGGTGACCACGAAGGGCGCGTTGGCGTGCATCGCGGCGAGGTCCGGGTCGGTGCGGTACTGGGCGTACCGGTTGCGGTACTGGGTGAGGGTGTACGGCTCACCGGTGCCCTCGTGCCGGCGGGGGCCCGCCGAGGACGGCGTCGACTCGTAGATGTAGTCGCCGACGAACAGCACGACGTCGGGGTCCTGGGACAGCATGTCGGCGTACGGCGTGAAGTAGCCGTGCTGCCAGTTCTGGCAGGAGGCGAGCGCGACGCGCAGGTTGCCGCGGATGCTGTGCCAGGCGGGGGCGGTGCGGGTGCGGCCGGTGGGCGAGAGCTGGCCGTCGGCGCGGAAGCGGTACCAGTACTGACGTCCCGGACGCAGACCCCGTACATCGACGTGAACGCTGTGTCCGTACTCGGGCCGGGCCTGGGCGGTGCCCTTGCGGACGACCTTTCTGAACCGTTCGTCCTCGGCGACCTCCCACTCCACCGGGACCACACTGTCGGGCATGCCGCCGCCGTTCAGCGGGTCGGGGGCGAGCCGCGTCCACAGCACGATGCCGTCCTGCAAGGGGTCGCCGGACGCCACACCGAGGCTGAACACGCCGTCGGGCAGCGGGATTTCGGCTGCTCGGGCGGTATTCGGCAGCCACAGCTGGGCGGAGGCCGCGGCGCCGAGCACGGCGGCACCGGCGGTCAGAAATCGGCGTCGGTCGGGTGACGCTTTTCCGGTCATCGGACGAACTCCCCTGCCTCGCTGGCCTCTTGGACATGGGAAGCTCACGCTCCGGGACCGTCCGCCCGCTGAACGTGAGCCTTCCCGTGCATGACAAGTAGGCTGACAACAGGGGACCCGTTGCGACACACGTATAACAAGACGAACGTGGATCTGCCGCAACGGGCCGTCAGTTGACCGTCTGTGGAACGTTGTTCAGCGGGCGAACCCGGAGCCGAGCCGCGCGCCCGTCGCGACCGTGCCGAGCAGAGAGTTGCCGACGGCGACCGCCTTGCCCGGCGTGTTCACCCCGCTCACGCCGGAGAGGAAGAACGTCACGAGTCCGGCGCCCGCGTTCTCCCCGGGCGAGCCGACGGCGAGGTCGGCGAGTCCGTCGCCGTTGGTGTCACCGAGGTGCAGGGCGCGGCCGAAGGTGTCGCCCTTCTCGGCGGTCCCCGGCACCTCGGCGCTGTTCTGGGTGACCGTCCGGGACCCTGTGCCGCTCAGCCCCTTGGCGGTGCCGCGCAGGGTCACGATCGCGCCCGCGTCGGCCCGTGAGCCGAGATCCTCGCCGGGCACACCCGTGACGACGTCCTCGTAACCGTCGCCGTCCACGTCGGCCACCTGGACGTCGGTCCCGAAACCGTCCCACTTCTCGGCGGTTCCCGGCACGCCCTCGCGGTCCTGGTTGAAGAACGTCGCGGCGACCCCGTCGGGCCCGTCCTTGGTGCCGGGGATCCAGGCGATACGGCCGCCCTTGGCGAGGTAGGTGTCGAGGTCGCTGTCGTACCCGTCGACGGCGCGGCCCACGACGATGTCGTCGTAGCCGTCCTTGTTCACGTCGCCGATGTCGAGGCTCTCGCCGCCCTGCAGTCCGGCGCCGTCGACGTCGTAGACCAGCGTGTACGGCGTGAGCCCCTGGGAGGTGCCGTACCAGTAGACGACCCGGCGGGAGTCGAACTCGTCGCCGTCGTTCTCGGTGGCGGCCACGTCGGTGATGCCGTCGCCGTTGAGGTCGCCGACGGCCAGGTCCAGGACGCGGCTGTCGTACTTGTCGACGACGACCTGTCCCTGGTTGAAGACGGAGCCGTCCCGGGCGAAGGGGCCGCGGGTGACGGCGAGGTCGTGCTGGTTCTCGACGGTCAGGACGTCGGTCGCGCCGTCGCCGTCCACATCGGCGACCGCGAGGTGCCCCTGTGCGCCGAGTTGGTCGCCCTCGCCGCCGGGCCCGATGGAGGCGCCGCCCGACAGTCCCTTCGCGCTGCCCCAAATGACCTCGACCAGACCGGAGTTGGTGCCCCCGTCAGCCGTGTCCTCGCCGCCGACGCCGACGATCAGGTCCGCGAACCCGTCCTTGTCCAGGTCCGCCGTAGTGAGCGCGCTGCCGAACTGGTCACCGGTCTCGGCACTGCCCGGGATGCCCGCGCTGTTCTGCGTGAACACCTGCCTGGTCGAGGTCTTCAGGCCGGTCGCCGAGCCGTACAGCACGGCGACGTATCCGGCCCTGGTCTTCCCGTTCACGGTCCCGAGGGACGCGGAGACGGCCAGGTCCTCGTAGCCGTCCCCGTTGAAGTCCTGCCGCGCGGCCGGCGCGGTGGCTTCCGCGGGCTCGGCGTAGGCGGCCGGGAGGACCACGGCCCCGGTGACCGTCATGGCGGCGGCGAGGCCGGCTCCCCACGCCTTGCGGTGCTTGTTCATCACGTACTCCAGGGAGTTGGGAGTTGGGGTTCAGCGGGGGAACACGGCGCCGAGGCGGGCGGAGGAAGCGACCGTCCCGAGCGTCCCGGCGCCGATCAGGAACGAACCCTTGGCGGTGACCCCGGCGGAGGTGGAGCGGAACACCCAGACGGCGCCCTCGTAGGCGTTCTCTCCGACCGCGCCCACGACCGGCTCGACCCGGCCGTCGCCGTTGCCGTCGACCAGGTGGACGCCGTAGCCGAACAGGTCGCGTGCCTCGGCGGTACCGGACACAGAGGCGCTGTTCTGGCTGAGGACCACGGTGCCGGCGCCGGTCGGCCCGTCCGGACCACCGGGGACGACCGCGAAGGTGCCCGCGTCGGCCGGCCCTGCGAGGTCCTCGGTCGGGTTGCCGGCCAGGATGTCGCCGTATCCGTCCCCGTCCACGTCCCCGACCGCGATCGCGTCGCCGAAGCCGTCGCCCGTCTCGTCCGCGCCCGGCACCCCGAGGGTGTCCTGGTCGACGACCCGGCGTGCGGTGGCGTCCGGGCCGTCCGCCGTGCCCGGGATGATCTCCAGTGCGTTGCCTCCGCCCGCGACGGTCTCCGCGCGGTGGTCGCCGTCGAGGTCGCCGACCGCCAGGCCCCTCTCCCAGGGCTCGTCGCTGCTGAACTCCCCGCCGTCCAGGGCGGTCGACGGCTGCAGGCCGCTGCGGCTGCCCCGCAGGTGGAACAGGGAATAGGTGTAGTTGTGGTCCTCGTCCCGGTCATAGGGGCGGGTCAGCGCGACGAGGTCGGTGATGCCGTCGCCGTCCGTGTCACCGGCCGCCACGGCCGTCACCATGCGGCTGCCTTCGAGGAAGTCGACCCCCTTCTGGACGGAGGCGGCGGCGCCGGTCCTCTCGAAGGGGCCGAAGCGCACGAAGTCGGTGGCGGCCAGGTCCTGGTGGCCGTCGCCGTCGAAGTCACCGGTGAGGAGGGTGTTCAGGCCGCCCCGGTACGGACTGCTGCTCAGGGCGGGCAGTACCGTCCCCGACGTGAGGCCGCCGCGGCTGCCCCAGAGCACGGTCCTGCTGCCGTCCCGGGCGATGCCGTTCTGCTTCCACTGCTCGTTGTCGACGTCGACGACCAGGTCGGTGTACCCGTCCTCGTCAAGGTCGGCCGCGGCCAGCCGGAAACCGAAGTGGTCGTTCGCCTCTACGGTGCCGGGGATGCCGGAGGACGCCTGCGTGTAGACCTTCTTCGTCGAGGTCTTCAGCCCGCTCGCCGAGCCGAACAGCACGGCGACATAGCCGGCACCGGACTTGCCGTTCACCTTCGCGGAGGAGGAGCCCACGGCCAGGTCCTCGTACCCGTCCCCGTTGAAGTCCTGCCGCACACTCGTCGTGGCCTGCGCGGGCCCGGCCAAGGACACCGCCGACGCGCAGACGGTGGCCAGCAGGGCGAGGGCGACCGTGAAGGTGCGCCGCGTTCTGTGCGAGACGGACTCGGACACATCAACTCCGGGAATCTCAAGGGCAGTTGGGCCGAGAGAGGATCAAGATCCCCCCTCGGGTTGCCCAGTACGACTCGCCGGAACGACGGTTGGTTGCCCAGCTATGTGCCGGAATTTTGCCCGGAGTTAACGCGGGCCGGTCAACCGGAGTCAACGCGGGCCGGTCAACACGAAGCGGCGGGTGCGCCCCGAGGCACACCCGCCGCCAGAAAACCCTGTGCTGTCTAGAACGGCTCGAAGTCGTCGAACTCCTGCGTCGCCTCGTCCCGTTCGGCCTGCCGGTCCCGGCGGCGCTGCGTGGCGGGCCGCGGCTCCTCGAGCCGGTGGTCCTCGCCGCGCCGGCCGAGCATCTCGGCCCCGGCCATCACGGTCGGCTCCCAGTCGAAGACGACGGCGTTGTCCTCGGGGCCGATGGCGACGCCGTCACCCGACCGGGCGCCCGTCTTCATCAGCTTCTCCTCGACACCGAGCCGGTTGAGCCGGTCCGCGAGGTAGCCGACGGCCTCGTCGTTGCTGAAGTCGGTCTGCCGCACCCAGCGCTCCGGCTTCTCGCCACGCACCCGGAACAGCCCGTCCTCCTCGCGCGTGACGGTGAAGCCCGCGTCGTCGACGGCCTTGGGCCGGATGACGATCCGGGTCGCCTCCTCCTTCGGCTTCGCGGCCCGCGACTTCGCGACCACGTCGGCCAGCGCGAACGACAGCTCCTTCAGCCCGATGTGCGCGACGGCGGACACCGCGAAGACCTGGTAGCCCCGGGCCTCCAGATCCGGCCGCACCATCTCGGCGAGGTCCTTGCCGTCCGGTACGTCGATCTTGTTCAGGACGACCATGCGCGGACGGTTGTCGAGGCCGCCGTACTCCCGCAGCTCGGCCTCGATGATGTCCAGGTCGGACAACGGGTCCCGGTCGGACTCCAACGTGGCCGTGTCCAGGATGTGCACGAGGACACTGCAGCGCTCCACGTGCCGCAGGAACTCCAGGCCGAGGCCCTTGCCCTGGCTGGCGCCCGGGATCAGTCCCGGCACGTCGGCGATCGTGTAGACCGTCTCGCCGGCCGTCACCACGCCCAGGTTCGGGACCAGGGTCGTGAAGGGGTAGTCCGCGATCTTCGGCTTGGCGGCGCTGAGCACCGAGATCAGCGAGGACTTGCCCGCGCTCGGGTAGCCGACCAGCGCCACGTCGGCGACCGTCTTCAGCTCCAGGACGATGTCCTGCAGATCCCCGGGCACACCGAGCAGCGCGAAGCCGGGAGCCTTGCGCCGGGCGGAGGAAAGGGCCGCGTTGCCGAGGCCGCCGCGGCCGCCCTGGGCGGCGATGTACGTGGTGCCCTGGCCGACGAGGTCGGCCAGGACGTTGCCCGCCCCGTCGAGGACGACGGTGCCGTCCGGCACGGGGAGGACGAGGTCCTGCCCGTCCTTGCCGGAGCGGTTGCCACCCTCACCGGGCTTGCCGTTGGTGGCCTTGCGGTGCGGGGAGTGGTGGTAGTCGAGCAGCGTGGTCACCGACTGGTCGACGGTCAGGATGACGTCGCCGCCCCGCCCGCCGTTACCGCCGTCGGGACCGCCGAGCGGCTTGAACTTCTCCCGGTGGACGGAGGCACAGCCGTGACCTCCGTTACCCGCGGCGACATGCAGTTCGACGCGGTCCACGAAGGTGGTCATGGGTTGTGCCTCCAGTTACGTACAGGAATGTCTCTAGGTCAACACGCGAAAGGCGGACCCGCTTCCCGGGAGGGAAGTGAGGTCCGCCTCGCGAAAGCTTCCGATCAGGCGACCGGAACGATGTTCACGACCTTGCGGCCACGGTGGGTACCGAA
Source organism: Streptomyces fulvoviolaceus (assembly GCF_000718165.1). Classification (GTDB taxonomy): domain Bacteria; phylum Actinomycetota; class Actinomycetes; order Streptomycetales; family Streptomycetaceae; genus Streptomyces; species Streptomyces fulvoviolaceus. Next base: position 63,420 of record NZ_JOEY01000013.1, on the reverse strand, counting down.
CTCCACCGCACCGGCGTTCAGCGCGAACAGAGTGTCGTCGCCGCCACGGCCGACGCCCGCACCCGGGTGGAAGTGGGTGCCGCGCTGGCGGACCAGGATCTCGCCCGCGTTGACGACCTGACCACCGAAGCGCTTCACGCCGAGGCGCTGAGCGTTGGAGTCACGACCGTTACGGGTGGACGATGCGCCCTTCTTGTGTGCCATCTCTCCTCAGTCCCTTACTTCGCAGCCGCGGGGATCTCAGTGACCTTGATCGCCGTGTACTGCTGGCGGTGGCCCTGACGACGGCGGTAGCCGGTCTTGTTCTTGTAGCGAAGGATGTCGATCTTGACGCCCTTGTGGTGGTCCACGACCTCGGCCTGGACCTTGATGCCGGCCAGCACCCACGGGTCGCTGGTGACAGCCTCGCCGTCGACAACGAGCAGGGTCGAGAGCTCGACCGTGTCGCCAACCTTGGCAGTGGAAATCTTGTCAACCTCAACGATGTCGCCGACAGCAACCTTGTGCTGGCGACCACCGCTGCGCACGATGGCGTACACGCGGATCTCACTCTCTCGCTCGGGACGGTACCCCCGCAGTCCAGCCGCCCGGCAGAGCGAGCAGCCTCTCCCGGCCAGAAAGCCCGGGAGGAAGAGGTTTACGGGGATGTGGCGCGTCTATGGACACGCCGACGGTCCAGGTTACGGGCCTCCTCAGGGCCCGGTCAAACTGGGCCTCAGCGCCCGAGGCTCGCCCGGTAGGCCACACACTCCTCGTAGGAGGGCAGCAGGCCCTGCTCCCGGGCCTCGGCCAGGGTGGGCGCCTGCTCGTCCTTGGCGGAGAGCAGCGGGGCGAGGTCGGTCGGCCACTCGATGCCGATGGCCGGGTCGAGCGGGTGGATGCCGTGCTCGCGCTCGGGGGCGTAACCCTCGGAGCACAGGTAGATCACCGTGGCGTCGTCGGTGAGCGCCATGAAGCCGTGGCCAAGGCCCTCGGAGAGGTAGACGGCGTGGTGGTCCTGGTCGTCCAGGCGGACGATCTCCCACTGGCCGAAGGTGGGCGAGCCCACCCGGATGTCCACGATCACGTCGAGGACCGCGCCGCGCACACACTTGACGTACTTGGCCTGGCTGGGCGGCACGTCCGCGAAGTGGATGCCGCGCAGGGTGCCCCGGCTGGAGACCGACATGTTGGCCTGGGCCAGGGAGAGCGGGTGGCCGGCCGCCTCGGTGAAGAGGGGGGCCTTGAACCACTCGTGGAAGCTGCCCCGGCCGTCGGGGAAGATCTTCGGCTCGTGCACCCAGGCACCGTCGATGGAAAGAGGTCGCATCACAGGTCCTCAGCTCTTCTTCTGCTGGTCCGTCAGGGCACGCTTGAGACGCCCCGCGGCCCGGCGCCACAGCGGACGCGGCGGTGCAGACTGCTTCTTCGGGGCAGGCTTCGGCGCACGCTTCGACGCCGGCGGGGTGTGCCGGTCGATCACCCGGCCCTTGCCGTCGGCGTCCACGACCACGTCGACCGGAAGCCGGGTCCATTTTGCCTCGCCGCGGGCGGCGGACGGCACACCGATCCGGACCGCCCAGCGCATCCCGGTGAGCTTCTCCAGCGGCAGCGGGGCGCTTACGGTACGGCCGTCCACCACGGCGTCGGCGGAGAACGCACCCGCGTTCTTGCGCTCGAAGCGCAGCTGTACGGGGTCTCCCGCGTCCGCCGCGACATGCAGCGGCAGGGGGAGCCGGACGGTGCCGCCGTCGACCACGGCCGCGGCCGGGTCCACCAGCATCACGGCGTCGCGCTCCAGCTTGCCGGTGTGCTGGTCGACGTCGAGGGAGAGGTTGCCCGGCCCGTCGGTCCAGTACGGCAGGACCAGCCGCCGCGGCTCACCGGTGAGCGCGGCCAGCCGTCCGGCCTCCACGTCCTCGCCGTGCACCGCGCCGATCCGGGCCTCCTTGCTCCAGCCGCAGGACTTGATACGCAGGTGCAGGTCCCAGATGCCCTTGGTCAGGGGCACGCCCGCGGCCGCGGTCTCCGGGTCGAGCACGGCACGTGCGGTGATCCGCTGGCGGAAGGAGCCGTCCGCCGTGTCCAGGCGGTGCGGTGCGGAGTCGACCGGCAGGTAGTACTGCGCGGCGTTCTCGCGGTGCCGGATCACCAGGTCCACGTCGCTGTCGTCGACCGGGGCGTCCAGGGTGATGCCCTGCTTGGCCAGGGCCTCACGGGCCTCGTCGGAGAGCGGCAGCTCCAGCAGGTCGCGCTCGCCGTCCCGGCCGAAGGTCAACGGGACGCCGTCGACCTCGTACTCGGCGCTGAAGCCGATGTTCAGACGGCCGTTCTCCCACTCCAGGGAGTCCAGGGTGCCGGTGGGCTTGATCCTGACCTCCCAGGCGGCCAGGGCGCGGATGTCCTCGTAGAGATCGGCGATGATCAGTCCGGCCACCACCTGCTGAGTGGGGGCGAGATGGGTGAGGACGCCCGGTCCGAAGCGTTCGGTGAGCAGGCCGCGGATCTCGCGGTAGAGCTTCTCGGCGTGGTCCTCGGGGTTCTTGAGGAAGCGCTTGCCGCGCAGCCGCTCGACCATCTCGGCGCGCAGCCAGCGGCCGAGGATCTGGTCGCGCCGCGGGCCCGGCTCGGTGAGCTCCTCGACCACGTCGAGGGCCTCGCGGAGGTTGTTGAAGTAGCCGACCGGGTCGAAGCGCTGGAAGCCGGCGTTGGCGCCGTCGTCCCGGGCGATGTGGTAGTAGCACACGTAGTCGCTGAGGACGGCGATGCTCTTCGCCCGCAGGTACGCCTCGACGACGAAGACGTGGTCCTCCAGCCGGCGGCGGCCCTCCTTGAAGCGCATGTTGTGCTCGGTGAGGAACTCCCGGCGGAACATCTTGTGCGGGGTGAGGCTGTCCATCAGCGGCGCGCTCTCCACTGTGACGCGCGGCCGGTTGATCCGGAACAGCCCCCGCGGGACGGAGCGGCCGATGCCCGCCATCTTGCCGATGACGACGTCGGCGTCGTTCGCCCTGCCGTACGCGTACATCCGCTCCAGGGCCTCGTCGCCGAGCCAGTCGTCGTGGTCGTGGAACATGACGTACTCGCCCTGGGCGGCGTCGATGCCGGTGTTGCGGGGGCGTCCGGACCAGCCGGAGGACTCCTGGTGGATCACGTGGAAGTGAGGGTGCTCGGCGGCCAGTTGGTCCAGCCGGGCCGGGGTCTCGTCGGTGGAGCCGTCGTCGACGAAGAAGACCTCGAACTCGTCGGGGGTGAGGCTCTGCCGCAGCAGGCCCGAGACGCAGTCCTCGACGTACTTGCCCGGGTTGTAGACCGCTATGACGACGCTGACCTTGACTGTCACGCCGGGTTCTCCTTCGTCTGGACCCGGTGGATCTCCGGGAATGCCTCGGTGAGCGCCGCGCGCCAGTCCCGGATCGGCTCGATGCCCGCCGCCGCCCACCGCTCGTGGCCCAGCACGCTGTACGCGGGCCGGGGCGCCGGCCGTACGAAGGCCGCGCTGGTGGTGGGGCGGACCCGCTCCGGGTCGGCGCCCAGCTGCTCGAAGATGGCCCGTGTGAAGCCGTACCAGGTCGTCTCGCCGCCGCTGGTGCCGTGGTAGACACCGGCGGGCGCGGTGCCCGCGAGGGCGCCCTGGCCCAGGCGGACCAGCCGGTCGGCGAGGTCGCCGGTCCAGGTGGGCTGGCCGCGCTGGTCGTCGACCACGTCGAGGGTGTCCTTGACGCCCTCCAGCTTGATCATCGTACGGACGAAGTTGCCGCCGCCCGCGCCGTACAGCCAGGCCGTGCGCACCACGTAGCCGGTCTCCGGGAGCACGGTGAGGACCGCCCGCTCGCCCGCCAGCTTGGTCCGCCCGTACGCGCTGCGCGGCCCGGTGGGGGCGTCCTCGGGGTACGGCTTCTCGGCGTCCCCGGCGAACACGTAGTCCGTGGAGACCTGGAGGAGTACGGCGCCGCTCTCCGCGCACGCCTCGGCGAGGTTGCGCGGGCCGTCGCCGTTGATGCGCAGCGCCTCGTCCTCGCGGGACTCGGCGTCGTCCACGGCCGTCCAGGCTGCGCAGTTGACGACCACGGCCGGAAGGTGTGCGGCCAGCGCCGCCCCCACCGACTCCGGATCGGTGATGTCGAGTTCGGCGCGGGTGGCGGCGACCGCCGGGATCCCCGCGGCGGCGAGCCGCGCCAGGACGTCCTGCGCGAGCATCCCGCCCGCGCCGGTGACCAGCCAGTTCCGGTCGTCGGTCACAGCGCCGCCCGCTCCTTCAGCGGCTCCCACCAGGCCCGGTTGTCGCGGTACCACCGGACCGTCTCGGCCAGGCCCTGCTCGAAGCTCTTGCGGGGTTCGTAGCCGAGTTCCTCGCGGATCTTCGTGCAGTCGACGGAGTAGCGGCGGTCGTGGCCCTTGCGGTCCTCGACGTACTCGACGCTGGTCTCCCAGTCGGCGCCGCACGCCGCGAGCAGCAGTCCGGTGAGCTCCTTGTTGGAGAGCTCGGTGCCGCCGCCGATGTTGTAGACCTCGCCCGCGCGGCCCTTGGTGCGGACCAGTTCGATGCCCTGGACGTGGTCGTCGATGTGCAGCCAGTCGCGGACGTTGCCGCCGTCGCCGTACAGCGGGACCTTCTTGCCGTCGAGGAGGTTGGTCACGAAGAGCGGGATGACCTTCTCGGGGAAGTGGTGGTGCCCGTAGTTGTTGGAGCAGCGGGTGACGCGGACGTCCAGGCCGTGGGTGCGGTGGTACGACAGCGCGATCAGGTCGCTGGACGCCTTCGCCGAGGAGTAGGGCGAGTTGGGCTCCAGCGGGTGGGTCTCCGGCCAGGAGCCCTCGTCGATCGAGCCGTAGACCTCGTCGGTGGAGATGTGCACGAAGGTCCTGATGCCGGCCCGGTGCGCCGCGTCGATGAGGGTGTGCGTGCCGACCACGTTCGTACGGACGAACTCCGCGCCGCCGTCGATGGATCGGTCGACGTGGGACTCGGCGGCGAAGTGGACGACCTGGTCGTGTTCGGCCATCAGCTTGCCGACCAGCTCGGGGTCGCAGATGTCGCCCTGCACGAAGGCGAACCCGGGGTGCTCGCGCACCTCGTCGAGGTTGGCCGGGTTGCCCGCGTAGGTCAGCTTGTCGAGGACGGTGATCGACACATCACCGGGGCCCTCGGGGCCGAGCACCGTACGGACGTAGTGCGAGCCGATGAAACCGGCACCGCCGGTCACCAGGATCCGAGTTGCAGGGGTTGTCATGAAGAGATCTGCACCTTGCTGTGATCACCGAGCACGAGCCGGTGGGCCTTCAGGTTACGGGGAGCGGGCGTGACCTCGACGTCACGTCCGATGAGCGAGGCCTCCACGCGGCGCACGCCGGTCACGGACGACCCGCGCAGCACGATGGAGTACTCGATTTCGCTGTCCTCGATCCGGCAGTCCTCGGAGACGGACGTGAAGGGACCGATGTACGCGTCGTTGACCACCGTGCCGGCACCGATGATGGCGGGGCCGACGATACGGCTGCCGGTGACACGGGCACCCGCCTCGACGCGCACCCGGCCGATGATCTCGCTGGTCTCGTCCACAGTGCCCTCGTTCACCGGCTCCACGGTCTCCAGAACCGACCGGTTGACCTCCAGCATGTCGGTGACGTTGCCGGTGTCCTTCCAGTACCCGGAAATAGTGGTGGAACGCACGTCGCGCTTCTCGTCGATCAGCCACTGGATGGCGTGCGTGATCTCCAACTCGCCGCGCCAGGAGGGCTCGATGGAGCGAACCGCCTCGTGTATGGCCGGGGTGAACAGATAGACGCCGACGAGCGCCAGATCGCTCTTGGGCTGCTTCGGCTTCTCCTCCAGGCCCACCACCCGGCCCTCGCCGTCGAGTTCGGCGACGCCGAAGGAGGTGGGGTTGGGGACCTTGGTCAGCAGGATCTGCGCTTCGGGCCGCTCGGCGCGGAACTCCTCCACCAGACCGGTGATGCCACCGACGATGAAGTTGTCGCCGAGGTACATGACGAAGTCGTCGTCCCCGAGGAAGTTCTGGGAGATGAGCACGGCGTGGGCGAGGCCCAGCGGCGCTTCCTGCGGGATGTAGGTGACCTCGATCCCGAACCGGGAACCGTCCCCCACCGCCTCGCGGATCTCGTCCGCGGTGTCGCCGACGACGATGCCGACCTCGGTGATCCCGGCTTCGGCGATCGCCTCCAGGCCGTAGAAGAGCACGGGTTTGTTGGCGACCGGCACCAGCTGTTTGGCCGAGGTGTGGGTGATCGGGCGGAGGCGGGTGCCCGCTCCCCCTGAGAGCACGAGAGCCTTCACCTGTTGCGCCCCAAAACTTGTCTCTTATGGGGATGAAACCCCAACTGTTCGCACATCCGACACTCGTATGACGACTCTCGGCCCTGTTGGGTTGTGGCCAGGACGGAAAAAAGTGATCCACCCCCGGCCGACCGGGGGTGGATCACTCACTTGCTTCGTCCGGAGAGGCGTCAGCTCTCGTCGGCGGAAGCGGAGACCGAAGGCAGCGTCTGCTCCGCAGCCACCGTCTTCTTCTTCGGTGCCGCCTTCTTGGCGGTCGCCTTCTTCGCGACCGTCTTCTTGGCCGCCGTCTTCTTGGTGGCGGCCTTCTTCGCCGTGGCCTTCTTGGCCGTCTTACGGGCCGTCTTCTTGGCCGGAGCCGCTTCCTCGGCCGCCTCGGCGGCCGGGGCCTCCGTCTCCGTGGCCGGGACGACCATGACGGCCGTCTCCTCGGAGGCGGTGGGCGCGGTCTCCTTGCGCACGGCACGGCGCCGCGGACGGGCCGGGGCGGCCGGAGCGGCGCTCTCGGCAGGCGCCTCGGGAGCCTCTACGGCGGCCTCCGTCACCGGCGCGGTCTCGGCGACCGTCACGACGGCGGCCTCCGCACCGGCGGGCGAACCGGCCGGCGCCGACACCTTGCGGGTCGCACGACGACGGGTACGGCCCTTGGGCGCGGCCTCCTCGGCGACCGGAGCGGCGGTCTCGACCTGGGCCGGGGCCTCGACCACCGGGGCCTCGACCACCGGGTCCTCGACCGCGACCGGCTCGGCCTGCGCCTCGGCTGCCGGCTCCGGCTGCACCGGACGCTCGGCCTCCTGCACGGCCGTAGCAGCCGCCTGCTCGCGCCTCGGCGCACCCGCCGGAGCCGAAGCCCGACGGCTCGTCCGGCGCCGCGAACGACCACGCGAAGCCGCGGCCTCCGCCTCGGCGACGCTGCTGTACAGCTCCTCGTCGGCCGCGAAGTCGGGCTCGGTGAGCGCGACCGGCTCGGCGACCTCGGCGGCAACCTCCGCCTCGGTCTCCTCTTCCGGAGCCTCTACGCCCGCGACCGCCTCGTGCTCGTGAGTGTGCCCGTCACCGCCGCGCCCGCGCTTCTTGCGCTTGCCGCCGCCTCCTACGGAGGTCGGCTGCTCCATGTGCACGATGACGCCACGGCCGTTGCAGTGGACACAGGTCTCGGAGAAGGACTCCAGCAGACCCTGCCCGACCCGCTTACGGGTCATCTGGACGAGCCCCAGCGAGGTCACTTCCGCGACCTGGTGCTTCGTACGGTCCCGGCCCAGGCACTCCAGGAGGCGCCGCAGCACCAGGTCCCGGTTGGACTCGAGGACCATGTCGATGAAGTCGATGACGATGATGCCGCCGAGGTCGCGCAGCCGCAGCTGACGCACGATCTCCTCGGCCGCCTCCAGGTTGTTCCTGGTGACCGTCTCCTCGAGGTTGCCGCCCTGACCGGTGAACTTGCCGGTGTTGACGTCGACGACGACCATCGCCTCGGTCCGGTCGATCACCAGCGAACCGCCGCTGGGCAGCCAGACCTTGCGGTCCAGCGCCTTGGCGAGCTGCTCGTCGATCCGGTACGTGGCGAAGACGTCGACCTCGGAGGTCCACTTCGACAGCCGGTCGGCCAGGTCGGGCGCGACGTGCGCGACGTAGCCGTGGATGGTCTCCCACGCCTCGTCACCGCTCACGATGACCTTGGTGAAGTCCTCGTTGAAGATGTCGCGGACGACACGGACGGTCATGTCCGGCTCGCCGTACAGCAGCGACGGGGCGTTCGAGCCGCCGCCGCTCTTGGCCTTCTTCTGGATGTCCTCCCACTGCGCCTGCAGTCGCTCGACGTCGCGGCGCAGCTCATCCTCGCTCGCGCCCTCGGCGGCGGTGCGCACGATGACGCCCGCGTCCTCGGGGACGATCTTCTTGAGGATGGTCTTCAGCCGGGCCCGCTCGGTGTCGGGCAGCTTGCGGCTGATGCCGGTCATCGAGCCCTCGGGGACGTACACGAGGTAGCGGCCCGGGAGGGAGACCTGGCTGGTCAGACGCGCGCCCTTGTGCCCGATCGGGTCCTTCGTCACCTGGACGAGCACGGGCTGACCGGACTTGAGGGCGGCCTCGATACGGCGCGGGCCGTTGGCCATGCCCAGCGCCTCGAAGTTGACCTCACCGGCGTACAGCACCGCGTTGCGGCCCTTGCCGATGTCGATGAAGGCGGCCTCCATCGACGGCAGCACGTTCTGGACCTTGCCCAGGTAGACGTTGCCGACGTACGAGGTGGCCTGCTCCTTGTTGACGTAGTGCTCGACGAGCACGCCGTCCTCCAGGACGCCGATCTGCGTACGCTCGCCGCTCTGCCGGACGACCATCACACGCTCGACGGCCTCGCGGCGGGCCAGGAACTCGGCCTCGGTGATGATCGGGACGCGCCGGCGCCCCTGCTCACGGCCTTCCCGGCGGCGCTGCTTCTTCGCCTCCAGACGGGTCGAGCCCTTGATGGACTGCACCTCGTCGGACGGCTCGGAGGCCTTGCGCGGCTCGCGCACCTTGACGACGGTCCGCTCGGGGTCGCCGTCCGTGGGCTCGCCGTCGGTGGCGGTGTCACCGGCACGCCGGCGACGACGCCGACGGCGCCGGCTGCTGCTGGACCCGGAACGGTCGTCCGCCTCCGCAGCGTCCTCATCGTCTTCTTCCGCCCGATCGGCGGTGTCCTCGGTGTCCTGGGCAGCCTGCTCGGCGTACTCCTCGGACTCCTCCGACTCGTCCTCACCGCCCGCCTCGGCGGACTCGCCACGGCGACGGCGACGGCCGCCCCGACGACGGCGCCGACGCGAACCGGGCTCCTCGCTCTCGTCGCCCTCGCCGGAGTCCTCCGGCTCCTCCTCCGCCTCTACGGCGGTCTCGGCGGCGGCCTCCTGGACCTCCGCCTCGTCGCCGGCACCCCGGCGGCGACGCCGGCGTCGCCCTCCGGTCTGCTCCTCGGGAAGCTCCTCGACCGGCGCGGCCACCTCGACGGGCCCGGCCGGCTCTTCCTCCGCCACCGCGGCGGCCTCGGCGGCGGCGCGCTGCGGCGTCTGGAACTGCGGCTCGGTGAAGACGGGCGCCTGGAACACGGCGACGGCGGGGCGCGCCGGGCGGCGCGCGGCCTCGTCGTCCTCGGCGGCGGCCGGCTGCGCGGGCGCGGCGAAACCGGTGGCGGCCTTGCGGGCGACCCGGCGACGCCGACGCGGGCCGGTGTCCTCGGTCTCCTCCGGGGCCTCGGGGGCCTCGGGGGCCTCTACGGCGGCGGCCTCGGGCTCGGGCTCGGGAGTACTCGTCACCACGGCCTCCTCGGCCGACTCGGGCGCGGTCACCCGGTGGGTGGCACGTCGACGGCCACGGCGCGGAGCGCCGTCCTCGGCCTCGGCGACGGCCAGCGCCTCAGCGGCGGTGTCGGCCGTCTCGGTGGCCTCGTCCGCCTGCGGCGCCCCGGCGGGCGTGGAGACCCGGCGCGTGGCACGCCGACGCGGGCGGGCTGCGGGCTCTTCGGACTCCTCGGCCTCGGGCACGACGGTCTCGGCGGCCTCGGGCGCGGTCACCTGGCGGGTGGCACGCCGACGCGAACGACGCGGAGCGGCGTCCTCGGTCTCGGCGACGGCGGGGCTGTCCTGTTCGGCGGCCTCATCGGCAGCGGCCACGGCCACGACGGTCTCGGCGACCTCGGCGGCAGCGGGAGCCCCGGCGGGTGCGGAGGCCCGGCGGGTGGCACGGCGTCGCGTACGAACGGCGGGCGCGGGCTCTTCGGCGACAGTGGCCTCGGCGGCCTCGACCACCTCAGTGCTCTCAGCGCTCTCGACGGTCTCGTCGATCTTCTCGTCCTCGTCCGGCACGAGATCGTCGGACTCCGCGGCCGGTATGGCCGGGGCGACGGTCTCCGTGGGGACCTCGGAGGCGGCGACCGGCGGGCCCGCCGGTCGGGAGGCGGCACGGCGCCGACGACGCGGCGGCAGGGTGTCGCTGGGGGTGTTGAGTTCGGAACCCTCGGTGGGTTCGGTCGGCTCGAGCATGCGGGCTTTTCTCCCGTCAGGCTCCCGGGCGCCGCACCTGGTCCGGCGGGAATGCCGGTGACGTCCGCGGCTCGCGCGTTGCGCGGTGCCGCCGTCCGGGGCGCGGGCGCCGCACGGGAGCTCTCTGTGTCCTGTCTCACCGGTTCCGTACGCCGAATGCGTACGGCCTGGCGAAAGTCTTGTGGTCGGTGCGCTGCCCGACCCAGGTGGCTCCCGAGTACGAGGGCGGCGCTTTCGACGTGCGTCCCTTCGCGGGACCTTCCTTACGCCGGCGCCTTCGCGGCGGCAGTCGGGTCGGCCGAAGAAAAGGCCTCCGCTGCCTCGCGGTCGGGCGCGAGCGGGTCGGTCACCGTGCCGGTCTCTTCATCGAGCAGCCCCTGCGCCAGCCTGGTCACCGCTGCGGGGACCGGCGGCGCCAGGTCGGCCACGGCGCGGAGACCGGACAGGACGTCGTCGGGTCGTACGGCAGGCGTCACGTGCCGAACAACCAGCCGCAGTATCGCACAGGGCTGGTCGGTCGGCCTATCAGCCGGTTCACTGTGCGTCTCAAGTTGTACGACTGCGGGGCGGGCGTCGAAGGTACGGACGCCGTTCTTGGTCATGCGCTGGACCTCGACCGCCTCCGCGGAGTTGAAGGCCGCGACCGCGCTTTCGGCCTCCGCCGGGTCCACGCCTACCAGCCGCAGCTCCCAGACGGAAGCGGTGAGCCGGTCGGCGAGCCCCGAGGTCCGGGCCTCGACCGCGTCGACGATGTCGAGCCCGGTGGGCATCGACTCGTCGAGGAGAAGCCGGAGCTTCTCCGGGTCGCGCGCGGCGGTGAGTGCGATCTCCAGGTACTCCGCCTCACTGCCCGTGCCGGTGGCTGCGGCATTGGCGTACGACACCTTCGGATGCGGCGTGAACCCCGCCGAGTACGCCATCGGCACCTCGGCACGGCGCAGCGCACGCTCGAAGGCGCGCTGGAAGTCACGGTGGCTGGTGAACCGGAGGCGGCCGCGCTTGGTGTAGCGCAGTCGAATGCGCTGCACCGCGGGTGCGGGCGGCGGGCCTTCGGGCTGTCGCTTGCCCAGTGTCGTTCAGTCCTTCGTGAGAGCGGTCGTACTACTACCAAGAGTACGTGTCTCGGGACCCAACGGTTCCCGCCCGTCGACGGCGACCGGCTCCCTCGGCTCGCCGAAGAGCATCCGCCGGAAGTCGGCCCGCGCCTGCCGTACGGACTCGCGGGCGGAGGCCAGGGCCGCCCGGGTGGCCCGGCCCACACTGCGCGCGGCCTGGGCTGCGGGCCGTAGGACCAGGTCAAGGATCACGTGTCCGGCCGGGGTCAGCAGGGTGCGGTACACCCAGCGCACCGGCTCCACGAAGATCCACCGGAAGAGGGTCGCGAGGAACCGTCCGACGGCGAGCGAGATGTGTCCGGCGATCCGCCAGGCGTGTCCGAGGGCGGCCCAGACCTCGCGGCCGATGACGGCGAGGACACGGCCGACGGGGGCGAGGACCCAGCGCCACAGAGCGATGGCGGGCAGGACGAACAGGATCCGGGTGATCCAGTAGAGGGCGATCCCGATGCCGGTGACGATCGTGCTCGCGAGCCACACGAGACCGTTCGCGCACCAGGCGATCGCTCGTCCGACGGGCGTGAGGATCCACTCGTAGACCCATCGGGCGGGCACGACGACCAGATACCGCACCAGCCAGGCCACGGCGGCGAACACCCCGAGACCGAGCGCGGTGAGCACGGCGCCGATTCCCTTCAGGAGCCACATGAGTCCGTGCCCGATCGGCGTCAGCACGCGCGCGTACACCCAGGCCAGCGCGGCCCCGACGCCCCACACGACCCACGCGAGTCCGTGCCCGATCGGCGTCAGCACGCGCGCGTACACCCAGGCGAGTGAGGCCCCGATGCCCCGCGCGACCCATACGAGGGCGTGCCCGACGGGCGTCAGGACGTACCGGTACAGCCACACCAGAGGGACGACGACGAGGACGTTCCCGAGCCACCCCAGAGCCTTGCCGACGGGCACGACGACGTACCGCCACAGGGCGACCCAGGGCCAGACGAACAGCGCGCGCCCGATCCACTCCAAGGCCCACTCCAGCGCCCTCCCCACCGGCCGCAGCACCGTGTCCCTCAGGAACCGTCCGGCCACGACGAGCGCGTCCCACACCATGCGTACCGGCAGGACCAGCACGAGCACGACGATCCGTACAGGGATGCGAATCGCGACGGTCAGACATCCCTCGGGCGTCTGCCGCGCGGGCTGTACAGGCTGTGCGGGCTGCGCGGCGGGCCGCTTCTCCAGGTCCATACCGACGTAGACGCCTCAGTTCCCTGTCCGGATCCAGAACCGCAGCTTTCCGCCGCGCTCGTCCTCGAATTCTCCGCCATTGGCCTCGATCACCTTGCGGGAACCGGTGTTGGTGGTGTCGCAGGTGACCAGGACCCGGTCCAGGCCCCGTTCCCGGCACTCGGGCAGAGCGTCCCGGAGCATGGCCGTGGCGTGACCCCGTCGACGGGCGCCGGGACGGACGTCGTACCCGATGTGGCCGCCGCGCTCCAGCAGGAAGGGAGTGAGTCGGTGCCGTATCGCGAATCTGCCGAGGTACGTGTCGTCCGCCACGTACCAGAGGGTCGTCATCGGCACCCAGTCCGGCCTGCGCGGCCGTTCCGTCTCCGCCCGCAGCATGGCCACGTACGCCGCGAACTCCGTCGGTTCCCGCCATGTCTCGCCGTACTGCTCGATCTCCTGGGCGAGCAGCGTGGCCGGGTCCAGGGTCGTGGCGGCGAACTCCTTCACCGCGTCGAGGAAGGAGTCGTGGAACCGGACATCGGGCGAGGTCAGACGGGGCATCGCCCCATGATGACGAAGCCGCGAGCCGCCCGGCCACCGGATTTAACCGGCGCACCCCGCCAACAACCCCGCGATCAGCGCCGTACGCGAAGGCATGTGGGCCGGCAGGACGTGTTCGTGGCGGGCGTGGGCGCCGTCCCCCACCGCGCCGAGCCCGTCGAGGACCGGTCGGCCGAGCGCGGCGACGAAGTTGCCGTCGCTCGCTCCGCCGACGGCGGTCTCGCGGGCGGTCCAACCGAGGTCGGCGGCGATCGTCAGGGCTTCCTTGAAGAGTCGCGAGGAGGCCGGGTTGGGCACCATGGGAGGGCGTGCCCAACCCCCGGTGAGCGTGACGGTCACACGGGGGTCGGAGGGCCGTAGGGCCGCGAACGCCGCGTCGATGCGGGCCGTCTCGGCGGGCACGGCGATGCGTACGTCGATGCCGCAGCGGGCCTGTCCGGCCACGACGTTGCGTCCCGTACCGCCGCTGATCACGCCGACGTTGACCGTGGTGCCGAGTGCCGGGTCGGCCGACGCGACGACCTGCGTGACGAGTTCCGCGAGGGCGTGGACCGCGCTCGCGCCCCGCTCCGGTTCGAGGCCGGCGTGGGCCTCCACCCCGTCCACGGTCAGCTCGAAGATGCCGCCGCCCTTGCGGGAGGTCTTCAGCGCCCCCTCGGGACCGGCCGCCGCCTCGCACACCAGCGTGGCCGCCGCGTCCTCGCTCAGCCGCTCGACGTGCGGCCGGGAGACGGGGCTGCCGATCTCCTCGTCGCCGTTCAGGAACAGTCGTACGGCCGGGCGCGGCAGGTCCAGTTCGCGCAGCAGCCGCAGTGCCCATACGGCCTGCACCAGGCCGCACTTCATGTCGAACGCGCCCGGGCCGCTCGCCCGGCCGTCCTCGGTGACCTGGAAGGGCCAGTCGGCGAGGGTGCCGGCCGGCCACACCGTGTCGTAGTGGCACAGCACCAGGACCGTCGCGGGTGCGGTGCCGCGGTACAGCAGTTCCAGCATGTCGCCGTGCGGGCCGCCGTCGTGGTGCCGCCGCTCGTCGGGCGGGCCGAGCCGTCGGCGGGTCCACGCCTCGATGGCGGCGAGGCCGGCGGTCAGCAACTCCTTGTCGTTACTGGGGGTTTCGAGTTCGACCAGGGTGCGCAGGTCGTCGGTCATCTCGGGCAGGGCGGTTCGGGCCAGGGACTCGATGCGGTGCACGGCTCTCCTCACGGACAGGTCGGTCAACGGACGGGCACCCCGGGCCCGAGCGGGATGCCCAGCGCCCACCAGGCGTAGAAGAACAGCGTCCAGGCGACCAGCATGGTCAGGCACAGCGGCAGGGTCAGGGACAGCAGGGTGCCGATGCCGGCCGAGCGGCGGTAGCGCTGGATCACGCCCAGGGTCATGACGAAGTAGGCGCTCATCGGGGTCATCGCGTTGGTGCAGGAGTCGGCGATGCGGTAGACCGCCTGGGTCACCTCCGGCGAGATGTCGAGGAGCATGAACATCGGCACGAACACCGGTCCCACCAGGGCCCATTGGGCGGAGCCGCTGGTGACCAGCAGGTTGATACAGGTGCACACCGCCAGGACGCCGAGGAAGGCCACCGGCCCGGTGATGCCCGCCGACTTGAGCAGGTCGGCGCCGCGGATCGCCATGACCTCGCCGACGCCCGTCCACTTGAAGTACGCCAGGAACTGCGAGATCGCGAAGAACAGCACCAGGATCGGTGCCATCTCGCGCAGCCCCTTCGCCATGTGGTCGGGGATGTCGCGGCCGGTGCGCACGGTGCCGACGGTGCGGCCGTAGACCGCGCCGACGATCAGGAACGCCACGGACAGGACGACCGCGATGCCGGTGAGCACGGGCGACTGCACGATGCTGCCGCCCTCGCCCCGCAGCGGGGACCCGCTCGGGATCATCGCCGCCACGATCAGGCCGGCGTAGAGGAGGAGAGCGAGACCCGCGTGTCGCAGCCCGCGCCGCTCGTCGTCGCGCAGGGTCAGCTCCTCGACGGCTTCTGTGGCGTCGTCCTCCTCCGGCATCGCCGCCACCCGCCGCGCGATGACCTTCTCGGTGACGACGGTGACGACGACGGCCAGCACCAGCGAGGAGCCGAGGGAGAAGAAGTAGTTGGACAGCGGGGTGACCACGTACCCCGGGTCGACGGTCTGCGCGGCGGCCGTGGTGAGCCCGGAGAGCACCGCGTCCGTCGGCGTGACCAGCGGACTCGCGTCGTACCCGGCGGACACCGACACGAACGCCACCACGGCGCCCAGCATCGGGCTGCGCCCCACGGCCCTGAACGCCATCGCGCCGAGCGGCACCAGCACGACGTACGCGGCGTCGGAGGCGACGTGCGCGACCATCGCGCTGAAGGCGAGCGTGAACGTCAGCCAGCGGGCCGGGACCCGGGCGACGGCGGCCCGCAGCATCGCCGGCAGCAGCCCGGACCGGTCGGCGACGGCCACGCCCAGCATGACGACGAGGATCGTGCCGAGCGGCGGGAACGTGGCGTAGTTGGTGACCGCGTCGCTGATCATCATCCGCAGTCCCTCGCCGGAGACGAGGCTGTGGACGGTCACGGTCTTGTCGGTGGCGGGGTTGAGTGCGGAGGCGCCCGCGGCGGACAACGCCCAGCTGGCGAGCGCGAGGACGACGCTGAGCACCCCGAACAGCCAGAAGGGGTGCGGCAGTTTGTTGCCCGCCCGCTCGATGCGGACGAGGACAGCGAGCAGTCCGGAGATCGGTTTCGCGGGACGTTCCGTGGTGGCGGTCACCTCCCCATTGACGGCCCACGAGACGACATCATGCAAGTAAAATGCTTGTTGCGCTCATATCATTCAGATGAAGTCGCTGCTTGAAGGATTCGTTCCATGAGTGGATGTACGACATGAAAGCTCTGGACGCTCTGGACGACGAAGACCTCGACCTCGTCGCCGCGCTCCAGCACGCCCCGCGGGCCCCGCTGAGCCTGCTGGCGGAGGTGCTGGGCGTCTCGGCGAGCACCGCGGGACGCAGGCTGGCCCGGCTGGAGTCCGAGCGGCTGCTGCGGGTGATCGGCCAGCTCGCCTGGTCGGTGTCCGGCGAGGGCCACCCGTGGCAGGTCTGGGTGACCGCGGAACCCGGCCGGGCGACCGAGGTGGCCCGCCGCCTCGCCGACCTGCCCGGGACGAGCCATGTCGCCGTCACCGCCGGGCAGTCGGACGTCTACTGCTCCGTCCAGCCGGCCCGCCGCGACCGGACCACCGAGCTGCTGACCCGCACCATCCCCGCCACCCCCGGCGTCCGCTCCGCCCGCTCCGAACTCGTCCTCTCGGCCACCACCAAGTCCGACTCCTGGCGCCTGCCCCGCCTGTCCGAGGACCAGGTACGACGCCTCACGGAACACGCGGCCCAGGACGAGGCGGTGGACACCCCGGCCCGCCACGGCACGCTCACCGACGACGAACTCCGCACCCTCCGCCTGCTCGCCGCCGACGGCCGGATCACCGCCGCCCAGGTCTCCCGCGAGCTCGGCATCGGCCAGTCCACCGCCTACCGCATCACCCAGTCCCTCCTCCAGCGCGGCCTGGTCCGCCCCCGGGTGGAGATCGAACCCGGCCTGCTCGGCTACGCCCTGGAGGTCGCGATCACCCTGACGGTCTCCCCCAGCGCGATGGGCGAGGTGGCCCGCACGCTCGCCCGACACCCCTCCGCCCGGTACGTGGTCACCACCGCGGGCACGTCCTGCGTGATCCACCACGGCGTCTTCCGCGACGAAGAGGGCCTCGCCGAGTTCCTCACCCGGGACCTGGCCGACCTGCCGGGAGTGACGTCCTTCGACGTCTCCGTCCTGCTGGACGCGCTACGACGGCACTGGCTGGACCGCGAGGACGGCCGCCTGGCCGCACACGACAAGCCGGAGAACGGGGACGACACCGCATGACGACACGCGAAACGGCGATCGACCGGGCAACCGCCTACTACGACTCCGGCACCTTCCTCACCGACCTGCGCCGCCGGGTCGCGATGCCGACGGAGAGCCGGCCGCCCGCGGACACGACCCGCCTGCGCGCCTACCTGGAGGACGAACTCGCCCCGGCGACAAGCCGCTTGGGAGCGACGGTCCGCATCCTCGACAACCCGGTCCCGGACGCGGGCCCCTTCCTCCTCGCCCACCGCCACGAGGCGGACGATCTGCCCACCGTCCTGGTCTACGGCCACGCAGACGTCGTCCCCGGCCAGGACGGCCGCTGGCGCGCGGGCCTGTCCCCCTGGGACCTGGTCGTCGAGGGCGACCGCCTCTACGGCCGCGGCACGGCGGACAACAAGGGCCAGCACACGGTCAACCTGGCAGCCCTGGAACAGGTGTTGGCGGCCCGAGGCGGCAGGCTCGGCTTCAACCTCAAGCTGCTCATGGAGACGGGCGAGGAGTCGGGCTCCCCCGGCCTGCACGAGTTCTGCCGCCGTATGAAGGACGACCTGACGGCAGACGTCCTCATCGCCTCCGACGGCCCCCGCCTCGCCGCCGACCGCCCCACGCTCTTCCTCGGCTCCCGCGGCGCCGCCAACTTCCGCCTCCGCGTGCCCCTGCGCGCCGGCGCCCACCACTCGGGCAACTGGGGCGGCGCGCTGCGCAACCCGGCCACGGTGCTCGCCGCGGCACTGTCCACCCTGGTCGACGCCCAGGGCCGCATCCTCGTCGAAGGCCTACGACCGCCCGCGATCCCCGAGCCGGTGCGGGCAGCCCTCGCGGACCTGACGGTCGGCGGCGGCGAGGCCGACCCCACGGTCGACACGGACTGGGGCGAGCCGGGCCTCACCCCCGCGGAACGCGTCTTCGCCTGGAACACCCTGGAGGTCCTCGCCCTGTCCGCCGGTGACCCTGCCAAACCGGTCGGCGCGATCCCCGGCACGGCACACGCGGACGTACAGCTCCGCTTCGTGGTGGGCACGGACTGGCAGAACCTGGAATCGATCGTCCGGGCCCACCTCGACGCCCACGCCCTCCCCATGGTCGAGGTCGAGGTCCTCCAGGCGGTCCCGGCAACGCGCCTCGACCCCGGCTCCCCCTGGGTCCACTGGGCGAAGGCCTCCCTCCACCGCACCACCGGCAAGATCCCGGCGATCCTCCCCAACCTCGGCGGCACCCTGCCCAACGACGCCTTCGCGGAGATCCTCGGCCTGCCCACGATCTGGGTCCCCCACTCCCACCCGTCCTGCGCCCAACACGCCCCGGACGAGCACATGTTGGGGACGGTGGCCAGGGAGTCCCTGGCAGTCATGGCGGGCCTGTTCTGGGACTTGGGAGAAGACCCGGGCAATATGTGCCCATGATTACGCTTACGAAGGAAGACGGTCCCGCGGACCTGGACGGCGTGACCCACCTCTCGATAGGGGTCTCCTGGGACCCCACCGCCGGCAGCAGCGGCGGACTGATCGGCAAGCTCCGCCACAAGACCGGCACCGACCTCGACCTGATCGCCATCGCGATGCACGACGCGGACCCGGTGCGCCTGGCGGGCCTGGACTCCCCCGACCCCATCGGCAACGGCTCCCTGCTGCACAGCGGCGACAACCAGACCGGGCACGGGGAGGGCGACGACGAGACGGTCACCGTCCAGTTCGACAAGATCCCGCCGCACATCACGTCGATCGTGTTCGTCGCCGCCGCCTACAAGAAGGGCAGCTCCTTCCAGAAGGCGCGCAACATCAGTTTCAAGGTCTACGACGCGACCGGCAGCAGCACCCAGCAGGTCGCCGACATCTGGCCCTCCATGCTCACCACGGACAACGGCTGCGCCGTCGCCAAGGCCGTGCGCACCGGCGCCAGCTGGAAGCTCGAGGTCATCAACACGACCGGCAAGATCAAGCAGGGCGACGAACTCGCCCTGATGCGCTTCGCCGCGAGCAAGTAGAGCGCGACCACGGTTCCCGCCGGCCCGAAACACCGGCGGGAACCGCCCGGCCTACAACCGACGAAGGTTCCGATCCAGTACGGCCCGCAGCGCGTCCACATCGGCCGGATCCTGGGCTCCACGCTTGGGAACCACGAAGAAGATCCTGGTCTTCACGGTCGTGAGGGCGAACAGCTCGTCGGTCTCGACGTACCAGGGGAACGCCTGCCAGTCGATGGTGCTGGCCTGGTCCCCACCCGTGGTCGTCAGGCCCTCCTCGCCGACCACCGTCCGGCAGGTCCCGTACTCCTCCATGTCCCCGACCTGCTCCCGGGCGACCCGGGTCAGCGTCCTGACGGTGGTCACGACCGCGGTGACCACGGCGGCGACGACCAGAAGAGCCACGACCGCGGGCGAGAAGCCCCTGACCTCCGCGAAGGCCAGCACGAGCACCGTGATCAGCGCCGCCGGGATGAGTACACCCCGCCGCCCCGGCCAGGTCCCGTAGACGTAACGGCGCAACGCGGCCTCGTAGTCGGCCGGCGTCGGCTCATAGACGAACACGATCTCCGTGTCCCGTCCGGCCGACTGTATGGAATCCCCACCCTTGTGCATGGCGCGGATCCTAGGTCCCGCAATGCCCGGAAGGGGAGATCGATCCCGCCGATCTCCCCTTCCTCGAACCCACTTCTTACCTCAGTGGCTGTGCCCACTCCCCGCCGCTTGCTTCACCGTCAGGGGCAGCAACTTCTTGCCGGTCGGGCCGATCTGGATGGACGTGTCCATCTGCGGCCATATACCAACTCGCCTAAATCCGCGCTACGTTGCTCGACATGGCCAAACGAACCAGGACGCGAGCCGCAGCAGAGCAGAAGCAGTACACCGTTGAGGCCCAGTGGACGGAGGCGGATCTTGCCCTGTTGAAAGATCTTAAGAAGGCGGAGGCACTGTTACCGGACGACGCTCCCCGAGCCCTGTTGTCCGTGCGGCTGTCCGTTCTCACCGACGACACGACGTCGCCTGTGCGCCAAGAACTTGATCTACGCATACTCGCCAGGGAGCGGGGCTATCGAGTCATCGGAGTCGCCAGCGACCTCAACGTCTCGGCGACCAAGGTCCCGCCGTGGAAGCGGAAGGAACTTGGGGACTGGCTCAACAACAGGGTGCCGGAGTTCGACGTCCTGCTCTTCTGGAAGCTGGACCGCTTCGTACGACGCCTCTCCGACCTCAGCACCATGATCGACTGGTGCCTGAAGTACGGGAAGAACCTCGTCTCCAAGAACGACTCCATCGATCTGACCACTACGGCTGGAAAGATCATGGTCACGATCATCGGTGGCATCGCCGAGATCGAGGCAGCCAACACGAGCACGCGCGTCGCGAGCCTTTGGGGCTACACAAAGACCCAGAGTGACTGGCTCGTAGGTAAGCCGACGTACGGCTACGAAACAGCGAATGACGAGGCCAGCAGAGTCGTCCTCGTCATCGATCAGGACGCGTACAGGGCACTGCGCTGGTGCCGCAACGCCGCGCTCAGGGCCAAGCCCGCTTCCGCTCGTCGCATGGCCAAGGTCCTCGTCCGCGCCGGACTCTGCGGGCCAGGGCTGACAACAGCGACGATGCTCCGCAGGCTCAGGAACCCGGCGCTCATGGGCTACCGGGTAGAAGAGGACAAGACCGGGGGCGTACGCCGCTCGAAGATCGTGCTGGGCGCCGATGCCAAGCCCATCCGAGTGGCGGACCCGATCTTCAGTGAGGACGAGTTCAAGAGTCTGCAAGACGCGTTGGACCGACGCGGGAAGAACCAGCCCACCCGAAGCCCGCAGGGAGCCACGCAGTTCCTCGGAGTCCTGATCTGCGACGACTGCGGCTCACACATGACGGTGCAGAAGAACCGCGTCAAGGACCGCTCCTACATGTACCTCCGGTGCGGCAAGTGCAAGGCCGGAGGTCACGGCGCCCCGAACCCCTACGAGATCTACAGCAAGCTCGTCGAAGACGTGCTGAGAGTGCTCGGGGACGAGCCGGTCATGACACGCGAGTATCGGCAGGGCGCTGAGGCCCGCAAGGAACAGCAGCGTCTCGAACAATCCATCAGCTACTACATGACCGGGCTTGAGCCGGGAGGGCGCTTCACGAAGACCCGGTTCACCAAGGAGCAGGCGGACAGGACGTTGGACGACCTGATCAAGCAACTGGAAGCGATGGACCCCGAGTCCACTCAGGACCGATGGGTGGCCGTACACAACGGCAAGTCGTTCCGCGAGCGCTGGGAGGAAGGCGGCATGGAGGCAATGGCTGCCGATCTGCTTCGGATCGGCGTGAAGTGCAAGATCAAGAGGACGAAGGTACCGGGGATGCGCGCTCCCCGTATCCACATGAAGCTCATGATCCCCAAGGACGTCCGGGACCGCCTAGTCCTCAAGGAAGACGACTTCGCCGAGGTCTTCTAGTGTCCTGCGTCGGAGATCCGTCGGCAGAAGCGGGCGAGGGAGTCGAAGGTCTCTTCGGCTGTCTTGGTCCAGATGAACGGCTTAGGGCCCTCGTTCCAATGCTTGACCCAGGCCCGAATGTCGGCTTCAAGGGCCTGGATGTTCTTGTGTGCGCCGCGGCGGATCATCTGGTGGGCGAGGTAGCCGAACCACCGCTCGACCTGGTTGATCCAGGACGAGCCGGTCGGGGCGAAGTGCAGCTCGAACCGCGGGTGTTTGGCCAGCCAGGCCCTGATCGCCGGTGTTTTGTGGGTGCCGTAGTTGTCCACGATCAGGTGGACCTGCAGGTACGCGGGCACCTCCTTGTCGATGCGGATCAGGAACTTCTTGAACTCCACGGCCCGGTGGCGTCGGTGCAGGGCCGTGATGACTTCGCCGGTGGCGACGTCGAACGCGGCGAACAAGGTGGTCAGGCCGTTGCGCACGTAGTCGTGGGTGCGCCGCTCGGGCATGCCCGGCATTATCGGCAGCACCGGCTGGGACCGGTCCAGGGCCTGGATCTGCGACTTCTCGTCCACCGAGAGCACCACCGCGCCCTCGGGCGGGTTGAAATACAGGCCGACGACGTCGTAGACCTTCTCGATGAACAACGGGTCCGTCGACAGCTTGAAAGTGTCCGCCAGATGCGGCTTGAGCTGGAACTGCCGCCAGATCCGGCCCACGGTGGACTTCGACAGACCACTGTGCTCGGCCATCGATTTCCGCGACCAGTGGGTGGCGTTCTTCGGGATCTCCTCCAAGGTCGTGACCACGACCGCCTCAACCTGATCGACACTGATGGTGGGCGGCCGGCCCGGCCTGGGCTCGTCGGCCAGACCGTCCAGCCGTTCGGCGAGGAAACGCCGCCGCCACTTGCGGACGGTGTCCGCGGTCACCCCAAGATCCCGGGCGACCGCGACAATCGGCGGCACCTCAGGCCCCGCACACACCAGCACAATCCGCGCCCGCAAGGCCAGGGCCTGGGCCGATGTCGCCCGACGCGTCCACCGCTCCAACACCGCCCGCTCCTCAGCGGACAGCAGCAACGGCTCCAACTTCGGGCCCCGACGAGGAACTGACGCACCAGCAGCAGAAATCACACACCAACTAACGAGCAACTACTGGCGCAGGACACTAGTGAGTTGTCGGCGGTGCCGTTGATGGGGCTCTTTGAAAACGGCTCTGGCCGCAGTTCCGTGAATCTCCAGGTCAGCGAGGGGAACGAGCCAGCGAGCTATGTACGACCGAGCCTCGTTCGAACTCCTCTGGACCCGCATCCTCACCCAGCCGTGACCGGCTCCGGCCTGTTGCAGCACTACCGGGACAGGAAGACGGACGCTGCACCTGCCAGCAGCGGGCCGACGACGACCAGGTTGGTCTGAATATCGCTGAAGGCCGTGCGGTCGACGCCCAAAGACGTCTCCAGCCGAGAACGCTTGTCCAAAGCTTCGGCCAGTTCATCGGGGGCGAGGGTCCCCAACGGGTGGCATAGATCAACCAGTTCACGACCGCGCTGACGAAGTTTCGCCGCCACGGGTGTGTACACGATCGCGACGAGGGCGGAGTTGCTGGCTCCGAAGACCAAAGTGGTCTCGATGCTCGTCTGCTCGGTCATGCGCTGGCTGGTGGCCTCAGCGATCACCAGCAGGGCAACGATCCCGCCCATGACGGTTAGCAGCGACTGCAGCAGCCGACCCGCAGCGATCAAGGTTCCGAGTTGGAGACCGGGCGAGGCGTGGGCAGTGTCGGCCCGAATGCGTGCCACATGGCCGACACCCACAATGGTGGCCGCTCCGGGGGCAAGTCCGAGTACGGCAAGCACGATCAGCACAAGTGCTCGCCAGGCGCCGACAAGGTCCCCGCGCAGCACCACGATCAGCACCATGCCGCTGACTGCATACAGCAGGGCCAGGCGCCAGGCCACAACCTGCACCGGTACGCCACCAAGCCCGGCGAGTTCTGTCCAGCGCCGCAGGCCATGAACGAAAGCAGCCCCACTCGCGGCGGCCAGTGCAACGGCGGCACAGCTCCAGATGAGCCAATCATCGGAGCCTCGGTATGCGGACGTCAGCACCACAGTGAGCCCAATGGCGCCGGACAAGGGCACCGTCAGGCCCGCAAGATATGGAAACGGTGTACTACCCGCAACACTCATCCACGGCCCCCGTCTCCTCGCCGATCAGCACAGGCTCAGACCGCCCGTCCATCGGCCTCAGATGGCAACGCCTGAAGTGCCAACTCAGACTCCCCCGTCCGCAGACGGCTCACACCCTGAACCGCCTGTCCCTGGAACGCGGCTACCGAGATAAGACCCAAGATCAAGTCAAACAGTGCGGGCTACCTCACATGTTTGAGCCCCAGATCGCCAGCCCGTCTTGGCCTTCACGCAACTGCGGCCAGAGCCGATTTCAAGAATCCCCATCACCGTTCATCGCTTCTTCCAGAACGCCATCAGTTCCGCAAGAGCTCTGATGATCTCCGGACGCCCTGCCGCCTCGGCTTTGTGAAGACTGACGACTAGCGACAGAAGGATCATCACGACCAATAGGCCGACGACATGGAGAAAGATCTGCGGAGCAGCCACGGCCACTTGCTCCAGTACGGCCCACATGCCGCCTCCCGAGGACGGTGTCAGCCGCCGCTTCCGAGAGACTTCGCCAACGAGCAAGGCCTCAACGAAGGCAGGCGGGCGCCTGGCAAACGCAGTGCCCGCCGGTTGCGCCCCGTGACACGGGGGTCTTCGTTGAGGTGCTTCGGTGTGCGTGTGGATGCGGGCAAGCGACGCCGAGCAGAGCCACCGCCCAGGCGTCGGTCTGTCACGCCAAATCCAGGCGACAACGAATTCCCATGCCCGTTGTCGCCACGAAGTGGCGCGCCATCTCACTCTACGAGAGGGGGTCGGGACAATCCACAGTTCGAGACCTATCAAGCGCAGCCGCGTTCCCAAGGACCCCGGGCTGGCGGCTTCTTGGCGCTCGAGAACCACAATCCGGGCTCGAACGGTTCTTCTGTCCCGTCGTCGTCGATGATCACGATCTCGCTATCGATCAGGCTCGCAGTCCCGTCGTGGGACGTCTGGGGTAGCGCCCCCCAGCACGGGGTTCACGTTCGGCCGGAGCGGTTATCAGCACCACTCCCCCTCTTGCGGCGCCTCGGTAGCCAGTCTCCGAGACTCCGCCAGGCCATCGGCGACTCCGGCCGCGATGAGTGCAGCTCCGGGCGTGTGGCCGGAGCCGACGTAACGCCAACTCCGGTCGATGACGGCGTCGGGAACCTCAGCATGGCCCATGTGATGGGCGCGTTCGGCGCGGAGTGCCGCGTACGTCGTCGAGTAGGCACGCGACTTCGTGAGTACGTGGCCCCGGTAGCCAAGGGTGTGGGCTCAGGCCCGTAGGCGGAGGTGCGCGTACTCGGGAAGAGCGCCGAGACGCCAGCAGGTATGCATAAGGGCGCGGACATGCTCGCTCACAGGCGCCGATTCGACGTCGTCCCACGAGCTGATCGGGTGGTCGAGGCCGGCGCCCATCTCGCTCGCACCCTTCGTGACGTACTTGGCCACATACGCGGCCACGGCGTCATCGATGTCTCGGCAGGACGCCGCTGGACGAGGTCGGTTTGTGTGGTTGCTGTACTTCGCTACTGTGCCGCGCGACGCTGGCCGGTACGAGGCTCGGTTCTCAGTCTGTAGCTTCTCTGCGTGGCCATGGTGGGACCCGACGCCAACGTCCACCATGAGGAGGCAGCATGACGAGGATGGTCCGCCTGGGTGATCGCAGCAAGCAACCGACCTGGTTGTGGCTGATGATCTTGACGGCTCACCGTGGACTTTGCGTGCACTGCGGGCGATCGCGTGCCGAGACACTGGAGCACGAGAGACCCATCGCCGACCAAGGCGCAGACGTCTGGTGGAACTTCGTTCCGTCGTGCATGGACTGCAACCGTTGGAAGAACGGTCGCAGCGCGAAGGAATGGGTTCGAGACATGGACCTGCATCACCGCTATCCCGCTGTCGGATTCGCGAAACGAGCTATGAGGCCCGGGGTCTACGCCGGCATCACCAGGCGGGTGGAGCGCACCCAGCGCGAGATAGCCGACCCTGACCGTCGCGACTGGTTCCGGCACCACTACGGACTGGAGAGGCACAGACGCAAGGCAGAGATGTTCGAGGCGCTCGGCCGCTGCCGAGAGGAGCTGAAGGGCTATGCCCATTATCCGTGGCGTACGCCAAAGGTCCGCGAAACCAAGGCCGACATCTGTCTACGCCTAATCTGCTGCGGTCACATGCACCCTGACGCTCGATCGGTGCACGCCATGCTCAGCGCTGAGCAGTACCAAGCGTTCCAGCGAGCCGCATACCGAGAGCGGGTCCATCTAGGGGAGTTGCTCGGGAAGATCGTGCGGCAATACCTCACGGAGAACGCTGAGCAGCACGAAGGCGGAGGTACCGGGGCAGGTGCCGGAGACCGATCGGGCGCGGCTAACGCTCGTCGGTCGCTGTGACTGCAGCCTGACGCAGGGCCGTGACCCCTTTCCCAGGAACGTCTCAGGAAGGGTCAGCTGTCGTGGCGACGTTCGCTCCACCTCGGAGTCTGAGGCGCTCGTAGGAGCCAGCGCCTACGAGCGGGCAGTCTTTCAGCCACACATGGAAGGCTGCGGGCAAGTGGGTACAGGCGCCTCAGTCAGTTGTCTGCACCCAGAGCCGGGGCGGGTTCTTCCCTTCCTTCAAGAAGGCATCGACCATGCGCATATCCGACGCGAAGCCGACCGAGGCGTTGTCTGCCAGGAGATCCAACTGATCCGGACTCCATTGATCAACATTGCCGTCGAGCAGCACAAATCGTTGATCCCGAGAGTAGCGAGCGCGAGCAAGCTGCTGCACCAGGACGAGAGCGTGCTCGGCTGCTTGCTTGCTACTGGCGGCCTGAACCAATACCTCACGCTTCGGAGCGTTCACCCGAGCCGTTGGACGCACCTCACCGCCTCGCGGGAGGCGCACCGATGGGCGCTTTTGGTACTCGAGGTGGGCAGAGCTGAGGAAGGCGTATAGCGACCGCTCCAAGGTGCTCTCTCGCCCACCCTGAGCGAGCCACCTCAGGCTATCCGTGGTCAGCGCTGCGCCAGCAACGTCAGCTACCAGGGCACCGGCGCAACGGATCGAGCGGCGACCAGTGATTCGTCCGTGGATTTCTTTCAGGTGGTAGCCGTCGAGGATCTCTGCCCAAGCCTTAGCTGCGCGCCCTCCCCCAAGGTCCACACCGGCGTCCAGCAATCGCATGGCCGCGACACCGGCGTCGCTGGCAAGAACTTCCTGACCGGATACGCGGAGAAGCACGGTGACCCCATCACCGTCGCTGAAGAAGAGGCCCCCGGTGAGCGCGACTGTTCCAGGCTTCCCGCCAGGGGCAACCGTCCATCCAGGGAGCTGGTCACGGACAGAGGAGGGCAGTAGGTCGTCCCTGATCATGGGTACTCCTCCAGTCCCTCTAGCGGTAGCGTGTCGGGCGGTACCGGCGGGCTATACCAGGTGTACCCGGTACCGATCGCGATGTTGCACTCGCTCATGAAGTCAAGCAAGACCCGACGGTACTCCTCATCCAAGAAAGCAAGCGACGTGTCCACAGGGACCGTCGGGTCATGGCGTATGTCCGTGGGCGCGTATACGTCCTTGTTGCCGCGAGCCTCGCTCCAGCGGTGCTTGTGGGTACGACATATGTAGTCCTCGCCCACTCGGTCACGGTGAGTGCCCCGCACGTCAAGCCGCCGCACGTTCGTGCCGCTGGGCAGATGTCGCAGGATGAGTGTGTACTCCCAGACGAGGTCCACCTTGATCCGGAACAGAAGATCAAAGCGATCCGGCAAGTCGCTGCGAACTGGCACATTGCCCTCAAGCTGCGACGGCCGCCCGTCCTTGCGAATACTCTTGGACTTCCACCTGATCGGGGCGTTGAGCTGCGCATTCACGGTCGCGCTCAAGATCTTTTCTGCTACTTCATCCGTGCATTCGCCCGCCCCCACCACCATGTGACGATCATAGGATGCACGTCTACGTAAGGGAATAGATTCGAAGAGTCACAACGAGCAACACAGTCAGCTTTAAAGGGCTCCACGACATCAGCACAACGAACTCACACACCCTTTGAGCCCCTAGCAGATAAGGGAGGAGCTCAAAGAGTGCACGACTGTGCACAAGCTTGGAACCAGTCCTCAGGCCCACTCCACTGGGGAGACGATCTGCGAGCAACTCCCTAGGCCCGGCAGCGGCGTCCGGGAGAAGGCCGATGGGACCGGCAACCGAGAACGCGAAGCCTCAACCACCCGATCAAGCACCTCGCTCACCTCAGCGCACATGCCAACTCGAAGCCGGTGCCGACGCCGCGCTCTTCACCGTAAGCGGCAGCAGCTTCTTGCCCGTCGTACCGATTTTCATGGCCATGCCCATCTGCGGAATGACCAACAACAACTGCCGCAAGCCGTCAGTAGCTGGCAGTGCGATTGAAGCTGGTGATGTTGAGTTTGACGCCCTTCGCACTCTTGAGCGTCGTGGGGTACTCGCCTCGGGCGGTCTGGCCGGGCTGCACGTCGGTCTCCAGTTGAGTTCCGTTCTCCAAGCGGGTGCCGTTGGCGTCGACCACCTCCCAGTCCCATGAGTAGTCGGACTTGTCGCTGCTGCTGTTCTTGATCGTCCAAGCGATCCAGATGTTGGTGAGACCAGCCTCTGATCGGTCGTCCAGCCGGAAGTTGACGAGATCCGCTCGTTCGCTGTTGCCCTGGGGTTCCTGCCCCGTCTCTTGCGTCGTGTTACCGGCGGTGGTCGTGCTGGGCGCAGGTGTGGTGCTCTCATCGCCGTCCCCGAGGGCGATCACCAGCACGACCACGACGATGACGACCACCGCGGCCAAGGCGCCGGCGCATCCCCAGAGACAGCCACGCCCCCGCCGCTGCTTCTGCGGCGGCCCAGGAGGAGATGCCCACTGCCCGGGAGGAGGAGCATCTCCCCGGCTCCCCCACCGCGGACCACTCGCCGGAGATCCGCCTGCTGGCGGCTCGCTCGCTGGCATGCCCACCTCCTTCGTAGCGAATATCGCCACGCTAGGAAGCAGGGAGACCTACCGCGAGCTGAGAGCGCCACTCAGGCGACAGCCGTACGGCCCTCTCACCCTGGGCGACCAGCGCCTCAGATCCACTCCACCTCGGAGTGAACGATCGCCGAGCCCCCAGGCGGCGGCAGGGGCGTCCTCGGCGTCTCCCGAACGATCACCTGTCGCCCGCGCTGGGCACCGAGCGTGATGAGGACGGTAGCTGCTTCTTCCTCGCCGCCGTCCCCCAGGGCCTCCACGATGCGACGCAACGCCTCGCTCACGTCAGTGAGCGTGTCCGCTGGTCTCAGACTTCTTGACCGTAAGAGGCAGCAGCTTCTTCCCGGTCGGCCCGATTTGTATAGCCGTGTCCATCTGCGGACACACCCCGCAGTCGAAGCAAGGCGTCCACCGGCAGTCCTCGACCTCCGTCTCGTCGAGGGCGTCCTGCCAGTCCTCCCAGAGCCAGTCCTTGTCGAGGCCGGAGTCGAGGTGGTCCCAGGGGAGGACCTCCTCGTACGTCTTCTCGCGCGTCGTGTACCAGTCGACGTCCACGCCGAAGGCGGGCAGCGTCTTGTCGGCGCACTGCATCCAGCGGTCGTAGGAGAAGTGCTCGCGCCAGCCGTCGAAGCGGCCGCCGTCCTCGTAGACCGCGCGGATGACGGCGCCGATGCGGCGGTCGCCCCGCGACAGCAGGCCCTCGACGATGCCGGGCTTGCCGTCGTGGTAGCGGAAGCCGATCGAGCGGCCGTACTTCTTGTCGCCGCGGATCTTGTCGCGGAGCTTCGTGAGGCGGGCGTCCGTCTCCTCGGCGGAGAGCTGGGGCGCCCACTGGAACGGAGTGTGGGGCTTGGGGACGAAGCCACCGATCGAGACCGTGCAGCGGATGTCGTTCTGGCCCGAGGCCTTGCGGCCCTCGGCGATCACGTTCATCGCCATGTCCGCGATCTGGAGGACGTCCTCGTCGGTCTCGGTCGGCAGGCCGCACATGAAGTACAGCTTCACCTGACGCCAGCCGTTGCCGTACGCCGTCGACACCGTCCGGATGAGGTCCTCCTCGGACACCATCTTGTTGATGACCTTGCGCATGCGCTCCGAGCCGCCCTCGGGGGCGAAGGTCAGGCCCGAGCGACGGCCGTTGCGCGTCAGCTCGTTGGCCAGGTCCACGTTGAAGGCGTCGACGCGGGTGGAGGGGAGGGAGAGACCGATCTTGTCCTCCTCGTACCGGTCCGCCAGGCCCTTCGCGATGTCGCCGATCTCCGAGTGGTCCGCCGAGGACAGGGACAGGAGGCCCACCTCCTCGAAGCCCGTCGCCTTCAGGCCCTTCTCCACCATCTCGCCGATGCCCGTGATCGAGCGCTCGCGCACCGGGCGGGTGATCATGCCCGCCTGGCAGAAGCGGCAGCCGCGGGTGCAGCCGCGGAAGATCTCGACCGACATGCGCTCGTGGACCGTCTCGGCCAGGGGGACGAGGGGCTGCTTGGGGTACGGCCACTCGTCCAGGTCCATGACGGTGTGCTTCGACACCCGCCACGGGACACCCGACTTGTTCGGTACGACACGGGCGATACGGCCGTCGGGGAGGTACTCCACGTCGTAGAACGCCGGGATGTACACCGAGCCCGTCTTCGCGAGGCGGAACAGGACCTCCTCGCGGCCGCCGGGCTGTCCCTCGGCCTTCCACTCGCGGATGATCCGCGTCATGTCGAGCACGGCCTGCTCGCCGTCGCCGATGATCGCCGCGTCGATGAAGTCCGCGATGGGCTCGGGGTTGAAGGCGGCGTGCCCGCCGGCCAGCACGATCGGGTCGTCCAGCCCACGGTCCTTCGACTCCAGCGGGATGCCCGCCAGGTCCAGCGCCGTCAGCATGTTCGTGTAGCCGAGCTCGGTCGAGAACGACAGCCCGAACACGTCGAAGCCGCGCACCGGCCGGTGGCTGTCCACCGTGAACTGCGGGACGCCGTGCTCCCGCATCAGCGCCTCCAGGTCCGGCCACACGCTGTAGGTGCGCTCGGCGAGGACGCCCTCCTGCTCGTTGAGGACCTCGTAGAGGATCATGACGCCCTGGTTGGGCAGCCCGACCTCGTACGCGTCCGGGTACATGAGCGCCCAGCGGACGTCGCACGACTCCCACGGCTTGACGGTGGAGTTGAGCTCTCCGCCGACGTACTGGATCGGCTTCTGCACATGCGGGAGCAGAGCTTCGAGCTGCGGGAACACGGACTCCGCGGCCGCAGCGACTTCGGCAGGCATCTCGCGCACCTTCGTGGGCTGGACTGAACTGACAGGGATGGCCATCTAGCGTAACGCGATCGCGACGGCCCTCCGCACGCTCAGAAGTCCGGCCCGCCCTTGGCCCCCGCCCAGAAGCCCGGCACCTCGGCCTCCACCGCCGCCGCCCGCTGCTCCTCACGCCCGTACAGCAGCCCGTAGGTGAAGGCGCTCTCCCCCGCCCCGTGCGCCTGCTGGGCGAGCTCCCGCAGGGCCTCGCGGACCATCACGCTGTCCTGGTGGTCGCCGAGCAGGCTCTGCAGGGCCTTCATCGACTTGACCAGGCCGGTCGCCGGGTCCCCGAGCGCGGGGCTCGCGGCCTCGGCCGCGTATCGGGTCCGCTTGGCCTTCTTGCGCGCCTCGTGCAGCGCGAAGTCGCGGTCGTGCCCGGGCGGCAGCTCCACCGCCTGCTCGACCAGCGCGGACACCTTTGAGAAGTCCTTGCGTACGGCCTTCGCGACCACCTTCTCCGGCTTCCCGCCGGCCCCCTCCAGCAGCGGCGGATCGGCGACGAGGGCGTCGAGCGTGCCGAGCAGCTCCAGGTACCGCTTTCCGTCGAGTACGGCGATGAGGCGGCGGCGTGATCCTCCGCGCCGGGCGTGCGACCAGGTGCGCAGTCGGGTGCGGACCGGGCCGAGGAGCAGGGCGCGGGGCAGCTCGTCGAGGGCGGCGGCCAGGCGCTCGGTGAGGACCTCCTGATCGCGGTCGACGCCGAGCTCGCCGGCGAGCCACTTCAGCTCCTCGCCGATCGGGTCGGTGACGGTGCGGTCGAGAACCTTGCCGTACGAGCGGAAGGCGCTGCGCATCCGGCGGGTGGCGACGCGCATGCGGTGCACGGAGTCGTACACGTCCCGCCGGACGGCCGGGTCGAGCTCGACGATCGCGTCCCGCTGGGCGCGGACGTAGGCGAGGACGTGGTCGCCGGCGGTCACCGGGTCCGGCGCGGGCTTGCGCTTCTTCCGCTTGGGGCCCGTCTCCGCGAGCGCCCGCGCCAGCTTCGAGGCCGACCCCGAGGGCCGCACCCCCGCCTTGCGCAACCGCTTCTCCACCTTGTCGAGGAAGGCCACATCGCCGCCGTCGGCGAGCTCGACCTCGATCTCGGTCCACTGGGCTGTGCCGCCGCCGTCGGTGAGCCGTTCGGCGTGTACGGCGTCGACGCTGGCCTCGGCGAGCAGCCCGCCCTCGGCGTCGACGAGGTGACGTACGTCCCGGTCGGAGCGGAGCCGGACCACGGGGACCAGCTCGGCGTCGCGGACGCGGGAGCGGAGGAGGCCGGAGAGGGTGCGCGGGACGGTGTCGGAGAGGGGCGCCTGGATCTCGTCCCGTACGCCGGGGGCGACGGGGAACTTCAGGTGCCAGCCGGCGTCGGAGCCGCCGGTGCGGCGGCGCAGGGTGATCGAGGACGCGGCGAGGCGCTCGTCGCGGGTGTCGTAGTAGGTGGCGTCCAGGTGTGCGACACCCTTGTCGATGACAGCCGTGACCCCGGCGACGCCGGTGAGGTCGGGCAGCCCGCTCTCGTCGGACTCGTACTTACGCTCGATCTCGCGCTTTGTGTCCGCCATGACCTGAATCTAGTTGGTGTCCGGGCGGGACGGCAGGCCCCACCCGGGACGAATCCCGGGGAAACCTGAGGTGAACAACATCTAGGCGGACATCGGCCGCTGCACTCTGATCGACTGCAACAACCCCACCGCCACCCATACGGAGAACATCGACGAGCCGCCGTACGACACGAACGGCAGCGGCAGACCGGTGACCGGCATGATCCCGAGGGTCATGCCGATGTTCTCGAAGGTCTGGAAGGCCAGCCAGGCGACGATCCCGGCGGCGACGATCGTGCCGTACAGCTCGGTCGAGTCGCGGGCGATGCGGCAGGCGCGCCACAGCACCACGCCGAGGAGCACGATGATCAGGCCCGCGCCGACGAAGCCCAGCTCCTCCCCCGCCACCGTGAAGACGAAGTCGGTCTGCTGCTCGGGCACGAACTGGCCGGTGGTCTGCGAGCCGTGGAAGAGGCCCGAGCCCGTCAGTCCGCCCGAACCGATCGCGATGCGGGCCTGGTTGGTGTTGTAGCCGACGCCGGCCGGGTCGAGGCTGGGGTTGGCGAAGGCGGCGAAGCGGGCGATCTGGTACTCGTCCAGGATGTGCAGCTGCCACACGGCGATCGCGCCGGCGGTGCCCGCGCCGAGCAGCCCGAACACCCAGCGGTTGGTGGCGCCCGAGGCGAGCAGCACGCCGAGCACGATGATGACCATGACCATGACCGACCCGAGGTCGGGCATGAGCAGCACGATCAGCATCGGTACGGCGGCCAGACCCAGCGCCTGCAGCACGGTCCGGTGGTCGGGGTAGGGCTTGTCGCCCGCGTCGACCCGCGCCGCCAGCAGCATCGCCATGCCCAGGATGATCGTGATCTTCACGAACTCCGAGGGCTGGAGCGAGAAGCCGCCGCCGAGCACGATCCAGGAGTGGGCGCCGTTGACCGTCGAGCCCAGCGGGGTCAGCACCATCAGGATCAGGAAGACCGAGGCGCCGTAGAGGAGCGGGACGGCCGTGCGCAGGTTGCGGTGGCCGAGCCAGACCACGCCGATCATCAGGCAGAACCCGATGCCGGTGTTCATGAGGTGCCGGATCAGGAAGTAGTACTGGTCGCCCTGGTTGATCTCGGTGCGGTTGCGGGTCGCCGAGAAGACGAGGATCGAGCCGATCATCGACAGGGCGAGGGCCGAGAACAGTATCGGCCAGTCCAGCCGGCGGGCGAGGGAGTCACGGGCGAGCAGGCGGGTCCAGCCCGCCCGCGCGGGCCCGTACCCGGAGACCTGGAAGCTGTTGGCGCCGGTCATGTGAGCATCCTCCGGCTTCCCCTTCTGCGCGGCCGTCGGCGGGTGTTCCGGTTCCCTGTCGTCGGCGTGTTCACGGTGGCCGCCTGCTGGGTCTCGTCCGGCTCGGCCGCGCCCTCCTGGGTGGCCCGCTGGTCCTTGGCCGGGTCCTTGACGACCTTCGGGGACTTGATCGTCCCGTCCGTGCGGACCGTCGGCAGGCTCTTCTGCGGGGTGGACAGCAGCGCGTTCTTCTTGTTGATCGTGCCGTCGTCCGAGACGCCGTAGAGGGCGTCGTAGATGTTGCGGACGGCAGGGCCGGAGGCGCCGGAGCCCGTACCACCCTGGGAGATCGTCATGACGATCGCGTAGTCCTTGGTGTACGTGGCGAACCAGGACGTCGTCTGCTTGCCGTAGACCTCGGCGGTACCGGTCTTGGCGTGCATCGGGATCTTGTCCTGCGGCCAGCCCCCGAACCGCCAGGCGGCGGTACCGCGGGTGGCGACGCCGGCGAGGGCCTCGTCCATCTCGGCCAGGGTCCGGCCGCTCACGGGCAGCTTGCCGTGCGACTGGGGCTTGATCTCCGAGACCTGCTTGCCGTCGGCGCTGAGGACGGCCTTTCCGACCGTCGGGTCGTACAGGGTGCCGCCGTTGGAGATCGCCGCGTAGATCGTGGCCATCTGGATCGGGGTGACGAGGGTGTCACCCTGGCCGATGGAGTAGTTGATCTCGTCACCGGCGCGCATCTTGTTGCCTTCGAGGCAGTTCTCGTACGCGATCTTCTCGACGTACGAGCCGTCCTTCTTGCCGGTCTTGCACCAGGCGTCCTTGTTCGCCTTCCAGTAGTTCTGCTTCCACTGGCGGTCGGGGATGCGGCCGGTGACCTCGTTGGGCAGGTCGATGCCGGTGGTCGCGCCGAGGCCGAACTGGTGGGCGGCCTTGTAGAAGTAGTCGTTGGTCTTGCCCTTGGGGTCGATGCCGCCGTCCCTCTTCCACTCGCTGTGCGCGAGGCGGTAGAAGACGGTGTCGCAGGAGACCTCCAGGGCCCGGCCGAGGTTGATCGGGCCGTAGCCCTGCGACTCGAAGTTCTTGAAGACCTGGCCGCCGACCGAGTACGAACTGGAGCAGTCGTAGCGGCCGTCGAAGTCGTAGCCGGCCTCGACCGCGGCGGCCGTGGAGACCACCTTGAAGATCGAGCCGGGCGCGGCCTGACCCTGTATGGCCCTGTTGAGCAGCGGGTAGTTGGAGTTCTTGCCGGTGAGCTTGGTGTAGTCCTTGGCGGAGATTCCGCCGACCCAGGCGTTCGGGTCGTAGGTCGGGTTGGACGCCATGGCGACGACGCGGCCGGTCTTGGCCTCCATGACGACGACCGCGCCGGAGTCGGCCTTGTAGTTCTCGCCGGTGTTGTCGTCGTACTGCTTGCGGGCTTCCTTCATCGCCTCGTTCAGCTCGTACTCGGCGACCCGCTGGACGCGGGAGTCGATGCTGGTGACGAGGTTGGAGCCGGGCTGGGCCTCGTCGGCCTCGGCCTGGCCGATGACGCGGCCGAGGTTGTCGACCTCGTAGCGGGTGACGCCGGCCTTGCCACGCAGCTCCTTGTCGTACTCGCGCTCCAGGCCCGAGCGGCCGACCTGGTCGGAGCGCAGGTAGGGCGAGTCGGTGTCCTGGGCCTTGGTGATCTCGTCGTCGGTGACGGGCGAGAGGTAGCCGAGGACCTGGGCGGTGTTGGCCTGGCCGGGGGCGGCGTAGCGGCGGACCGCCTCGGGCTCGGCGGTGATGCCGGGGAAGTCCTCGGCGCGCTCGCGGATCTGCAGGGCCTGCTTGGCGGTGGCCTCGTCGGTGATGGGGATCGGCTGGTAGGGCGAGCCGTTCCAGCAGGGCTGCGGCGTCTCGGCGTCGCACAGCCGGACCTTCCGCATGACCTCCGCGGGCTTCATGCCGAGGACCTTGGCCAGCTTGATGAGGACGGCCTTGCCGTCGTCCTTCATCTTGAGCAGGTCGGTGCGGGAGGCGGAGACCACGAGCCGGGTCTCGTTGTCGGCCAGCGGCACACCGCGCGCGTCGAGGATCGAGCCGCGTACTGCGGGCTCGACGACCTGCTGGACGTGGTTGCCGGATGCCTCCGCGGCGTACTCGTCGCCCTCACGGATCTGGAGATACCAGAGGCGCCCGCCGAGGGTGCCGAGGAGGGACAGGACGAGGATCTGGATCACGATGAGCCGGATCTGGACCCGTGGGGTCCGTCCGGTCTCGGGGATGTTGGTCACTGCGGCTGCCGCCCCCTCTCAGTGTGTGTACGTGTCATATACGGCGAACCTGTGAACGCGGCCCGCCAACTCCCGCGTACTCACAGCCGCTTGACCCCCTTGATGCGACCCACGCGCGCGGTACGGGTCCGGGCCTTGGTCTTCAGGCCGCCGAGACCGCCCCGCTGACCGCCGATCTTGAGGCCGGTGCCCGAGGAGAGCCAGCCCGAGGAGATGTCCGCCGACTTGGCCGCGGAGTTCGTCTCGGCCAGCGGGTCGTTCTCCGCGCGCCGGGCCAGCGCCATGATCCCGGGGACGACGAACGGGGCGAGCAGCAGGTCGTACAGGGCGGCCGTGAACAGGAGGCTGCCGAGGCCGACATGGCGGGCGGCGGTGTCGCCGACGAGGGCGCCGACCCCGGCGTAGAGCAGGGTGGTGCCGACGGCGGCGGCGACCACGACGACCATGGGGCCGG
This sequence comes from Streptomyces fulvoviolaceus, assembly GCF_000718165.1. Classification (GTDB taxonomy): domain Bacteria; phylum Actinomycetota; class Actinomycetes; order Streptomycetales; family Streptomycetaceae; genus Streptomyces; species Streptomyces fulvoviolaceus. The sequence continues at coordinate 27,065 of NZ_JOEY01000013.1, read as the reverse complement.
TGGCCGACTTGAGTCTGCCGGTCTCCGGTTTGGCGAGGCCGGCGAGGTAGCCGATGACGCACAGCACGAGGGCGTACCGGCCGGCCGCGTGGTCGGCGGGCGGGGCGAGGTCGGCCAGCAGGCCCGCGCCGAACCCGACGAGGGCGCCGCCGACATGGCCGTAGACCAGGGCGAGGCCCAGCACGGTGAGCAGCAGCAGGTCGGGGACGGCGCCCGGGAGGTGGAGGCGGGCGAGGACGCTCACCTGGAGCACCAGGGCGACGACGACCAGGGCGGAGGAGAGCAGGATCCGGTTGACACGCATGGGGGACAGCTCCTACTGCTCTTGCTGGATCTCGCCGTCGACCGGCGCGTTCGCGGACGGGGTGACGGTGACCGTCACGGTCGGCGTGGGGGTCGGCTTGGGCTTGGCGGGCAGCACGGTGTCGCGCGGGTCCTTCTTCGGGGCCTGGACGACGACGCCGATGACGTCGAGCTTGGTGAAGCTGACGTACGGCGTGACGTAGAGGATGCGGGTCAGGTCGCCGCCGGAGGGGTCGACGCGGGAGACCACGCCGACCGGCACGCCGGGCACGAAGGGCTTGTCGGCCTGCGAGCCGAAGGTGACCAGACGGTCGCCCTTCTTGATCTCGGCCTTGCCGTTGAGGAGTTCGACGCGCAGCGGGCGGTCGCCCTGCCCGGAGGCGAAGCCGAGCTCGTCGCTGGCCTCCATGCGGGTGCCGACGGTGAAGTCGGGGTCGTTGGCGAGGAGGACGGTGGCGGTGTTCGGCCCGACGGTCGTCACGCGGCCGACGAGTCCGTCGCCGTTGAGGACGGTCATGTCGCGCTTGATGCCGTCGTCGGCGCCGACGTCGATCGTGATGGTCCAGGAGAAGCCCTGGGCCGCCCCTATGGCGATGACCTCCGCGCCCTTGATGCCGTACTGGCCCTCGCCCGCGATCTTCAGCATCTTGTCGAGCTGTTTGAGGCGGCTGGACTTGCGGTCGTCGCTGCCGAGCTTCGCCTTGAGGGCCGCGTTCTCCTTCTCCAGCTCGGCGAGCCGGTCGTGCCGCTCGCCGGAGTCACGGATGGCCGATACGGCGTTGCCGACCGGGTCGACCGCGGCCGACACCCCGTCCTCGATCGGGCCGAACACCGTGGCTGCGGCCTGGCGGGCACCGTCGACCGGTGAGTCCTCCCCGCCGCGGATGTCCACCGTGATCAGTGCGAACGCGACAGCGATCAGCAGCACCAGGAGCAGCCGGCTCTCTCGTGTGTCCCTCACGTGCGGCGGCCGTGCCTTCCTCATAGGAATGTGCAGGTGTTTGGGCGAGCTTATGCCTACATATCAACGATCCGCCGCACGAGAAGAGATCATCTCGTACGGCGGAATCGAAGAGTTATGTCATCTGCGGGGCTGGGCGTCCAGCACCTGCTGGAGCGCCTCGAACTCCTCGACGCACTTGCCGGAGCCGAGCGCCACGCTGTCCAGCGGATCCTCGGCGATGTGGATCGGCATGCCGGTCTCACGGCGCAGCCGCTCGTCGAGGCCGCGGAGCAGGGCGCCGCCACCTGTCAGAACGATTCCGCGGTCCATGATGTCGCCGGAGAGCTCGGGCGGGCACTTGTCGAGGGTGGTCTTCACGGCGTCGACGATGGCATTGACCGGTTCCTCGATCGCCTTGCGCACTTCGGCGGCCGAGATGACGACGGTCTTGGGCAGCCCGGAGACGAGGTCCCGGCCACGGATTTCGGTGTGTTCGTCAGCGTCGAGGTCGTACGCCGAACCGATCGTGATCTTGATCTGTTCTGCCGTCCGCTCACCCAGCAGAAGGGAGTACTCCTTCTTGATGTGCTGGATGATCGAGCTGTCCAGTTCGTCGCCCGCGACGCGGATGGACTGGGCGGTGACGATGCCGCCGAGGGAGATGACCGCGACCTCCGTGGTGCCGCCGCCGATGTCCACCACCATGTTGCCCGTGGCCTCGTGGACCGGCAGGCCGGAGCCGATGGCGGCCGCCATGGGCTCCTCGATGATGTGCACCTGACGGGCGCCGGCCTGGGACGACGCCTCGATGACGGCGCGGCGCTCGACGCCGGTGATGCCCGAGGGGACACACACGACGACGCGCGGCCTCGCGAGATACCGCCGCTTGTGGATCTTCAGGATGAAGTAGCGGAGCATCCGCTCGGTGATCTCGAAGTCGGCGATCACGCCGTCCTTCAGCGGACGTACGGCAACGATGTTGCCGGGCGTGCGCCCGATCATCTTCTTGGCTTCGGCGCCGACCGCGAGGATGCCACCGGTGTTGGTGTTGATCGCGACGACGGACGGCTCGTTGAGTACGATCCCGCGACCCCTGACGTACACCAGCGTGTTGGCGGTCCCGAGGTCGACAGCCATGTCACGGCCGATGAACGACATTGAGTTCCCCATCAGGATGTGTCTGGCCTTCCTGGGAGCTTTTGAGGGCTTGTCAGGTCGGCGGAGGTGGGTGCTGTGACGTGAAGGCTTCCATCGTAGACGCGCCCGCACGGACACTGCGTAAGGGTCTCCGCCATTGTCAGCAGATGCTGAGTGTGTTCGCTCCTGGAGAGGGGCGTTCGGGGGTGCTCGTTCCCTCGATCGGCACGCATATGCCAAAAAGTCTGGGGACATCGCCCCAGACTCCGGCTTCTGCTGCGGCGTGCGCCGGACAGGCCCTACGCGCGGCCCGGGAAGAAGATCTTCACCTCGCGCTCGGCGGACTCCTCGGAGTCGGAGGCGTGGATGAGGTTCTCGCGGACGATCACGCCGAAGTCACCGCGGATGGAGCCCGGGGCGGCGGCGATCGGGTCGGTCGGACCGGCCAGCGCGCGGACACCCTCGATGACCCGCTCGCCCTCGACGATCAGCGCGACGACCGGACCGGAGGCCATGAACTCCACCAGCGGCTCGTAGAAGGGCTTGCCCTTGTGCTCGCCGTAGTGCTGCTCCAGCGTGTCCTGGTCCAGGGTGCGCAGCTCCAGCGCGGTGATCTGCCAGCCGGCCTTGCGCTCGATACGGCTGATGATCTCGCCGGTCAGGCCACGAGCGACTGCGTCGGGCTTGAGCAGGACGAGCGTGCGCTGGGTCACGAGGTACTCCTTGTCCACGGGTGCGGTGGCACGAGGCTACAGGGCGTGCCTGGGCACCGGTTACGCAGTGTCAGGTTCCGCAGGTGGGCGCCCCTGGGGGCTGCCGCCCCCCAGACCCCCGCTGTCGGCCCTGAAGGGGCCTCGTCCTCAAACGCCGGACGGGCTGGTTTCGCCTGCCTGCGCCGCAAAACGGGCCTTGGCCTCGTCGATCTTTCTTCCGTAGTGCACGGATGCCCACCACAGCGCCGCGAAGAGCGCGCCCATGAAGAACATGGTGGGGATGACGAAGCCGGAGACGATGAGGGCGATCTGGAGGGCCCAGCCGAGCGCGATGCCGCCGGGCCGGGTCACGACCCCGCACAGCGCCAGGCACAGGAACATCGCGATGCCGCTGACCGTCCACACCGTCGTCATGGACAGGTCGGGGTCCTTCATGGCGACCAGTCCGGCGAAGCCGATGAGGAAGACCTCACCGATCAGGGTCGAAGCACAGAGCGTACGCACGGGTGGTCAGCCCCTCCCCAGCAGCAGTCGGGCCTCGCCGACGGTGATGACGGAACCGGTGACGAGCACGCCGCCGCCCGCGAACTCGCCGTCCTCCTCGGCCAGCGTGATCGCCTCCTCCAGCGCGTCGGGCAGCCGCGGCTCGACCTGCACGCGGTCCTCGCCGAACACCTCGACGGCGATCGCGGCGAGCTCGTCCGCGTCCATGGCCCGGTGGCTGGAGTTCTGGGTGATCACGACCTCGGCGAAGACCGGCTCGAAGGCTTCCAGCAGCCCCCGTACGTTCTTGTCGCCGCTCGCGCCCACCACGCCGATCAGGCGGCTGAACTCGAAGGCCTCTCCGATCGCCTCGGCGGTGGCGCGGGCGCCCGCCGGGTTGTGGGCCGCGTCCAGCACGACGGTCGGGGACCGCCGTACGACTTCCAGCCGGCCCGGGGCGGTGACGGAGGCGAAGGCCTTGCGGATCGTGTCGATGTCGAGCCGGTCCGGACGCTGGGCGCCGACGCCGAAGAACGCCTCCACGGCGGCGAGCGCCACGGCGGCGTTGTGCGCCTGGTAAGGGCCGTGCAGCGGGAGGTACACCTCTTCGTACTCCCCGCCGAGCCCGCGCAGGGTCAACACCTGCCCGCCGACGGCGATCTGCCGCGCCACGACCCCGAACTCCAGTCCCTCCCGGGCCACGGTCGCGTCGACCTCGACGGCCTTCCTCAGCATCACCTGCGCCGCGTCCACCGGCTGCTGGGCCAGGATGACGGTCGCGTCCTGCTTGATGATCCCGGCCTTCTCCACGGCGATCTCGCCGGGCGTCTCGCCGAGCCGGTCGGTGTGGTCGAGGTCGATGGGAGTGACGACGGCGACGTCACCGTCGATGACGTTGGTGGCGTCCCAGGAGCCGCCCATGCCCACCTCGACGACGGCGACGTCGACGGGCGCGTCCGCGAAGGCGGCGTACGCCATGCCCGTCAGCACCTCGAAGAAGGACAGCCGGTACTCCTGCTGCGCGTCGACCATCTCGACGTACGGCTTGATGTCGTTGTACGTCTCGACGAACCGCTCGGCGTCGATCGGCGCCCCGTCGAGGCTGATCCGCTCGGTGATCGACTGGACGTGGGGGGAGGTGTAGCGGCCCGTGCGCAGTTCGAAGGCGCCGAGGAGGGCCTCGATCATGCGGGCGGTGGAGGTCTTGCCGTTGGTTCCCGTGATGTGGATCGAGGGGTACGACCGCTGCGGATCGCCCAGGACGTCCATCAGCGCGGCGATACGGCTGACCGACGGCTCCAGCTTGGTCTCGCCCCAGCGGGAGGCGAGCTCGGCCTCGACCTCGCGCAAGGCCTTGTCGATCTCGGGGTCGGCGGGGCGACCGGGCACGTCGGCCTGCGGCTGGCCGCCCTGGGTGCGCAGGGTTCGGCTGCCGGCCTCGATCACCGCGAGATCGGGGTCTCGGTCGGTCTCGTTGGCGACGATGTCGTCGAAGGGGTCGCTTTCACTCACGGGGTCAGTCTACGGAGGGGGACTGACAGAGTGCCTACGGAGTGGGGTGGCTGGTCCTGTAAGGCCGGTGCGGGTGCGTTGTGGCTGGTCGCGCAGTTCCCCGCGCCCCCAAGGGCGCGAAGGGCCCCGGAGTCCAGAGGACTCCGGGGCCCTTCGCGCCGTACGGACTCTTACGCCTGCGGCAAGCGGTCCAGCTGCGTCTTGATGCGGGCGATGTCCTCGTCCGCCTTCGTCAGGCGTGTGCGGATCTTCTCGACCACGTGGTCGGGAGCCTTCGCCAGGAACGCCTCGTTGCCGAGCTTGGCGTTGGCCTGGGCCTTCTCCTTCTCCGCGGCCGCGAGGTCCTTCGCGAGGCGCTTGCGCTCCGCGGCGACGTCGATCGTGCCGGAGAGGTCGAGGGCGACCGTGGCCCCCGCGACCGGCAGGGTCGCCGTGGCCGAGAAGGCCTCGCCCTCCGGCTGCAGACGCAGCAGCTGGCGGATGGCCGCCTCGTGAGGTGCCAGGGCCGTGCCGTCCAGGGTCAGGCGGGCCGGGACGCGCTGGCCCGGCTGCAGGCCCTGGTCGGCGCGGAAGCGGCGGACCTCGGTGATCACCGACTGGAGGGTCTCGATCTCCCGCTCGGCGGCCTCGTCACGGAAGCCGCTGTCCGTGGGCCAGTTCGCGATGACGACCGACTCGCCGCCCGTGAGGGTGGTCCAGAGGGTCTCCGTCACGAACGGGACGATCGGGTGGAGCAGGCGCAGGGTCACGTCCAGGACCTCGCCGAGGACCCGTCCGGAGATCTTGGCGCCCTCGCCGCCCGCCATGAACGTCGTCTTGGACAGCTCGACGTACCAGTCGAAGACCTCGTCCCACGCGAAGTGGTACAGCGAGTCGGAGACCTTCGCGAACTGGAAGTCCTCGTAGAACGCGTCGACTTCGGCGACGGTCTTGTTGAGACGGGAGAGGATCCAGCGGTCGGTGGCCGACATCTCCGCCGGCTCCGGCAGCGGGCCCTCGACCGTCGCGCCGTTCATCAGCGCGAAGCGGGTCGCGTTCCAGATCTTGTTGGCGAAGTTCCGGGACGCCTGGACCCAGTCCTCGCCGATCGGCACGTCGACACCGGGGTTGGCGCCCTTGGCCAGGGTGAAGCGGACGGCGTCGGAGCCGTACTCGTTCATCCAGTCCAGCGGATCCACCGCCGTGCCCGAGGACTTGGACATCTTCTTGCCGAACTGGTCGCGGACCAGGCCGGTCAGGGCGATGGTCTTGAAGGGGACCTCGCCGTCCATGGCGTAGAGGCCGAACATCATCATCCGGGCGACCCAGAAGAAGATGATGTCGTGGCCGGTGAGCAGGACGTCGGTCGAGTAGAACTTCTCGAGATCCGGGGTCTGTTCGGGCCAGCCGAGGGTCGAGAAGGGCCACAGGCCGGAGGAGAACCAGGTGTCCAGGACGTCCGGGTCCTGGGTCCAGCCCTCACCGCTCGGCGGCTCCTCGTCGGGGCCGACGCAGACGACCTCGCCCTCCGGGCCGTACCAGACCGGGATGCGGTGGCCCCACCACAACTGCCGCGAGATGCACCAGTCGTGCATGTTGTCGACCCAGTCGAAGTAGCGCTTCGACATGTCGGCGGGGTGGATCGCGACGCGGCCGTCGCGGACGGCGTCACCGGCGGCCTGGGCCAGCGGGCCGACCTTGACCCACCACTGCATGGACAGGCGGGGTTCGAGGGTCGTCTTGCAACGCGAGCAGTGGCCCACGGAGTGGACGTAGGGGCGCTTCTCGGCGACGATCCGGCCCTCGGCGCGCAGGGCGGCGACGATCGCCGAACGCGCCTCGAAACGGTCGAGTCCCTCGAAGGGGCCGTGCACGGTGATGACACCGCGCTCGTCCATGACGGTCAGCGACTCCAGGTCGTGACGCCGGCCGATCTCGAAGTCGTTCGGGTCGTGGGCCGGGGTCACCTTGACGGCGCCGGTGCCGAACTCGGGGTCGACGTGGGTGTCGGCGACGACGGGGATGGTGCGGTCGGTCAGCGGGAGCTTGATGCGCTTGCCGATGAGGTGCTGGTAGCGCTCGTCGTCGGGGTGAACGGCGACGGCGGTGTCACCGAGCATGGTCTCGGCGCGGGTGGTGGCGACGACGAGCGTCTCGTCGCCCTCGCCGTACTTGATGGAGACGAGCTCGCCGTCGTCCTCCTGGTACTCGACCTCGATGTCGGAGATCGCGGTGAGACAGCGCGGGCACCAGTTGATGATGCGCTCGGCGCGGTAGATCAGCTCGTCGTCGTAGAGCTTCTTGAAGATGGTCTGGACGGCCTGGGAGAGCCCCTCGTCCATGGTGAAGCGCTCACGGGACCAGTCGACGCCGTCGCCGAGGCGTCGCATCTGGCCGAGGATCCTGCCGCCGTACTCCTCCTTCCACTGCCAGACGCGCTCGACGAACTCCTCGCGGCCCAGGTCGTGGCGGGACTTGCCCTCCTTGCCGAGCTCTCGCTCGACGACGTTCTGGGTGGCGATACCGGCGTGGTCCATGCCGGGCAGCCACAGCGCCTCGTAGCCCTGCATGCGCTTGCGGCGGGTGAGGGCGTCCATGAGGGTGTGCTGGAAGGCGTGGCCCAGGTGGAGCGAGCCGGTGACGTTCGGCGGCGGGATGACGATGGTGTACGCGGGCTTGTCGCTCTTCGCGTCGGCGGCGAAGTAACCGCGCTCTACCCAGCGCTCGTACAGCTTCCCCTCTACCTCGGCCGGCGCGTACTGGGTCGGCAGTTCGGTGTGGGGCGCTGATGGCTGCTGCTGAGCGTTCTCGGTCACGCGCACAGTTTAGAGGCGTCACGACCCAGTCCCGAAACGCGATTCTTCTGTAACGGTGCGCCCCCCGATGCAATGCGAGCGCTGTGCCTGCGCCAGGATGTCGGGAACACATAAGCATCTGGAGGGGAACCCAGTAATGAGCTACAACCAGCCGGGCCCGTACGGCGGGCAGCCCCAGCAGCCCGGGCCGTACGGCCAGCCGGGACCCTACGGCCAGCAGCCGCAGGCTCCCCAGCCCGGCCAGCCCGGCCAGCCGCCGCAGGCCCCACAGCCCGGCTACGGCTACCCCCAGCAGGCCCCGCCCGCCCAGCAGCCGCAGCCCGGTTACGGCTACCCGCAGCAGGGCGGCGTCCCTCCGCAGGCCCCTCCGTACGGCCAGCAGCAGGCCCCGTACGGTCAACAGCCGCCCTACGGCCAGGACCCGTACGGCGTTCCGCAGCCGCCGGCGCCGGGTGGCAACGGCAAGAAGATCGGCATCATCCTCGGCGCGGTGGCGGTCGTGGCCGCGATCGCCGTCGGGGCGTACCTCGTGATCGGCGGGGGTAGCGGCAGCAGCAGCGGCTCCGACATCCCCGACGACGGCGCGCACAAGCTGACGACGCCGGCGACCGTCCTCACGGACTACAAGAAGGCCGCCAGCGCAACCGGCGACGGCTTCAGCAAGGACGACCTCGAGGACGCCGAGAAGCACGGCGTGAAGAACGCCGAGGACGTCAGCGCCACGTACCAGTCCGGGGACCAGACCGACTACCTCGCCATGAAGATGATCAACTTCATGGGTGTCAACGGTGAGATCGAGGACCCCGAGAAGGTCGTCGACGGCATGTTCACCGAGATGAAGAAGAGTGCCTCCTCGGATGAGGGCACGGTCGTCGGCAGCCCGAAGGCGTACACGCCGTCCGGTCTCGACGGCGCGGTCCTCAAGTGCCAGGAGATGAAGGTCGACAGCGGCGACTCCTCGTCGTCCGGCCCGAGCTCGATCAGCATGCCGGTGTGCATCTGGGGCGACCACAGCACGCTGGGCGTCATCATCAACATCGACATGGCCGACGCGATGTCCGGCAAGAGCCCCGACATGGCGAGTGCGGCCGAGATGACGGCCAAGTTCCGCACGGAGGTCCGCGTCAAGAGCTGACGCCGTACGACTCGACACGGCTCAACTGCGAAGGGGCCCCGGTCGGTTGACCGGGGCCCCTTCGTTGTCGTGCGGGTGTGTGCGGCGGTTACGCCGTCTTCTGCTCGCCCGGTCCCCGGCCCCGTGCGTCCCGCGGGATCAGGGTCGGGTTCACGTTGGAGTGGACGACGTCCGCCGTGATGACGACGCGGGCCACGTCCTTGCGGGACGGGATCTCGTACATGACGCCCTGGAGGACTTCCTCCATGATGGCGCGCAGGCCGCGGGCGCCGGTCTGGCGGAGGATGGCCTGGTCGGCGATGGCCTCGAGGGCCTCGCGCTCGAAGTCCAGCTCCACGCCGTCGAGTTCGAAGAGGCGCTGGTACTGCTTCACGAGCGCGTTGCGGGGCTCGACGAGGATCTGGAGGAGGGCTTCCCGGTCCAGGTTGTGCACGCTCGTGATGACGGGGAGGCGGCCGATGAACTCCGGGATCATCCCGAACTTGACCAGGTCCTCGGGCATGACGTCCTCGAACTGGTCCTTGGCCTCGATCTCCCGCTTGGAGCGGATCGTCGCGCCGAAGCCGATGCCCTTCGCGCCGGCCCGGGACTCGATGAGCTTCTCCAGGCCCGCGAAGGCACCGCCCACGATGAACAGGACGTTCGTCGTGTCGATCTGGATGAACTCCTGATGGGGGTGCTTGCGTCCGCCCTGCGGGGGCACTGAGGCCGTCGTGCCCTCAAGGATCTTCAACAGGGCCTGCTGCACACCCTCGCCGCTCACATCGCGTGTGATCGACGGGTTTTCACTCTTCCGCGCGACCTTGTCGATCTCATCGATGTAGATGATCCCGGTCTCGGCCTTCTTGACGTCGTAGTCCGCGGCCTGGATCAGCTTCAGCAGGATGTTCTCGACGTCCTCGCCGACATATCCCGCCTCGGTGAGCGCCGTTGCGTCTGCGATCGCGAACGGGACGTTCAGCATGCGGGCCAGGGTCTGGGCGAGGAGCGTCTTGCCGGAGCCCGTGGGGCCCAGCAGGAGGATGTTGGACTTCGCCAACTCGATGGCGTCCTCGCGGCCTTGGGCGCCGCCGTTCTCACCGGCCTGGACCCGCTTGTAGTGGTTGTAGACCGCCACGGAGAGGGCCTTCTTGGCCGGCTCCTGGCCCACCACATAGCCCTCGAGGAACTCGTAGATCTCGCGGGGCTTGGGGAGTTCCTCCCAGCGGACCTCACTGGTCTCCGCGAGTTCTTCCTCGATGATCTCGTTGCAGAGATCGATGCACTCGTCGCAGATGTAGACACCGGGCCCTGCGATGAGCTTCTTGACCTGCTTCTGGCTCTTGCCGCAGAACGAGCACTTGAGCAGATCGCCGCCGTCACCGATGCGTGCCACGGTGTGCTTCCCCTTCGCCTGGGAGACGCCTAGGTCCAGCGGCTCCTGGTGCTGCCTTATGTCCGACGGTACCTTGCCGGGCCCCCCGTTCGGGCCCCCCTTGGCACGGTTCACTTTGACGTGCACTTTGTCGTGCGCAGTCCCGAGCCGTGCCAAGGAGCGGCAGACGATACAGCCTTCCGCGTCAGCGGACGGATTCGTTGTTCATCTTGCGGGTGGAGATGATCTGGTCGATCAGGCCGTACGAGAGGGCTTCCTCGGCCGTGAGGATCTTGTCGCGCTCGATGTCCTCGCGGATCTTCTCGATCGGCGTGGTCGAGTGCTTGGCCAGCATCTCTTCCAGCTGCGCGCGCATCCGGAGGATCTCGTTGGCCGCGATCTCGAGGTCCGAGACCTGGCCGCGGCCGGTCTCGCTGTACGGCTGGTGGATCAGCACGCGGGCGTTCGGCAGCGCCATGCGCTTGCCCGGTGTACCGGCGGCCAGCAGGATGGCTGCGGCGGAGGCCGCCTGGCCCATGCAGACCGTCTGGACGTCGGGCTTCACGAACTGCATCGTGTCGTAGATCGCAGTCAGCGCCGTGAAGGAGCCGCCGGGGCTGTTGATGTAGACCGAGATGTCCCGATCGGGGTCCATCGACTCCAGGCACAGCAGCTGTGCCATGACGTCGTTGGCGGAGGCGTCGTCGATCTGGACGCCGAGGAAGATCACGCGCTCCTCGAAGAGCTTCGCGTACGGGTCGTACTCGCGGACACCCTGCGAGGTGCGCTCGACGAAGCGCGGGATGACGTAGCGGGACTCCGCGGAGGGACCCGTGTACTCGGCGCGCGTGCGGTCGTACAGGCCGCTGCCGGGGTGGACGTTCACTGTCTGTCTCCTAGAGGCTGAGGCGGTCGGCTGGGGGCTTGCAGGGGGCCTCAGGCCCCGGTGCCGCCGCCGCCCGGCATGTTGGCGGCCGTCGTGATGACCTCGTCGATGAGGCCGTACTCCTTGGCCTCGTCCGCGTCGAACCAGCGGTCGCGGTCGGAGGCGCGGGTGATCTCCTCGAACGACTGACCGGTGTGCTGGGAGGTCAGCTCCGCCATGCGCTTCTTGGTGTGCAGCAGCCGCTCGGCGTGGATCTTGATGTCCGAGGCCGAGCCGGCGAGGCCGGCGGACGGCTGGTGGATCAGGATCTCGGCGTTCGGAAGGGCGAAGCGCTTGCCGGGGGTACCCGCGCTGAGCAGGAACTGACCCATGGAAGCGGCGAGGCCCATGGCGATCGTCACCACGTCGTTCTTGATGTACTGCATGGTGTCGTAGATCGCCATGCCGGCCGTGATCGAACCGCCCGGGCTGTTGATGTACAGGTAAATGTCCTTGTCCGGGTCGGCGGCAAGGAGCAGCAGCTGTGCAGTGATCTTGTTCGCGATGTCGTCGTCGACCGGCTGGCCGAGGAAGATGATCCGCTCGTTGAGCAGCCGGTTGTAGACCTGGTCGCCGAGGCCACCACCGATGGAAGGCTCGCCGGCGGCTGAAGGCATCAGATTCGTCACGTATCCACCTGCTCGTCTTACGACGGCGCCGGGCCGTCTCACGTTTCCCGTCCGGGGGCTGGGCAGTTTGCGGGACTTCCCTGCCCTGGTACTCATGGACCCTAACGCGCTGGTCCCCTCGGGGAATCCCGGTAAGCGGGGTGTTCGCCGGGGGCGTAGTGCCTCCGACGGTCGGGCCGCTGCCTACTCGCCGTGGCTGGGACCGTGCGTGGGCGGCTGCGGGGTGCGTGTGGTTGCTCGCGCCCCGCGGCGGAGCCGCAAACCGATACAGCCCCGCGCCCCTGGGGTCGGCTGCCCCTGGCCTGCGACGGGACGAGCCCCCGGGAGAGTGTTCCCAGGGGCCCGTCCTACGTCCTACAAGGCGCCGTGGGCTCAGCCCTCGGTCTTCTCCTCGGCCTCGGCCGGGGCGTCCTCGGAGGTGGCCTCGACGGTCTCGGCCGTCTCGTCCTCGTCGTCGTCCAGGTCGATGACCTCGCCGTTGGTGTCCTTGACCGTGGCGGCCTCGACCACGACGGCCAGGGCCTTGCCGCGGGCGACCTCGCCGACGAGGAGCGGAACCTGGCCGCCCTCGACGACCGCCTGGGCGAACTGGTCGGGGGACATGCCGGAGGAGGCCGCACGCCGCATGAGGTGCTCGGTGAGCTCCTCCTGGTTGACGTTCAGCTTCTCGCGCTTGACGAGCTCGTCCAGGACGAACTGCGTCTTGATGCCCTTGACCGCGGCGTCCTTGGTCTCGGCGACGAACTCTTCCTCGGTCTTGCCCTGGATCTCCAGGTACTTCCCGAGGTCGATGCCCATCTGGCCGAGCTGGTGGTGCTCGAGGTTGTGCTTACGGGTGTTGATCTCGTCCTCGAGCAGCTTCTCGGGGACCGGGACCTCGACCAGCTCGAGCAGCTTCTCCAGGACGCGCTCCTGGGCCTGCGTGGCCTGGTCGTACTGCTTCATGTTCTCGAGGCGCTTGCGGCTGTCGGCCTTGAGCTCGTCGAGGGTGTCGAACTCGGAGGCGAGCTGCGCGAACTCGTCGTCCAGCTCGGGCAGTTCGCGGGCGGCGACCTGGGTGACCTTGACGGTGACCTCGGCCTCCTTGCCGGCCGCCGAGCCGCCCTTGAGCTCGGAGGTGAAGGTGGCCTCGCCACCGGCCTCCAGGCCCTTCACGGCGTCGTCGATGCCGTCCAGCAGCTCGCCGGAGCCGATGGTGTAGGAGACGCCGCTGGCGACGCCGTCCTCGAGGACCTCGCCCTCGACCTTGGCCTCCAGGTCGATGGTGATGACGTCGCCGTCCACGGCGGCGCGCTCGACCGGGGAGGTCGAGGCGAAGCGCTCGCGGAGCTGCTCGACCGACTTGTCGATGTCCTCTTCGGTGACCTCGACCGCGTCGACCTCGACCTCGATGCCGGAGTAGTCCGGGATCTCGATGGCCGGGCGGACGTCGACCTCGGCGGTGAAGTTCAGCGTCTCGCCGTCCTTCAGCTCCGTGATGTCGACCTCGGGCTGGCCGAGGACGTCGATCTCGGCCTCGTTGACCGCCTCGGTGTAGAACTTCGGAAGCGCGTCGTTGACCGCCTCCTCCAGAACCGCACCGCGGCCGAACCGCTGGTCGATGACGCGCGCCGGGATCTTGCCCTTCCGGAAGCCCTTCACCGTGACCTGCTGGTTGATCTTCTTGTACGCCGCGTCGAGGCTGTCCTTGAGCTCCTCGAAGGGCACCTCGATGCTGAGCCGAACCCGGGTCGGGTTCAGGGTCTCCACGGCGCTCTTCACGGTTCGGTCTCCTTGGGGGCTGACTTCTTGGTTTCTGCCGGAGCCAGAGCGGCTCCGGCGGATTCGCCGCCCGGAGGACTTCCAGTGGAGATCCAGTGGATGAGGCACACGGGCGTGCAGCTTGCATAGTAACGGCAGCGGCGACACGCCCCAAAGGCGATCACTGAGTACGGTCGCGCGAGGTGATCGCGCAGGTGGTCGGGGTGGCGGGATTTGAACCCACGGCCTTCCGCTCCCAAAGCGGACGCGCTACCAAGCTGCGCCACACCCCGTCTGGTGCGACACGTAGGGTACATGCCCCCAGGCAGCAGGGCTGCCGCATTTCGCGAGCCCCGCCCAAGTGCCGGTGCGGGCCCGGAAGGCGGTGTGCGGTGAAGGGGGGTGACCCGCTACGATGCCTTCTGTGCCGCGGTCACCTGACCTGCGGCGCGCGCTGTGCGGGCGTAGCTCAATGGTAGAGCACTAGTCTTCCAAACTAGCTACGCGGGTTCGATTCCCGTCGCCCGCTCCACCAGGCCTCCGGCCCGGTCCTCCCGAGGACCGGGCCGGAGGTCTTTGTGCACTCGGGCGCTAGAACTGGATCGAGTTGATGGTGTCCGCTATCGAGTCCAGGAATCGTTGGATGTCGTCGGCCATGCCGGTCGAGGCGAGGAAGAAGCCGAAGAGCACGGCGACCACGGCGGGGCCGGCCTTGATGGAGCCTCCCCGCATCAACACCACCAGGATGATCCCCAACATCAGCACCACTGACAGCGAAATGGCCACAACTGATCACACCCTACGGTCGGTCCGCTCTCCCGGCCCGGGGATGCAACCCCGCGCACCCCCGCCAGAACCATCGTGCCACCAACGCACCCCGCATATGCGGCCGGTGACCCAACGTTTGACCATGTCGGTACGCGCGCGTGCGGGCGCGTCGACCGGGGCCGGCTCCCGCACAGCAATTCGACGGGACACCCACACAGGTAATTCGGCCGGATCGTTTCGGTGTCCACACAACTCGTTCGCAGCTAATTCGAATTACAGTCACAGACACACCAATGACTGGCGTTATGCACCATTTAGTCGGGATGAATCGCGACAAGAAGGACGCATATACGTGACGACTGCGACATCGAGCGCGACATCAACCTGTGGGCGAACAGGGGTATTCGAAGCGGTTAACCAGGAATGACCTGGGCGGTTTTACGAATACGCACAGCCATGGCTAGGGTGCCTCAGATGTTCCACAAGCCGCGCGACGCCTTCTTCGACAACGCCAAGTACCTGGCCATCGTCCTGGTCGCGGTCGCCCACGCCTGGGAGCCCATCAAGGGCGACAGCCGCGTCCTGGAGGGCGTGTACACGGTCGTGTACTCGTTCCACATGCCGGCGTTCATCATCATCTCCGGCTTCTTCTCGCGCAGCTTCGACATGCGCGCCGACCGCCTGAAGCGGCTGATCACCGGCGTCGTCGTGCCGTACGTCCTCTTCGAGACGGCGTACTCGCTCTTCAAGCGGTTCGCCGACCACTCCCCGAGCCAGGACATCAGCCTCCTGGACCCGTGGTTCCTGACCTGGTTCCTCGTCGCGCTGTTCATCTGGCGGCTGACCACGCCGATCTGGAAGCTGGTGCGGTGGCCGCTGCCGCTCGCGCTCGGCATCGCCATGCTCGCGTCCGTGACGCCGAACATCGGCGACGACCTGGACCTGCAGCGGGTGCTCCAGTTCCTGCCGTACTTCGTGCTCGGCCTGTGCATGAAGCCCGAGCACTTCCGGCTGGTGCGCCGGCGCTCGATGCGGATCGCGGCGGTGCCGGTGTTCGCGGCCGCGCTGGCCGTCGGCTGGTGGGCGGTGCCGCGCATGAACACGGAGTGGTTCTACCACCGGGACGCCGCGCAGGAGTTGGGCGCGCCCTGGTGGTCCGGGCCGGTCATGGTGCTGGCGATGTTCGGCTGCTCGCTGCTGCTGACCGCCTGCTTCTTCGCCTGGGTGCCGGGCCGGCAGATGTGGTTCACGACCCTCGGCGCGGGCACGCTGTACGGCTATCTGCTGCACGGCTTCCTGATCAAGGGCGCCGGCTTCGCGGGCTGGTTCGACCACGCCTGGCTGCACCGGCCGACCGGCGAGATCTTCGTGAGCGTCCTCGCGGCCGTCGCCGTCACCCTGCTGTGCACCGCGCCGGTGCGACGCGCCTTCCGGTTCGCGATGGAGCCGGACATGAACTGGGCCTTCAAGCCGGATGCCGTGGAGGTGGCCCGCGGGCGCGAGCAGGGCGCGAAGGTGCCGAGCCAGCAGCGCGAGAAGGTCAACGCGTAGGCGCTCCGCTGGGTGCGCGGTGACTGACCTGCGGGCCGGTGGGGGCTGGTCGCGCCCGCGCGGCGGAGCCGCATGTTGACACAGCCCCGCGCCCCTACGGGGCGCTGTACCGCACCGGATTCGCCTCTACCGCTCAGACCTCATCGGCCACGAGACCGAGAAGCGCGCGCATCCGTGCGTACTTCTCGGTCAGTCGTCTGCGGGTGAACTCGTCGAGGACCGCGAGGCGCGCCGGGTCGGCGTTGTGCGCCAGGTCCGCCTCCTTCACCAGCAGCGCGCCCGGGGTGGCGAGGATGCGCCCGGCGTACGCCTTGGGTGGCTCGTCGGCCCGCTTGGTGACCGCGCGCACGATGTCCTTCGTACGGCGGCTCAGCGCGGCCTCCTCCAGCCACCGCTCGGAGAGGGCGTCGTCCTCGACGGCGTCGTGCAGCCAGGCCGCCGCGATCTGTTCGTCGTCGCCGCCACGCGCGCGTACGCCCTCCGCGACCGTCTGGAGGTGTTCGGCGTACGGCCGTCCCGCCTTGTCGGTCTGGCCGGCGTGGGCGGCTCGGGCGGTGGCCTCTACTTCGGCCAGGGTCAGCTGAGAGGTGTGCGTCACTCGTCCAGTGTGTCGCCCTTGAGCGCCGCCCGTGCCGGAAGGGTGACCGCCGTCAGGCCGAGCACGACGATCGCGCCGGCGAAGGCGCAGTAGACCAGCGGCGGAATGTAGGGCCCCTCCCCCGTCAGCCCCTTCGTCATCGGGACGAGCGTGGCCAGGGCGATCGCCGTACCGAGGACGATGCCCGCGAGGGCGACCAGGAGTGCCTCCCAGCGGACCATGCGCAGCACCTGGCGGCGGGTGGAGCCGATGAGGCGGAGCGTGCCGAGCTCGCGGCGGCGGCCGAGAACGGTCATGACCAGCGTGTTGACGGCGGCGACGGCCGCGAACCCGCCGAGGACGGCGGCCATCACGGTGTTCGCCCAGGCGTTGAGCTCGCGGTCGACGGACTGGGCCGCGGTGTGGTCGGCGCGGTCGAGAACGGTGCCGAGGGGTGCCAAGGAGGTCTTCGTCCCGCCCTTCGTCCACACCTCCGTGTCGAAGGCCGAGGTGACGTGGGGCGCGAGGTCGGCGCGGGCCATCGTCACCTGGGACAGGCCCAGGCCGCGACCGTACGTCGCCACGATCCGCGGTTCCGCCCTGGTGCCGTCGGGCAGGCGCAGCGGGAGGCGGTCGCCGAGCTTCCGGTGCGCGTTGTCGGCGAGGGAGGCGTCCACGGCGATCTCACCCGGCTTCAGGGACAGCCGGCCCTGCTCGACGTCCAGGTCCTGTACGGCGGCCAGGTCGCGGGCGGAACCCGTGACGCCCTGCGCGGAGGCCGACTGCAGCCCGCCGCCCGAGGCGGGCACGAGGATCCCGGCCTTCAACAGGCCGACGGCGGCGGTGACTTCGGGGGTGCGCTCGGCTCGTCGTACGGCGTCCGGGGCCAGGCCCGGGTCGGCGGTGACGATGTGGTCGGCGAGGATGCCCGCGTGCTGCTGCTTCTCGGTGACGCGGTCCTCGCTGGTGTGCATGAAGACCAGGACGGACGAGAAGGCCATGGCGAGGACGATCGGGGTGATCGCGGAGGCCAGACGGCGGGCGTTCGTACGGGAGTTGGCGGCGGCGAGCAGGGCCGGGGCGCCGGCGCCCCGCAGCGGCAGTCCGAAGAGTGCGGCGCACAGGCGGGCGACCAGCGGGCCGAGCAGGGCCACGGCCAGCATGAACAGCATGACGACGCCGAGCGCGATGTTGGCCGCGTCCTCGCCGGTCTGGGAGGCGGCCAGGGCCGCGCAGACGAAGCCGCCGGCCGCGGCGGCGATGCCGAGCGGGGTCCGGATCCAGCCGAAGCGCAGCCGCTCCACGGAGGCCTCGCTGAGCGCCTGCCCCGGCTTGATGCGCGAGCTGCGGTGGGCGGCCATGTAGCCGGCGAGCAGGGCGGTGACCAGGACGGCTCCGGCCGCGGAGACGAGGGGGATCCAGGAGACGGACAGGTCGACGCTCTCCGGGACCGCCCCCTTGTCCCTCAGCTGCCCGAACCACCAGCCGGCCAGGGCGATGCCGGGCAGGCAGCCCATCGCGCCCGCGAGCGGGGCGATCAGGAGCGTCTCGGTGGCGATCGTGCGGCGGATCTGCCGCGGGGTGGCGCCGACGGCACGCAACAGGGCGAACTCGCGGGCGCGTTGGCCGACGGCGAGGGCGACGGTGCCGGCCGCGGTGAAGACGGCGACCATGGCCGCGATACCGCCGAAGGACCCGCCGATGCCGGTCAGGACCTCCTTGGCCTCGTCGAGGGTGGGATCTTCCACGGCTCCTCGGGCGTCGCCGGTGTGGACCTCGGCCTGCCTGCCGACCACGTGGGTGACCTGGGCGGCGAGAGTGTCGGTCGCGACTCCGGGCTCGGGGAGTACGGCCACGGCGTCGATGCGGCCGGGATGACCGGAGAGCCGTAGGGCTTCGGGGTCGGTGAACCAGACGGTGTCCGGTGCCGAGGTGGTGCCGGAGACGCGGTACGCGCGCGTGCCGTCGGGAGTGGTCAGGGTGACCTGGTCGCCGACGGCGCCTTGGGCGAGGGCCACTTCGCCGGGGCCGGGGGCGCGGCCGGTGGTGAGGGGGTCGCCGGTGAAGGCCGTGGAAGACCAGTTGTGGGCGGTGAGGGGGCCGCGGGGGCCCTTCGCCGGGAAGGTGATGTCGGCGACGGCGGTGCGGGCGCCGGGGGCCGAGGCCGCCTTCGTGACCAGGGAGGCGTCGAGGCGGGCGCGGTCGGGGACCGGTTCGCTGTCCGCGCCGTCTCCGTGGCCGTAGTGGGCCTTCTGGTCGGCGGCGACCACGACGGGGGCAGCGGCGTAGCGGTCGGGCGGGACGGTGGCCCGTAGGCCCGTCTCCAGGAGGATGCCGCAGGCCGCGACGATGAGCGCGGCCATCGCGAGCGCGACGAACGTGCCCACGAAGGAGGCGGGACGGAAACGGACGGCGGCCCGGGCGAGGCCGTTGGGGAGGAACATCAGGCTGCCGCTCCTACGGAGGGCCGCGCCGTGAGGGCGGTCATGCGGGCGGCGATCCGCTCGGCGGGGGCGCGGTCCAGGTGGTCGACGAGTTCGCCGTCGGCCAGGAACAGGACGCGGTCGGCCCAGGCGGCGGCCGACGGGTCGTGGGTGACCATGACGACCGTGGCGCCCTGGGTGTCGACGGCCTGGCGGAGCAGGGCGAGGATCTCGGCGGCCGTCGTGGTGTCCAGGGCTCCGGTCGGCTCGTCCGCGAAGACGACGTCGGGGCGGGTGACCAGGGCGCGGGCGATCGCGACGCGCTGCTGCTGGCCGCCGGAGAGCTGGCCGGGGCGGCGGCGGGCCTTGTCGGTCAGGCCGACCTCGGCGAGCGCCTCGGCGGCGCGGCGGCGGTCGGGGCGGTGGCCGGCCAGGCGCATCGGGAGGACGACGTTCTGCTCGACCGTGAGGGAGGGCAGGAGGTTGAACGCCTGGAAGACGAAGCCCAGGCGGGTGCGGCGCAGCGCCGTGAGCTTGTTCTCGCGCATGCCGGTGATCTCCGTGCCGCCGAGGCGGACCTTGCCGGCGGTGGGGCGGTCGAGGCCTGCCGCGCACTGGAGGAAGGTGGACTTGCCGGAGCCGGAGGGGCCCATCACCGCCGTGAAGGTGCCGGGTGCGAGGGTCAGGTCGATGCCGCGCAGGGCGTGGACGGCCGAGCCGCCGCGGCCGTAGCGCCGGGTGACTCCGTGCAGTTCTACAGCCCAGTCGGCCGGCATGGCTCGTCCCTTCGGTCCGTTTGTCGTCCTCTCGAACGTACGGAGCGGGGGTGGGCGTGGGCGATGAGGGCGGCTGGCGGATCCGGGCTGGGGAAAACCCCACCACCGTCGCTTGGCAGGTGCGGCGGTCTGGGCGGGGGTGGGTGTCGCTCGCCCGCGCCGGCGGGGTGCCGCTCACTGTGGGTCGGGAGCCGCTCCAGCGGCACGACTGCCCGCAGCTGTGGCGGCTGTCAGCGGGGCATCGCCTGGGCCGTCGGTCCTTCCCGGCAGATCAGCAGCAGGGCCCTGTCGTCGTTGACGTCCTTCGCGACCGCCTCGATGAGGTGCCAGGCGGCGCCGTGGAAGCCGCCGGCGACATAGCGGTCGGCCTCGCCGGTGAGGCGGTCGATGCCTTCGACTATGTCGCGGTCGGAGGTCTCCACCAGACCGTCTGTGAACAGCATCAACACGTCGCCGGGGCGGAGCGATCCCTTCACGGGGTCGAACTGGGCGCCGTCGTACACACCGAGAAGCGGGCCCTCGGCTGCCTTCTCCTCCCAGCGGCCGCTGCCCGCACTGAGCTGCAGGCCCGGCGGGTGGCCCGCGGAGAAGAGTTCGTAGTCCCCGGAGTCCAGGTCCAGGACCAGGTGGATCGAGGTCGCGAAGCCCTCGTCCCAGTCCTGGCGGAGCAGATAGCCGTTGGCGGCGGTCAGGAACGCGTGCGGGGGCAGCGAGCCCAGCAGGCCGCCGAACGCGCCCGACAGCAGCAGCGCCCGCGACCCCGCGTCCATGCCCTTGCCCGACACGTCCGTGAGCACGACCTCCATCGTGCGCCCGCCGTTCGTCCGGGCCGCGACAACGAAGTCACCGGAGAACGACTGGCCGCCCGCGGGCCGCAGCGCCATCTCCCGGTGCCAGCCCTGCGGCAGCTGCGGCAGCTTGCTCTGGACGCGGATGCGCTCGCGCAGGTCGAAGAGCATCGTGCCACCGCGCCGCCAGGGCACACCGACCCGGCTGCGGAACTGGGCGATGAGCAGGCCGACGAAACCGCAGGCGGCGACCACGAGCACCACGCCCGGGGTGACCCGGGACGGGCCCTCCGTGTACGGCCCCAGCTCGACCGACTCCACGATCAGCGCCGTGGCCGCGGCCGCGTACAGGCCGAGCAGGCTCGCCGGGCGCAGGACCAGGCCGCCGGCGACGATCGGGAGGACCAGCGCGGCCGGTGAGATCCACACCGAGTTGACCAGTGTCATGGCCGCGATCACCGGAACGGTCACGAACAGACCGGCCAGCGCGACCCAGTCCGAGCCGTCGCCACGGAAGTAGTCGACGGCGCTTCTGCGCAGGCCGACGCGGACCCGGTGCCACTGCATCTTCAACCGGGCCGTGAACGTCTCGGCTTCCGCGCGCCGCTCTCGTCCTGCTGCCATTAGTTCGGGACCCTATCCATCGGACCAGCTGCTTGGCACGGGAGGTCCCACTTGTCCCCCGTCCGAGGTTCAACTTCACAGTGAACTTCACAGAAAGCCGTTGCGCCGCCGCCAAGACGAAATTCCCTCGCTCGTCCCGCAATGCCCTGGTAGGCATGGTTCATGGCCTCTGACATGGTGACCGCCCTGCGGGTGCTGCGGCAGGACAACTGGGACGAGTGGTACGACAACCTGATCCGCGCCTTCGGCGGGGCTCCGGAGTCGGCCGAGGAGCGGGCGCTGTGGCGCGAGCTCACCGAGCGGGACCGTTCCATCGGCGCCTGGGACGGCGACCGGTGCGTCGGGACGGCCGGAGCCTTCAGCTTCCGGCTGACCGTGCCCGGCGGGGCCGCGGTGCCCGCCGCGGGCGTCACCATGGTCAGCGTGGCCGCGACGCACCGGCGGCGCGGGCTGCTGACCGGGATGATGCGGCGCCAGCTGGACGACGTGCGCTCCTGGGGCGAGCCGCTGGCCGTGCTCACGGCCTCCGAGCCCGTGATCTACGGCCGCTTCGGGTACGGCGCCGCGACCCACCACGTCAACGCCGAGATCGACACGACGCGCGTACGACTGACCGTGCCGCCCGGCACCGACGCCGTACGGCTGCGCTACGCGAAGCCCGCCGACGCGCTCGACGCGTGCGAGGCGGTGTACGCACAGCTGGTGCCGCGGCGGCCGGGCATGGTCGCCCGGATCCCCGGCTGGGAGCAGCTGTGGCTGCTCGATCCGGAGAGCGAACGGGACGGCGCCTCGCCGCTGCAGTGCGTGCTGGCGGAGCGGGACGGCGAGGTCGTCGGGTTCGTGCGCTTCCGGATCAAGGGGGACTGGGAGGCCGCCGGCCCCAAGGGCACGGTGGTGGTCTCGGACCTGGAGGCACTGGACGCGCCCGCGCACGCCGCGCTGTGGCGGTTCCTGTTCGACCTCGACCTCACGTCGAGGATCGACGCGCGGCGGCGGCCGCTGGACGAGCCGTGGCTTCATCTGGTGTCGGACGTACGGCGATGCTCGCTGCTGGTGCGGGACTCGTTGCACCTGCGGCTGGTGGATGTCGGGGGTGCGCTGGAAGCGCGGACCTATCAGGCGCCGGTGGACGTCGTGTTCGAGGTCGAGGACGCCTTCTGCCCCTGGAACGCGGGGCGTTGGCGGCTGACCGGGGACGCGAAGGGGGCGTCCTGCGACCGTACGACGGACGCGGCCGATCTCGCCCTGTCCGTACGGGAGTTGGGGGCGGCGTACCTGGGTGGGGTGAGCCTGGCGGCACTGGGGGCGGCCGGGTTGGTGCGGGAGGTTCGGCAGGGGGCGTTGGCCGAGGCGGCCGTGGGGTTCGGGTCGGCCGTCGCGCCTTGGCTGCCGCACGGGTTCTGAGCGGGTCGGGCGGAGTCCACTGCGGTTCGGCAGCGACCTGAAGGGGCGCGGTCCGTGTGCGGTTCGGCAGCGACCTGAAGGGGCGCGGTCCGTGTGCGGCTCCGCCGCGTGGGCGCGACCGGCCACGACGGCGCGGACGATCGACGGCACATCGTGGCACTCCCAGCGGAGCGCTTGGCGCCCGCTCAGGGCTTCTGGCAGGTCGGACACCAGAAGAGGTTGCGGGCGGCGAGGTCGGCGGTGCGGATCTCGCCGCCACAGATGTGGCAGGCCAGGTTGGCCCTGCGGTAGACGTAGACCTCGCCGCCGTGGTCGTCGACGCGGGGCGGGCGGCCCATCGCCTCCGGGGTGTGTTCGGGGCGGACGGTGTCGATGCGGTTGTTCCTGACGCCCTCGCGCATGAGGTCCACGAGGTCCGTCCAGATCGCGTCCCACTGCCGTGGGGTGATGCCCTTGCCCGTCCGGTACGGGTCGATGCCGTGCCGGAAGAGGACCTCGGCGCGGTAGACGTTGCCGACGCCCGCGATGACCTTCTGGTCCATGAGCAGGGCGGCGATCGTCGTACGGCTGCGGGAGATCCGCTGGTACGCCGTCCGCGGGTCGGCGTCCTCACGGAGGGGGTCGGGGCCGAGACGGTCGTGTATCGCGTGCTTCTCGGTGGGGGTGATGAGCGAGCAGGTCGTCGGGCCGCGGAGGTCCACGTACGCGGTGTCGTTCGCGAGGCGCAGGCGGACCGTGTCCGTGGGCGGGGGTGCGGGGGTCGGCCCGAAATTGACCTTGCCGAAAAGGCCGAGGTGGATGTGGATCCAGGTCTCCGCGGCGAAACCCAGGAACAGGTGCTTGCCGTGGGCCTCGGTGTGGATGAGTTCGGTGCCGGTCAGGAGTTCGGCGGCGTCGGAGAACTTGCCCTGGGGGCTGGTGACGCGGGGGGTCGTGCCGGAGAAGCGGTCGGCGTAGTCCAGCGCCAGCCGGTGGATCGTGTGCCCCTCAGGCACGGGTGCTCCTGTTCGTGTGTGGGGGCTTTGTCGCCCCCGCCGCCCTTACCCATTCCCATCCCCAGGGGCTGCCGCCCCTTCGACCCCGCTCCCAGGGGGCTCCGCCCCCTGGACCCCCGCTCCTCAAACGCCGGAGGGGCTGAATTTGACGGAGAGGCTGAGTTTGCCGGAGGGGCTGGATTTGCCGGAGGGGCTGAACTTCACTGCTGCGGGTGGTGCGCCGGAATCGGCGGCAGGTCGCCCGTCGTCTCGTAGCCCGCCAGCATCTCGATGCGGCGGATGTGGCGCTCGTCGCCCGAGAACGGCGTCGCCAGGAACGTCTCGACGAACTTGGTCGCCTCGTCCTCGCTGTGCATCCGTGCGCCCACGGCGATGACGTTGGCGTCGTTGTGCTGCCGGCCGAGCGACGCGGTCTCCTCGCTCCAGGCCAGCGCCGCCCGCACGCCCTTCACCTTGTTCGCCGCGATCTGCTCACCGTTGCCGGAGCCGCCGATCACGATGCCGAGGGCGTCGGGGTCGGCCGCCGTGCGCTCGGCGGCGCGGAGGCAGAACGGGGGGTAGTCGTCCTGGGCGTCGTAGATGTGCGGACCGCAGTCCACGGGGTCGTGGCCGGCCGCCCTGAGCCAGTCGACGAGGTGGTTCTTGAGTTCGAAGCCCGCATGGTCGGAGCCGAGATACACGCGCATGGGATGAGTGTGACACGACTGTTTCGGGGCGGCGGCGCGGGGGCCCGATCCGGAAATGAGTCGGCAATACCGCGAAACCTCAGGAAAACCTCAAGTAACGATCTGGAATCAAAGGTTCAAGAATTCCTTTGCCTCAGATTCACTGGACCGATCCGTACGCCGCTCGTACGGCGGACCCGCTCACCCGGCGCAAAGGAACTCCCCCCATGACTTCGCAGCCGACCCTGACCGAGACCAGATCCCCAGACCCCGGCGACACCGGTCTCCACGCAGGACTCAAGAACCGTCACCTCTCGATGATCGCCATCGGCGGTGTCATCGGGGCCGGACTCTTCGTCGGCTCCAGCTCCGGTATCGCCACCGCGGGACCCGGCATCCTCCTGTCGTACGCCCTCGTCGGCACGCTCGTGGTGCTGGTGATGCGGATGCTCGGCGAGATGTCGGTGGCCAATCCGACCACCGGATCCTTCTCCGCGCACGCCGACCGGGCGCTCGGGCGCTGGGCCGGGTTCTCCATCGGCTGGCTGTACTGGTTCTTCTGGGTCGTCGTGCTCGCCGTGGAGGCGACCGCCGGAGCCAAGATCCTCGAAGGGTGGATACCCGAGGTACCGCAGTGGGGGTGGGCCCTCATCGTGATGGTCGTGCTCACCGCCACCAACCTGGTCTCCGTCGCCTCCTACGGCGAGTTCGAGTTCTGGTTCGCCGGGATCAAGGTCGTCGCGATCGGCGCGTTCGTCGTCATCGGCGGGCTCGCCGTGTTCGGCGTACTGCCCGGTGTCGACGCCGACCAGGCGGGGCTCTCCAACCTCACCGACCACGGCGGCTTCCTGCCCAACGGGCCCGGCGCCATCCTCACCGGTGTCCTGCTCGTCGTCTTCTCCTTCATGGGCAGCGAGATCGCGACCCTGGCCGCCGGTGAGTCGGAGGACCCGCAGCGGGCCGTCACGAAGTCGACCAACAGCATCATCTGGCGTGTCGGCGTCTTCTACCTCGGGTCCATCTTCGTCGTCGTCACCCTGCTGCCCTGGGACTCCCAGTCCATCCAGGACGACGGCTCCTACGTCGCCGCCCTCGACTCCCTCGGGATCGCGCACGCCGGCCAGATCATGAACTTCATCGTGCTGACGTCCGTGCTGTCCTGTCTCAACTCCGGCCTCTACACGGCCTCCCGCATGGCCTTCTCTCTCGGTCAGCGCGGGGACGCGCCCAAGGCCTTCGCGCGGACGACGAGTCGTGGTGTGCCGCTGGCCGCGATCGTCGCCTCGGTCGTCTTCGGCTTCGTCGCCGTCTTCTTCAACTACAAGTTCCCGGACTCGGTCTTCCTCTTCCTCGTCAACTCCTCCGGTGCGGTCGCCCTGTTCGTCTGGCTGGTCATCTGCTTCTCGCAGCTGCGGATGCGGAAGATCATCCAGGCCGAGGCGCCGGAGAAGCTCGTGGTGAAGATGTGGCTGTACCCGTATCTGACCTGGGCGACGGCCGCGCTGATCGTCTTCGTGCTCGGCTACATGCTGACCGACACCGAGCACGACGGGCGCGAGACCGTGCTGCTGTCGCTGCTGGTCGCGGCCGTCGTGATCGTCGTCGCCTTCGTGAAGGAGAGCGTCGTCAAGGGCAAGAAGGTGTCCGTCGTCGAGGCCGCCGGGACCGGCGACCAGGTGGGCAAGGTCTCCAGCTGATCCCGCTCGCCTTCGAGCGTCGTGAGGGGCCCCGCGGTGTGCACCGCGGGGCCCCTTCGGCTCTGTTGCCGCTCACAGCACCGTGAAGCTGTCCCTGACCTTGTCGTAGGTCTTGAGGGCCTGCGTCTCGATGTCCGGCTGGTACCACGTGTTGATCTGGTACGATTTCCCGTTCGCGTTGAAGCCCAGCAGCCGGGCGTGCCAGGGGACGCCCTCGAGCGTGAAGGTGTACTCCCAGACGACCGCGGGGTTGCCGCGGAACTCCGTCTCCTCCAGCCGGATCTTGCGGTAGTCCCGGCCCTGGTGGGCGTTCTGCTCGGAGGTCTTCCAGGTCTCCATCAGGTCGCCGCGGGCGAGGGAGGACTTGGCCGCGAGTTCCTGTTTGCCGTCGGGGGACGTGTAGTGCACCTCCGCCCCCGTCTTCACGTCCCGCCGCCAGCCCGTGGGCGTCGCCCAGCCGAACCCGCCCGCTTCCTCGTGCGCGCCCGGCGGGAGGGTGCGTGGCCTCGACGTGCCCTCGACGGTGGGCGACGGGCTCGGGGTGACCGACCCGCCCTGCGACGACGAGGCGGACGGGGAGGAGCCCGCCTTGTCGTCGCCCGGCGGACCGGACATCGTCGTGAGGACGATCGCGACGACGGCACCGGCGGCGACCACGGCGGTGGCGGCGATCAGGCCCGTACGGCGTCGGCCGCGTCGGGGAGTCGCCGGGACGGCGGGGCCGGGCAGCTCGCCCGGCGGCACCCGGAGCGGATGGGGGCCGAGGACGGGGCCGGGGCGGCGCTCGGTGACCGCCTCCGACCGGACCAGGGAGACACCGGATCCGGACCCGGACCGGTGGGTGGCGGCGGGCTCCTGGGACGCGGCACGTGTGGGGGCGTCCCGGGTGAGGGCGGTGGCCGTGGGACTGCTTGCCGCAGGGGCGGCTGCCCCGGGAGCGGATCCCACGGAGTTTCCGGACGGGGTCTCGGAACGGACCTCCGACCGCTCCTCGGAGACGACCTCGGTGGAGGCGCTGGGGGGTTGGGGGGTGAAGGGTTCCGAGTGGTGGGGCGGTGAGGGGGCTGTCTCTTATACACATCTCCGAGCCCACGAGACGGACTCCTATCTCGTATGCCGTCTTCTGCT
>NZ_JOEY01000012.1 GCF_000718165.1 Streptomyces fulvoviolaceus | reverse complement strand
TCGCCCCCGCCGCCCCTACCCGTCCCGTCCCTGGGGGCTGCCGCCCCCAGACCCCCGCTGTCGGCCTGAACGGCCTCGTCCTCAAACGCCGGACGGGCTGAATACGCCGGCCGGGCGCCTGGAAGCCAAGCCTCCACCGGGAAGCCAAGCCCCCACCGGGAAGCCAAGCCCCCACCGGAAGCCAAGCCCCCACCTGGAAGCCAAGCCCCCAGCAGGTGGGTGGGGGTTCAGGATGGTCGTCGTTTCGTCCTCGAACGCTGGACGGGCTGAATTGCACCGGCCGGCGTTGAAAATCCAGCCCCTCCGGCGTTTGAGGAGCGGGGGTCTGGGGGCGGAGCCCCCAGGGGCGCGTACCCCCGCGGTGGGATGGCGTCTACTCGGCGGAGCCGTTGCGGACCCGGTCCCGGCGGCGCAGCAGGAGCAGTCCGCCTGCGACGGCGGTGATGCCCGCGGCGGCGGACCAGCCGACGATGTCGTTGGAGCCCGTGGCGGCGAGGTCCCCCTCGGAGGCAGAGGCAGAGGCAGAGGCAGAGGCGGAGGCGGAGGCGGAAGCCGTGGTCGTCGTCTGCGGGCGGGGGTCCGAGGCGGGGGCGGAGGCGGACGAGGACGCCGTCGCCGACGGGGCGGCGCTCGGAGACGCCGACGTGTCCTTCGCCTTGTCCCGCGTGAACGCCAGCGTGCCGAAGCCGAGTTGGTCGTAGCCGCCGCTGTTGGGGCCGTAGTCTCCGCCGCCACCCTCGGGTGCGGACTTGGCCGCGATCTGGGTGAGGTAGGACGCGGACAGGCCCCGTCGCTTGGTGTAGTGGTTGGCGATCATCGCCCAGATGGGGCGGGTCATGGCCGGGTCGACAGCCGCGGCCTCGGTCACCGTCTCCCGCCCCGACCAGCCGGCGATCGCGCCCTTGGCACGGGTGTTGGGGGTGAACGGCACGTCCCCGCCCATGGCCCACTTGGCCACGTACTGCGCGCCCTTGAGGAAGCGGCTGTCGTCGTAGCCGTACAGGTCGATGCCCTGGTTCCAGGCCATCTCGCAGAACGTGCCCATCAGGCCGACGCCGAGCAGCGCGTGCCCCTGGTCGCGGCCGGCCTCCAGCCATTCGGCGAGTCCGTCGTCGTACACGACGGGTATGGCCTTCTTGATCGAGCCGAGGCCCTCGCCGTGCTTGAAGTAGTCGACGGCGCGGGCGACTTGGGCCTTGTCGTCGCAGAAGATGCCGGTGGCCAGGACGCAGGCCATCGCGGTGAGGTCCCAGTTGGTCCAGTAGTTGGAGACGACCGAGTCGTTGTGCTTGACCAGGAAGCTGTCGCTGAGCGGTGCGAAGACCTTGCTCAGCATCTCCTGGAAGCGGCCGAGCTCGAAGTCGGGGTGGTCACGGACGAGTTCGGCGGCGTTGGCGATCTGGTAGCCGTACAGACCGGCGGCCAGGAAGCGGTCGGCGTTGCCGGCGAGTGAAGTGAGCTTGGCCGACCAGGCGTTGAGGATCGCGACCGCGGTGTCGGCGTGGGCGCTGTCGCCGCTGACGTGGTAGCGCAGGCCGTTCTGGTAGGCGGCGTGGACGTCGTTGTACAGGGTCACGTAGTTCTGGCCGGTGCCTCCGCGGACGACGGTGGCCTGCGGGTTGGCCGTCCAGCCGCTCTGCGCATGGCGGTTGGCGGTCAGCTTGGCGAAGCCGGCCGTGTAGGGGGCGGCCCCCGCCTTCACTTTCGCGGCCATGCGGCTCAGGTCGGCGCTGGTGTGCAGCAGGCCGGGGTGCGCGTAGGCGGTGCCTGCCGCGGCGGCGGGGGTGGTGGTGACGGAGGCTGCGGCGGTCGTGGCTATTCCTACGGCTCCGGCTGCCTTGAGCATGCTGCGGCGGCTGATCTGTGAAGTCACGTGCGTCATTCCTCGCGTGCCTGTGGACAGGGGACGGGGAGGAGACGCGAGAGTGGGGCGGGCGATAACAGAAAGCCGACCCGTGGTCGTGAGGAGCCGTGCCGATGACCGTCCGCAGGATCGTCCCGAACATCCAGGTCGCGTCCGAGGAGGCGATGGGCACGAGCCGTGACTTCTACGGTCTGCTCGGCTTCGAGGAGGTCATGCACATGGGCTGGGTGATGACGCTTGCCTCGCCCGCCAACCCCACCGCCCAGGTCAGCCTGTTCACCGAGGAACGCACCGGGCCCGTCGTCCCCGACCTGAGCGTGGAGGTCGAGGACGTCGACGCGGTGTACGCCGAGGTGGTGCGCTCCGGTGCGGAGGTCGTACGGGAGCTGCGGGACGAGGAGTGGGGCGTACGACGGTTCTTCGTACGGGACCCGAACGGGCGGGTGGTGAACGTGCTGACGCACCGGGCCGCTCAGGACGGCACGTGAATGACCAGCCGTGCCTGCTTGCCGGCGAACGCGCTGCGCAGGTGTCGTGTCTCGCGGTCCCGGCGGGTGAAGATGCCCTGCTTGTCGACGTGGACGATCACCACGTCGTGGCTGTCGATCACGTCCGAGATGCCGCCGACCTGGAGGGTGTCGCGCAGTGCCTCGGTGTTCCGGCCGAACCACTCCGGCAGCCCGAGGGGCTCGGTGAGGGCGTCCCAGAACTGTTCGAGGGTGTCGAAGGGGCGGCCCCGCAGGTCCACCACGAGCTCGGTCGGCGTGGTCTTCGGCATCGCCGGAGCGTAGCGGGCACCGCTTCGGCCGGGCGACGGAACAACGGGCCCTGCCCGCTCAGGCGTTCCGGTCCGCCACCGCCCACGACGCCAGTGCCACGGCGCCCGCCACGGTGAACACGGCCGGCCAGGCGCCCACCTTCTTGGCCAGCGGGTGGGATCCGGCGAAGGCGGCGACGTAGGCCACGGTCAGGGCGCCCGCTGCCTTCCCGCCGGCCCGCTGCCGCCACTGCTGCGCGGCAGCGGCCCCGGCGACGGCCAGTACGGCCCCGCCCAGCTGCCGCTTCCTGGTCCAGCGGGCCACGCCGTAGCCGCCGACGAGACCGCTCGCCGCGACCACCGCGCTGGGAACCTTCGCCATGTCTGCCTCCTGCCGCTCGGACATCGACCGATGGGCCGAGGCTAGCTCTCGGCACCCTCACGACCCTGAACCTGAGTCGAGGACTGTCAAGCCTCCGGCTCCGCGGCGGACCGGTTCCGCTTCCGTGCCTCCGCCCTGGCCCGGAGCTCCGACGCGTACCCCGAGGAGACCCCGAGACCGGCGGCGGCGAGGGCACAGCCCAGGGCGACGGGATTGACGTAGGCGGGGACGTGTTCGGTGGTGTAGCTCCCGCCGCCCTGCGTCTCGCACGCGAACCCGAGGGGGACGAAGCTCACCGAGTAGTCGACGATCCCGGCGCCGCCCCTCTCGCGCTCCGGCCAGCCCGCCGTACGGCAGGGCCGGATCGGTGCCGAGTCCGTGCCGCCGTCCTCCGCCTCCATCACCGCGCCGGCGACGTGCAGCAGCCCCCACGCGTACGCGGCGGCCGCGACGGCCCCCGCGAGGACGGCGAGCCGGCGGAGCCTGATGGGGAGGTTCTTCCGCATCGCGGCCCCGATCTGATCGACTTGGATCCGCAGAGTCCAACAGGACGGATCCCGTACGGCTGTGGCGGAGCCCACAGTTCCGGCAACAGGACCGTCACAGCCCGAGGAGGGCACGGCCGGTTGACCCACCCCACCACCCACCTCACCACCCCCGACGGCACCCGCATCGCCTACCGCGACCGCACCCCGCCGCACCCCGCGTCCAAGCCCCCCGTACTGCTCCTCCACGGCCTGGCGGGCCACCTCGGCGAATGGGACGACCTGGCGGACCGCCTGCTGTCGGCCGGCCGCCGTGTGGTGGCGTACGACGCCCGCGGTCACGGCGCGAGCACCCGCCGCCCGCCGACGGTGACGCGGGCCGCCCATGTCGAGGACGCCGTAAGCCTGGTGGACGAGCTCGGGCTGGCCCCCGTGACCGTCGTAGGCCAGTCCCTCGGCGGTCATACGGCGATGCTGCTGGCGGCGGCCCACCCCGCCCTGGTGCGGTCCCTGGTCCTGATCGAGGCGGGTCCGGCGGGCCCGAGCCCGGAACTCCCCGCCGTGATCGCGGCCTGGCTGGACAGCTGGCCGACGGCGTTCGCGTCCCTGGAGGAGGCGACGGCCTTCCTGGGGCACGAGGCGTGGGCCCGAGGGCTGGAGGAACGGGACGGCAGCTGGCACCCGCGCTTCGACCGGGGGACGATGATCGAGACGATGGCGGAGCCGGCGACGGCCGCCCACTGGTCGGAGTGGTCGCGGATCCGCTGCCCGACGCTCCTGGTCCGCGGGGCCTCCGGAACCGTGCTCCCGACCGAGGCGGCCGACATGCTGACCCGCCGCCCGGACACACGGCAGGCTGTCATCCCGGACGCCGCGCACGACGTACACCTGGACCGGCCGGACCAACTGCACGCGGCGATCGAGGAGTTCGACGCCGGCGAGTGAGGAGGAGCGAGGCATGCACGTCTTCCTGGAGACCGGGCGCCTGGTGCTGAGGGCGTTCACCGAGGCCGAATCCGACGTCGAGCACGTGTACGCCCTGGACAACGATCCCGAGGTCATGCGCTACCTCAACGGCGGCAGGCCGACGCCCCTCGAAGCGATCCGGACCCGGACCCTGCCCGCCTTCCTCCACGACTACCCCGGCCTCGGAACCCGCGGCTTCTGGGCCGCCGAGAAGAAGACCGACGGCACCTTCCTGGGCTGGTTCGAGCTCCGCCCCCTCGACGAGCACAGCGTCGCCGTCGTCGAACTGGGCTACCGCCTGAACAAGGCCGCCTGGGGGAAGGGATATGCCACGGAAGGCTCACGCGCCCTGATCGACAAGGCGTTCACCGACCTGGGGGTGGAACACATCACCGCCAACACGATGACGGTCAACGCGGGCTCCCGGAGGGTCATGGAGAAGGCGGGCCTGACATATCTCCGGACCTACACCAGCACCTGGTCGGAGCGGGTCGAGGGCTGCGAGCACGGCGAGGTCGAGTACGTCCTCACCCAGTCGGACTGGGAGAACGGGAGGAAGCAATGATCGCGCGAGTAGCCGTATGGGAGCCCATGCCCGACGACGACCGGGACTGGGTCCTGGAAGCGGCCGCCGGCGTCCCCGGAGTCCACGCCGCGTACCACCTCGTGGACCCGGCCACCGGGAACGGCCTGTCCATCGCCTTCTTCGAGGACGAAGCGGCCGCCGAGGCCGCCCGCCAGGCCATCGTGAAGCGTGCGGGGGAGATCGGCTGGCACGACGTACCTCACCAGTCCCCGGCGGCGGAGACGATCTACCAGGTCATGCGCCACACGTAACGCCCAAGTCGGCGGCCCACGAAGGAAATTGGGTCGGCCTGGCAGCACGGCCGAAGCTACGCTCGACGCAGTCACCCCGCCGAAGAGCCGAAGAGCCGAATAGCCGAAGAGGGGGCAACGACATGAACCTCCGCCCCCTCCTCTACCTCGACGTGGACGGCCCGCTCAACCCCTACGCCGCGAAGCCCGAGCGCCGCCCGGCGGGCTACTCGACCCACCGTATGAAGCCCGAGGGCTGGCTGGCCCAGCACCCCGGCATGCCACGGGCCTACGTCAAGCCGCTGCGGGTCTGGCTCAACGCCGGCCACGGCCGTGAACTCCGCGAGCTGGCCGACCTGTACGACCTGGTCTGGGCGACCACCTGGGGCGTCGAGGCGAACACCTTCATCGCCCCCGTCCTCGGCCTCCCGGACCTCCCCGTCGTCGACTGGCCCACCATGCTTGGCACCGGCCCGTCCGGCACCTTCTGGAAGACCCGCTACCTCGTCGCCCACGCCGCGGGCCGACCCTTCGCCTGGGTCGACGACGAACTCGACGACACGGACCGGGAGTTCGTCGCCAAGCACCACGACGGACCGGCACTGCTCCACTGGGTCGACCCTCGACTGGGTTTGCGGGGCGCGGACTTCGCAGCCCTCGACGCCTTCGCACGCACTCTGTGACGTCGCAAACGGCGTATGGCTCAACGCTTCGGTGCCGCCGTTCGACGAGACCCGCGTGCAGCGGCTCAGAGGCCCGCCGCGTGAGGCGGCTCAGAGGCCCGCGCGAGGTGGCTCAGAGACCCGCGCGAGGTGGCTCAGAGACCCGCGCGGGTGAACGTCACATGCGTGACTCCGCTGGGCGAGGACGTGGCCTCGACCTCGTAGTCCTTCTCGACGCCCTCCAGTCCGTCCCAGAGGCGTACGCCTCGGCCGAGCAGGATCGGGACCACCACGACGTGCATGCGGTCGATGAGCCCGGCGGCAAAGAAGTCGCGGATCACGGTGGGCCCCCCGCCGATCCGTACGTCCTGGTCACCTGCGGCCTCGCGGGCCGTCTCGAGCGCCTTGGCGGGCGAGGTGTCGAGGAAGTGGAACGTCGTGCCGCCCTCCATCTCGATCGACGGGCGCGGGTGATGGGTGAGGACGAAGGTCGGTGTGTGGAACGGCGGGTTGGGACCCCACCACCCCTTCCACTCCGGGTCCTTGTGCCATCCGGGCGGGCCGAACTTCCCGGCGCCCATGATCTCGGCGCCGATGCCGGGCGCGAACTGCTGCGCGAAGGCGTCGTCGAGGCCGGCGGTCCCGCCGGGCCGGCGGGTCATCTCGTGCCAGAACCGGGTGGTGAACATCCACTGGTGCAGCCGTTCGCCGGCGTGGCCGAACGGCGCGTCCTGGCTCTGAACGTCACCCGTGCCGAAGCCGTCGAGCGAGATGGAGAAGTTGTGGACGCGGGCATGTGACATGGCTGGCGACTCCTGTCCTTCTGCTGGTCGAACTCCGTCGGTTCAGCTCGGTCATGAAACTCGGATCAGCTCGGTCATGAAACTCGGTTCAGCTCGGTCATGAGACGAGGATGGCCGCCCGATGTCATGACGTCTAATGCCAATTCTTCCGAAGTCTCATAGACATACTTAATCCATGCTGAACCTGACGCACCTCAAGGTGCTGGAGGCGGTCGCCCGCCATGGATCGGTGACCGAGGCGGCGAAGGAGCTGCAGTACTCCCAGCCGTCGGTCAGCCACCACCTGGGTCGGCTGGAAGCCGCCATCGGAGCCAGGCTCATCCAGCGAGTGGGCCGCGGTATCCGGCTCACCCCCGAAGGCGAACTCCTGGCGCAGCGGGCCACGGAGATTCTGGGGCGAGTGGACGCCGCGTCCGTCGAGCTGGCCGCCCGCGTGGGACTCCGTGCCGGACGGGTACGGCTCGCCGGTTTCCAGACGGTCCTCAGCACCCTCGTACCGAAGGCAGCCGCCGAACTGTCCCGGACGTACCCGGGAATCGAGTTGAACCTCGTCGATGCCCATCCGGTCGAGGGCCTGCAGATGCTGCGTTCCGGGCACGTAGACATCGCCCTGATCTTCCGGCATACCGACACTCCGGAGGAGGAGGGATTCCGGCTCACCCACCTGCTGGACGACCCCCTCTACCTCGTCAGTGACCAACCCCACCAGCGTCTCGAAGACCACCGCGACTCCGCCTGGGTCGGCGGCTGCGAACGCTGCCGTGCCGCCACGATCACGGCATGCGAAGGCGCCGGATTCTCCCCGCGCATCGCCTACTCCTGCGACGACACGGTCGTCGCCCAGGCGCTGGTGGCCGCCGGGATGGGTGTCGCCATCCTCAACGGACTCGCGTTGCGGGCCCACCGGGCGCCGGGCATCCACACCACACGGCTCACCGGCAACGCCCGCCGGATCTACGCCGCCACCTTCGGCGACCCGCCGGACCCACCCGCCGCGACCGCGCTGATCGAGATCCTGGCAGCACAGCCCCGGCTACCGAACCGCGACGAGGCGGGAGAGCCGACACCGGTCAGCCGGGCCGGCACGAGTGCGGACCGGCGCTGACGAGACAGAAGCGCGGCAGGGCGGCAGCGCGGCCACACCTCACGACCGTCGAGCTCGCCGAGGACCCAGCGGGCGCCGCGGTCCGCTGTCACAGCCACTCGCTACGATCCTCCGCATGCGCAGCGCAGACACCGCGGTCGACGCGGAGGACGTCCGCCGGGCCGTCGCTCTGGCCGTCGGCACCCTCAAAGGCGCGGACCCCGAGGCCTGGGAGGCCAAGGCGGGGACGCTGGAGTGGACGTGCTGGGAGACCGTCGAGCATCTGGCCGACGACCTGTTCACCTACGCCGCGAGGTTCGGGCTCGCGAAGCCGCCGACGTCCGGGCTGCTGCCGTTCCGGACGCGGAGCGAGCGGAGCGGCGGGCCGGACGGTGTCATCTTCGTCGAGCGGGGCCCCGACGGTCCCGACGGCCTCCTGACCGTCGTGGAGGCGTGCGGCGGCCTGCTCGTGTCCGTCCTGCGTACGGCGCCCCCGACCACCGTCGCCCACCACGTCTTCGGGCCCTCGGACCCGGAGGGCTTCGCCGCGATGGCCGTGGTCGAGATCCTCGTCCACCTGCATGACGTCGCCGAGGCGCTGAACCTGGAGTGGTCGCCGCCGGGGGAGTTGTGCGCACGGGTTCTGCGGAGGCTCTTCCCTCACGTCACCGTCGGCAGTGATGCCTGGGAGACCCTGCTCTGGGCGACCGGCCGTATCGCCCTCCCCGACCGCCCACGGCTCACCGAGTGGCGCTGGTACGGCACGCGGGGTGCGTGAGCCCGTCTCAGCCCACGGGAACCAGCGTGAGATAGGCCAGCCCGAGCACGCCTCGGTACCCCCGCAGCCAGCTCGTCCGGTGCCGGTCCACGCGCTCGCGCGTCTCCTCGGCCAGCGGATGGTCGGGGTGGGCGGCCAGCCACTCCTCCACGTCGGCCTGGTAGCCGGACTCGAACTCCTCCCACTCCTCGCCGCCGGCCGTCTCGATCCACGCGGGCCGGAACCCGGCGGCCACGGCGAGATCGACGAGTCCGGCCAGGTCAGGGAGCTCGTCGGCACGCGCGTCCGGCCACATCGCGGCCAACTCGGCCTCGGCGGGCGGTCGTTGCCAGAAGGACTCCCCGAGGAGGACACGCCCCGAGGGCGCCACCATCCGTCGTAGCGCATCGAGGGCCTCGGCCGTGTGATGGGGCGGCTGCGCGTCGCTCAGCGCGTGGCCGGCCCCGAGGCAGAGGACGAGGTCGGCCGGTCCCCGTGACGTTCCTACGGCGGACTCCTCGGCGAACTGCACCCGCTCGGCCAGCGCACGGGCCTTGGCGTTCGCGCGTCCCCGGGCCAGGTCGTCGCCGTTGAGGTCGACCCCGACGCCCTTCGCCCCGGGTACCGCCTTGAGGACGCGGAGCATCAGCTCCCCCCAACCGCAGCCGATGTCCAGCACCGTCGAGGGGGCCGCCCCGGCGAGTCTGTCGACGATCCGCGCGGCCCGGGCCTCGGAGAGGGGGCCGTGGAAGGTGAGCCGGGTCAGGCGCGGGGGGAGTTCGGTGTCGGTCATGGGCCGCCACGGTAGCCGCGCACGCCTGACCCGGACACCGGGTTTATACGGCATCGCCGAGCAGGGACGAGAGGCCGTGCTCGAAGCTCGGCCCCAGGTTCTCGGTGCCGGGCTCGACGACGTCGTAGGTGCGCAGCAGGAAGCGCTGGAGGGCGCCCGAGCTGAACCGGATCACGGCCAGGCCGAGCGGTGAGTGGAACTCCAGGATGGTGCGGGCCCATCCGCACGGCCGGATGTGGACGTCACCGACGCCGGCGGGCGTCTCCAGCCCCTCCTCCAGGAGCGAGCGGGCGAACATCCAGGTCAGGCCCTCGCCGTCGGCGGAGACATGGGCCGGGAAGTCGATGTGTACGGCGTACGGATCGGCGGAGTCGTAGCGCAGCGTGGGGCGTACGGCCAGCTCCGGGTAGTCGGGCGTGACCAGGCGGGCACGGACGGGCTGCTTCAGGGTGGTGGTGTTCATGCCTCTACGAGCCTGCGGAGGGTCTGCGTATTACGCGGCCACCCAAGACGGTTGGTGTGACCTGTATCACCTGTCGACTCCCTGTGATTGCTTGAAGTTTTTGTCATCTGGGCTTACAAAATGGCTTTGTTCTAACAAAACCCTTGTCCCATCAGCAGGCAACTGGAGTTCCTGCCATGACCGACGGCCCCATCACCGTGCCTGCGCAGGCGTCCGCCACCGTCGCGTACACCCGGATCTTCGAGGAACAGCACCCGCGCCTCGTCGCCTACGCACGTTCGCTCACCCGGAACTCCTGGGCGGCCGAAGACCTCGTCGCCGAGGCGCACTTCCGTGTCTGGCGGCGACTGTCCGCGGGGCACGAGATCGACAACGTACCGGCGTATCTCATGACGACGGTGCGGCACCTCGCGTCCGCCGTCGGGACCGCCGTGCGGGAGACGCCACAGGATCCCTCGGCCCCCGAGCGGGTCGAAGTGGCCCTCCACGGCGCCGATTCCGGCGACGACCCGGCCGAACGGGCGTCCTCCGTCGACCTGTTGGCCCGCGTCCTGGGCCAACTCCCCGAGCGCTGGGTGCAGGCGCTGTGGCTGGCGGAGGCGGAGGGGCAGTCGCTGGAGGTCGTCGGTCAGCGCATCGGGGCCAAGCAGGGCGCCACGGCCGTACTGCTGCACCGCGCCCGCGAGGGCATGCGCCAGGCCTTCCTCAGCACGCAGACCGACGCCCCGGACGACCCCGCCTGCGAGGTCCACTGGGTGCGTATGCCGGCGTACGTCCGCGGCAGCGCGACCGCACGGCAGTCCGAGCGGCTCCTCGGCCACGTGGACGCCTGCGACGACTGCAGCGCCCGGCTCGCCGTGCTGATGCGCGCCAACGACAAGCTCCCCGCTCTGGTGGGACCGGCGCTGCTGGTCTTCGCGCTGGGCGGCGCGGGCAAGTTCCTGCTGCCCTCGCTCGCGGGCGCCACGGGTGCGGTGAGCGCGGCCGGCGGAGGCAGTGCCGGGACCGTCGCGGCCGGGGTGAAGGCGCCGGTGGCGATCGCGGTCGGCACGGCGGTGACGGGCGCGGCCCTCGCGATCGTGATCGCGCTCGGTTCGGGCGGTGCCTCCGTGGTGCCGGCGGCCCGGGAGCCACTGACGCAGGGGCCGGCGGCCGGGCCGTCTCAGGGGCCGGTGCCGGGCGCGGGGCGTGAGGTGTCCGTCGGGTCGGGGGAGACCCAGGAGGGCGACGCGGTCGTGTTCTCGGCCGGCAGCGGCAGCGGCAGCGGCGCGGCCGACAGTGTGGTGGTCGCGGCGGACAACTCCGATGCGTCCACGGTGAGTTCGGTGGAGTCGGGGGGTGGGGGCTCGGGGGACGAGTCCACCGGGTCGGGGGACGGGGGTACGGCCCCGGAGGCTGGGCCTGATCCTGCCCCTGAACCGGCTGATCCTGCTCCGGCTGGACCGGCTGACCCTGCTCCGGTTGAACCGGCTGATCCTGCTCCGGTTGAACCGGCTGATCCTGCGCCGGCCGAACCGGTGGAGGAAGAGCCGGAGGTGCCTGTGCAGGAGAGCCCGCCGTCGTACGAGACTCCGGAGACGGGGGCCCCGTCCGAGGACGGCGAAACCCCCGCGTCGCCGGCTCCCTCGCCCACTCCGGAGCCGGAGACCCCAACTCCCGTGGACCCCGCGCCTGTTGAGGAGACTCCGGTGGCGACCGACCCGACGCCGGCCGCACCTGAGACCCCCGCGGAGCCGTCACCGGAGACCCCCACCCCCACCGAACCGCCCACCACGACCGAACCCACACCCGACCCGTCGACCCCCGGACACGGCTGCGAGGGCTGAGGGCTCCAAGCGGACCTGGTGAAGTCGGCCGCGGAACCGCGCCCCTTCAGGGGCGCGGGGCTGCATCGATATGCGGCTCCGCCGCGTGGGCGCGACCAGCCCCCACCGGGCCCGCGGCAAAAGAACCGCACAACCAGCGGAGCGCTCAGCGCTGCACGTCCAGGCAGTCGACCTCCGGGTGGCCGCCGTACGACTCGACGACGGTCTTCGTGCCGCTCGTGCTGCCGGACAGGCACAGCGAGCTGCCCAGCACCCGCAGGTCGAGCATGAACTCCACGTCTCCGCCGGACTGTTGGGAGCCGCGGACCCGCTCGTCGATGTAGCCGAGGTCGCGCAGGACGTCCCCGACCTGCCGCGGTGTCGGGTCGGGCGTGCCCTTCAGCGCCTTCGAGATGCGACGGGTATGGGCGCGGGCCGTGCACTTCTCGACGGAGCTCAGGGGCACCTCCTTCTTGGCGGCGTCGGGGTCCGCGGGCTCCTCGGAGGGCGGCGGTTCGTCCGGGAGGGGCGGCTCGGGCGGCATCGCCGTACCCGTCCACTTGGGCTCCTCCGTCTCCCCCAGCTCCTCCAGATCCGGGGTCTCGAACTCCGGAACGCACGGCTCGGCAACGGAGTTGAGAAGCTGCATGAACACCAGGAACTCGGCATCGCCCTTGCCGTCGTCCTCCGGGTCGGGGGAGCCCGCGGACGAACTGACGGTGGCCTCCACCCGGTCCTCGAGCCCGGCCTTCGGGTCACCGTCCCCCGGGCGCTCGGTGCCACAGGCGGCGAGGGCGAGTGCGCACAACGCCGCCGGCGCCGCACCGAGGCGGATGCGGGCGGAGCGGCGGACGCGGGAGGGGCGTCGGCTCCGGCCAAGTACCCAGTGAATTAGGGGGTTTTCCCCGGAAAGTCGTCTCATGCTCGAAGTCTGGGCGCGGGCGGCGGGGCGGGCATGAGTACCGGTACTCAGGGCGCGCTGACCTCTACTCACCCTGAATAACCCTGCATGACCTGCGCCACGGCCTACCGCTCGCGGCGCAGAGTTGCCGAGAGATGGTGCTGCAACGGCTGCCCGACCGCCGCGAGTTCGTGGACGAAGGTGAGTGTGTCGGGGTCGGCCAGGGTGTAGCGGCGCCGGGTGGCGGTGACCTCCTTGGCCGTGGGGGTGAGGGCCACGTCGTGGGTGGCGAGGTCGACCGTGCCCTCGGCGGCCTGGCCGACCGCGATCTCCGCGATGCCGGTGGGCTGCGTGATCAGTGCCTCCACCCCTCCGTCGGGCTGCAGCCGCCACCAGCCGCCCTCCCGGGCCGCCGGACGCAGCGGGGCGTCGTCGGCGTCGAGCAGCCAGGCCCGGGCCTCGTAACGGAGGAAGGGGCGGCCGTCGTGACTGAAGGTGACCTCCTGCGCGTACGTGAAGTCCTCGGCGAGCGTCGGGTATCCGCCTTGGCCGCGGCCGAGCCAGGTGCCGAGGAGGGCGAGCACGGGGGCGAGCAGAGGGTGCGGGGTGGGTGCCTCGTCCGGGCGGTGGGCGTCGGGGTATGGGTGCGAGTGGTCCGGTGAGGGGTCGAACACGGCGGTGCTCCTTGGGTTGTGGGCGGGTGCCGGGTGAGGCGGACGGAGTGGGCGGAAGCAGGCGGAAGCTTAGGGCGCTGCTCCCGTCAGACCGGGATGCCCAGGCCGGTGCGCGGCTCGCGCGTCCATCCGCCGATCATGCCGGATACGGCGGCGGAGCGGCGTAACTCGTGATCTTGGCCGGCGTTGGTCGTCTCGGGCCTGACATATCGGACGGCGTGATCAATCTGTCCGGCCCCGAGAGACGAAACGACAGGATCCATCGCCTCCATGTGGGGCCCGGAAGAATGCCTGAGGTCGCTGCCATGCACTACATCACCAAGAAGATCGTCGCGGGAATCGGAACCGCGGCAGGCGCACTCGGCTGCGTCATCGCCGCCGGACCGCCCGCGGCGGCCGACGGCAAGTGGTGCAACAACTCCGTCTGCATCGAGACCTACGACAGCGGCACCTACCTGGGCAGGGTGGAGGTGTCGGTCGTCAACACCAACCAGCCGAACCGGATCAGCGCCCGCGTGTGGACCACCAACGGCTGGAGCGCCAACACCAAGGTCGAGGACGTCGCCGCGTTCAGGACTTACCGCGACCAGGCGTACCCCCAGCGTCACTTCCCGGCGGGCACCAGGCTCTGCGCGGAAGGCTTCCGCGGGGGCGCGAGCGTGGGCCTGCCCTGCGTCACGATCACCAACTGAACTGAACTGAACTGACCTGACCTGACCTGACCTCGGCTGCGGCTGCCCGGCTGCGGCCGGTCAGGGACCTCGGCTTGAAGCCGCTGATCGCCCGCCGCGGCACCGAGCACGGCTCCGGCACTTGATAGGCAAGTGGACACTTGCCTATCCTGTGGTCGTGGCCGACGACCTTTTCAAAGCCTTGGCCGACCCCACCCGCCGCACCATCCTCGACGAGCTCACGGAGAGGTCCGGACAGACACTGTTCGAGATCTGCGCGCGACTGAGCATGAAGCATCGGCTCGGTATCTCACGCCAGGCGGTCTCCCAGCACCTCGCCGTACTGGAGGCCGCCGGGCTCGTCGAGACCAGGCGGGAGGGCCGCTACAAGTTCCACGACCTGAACACGGCCCCGCTGCGGCAGATCGCCGAGCGGTGGCCCGGGCCCGACACACCCGGACCGGAGGAGAGCACCCCATGAAGATCCATCTGACCAGCGTCTTCGTCGACGACCAGGCCAAGGCCGAGCACTTCTACACCGAGATCCTCGGCTTCGTGAAGAAGTACGACGTCCCGTTGGGCGAGAAGGACCGCTGGCTGACCGTCGTCTCGCCCGACGAGCCCGCCGGCACCGAACTCCTCCTGGAGCCCGCCGGCCACCCGGCCGTCAAGGCCTACCGCGACACGCTCGTCAACGACGGCATCCCGCTCGCCCAGTTCGCCGTCGACGACGTGAAGGCCGAGTACGAACGCCTGCGCGACCTCGGCGTCCGCTTCACCCAGGAGCCCCTGGAGATGGGCCCCGTCACCACCGCCGTCTTCGACGACACCTGCGGCAACCTGATCCAGATCGCGACACAGCCGAAGTAGGCGGCCGGCCGCGTGCGGGGCTCGGCCGCGGCGGCGACCGGAGCCTCGCCCTGATTCTCCGGCCCGTCGACTCTCCGGCTCATCGACTCTCCGGCCCGTCGACTCTCCGGCTCATCGACCTCATCGACTCAGCGGCTGTCCGACACCACCCGCTCCGAAGGGCGTACCCCGTGTTCCCGTTGGTGCTCAACGACTCCGACGTGCGCGACCACCTCGACGCGGCAACAGCCGTCGACGCCGTACGGTCGGCCCTCCTCGCCCACCACGCCGGCACACTCCACGCCCCGCCACGCACCCGCGCCGACCTCGGCGAGGGCGACCTGGTCTTCACCACCGGGCACCTGAGCGCCCAGGGGCTGTTCGGCTTTCGCGTCTACGACACCTTCGCCGGCGCCGAGCAGTTGGTGGCCGTATGGGATGCCCGAAGCGGCAGGCTCCGCGCCCTCGTGCACGGCACGGAGCTCGGCCCGCGCAGGACCGGAGCGATCGGCGCCGTAGCAGTGGATACGGCGGCCAACCCCGGGCCCGTCCGCGTGGGACTGGTGGGCACGGGCACGCAGGCGTGGACACAGCTGTGGGCCCTCCGCGCGGTACGGCCCATCGAGGACGTCACGGTGGCGTCCCGCCGCCCGCAACATGCCACGGACTTCGCCCGCCGGGCCACCGAGGAGCTGAAGGTCCCCACCCGCGCGGTGTCCCGGGTCGAGGACGCGGTCCGGGATCGTGACGTGGTCATCGTGGCCACCAACAGCACCGAGCCGGTCCTGGAAGCCGACTGGATCACCCCGGGCACCCACGTGTCGACCCTGGGCCCCAAATCGATCCCCCACCACGAGATTCCCCCCGCCCTGGAGGCGCGGGCCCACCTGACCTTCACGGACTCCCTTGCCCAGGCGGCGAGTTACCCCGAACCGCACGTGTTCGCCACCGACCGGATGGCGGACCTCGGCGCGATCCTCGCCGGGGCGGCACCGGGCAGGACCGACCCGGACCAGATCACGGTCTTCTGCTCGGTCGGCTTGGCGGGCACGGAGGTCGCGGTGGCGGCGGCGCTGTGTGACGCCGTCCCTCAGTAGGGGCCGTTGCCATCCGAGCCGACCACCATCTGCACCACCTGTCCGCAGCATTGAGAACTCCTGCCGGAATGAGCGACGTGGGCTCGATGCGCGTCGGGGGCGCTCCGCGCCGCTCACTCAATGCGCAACCACTTGGTTGCGCGAGAGGGTCCGGATGTGCAACCTTGAGGTAGCGCATCCGGACGAGATGGGGTTGCCATGCTTTCCGACACGATCGAACGCACCATCACGATCAACGCCCCCGTGGAGCGGGTCTGGTCCGTGCTGACCGAACCGGCCTTCCTCGGCCGCTGGTTCGGCAACGGAGAGCCGGTCAAGATCGACCTGCACCCCGGCGGTCTGCTCGTCTTCGACCACGGCGTCCATGGCGTCATTCCCGCCCGTATCGAGACCGTCGAGCCGCCACGCGTCTTCTCCTGGCGGTGGTCGCAAGGGGCTGCCGGCGAAGAGCCGAACGACAGCAACGCCACCCTGGTCGAGTTCACGCTGACCGAA
This sequence comes from Streptomyces fulvoviolaceus, assembly GCF_000718165.1. GTDB lineage: Bacteria > Actinomycetota > Actinomycetes > Streptomycetales > Streptomycetaceae > Streptomyces > Streptomyces fulvoviolaceus. Next base: position 245,621 of record NZ_JOEY01000012.1, on the reverse strand, counting down.
GACGACTCCACCGGAGGCACCCGACTCACCGTCGTCGAGAGCGGCTTCGCGAGGCTCGGCCTGCCGGCCGATGAGGCCGCCGACCGTCACCGCGCCAACAGCCGCAACTGGCCCGGCAAGCTCGAACAGCTGCGCGCGGACTGCGAACAGACCAAGGCATGACCCGCACCGCCGATGGCGAACAGGCACCCGAGGACGTCCTGGTGGCTCTGGCCGACCCGATCCGCCGGGAAGTGCTCGCCATGCTCGCCCGCTCGGGCGGCGCCACCTCGACATCCCTGGCAGCGGGCCTCCCCGTCACCCGCCAGGCGGTGGCCAAACACCTCGCCGTCCTCGACCGCGCGGGACTGGTACGCGCTCACCGGGCCGGGCGCGAGGTCCGCTACGAAGCCGACCTGCAACCCCTCAAACAGACAATGCGCTGGATGGACGCCCTCGCCACCCAGTGGGAACACCGCCTTGACGCGATCAAGGAGCTGGCGGAAGAGGACACGCGGCCTTGAACTACGCAGTGCCGCCACGGGCCCCTGTGCAGGGCGGTGTCTCCTCCAGCCAATCGCTCCCCGCTCTGCTAGGAGTTTTTCGCCGCCACGGCCCGATAGACGTCGCCTGACTAATTGTCATCGCGGCACAGGCAGAAGGGGTGCCCAGCAGGGTCGAAGAGCACTCGTACATTTTCCTGCGGCTGGAACTCCGCCACGATGGCGCCCAGGGCGACCGCCTCGGCGACCGCCGAGTCCAGGTCGCCGACCTGGAAGTCGAAGTGCATCATCGGGCGCTGGTCGCCGTCGGCCGGTGGCCACACCGGAGCCCGGTAACCCTCCGCCCGCTGGAATACGAAGAACGGCCCTTGCGGGGAGGCGGCCACGATGGCTGTTCCCGGCTCTTCGTGCCCGATGGGCCAATCGAGGAGCTCGGCATAGAACCTCGCCAAGCCGCTGGGGTCCGGGGCTTCGATCGTGGTCCCCCACCACATGCCGCCTGTTCGGGATCGCATGCTTGAGCCTATCCGAGGCCCCCAGGCCTGTCCTCCGGGGACTTCGTGCCCGCGCTGGAGCAGTTCCTCGGCTCCGCAGCCGGCCTGTCCCCGGCCACCGTCACCCTGCTCACCCAGCAGTGGCAGGCCGACCATCAGACGAGTCCGCCCAGACCCGCTGGCGGGCCGTGAACGGCGCCCCACCTGGTCGCCCTCGTGCGGACCGGAACTCGCTTCGAACGCGGTCGGCTCGTCGAACGCCCCGAGGCTCACGCAGCCTGAATCACCGCAACTGATCGACTGCTCTTGATTTACGCCTCGTCAGGCCGATGAGTCTGCCTGCTGCCTGAAGTCTTCCACTTTGACATTGCCGCCCCGATGGGGCGAAAAGCGGAGCATCCTCATGCCATGGAGGAGAGATGGAGGCCAGAATGAGCAATCCGATTCGGCTGTACATGTCGATGTCGCTCGACGGCTACGTTGCCGGTCCGGACGATCGACCGGGCCAGGAGCTCGGACGCGCCGGTGGACGTCTTTTCAACTGGCTCGACGACCGGGAATCCGACGGTCCCAGCGGACAGGTCTATCGCGAGGCGCTGGCGACCGGCGCGGTAATCTCCGGCCGTCGGACCTTCGAACTCGCCGGGCGTTGGCAGGGCGACCATCACGACGGTGTGCCGATCTTCGTCCTCACCCACCATGTGGATGACGGGGACGTGCCACCAGGCCACGCGCGTTTCGTCACCGACGTCGAGGACTGCGCCCGTCAGGCCCGCGCGGCCGCCGGGGACCGGCCGGTCATGGTCCACGGGGCGGGTGCGGCCCAAGCGCTCCTCCGAGCCGGGCACATCGACGAGATGGAGATCCACCTGGTTCAGGTCCTCCTCGGGGACGGCCGACGACTCTTCGACCACCTCGGTGGTGATCACATCGAACTCGACCTCGTCCGACGGCTCGAGGACCGAGACGTCACGCACCTCCGCTACCGGGTACGCCGCCCCAATGAGGCCGCATGAAGACGCTCTTCGTCGCCTACCGCGCCACCGACCTGGACCGCTCGCTCGAGTTCTGCACCGCCTTGGGCTACGTCGAGCTGGGCAGGGCCGACGGCGGAGACGGGGGAGTCACCTCGTGATCCTCAAGTTCCCCGGCGAACCGGCGCCTCGCTCGAACTGGTCCACCGTCCCGTTGGCGGACGCGTCGACGTGGGCAGCGGTTTCGACCACCTCGCGATCCAGGTGGACGCACTGGCCGCCACCCTGGAGCGGCTGACCGACGCCGGCCTGGAGCCGGAACCTGTCCAGTACCCGGGTGGGCCTCGCGGCCCGAAGACGTCGTGGCTCACCGACCCGGATGGCTACCAGATCGAGTTGGTGGAGTGGCCGCCTGGACACCCCGACGGCATCACCGCCGCGGACTTCTCCTAAGCGGTCCGGTGAGCGGAGCGAAGAAGCTTCGCTTCGGGGCGGGCGCGGCGCAGCGCGAGGCGGCATCTCCACCCCATCCACAGGTCCTGACAATTACTCCGCTCGAACCCGTACGCCTCCCTGTACACAAGGCCGGGACGAGGCCCGCATCTTCGTGGTTCTGCCGGTACGACGATCTGTCGCGGTGCGGGAAGACTGCCCGCCAGAGGCCGCGGCATGTCCCGGACGACGGGGGCCGAGGCCTGGGAGCTGACGAAGTACAGGGGAGGACACCACGGTGAGCGTGCAGCTGTACGACGAGATCGGTGAGGCGTTCGAGGGCTTCAAGTCCCTGCCACTGGCGCAGTACGGGGAGGTGCCCAGCTTCCTGGGCATGGTCGGGGACGTGCACGGCAAGGCGGTCCTCGACCTGGCCTCCGGCACCGGCTACTACAGCAGGGAGTTCAAGCGGCGTGGCGCCGCGGAGGTGCTCGGAGTCGACATCTCCGGTGAAATGGTCGCCGTGGCACAGAGGTTGGAGGAGCGCGATCCGCTGGGCGTGCGCTACGAGGTGGGCGATGTGTCCGAACTGCGGCCCCTCGGGCGGCACTTCGACGTCGCCACCGGGGTTCAGCTGCTCCACTACGCGGAGGACGTCGCCGCCATGGAGCGGATGTGCCGCAACGTGCGCAGGAGCCTCAAGCCCGGCGCCGAGTTCTTCCTGCTCGCCCAGACCCCCGACTACCGTTTCGACGGGCCGTCCTTGGCCAAGTACGGCTTTCTCTGCGAACTGACCGGCGAGGAGATCGAGACCGGACCGCGGGTGCGGATCACGGCGCTGCTCGACCCGCCCATCTCGTTCGTCGGAACCTGCCCGCCCCGCGAGGTCTACGAACAGTGTCTGCGGGCGGCCGGATTCAGCGAGCTGACCTGGGTCCCCCTGGAGATCTCCGACGCCGGCGTGCACAGGTTCGGCGCGGACTTCTGGGCGGACTGCCTCGCCAACCCCCCACTGCAGATGCTGCGCTGCCGCGCCTGACGGCCGACCGCGTTGAAGTCGCTCTGGAGTCAGGCAGTCACCTCCGAAAAAAGCCCAGGAGCGCCTCGTTGTCCTCTCATGGCCTCGCGCGGAGCGGCCCCGGCAAGGCCATGCCTCTCCGCATACTGTGAGGCATGGCCATCTACGACACGCTCGGCACGGCGTACGGCCGTACCCGGCAGCCCGATCCGCGGATCGCCGCCCAGATTCACGTGGCGCTCGGGAACGCCGCGGACGTGATCAACGTAGGGGCGGGCACCGGTTCTTACGAGCCACCGCAGACGGTCCTCGCCATCGAGCCCAGCCAGACCATGCTCGCCCAGCGCCCACCCCGGTCCGCGCCCGCCGTACGCGCGGTGGCCGAACACCTCCCGCTGCGCGACAACGCCGCCGACGCCGTCATGGCCCTGCTCACCGTCCACCACTGGACCGACCTCGCGGCGGGCATCGCCGAACTCCGCCGGGTCGCCCGCCGCCGTATCGTCATCCTGACCTGGGACCAGCAGTTCTTCCGCGAGCAGTTCTGGCTCGTACGCGAATACCTCCCCCAGGCCGCCGCCTACGACGACACCCGCGCCACCCCGATCGACCGGCTGGCCACCCTGCTCGGCGGAGCACACCAGGAGCCCGTACACGTCCCACACGACTGCACGGACGGCTTCGGCGCGGCCTTCTGGCGCCGCCCCCACGCCTACCTCGACCCACAGGTGCGCGCCGGAATCTCCATGCTCGCCCAGACCGGAGAAGACGCCCTCGCCCCGGGCCTGGCAAGGCTCACCGACGACCTGGCGAACGGCAGTTGGCACCACCGTCACGCCGACCTGCTCGCGCGAGACACCATCGACGTCGGCTATCGGCTGTTGGTGACGGACACCTGACCTGAACTCAAGGCGGGAAGCGGTCACGACACGGACGTGCTCCGCCCGGAAGCCGGCAACCGCCGGCCGCCGACTGCCGGACGGAGCACGAGGGCCCTTGGAGCGAGGGCCTGTCCGGCGGATCATGTCGGCGTCGCGGGGTCTGGCACGCACTCCCTCACTGCCTCAAGGGCGTGGGGGGACCGCAGCCGCATCACCGACCTCCCCGAACAGCACTCCTAGTCGGCAACCGCCAGGTCGCATGCGAAGTCGGCGATTTCGCCGGGGACCCCGACAAGGGTGAGCTCGGTGTAGCAGACGTCTTCCCGGGCGGGGCCGCCGTCAGACGATGTGCACCCGCTCCAGGGCGCCCTGCGGGTCCCGTAGCAGGATCTCCTGCCCCTGTGCCCGTTGCGCCTCCAGATAGGCGTAGATCTGCACCGCGCGGTTGATCACGTCCGCCTTGCTGAGCCCGGTGGCCTCGGTGAGCTCGGCGACCGCCTGCACGGTCGGCGGAACGAGTGTCACGGAGTACCGCTCACTCGCAGGATGACGCAACGAACGAACCGGCTGTCCTCCCATGTGCAGCCCCTCCTTCTCTTCTCGTTCTGTCCGCCCTGGCTTTCTGATCTGCAAGTCTGCCATGGAACGCAGCAGAATGCCATCAGATCGGTGCGTTAACGCACCATATTTGCTACGGTGGGTCCTGCCTCGCTGGGAGGCGCGGGCACTGCAGACACGGGGCTGTGGAACCGCGCCTCCCATGAGGCGATGGGGGAAACGCAGCGCTGAGCTGCGGCCCCGGCGGACGCCGCTGACGTGAGGGGAGCCGGTGGCGTCCGACGGGAAGTCCATGTCCGCCCACGAGTCGAAAAGGAGGTGGCGCCGTGCAGCCGATCAGGCCGGTTCCCACTTAACCCGACACCCCATCCTGAACCGGCCGGAAAGGTCCGGCCATGCCCGTCAACGACCCGCCGACTCACAGCAACGAAGAAGACGAGGGAGTGCTCGTACTCGACGCCGGGGAGCCCACCGGTTCCGCCTACGTGTCGATCACGACGACCCCGGACGGCCCGGCCTTGAAGGCCTCTGTGCCGGAAGGGGAGTCCGGACAGGCGCTTCGGACACTCAACACCGTCGCAGGAGTTGCCGGATCGGTCATCGGTCCCTATCTGATGGCAAAGGCGCTGGCGCTTCTCGCGACAGCGTCACCCTGGCAGTTCGAGGGCGCCTGCCTGATGCTGGCGGCGCTTCTGCCGTGGGTCCATCTCCGCATCCATCCGCGTCACGAGCACTGACACGCTCTGCTCAGCCGGAATATGTCCCCGCCCCCAGGGCGGGGACAGAGGGGGCTCTGCGGGGAGCTGGAGCCGCCCCTTTCCACCGATGACGCCCACCGTGCCCGGCGCCGAAGTTCCCCCGATCAACAGCTGGAGCGCCAAGAGGAATTGCTCGCCCAGCTGACTGACGGACCATCATTTACTTGGCAGGGCACGGGAGTTCGGATCATGCTGTGATCCATCCATGAACTCCCGTGCCCTGGAGGAACATTCCGTGCCGTCCCCCACATCCGTCACCCCCGCCCGCAGACGGCCGGCCGTCGTCGCGGCGGTCGTCGCGCTGCTCGGCCAGTTACTGATCGGCACCGCCGTCGCCGCCACCCCCACGTCACCGTCCCCCGGCTCCATCGCCTGGGTGCCCTGTGAATCGCCTTACGGCGAGGGCGACTTCGAGTGCGGGACCCTCACCGTTCCCGTGAACTGGCAGCACCCGGACGGCACGACCGTCGACCTGGCTCTCGCCCGGCACCGGGCCACCGACCCCGCCCGGCGGATCGGCCCGCTGCTGCTCAACCCGGGCGGCCCGGGCCAGTCCGGGGTGAACCTCGCGCTGAGCGCGCCGTTCTCCTTCTCCCCCGAAGTGGTCGCCCGCTTCGACCTCGTGGGATTCGACCCACGCGGTATCGGCGGCAGTTCGGAGATGCACTGCGACGGGGAGAAGGTGGAGGCCCGGCGGGCCGCGCTGAGCCCGACCGACGAGGCCTCGTTCCAGACGCTGCGCCAGGCCAACCGCGCCCTCGCCGACAACTGCCGCGAGGTGTCGGGACCGCTCGCCGACCACATGGACACCAAGAGCGTCGCGTACGACATGGACGCGATACGCGCGGCCCTCGGCGAGCAACGGATCAGCTACTGGGGCGGCTCGTACGGCACGCTGATCGGCCAGCAGTACGCCGAGCTGTTCCCGCACCGGGTCCGCGCGATGGTGCTGGACTCGAACATGGACCACAGCCTGGGCGCGTGGGGCATCCTCAAGAGCCGCACCGAGACCCTGGAGGCCTCGTTCGGCCTGTTCGCCGACTGGTGCGAGCGCACGCCGAGCTGCCTGCTGTACGGCAAGGACGTACGCGCCCTCTACAAGTCGTACTACCAGGCGGCCGAGGAAGGCCGCCTCGTCTACACCCTCTCGAACCGCCCCTTCCCCGCCTCGACGCTCCGGGGCACCACCTACAGCTACATGTACGAGCCGGACAACTGGCCCACGTTCGCCCTCGTCCTGTCGTACCTGAGCGTGGTGGCCGAGCCGCCCACGGAGACGGCCTCGGAAGCGCCCTCCGCCCAAGCGGCGGCCGGTGATCCGGTGGCGTTCACCTACGACCCGGTCCTGTGCCAGGACTTCGACCTGGACGTTCCCTCGTACGCGACGATGGCCCGGTACGAGACGGAGCTGGCGCGCATCGCCCCGCTCACCCGGGTCGCCTCGCTGGGCTGGTCGTACCTGACCAGCTGCCAGAACTGGACGGACCGGGTCGCCAACCCGCAGCACCCGCTCCGGGTGGACGGCACCCCGCCGATCCTGCTGACCAACAGCCGGTACGACGTGGCGACGCCGTACGCCTGGGCGGCGAACGCGGCCCGCCAGATGGGCCGGGAGGCGCGGCTGCTGACGTACGACGGCGTCGGACACATCACGTACTGGCGCAGCCCCTGCATGCGGGCGGCGGTCGACACGTACCTCACCACCCTGGAGACCCCGGCGAAGGACACCCACTGCCCGGCGATCTGGCCGGGCACCGACCAGGCCGCGGCACGACAACTGGCTCCTGGCGCGGGGCTCGTGGACCCGTACGATCTCGAGACCGACCACAGCTGAATCGGTTCCTGGACGCCGGGCACCGCATCGGCGGTGACCGGCGACGAGGTCTACGGCGGCAACCCGAAACTGCGGGCTGCTCCGGGGGAGCGCGGCCTGGGCTATGTCCTTGCCGGTAGCCCGCTCGGCCGAAGTGGCCACCAAAGCAGGGAAGTTACGCGCCGATGTGCTGGCGACAAAGCTGCCCGGGCGGGCCTGGCAGGAACTCCCGGCCGGACGCGGCGCGAAGGGCCACCGCCTCTACGGCTGGGCCGTCATCGGCCTCGCCGACCCGGAGCAGGGCCACCGTCAGCTGCTGATCCGGTGCGACCGCAGCACCGGCGAACTCGCCTGCTGCCGCTGCCATTCCACATCGCCGGTCCCGGGGCACCCTCGCCGTGCTCGCTCATACTGCGCCGACATCGCGGGCCCCGGGAAAAGCCGAGTTGAGGTCCGGCCGCGTGGCCTGTTCTCGCTCGCGGACCCTATATAGATGCAGGTTCGGGTTGTGAGGTTCACTCACATAATCGTCGTACGCATGTGCCACGACGACGGGGGATCTCATGGCCAAGGCCGACACCGACTGGATGCGGCGCCGTGCCGACGACATGGATTCAATGATCGACCAGGTGAGGAAGCAGTTGGGCGTCGCCGACGACGCGCGGGATGACCTCGAGAGCGGAGGCGCGGAGGGCTGGACCTACCGCCACAGCCTCAGCACGCTCGAGGAGCGCTGGGAGGACCTCAACAAGCTGCTGCGCGACGAGCTCGAAAGAGCGGCGGAGAACGTGCGGTTCAACGCCAGCTCGTACGACGGAAACGAGAACATGCTCACCGAGGCGTGGCACGACGCCAAGAACTGGTGGGAGGACACCCTCTGAGCTGTGGTTACCGCGGCGACATCGACAACCACCACCTCAGCGAGGGAGAACACCAGTGAGGTTCGGCTCCATACTCGAATTGCGGATCGACAAGCTGCAGGCCGCGGCCGATGGGTGGGCGGGGGTTGCCAGAGGCATGGAGAGGGCCGCCGGCGACTTCGATAGTGACGTCTCCTCCCCGATCGGGAAGAAGGAACATTGGGAGGGCAGCGACGCCGACGAGGCGGCCAGTACGTGCAACAGCATCCGCCTGGACATCGAGGCGGTGGCCAAGGAGGCCAAGGCGCTCGCGCAGTACCTCGACGACATCATTTCGGGCTCCGGTGACGACCGGGGCAACCACAAGAACCTCACCGACCTCCAGCGCGAGGTGGAGGAATTGCTGGTCGAGATCAACAACGCGGGGATGTACGTCGACTCGGACAACACGGTGGTCAAGGAGCTGCCGGTCAACGAGGTACCGACGGGCGAGGACGAGGGCGAGATCGCAAAGGCTCAGGCCTTCACCGAGCGGGTCAAGGAGCTGTGCGGTCAGGCCGACGGAATCGACGAGTCGATGCATGACGTGCTGCCGATCGTCTTCGGCACGAAGGACACCTTCCGCACCGAGAACCGCAATGCGACCGACGGGAAAGCCGGACCCGAGGACTACACGGCCCAGTTGCAGATGATGGGGGTCTCAACAGCGCTGCGCCAGTACCACGGTTACAACGAGGCGGCCGACCTCCTCGACCATTTCCTCAAAGGCAGCGGCGAAGCGTATGAGATCGACGCCGACATCCTGTACAACGACTGCTCACCGTTCCAGGAGGACGTCAAGGCGGACCTCGACAAGATCGCGAGCGATCTACCAGAGGGGGAGTTCGTCACCACGTGGACCGGGAGCGAGTCGGGAATCGACGGGGACGCGGAGCGCAACTGGTACTACGGGCTCAACAACTTCGAGTACCGGCTCGTCGGGACGAAGGAGGACGGTGTCATCACGTACCACGTCGAGGTGCAGAAGCGGTACGACTGGGGGACTCCCAGCGAGCATCGGGGCGACCTGGAATGGGAGGAGGCCGGGGTCAACCTGATCGACGTGGAGCAGTCGCAGGTGGCAGAGCTCAACCGGGTTGGCCTCGCGCAGGACTTCGACGTGTACGGTTCTACGTCCGAGCAGACCAGCACGTACTAAGGGGCCGGGTGGGGCGGAGCATTCCCTGGATCCCATACGGTTGCACGCGGCCGTGGAACAGGCAGCTGGGGACCTAGGACGGGAACCGGAGCTGGTGTTCCTGCACAACCTGGAACACTCGCTCCGCGGGGCCACCGCTCACAGCAGAAGGTGTTGGCAGAGGCGTGGGCTGCCCTCGATGACGCCACGACCAAGGGCTTGTGTGCCGCCTGGGGCATCGCGTCCTGGGACCCATCACCGCTGGTGAGCCTGATCGACCCGACCGCACCGAGGCCATCAGTCCTCATGACCCGTGCCGGCCTTCTGGTCGGAGCCAGAACGCTGGATGCCGCTGATGCCCTCACCAAGGCATGGGACCTGGGCGGCGCCGAGGTGTGGGGAATGAGCCCCTTCGGGGGCAGCACCAGTGACCCGGTGTGGGCCAGGATCGACCCACGCGTCTTCCTCCGGGATGGCGATCGGCTCTCCCGCATGCAAGCGGCCTTCAGAACCGCGTATCACCTCCCGCGGGTCGACTCCGTCGCTGTGGGCACCGATGACCCCGCCCATCTGGGCGAACTCGTCGGCGCCCTGGTCGGCGAAGTCGAGAAGCGAACCATTGAGGAGTACCGGAGTCTCCCTCGGGACCGCTCGCGCGGTCAGCCTGCCTGAAGCTCCTTGATGACCTGTTCGGCCACGCGCCGGGCGGGTACCAGCCGAGGGTCTTCGGGGTGCGCGTACGGTCCGAGGATCTTCGAGCAGGCGAACAACGTCATCAACTTGCCGTCCCGGCTCGCGAAGTCGGACCGGCGCTCGTGCCATACACGATCGGCCAGAGCCGGGACAGCAAGGGAACTCGCCCACAGCGAGGCCGAGTCCAACCCCAGGGGCGCATTGCCCCAGTCCTCCCAGTCGAAGAGACTGAACGCCGGAGCGGTCATGTTGGCCCAGTTCAGATCCGCATGAGCCAGCACCCACCGCTCGATTGCCGTATCGAAACCGTCGGAGAAGGCACCGCGGATGGAGTCGGTGACGAGGGTCTGTGTGATGGTGTCGGTGTCCGGTGTGGCGACCCGACTCGTGCGCTGGACCGCCAGCGTGTCCAACGACGCGTTCAACGCCGCCCACCAGTCGTCCGGCAGCTCCGGGGCTTCACTCAGGATGGCGCTCCCGACGGGCGCCCCTGGCAGGAGCTCGGTTTCGTCGGCCCGCCACATCACCGGCCCGTCCGCGGCCCGCCAGACCACACATCCGTGCCATTCGGGCTGGGCGATGCCTTCCAGGCGGGCGGCACTTTCAGTGCCGTTCCACCCCTGATCGGGGATCTTGTCGAGCAGGCGCCGCTCGATCCGCACCCAGGTGTCGCGGTCGGTTCTGACCCCCACGGATCGACGCTTGCGCACCATCGTGTCCGGGAGTAGCCCCACTTGCAGAGACCGCTCAACGCGATCAAGAACCTCGCCAACCGGCTGTACGCGTAGGTCGACAGCTTGACCTGTGGAGACCGAGAGCGCCATGGACGCAACCGTAGCGGTGGTGGGGCGGCAGGTACGCCGTCGCCGAGGCGCAAACTCCACTCTCATGACGATGCCGTAGGTGCCCTGGCAGGCAGCGGGCTCAGTCGAGGTCGCCTGTCTCCACGAGGTGTTCCATGAAGGCGGCGGCGATGCGCGGGCGCGCGGCGTCCGGGACGGGTGCGTCCGGAAGATCGGCCTCCAGGCCCCACTCCGTGTTGAAGGTGACGGCCATGCCCTGCGGTACCACGTCGGTCCTGAGCCACATGGCGAACCTGGCTGCTGAACCGGCAGTGCAGTCCAGGACGGACACGCCTTCGGGCGCCAGCAGGGCCATGCCCTCTAGTTGTTCGTCGTCCAGGGTGACCCCGAAGTGCATGGACGAGCCTGAGAGCGGTCCGTCGGAGCCGTCGTCGATGCGGATGAACTCGTCCGGGTTCCGCTCTCGAAGCTTGGCTTCCAGGCCCTCGTACGTCAGGCCCCAGCTCTGCCCGTCCGGCGGGGTGAAGACGTACATGGTGCGGAGTTCTGCGATCTCTTCCGGTTCCATCGTGGCGTGCTGCTTTCTGCGCTGCGGAGTGTCGACGGGAGTCAGGGAACGTAGCGAGCGTGGCCCGTGACTCCGTAGGCGGCCATCATGACGCGCCAGTACTGGACTGATTCCTGGTTGTTCGTGACGGTTTCGACGCCTCGCATCTCTGTGTTCCGCGGGTCGTTGAGGGCGGCTGCGTACTTCTTCAGCTCGTCGCGGTCCGACCGGTAGAGGAAGTCCTTCTTCCCCGACTCGTGGTTCTCGCGGAGTTCTTCGAGGGAGCGGTAGCAGCGCTGGTCCGGCTTGTTGACTTACTTGGCCTCGATCGCCATGCCGTCGCTGTCGCGGAATCCGTCCACCATCAGGGTGTTGTTCACGCGGAGCCCGGCGGGGATGTGCACTTCGTACTCGGGATAGCCGGCCACGCGCTTCTGGTAGGCGACCTCGGCCGGCCTGCCGCCCGAGACGTCCCCCCGGCGCAGGGAGTTCAGCCAGGTCTGGAAGTTCTTTCGAGCTCCGGGCGTGAGCTGCGGGAAGCGCGGGTCAGGTGGAGTGGCCGGTGGTATCGGCTGGACACGTGGGCCGTTGGCCGGGCGGTAGGCCACCGGGACCAGGGTCGGGATACGGATGAGAGGAGCCAGGAACGGGGGCAGCCCGGGCACGGGGCTGTCGTTGTCCGGCCGCGGCATCTTCACCCGGGCCTTGGAGCTGTCCAAGGCGGGCGGGATGTTCCCGAGAGCGTTGATCCGCATGTCGTTCGCGACAAGTTCGTGCAGGCCGCCGTCATGGCCGTCCCCTCCGAACCGCGGCTGCTCCCACGGCCAGAGGACCTCGCCGGTGGGGGACGTCTCCTCGTACGGCAGCCGTTGCTTGGCAGTCTCTATGTGATCGGCGTAGGCGTCGCAGGCGTTGGCGATCATCCGGCAGGCAGTCGGCAGGTTCGCCATGAGGGTCTCGTCCTCACTCACCGAACTGGGCGGCGGGTTCCTGCCGACGAACTTCCTGAAGAACTCCTCGACCGCATCGGCGGTCTGACCCGCCTCGTCGAGGGTTGCGCGCTTCCACGCGGTCTCGGAGTCCCAGTACGCGTCGTCGAGGATCTTGGCTGCGCTCCGCCAGGTCAGAGCCACGGCACGGAGCTTGCCCGGTTGCCCGAGGAAGCGCTCGTTGAAGAGGTACTGGTCAACTCCGCTGGTCTCGCCAACAACCTCGGGGAGATCTTCGCCGTTGTGGCTCGCGCGCGGGGTGCAGTCGGGGCCCGACGGCTGTGCACCGATTCCTGGGCCTTGAGGGCTTTGCCCCAGGAGCTCCTCTGCGATCTTGCTTTCCGCCTTCAGGAACTCCTCGGCGGACTTGAGCAGCGCACCCGCACCGTTGGCCATCACGCGATGAGCGAACCCGGCCTGCTCGAAGACGGTCTTCACGGCTTCCCTGTACACGGTGGCAAAGGCCCGGCCCGCCTCGTCGTCGCCGGCCATGCCACCGTTCTCGCTGAGTTCCGTGGAGAGCAGGCTCAGCATGTTGAAGACCAGGTCACGCAACTCCACCAGGGACCATGACGCGTTGACGAAGTTCTCCGTCTGATGCCGAAGATTCAACGTCCCCCCGCAGCGCCGCCGTTAGATGCCACTTGGATCGTACACGTTTGCGAACGCGGCCCGCGTGGGGAGTGGGTGACGTGTGCAGCGGATCACGGGCCATCGCTCAGAGATCCAGCAGCGCAATCTGGCCGGTCATCAGGACGTCGTGATTCGCGAAGAGCGCGTCGAGGTCGAAGCGCCGGTTGATGTGTGCGGCCCACTTCGCGTACGGCAGGTCCGTGTGCGCCTTGACGATGCGGGCGCGGCTCGCCTGGGTGAGGATCCAACGGGCCTGGTCACCACCGCTCGTACGGCCACCGAGGTCGCGCGCCAGCCGCCACAGCGAGTCACCGTCGTCCTCTTCGCCTACGACGGTGACCAGCCCGATGTCTCCCAGTCCGCGTTCGTCGCTGGACTGGGTGGTATAGGCGATGGTGAGGTCTTCGAGAAGAAATACGGTCACGCGGCTGGTCGCGGTCAGCACGGTGAGCGGCACGGGGGAGTCCGTTCTGGGATGAGGGAGGGGGAGCGGGCGGGCCGGCCTGGGGGGAGGCAGGCCCACCCGCGTGGGAGGGAGAGGCTCAGCAGCAGGGACCGTCGCCGCAGCAGGCAGGCGGATTGCAGTCCGCGGCCGTACCCCACAGCCGCTCGTCTACGGCGAAGCCCGCCGCCCGGATCTTCCTGACGACGTCGGTCATCAGCCCACGCGTACGGGTCTTGCTGTTCGGCCGGTGATGCAGGAAGTAACCGAACTGCTCCTGACACCAGTTGGCGTACCAGTCGGTGTGCAGGATGAGCGTGTGCCAGCCGGGGTCGACCTGCTGGGACGGGGCCATGGCGGCGCCCGAGCGGGTGGTGCCCATGACGTGGACCAGGGCGAGCGCCTGATCGAGGACCCGGTCGGCGACGCACCGTTCGAAGCCGTATTCGTCGGCGCAGAACGCGGCGAGTATGTCGAACTCGGCGTCGGGGAGGAGGGATCGGCCGGTGCGGGTCTCGGCGGCGACGGTGGTCATCGAGTGACCTCCTTCGCGCTCGCGCGACGGCTGGGCGGGGTCGGGCCAGGTGGCCTTTCCGGTGGGGTTGTGCAGAGCACGTCTTCACCTCACTGTTGGGGGACCTTCGGGTAGCCCTCTCCCCGAGTGCTGGATGCCTGTCGAGTGCTCGGGGGAGAGGGATCTTGCGTCCGCCGCCTGACCTCTGCTGAAGCAGAGGCGGGAATGCGTGATCTCGGACTCAGGCCACGGCCTGTTCAGCGAGTCGCGACTGCCCTGCTTCGACGAGGGCGATGATCGACCGCGGCGCGCACAAGTCGCCCTCGTACCGCGGCGGGATCACCCAGTACGTGCCGGGCGGCTGCTGTCGGTCGAGCCGCGGAACTCCCAAGTAGGTGCCGTGGGCGAGACAGGTTGCGACGTCCTCGTACGCCCAGACAAGACCGGCATGCCCCTGGATCAAGGCGTAGTACGTCCCGCCTGCGACGCGGCGGTCATAGATGATCGAGCCGCCCAGTAACTCCCCCAGAATGACGGCCACGTCATCGAGATGGTCCGTCCCAACGGCTGCATGGATCACGTCGGACGCCATGCGCACCGCCGCGAACCGTTCACCGAGGGGTAGGAGCGCGACGCCATGCATCGTCCACTCCGTCCGAGCCTGATTCGGCATCGGATGTGCCCGTACGAGCCACTCCGCAATGGCTCTGTCCAGTGCCTCTTGTGTATCCACAGGCCTGCCCCTGTCGTCGTCGGCGGTCAGGTACGGCACCTAGATTCGACGATCGACGTGCTCCATTCGAGGACTTTCAAAGGCCTCCAAAGGGACTTGGAAGGGACCTTATTGAGGCACTAGAGGTGAAAGATGACTCCAGAGGGGACTTCCTGTGCGATGGTTGAAGCAGTCGTTCGCCCCGCAGGAGGTGTCGCTTGCCTCGACCCACAGGAAACATCCGGCTCAAGGCCGCCCGCGTAGCCGCCGGCTTCAACTCCCAGCAGGACTTGGCCGATGCCCTGACGAAGACAGCACGGCAAATGGGCATTCGTGGCCTATCCGTTGGAGTGCGACAGGTTCGGCGCTGGGAGTCGGAAAAGCCTCCTTGGCCGCAGCCGGACTGCCAGCGAGCGCTCGTACACCTGCTGGGCCAGAGCCTGGAGGCGCTTGGTTTCACGCCTCCCTGGGGCTCGGACGGACGGATCCCCGACCACACCCGACGCACACTGGTCGCGGGCGGGACGACCTCCCTCGGACTGGCAGTGGTACCCGGTCGAGCCGCCGGGGCACCGCAACCGGCAACTGCCGGAACGGACTTCGAAGCTGTGACCCGTTCCCATCGTCGGCTCTACTGGTCCGTCGCGCCGACCAACCTGCACCCCGCTGTCATAGCGCACGCGACGCTGGGCTGCGCGCTGCTCCCGGAGACGACGGACTCCACGCGCCGCACGATCGCGGCCGCGCTGGGGGAGACGTACCTCCTCGCAGGTCGTATCGAATTCTTCGATCTACGCGAGCCGAGCACAGCCAACGACACCCTCCTCCTGGCCCTTCAGGCAGCAGGCGAAGCTGATGACGCACTACTCGGTTCGGCCGTCATCGCGCACATGGCTTTCGTCCCTGGCTGGGTCGGCGACCGCGACGCGGCTCTCGAGCGAATGATCGCGGCCCGCACCTACGCCCGCCGTGCTCCCGCCTCGGCGGAGTTCCTGGCGTGGCTGGACGCCGTGGAAGCCGAATGCGAAACGCGATGCGGTAGCACCCGCACGGCACTGCACTTGATTGGGCATGCCGAGGACGTGCTCACGGCCGGTAACGAGCATCCCTCGCCGGAGTGGATGGACTGGTTCTCCCCGGCCCGACTCGCAGCGTTCAAGGGGAACACGCAGATGATCGCGGGCCATCTTCTTCAGGCCCGCGAGACCCTACAAGGTGCCCTGGAGACGATGTCGCCCAGCGAGGACAAGCAACGCAGTGTCGTGTACGGCGACCTGGCCGCCGTCGAGGCAGCAGCCGGAAACCCGGAGCAGTCCTGCGAGTATGCGAGCCAAGCCCTCGATCAACTGGCCATCACCTGGTACGCGACCGGCATGGACCGCGTACGCGAAGTTCGCCGAGCGCTCACCCCTCACCAGCATGAGCGCTGCGTCCGAGACCTCGACGACCGTCTCTACGACTGGTCGACCACCCTCAGCGTTCTGAGCCGTTGAACTCGCGGATCCGATCGGGGAGTTCAATCAAGCTGTCGACGCGGAACGTGGGGAGCTCCTTGGCTTCGGGGCTGTTCCACTGAATCGTGGCCCACGGTCCACGACGCACGAGGGCGGTGTGCATCCCGGCCTGGACGGCGGGGCGGATGTCGTTGTCGCACCGATCACCGACGTAGAGGATCTCGTTGTCCTCGAACGGCACCGCCTCACCGACCCGCTTGAAGAACTCGGGATCGGGCTTGCTGGCACCCCAGTCGTCCGAGGTGCCGATCAGGTCGACGTCTTTGGCGAAGAGCGACCGCAAGATTCGTCCCGCCCTGACGGTCTGGTTGCCCGCGATGCCGAGCCAGACCCCGTCGGCCCGGAGCTGGGCGAGGGCCGGACGCACATCCGCGTACAGATCCTTTTCCCCGAACGTCTCCGGCTGCCCGCCCGCCGCCCGCTTCTCGCGCTCTTCGTAGAGGTCGAACCCCGGCCGGAACTCCTGGAAGGTCTCGCGGTAGTCCCGCCCCTGTGCGATGACGGCTCCGAACATCGCGTGGAAGGTGTGCCGTGGCACACCCATCCAGTCGGCCCAAGTCCCGTACTCACGGGTCTCGTCCACGAGGCACTCACCGACATCGAAGACCACTGCGCGAATCATGGAGGCAGGGTAGCCAGGGTGCAATGTGGAAACTACCGGTAGGCGGGCACGGGGCAATCCAAGCAGCGGGAGGATCGGGGAGCGCTGCTTGAGGCGGTGGCGCTTCTTGCGAACTCAGAGAAGCCACCGCTGTCGTTGCGGTACACGAGGCCAATGCCGTGTTCAGTGAGCAGGTCACGGAGATCCTCCCGGGGGAGCTCAGGTGCGAGCACCATGAGGTGGAGGGGCTGTTCGTGTGTGAGGCTTCTCAAATTGCGCCGTGCAAGCAGGAGTTGGGCAAGAGCTTGAGTGATCGACTCGCTTGCTGCGCTGCCCGTCGGCTCGTAAACAGTGTTGTTCGTCTTGTTGTAGAGGTCGAATATGAGCCGAGTTGTCGAGTTGCGCATCGATAACTCCAGTTGGCCAATCGTTTCCCCTGCAGCGACCTCACGCTCCTCGAAGGTATCCGCCAGATCATCGCGGGTAGCTCCTACCTGGTCGACGTCGGATTGCGGTTGGCGTTGACGCTGCTGACGTCGAGTTGCCCGGGCGAAGCGGCCTGCTGTTCGGTTGAACCGAGACCGGGCTTCGGGTGCCGGTTGAAGAGTGTCGGAAGCTTCTCGGATGTAAGCACCAATGGGGCGCAGTCGGAAGACAATGACATTGCGGTCTTGGCCTAGTTCGTCTTTAGCCTCTCGTATCTCGAACGGCTTACGCTCGTCAACCTTGAACTTTCCTATATATCTATGCGTTCGTGTTTCGCTTCCTGGAACCTTGCCCACGGCGATAAACAAATGCAGGGTGCGTCCCTTTTGGGCATGTTCCAGGATGGCAGCATTTCCGCCCTCTAAGAGCTGGTTGCCTTGCTTTCCGGCCCCGGTGTAGGTGAAAACGGGGCCTAGGTCGTCGTCCTCGGCGAGCCATCCGTCACGGTATCCGTAACGCTTACCAATCTTGCTGTCGGAGAAAATGAGGACGTTCCGTTTCTCCTTTGCTGGACATATGCCGGCGTAGCCGCTGCCGCCGAGTGCGGGGTGGATCTCTGCACGCGTGAGGGTGTCGCCGGGTTGGAACCCGGATGTGGGCGTCGTCATGAGTCGAGGTTAATGGCTTCAATGCTCACGCAGTGAGGCGAGTGGCGTAAGTCGTAGGGGGCGTTGTGGCGGCGCCAGGCTCAGGCGAGGATGGTGTGATGAGTGAGGCGACGGGGACGGTCATCGCGGGTGTTATCGCTTTCGCATCCGCAGTCATCGGGGCTGTGATTGCCGGTAGGTACGCCAAGCGCGGAGCCGAGGCCGGCGGGCGTAAGGCAGTTGAGGCAGCGCTAGCGCAGGTACATGGCCAGGCGGCAGCGGAGCACTGGCAGTGGGTGCGCAGTCAGCGGCATCAATCCTTTGGCGCCCTCTTTGCGGCTTATGCCGCACTCGATGATGTGCTCGCACGCATCGCGCCCGAGGTGCGAAACGGGGTTGGGCCTGATGAGGCGGCGGGGCGTGAGTTGCGAGAGCGCGCACTCGAATTGCAGGCCAAAACTAGCCAATTGGCACTGTGGGGGCCAAGCGAGGCAAACGTGTTGGCCTACTCGCTGACGGGGAAGTCCGTGGCGGCGGTGAGCTCCTTGCTACAGGTGGAGAACGTGAGTTCTGCGGGCTTGAGCGCAGCTTGGTCCAACTTCGGCCTGGCTAGAGAAGAGATGGCGCAGGCCCATGCCGTCTTCCTTCAAAGAGCCGGAGAAATCGTCCGTGATCCGCGGCAGCCGATCAGCTAATGGCTACGTGTGGGTTGAGGTAGGGCGGGTTTCGATGTAGCGCTCACTGGGTCAACTCGCCGTGATCGTCGCATACGTCCACACATCAGCCGGTAGCTCATGCTCCAGTCGCCACGTGATCGCCATCGGTTTGCTGCCCGTGTGGTCGTCATAGGCTGCGGGGCCCAGGAGCATCCACGGTTGGGACTTGCCGATGTCTGTGTTCTTGTAGCGGCGCATGAACAGGAGGACGTGGCTGCCCTGGTGCTTGTGGTTCTGGTAGCGCAGACCTGTCGGTGAGTTGGCGGCAGTCGCGTTCTGGGATTCCCAGTGGAAGAGCGTCGGGCTCAGGGCGTAGTCCTTGTACCGGACGGTGGGGGAGAAGTCCTTCTCGTTTTTCTCCAAGGTGATGAGGAGAGCATCGGTCTGGATCTCTTCGACCCACTGGACGCCCTGAGCGAAGGACCTAGGCATCTGACCGCCGAAGCGCGCTACGCCGAGAGCAGCAAGGATTTCGGAGCGGTTGTACGAGCTGTGGACCTTCAGGGGGATGTGGCCGTGGCTGTCCGGGAGGGTGAGAGGGAAGTGGTCCGCCTGCTCCACGACATAGGACAGCACCTGACGGAGTTCATCGCGGAACACCCCTTGAGCGCGGAGGGAATCGAGGCCTTCCTCGTAGCTGGCGAAGCCACCCGCGTTGTCCCACAGGTTGAAGAACAGCATGCGGGCGTACGCCTGGTCGGTTGAACCCAGGGAGTCATAGGGCGGAGCGTCGTCGGAGAGGAGGCGGAGGTAGGCCTCGGCTCGGTCAGGGTCGTCGACGTGGAGGAAGGCGTGGACGCGCTTGAGGAGGGCCGCTTCTTCCGAGGGCGTGGGGTCCTTGACCAGGCCTGCCCTCCGGAGGACGGACGTCCACGAGTTGTCGCTCTTGTACAGCTCCTTGATTTCACGACGGCTTTCGTGGAGGTAGTCAGCCAGGCGGTGCGTGCTGTATGCCCTGACCTCGTTGACCAAAGTCTTGATCGTGGCGCCCAGTTGGGTGCGGATGTTGTCGAGTACGAGGTCCTTGGACTTGCCTTCCAGGATGATCTGGCATCCGGAGGGGAGCTGCGGGAAATCGTGCTCGATGTGATCGACGAGCCGGTTGCGGGAGAGGTTCGTCAGGGCCCGGAACTGCTCCTCGAAGCGGAACTCCGCCCTGTGCTGGCCGATGAAGTCGAGGACGGTGAGTACCGGCTTCGTCTCCGTGCGGCGTAGCCCCCGGCCGAGCTGCTGGAGAAAGATCGTGGCGCTGTTGGTGGGGCGCAGAAGCAGCAGCGTGTCGACGTCGGGGATGTCCAGGCCCTCGTTGAACAGGTCGACGGAGAAGATGACTTGGAGCTTGCCGTCGCGCAGGTCTGCGAGTGCCTGGGCGCGTACGGCGGACGGCGAGTCGCTGTCCAGCGCCACGGCCTGGAAGCCCGCCTTCCGGAAGAAGTCGGCCATGAAGTGAGCGTGGGACTTGGTCACGCAGAAGCCCAGGGCCCGCATGGCTCCGGGGTTGGACACCTTGTCCCGGATCTGCTTGACCACGATGCGGGCGCGGGCGTGGTCGCCTGTGTAGAGGTTCCCGAGCTCGCTGTCGGTGTAGGTTCCCTTGCTCCAGCCGAGGTTCGTCAGGTCCGTGCCGTCTGGGATTCCGAAGTAGTGGAAGGGGCAGAGGAGGTCGTTCTCCAGGGCTTCCCAGAGACGCAGCTCCGCAGCGATGCGGCCGTCGAAGAATTCGTCCTGGACGTTGAGCCCATCCATGCGCTCAGGAGTGGCGGTGAGGCCCAGCAGCTGTTTCGGCTCGAAGTGGTCGAGGACCCGTCGATAGGTGGCAGCGGTGGCGTGGTGGAACTCGTCGATGACGATGACGTCGAAGTGGTCAGGTGCCAGCTGTTCCAGGCGGCGGACGTTGAGGGACTGGACGCTTGCGAAGACGTGGTCCCAGGACTTTGGCTCCTGGCCGCCATGGAGGAATTCTCCGAAGGAGGCGTCGTCGAGGACCTCTTGGTACATGCGCAAGGACTGCCTGAGGATCTCCTTGCGGTGGGCCACGAACAGCAACCTCAACTGTCCGGTGCCCAGCGTCTTGGACAGGTTGCGGTAGTCCAAGGCCGCCATCACGGTCTTGCCGGTGCCGGTGGCTGCGACGAGGAGGTTGCGACTCCGTCCTCGGATCTCTCGCTCGACACGGAGGCGTTCGAGCATGTCCCGTTGGTGCGGGAAGGGTCGTACTTCCAAGCCTGAGAGGTTGATCTTCAGGTCGGTCGCGGATGTCGTGCCGCTTGCCTGCGCCAGGGCCTGGTCAAGGCGTTCGCCGTGGTTGTCAGGGTCGTATGCCTCAAAGGCGATGTCGTTCCAGTACGCCTCGAAGGTCGCCTCGAACTTGTTGAGTACCGCGGGCGTGGCGATGGACGACAGCCGTACGTTCCACTCCAGGCCATCGAGGAGTGCGGCCTTCGACAGGTTGGAGCTGCCCACGTACGCGGTGTCGAAGCCGCTCTTCCGGCGGAACAGCCATGCCTTCGCGTGCAGTCGTGTCGACCGGAGCTCGTAGTTGACCTTGACCTCGGCGCCGAAATCGCGGACGAGTCGGTCGAGGGCATGGCGATCAGTGGCACCGATGTAGGTCGTCGTGATGACACGGATCGGTACGCCCCGCTCCTTCGCGGCGCGCAGGGAGTCTTCCAGGACTCGGATGCCGTACCACTTCACGAAGGCGCAGAGGAGATCGATGCGGTCTGCCGTGGCCAGCTCGGCTCTCAACTCCGCGCCCAGGCTGGGATCTTCCGGGGAGTTCGTGATCAGCGAGGTTTCGGAGAGAGGCGTGAGGGGGCGGATCGCGTAGACGCCGGGCGCCTCCTGCTTGGCGAGCGCTAGCAGCTGGCGAGGGCCATCGGCGATGCTGCTGCCGATCCCGTCCAGGTCCGGGTCGGGCGCGTTTGTGGCCAGCGACTGCATGATCTGGTTGGCGGCTGCCACCTGCTTCGCATGCGGCAGCTGAGCCAACCGGCGCCCGACTGCCTCACCGATGTGCCGGGCGAGCACGATCGGTGTCGATTCTTCGCTGACCTCCGCGTCGATGGCCTTCCATCCCGCGGCTTCGAGTTGGGTCAGCTGATCGTGCAGGTCCTGCGTGACGAGCTTCTCGTAGACGCCTGGATGCTTCAGGTCCCCCGACTCAGCCACGCCCGCTCCTCTGATCCCCGGTACCGATATGGATCAGTTCTAACAGGAGTCACTGACATTCGAAGGCCTTGCGTCGAAAGGTGATCAATACTCGGAGCCAGACGGCCAGCCTGATCCGAAGAGGGGGCTGGGCGCCCCGTTTCTGTATGGGTGCCGTTGGGCCGCCCGCTTCTTTGCAGTGTCGTGCTTCCGCGGCCTGCATCAAGGGCGCTGCGCGTCGCCTTCGGCGATGGCCCTGCGGGCCACCCTTGACCCAGGCCGCTCCAGCACGGGTGAGAAGCGAGCGGGCGGCCCGGGGAGACGGGTGGCCGAGCCAAGTTTGTGGTCGGGTCGGCTGTGTTCCTGGCCGGGGCTGACGGACGCGGTCGCGCCTCGCCAGCACGCCGGGTCCGCTTAGCGGCTTGCCGCCGGTGGGTGCGGGGCCGTTACGAGCCGTGGCACTCCTGGTACGGCTGGCCCGAACCACACCAGCACGACGTCCCCCGCTGCGGCGGCCACTCCACCGCACGCCCCCGCGCCGCGAGCGTCGTCGCGTACTGGGGGAGCAGCGTCGTGTCCGCCGGAGATGACCCCTCCGACGCCGCGAACGCCTCGTACGACGGGACCGTCCCCGTCACGATTCCCAGGTTCGGTGTCCCCGAAGACGCCAGCTCCCGCAGTGACCCCTCTATCGTCGCCAGGTGCTCCTCATGCGAGGGGTACTCCTCCGCCAGCGTCGGATACGCCGCCACCAGTTCCGAGAGTTCACCCGCCGGCCAGTGCAGGACCGCCACCGGGAACGGGCGGGACAACGCCTCCCGGTATGTGCCCAACTCCGCGCGCAGACGCGAGATCTCCGCCGCCAGCTCCGCCGGGTTGTCCGAGCCGAGGGACCAGACCCGCTTCGGGTCGTGGAGTTCGTCCAGGGAGACGGGGGAGGAGTGGAGCGTGTCCGCCAGCATGTCCAACTCGTCGTGGCCCACGCCCAGCATGCGGCGGACCCGGTGGCGGCCGAACAACAGCGGATGCGTCGAGTACGGGGGCTCTGCCACGTCCGTCAGGAGCAGTTCCGCTCCCTCCGTGAATGTCTGCTGCGCCTGTTCCAGCTCGTCGTGGGCTTCCAATGACTCCGCCACGATCACCCACGGGGCCGGGTCGCGGGGGGACGCCGAGCGGATGCCCTCGATGATGGCCCGGGCCTCTGCCTCGTGGCCGTACTCCCAGAGGTTGGAGGCCTTCAGGGCTCGTACCAGGAAGGGGTTCTCCAAGCTGTCATGCGATGACAGCAGGCGGTCGTAGAGGGTGGTCGCGGCGGTGCGGTCGCCGGCCAGTTCCAGGTGGGCCGCGGCCTGCAGGAGCAGGGCCTCGGCGTCCTCGGGATACCGGTCGGCGGTCCGCTCCAGGCGTGCCGCTTCGGCGGTGTGGTCGACGTTCTCGGCAGGCGTGTCGGGGCGCATGCATGACACGGTACTGCCGGGCCGTGGCAAAGGGAGAGGTATCCCCAGGCCAGCCCGCGGATCTGTAGATCGTCGGGAGGTCCTGACTTCTCAGATCGTCCCAGAGGTGGATCAGCGGGTCAGTGCGAACGCCGCGAACAGCATGACGACCACGACGACCACGCAGAACGTGAGATGGGAGCGCGGATAGTCGTAGTCCTCGGGGGTCTCGCCCGCGTTGATCTCGGCGCTCCACCTCGTGAACAGCTTGCGGGACGGGAACATCCCGATCGTGAGGCCGATGAGGGAGAAGGCGTACATGACGAGCATGGCCGCCAGGGAGAAGCCCGCCGAACGGCCGACGGCGATCATGCCCGCCAGGCACAGAACCCAGATGAAGGGATACGCCCTCCAGAATCTCTGGACGGGGATCCAGCGCGCCATGGCGCCGCAGTGGACGACGGTGGCTGTGGCTGCCATCAGCCACAGCCACTCGGTGGCAACGGACGCGAGCATGAGCGGGGTGTCCTTCCCGGAGTCCAGAGTCCCGAGTCCTGGGGACTTGGAGTCCTGGGGTGTGGACGTCCGTTCTAGATGCTCACCCCGTCGATCTGCAACGTCTGCACCGCCTTCGCCGCGAACGGCACCGCGACCGTCTTCCCGCTCAGGTAGGTGTTGGAGTACGACGCGTACGCGTCCCCGCCCGTCGTCACCGTGTTCCAGCGCGGGACCAGGCCGCCGGAGCCGCCCGTCACCGTCGTGAACCGTGAGAGGTCGAAGGTCAGGGTCTGGGCGGAGGTGGAGGTGTTCAGGGCCACGATGACCAGGCGCTTCGCCGTCGAGTCGTAGGCTGCGACCGCGTAGCTGGAGCCGGTGTCGATGATCTTCATGCCCGGGCGGATGTGACGGGCGAACTGCGCCAACACGTAGTACTTCCTCTCGACCGCGCCGGCCTGCAAGGTGCTCGCGTCGTACTTGATCACTCCCCAGCCCGCGGTCGGGTCCATGACCTGCCAGTAGACCCAGGCCGTCGGGTGCAGCCAGCGGAAGTCGTAGAGGAGGTTGAAGGCCATGTTGTAGCCGGTGCCGTCGCTGTCGCCCGTCTCCGAGTTCCAGAGCGGCTTGCCGCCCGTCGTGACGACATCCGTGTACAGCAGGTCCCTACGGCCGCCCGAGCCCTGGTAGCCGTGGACGTTGACCCGGTTCACATACCCCTTCGTGGTCGAGCTGAAGGAGTTCCAGGTGGTGCGGGCGAGGTCGTAGCTCGTCTCGTCCGAGGCCGAGATCTTCGTCCCCGTCAGGCCGCGTGCGTCCAACTCGCTTCTCATGTACGGGAGTACGGCCGCCTGGACCGTCGAGTCCATGTGGCAGCCCTCCTGCGTGCCGGTCGCCGTCCACCAGGACGACGAGGGCTCGTTGAAGGGGTCGACCGTCGCGAAGTTCACGCCCCAGTTGTTCTTGGCGTAGAGGGCGGTCGCGGCCAGGTGCGACGCGTGCTGGCGGTAGTTCCACGTCTGGAGGTTGTTGCCGCCGCCCGCGGCCCCCGACGGGTTGTGGTTCGAACACATCCACCACATCGGGGAGTTCGCGAACAGTTCGGAGGTCGCGCCCCTCGCCGTCGCCTTCACCAGCATCGCCCGCTGGTTGGCGTCCGCCGTCCAGTCCCAGGCCGAGGACGTCGGGTCCTCGTTGTTCCAGTCCTGCCAGAAGCCCTCGATCTGCTTGAAGGCGGGGATGTTGGCCGAGGCGACCATGGACTCGCCGTCCACGGTGTTCCAGCTGCACGCGCCCAGGTTGTAGCGGGCGATGTTCATGTTGAGGCCGGGGAGCGACGTGCCGTTGTAGGACGTCGACTTGCTCGTGAAGAAGATGTCGGCGAAGTCGTCCCGGGCGCCGAACACGTTGGCCCACCAGGCCAGGGAGGTGCCCCAGCCCTCCCAAGTGCCGTACGAGGTGCCGGGGTTGACGGCGATCGTGGCGTCCGCGTGTGCGGTGCCCGTCGCCAGGGCGCTGCCGAGGAGGGAGCCTCCTGCGGCTGTCAGCAGCGTTCTGCGTCGGATCATGGCTACTCCGAACTCCGATGTGTACGGCGCCGGTTCCCTGACCCGGTGCCGAGACCTGTCCCCCTGATGGCATCCGAAGCATCGGGTGTGGCCCGTGAGGTTGTCGAGGGTTATGCAAGCCCTTTCTAAAACCAATGGAGGAAGTTCGGTATCTCGGACGCGCCTTGGGTTCCCGGCCGCCAAGACGGCTCTTGGGCTGGTGACTTGAAGCCCGCGCCCTTATCGTGCGGGCGGCCCCGGTCGAGGAGGCGTACGCATGCGGCCGCACGTCGTGCACCACGGCATCCGACGCCGCCGCGCCCTGCGCCGACGTGCGGTGTGGACCGGCGGCGAACTCCTCGTCACCGTCGGGGTCGTACTCCTGCTCCTCGTCGCCCACCAGCTGTGGTGGACCAACCGGGAGGCGAGGGAGGGCGCTAAGCGGCAGGTCGAGGCCCTGGAGCGGGAGTGGGAGCAGGATCCGCCGGAAGACTCCGATTCCGGTACGGCCTCCCCCTCACCGTCCCCGACGGAGAAGCCCGTCCGGTCCGTCGGCGCCCGACCCGCCTCCGCCGAACCACCCCGCTGGTCCCAGGCCTACGCCATCCTCACCATCCCCCGCCTCCACCTCCGCGTCCCCGTCGCCGAGGGCGTCGGCAAGCAGAACGTCCTCAACAAGGGCTACGTCGGCCACTACCCCGGCACCCAACAGCCGGGCCAGTCAGGGAACTTCGCGCTCGCCGGGCACCGGAACACCCACGGCGAGCCCTTCCGGTACATCAACCGGCTCGCGCCCGAGGACACCATCGAGGTCGAGACGAAGAGCGCGGTCTACACGTACGCCGTGGACAGGACGCTGCCGCAGACCTCGGCCCGCGACGCGACCGTGATCAGCAATATCCCGCGCTCCACGGTCCGCCCCGCCTACGGCTACACCGAACCCGGCTACTACGTCACCCTCACCACCTGCACCCCGGAGTACACGTCCAGATACCGCCTGGTGGTGTGGGGCAAGCTGGTCTCGATGCGGCCCCGCTAGCCCCTCAAAAAATCACGCCCGTTCCCGCAGCAGCACCACCGAAGCCGCCGCCACCACCGACAGCCCCGCCGACACCACCATCGCGACATCCGCACCCCGCGCCAGTCCTCCGCCGGAAGACGTCGCGAGCGCGATGGTCAGGGCTACCCCCGCGCACGACCCGATGTACCGGAACGTCTGCTGCGCCCCCGAGCCCATCGCCGCCCGCTGAGCCGGGACCGACTCCACCGCGAGCAGCGGCAGCGCGGCGTTCAGCAGGCCGCTGCCCACGCCGGCCACCACGAGGCCGGGCAGCAGCCGGACCCAGGAGCCCGCGTCGAGGGCGCCCAGCATGGACAGAACGCCCGCCGCGTGCAGAGAGAAACCCAGCGCCAGTTGCCACCGCGGCGGCACCCGCCCCGCCAGCCGCCGCGCCTGCAGGGCCACGGCGAAGGACAGCCCGGACCACAGCAGGAACAGCCACGCCGTGTCCATCGCGGACAGGCCGAGCGTCTGCTGGAGCAGTGCGGGGAGGAAGCTGAACAGGCCGATCACCGTGAGCCCCGTGAACAGCCCGCCGGAGGACGACGCGAGGAAGCGGGCGTGGCGGAGCAGGCCCAGGTCGATCATCGGGGTCCGTGAGCGTCGCTCGACGAGGACGAAGAGGCCCAGCAGGGCAGCGGAGGCCAGCAGCAACAGGCCCACCGGTGCGCGCAGCCAGCCCTCCCGGCCCAGCGTCAGTGCCGCCACCAGGGCCACCAGGGCCAGCCCGAAGGTCACCGCTCCAGCGAGGTCGGGGCGGCCGCCGCGCGGGGCGCGGGACTCCGACAGCCCCCGCACCGACAAGGCGGCCACGACCAGAGTCGCGGCGCCGAGAACGCCGTACGACACTCGCCAGTTCGGCATCGCCCCGGTGACGATCGGGCCGACCGCGATGCCGCCGCTCACGAACGCGCCCCACACTCCGGTCGCGCGCAGTCGGCCGGCCGGGGTCGGGAAGGCGTGCACGATCAGGCCGAGGCTGCTCGCGAGGAGGGCCGCGCTGGCCGCGCCCTGGGCGATGCGGACGAGCGTGAACAGCCAGGTCGTGGAGGCGAACGCGCCGAGGGCCGTGGTGATGCCCAGCGCCAGGGTGCCCGCGACGAAGACCCTGCGGCGGCCGTAGTCGTCGGCGAGGCTGCCGGCGACCAGGAGGAGGGCGGCGAGACCGAGCGGGGTGCCGTTCAGGAGCCAGGCCTGGGCGGACAGAGGGGTGTGCAGGGCGGCGGCGATGTCGGGGAGCGTGACCATCGGCGCGGTGTACGTCATCAGGGCCACGGCGGTGGCGGCGCTGGTCAGGGCGAGGGTGGCGCCGGCCGGTGCCACGGGCGCCGCCGTACTCCTCGCCTCCGTCAGGGTTCGTTCACTGAACCTAGTCATGTCCAGTACCGTAACAGGGTCGGTTCGGTCACCGAACTGACATGTCGCAAAGTGGCTAAGGTGGACGTCATGGCACTGGGCAAGGACTACGCGACGCAGGAGTGCTCGATCGCCCGCGCGCTGGAGGTCGTCGGCGAGCGCTGGACGCTCCTCGTCGTCCGCGACGCGCTCTACGGCGTCAGGCGGTACAACGACTTCCTCGTCCACCTCGGCATCCCGCGCGCCGTCCTGGCCACCCGCCTCCAGATGCTCACGGAGGAGGGGATCCTCGAGAAGCGCCGCTACCAGGAGTCGCCGCCGCGCGACGAGTACGTCGTCACCGACCGCGGCATCGCGCTGTGGCCCACCCTGCGGGCGCTCGGCCTCTGGGGCCGCGAGCACTACGACGGGACCGTGCTCCGCTCCTTCCAGCATGCCGACTGCGGCACCGAAATCGGGCCGTACGGCGAGTGCTCCGCCTGCGGGCTCGTCGTACCGGTCGAGGACGTTCTCATGCTGCCGGGCCCCGGACTCGACCCGGACCCGGCGAATCCGGTCAGCCGGGCGCTGCTCAAGCCCAAGCGGCTGTTGCAGCCGGTCGTGGTCGATCAGGTATAACCAAAGGACCGGACGAGCGACCGTACGAGAGACAGGAGGAGCAGCCGTGATCCGCAGCTGGGTGAACCCGCGTCCCGCCGCCGTGCTGCTCATCCTGGTCGTCGAGATCGCGCTGCTCGACACCGGCAGCCTCTCCGCCCTCGCGGCGCTCGCCGCGACCGCCGCGGCCGGCTCAGCCTTCGCCGCCTGCTCGCTCCTCACCGCGCGCTGCGCGCCCGCCGTGCCGCCCACCCGGGTCCGTACGGCCATCCGCGACCGGGACCGCCGTACGGCCTTCCTGCCGCAACGCGACCCCGACGCGAGGGGCCGCACCCGCCCCCGAGCGCCGGGACACGCCCTCCCGGCGACCGTCGCGTAGGGCCTTTTCCACGACATTGACCCTGCGTGGGTCGTCATGCCGCCTTTCCCACCCCGGCACGACGAGACCCCCGGAGGGCTCACCCATGTCCGTTTTCGCCGACCTGGTCCAGCACCTGGCCGACCTGCTCCAACCGCTGTTCGGCGCCACCGCGGCCGCCGCCGCGATCGTCCTGTTCACCGCTTTCGTACGGCTGCTCGTGCATCCCCTGTCACGGGCCGCCGCGCGCGGGCAGAAGGCCCGTACCGCGCTGCAGCCGAAGATCGCCGAGCTGCGGAAGCAGCACAAGCAGGACCCCGAGAAGCTGCAGAAGGCCGTGCTCGCACTGCACGCCGAGGAGAAGGTCTCGCCACTGTCCGGCTGTCTGCCCGGCCTGCTGCAGATGCCCGCGTTCTTCCTCATGTACCACCTGTTCTCCAACACGACGATCGGCGGGCAGGCGAACGAACTCCTCGGCCATGAGCTCTTCGCCGCGCCTCTTGGCGACCGCTGGGCGGACGCGCTCGGCGACGGCGGGGCGCTCGGGGGTGCCGGGCTCGTGTACGTCGGCCTGTTCGCGATCGTCGCCGTGGTGGCGAGCTTCAACTACTGGCGTACGAAGCGGATGATGGCCGCGAATTCCGTGGTGCCGGTGGCCGGCGGCGAGCAGGTGCCCGGGATGGGGGCGATGAGCAAGGTCATGCCGTTCATGTCCTTCTTCACGCTCTTCACCGTGGCGGTGGTGCCGCTGGCGGCCGCGCTGTATGTGGTGACCAGTACGACGTGGAGTGCGGTGGAGCGGGCCGTGCTCTATCGCTGACCAGCGCGGTGACGGTCCAGTCCGTGAACCGGGTATTGCGGACTGGACCGTGACCTTGGAGGATCGACCAGTCATCCGATGGCTGCACCCATCGGTCGACGCCCCGCGATCGAGGGAGATTGTGATCATGAAGCTGCTGCGAGTCGGTACGGCGGGAACGGAGACGCCCGCGCTGCTCGACGCCGAGGGCGTCCTGCGGGACCTGTCCGGCGTCATTCCCGACATCGACGGACCGCTGCTCGCCGACGACGCGGCGCTGGGCCGGATCCGTACGGCCGCCGAGGCCGGGGAACTGCCCGCGCTGGACGCCACGGGGCTGCGCGTCGGACCGCCGGTCGCCCGGATCGGCAAGATCGTGTGCATCGGGCTGAACTACCACGACCACGCCCGCGAGACGGGGGCCGAGCCGCCCGCCGAGCCGGTGATCTTCTTCAAGGCCGCGGACACGGTCGTAGGGCCCCACGACACCGTGCTCGTTCCTCGTCGGTCGGTGAAGACCGACTGGGAGGTCGAGCTGGCGGTCGTCATCGGACGTACGGCCCGGTATGTGGAGTCGGCGGAGACCGCGCTCGGGCATGTCGCCGGGTACGCGGTGGCGCACGACGTGTCCGAGCGGGAGTTCCAGATCGAGCGGGGCGGGACCTGGGACAAGGGGAAGAACTGCGAGACGTTCAATCCGCTGGGGCCGTGGCTTGTGACCGCGGATGAGGTGCCGGATCCGCAGGCCCTGTCGCTGAAGCTGTGGGTCAACGGGGAGTTGAAGCAGGACGGTACGACCGCCGAGCAGATCTTCCCTGTGGGGGAAGTCGTGCGGTACGTCAGCCAGTTCATGACTCTGTACCCCGGGGACGTCATCAACACGGGTACGCCGGCGGGGGTTGCGTTGGGGCAGCCTGAGCCGAAGCCGTTCCTGCGGGCGGGGGATGTGGTGGAGCTGGAGATCGAGGGGCTCGGTCGGCAGCGCCAGGAGTTCAAGGACGCCTGAGGGGTGGGGGACTGCGCTGGGTTCGGCGGGTGCGAGCCCGTCGTGGCTGGTCGCGCAGTTCCCCGCGCCCCTGAGGGTGATGCGGTGCTACTTGGTCAGGAACTCTTCCAGCGCCTCCACCACGAACTTGTGGTCCTGCAGCTGCGGGAGACCGGAGACCGTCACCGCGCCGATCACGCCCACGCCCTCCACGTTGATCGGGAAGGAGCCGCCGTGGGCCGCGTACTCGTCCGGGTCCAGGCGGGAGGACTCCTCGAAGGTCGTGCCCTTGGCGCGGAAGCGGGCGCCGACCAGGTAGGAGGCGGAGCCGTAACGCTCGACGACCCGGCGCTTGCGGTCGATCCAGGCGTCGTTGTCGGGGGTGGAGCCGGGCAGGGCCGCGTGGAAGAGCTGTTGGCCGGCGCGGTGGATGTCGACGGCGACGGGGGCCTGGCGCTCCCGGGCGAGTTCGACGATGAGGGAGCCCAGCGCCCACGCGTCCTCGTAGGTGAACTGGCGGAACACCAGGCGGCGCTCCTGCGCCTCCAACTCCTCCAGGGGAGGGGTGAGTTCAGGGTGGAACTTCGGGGTCAGCTCGGTGTTGTGCGTCACAGCTTCACCGCCACTCCGTCGTGGGCCGAACGGCGGGCCGCCTCGAGTACGTCGAGGGCGGCAGCCGCCTCCAGTGCGGTCACCGGGTTGGGACCGCCGTCGAGCAGGGCCTTCGCCACGGCCGCATAGTAGGCCGGGTAGTCGCCCGGGAGGGTCGGCTCGGGGCGGCCGCCACCCGTCAGGGGGGACTCGCCGGCGCCCACGTGGCCCCACAGCGCCTCGGGCTCCTCGCCCCAACCCGGACCTGGGCGCTTTCCGTCCTTCAGGGCCGCCTCCTGCGGGTCCAGGCCGTACTTCACATAGCCCGCCTTCGAGCCCAGCACCCGGAAGCGCGGGCCGAGTTGGGCGGTGGTGGCGGTGGCGTACAGGTGCGTCCGCACCCCGTTCGCGTGCGTGAGCGCGATGAACGTGTCGTCGTCGACCGAGGCGCCCGGGCGGCGGATGTCCGACTCGGCGTACACGGAGACGACCGGGCCGAAGAGGAACAGCGCCTGGTCCACGAGGTGACTGCCGAGGTCGTAGAGCAGACCTCCGATCTCTGCCGGGTCACCGGACTCACGCCAGCCGCCCTTGGGCTGCGGACGCCACCGCTCGAAGCGGGACTCGAAGCGCCATACGTCGCCCAACTCGCCCTCGGTGAGCAGCTTGCGGAGGGTCAGGAAGTCGTTGTCCCAGCGGCGGTTCTGGAAGACGGAGAGGAGCAGGCCGCGCTCCTCGGCGAGGGTCGTCAGCGCGCGTGCCTCGGCCGCCGTGCCGGCGATCGGCTTGTCGACCACGACCGGCAGACCGGCCTTGAGAGCGGCGGTGGCGAGTGGCACGTGCGTCTTGTTCGGGGACGCGATGACGATCAGGTCCAGGTCGCCGGACCGGTCGAACAGCTCGTCCGGCGTGGCGACCGTGCGGACGTCCGGGAACTCGGCGCGGGCCTGCTGCTGCCGCTCGGGGTTCGAGGTGACCACCGTGTCGAGCGCGAGGCCCTCGGTGGCGGCGATCAGCGGGGCGTGGAAGACGGAGCCCGCGAGGCCGTAGCCGACGAGGCCCACACGGAGGGGAGTGCCCGGAGTGCCTGGGTTAGCAGTCGTACCTGTCATGGCTTCTACTTTCGCAACGCTGTTGCCAAAGTGCAAGCGATGGGGAGAATGGGTGGTGTGAACAGGACGAACGGCGGCGTCAATCTGCCGGCCCTGCGCAGTCACAACGCCGCGCTGGTGCTGGACCTGCTGCGCACGGCGGGTGGGGAGGGCATCAGCCGGCTCGAACTCGCCGAGCGCACCGGGCTCACCCCGCAGGCCGTCAGCAAGATCACCGGGCGGCTGCGGGAGGAGGGGCTCGCGACGGAGGCGGGCCACCGGGCGTCGACCGGCGGCAAGCCGCGGACGGTGCTGCGGCTGGTGCCGGGGGCCGGGCATGCGGTGGGGCTGCACCTGGACCGGGACGAGTCGACGGTGGTCCTGTGCGATCTGACCGGCGCGGTGGTGGCGGCACGCCGGTCGCCGCTGGACCTCGGCGCGGGCGCGGAGGCGGTGGTCGAGGGGGCGGCACGGGAAGTCGAGGCGCTGCTGAGCGAGGGGACTTCCGATGCGTCCGTGCTCGGTGTCGGCGTCGCCCTCCCCGGTCCGCTCGATCACAGCCGGGGTGTCCTGCGCCGGGTCACTGGGTTTCCCGAGTGGGACGGGTTTCCCCTGCGGGACGCGCTGGAGCGGAGGCTGGGCGTGCCCGTCGTGGTGGACAAGGACACCAACGCGGCGGCGCTCGGGCTCGCGGTGGGCGGAGCGGGCGAGTCCTTCGCCTACCTCCACCTCGGTACGGGGCTCGGTGCGGGGCTCGTCATCGGCGGGGCCGTGCACCGGGGGGCCCGGACCGGGGCGGGGGAGTTCGGCCACCAGGTGATCCAACTGGACGGGCCGGTGTGCGGCTGCGGGAACCGGGGCTGCATCGAGGCGCTGTGCCTGGCGGCGGTCGCGCGCGAGGAGGTCGGCGAGGCGGCCCGGGTGCTGGGCGCTGGCGCCGCGAACCTGGTCGGGCTGCTGGACATCGACCTCGTCCTGCTCGGCGGCCGGACCGTCGCCGCGGACCCCGAGACCTTCGTACGGGGCGTCGCCGCCGTCCTGGACGCCCGCGCCCGGAGTGCGGACGCGGTCCCGGTACGGGTCGCCTCCGGCGGGGTGGCTGAGGGGGCGGCGCAGCTGCTGTTGGGGCCGCTGTTCGGACGGGGGGACGGTTGACGTGCAGGTTCGGGTGCGGGTTGGTGGGGCTGGGCGGGGGTGGGTCGCGCAGCCCGGCGCTGCGGGGTGCCGCTGCGCCCACCCGTGCCGCCCCAGCGGCACGACTGCCCGCAGCTACGGCGGCATAGCGACTGCCCGTAGCTGAGCCGACCCAGGGGCGCGGGGAACTGCGCGACCAGCCACGACGGCGCCGCACCCGCCCGACGACCTCGCCCGGCACCCCGGATCGCGCCGCCCGCGCTGTAATCGTGCGTGCCGGGTTCTCGCCGCGGGCGGCTGCCGCAGCTGCCTTTAGGGGCGCGGGGAACTGCGCGACCAACCCCCACCGGCCCGCAGCCGCCATACGACCTCGCCCGGCACCCCGGATCGCGCCGCCCGCGCTGTGATCGTGCGTGCGGCCGATCGGGCGGAAATCCGGGGCCATTCGGGGCCCCGCAGGGAATGGCACCGCACCCGAGCCCGCCCCGCCCGTCAGGATCACCTGTTCATGCGACTGTGCACGCCCCTGTCCCTCTGCCTTGCAGCAGCCGCCCTCCTCCCCGCCGCCGCCCCGGCGTACGCCGACAGCCGGGTGCCGGCCTGTGTGGCGCCGGGCGCCCGCAGCTTCCCCATCACCACCCGCATCCACGGCGGGCCCGACTCCTACGAGGCCGGCGGCGGGTACGGCACCTGGTCCCTCGACCTCACCAACACCACCTCCCGCACCTGCGAGGACATCCACCCGGTCGTCGTCCTCGTCGACGAGGGACGGGTCCTGGAACCGTCCCAGCCCCGCCTGGAGTTCTACGACGGCTCGCGCCCCCGCCCCGTCCGCTTCGAGGCCACCGACGAGGACGAACTCGTCGGCGCCTTCGGCAGCGGCTTCACCGTGGCCCCCGGCAAGACCCTCACCGTGAAGGTGCGCCTCTCGGTCACCTCGGACACCGTGCCGAACCGGGTCACCGCCAACGCGGCCGTCGTACAACGCCATGCCGACGACGGGGACTGGGTGGGTCAGTCGAACGACTACCGGTTCGGCATCGACGCCGACCCGTCGGACCCGCAGCCCCGCCCCGAAGCCTCCGCCCCCGACGGACTGCCGTTCACCGACGAACTCGCCCGCACCGGACTCGCCCCCACCGCGGCCACCCTCGCGGCCGCGGCCCTCCTCCTCGCCACCGGCGGCACCCTCGCGGCAGCCCGCCGACGCCGCTGACCCGACCGTTCGGCAACCCGCCCCGATCTGGCCATTCCCCCAAGATCCGGCCACTGTCTAGGCTGGGGGCTCACGCAGCACCGCGTACATGCGTACGGCAGGAGATCCCGCACATGGCAGACCGCAAGCCCATCGAGTCGTGGCTCACCGACATGGACGGTGTGCTCATCCACGAGGGCGTACCGATCCCCGGCGCCGACGCCTTCCTGAAGAAGCTGCGCGAGTCCGGCAAGCCCTTCCTGGTGCTCACGAACAACTCGATCTACACCCCGCGCGACCTGCACGCCCGCCTGCGCCGCATGGGCCTGGACGTGCCCGTCGAGTCGATCTGGACCTCGGCGCTCGCCACCGCCCAGTTCCTGGACGACCAGCGGCCGGGCGGCACGGCGTACGTCATCGGCGAGGCGGGCCTCACGACCGCGCTGCACGACATCGGCTACATCCTCACCGACCACGAGCCCGACTACGTCGTCCTCGGCGAGACCCGGACCTACTCCTTCGAGGCCATGACCAAGGCCGTACGGCTCATCGAGGGCGGTGCCCGCTTCATCGCCACCAATCCCGACGAGACCGGCCCCTCCACCGAGGGCCCCCTCCCGGCGACCGGCGCCGTGGCCGCACTGATCACCAAGGCGACCGGCGGCAAGAAGCCGTACTTCGCGGGCAAGCCGAACCCGCTGATGATGCGCACCGGGCTCAACGCCATCGGCGCGCACTCCGAGACCAGTGCCATGATCGGCGACCGGATGGACACCGACGTGCTGGCCGGCATCGAGGCCGGGATGCAGACGTTCCTGGTGCTCACCGGGCTGACCCGGCCCGAGCAGGTCGAGGACTTCCCGTACCGGCCCTCGAAGATCGTGGACTCGATCGCGGATCTGGTCGACCGCGTCTGAAACCATTCCCGACCCGTACGGAGCAGTGGGGCCCCGCAGCGGATGCGGGGCCCCGGCCCGCGAGGGAGTCTCCAGATATCTGGAGGTTCACGATGGGTTCCCTACGTCTCACTCTCTGCACGGGCCTGCTGGCCGTCACCGCCCTCACTCCGACGGCCGCCGCGGACGCCGCCGACGCCGACGCCCGCAGCGTCTCCGTGACCCCCTCGTCTCCGGCCCCCGGCACCGACGTCGCGCTCAGGGTGCGCGGCTGCGCCGGCAAGACGGCCACCGCCGCCTCGGCGGCGTTCGTCGCGGACGCCCGGCTCACCAGCGCCGACGGCGGCCTCGCCGGCGAGACCCGGGTCCGCTCCTCGATCGAGCCCGGGTCGTACGACGTCAAGATCGTCTGCGCCGACGTCGAGGTGAAGGGCCACATCACCGTCGTGGGCAAAGCGACATCGCAGCCCTCCGCCCACGCCTCGCCCGTCGCCCCCGTCCACGCGGGCGGCGGCGGCACCGCCACCCACCTCTCCGCGGTGAACGCGGTGAACGCGGCGGAGGCCCGCGGCGCGGCCGGCCCCGGCACGGTGCACGCCGTGATCGGGCTGGTCCTCGCCTCGGTCGCCGCGGTGGCCGTCGTGCTCCGGAGCAGCCGCCGGAGCCGCGGGACGGACTGACGGCCATGTCCGACGGTGAACGTTCCTCCGGCACCGGCCGCCTCCTGACCGGCGTGGCCTGGGTGCTCCTGCTGCTCGGGCTGTGGCTGTGGGGGCGCGAGGTGACCGACGTACGGCACGGCATATCCGCGCCGACCACGGGCGACGTGGCGGCCGTCGGCCGGCCGGCGGAGGTCGAACTCCCGCCCGCCGCAAGGCCCTTGAGGGCCGCCCGGCCGCAGCGCATCGACATCCCCGGCCTCGGCGTGCAGGCGCCGGTGGTGGCCCGCGGCCTGGACCGGCAGGGGGCCGTCGATCCGCCGCCCTTCGACCAGCTCGGAGTCGTCGGCTGGTACGCGGCCGGCGCGAAGCCGGGGGCGGCCGGGACAGCGCTGATGGTGGGGCACGTCGACACCGAGACCCGGCCCGCGGTCTTCTACAAGCTCAGTTCGCTCAAGCCGGGTGAGACGGTCCGGGTCATCCGCGACGACGGCAGGGTCGCCGAGTTCACCGTCGACGACGTCCAGGTCGTCACCCGCGACCACTTCGACGCCCAACAGGCGTACGGACAGCGGGAGTCGGGGCGGGCCGAGCTGCGGCTGATCACCTGCGGGGGCACCTTCGACCGGGCGAGCCGCAGCTACACGGCCAACGTGATCGTCTCGGCGTATCTGACGGGAACCGGTCTCTAGGGCTCCGCGCATGTGCCAACGACCTGGGCCACCTGGCCCGGTCGGCGACCTGCTCCCCCCGAAGCCGCCGACCGGGCTGGTCCTCAACCGCGGGCGCACGGGTTGCGGGAGTAACCCGGCGACCGGCGCGGGAGGTTCGGAAAGCCCTGGTGGGTGAATCCTTGGCCGGGGGCTGGGGCCGTATGGAAAGCACTCTAGAACGGATGCGGGCCGGGGCCTAGAGGGCGGCTGACGCCAAGTCCCGGAGTGGTGGCTCTCCGTCATATGCCCAGGTGGCCCAATGTTCTACGCAGGTCCACCGGCCGTTCCCTCGGCCTCCCGGCGCAACTCGGCGTCGTCCGCGACCCGTTCGATGACCGCGGTCGCGACCCGGTCCAGCGGCAGCCGGCGCCGGCGCGCGTACTGTCGCAGTGCCACGAACGCCAGGTCGGCGCGGGTGTTCCAGCGCTCGGCGAGCATGCCCTTCGCCTGTTCGATGCGTACGCGGCTGGAGAGCGCTTCCTGCAACTGCCCCGACAGCGTGCGGTATTCGGTGAACGCGCGATGGTTCTGCAGTCCCACGGCCGTCCCGTCGGCGAGGGCCTGGGCCACCAGCAGCTCCTGGTCGCCGGCGGGCGAGCCGCTGTCCGGCAGGGTCGGTACGAACACGTTGAGCGCGCCGAGCAGCGTCTCGCGGCGGCGCAGCGGGACGGCGAAGGTCGCCGCGACGTCGTGCGCCAGCGCCCGCTCGGTGAAGGCGGGCCAGCGGGAGTCCGCGTGGGCCACCGCGATGGAGACGGCAGGCACCGGCCGCCCGGACCCGTAGCTGTCCAGGCAGGGCCCGCCGCGGTGCTGGGCCGCCAGCAGTTCGATCGCGATCGCCTCGTGCCGGCTGCTGCCGGCCAGGGATATGGTTCGGCCGCCGTCGATCAGCATGATCCCGGCGGCCTGGGCGGCGAGCAGCTCCACGCAGTGGTCGGCCACGCGTTGTAAGTAGTGGGCGGTGTCGAATCCGTCGGAAAGGGTGTCCGCCGCTTCCACGAGCGCTGCGGCGAGCCGGATCTCTCGGGTCGACCAGTGCATGGGAGCACCCTCCCCTTCCCCTACCGCCCGCCCCCGTTAGGCGCGCGCCTACCCCGACCTTCGGTGCTGTAACAGCTCTCAGACAAGGCTCGGACGATCTCGTGTGCCCCACACCACGTATGTCAGGATTGAGACTTGGCACATGCCACCCGAGGGGGAGTTGGATGTACGGCATGAGGGGGGACACGTTCCTTTCCGCCGGAGTACGAGCGTCCGCGACAGTGCTGGGGGCGGCACTACTGATCGCTGGATGCTCATCCTCCGGGGGCGGGGACAAGGACGATCCGGAAGAGAGCTCCGGCGCCCGGATCACTCAACAGCCCAAGGAGGCCGACCCGTTCTGGGTCAACCCGGCCGGCAACGCGGCGAAGCAGGTCGCGACCTACGACAAGGCGGGCAAGGACGACGACGCCGAACAGATCCGAAAGATCGCGGAGCAGCCCACCGGCCAGTGGATCGGCACGGAGAACCCGGAGCAGGAGGCACGCGGCTTCACCGAGGCCGCCGACAAGGCCGACCGCACCGCGCTGCTGGTCCTCTACAACATCCCGCACCGCGACTGCGGCCAGTACTCCCAGGGCGGCGCCGCCGACGGCAACGCCTACCGCACCTGGATCGACGGCGTGGCCGCAGGCATCGGCGACCGCTCCGCCACGGTCATCCTGGAGCCCGACGCCGTACTGCACCTGGTCGACGGCTGCACCCAGGACGAGTTCCACGAGGAGCGCTACGACCTCCTCCAGGGCGCCATCACCAAGCTCAAGTCCCTGAAGAACACCCAGGTCTACCTGGACGCGGGCAATGCCGGCTGGGGCCACCCCGACCAGATCTTCGAGCCCCTCCAGTGGGCCGGCATCGACAAGGCCGACGGCTTCTCGGTGAACGTCTCCAACTTCTACTCCACCGAGGACTCCATCAAGTACGGCAAGGAGCTCTCCGCCAAGGTCGGCGGCAAACACTTCGTGATCGACACCAGCCGCAACGGCAACGGCCCCTACACGGGCGGCGACGCGGACGAACGCTGGTGCAACCCCCCGGGCAGGGCACTCGGCGAAACCCCGACCACGAAGACGGCAGACGACCTGGTGGACGCGTACGTCTGGGTAAAGCGCCCAGGCGAGTCGGACGGAGAGTGCAAGGGCGGCCCGAAGGCAGGCCAGTGGTGGGCGGAGTACGCCTTGAAACTGGCGAAGGCGTCAACCTCCTAGGGGTGCGGGGCTGTGACATGTGCGGCTCCGCCGCGCGTGCGCGACCAGCCACAGCGCTCCCGCACCCAACCAGGAACCCGCGGGAGCGCTACGGCACCTTCACCCACTGCGCCTTACTGGGCGTCCCCTGATCGTCATCGACGAACAGCATGTACCACCCCGACTGAACAAGGTTCTTGTTCTTCGGCACGTTCACCTTGATCTTGTCGCCGGACACGGTGAAGTCCAGTGCGATGGACCGCTGGTCGACATCCGTGACGTGCGTGGACGCGCTCGGCCGAATCAACCGCACCTTCTTGATCGTCGAAGCGTGCTTCGAGGTGAACGTCCCGGACGCGCCGCGCGCGATGGTCTGCGGCCCGCCCGACAGCGAGGGCTGCGCGTCCCGGTAGAGATACGGCGGCGTGTAGATCTCGATCCGCTGCTCGAACGTACCCGGCTTGGTGTTCGCCTTGTCGCCGTACAGCGAGTCGGACCCGAAGAACATCACCCGCCCGTCGGGCAGCAGCAGTGACCCGGAGTGGTAGTTCCGCCCCACCAACGGATCGGCGACGGACTCGAACGTGTTCGTGTCCGGGTGGTACAGCCGCGCCTGCAGGATGTTGGAGTCACCGCGCCCGCGATAGTCCTCCGAACCGCCCGACACCAGCACGGTGTCGTCCGGCAGCACGGACGCCTGCGGATACCTCGTCCCCTTCTCCAGCGTCGGCCCGTCCACGAACCTCGGGCTGTCCGCCTTGAGATCGACGATCCGGGTCTTGTTGCTGGACAGCTTGGACTCGCCGACCCCGCCGCCGCCGATCACCATGTACTTCTCGTCCTGAGCGGGCGGCAGCAGGACCGTGTTGGCGGTCTCCAGCATGTTCGCGTCGCTCAGCCCGGGCACCTTGGTGAACTTGTTGGTGTCCACGTCCCAGACACCGGGGTCACGTCCCACGTCGTCCGGCCCGTAGCCCGCGTTCGCGCCCGAGTAGAAGATCTTGCCGTTCTGCATCAGGAACAGCGCGGGGTACGTCGGGAACTGACGGATCTTCGGCAGGTACGTCCACTTCTTGGTCTCCGGGTCGAAGACCTCGTTCTTGCCCGGCACCAGCTGACCGATGTCGTCGAGGCCGGAGACGCTGAGGATCTTGCCGTCGCTCAGGGTGGTGAGCGTCGGGTACCAGCGGGCCTCCTTCATCGGGTCGACCTTGATGTACTTCTCGGCCACCGGGTCGAACTCGAAGGCGTCCCGGATCCCCTGGAAGTCCTTCTTGTCGAGCGCGAGCTTCTGCGCGATGCCGTAGGTGTTGCGGGCAGCCGTGCCGGTCAGGCCCTGGATCCGGTAGTTGTCCTGGGTGCCGGTCTCGTACTTGCGGCCGGACTTCTGCGCCTCGACGTAGATACGGCCGAGGCCCGGGTCGTTGCGTTCGAACTTGCCGGTCTTCTTGTCGAAGACCTTCTCGGCCCGCTCGACGACGACCGGGTCCTTCGACACGAAGGTCTGGCCGTTCTCCTTGCCGGTGAACTTGGTGCCCGCCGGCAGGGTGATCGGCTCGTCCGGGTTCTCGTTGTGGACGATCATCAGGCCACCGGCCTTGGTGACATCACCCTTCAGCTTCTCGTACCGCTTCGTACCGCCCGCGATCAGCAGGTTGCCGTTGGCGAGCTGCGTGTGGCCGGTGCAGAACAGGTCCTTGGGCGTCGGGATCTTCTTGATGGTGCCCTTGACCGGGTCCCAGATCCGGCTGTCGAACTTCTTCGCATTGAAGTTGTCCTGGTTGTTGCCGGACCCCGCCACCAGCAGCACCTTCCCGGTGCGCAACAGCGCCGCGTGGATGGTGTTCTGGCGGAACTCCTTGGGGAACTCCAGGGTCTCCCACTTGCCGTTCTCGGCTTTGTACTCGGGTCTGTTGATTTGGTACTGGTGGTATTTCTCGGTCCCGAAGCGGTACAGCCACGGCCCGTTCATCCCGGCCAGCGCGAGCACCACCGCCGTACCTATCGCGAGTCGACGGGCGCGGCGGCGGCCTGCACGGTCGTTCATTCCTTACGTCCCCCAAGTCCACCAAGGGCAATTTGCATGGTCTGGTCGTTTCCCCCGTTGCCCGCGTTCGAGGCGGCCCAGCTCGGCTTCTGCGCCGGGGCGTGCGGGGCGGGGGTGGGCAGCGGCTGCGGCTGGTACTGCTGCTGCGGCGGAACCACCGGCCCCTGCGGCTCCTGCGGCTCGTCGGCCGACTTCTTCTTCGCCTGACGCAGCATGTGCCGCCAGACGAAGATCGGTGTCGCGGTGATCAGCATGGCGAAGATCGCCCAGATGATCATCGCGGGGTGCGAGTGCCCGTACACGAAGCCGGCGGTGATGGACCCGCCGAAGATCAGGATGAAGTACCAGTGGTACCGGAAGGTACCGAACCACCTGTCCGGGCTGGCCGAATCGCCCTTCGGGGTGACCACGAACTTGCTCTTGCGGCGGAGGACGGCGTCGACCAGCGCCTTCGCGTAGAGCGGCGCCGACAGCGCGGACATCACCATGCCGGCCACACCGCCGGAGCCCTCCGGCTCGTGCGGGGAGACGTTGTGCCTGCGGTTCCAGATGTACAGGCCGATCTGCAGTGCCGAGGCGTTGCCGTAGAGCATCAGCCACACGGTCGGGTCGATGTTCACACCCGAGGCGCCCAGACCCAGGAACAGCGCGCAACTGATCGCCGCCAGGATCCAGTTGAGGGCGGACATCGGGTAGAAGATGATCATCATCGTGTAGTTGAAGAGCTTGCTCGGCGGCAGCGAGTACCAGCCCTTCCAGTACTGCTTGAGGATCGTCTCGTAGGTGCCCCGGGACCAGCGCATCTGCTGGGTGAAGAAGTCCGTCCAGGCGCTCGGACCCTCACCGACCGCGAGCACGTCCGGGGTGTACACCGAGCGCCACTTCTTGCCGGTCGCCGGGTTCTTGTGCCGGTGGATCTCGAAGCCGGTGGCCATGTCCTCGGTGATCGAGTCGTACAGGCCGCCGATCTGCTTGAGCGCCTTGATGCGTACGGCGTTCGAGGTGCCCACGAACATCGGGGAGCCGTACCTGTTGCCGGCGCGCTGGATCAGCGCGTGGAAGAGGAACTGCTGCGACTCGGCGGCCTTGGTGACGAAGTTGTCGTAGTTGCCGTAGACCTGCGGGCCGATGACGAAGCCGATGTTCGGGTCGCGGAAGAAGCCGAGCATCCGCTCCAGGTAGTTGGGCAGCGGCACGTGGTCGGTGTCGACCGAGGCGAAGAAGTCGTAGTCGTCGCCGTGCGCATCCAGCCAGGCGTTGTAGTTGCCGTGCTTGGTCTTGGCGCGGTGCGGGCCCTTGGCCTGGTTCCACTTCGCGACGCCCTTGCGGGAGAAGTGGTGCACGCCGAGCCGGGCGCAGACCTCCTTGACGTCCGGATCGTCGCCCTCGTCGAGGAGCCAGACATGCAGAAGGCCCCGGTGGCGCAGTTTGACCGCGGCCTCCAGGGTCTTCGTCACCATCTCCAACGGCT
This sequence comes from Streptomyces fulvoviolaceus, assembly GCF_000718165.1. Lineage (GTDB taxonomy): Bacteria > Actinomycetota > Actinomycetes > Streptomycetales > Streptomycetaceae > Streptomyces > Streptomyces fulvoviolaceus. The sequence continues at coordinate 203,129 of NZ_JOEY01000012.1, read as the reverse complement.
CCTTGCCGGGCACGAAGGAGGTCAGGAACGCCACTCTCGTGCCGGTCTCGGGCACGACCGGGATCGGGTCGCGGGCGACCAGGGTGGCGTGTGCGTTCGACAGCACGTTCATGCAGCGGAAGAACTCGATCAGGCCGATCGAGACGAGCATCACGATGTCGAGCGCGGGCAGCCACTCGAATTCCACGTAGTCCCGCTCGGTCCAGTGCTCGGGCTGCAGCAGCCAGGCCAGCAGGACCAGGGACAGCAGCGGTGCGGCGGCGAGCATCAGGGCGACCCTGAGGCGATGCGGCTCCTGAGAGATCAGTGACCGGTACTGCACCTTGTACGGCTTGTTCGGGTCGGGCTGTGTGAGGGGGCCGGCCAGCCGGCTGTAGTGCTCGTAGTCGTACTTGGGCAGCGTCTTCTTGATGCGGCGGAAGGTGCCCGTCCGATGTCCGGGCACCCTGAGTTGAGTGGTTTCTGACGGGTCGAAGTTCTGCCGGGCGCCCGTCGGCGTCGACGTCATGAGTCATCCCCCCACACGCAGGTGCGCGTGTATGTCGTTTCCTTACGTCTGCTCGAGATCCCCCTCGACCTTCACAGACGTATCAGTGGTGGGCCGCAGTCACCACATTCTCCACAGCATTAGACATGCAACTGCGACCTTCCGGTTGCAGGATGCCCCCCTCGGCACCCGTCCGGAACGGGGTCCCTCACCCCGCAAGCCCGGCAACCGGCTCCTTGCCCCCCAACTGCCGCGTATACGCAGCATCTTGATAACCAGGGTTCTACGGTGTTCATCATGATCGCAAGATGCGAAACGCGGTGTTTACCGGTCATACGCGTTCATTGTGGCGCCTGTGGGGACCTTGTGGAGCCGTTGTGGACATCCATACGGACCGCGAGCCCGTCTGGTTCACGCCTGTCGCGACCACCTCTGTGATCTCTGTCATGGCTGGTCATGGGCATGTAGAAGCTCTCTCCTGACAGCCTTCGTACGTCCTGTCAGCGCACCCGGCGGCCCTTGTCAGCGTCTTGTCCGTGGGCTGTCAGCACTCCCCGGCAGAGTCCTGCCCATCGAGAACGGCAGACAGCTGACGAGGAGTCGACGATGGATTACGCGATCCGGGCCGAGGGACTGGTCAAGAAGTACGGGGACTCCACCGCCCTGGACGGGGTGGACCTGGAGGTCCCGGCCGGCAAGGTCGTCGGCGTCCTGGGCCCCAACGGCGCCGGCAAGACCACCACCGTGCGCATCCTGGCCACGCTGCTGCGGCCCGACGCGGGCCACGCGGTCATCGGAGGGCATGACATCGCCAAGGACCCGGTGCGGGTGCGGCAGCTGATCGGTCTGACCGGCCAGTACGCCTCGGTGGACGAGACGCTGTCCGGCGCCGAGAACCTGGTCCTGATCGGCCGGCTGCTCGGTCTGTCCCGGCGGGACGCGAAGGCCCGGGCGGCGGAGCTCCTGGAGAAGTTCTCGCTCGCCGAGGCCGCGAAGCGTCCCATCGCCACCTTCTCCGGCGGTATGCGTCGGCGGCTCGATCTGGCCGCGAGCCTGGTGGGCCGGCCCCGGATCCTCTTCCTGGACGAGCCCACCACGGGCCTCGACCCGCACGCCCGCCAGGAGGTCTGGGACGTGGTCAAGAGGCTGGTCGCGGACGGCTCCACGGTCCTGCTCACCACGCAGTACCTGGAGGAGGCCGACCAGCTCGCCGACTCCATCACGGTGTTCGACAAGGGCCGCAAGGTCGCCGAGGGCCGGCCCGGTGAGCTCAAGCGCCGCGTCGGCGGACAGATCCTTCAGGTCCGCCCGAGCATGCCGGCCGACGTACCGCAGGTGGCCGCGATCCTGGCCGAACTGTCCGGGCACACCCCCGCCGAGGAGTCGGGTGTGCTGACCGTGCCGGCCGACGAGCCGCTGCTGGTCTCCGCGGTCGCCCGCCGGCTCGACGGCGCCGGCCTCTCGGCCGACGAGCTCGGTCTGCGGCTGCCCAGCCTGGACGAGGTGTTCCTCGCCCTGACCGGCCACGCACCCGCCGCCCCGGACGCCGAACCCGCCGCCCCGGACGCCGAACCCGCCGCCCCGGACGCCGAACCCGCCGTTGCCTGACCCCCTGCCTGCCCCGCTCTTACCGGAAGGACTGCACAGCCATGGCCACTGACACCCTCGCCCCCGACACCGCTTCGACGCCCGCACACACCAAGCCGGCCCGGATCGGGCTCGTGCCGACGCTCCACCACAGCCTGGCCCTGGCCGGGCGGGGCGCCACCAAGTTCCTCAGGTCCCCGATCCAGCTGGTCGATGTGGTCCTCACCCCGATCATCTCCCTGCTGATGTTCGTCTACCTCTTCGGCAAGGCGATCTCCGGCGGCGACCCGGACGCGTACCTGCAGTGGGTTGTCCCCGGCGTCATGGTCATGACCGTGTTCCAGGCCAGCATCGGCATCGGTGTCGCCCTCACCACGGACGCCGCCACCGGGATCTTCGACCGGTTCCGGTCCATGCCGATCGCCCGCTCGGCCCCGCTGATCGGCGCCGTGCTCGCCGACTTCATCCGGTACGCCGTCTGCCTGGGCACCCTGATCGTCCTCGCACTGGTGATGGGGTACCGCCCCGACACCACCGTGCCGGCCGCGCTGGCCGCCCTCGGTCTGCTCATCGCCTTCGCGATGTCCTTCTCCTGGATCTCGGTGTACCTCGGGATGCTGGTCAAGACCCCGGGTTCCGTGCAGGGCCTGATGACCATCCTGGTGCTGCCGCTCACCTTCGCCAGCAGCGTCTTCGTCAAGCCCGAGGGCATGCCCGGCTGGCTGCAGGCCTGGTCCGACGTCAACCCGGTGTCCCTGATGGCCGACACCACCCGCGGCCTCCTCGGCGACGGCGCGGTCGCCTCACCGCTGACCGGCAGCCTCGCCTGGATGGCCGGCATGGTCGTCGTCTTCCTCCCGCTGGCCATGCGGGCGTACCGCAAGAACAACGGCTGACCAGGGGGCGCCTCTCGAACGCCGGTCGGTGCATCCCAGCCCGTCCGGCGTTTGAGGACGAGGGGGCCTTCACCGTCCCGAGCCCCCACCCGCCCGTGGGGGGCGGGGCCTTTGAGTGCCGGGGAGCCCCCTGGGAGCGGGGTCGAAGGGGCAGCAGCCCCTGGGGGATGGGACGGGTAGGGGCGGCGGGGGCGAGCTGCATCCATCAGCGGCTCCGCCGCGGGCGACCGCACCCCCACCACCCACCAGACGCCACCGCCCGAACCCTCAGCCTTCCAAGGCCTCCCGCTCCAGCCAGTCGCGTGCCTCGCCCCGGGGCATCGTCGCCCCCTTCCCGTACGCGGCCCGGTAGCCGTCCTCCCCGAGGGCCTCGACCATGCGGGACACATGGCCCTGGAGCTCCGGCTCACCCGCGTCGAAGGCGCCGCGCATGACCTCGCTGATCCCGAAGGAGGTCGCTCCGGTAACCGGATCACCCTCCAACGTCCGCAGACCGCCCAGGAGTTCGGCGACCCAGGCGAGGCCCGCCCCGGCGCCCTGCCCGAACAGCGCGCCCGCCGCCTCGGGCAGCAGCGCCCGCGCCTCGGCGGCGCGGCCCTCGGCGAGACGGTTCTCGATCCGGGTGCTGACGATCAGGTCGTGGGCGAGTTCCGCGAGATCGGGGCGGCGGCGGGACAGCGCCTCCAGGTGGTCCAGGGTCCGGTTCGCCTGCTCCACCTCCCCGGACATCCGGTGCGCGTTGGCGAGGCCGACCAGGATGTTGGCCTCGAGGCGCAGCTGGCCGCGCTCCCTGGCCTGGCGGTGTGCGGCGCGCAGATCACGGAAGGCGCCGTCGAGGTCTCCGCTGCGCCGGCGCTCGCGGGCGAGTCTGGCCTTGCTCAGGTAGAGGTAGTCCTCGGTGCCCAGTTCGGAGCTGAGGACGACGGCCCGTTCGAAGACCGCGACGGCCGGGGCGTGCTCGCCGCGCAGGGAGTGGTCACGGCCGATCGGCATCAGGGCGAGGACGATCCCCCAGCGGTCACCCACCGCCTCGAAGCCGCGCAAGGCCTCGATCCGCGACTGCGCACCGGTCTCCAGGTCGCCCTGCTCGGTGAGGGCGAAGTCCCTGGCGAGATGGGCGCCGGCCCGCACCCACGGGTCGGACGAGGCGAGCAGATCGTCGGGCGTCGGTGCGCTGCCCGCGAAGGCGACCTGGGACATACGAAGGAGCAGCCCGGCGGGACGGAACTCACGGTCCACCGCCGAGTCGCCGCCCGAGGCCGTCCGGTCGGCGGCCGAGTCGGCCACGGCCACCAGGTGGGTCTCGAGTTGGCTGCCCATCCCTCGTATGCCCCAGTACCAGAACATCGCGGCGCCGAACCGTACCGCCGTCTCCTGGTCGCCGGCCTCGCGTACGAGCCGTAGCGCGTGCGTGAGGTTGTCGTGCTCGGTGTCGAAGACGGCGGTGGCACGCAGCTGTTCGCCGGTACGCAGGAGCGGTTCGTGCCGCTGTGCCAGGCCCAGGTGGTACGCCGTGAAGCGGGCCGTGAGGTCGTCGCCGGACTCGGTCAGGCGTCGGGCCGCGTACGCGCGGACGGTTTCCAGCATCCGGTAGCGGGACTCGCCCTCGGCGTCCCGCACCTCCTGCACCAGCGACTTCTCGATCAGCGCGCAGAGCACGTAGAGCACGTCGTCGGCGGGCAGTTCCGCATCCGGGCAGACCGCTTCGAGCGCCGCGAGCGTCGCCCCGCCGGGGAAGGCGGACAGTCTGCGGGCGAGGATCCGCTCCGGCTCGTCGAGCAGGTCCCAGCTCCACTCGACCATCGCCAGCAGGGTGCGCTGGCGTGGCAGGGCCGTCCTGCTGCCGGAGGCGAGCAGGCGGAACCGGTCGTCGAGCCGGCGCGCGATCTGCTCCACCCCCATCGAGCGCAGCTTGGCCGCGGCCAGCTCCAGGGCGAGCGGCATCCCGTCGAGGCGCCGGCAGATCTCCAGTACGGCGTCCAGGGTCGACTCGTCGAGGGTGAAGCCCTGCCGGACACCGGCGGCCCGGTCCACGAACAGCCGGACCGCCGCCGCTTCCATCGCCTCGGCCGGCTCCGGGGACCCCGTGGGCAGGTCCAGGGGACCGAGGTGGAACAGCGACTCACCGTTGATCGCCAGCGGCTCGCGGCTGGTGGCGAGGATGCGCAACTCGGGGAGACGTACGAGGAGTTGATCGGCGAGCTCGGCGACCGCCTCGACGAGGTGCTCGCAGTTGTCGAGCATGAGCAGGGTGTCGCCGCTGCCGAGGAGCCCGGCCATCCGCTCCACCGGAGAGGCCTGCTGGGCCCCGCCGCCCTCGTACAGGCGCCCGTCGGTGGAGCTGAGCGCACCGAGCACCGCGTCGGCCAGCTGCCCGGGGTCGCTCACGCCCGCGAGCGGCACGAAGCGGACGCGGTCCCTCCCATGTGCGGCGTCCCTGGGCGCCGCCTCGAGGGACAGCCGGGTCTTGCCCGCGCCGCCCGGGCCGACCAGGGTCACGAGGCGGGCCGAACCCATCAGATCCGCGAGCCGGTCCAGTTCGCCGTCGCGGCCGACGAAGCTGGTCAGCCGGGCCGGCAGCCGGCTCGGGGCGCTCGTGGGCCGCGCCGCCGGGCGCTCCAACTCGCCGCGCAGGAGCGCGAGATGGATCTCCCGTACCTCGGCCGAGGGGTCGACGCCGAGCTCGTCGCCCAGCCTGCCGCGCAGGTCCTCGTAGACGGCGAGGGCGTCCGACTGGCGGCCCGCCGCCGACAGCGCGCGCATCCGCAGGCCCGCGAGGCGCTCGCTCAGCGGCCGCTGCGCGCCCGCCGCTTCGAGGTCGGCCAGGATGTCGGCGTACCGCCCCACCCGCAGCTCCGCGTCGAAGTGGTCCTCGACGGTGGCCGCCCGCAGTTCGTCGAGGCGGGTGGCGGCGACACCCGCGAACGGGGCCTCCAGCACATCCGAGAGGGCCGCGCCCCGCCACAGGCCGAGCGCGGTCGCGAGCGTCCGCGCCGCCTCCTGGGCACGGCCCGCCCCGAGGGCGCGTCTGCCCCGGCCCGCCAGGTCCTCGAAGCGGTACGTGTCCACGTCCTCCTCCTGTACGGAGAGCCGGTAGCCGCCCGCCACGGAGTCCACCGTGCCGGCACCGCGCAGGGCCTTGCGCAGCCGGGACACCAGGGCCTGCAGGGCGTTCGCCGCGTCGGCCGGGGGCTGCTCGCCCCACAGGCCGTCCACCAGGGAGTCGACGGAGACGGGGCGACCGGCTTCGAGGGCGAGGCGTGCGAGGAGCATCCGCAGCCGTGCGCCACCGATGTCGACGGGGCCTTCCCCGTCGTGCACCTGCACCGGGCCCAGCAGATCCACCCTCAACACCACAACGCCCCCCGGCCCGTGGGGCCGCCCCTCGGCCCCAACGCGGGCTAAGAATCACCCACTTGACCGTCCGGGTAAACCCCTGGTCCGGGGTGGCACCTGCGGCGGACCTGCTTCCTGGCAGCCCCGCCCCTTTCCGACACCGGGGCCCGGGGCGGAGCCGCTGATGCCCCCGCCGGCGTCATCCCGGCGCCCGGCCGGCGGGCGTCCCGCAGGCCTCGCGGGCAAGCAGAAGGCCCCCCGCTCTCGCGAGGGGCCTTCCGTGTCGTGCGCCGCCAGGGACTCGAACCCCGGACCCGCTGATTAAGAGTCAGCTGCTCTAACCAACTGAGCTAGCGGCGCCTGCTGACCTGCACAACTCTACCGGACGTCCGGGAGTGCTCCGGACAGCCCCCGCCTGGCCTTCCCGGAGCCCCCGTACATCATTCGGACCGTCAACATGCGCGTCGGGAAGACAGTTGAGAAACTGACGATCGTGCACAGCCACGAACATTTGCATCTGGAGTGTGAGGGGAATCGCATGGAGACTCCGGTATTCGAGGAATTCGATCCCGCGAGCGACTGTGACTGCCCCGGATGTGTTCACTGGCGACGCGTCCTGCCGAATTCCCCGGCCGGCCGTCACCCCGCCGCCCACCGGGCCGTGGTCCTCGCCGCCGCGGCCACGACGGTGCTCGGCGTCGGCCACGCCGTACCCGCCGTCGCCGCCCCCCACGCCCCCGACCGTCCGAGCGTTCCCGCAGGTGACGAGCCCGACACCCCGCAGGGAGACAAGGCCCCGCTGCACGGCCCGGTCGGGAAACCGGCCAAGCCTGCGGCCGTCAAGGCGCCCGAGACCACTCGCGCCGACATCATCAAGCGGGCCAAGAAATGGGTCGCCGCGAAGGTGCCGTACAGCATGTACGGGTACTGGGGCGACGGATACCGGCAGGACTGCTCGGGCTTCGTCTCGATGGCCTGGAACCTGCCCGGAAACGAGTGGACGGGCAGCCTCGACCAGTACGGGGTGCGGATTTCCAAGGACGATCTGCAGCCCGGCGACATTCTGCTGTTCCACAATCCGTCCGACCCCGAGAAAGGCTCCCACGTCGTCATTTTCGGCGGCTGGACGGACTACACGCACACCTACTACATCGCCTACGAGGAGACCCGCCCGTACGCCCGCCGGCAGTCCACTCCGTACGCCTACTGGAGCCATTCGGACCGCTACCTCGCCTACCGCTACAAGGGCCTCGCGGGCGGTACGGCGGGCGCGCAGCCGGACACCGGGAAGCCGGCTGCGCCGGACGTGACGCCCTTCCCGGGAGCGGCGTATTTCGGCCCCGGCGCGAACAACAAGTACGTCACCCAGCTCGGCCGCATGCTCGTCGAGCGAGGCGCCGCCCGCTACTACACCTCCGGCCCCGGCCCGCGCTGGTCCGATGCCGACCGCAGGGCGACCCAGGCCTTCCAGCAGGCGCAGGGCTGGTGGGGCGCAGACGCGGACGGGCTGCCGGGGGCGCAGACCTGGACGCTGCTCGTGACGGGGCAGGGCAAGAACATCAACGCGGGGGCGGCGGGACCTCCGGCGCCCTCTTCTCATGGGGTTCCCGGCTACCCGGGGCGGGCGCTGTTCCGGCCCGGTGCGAGCAACCAGTACGTCACCCGGCTCGGAAAGCAGCTGGTGAAGAAGGGGTTCGGCAAGTACTACACGACCGGGCCGGGGCCGCGCTGGGGCGAGGCGGACCGGCGAGGCGTCGAGGCCTTCCAACGCGCCCAGGGCTGGCGGGGCGGCGCGGCGGACGGCTACCCGGGGCCGGAGACCTGGCGGCGGCTCTTCTCGTAGAACCCACTCACTGTCATGACGTATCTGGCGCGGAGGCTGGAGACACGCATGAGTACGACCACTTCACACACACCGGAGCCCGAGGGGCCGGCCGAGACCACGGCTCCCCGGCCCGCCCGGCTCATTCAGAACGAGGCGACCACCGAGATCCCCGTCCACCTGTTGTTCCGCGACGACCCCGACGACCCCGTGTCCGTGCCGCTGAGGCCGGCGGTCGTGGGGCGCCGGCAGGGCACGGGGGAGCAGCCGCGCTTCCGACGGCAGATGCCCATGAAGCCCCGGCCCGCCCCGGAGGTCGACCCCGACCTGCGGGAACGGCCCGCGCGGGTGCTGCCCGGCAGTGCGGGCGTGCTCGCCGGTGCCTGCGGGCTGGCCGGCTGCGCGGTCACCTCGTGGTGGGCGGGCACGCTGCCGCCGCTCGCGCTGGAGGCGCTGAGCCTGCCGTCGTACGCCGGTGCGGGGCTCGGTCCCGTGCAGTGGGCGGCGTACGCGGGTGCGGGTGCCCTCGGGCTGTTCGGCTTCGGCGGGCTGGCCCGGGGCCGGACCGGGCGGGCCTGGGTGCTCGGTCTGTTCGGCCGCTACCGGGGGACCGTCCGGCGCACCGGCCTGATGTGGGTCAACCCGCTGCTGCTGCGCCGCCGGGTGGACGTACGGCTGCGGCACTGGCGCAGCGAGCCGATGCCGGCGGCCGACGCGAGCGGGGTCGCGCTCCGGGTGGTGGTCCTGGTGGTGTGGCGGGTGCGGGACACGGCTCGGGCCACGCTCGGGGTCGAGGACCACGAGACGTATCTCCAGGAGTGCGTCGAGGCGGCCCTGGCCCGGGTGCCGGTGGAGGCGCCGGGCTCCGGCCGGGGCTCGGTCGACGCGGCCGAGGAGGCGCTGACCCGGCTGGTGGCCGCGGACTCGGCACCGGTCGGCATCGAGGTGTTCTCCGTGCAGCCCGTCCGCGTCGAGTACGCCCCCGAGGTCGCCGCCGCGATGCACCGCCGCCGGATCGCCGCGCTGGACGCGCAGCACCGGGCGAGCGTGCTGACCTCGGTCGTCGACTCGGTGGAGGACACGGTGACACGGCTGACCATGCGGGGCCTGGTGGAGCTGGACGACTACGAACGCAAGGCGCTGGTCAAGGACTTGACGGTCGCCTTCTGCTCGGGGCGTGGGGAGACGGGTCAGTGATTGGTCTGGACATGCTCAAGTAACGGCAATAATCTGGGACTTGGTCTAGACCTGCACGCCTCACGGAACATCCCCCACGTTCTCCAGGAGCGGCAGCATGCGCAAAAAGACCAAGTGGTACGCCGCCGCGCTCGGGCTCACGACGACGGGAGCCCTGGTGCTCTCGTCCGGTGGCGCGAGCGGCCACGGCTACACCGACCTCCCCATCAGCCGGCAGAAGCTCTGCCAGAACGGCACCGTGACCAACTGCGGCGACATCCAGTGGGAGCCGCAGAGCGTCGAGGGCACCAAGGGCTTCCCGGCCTCCGGACCCGCCGACGGACAGATATGCAACGGCGGGGTCAGCAGGTTCAGCCAGCTCAGCTCGCCGACGACCCCGTCGGGCAGCGCCTGGCCCACCACGAAGGTGACGGGCGGTCAGAGCTACACCTTCCGCTGGCAGTTCACGGCCATGCACGCCACGACCGACTTCAAGTACTACGTCACCAAGGCGGGCTGGAACCAGAACCACAACCTGGCCCGCTCCGACCTCAACCTCACCCCGTTCCTGACCGTCCCCTACAACGGCCAGCGCCCCCCGTCCACGCTCTCCCACAGCGGCACCCTGCCGTCCGGGCTCAGCGGACGCCATGTGATCGTCGCGGTGTGGACGGTCGCGGACACGGCGAACGCGTTCTACGCCTGCTCGGACGTCGTCTTCTGAGCTTCCCTTGAGCGAATCACCCGGCCGGCGTGGGTAGGTTGATCCCACGCCGGTCGAACGTGACGGCGTCCTGACCTCGGGGGAAGCACCATGGACGTGATGTTCTACGCGGTACCCGGCCTGATCCTGGCCGGCGTCCTCTTCGCGGCGTACCGGGTGGTGCGCCGCTCGCTGCAGGTGCGCGGCGCGTGGAACAGCGGGCTGACGGCCGAGGGGCGCTGCCTGAGGATGTTCACGACGACGCACGGCGGCGGCAACGACAGCTCCGTGCGGACGACGATCCACCATGTATACGAGTTCACGGCGCGGGACGGCCGGGTCGTGAGGTTCGAGGAGGAGGACGGTCCGAGGACGACGCTGGAAGGCGACTTCGTCACCGTCTACTACAAGGAGGGCCAGGACGTGGTGGCCACGGCCCTCGAACCCCGCCGGGGCAAGCAGGCGGCGTCCACCATCGGCATCCTGGCGTTCCTCGGGGTGGCCGTCGTGTTCTGCGTCGGCTTCATGGTCACCTACAGCCAGTTCTCCGACCCGTTCTCCGACGGCGGCGACGACGGCACCGAGAACGTCGTCGTCGTGGACGGCGTCACCCTCACTCCCTGAGCCGCGCACCCCTCCACATCTGACGCCACGTCAACTACCGTGCCCCGCCATGGAGTCCAACGGGCGTACGGTCGCGGAGCTCGTCGCCGGCCGGTGGGGCGACCACCGGCCGGGGCTGTGGTTCGAGGAGCGGTTGCTCACGCATCACGAGGTGGCGGCGGGAGCGGCGGCCCGGGCGGCCCTGCTGACCGACCTGCTGCCACCCGGCGCGCACATCGGGGTCCTGCTCGACAACACCCCCGAGTACCCCCTGTGGTTGAGCGCGGCGGCCCTCGCGGGTGCCGCCGTCGCCGGCATCAACCCCACCCGCCGCGGCCCCGAACTCGCCCGCGACATCCTCCACACCGAGTGCCGGATCCTGGTCACGGAGCGCACTCACCTCCCGCTGTTCGACGGCCTCGAACTGCCCGGCGTACGCCTTCTGTTGACGGACGCGCAGGAGTACGACGACCTGCTCGCGCCCTATGCCGACGCGAAGCCGGACGCGACCCGGGCCACCCCGGAGGACCGTCTCCTCCTCTACTTCACCTCGGGCTCCACCGGTGCCCCCAAGGCCGCGATCTGCTCCCAGGGCCGCCTGGCCGCCGCCGGCCGCTCGCTCGCCGGACACTTCGATCTCGGCCGGGACGGGGTGCACTACATCTGCATGCCGATGTTCCACGGCAACGCGGTGATCGCCGACTGGGCGCCCGCCCTCGCGACCGGAGCGGGCGTGGCGCTGCGGCGGCGGTTCTCGGCGTCGGGGTTCCTGGCGGACGTACGGAAGTACGGGGCGACGTACTTCACGTATGTGGGACGGGCCGTGCAGTACATCCTCGCGACCGATGAGCTGCCCGACGACCGGGACAACCCCCTCCGCCTCGGCTTCGGCACCGAGGCGGGCGCGGTGGACGCGGCGGCCTTCCAACGGCGGTTCGGGGTGCGGCTGGTCGAGGGGTACGGGTCTTCCGAGGGCGGGGCCGCGGTGCAGTGGACGCCGGGTACTCCGGCGGGCGCGGTCGGCCGGGCGGGCCCGGGGCTCGTCGTCCTCGACCCGGAGACGCGCGCCGAGTGCCCGCCGGCCGCCTTCGACTCGGCCGGGCGGCTGCTCAACGGCGACGAGGCGATAGGCGAGCTGGTCAACAAAGGGCCCAACCCCTACGAGGGCTACTGGCGCAATCCCGCGGCGGAGGCCGAGCGCCGCAGGGACGGCTGGTACTGGACCGGTGACCTCTTCTACCGCGACACCGACGGCTACCTCTACTTCGCCGGCCGCACCGACGACCGGTTGCGCGTCGACAGCGAGAACCTGGCCGCCGCGATGATCGAGAACATCCTCGCCCGGTACGAGGGCGCGGACGCCGTCGCCGTCTACGCGGTGCCGGACCCGGTGACCGGGGACCAGGTGATGGCGACGATCGCAGTGGCCTCCGGGGATTTCGACCCGCTCGACTTCGCCGAGTTCCTGCTGGCCCAGCCGGACCTGGGCACGAAGATGGCGCCCCGGTTCGTGCGGGTGGTGGAGCGGATGCCGGTCACGGCCACGAACAAGATCCACCGGGCGCAGCTCCGGAGGGAGGGGCTGGAGTGCGCCGATCCGGTGTGGTGGCGGCCGCCGGGGAACTGCGCCTACCGAAGACTGACCGCGGGGGACGCCGAAGGGCCCCTCGCTCCCACGAGAGGCCCTTCACCGGTGCGCCGCCAGGGACTCGAACCCCGGACCCGCTGATGCTGCATTCCCCGGGGGCTAACCCCCGGACCTCCAGCCGCCCCTCTGCACGCCGAAGGGCCCCTCGCTCCCACGAGAGGCCCTTCACCGGTGCGCCGCCAGGGACTCGAACCCCGGACCCGCTGATGCTGTGTCTCCCGGGGGATAACCCCCGGACCCCCAGCCGCTCCTCTGCACGCCGAAGGGCCCCTCGCTCCCACGAGAGGCCCTTCACCGGTGCGCCGCCAGGGACTCGAACCCCGGACCCGCTGATTAAGAGTCAGCTGCTCTAACCAACTGAGCTAGCGGCGCATGACTCTCGCCGTCCGCCTTCGGCGGTCAGCGACAGAGAAAATACTACCTGCTCCGCAGGGGTGCTCCGGACCACCCTGGGACGGCCCGGGCCTCAGATGGCCAGAGACAGCAGCAGGGGCGCCGCGCCCCGGTTCAGCCGGTCCGTGGCCTGGCGGAGCCGGTGTGCCTGCTCGACCGGGAGCGAGAGAGCCAGGCAGCCCACCGACGATCCGGCCGTGATCGGCACCGCCGCGCAGACCGTGCCCACCGCGTACTCCTGGAGGTCGAGGTGGGGCACCGTCGGCGGCTGGGTCTCCAGCCGGGAGAGCAGGAGTTTGTCGTTGGTGATGGTCCGCGAGGTGAGCCGGGACATCTTGTGCCGGGAGAGGTGGTCGCGCCGGCCGTTGTGGTCGAGTTGGCTGAGCAGGCTCTTGCCGAGCGCGGTGGCGTGGGCGGAGTAGCGGAAGTCGACCCACTCGTTGACCGAGGGGGTGCCGGGGCCATCGGCGTACTGGTCGATCGTGACCTCGCCGTCGACGTACCGGCTGATGTAGACGGCGGCGCCGATCGAGTCGCGCAGCCGGTCCAGGGTGCCCTGGAGCTTCTCGCGCACCGCCTGCTCGCGGTCCTGGGCGGAGCCGAGGCGGGTGAGGGCCTCTCCCGTGACGTAGGAACCGTCGGCGACCTGCTCGACGTATCCCTCGCGGCGCAGCATCCTCAGGAGCGTGGTCAGTCGCTCCGGGTCGAGGCCGGTGTGGCGGGCGAGTTCGGCGTCGGTGACTCCGGTGGTGTGCCGCGCCACCGTCTCCAGGACGCGCAGGGCGTCCTGGGTCGAGTGGTACGGCGCGGTCGGCTCGTGCATCAGCGCCACGGTGTTCCCCCTGCGCTCGCTCGGTCGCTCAACTACTAGGCCGTAATCCGGACAGGCGAATCCCCTCTACGATAGCGGGCAAGAGGCTTGTAGTGAGCGGCTGTTGACGAGATTCCGTCCCCGGCCCGGGCCCCTCAGCAGGGGCGTAAGCACTCTGGCATATGCCAAAGACATGAACCGGGGCCCGGACCTCGCAGATTGAATCCCGTTCACTACTTGTAGTCAGAGAACCGCGCTGAGAAATTCCCGCGTCCGGTCCTGCTCGGGGTCGCTGAAGATCTTCTCCGGCGGGCCCGACTCGATGACCCGGCCCGAGTCGAACATCAGGACCTGGTCCGAGATGTCCCGGGCGAAGTTCATCTCGTGGGTCACACAGAGCATCGTGATGTCGGTGGTGCGGGCGATGTCGCGCAACACGTCGAGGACGCCCGCGACCAGCTCCGGGTCGAGCGCGGAGGTCACCTCGTCCAGGAGCAGGACCTGCGGCCGCATCGCCAGTGCCCGGGCGATCGCCACCCGCTGCTGCTGGCCACCGGACAGCTGGGTCGGCCGGGCGTCGGCCTTGTCGGCCAGGCCCACCAGGTCCAGCAGCCCGCGCGCCCGCTCCTCCGCCTCGTCCTTGGACAGGCCGAGGACGGTGACGGGGGCCTCGGTGATGTTCCGGAGGGCCGACATGTTCGGGAACAGGTTGAACTGCTGGAAGACCATCCCGATGTTCTTGCGGACCTCGCGGACCTGCTTCTCGGGGGCCGGGAACAGCTTCTCCCCGTCGACGGTGATCGTGCCCTCGTCGGGCTTGGTCAGCGTCATCAGCAGCCGCAGGATCGTCGTCTTGCCCGAGCCGGACGGCCCGATCAGGGTGACGTGCTTGCCGGAATCCACCGCGAAGTCGAGGTTGTCGAGGACGGTGTTGGACCCGAAGCGCTTGGTGACCTTCTCGAAGCGGATCAGCTCGCTGCCGTCCACCGGCGGGTTGGCGTTGGCGTCGGGATCTTTCATCAAGGGAGTGTCAGCGGACAAGACGTCGCTCCAGGGATCGCATGAGAAGGGAGGCCAGATAGGAGATGACGATGAAGGCCACACCGATCACGGTGAGGGGCTCGGTGAACTGGAAGTGCTCCTGCGCGAACAGCCGCGCCTGGCCGAGCATCTCCAGGACCGTGATCACCATCAGCATCGGTGTGTCCTTGAGCATCGCGATGACGTAGTTGCCGAGGGCCGGCACGACCCGGCGGATCGCCTGCGGCAGGATCACTACCTGCCAGGTCCTGGTGACCGGCAGGTTCAGCGCCGTCGCCGCCTCCCACTGGCCGACCGGCACCGCCTCGATGCCGGCCCGGTAGACCTGCATCGTGTACGTCGAGTAGTGCAGCCCGATCCCGATGACACCGGTGGCCAGCGCGGAGAGGGTCAGGCCCCACTCGGGCAGCACGTAGAAGAGGAAGAACAGCTGGACCAGCAGCGGGGTGTTGCGCACGAACTCCGTGACCACCCCGACCGGCCAGCGCACCCAGCGGCTCGGCGTGCGCATCAGCAGCGCCCACACCAGCCCGAGGGCGAAGGAGATCAGTGAGCCGAGGGCGAGGGCCTGCAGGGTGACCAGCAGCCCGTCCCAGAACTTCGGCATGAAGTCGCCGACGGCATTCCAGTCCCACTTCATGCGACGTGACCTCCCACTCCTGTCGTCTGGGCGCGCTTCAGCTCATGCGCGGAGACTCCGCGCTCGGGCGCCTTGCCGACCCCGGCCTTGAGCTTCTTCTCCAGCCCGCGCATGACCCGGGTGAGGAGGAAGGCGATGACGAAGTAGATGAGGAGCAGATACGTGTAGATCTCGGCGCTCTCCTGCAGTGCGAGCCGCACCAGGTTGCCGCTGAAGGCCAGGTCGCCCATGCCCATCACCGACACCAGCGCGGTGCCCTTGAGGAGCTCGATCAGCAGGTTGGAGAACGGCGGGATCATCTCCGGCACCGCCTGCGGCAGCAGGATCAGCCGCATCCGCTGCCAGGGCGTGAAGCTCAGCGCGATCCCGCCCTCCTGCTGCGCCGGGTCGACCGCCTTGAGCGCGCCGCGCACGATCTCGGAGCCGTACGCCCCGTAGGTCAGCCCGAGCGCGAGCGTGCCCGCCCACATCGGCACCAGCTGCCAGCCGAAGGCCGGGGGCAGCACGAAGAACACCCAGAAGATCATGACCAGCGCGGAGGTCCCGCGGAACACCTCGGTGTAGACGCCCGCGAGGAAGCGGACGATCCACAGCCGATGGGTCCGCGCGACACCGACGACGAAGGACACGGCGGCGGCGAGCAATGAGCTGAAGACGAGGAGCTGGACGGTGGTCCATATCCCCTTGAGTACGAGTTCCCAGAGTCCCGAGGTCATCCGCCGCACAACTCCTTCGCGGTGAGGTCGGTCATCTCGGCCTGTGTGAAGCCGAAGGGCTTGAGGATGCGGAACAGCTCCCCGCTCTTCTTCAGCTTGTGCAGCTCGACGTTGAAGGCGTCCCGCAGCTTCGTCTCGGTGGGCCGGAAGGCGAAGGCACCGCCGTCGACGTGCGGCTTGCCGCCCACGGTCGGCGTGAAGGCCTTGGTCGACTCGGCCTTGTCGGACTTCTTCACCACCTCACGGGTGGTGAGAGCGGTCCCGGCGAAGACATCGACCCGCCCCGCCTCCACGGCGTTCAGCCCGGCGACCTGGTCCGGCACGATCAGGATGTCGCTCTCCTTGTACCCGGCCTCGACGGCGTACTGGATCTCGGCGTACCCGGTGCCAGTAGCAAATTTGGCCTTCTTCTCCACAACGTCCTTGTAGTCGTGCAGCCCCTTGGGATTCCCCTTCCGCACGATGAAGGCGTCGAGCATCTGGTAGTCCGGGTCGGCGAAGATGACCTGCTCGCAGCGCTCGGGATTGACGTACATCCCGGCGGCCACGACATCGAACTGCTGCGAGTTCAGCCCCGGAATCAGCGACCCGAACTCGGTCGGCACGGGCTGGACCTTGTCGACCCCGAGCCGCTTGAAGATGACCTTCGCGAGCTCGGGCGCCTCACCCGTCAGGTCGCCGTTCTTGTCGATGTATCCGAAGGGGATCTCCCCCGCGATGCCCAGCCGTACGACACCTGCGGCCTTGAGCCGCTCGAGGAGATCACCGCCCTCCGTGGTCGAGGCGGTGGCCACGCGTGAGCAGCCGGCCGCGCCCAGCGCACCGAGCGCCGCTACCCCCGCGAGCAGCGATCGTCGCGTGGTCCCGGAGGACGATCGGTGTCGGTTCCCGTATGTGTGTTCGCCATGTTCCAGTGGTGGAGCCATGGCGGCGCGGCTACCCGACCGGATGCGACTTATGCAGATCGATTTGAGCCCCGATTATGACCGGGGCCCTCTTGACCGGAGGGGGACCATGGAACGCATGGCTGACCGATACATCGAAGTCTCGCTGGTCAAGCGCGGGATCACCGCAACTGCAAAGCTCCTCGACGACCGGGCACCGATCACCTGCGCGGCCGTGTGGAACGCCCTCCCGCTGGCCGGCGACGTCTATCACGCGAAATACGCACGAAACGAGATCTATGCCCTTTTCCCGCCCTTCGCGACATCGGAACCACCCCTGGAGAACCCGACAATCACCCCCATTCCCGGCGACCTCTGTTATTTCTCCTTCGCGGGCGCGGAACTGGGCACGAAGGCCTACGGCTACGACCGCGAGGTCGGCCCCGGCGCCACCGTCGTGGACCTGGCCCTGTTCTACGAGCGGAACAACCTGCTGCTGAACGGCGATGTGGGCTGGGTGCCCGGCATCGTCTGGGGGCAGGTCGTCGAAGGACTGGATGGGCTGGCCGAGGGGTGCAACGACCTTTGGCGGGCGGGGGCGTTGGGGGAGACGCTGAGCTTCCGGAGGCTGTGACGACCCCGGCTCCCTCAGGAGCCGCCCACCGCGTGAGCCGCCCGTAGGACCAGGTCGTCCCGGTGCCGCGCGGCCACGATCTGGAGACCGATCGGCAGTCCGTCGCCGTCCTTCCCCACGGGGACGGACGCCGCCGGCTGCTGGGTCAGGTTGAACGGGTACGTGAACGGCGTCCACCCCGTCCACCGTCGGTGCCCCGAGCCCTTGGGGACCTCCGCGCCCGCCTCGAACGCGGTGATCGGGAGGGTCGGGGTGACCAGGAGGTCGTAGGAGTCGTGGAAGCGGCCCATGCGGCGGCCGAGTGCCATGCGGACGTCCACCGCGGCCAGGTAGTCGAGCGCGCTGTAGCGGGCGCCGAGGGCGCAGATCTCCCTGAGGCCCGGGTCGAGCAACTCCCGTTGGTGCGGGCCGAGATGCTGGGTCACCCGGGCCGCCCCGCTGAACCACAGGGTGTGGAACGCGTCCACCGGGTCGGCGAAGTCGGGGTCGGCCTCGGTGACGTACGCGCCGAGTTCGGCGAGCCGTTCCACGGCCCGCCGTACGGCGGCGGCGACGGCGGGTTGCACAGCCACCTGACCGCCGAGGGAGGGGGAGTAGGCGACCCTCAACCCCCTTACTCCACCGGTCAGTTCAGCCGTGTACGACCCCTCCGCCGGGCCCAGCGCCGACCAGTCGCGCGAGTCCGGTGCCCCGATGACGTCGAGGAGCAGCGCCGCGTCCGCCGCGTCCCGGGTCATCGGACCCACGTGCGCCAGGGTGCCGAAGGCGCTCGCCGGGTAGAGGGGCACGCGGCCGTACGTCGGCTTCAGCGCGAAGATCCCGCAGAAGGCCGCCGGTATGCGCACACTGCCCCCGCCGTCCGTGCCGAGCGCCAGCGGTCCCGCGCCGAGGGCCACGGCCGCCGCGGCGCCCCCGCTGGAGCCGCCCGCGGTGCGGGTGGGGTCATGCGGGTTGCGGGTCACGCCCGACAGCGGCGAGTCCGTGACGCCCTTCCACCCGAACTCCGGTGTCGTGGTCTTGCCGAGGAAGACGGCGCCGTGCTCGCGCAGACGGGCGACGGAGGGGGCGTCCTCGTCCCAAGTCCCGTTCTCCACGATCGTCCTGGAGCCCTTGAGTGTCGGCGCGCCCCGCATCAGCAGGATGTCCTTCACCGTGACCGGCACGCCGTCCACCAGGCCGGAAGGTTCGCCGCGGCGCCATCGGTCGGCCGACGCGCGCGCCTGCGCCAACGCCTCCTCCCCGGTCAGGCGGACGAACGCGTTCACCTCCGGCTGGATCCGCTCGGCCCGTTCCAGTGTCGCCCGGGTCGCCTCCACGGGGCTGAAATCGCCCTTGCGGTAGCCCTCGACGAGTTGTACGGCGGTGAGTTCGGTGAGGTCCGTCATGCGTCCTCCGGTTGGACGTCAATGGCCCGGTACGTACCCGCGTTGCTTGTCCACCACGTTCGGCAGTGATCTACCCGCCTCCCAGCGGCCGTACAACTCCACGAACTGCGTTCCGAGTTCGTCCCGCCAGCCGACCGTGTCGCCGCTCATGTGCGGGGACACGATGAGGCCCGGCACCTGCCACAACGGGCTGTCGGGCGGGAGGGGTTCGTCCTCGAAGACGTCGAGGGCCGCGCCGGCGATCCACCGCTTGGACAGCGCCTCGACGAGTGCGTCCTCGTCGACGAGCGGACCGCGCCCGATGTTGATGAACCGAGCGGAGGGCTGCATCATCCCGAAGCGCCGGGCGTCGAACATGCCGTACGTCTGCTCCGTGAGCGGTGCGGCTGCGATCACCCAGTCGGCGCGGGCCATCAGCCGGTCGAGGTCCTCGGGGCCGTGGATCCCGGTGCGGGAGCGGCGGCCGACGAGGGCGGTGGTGATGCCGAGTGCCTTGAGCGTGCCGACGATCGCCCGCCCGATCGGCCCCGAGCCGACCACGCAGGCACGGCTCCCGGTCACGCGCTGGGACTCCCGGTGCCGCCACGTCTTCTGCTGCTGAAGCTCCCAGGTCCGGGGCAGGTCCTTGGCCATGGTGAGGACCAGAGCGGCGACGTACTCGGCGATCGGCTGGTCGAAGACACCACGGGCGTTGGTCACCACCGTCTCGGAGGCGGCGAGTTCGGGGCACATCAGGTGGTCCACACCCGCGCTCGCCGTGTGCACCCAGCGCGGCCGCGGACCCTCGCCGGGCCAGGCGTCACGCACCGCGGTCGAGGCGAAGTCCCAGACGAGCAGCACGTCGGCGGACGGCAGACGCTCGGCGAGGGTGGTCGCGTCCGCGTGCTCGATCCGGGCGCGTCCGGTGAGGCTGCCGAGGCGGGGGAGGGGGTCGGCGTCGAGGACGAGAAGGGTCGGGGCGGACGCGGGGGCGGACATCGGGGCACCGTTTTCTACGGGGATCCTGGGGCCGTTTTCCTCGGGGTTGCCGGGCGTCCGACGTGGGCGGGGACGCGGGTGGTGACCTGCGTGTGACGTGGGTGTGACATGCACGGATTGACCACGCTCGCACCCGAACCTACCTTCGTCAACACGGGCGTTGTGCACGTTCCGCTGTCCCCTCGTCTCTCCTCGTGAGGCCGGTGCCTGCCATGGACGTTTCCTTTCTGGGTGGCCCGCGCCCCCAGCGCGGTGTCGGTGTCGTCGCCCCCTTCGACTTCGCGCTCGATCGCGAGCTGTGGCGCTGGGTCCCCGACGACATCTCGCTCCATCTGACCCGGACGCCGTACGTCCCCGTCGAGGTCAGCCTCGACCTCGCCCGCCTGGTCAGCGAGCACGAGACCCTGCACGACGCGGTCCGCACCCTCAACGCGATCGCCCCCGAGGTCGTCGCCTACGCCTGCACCTCCGGCAGCTTCGTCGGCGGCATCGCCGGCGAGCGGGCGATGTGCGAGGCCATGACCCGGGCGGGCGCGGTGCCGTCCCTGACCACGTCCGGCGCGCTGCTGGAGGCGCTGGCCGAGCTGGGCGTACGGCGGGTGGCCCTCGTCACCCCGTACACGGTGTCCGTCACCCGGTCGCTGGAGGAGTACGTCGCCCAGGCGGGCGTGCTGGTCACCGGATGCGCGTACATGGGCCTGACCAGGCACATCTGGAAGGTGCCGTACCGCGACGTCGCGGACATGGCCCGCCAGGCGGTACGAGGTGATGCCGAGGCCCTGTTCATCAGCTGCACCAACCTTCCGACGTACGACGTGATCCCCCAGCTGGAGGCGGAACTGCGCATCCCGGTCCTGTCGGCCAACCAGGTGACGATGTGGGCGGCGCTGCGTCGGCTGGGTACCCGGGCGATGGGGCCCTATCAGGCGCTGGTCGATCCGGCGGCGCGGTCGGGCCCCGTACTGCCGGGCATACCAGATGTGTCAGGCATACCGGATGTGCCGGGCGTGCCAGATGTTCCGGGGCTTCCGGACGAAGGACAGCAGCAGGAAGGGTGGACATGACAGCACTCGGATTCCTCTACCCGGGCCACTCCGCCGAGGACGAATATCCACGCATCGAGCAGCTCCTGGGCAGCGACATCCGGCTGGACGTGGTTCACACCGACATCGGCGAGGACGCGCACCGGGTGGACGCACTGCTCCAGATGGGCTCGGCCGAACGCCTCGCGGCCGGCGTCGAGGAGCTGCGCATGTCGGGCGCCGACTCCGTGGTCTGGGCCTGCACCAGCGGCAGCTTCGTCTACGGCTGGGAGGGCGCCCACGACCAGGTACGCACCCTCGCCCGCACGGCCGGCCTGCCCGCCTCCTCCACGTCCTTCGCCTTCGTGCACGCGGCGCGGGAGATGGGGCTGGAGCGGGTGGCCGTAGGGGCGACGTACCCGGACGACGTGGCGGCGCTGTTCGCGGAGTTCCTGCGGGCGGGTGGCGTGGAGGTGGTCGGGGTCCGCGACTCCGGGATCATCACGGCGGCCGAGGTCGGCACCTGGGGCGAGGCGGAGGTCTTCGCCCTGGCCCGCGCGGCGGACACCCCGGACGCGCAGGCGCTGCTGCTCCCGGACACGGCCCTGCACACGGCCGCCCACATCCCGGCCCTGGAGAAGGAGCTGGGCAAGCCGGTCCTCACGGCGAACCAGGTCACGGTGTGGGAGGCGCTGAGGCTGGCGGACCGGCGGGTGAACGCGCCGGGGTTGGGGGCGCTGTTCACGAGGGAGCCGATCGTGCAGGTGTGAGGGGCCTGAGGTAATGGTGACTGCTGCAATAAAAGCGTCCCTCTGTTCGGTCGGCGGATTTATGAATTCCGCCGACAAGAAGACCGAGGGGGCGTCATAATTGCGGCCTGCACCATCATCGGGGGATGCACATGTCGTCATTCACGCCGTCACCGCCGCCGCGCCCGCCACAGCCGCCCGCGCCGACCAGGCAACGGACGGGAGATCAGGGCACCGCACACAAATGGCAGGCGATTGCGGCACTGATCAGCGCGGGGGTCGGTGCCCTCACCTTCGCGGTCGGCTTCATCGGGCTTCCGGCGGCGGGTGTCACGTCACCGGTGGCGGTCCGGGAAACGGCCACGGTGACGGCGACGGTGGCCGTCACGACCACGGCCACGACCACTGCCGCGCCTGCTGTGCAGGGCGGGAGTCCTGATCCGGAGTCGCCGGAAGTGCAATGGTCCGGTCCCCTGCTTTCGCAGCAGCAGGGATTTGATCTGGATCTCGTGCCTCCCGCGGCCGGGGGCGCAGATATTGAGCCTTACGGTTTTGACGGGCAGAAGGCGAAGCTCGTAACAAATAGTTATGCGCTCGTGCCCGAAGGGGAGATACCGGATTTCAGCGAGTGCAAGCTGCTCGCCACGACCAAACCCCAGCGAGAGCTTTCGGTTGCCGAAGGACGCAGCGTTTGTCTGTTTACAGATGAGGGGCGGATGGCTTTGGCCACGCTGGATTCCGTGGATACTGAAACCGGGATAGTGGACATCACGGTCAAAGTGTGGGAAAAGGTCGCGTGATCCATCCCTGGGAATAAACCGGAGACAGTCTCCTGTTGCGGCTGCGAGGACAGCGCACGGCACAAAAACAGGAGGCACGCACCGTGACGGCAACGGCAGACGAGATCCGGGGAACGACGCACGGCACCGCCCCCGTCCCCCTCTCCGTACTGGACCTGGTCACGGTAGGCGCGGGCCGGACAGCCACCGACGCACTTCAGACCAGCGTGCAGCTGGCCAAGCTCGGGGAGTCCCGTGGCTTCCACCGCTACTGGGTGGCGGAGCACCACTCGATGCCGGGCGTGGCGTCGTCCTCTCCCGCCGTGATCCTCGCCCACCTGGCCGCCCACACCGCCCGCATACGCCTGGGCTCGGGCGGTGTCATGCTGCCCAACCACGCCCCGCTGGTCATCGCGGAGCAGTTCGGCACGCTGGAGGCCATGGCCCCGGGCCGCATCGACCTCGGCCTCGGCCGGGCCCCCGGCACCGACGGAGCCACGGCCGCCGCCCTCCGCCGCAGCGACCACCTCAACGAAGGCGCCGACGACTTCCCCCAGCAGCTCGCCGAGCTCACCCGCTTCCTGGACGACGACTTCCCGGACGGCCACCGCTACCGCCGTATCCACGCGGTGCCCGGCCCCATCCAGGCCACCTCCCCCGGCGGCGTCCAGTCCTCGCACCGCCCGCCGGTCTGGCTCCTCGGCTCCTCCGGCTTCAGCGCCCGCCTTTCCGGCGTCCTCGGCCTGCCGTTCGCCTTCGCGCACCACTTCTCGGCGCAGAACACCATCCCGGCCCTGGACCTCTACCGCGAGTCCTTCCAGCCGAGCGAGGTCCTCGACGCCCCCTACGCCCTCATCGGCGTCTCCGCCCTCGCCACGGACGACGAGAAGGAGGCCCGCCGCCAGGTCCGCGCCGCGGCTCTCAACATGGTCCGCCTGCGCACCGGTCGGCCCGGTCTCGTCCCCACCCCGGAAGAGGCCGAGGCGCACCAGTTCAGCCCCATGGAGGAGGAGTTCGTCAACTCCTGGAACTCCAACGTCATCCACGGCACCGTGGACGAGGTCCGCGCGGGACTCGACGACCTCCAGAAGCGCACCGGCGCCGACGAGCTGATGCTCACGGGCAACGCCCACAGCGGCGACGTACGCCTGCGCTCGTACGAACTCATCGCGGACGCGTACGGACTCCCGAAGGCCTGACGGTCAGACCCGCGCGCCCATCAACCCGGAGATACGATCCGGCGGCACCGGCCGCGAGTACAGCCACCCCTGGCCGGTGTCGCAGCCGATCCGCCGCAGACGGGAGGCCTGGGCCGAGGTCTCGACGCACTCCGCCGTGACCGTCAGGCCCAGGCGGTGGGCCAGCTGGATCATCGCCTCGACGACGACCTCGTCGGCCGGGTTCGGGGGGACACCCTCGCCCTCGTACTGGAAGCCGCGGACGAAGGAGCCGTCCAGCTTCAGGACGGAGACCGGCAGGCGGCTCAGGTAGGCGAGGTTCGAGTAACCCGTGCCGAAGTCGTCGATCGCGATGCCCACGCCCATGTCGCTGAGGGCTTGCAGGGCTTGGAGGGGGCGGCCCGCGGAGCCCATGACCGCCGACTCCGTCAGCTCCAGCTGGAGCAGGTGCGGGGCCAGGCCCGTCTCCGCGAGGATCTCCGCGACGTCCGCCACCAGGTCGGAGTCCCAGACCTGACGGACCGCCACGTTGACGCTGACGAAGATCGGCGGTTCCTCAGGGTGGTCCAGCTGCCACTGGCGGGCCTGGCGGCAGGCGGTGGCCAGCACCCAGCGGCCCAGCGGCACGATCGAACCGTCCTCCTCGGCCAGTCCGATGAACCGATTCGGCGTCAGGACCCCGAACTGGGGATGGTTCCAGCGGACCAGTGCTTCCACGCCGCGCAGCCGGCCGTCCTCCATGCACACCAGCGGCTGGTACTCCAGCCGGAACTCGCCGCGCTCGATCGCCGGGCGGAGCGTGGAGGCGAGGGCCTGGCGGGTCATGCGGTGGGCGTTGCGCTCGGGGTCGAAGAGCGTCCAGCGGTCCTTGCCGTCGGCCTTCGCCCAGTACAGCGTCGTGTCGGCGGCCTGCATCAGGCCCGTCGCCGACGTGCCCTCCGCCTGCCGCTCCACGACACCGATCGACGCGGAGACCGACAGGCGCTGGCCGGAGATGTCGAAGGGCGCCTGGACGGCCTTCAGTACGGACTCGGCGAGGTCCGCGAGTTGCTCCGTACCCGTGGAGTCCTCGACGAGCAGGGCGAACTCGTCGCCGCCGAGTCTGGCCACCAGCGGCGCGCTCGCACGGCCGTAACCGGCCTCGTCCGCGCAGCGCGTGAGCCGTTCCGCCACGGCGGCCAGCAGCCGGTCGCCGACGCGGTGGCCGAGGGTGTCGTTGACGGCCTGGAAGCCGTCCAGGTCCAGATAGCACAGGCCGATCCGGCCGGTCCCGCTCTGCTCGTACGACTCCGCCTCCAGCGCGGTCGACAGCCGCTCGAAGAACAGCGTGCGGTTGGGTAGCCGGGTCACCGGGTCGTGCATCTGCAAGTGCCGCAGCCGGGCCTGGAGTTCACGGCGGGCGCTGATGTCGGCGACGGAGAGCAGGACGCCCGGCTCCTCGTCCGGCAGGGGCGCGACCGTGATCTGCGCCCACAGCGAGTGCCCGTCCGGATGCTTGAGGCGGCGCGTGCAGCGCAGCTTCGCCTGCCGGCCGCGCAGCACCTCGCGGTACGCGTGCCAGGTGCGCGCGTCCGACGTCAGGTCCACCAGGTCGGCGGCGACGGACCCGCCCAGTTCCTCCGGTGTCGCCCCGAGCAGGTCGCCGAGGGCGGAGTTGGCGCCGACGACGACGCCCTCGCGGTCGACCACGGCCATGGCGATCGGAGCGGCCGCGAAGGCCGACCGGTACGTCAGCTGCTCGGTCCTCGGCTCAGTGCACGAGTCGGTACGCGGCTCGGTACGAGGAGATGTCTTGATGTCACTCTCTGTTACGGCGGACCGGTCGAGGTCTGCCGCGGGCGCCGGCCCTTCGGACGTTCCGCTCACCGCTAGCTCCCGCCGTGCACTCGATCTCTGTCCGTGCAGGAAAGTGTGCCGATCATAGAGGTTGGCCCCAGGCCCTTCCAGCCACTGTCCAGTGTCGCGGACCGACGGGCCCTTCTGACAGATCGTTTCTGCCCGCACGTGGACGGGTTCTTGGGGCCCCGGACCACTTGTGACGTTCCGTGAGCGATTCGGGGGTGTCGGCCCCCGCGGCGGGTTACGCCCCCTCACTCATCCGGTGCAGATAAACAGGGCGTACCACCACAAATCATCACAGGCTGGGTGCGGTGTCCCGCGAACCGCTCCCGGAGGTCCACGTGCCGCGCAAGTTTCCGCGCCCCCGACTGCGCAGCACCGCGGCCGTGTTCACCACGATGACGGCGCTCGCCGCCACCTCGCTCGTCACCGGCCCCTCGGTGGCCGAACCCTTCTCGGCGGCGCCGTGCACCCTGCAGCGCACCGACGCCCATCACTCGGAGGGCCTGGACACCTGGAACGCCGCGTATCCGCGCCCGGCCCGCTCGCTGGACGCGGTGATGGTCTTCCTGTCCTTCCCGGACTCCGTCCCGCGCACCACCCCCGCCGAGCTGACCGCCGATCACTTCCCGGCCACCAGCGACTTCTTCCAGCACGCCTCCTACGGCAGGTTCGAGCTGCGCCCGCATCCGCTCCGACAGTGGATCCGCATGCCGCGGCCCTCGACGTCGTACGCCATACAGCGCGACTGGAACGCCGCGCACCGCTCCGCCTACCTGCGCGACGCGCTCGCCGCGGCCGACGGGCAGGTCGACTTCTCGCGCTACGACATCGTGTACTTCGTCGCCGACCCGGACGCGCCCGGCGTGGACTCGGACGCCACGAAGGTTGTCAACCTGGACACTCCGCTGCGCGCCGACGGCACGGACATCCGGCGGGTCGTCACGGTCTTCGAGCAGCATCCGCCGGACCGGCTGGTCCTGGCCCATGAGACCGGGCACGTCTTCGACCTGCCGGACCTGTACCACCGGCCGATGGACGGCAAGGGCGACTGGGACACGTATGTCGGCGACTGGGACCTGATGGGCAGCCAGTTCGGCCTCGCGCCCGATCTGTTCGCCTGGCACAAGTGGAAGCTCGGCTGGCTGGAGTCGCGGCAGGTGGCGTGCGTGCAGGGGGCCGGGCCGACACGGCTGACGCTGGAGCCGCTGGGCGCGGGGCCGGGGGTCCCGGTGGCGGGTGCGGCCGGGGCGCCGGCCTTCGGGCTGGGGCGTGGGACGAAGCTCGCGGTCGTGCGCACCGGCGTCGACAGCGCGCTCGCCTTCGAGGCGCGCGGGCCGGTGGGCAACGACGCGGCGGTCTGCCGACAGGGGGTGCTCGTGTACCGGGTGCACAGTGGCGCCGCGTCCGGGGGCGGGCCGGTCCAGGTGATCGACGCCCATCCGCGCACCGAGGCCTGCTGGGAGAACTCCGTCTATCCCGCCCTCGCGGACGCTCCCGTCGGGCTCGGCGAGAGCTTCACCGTGCCTGGGGAGGGTGTCCGGGTGGAGGTGGAGGGGCGGACGACTTCGGGGGCGTGGACGGTGAAGATCAGCGCGGGCGGGTAGCGCCGGGCACACGGATAAGGCCCCTCGCTTCCGCGAGGGGCCTTATCCGTGTCGTGCGCCGTCGGGGACTCGAACCCCGGACCCCCAGCCGCCTCTGCGCGCCGGAGAGCAACTCATCTCACACCGAAGGCCCCCCGCTTCCGCGGAGGGCCTTCGATCGTCTGTGCGCCGCCAGGGACTCGAACCCCGGACCCGCTGATTAAGAGTCAGCTGCTCTAACCAACTGAGCTAGCGGCGCCTGCTGACGTCGTAGACCTTAGCATCCTGATCGGTGGGAGGAAAAATCGATATCCGCACCGCTGCGCGGGCCGCCCGGACGGCCGCCCAGAGCAGGATCTCCGTGCCGGGGAGCCAGGGGTGACGGGTGTCCGGGGCGACGACCCAGCGGGTGTCGAGCCTGGTCGGAGCCGGTGCGGTGCCGATCGGGGCGGGGACGGTCACCGCGTCGCCGGTGCCGTGGCACAGGAGCGGCGGGATCGCTTCCGTACGGCCTTCAGTACGGCCTTCCGTACGGCTTCCCGTGCGGCCGAACTCCTCCCAGTGGAGCAGCGACGGCAGCCGCTGGGCCGTGCCCGGCGCGGCGAACAGCAGCATGCGGCCCCGGAGTGCCGCGACGGGGCCCGAGCCCGGGCCCTCGTCCCACAAGCGATCGAGCATGCGGCGCCCGAAGATCGCGGGTGCGCTGACGATGTCGAAGGCGGAGCCGCAGGGCAGGACGACGGGGGCGCCCGGTCGCTCCTCCCAGAGCGCGAGCGTGCTGCGCGGGTACGTTCCTGCCGAGGCGAGCCAGGCGGCCCCGTCCGAGGTGACGCCCGAGATGTCGAAGCGGTCGGAGAACGGTTCGTCGCGTGTGCTCATGCCATCTAGATCTACCGGGAGTGAGCGTTCCGTTCCTGAGGGTTGCCGGAAACCGGGACAGGAGGGGGTGGGAAGGGGTATCTTGCCCGCCTGGCATATGCCACGGCCTTTTTCGGAAGGCGGCGCCACTCACACCGGGTCGGCGTGCCCCCGGCCCTCCGCCCCGCTCATCAGGTCCCGGCCGAACTCGACCATCTTCTTCGCGTAGTCCTCGGTCCACTCGGCCCGCGCGGCGATGTCCGCCGGGGTGAGCCGGTCGAAGCGGCGGGGGTCGGCCAGCTGGGCCGCCGCCATCGCCTGGAACTCCACCGCACGGTCCGTCGCCGCACGGAAGGCCTGCGTCAGCTCCGTGGCCCGGGCCAGCAGGGCACGCGGGTCGTCGATCGACTCCAGATCGAAGAAGTGCTCCGGGTCGTCGGCCACCTGCGTGGGCTCGAAGAGCAGGGGCGCGGGGCGTAGCCGCGGTTCGTTCCGACGCGGCGTGGGCTCCGCCATGTCTTCTCCTCCTCGTACGTACCTGATGACCCGCCTGTGGGGGGCCACCGTCCATTGTCCCAAGCCCGTGCAAGAGGGCCGGTTGCCTCCGGCGGTATCCCGGAAACTCCAGCGGTATCAAGGTCTCCGGACGACGCGATGTTCCCGGCGGCCGACCACCGCCAGGCCCCCCGGTGCTCCGTCGGCCGGGCCGGCACCGCGTGATTCGCTTCCCGGCCTCCGGGTTGTATTCATCGGCTGCCTCCGGCGGCGTGCCGCGGCATCGGTGTGCTGCTGCCGCGGCGGGCGTCCGGTGCATCGGGGTTGCGGTTGTCGTCAGCCGGGCGAGGCGGTCGGTTGCCGGTCACGGCCGCCAGGCCACCCGGTGCTCGGCCAACCGGGCCAGCACCGCGTGGTTCGCCTCCCAGCCGTCCGGGAACTTCACGAGCGTCCCCAGCTGGACCGGTTCCGTCGACGGGTAGTCGTCCAGCAGGTCGGTGACGCCCGCTCGGCAGACCACGATGCAGGCGTGCCGGTGGCGGGAGGCGAGGACGCAGAGGCGGCCGGTCTCCAGGTGGAAGGCGGTGGCGTCGGGGCGGCCGGAGAGGGGGTGGAGGACGACGGTGACGTCGAACTCGCGGCCCTGGAGGCGGTTCGCCGTGTCGACGGTGACGTCAGTGACGCCCAGGTCGGCCAGTGCCGCGCGGACGGCCGCCGCCTGGTCGCGGTGCGCGGTGCCGACTGCGATCCGGTCGGCCGTCAGGGGCGTGGGGTCGGGGCCGCGCTCCGACGTCGCCGCGCCGCCCCGGTCCAGCAGGCGTCGTACGACCGTCGCCACCGCCCGTACCGCCTCGGGGTCAGTGCGGGGAGTGTGCCGGGCGGGCAGTTCCAGCAGGCCCCAGCCCGCTTCCGCCGCCTCGTCGATCACCCGGTCGGGGCCGGAGCCGTCGGAGGGGACCGCGAAGGCGAGGTGGCGGTCGTCGTGGTCGGTGCCGCTGCGGAAGGGCGTGTACGGGTAGAAGGCGCCGGAGACGAGGGGGGCCGCCGAGGCCGGTAGGCGCCAGGAGACCGGGAGGCGGTGCTGCGGCAGCTCGGGGTTGTGGGCCAGGAGGGTCGTCACCGCGGAGGCCGAGGGGTCGTACGACAGGCCCGCCCACTGCTCACTGCCCACGATCGCGAACGGGTCCAGCTGCCCCGGGTCGCCCACGAACAGCGCCCGCTCGAACAGGCCGGCCACGGCCAGCAGTGAGTCGGAGCGCATCTGGTACGCCTCGTCGACGATCGCGTGCCGCCACGGCTCGTCGACCTTGACGTGCCCCCACTTGGCGGCGGTGGAGATCACGACATCGAGCCCGGCGAGGTCGGCCGCCTTGGCCGACTTCCGTACGTTCGGCAGGTCGTCGAGCGCCTTGTCGTACGGGTCGGCGTCACTGCTGTGCAGACGGCCGACCGGCAGCTCGGGGTTCTTCTCGGCGAGCCGCAGGACGAGGTCGTCGACCTGTGCGTTCGTCTGGGCGACGACCATCAACGGGCGCCCGGCATCGGCCAGTTCGAGTGCCGCGTGGACGACGAGGGTGGACTTGCCGGCGCCGGGCGGGGAGTCGACGACGACACCGCGCGCGGTGCCGTGCAGGGTGTCGTGGAGGATCGCGTCGGTGGCCTGCGTGGCCGCCGCGCCCGGGTCGAAAACGGTGGTCACAGGACGTCCTCCGCGGTCAGGGGATCGGCGGCCTCCTGAACGCCCTCACCGGGCGGTCCGCCGTGCGTCCACGGCGTGTCCTCCGGCTCGGGCAGCTTCGCGCCGCCGCGCTGCTCGTGCTCGAAGGCGGTGAAGCAGAGCCGGTCGCCCTTCTCGGGCACGGACCCGACCTCGGGCTCCTTGCCGCGCCCCATCTTGTCGACCACGCGCAGCACGATCAGGGCCGTGCCGTCAGGGGAGTCCTCGTGCCCCACGAACTCCGCCGCCTGCGGCTTCCCGCCCAGCGAGCGGTACACCTTGGCCCGCTCGCCGAGATGCGGCCGGTCGTCGGTCCGGACGGTGACCAGCGGGCGCGGGCTGGGCCGCTTGCCCTCGCTGTACGCCATGACGACATCCGTGACCTCGCCCGCGAACGCCTCCCCGGACAGCCGCCGCCCCGCCATCACCAGCGGGTCGTCGAGAGCTTCCTGCGCCTCCAGGCGGGCCTGTTCACGCTCGCGTGCGGCGAGCTTGTTGGCCGCGGTCACCGCGTCGTCGCGGCGCGGCTGCGGGGGCTCGCCCGCGACGACACGGTCGCGGTGGGCGGTGAACGACCAGCGGTCGCGCGTCCAGCGCTCCTCCACGCGCGCGCCCTCGGGCAGCTCCCGCAGCAGGTCGAGGCCGCGCCACACCGCGTCCCAGGTGGGGCGCGTACGGCTCTCGACGAGGGCGCGGATCGCCCGCTCGGCGGCGGTGAGTTCGCCGAGGCGGTCGTCGGCCTCCAGACCGTCCCTGGCGGCGGCGAGGGCGGTACGCCCGCGGTCGTAGCGCTCGAAGGCCGGGGCGAGGAGCTTGTTGTCGAACGCCGGGTCGGTGGCCGGGCCGGCGGGCGGGTGCAGCAACTGGCCCTTGGGGTCGCGGGCGAGCTCGGCGGCGAGCGCGGCCTCGGCGCCGGTGGCATGGTCAGGCGGGTCGATCCAGGCGAGCAGCGCGCCCAGGTGCTGGTCCTCCAGGGTGGACTGACCGGTTGCCCAGTGCCGGGCCAGTACGTCCGTCATGGCCAGCAGCAGCGAGGAACCCGGCACCCGGGCCCGCTCCCCGAAGTGGGTCAGCCACCGACCCAGCAACGGCACGTGCGGGGGCGCGGGAAACGGGGTCTCAGGGTCCTGCTCCGCCGTACGCCGGAAGCGCATGGAGCGCCCGAGCAGCCGTACCAAGTCGACGCCCGCGCGGCTCGGCAGGATCAGCTGCGGGGCGTCCGCGCACAGTTCGACCTCGACCTTGACCCGCTTGCCGGTCTCCGGATCGGTCTCGTTGCGCTCGGCGGCCTCGACGGCCTCGGCGTAGCTGTCGAGATACGGCAGGACGACGCCCGCCAGCTCGGCCAGGAACGCGAACCTGAGGTCGCGGTCGCGCGGCTGCGGTACGACCAGCAGGTGCGGCGCGTCCCGGTCGGTGCCCACGAGTGCGCCGAGCGGGGCGCCGGCCTCACCGGCGGTGGTGAGCGGCACGAGGACGAGCGGGCGCTCGGACAGGTGCCGGTGCCGGACAGTGGCGGAGGGCTGGGCGCGGCCGGTGCTGACGGCCTCGAGGCGGGCGAGGGTGGCGATCAGCGACATGTCGCCCCCAGAGCTTCCGCTCGCAGTTCCGCTGCTCTCCGCAGAGCGGCCACCGCCGGGTCGTCCGGGTCCCCGGTCTCCCCGCGCGCGGCGGACAGGACGTCCTCCACCGTCGTCAGGCCGCCCAGTTCGGCACGGACCGACCGGCCCAGCGAGGTCACCGCGCCGTCCGTGCGGGAGCGGTCGCGGCAGTGGAAGGCCAGTTCGCACGCGGACAGGCACTCGGGCGCGTACGTCGCCGGGACCGACTCGACCGCGGCGGTCAGCTCGCCGGCGGGCAGGTCGGGGGCGAAGCAGGTGCCCTCGGGGAGGGCGTCGGCGATGTCCTGGATGCGGGTGAGACGGGCCAGCTGGCGGGCGGTGACCGCGCGCTGCTTGCGGACGTCGACGGCGGACGCGGTGGGCAGGTTGGAGAAGTCCTTGGGGCAGACGAGCAGGACACGGTGGCGCACGCGCGGGGGAGTTTCGAGGCGGGCCGCGACCTCCTCCAGCGCCAGCACGTACACCGCGGCCTGGCGGGCGGCCGCGCCCACCTTCGACGGGTCCGCCGAACCGTCCAGCATCGGGAAGGACTTGATCTCCACGACCGTCCAGCTGCCGTCCGGGTGCACGACCACTGCGTCCGGCTCCAGGAAGGCGGGGGAGCCGGCGACGTCGAGGGCGAGCATCGGGTGGTCGAGCAGCGTCCAGCCACCGGAGGCGGCCTCGCGCAGAGCCAGGGCCGTACGCGCGGTGCGGCCCTCGGGGCCGATCGCGGTGAGGTCGGGGACCTGGGCGTCGACGGGTGGTTCGGCGGCCGGGTCCAGCCTCTCGTGCACCAGCCGCAGCAGCTCCGCGCCACCGTCCGCCTTGACCTTCGCCTCGAAGGCGTTGCCACGCGTGAGGGCGAACTGCGACTGCCCGAAGGCGGAGGGCGAGCCCAGCGCGCTCGCCAGTGTCGCCTTGTTCACCCCGGCGCCGTCGAGGAGCGCGCGCCGCTTGCAGCCGGGGTTGGCGGCGAGGGCCGCGAGGGCGCGCGCGTCGAGTGCCTTGGCCGGTACGTCGGGGCCGCGCAGCTCAGCGAGCCGCTGCCGGAGCGCCGTCCCCCGCGTCCGAGGGGGAGGCACCCGGCTCGGCTCCGGAACCGACCCGTGACTCGCGCTGCCGTGGAAAGTGCTCACCCGCGGAAGTCTGGCATCCGCCACTGACAATTGAGGCGGGTGCGCCGGGAGAGCCCACCGCCGTGACGGGCACCACCCGTGTCTTCAGCCACGCGGTGCCCCGGTTCGCGGCCCGGGTGACGTACGGCGCGAGCAGCAGCCCGAGCCCCATCGCGGCCGCCCCCGCGACCGCGTCGAGGAAGTAGTGGTTGGCGGTGCCCATGACCACGATCGTGGTCACCAGCGGGTAGACGACCGCTGCGGTCTTCGCCGTACGCGTCCTGCCGTACCGCCACAGCATCACGCCGCACCACAGGGCCCAGCCCACGTGCAGGCTGGGCATGGCGGCGTACTGGTTCGTCATGCCGCCCAGGCCCCGGGGGGCGCTCGCGTCGCCGCCCCACCAGCCGTACGAGCTGTACTGGGCCATCGTGTCGACGAAGCCGTGGCTCGCGGAGAGCAGACGGGGCGGGCAGGTCGGCAACAGGGTGAAGCCGATCAGGCCGATGAAGGTGGACGTCATCAGCCAGGTGCGGGCCGCGCGGTAGTGCAGTGTGCGCGATCTGAAGAGCCAGACCAGGATGGCGGGCGTGACGAGGTAGTGCAGCGACGCGTACCAGAAGTCGGCCGGCACGCCGAGCCAGGCCTCGCGGGTGAACAGCCGGTTGAGCGGGTGCTCCGCGTTGAGGTGCAGGAACTTCTCGACACGCAGGATCGCCAGGCCGTGGTCGACGGCACCGGACACGTCGCCCCGGGCGAGGAGCCGGCCCGCGGAGTAGCAGGCGTACACCAGCACGATCAGTGGCAGCTCGGTCCACCAGCGCAGCCGCGTCCGTGGGGCTGCCTCGATGCCTGGTGTCTCGGTCTGCGGCATCCGATCGCCCTCCCCCTTCGTGTCGCGCGCGCCCGGCGGTCTTGGACCGGTCGTGCCACTTTATGTCGTATGTGCGCGCCTCCGTGGAGCGCCCCCGGCCCTCAAAGACGCAGAGATCGCCCACCGGGTTGCCCCCGCCCAGCCTGAGCGATGATGGAGGCGTTCCGCCTCTCATTTCTCCCGGAAGGGTCCCCCCCCATGGCACCGCGCATCCTGCTGGCCCGGCACGGACAGACGGCGTGGTCGCTGTCCGGGAAGCACACCGGCAGGACCGATGTCCCGCTCCTCGAAGAGGGCCGGCGCGGGGCCAAGCTGCTGGGCGAGCGGCTGCACCGGGCGCCGCTCGACGGCCTCGACGGCGTCGAGATACGCACCAGCCCGCTGGCACGCGCGCGTGAGACCTGCGAACTCGCCGGATTCGGCGAGCGCGCGAGCACCTGGGACACGCTCATGGAGTGGGACTACGGCGCCTACGAGGGCATGACGCCGGACGAGATCCAGGCCGTCCGGCCCGGCTGGCTGATCTGGCGGGACGGGGTGCCGGAGGGCGAGTCGCTCGCCGAGGTCACCGCGCGCGCGGACGAGGTCGTCGCGTGGGCGCGCGCGGCGGACCGGGACGTGCTGGTGTTCGCGCACGGGCACATCCTGCGGTCCATCGGAGCACGGTGGCTGGGCCTGCCGATCGACTTCGCGGCACGGATCCGGCTGAATCCCACGTCCCTGTCCGTGTTGGGCTGGGCGTACGGGGAGCCGGCGATCGAGAGCTGGAACGACCTGGGGCACTTGGCAGGCCAGGAGTAACCCCCCCAAGGGGCGCGGGGCCGTATCGATTTGCGGCTCCGCCGCGGGGCGCGACCAGCCCCCACCGAGCCGCAGCCGGACAACCCTCCTGTCACGCCGTACGCGGAGCCGAAGCGTGCCGTTCCAGGAACTCCGACACCCCCGAAGCCCGCCGGTGCGGCAGCAGCACCCGTGCCGTTCCCGCGAGCATCGTCTGGACCCTGGACGACTGGACCTCGTCCAGCAGGTCCAGCACCCGCATGCCCGCCGTCGCGGCCTCGTCGGGGCGGCCGCCCCGCGCCAGGTCGTCGGCGAGTTCCGCCGTGTACAGCGCGATGTTCCGGGTGAAGTGCGGGTCCTGGAGGCGGGCCGCGTGGCGGGCGTGGCGGGCGGCGCGCGGCCAGTCGCCCAGCGTCGACCAGCACTGCGCCTCCAGCCCCTCCAACTCGGCCTCTCCGTAGAAGCTCATCCACTCGGGGTCGGCGTCCGAGTGGCCTCGCTCGTAGAGGACCTGCGCGCGGGCCAGGGCCTGTTCGCAGCCGGTGCGGTCGGCGAGCCCCGCCCAGCCGCCGGCCTCGCGCAGCGCGAGCAGCGACATCAGGCGGGCGGAGCCCAGGGGGCGTGCGACGCGTTGTGCGGCCTGCGCGGCGCGCACCGCCTCGCGCGGGCGCCCCGCGTCGCGCGCGAGGAACGCCATGTTGCAGAAGGCGTGTGCCTCCAGGGCGTCGTCGTCGGTCACTCTGGCGGTCGCGAGCGCCTCCGCGTAGTGCGAGCGGGCGTCGTCGAACCGCCCCGAGTCGTGCGCCAGCCAGCCCACCGAGATGGCCAGTTCACCGGCGCCCGAGTGGAGCCGGTCCGCAGTCGACTGCCGGGTCGCGCCGGCGTCCAGCAGCGCGTACGCGGCGCGCAGCGGAGCCGCCGCGCGCCGGTAGAGACCGTCCGCGCCGTGCCGGTCGTCGAGCAGCCGGATCCTGCGTACGGCCTCTTCCAGGGAGCCCGCCTCGCTCGCGCCGGCGCGCCGGACGGGCCGTTCCGCGGCCCCGGCGTCGGTGGCGAGCTTGAGGGGGCCCAGTGTGGCGGCGGCCACCGTGGCGCCTGAGCCGGTCATGAATGCGCGACGCAGCACGTCGCTCTCCTCGTAGTTGTCGTACGTCTCGAAAGGGTCGTGCGGGTTCTGCGTGTCATACGGCTCGTGCGCCTCTCGCGTCTCACTTGTGGCGTACGCGGCGCACACCGGGCTTGTGGTGTGCGAGGGAGGCGCGTCCTCGGCGGCGTGCGCCCGGCGTCCGCGTACGGATGAGCGGGGCGCGAAGCCCAGGTCGGTGAGCGTGCGGCCGGGGAACATGTGCAGGAACACCCGTTCGTACGCGTAGTTGGGGCAGCGGATCTCGCCCGCCTCCACGCGGCCCACATAGCGTGCGTCGCAGCTGACCCGCTCGCCGATCTCGCGAGCGGCCCGCCGCACCGCCGCCGCGAACTCGGCCGGTGAGCGTTGTCCGCGCAACTGCCGGAACGCGCGGTTCGGCTGCGGTGGTCTGGGGGACGGGGACGAGGTCACCATTGACGACGCCATGGCCGGGTCCTCTCGTGACGAACCGTCGAACCATGCCGGACGCGGGGCGAGTTGGCCGGTTCGGCCGCTTTGTTCGTGTGAAGCCCTGTTTCCGGCGGGCAAGAACGTACCCGCTGTGTCGGACCCGCCACGCAGTGTTTGGCTACAAACCGGATATCTCATCCGGGATCTGCCATGAACTGCCATCCTTTGTGGCTGACTTCCGCCGTAGCCGTTGACGCCCGCGCGCGTTGACTCCTTAGGACCGGGAGCCGCCCGACTCCCGACCCGCTCGTCCGAGGAGGGGTTCCGTGGTGGAGGCCGGGATGGAGACTGCGCAGGTGACGGAGACCGTCTGTGACGTCGTGACGGTGCCGACGCGCCAGGGGCTGGAGGCGGTCGACATCCTGCGGCGCGGGGTGGGCGACGCGGTGGGACCCGTACTGCACGACGACGGCGGTGACACGCTGGGCTTCCTGGTGCCGCCGGGCACCGCGGCGGCGTGGGACGTCCCCGGCAGTACCTGTACGGAGACCGACGGGCGTGGACTACGGCTGACCCCCGAGCCCGAGCCGCCCGTCGAGGGGTCGGACTGGCTGCTGCCCCCCGGCGAGGCCGACCTGGCGACCGATCCGGCGGTGCTGCGGGCGGCGCTCGGGGAGGCGGCCCGGCTGATCGAGGCCGCGGACAACTGCCAGTGATGCCGGGGCGAACCCACTGAGCCGAGCGCGCCGCGCCGCCTGATAATGGCGGAGTGGGAAAGTCCAGGAGCGCGCGGCGGCAGGCGCCCGCCGAAGCCGTCGTAGAGGCGGTCGACGGTGGGCTCGCCGAGCTCATGCCCGATCGGGACCGGGCGCGGGCCTGGACGCTGTTGATCGACGGGGCGCCGCAGTCGCACGTCGATCTCGACGACCCGGCGTATCTGTCCTTCGAGTACCAGCGCCGGCTGGGGCACGTCATCGATCTGGTCGCACCACCCGGCAGACCGGTGCACGCCGTGCACCTCGGCGGGGGTGCGCTCACCCTCGCGCGCTATGTCGCCGCCACCCGCCCCCGCTCCACCCAGCAGGTCGTCGAACGGGACGCGGCGCTCGTCCAACTGGTCCGGCGGGAACTGCCGTTGGATCCCGGCGCCCGGATCAGGATCCGCTCCGTCGACGCCCGCGAAGGGCTCGCCAAGGTGCCCGAGGGCTGGGCCGACCTCGTCATCGCCGACGTGTTCAGCGGCGCCCGCACCCCCGCCCACCTCACCTCGACCGAGTTCCTCGACGAGGTCCGGCGGGCCCTGAAGCCGGGCGGTTACTACGCCGCCAACCTCGCCGACGGCCCGCCACTGGCCCACCTGCGCGGCCAGATCGCCACCGCCGCGGCCCGCTTCCCCGAGCTCGCGCTGATCGCCGACCCGACCGTCCTGCGCGGCAAGCGCTTCGGCAACGCCGTCCTGGTCGCCTCCGACACCCCACTCCCGCTCCCGGAACTGACCCGCCGCGCCGCCTCCGACCCGCACCCGGGCCGCGTCGAACACGGCAAGGAACTCAGGGACTTCACGGGCGGCGCCGTACCGGTGACGGACAAGGCGGCGGTCGCCTCTCCGGCGCCGCCGCCCTCGGTGTTCAGGTGACTCGACGGGGCCCGATGGTGACTCAGTAGGTCCCGATCTCCACCCGGGGCGCGCTGTCGTGCCAGGTGCAGAACACCGACACCCGGTCCGAGCCCGAACTGAACTCCACCCGGATCCACGTCTCCGTCTTCCACACCTGCATCGACCAGCCCGCGCCCGGCGTCGCCGACACGAGCGTCGCGGAGGTCCTGCCGAGGTCGAAGACCGCCCGGCCGCCTTCGGTGTCGTAACTCTTGACCTGGCCGGAGGCGGTGGGAGAGGGGGAGGGGCTTGCCGTCTTCGAAGGGGTCGGCTTTCGTGCGCTCTCGCTGGGACTCGGCGACGGGCTCTTCGGCGGGGACGGCGTCGCCCGCGCCGTCGACGACGCCAGCGGCTTCGACTCCTGCGTGGTCGCGTCCGCCGCGGTGATGGGCAGGGCGCGGGGCGGGTCGTAGGCGGTGCCGGCCATGACCGTGTGGACGCCCCACCACGACAGCGTGACCGCCGCGCCCGTGGCGAGCGTCCAAGCCAGTACGTGTACGAGTCCTCTGCGCATCGCGGGCCATACTGCCTCACGCGTCCCAGGCGTGTCCCGCCCGGTTGTCCACAAAGTCAGAGTTATCCACAGGCCCGGGAGTGCCTCCCCCGCATGGCGTAAGTTGCGGCGCATGGCAAGTGTGCTCGTGGTCGAGGACGACCAGTTCGTGCGCTCGGCGCTCATCCGGCATCTGACCGACGCGGCCCACACGGTGCGCAGTGTTGGTACGGCACTGGAGGCGCTGCGCGAGGTCGCCCATTTCCGCTTCGACGTGGTGATCCTGGACCTCGGTCTGCCCGACCTGGACGGGTCCGAGGCGCTGAAGATGCTGCGCGGCATCACGGACGTCCCTGTGATCATCGCCACGGCGCGGGACGACGAGACGGAGATCGTCCGGCTGCTGAACGCGGGCGCGGACGACTACCTCACCAAGCCGTTCTCGGTCGAGCACCTCTCGGCCCGGATGGCGGCCGTCCTGCGGCGCTCCCGTGCCGCCACCGGTGACGCACCGCCGGAGACCGTGATCCGCGTCGGCGGTCTGACCGTCGACCCCCTCCGCAGACAGGCCGAACTGGACGGCGTCCGCCTCGACCTCACCCGCCGCGAGTTCGACCTGCTCGCCTTCCTGGCCGGCCGCCCCGGTGTCGTCGTACCCCGCAAGGAGCTGCTCGCCGAGGTGTGGCAGCAGTCGTACGGCGACGACCAGACCATCGACGTCCATCTGTCGTGGCTGCGGCGGAAGTTGGGGGAGACGGCCGCGGCCCCGCGTTATCTGCACACCCTGCGGGGCGTCGGCGTGAAGCTGGAGCCGCCGGGAGCGGAGCCGGTGCGATGAGGTGGGCACTGGTCAAGGTCTGTCTCGCGGTCACCGTCATGGTCGTGGTCGCCTTCGCGGTCCCGCTCGGCCTCGTCATCAAGGAGATGGCCCGGGACCGCGCGTTCTCCAACGCCGAGCGGGAGGCGGCGGCCGTCGCCCCTGCGCTGTCCATCACCACCGACCGCGACCAGCTGGAGCGGGTCGTCGCCTCCGCGGGGTCGGAGGCGGAGATGGCCGTCCACATACCGGCGAGCGACGACGGGGCCGCCGTCGACATCGGGCAGCAGCGTGCCGCCGACGACGACATCGCGACCGTACGGAAGCTCGGCCGCGCCTCCACCACCGGCGTGCCCGGCGGCTCCACCCTGCTCCAGCCGGTGGCGCTGAGCTCCGGCGAGATAGCCGTCGTCGAGGTGTACGTCCCCGAGTCCGAGGTCAGCAACGGCGTCGGGACGGCCTGGGCGGTGCTCGCCGGGGTGGGCATCGCGCTCGTCGTCGGCTCGGTCGCGGTCGCCGACCGGCTGGGCGTACGGATGGTGCAGCCCGCGCAGCGGCTTGTCGAGAGTGCCCATGAACTGGGGGAGGGGAAGTTGGGCGCCCGGGTGCCAGAGGAGGGGCCGACCGAACTGCGGCTGGCCGCGGTCGCGTTCAACTCCATGGCCGACCAGGTCGTACAACTCCTCGCGAACGAGCGGGAGTTGGCCGCCGACCTGTCCCACCGGCTGCGGACGCCCCTCACCGTGCTGCGGCTCAACGCGGCCTCGCTCGGCGACGGGCCGGCCGCCGAGCAGACGCGGGCCGCGGTCGCGCAGTTGGAGCGGGAGGTCGACACGATCATCCGTACGGCCCGGGACGCCAAGCCGCAGACCGCGGCGGCCGGACCCGGCGCCGGGTGCGACGCCGCCGAGGTCGTCCGGGAGCGGATGGGGTTCTGGTCGGCGCTCGCCGAGGACGAGGGCCGCAAGTGGCGGGTGGCCGGGACCGAACGACCGGTGCGGATACCCGTGGCCCGGGCGGATCTGGCGGCCGCGCTGGACGCCCTGCTCGGCAACGTCTTCCGGCACACCCGGGTGGGCACGGCCTTCGCGGTCGACGTGCACAACGGCGAGGACGCGGTGATCGTGCTGGTCTCCGACGCGGGCTCCGGCATAACCGACCCCGACGCGGCGATGGCCCGCGGACGGGGTTCCGGGAGCGCCGGGTCGACCGGGCTCGGCCTGGACATCGTGCGGCGGCTCGCGGAGTCGACCGGCGGGGACGTGCGGATCGGCTCGTCCGTGCTGGGCGGGACCGAGGTGCGGATCTGGATCCAGTTGGACGGGCAAGAGCCGGAGCGCAGGGGACATCGGGGGTCGGTGCGGCGCCGTAAGCGGGCGGCCGCGAGGTGAGCGAGGAGGCCGGATTGGTCTCGACCTTTAACCGGTCCCGATGCCTTCCTTAAGGGCGCCATAAGATCGCCAACCCCCGCCCTGATCAGGCTTTTTGCCCGATTCCGGCTCGCTAGCGTGCCACGTCATGAGCATGCATCGACGCAAGGTGAGCGGCAGAAACAAGATGATCGGCGGGGCTGTGGCTGCCGCCGTGGTCGGCGGTGGCGCGGTCCTCCTCACCGGTACCGCCCAGGCGGCCGGGGTCGGCGCCGCGTACACCAAGACCAGTGACTGGTCGACGGGTTATACCGCGCAGTACGTCGTGACGAACAACAGCGGCGCGGCGGAGGCGGACTGGAAGCTGGAGTTCGACCTGCCGTCGGGCTCGAAGCTGAGCTCGCTGTGGAACGCCGAGTCGACGGTGAGCGGTCAGCACGTCACCGTGACCTCGCCGAAGTGGGACACGGACGGGCTGGCCGCCGGCGAGTCCGTCACCGTCGGTTTCGTGGTCAACGGCACTGCCGACCCGACCGGTTGCCTCATCGACGGCGCCGAGTGTTCCGCGGACGACGGCGCGACGCCGGAGCCGAGCGGCCGCCCGACGGAGTCCGCGAGCCCGACCCCGACGGCCACTCCCACCGAGACCGTCACCCCCACCGAGACCGCCACCGCCTCCCCCCCGGAGAGCACCAGCTCCGGCACCGGCACCACCGCAGGCTCCGGCTTCGCCCCCTACGTGGACACCTCCCTCTACCCGGCCTTCGACCTGGTCGCGAGCGCCGAGGCCACCGGCGTGAAGAACTACAACCTGGCCTTCGTCACCGACGGCGGCGGCTGCACGCCCAAGTGGGGCGGCGTGACCGACCTGGCGAGCGACGCGGTGGCGTCCCAGATCGGCGCGCTGCGCGCCAAGGGCGGCGACGTGCGCGTCTCCTTCGGTGGTGCGGCCGGTTCCGAGCTGGCGACGACGTGCTCCTCGGCGGACGCGCTGGCGACGGCGTACGGCAAGGTCGTGGACGCGTACGGCCTCACCAAGGTCGACTTCGACGTGGAGGGCGGCGCGCTGCCGGACACGGCCGCGAACACGCGCCGCGCGCAGGCCATCGCGCAGCTCCAGGCGGAACACCCGGACCTGGACGTCTCCTTCACCCTGCCCGTCATGCCCGAGGGCCTGACCCAGGACGGGGTGAACCTGCTGTCCAACGCCGAGGAGAACGGCGTGGAGATCAACACCGTCAACATCATGGCGATGGACTACGGCGCCTCGTACAGCGGCGACATGGGCACCTACGCCGAGCAGGCCGCCACCGCCACCCAGGCACAGGTCAAGGGCGTCCTGGGGCTGTCCGACAGCGCGGCCTGGAAGGCGGTCGCCGTCACCCCGATGATCGGCGTCAACGACGTGACCTCGGAGATCTTCAAGGTCGACGACGCCTCGCAGCTGGTCGCCTTCGCCCAGGCCAAGGGTCTCGGCTGGCTGTCGATGTGGTCCGCCACCCGGGACAAGCAGTGCTCCGGGGGCGCGAAGACCTACGCCGACGCGACGTGCAGCTCGATCGTCCAGGACGAGTACGCGTTCTCGAAGGCCTTCGTCGCCTACGAGTGATCTTGGGGGCGCAGGGGTGTCGGTCACGTTTCTACAAATGGGCCCCGGAAGCCATTGACGTATGACCTGACATACGGCTGTTATTACGCCACTGTGTTCGGTCAAGTTGATTTCTGGTTGATTACGACCAGCTTTCATGCCCCTCGTGACCGGACCCCTGCCCTCAGGAGCCGTTCATGCGTGACCTCTCTTCCTCCCTTCCCGCTCCCAGCCGTCGCACCGTGCTCCGTGGCGTCGGCGGTGCCGCTCTGCTCGGTGCGGGCATACCCCTGCTGAGCGCCTGCGGCGGCAGCGGTACGGCCGCCGACCCGAAGACCGTCACCCTTGGCTCCAAGGCGTCCGACGCGGTGCCGAAGAAGGCGTTCGCCGACATCTACGCGGCCTACAAGAAGAAGTCCGGCATCACGGTCGACGTGAACACCAAGGACTCGAACACCTTCCAGGAGCAGATCAACTCCTACCTGCAGGGCACGCCGGACGACGTGTTCACCTGGTTCGCCGGCTACCGGATGCAGTTCTTCGCGGCCAAGGGCCTCGCCACCCCGATCGACGACGTGTGGCAGAAGATCTCGGGCAACTTCCCCGAGGCGATGCAGAAGCTCAGCAAGGGCGAGGACGGCAAGTTCTACTTCGTGCCGCTGTACACGTACCCCTGGGCGGTCTTCTACCGGAAGAGCGTCTTCAAGCAGTACGGCTACGAGGTCCCCACCACCTGGGACGACTTCGTCGCGCTGTGCAAGCAGATGCAGAAGGACAAGCTGGTCCCGATCGCCTTCGGCGACAAGGACGCCTGGCCCGCGCTCGGCACCTTCGACCAGATCAACTTCCGCAAGAACGGCTACGACTTCCACGTCGACCTGATGGCGGGCAAGGCGTCCTGGACCGACGCCAAGGTGAAGGCCGCCTTCGACCTGTGGGCCGAGATCCTCCCGTACCACCAGGAAGGCGCCGTCGGCCGCACCTGGCAGGACGCCGCGCAGACCCTGGTGTCGAAGAAGGCCGGCATGTACCTGCTGGGCACCTTCGTGGGCCAGCAGTTCACCAACGCGGCCGACCTCGAGGACCTCGACTTCTTCGCCTTCCCGGAGATCGACCCGGCGTACGGCCAGGACACCGTCGAGGCACCGACCGACGGCTTCATGATGAGCAAGAGCCCGAAGAACAAGGCCGAGGCCGTCAAGCTCATGGAGTTCCTGGGCACCCCGGAGGCCGAGGAGGCCTACCTCAAGGCCGACCCGAGCGTCGTGGCCGCCTCCACCAAGGCCGACACCTCCTCGTACACCGCCCTGCAGAAGAAGGCGTACGACATGATCGCCGGCGCCAAGAGCCTCACCCAGTTCATGGACCGCGACAGCCGCCCGGACTTCACCTCCACGGTGATGCAGCCCGCGCTGCAGAAGTTCATCCGCGACCCCAAGGGCATCGACAGTCTGCTGACGTCGATCGAGCGCCAGAAGAAGACGATCTTCGCCTCCTCATGACAACCGAAACCACCAAGGAGACCCCGGAGGCGGCCGCCGTGCCGCCTTCGGGCGCTGCCCCCGCCAAGAAGAAGGTGCCCCAGGGGCACCGCCGCCTGCTCACCCGCCGCGACCGGTTCACCCTGGCGCTGATGGCGGGTCTGCCGACGATCCTGCACATCGCCCTCGTGTGGGTGACGGCCTTCGCCTCGATCGCGCTGGCCTTCACCACCTGGGACGGCATCGGCTTCGACTCGATCCAGTGGGTCGGGCTCCAGAACTTCAAGGAGCTGTTCGAGCAGAACCCGCAGTTCTGGCCCGCCGTCGAGCACAACGTCATCTGGTTCGTCGTGCTGATCGCGATCCCCACCCCGCTCGGCCTGTTCCTGGCCGTGCAGCTGGACAAGAAGATCAAGTTCAGCAGGGTCTACCAGACGGCGTTCTTCCTGCCCGTCGTCATGTCGATGGCTGTGATCGGCTTCGTCTGGCAGCTCATCTACAACCCCGACACCGGCCTGATCAACAGCATCATCGGGGCCAACGAGCCGGGCAAGTACATCGACTGGATCGGCGACCCGGACCTCAACCTCTGGGCGATCCTCATCGCCGCGTCCTGGCGCCACACCGGCTACATGATGATCCTGTACCTGGCCGGCCTGAAGGGCGTCGACCCGTCGCTGCGCGAGGCCTCCTCGCTGGACGGCGCGAACGAGTGGCAGACGTTCAAGAACGTCATCTTCCCGACCCTGCGCCCCACCAACACCGTCGTCCTGGTCGTCACCATCATCGAGGCCCTGCGCGCCTTCGACCTGGTCTTCGTCTTCAACAAGGGCGCCGAGGGCACCGAGCTGCTCTCGATCCTGGTCACCAACAACATCATCGGCGAGTCCAGTCGCATCGGCTACGGCTCCGCGATCGCGGTCGTCCTGCTGCTGATCTCGCTCGTCGTGATCATTCCGTACCTGGTGTCCACCTTCCGGAAGGAGCGGCGCGCATGAGCACCACCGTCATGACCAAGGTCCGTACGCCCGTCCGCCCCGCCCGGATCCTGCTGCACGTCTTCCTCGCGGGCGCTTCGCTGGCCTGGCTCGCGCCGCTGCTCTGGGCGCTGTACTCGGCCCTGCGGCCGTACGCGGAGACCAGCGAGAAGGGCTATGTCTCCTGGCCCGACAAGCTGAGCTTCGACAACTTCACGAACGCGTTCACGCAGTCGGACATGGGGCACTACTTCGTCAACACGATGATCATCGCCGTGCCGGCGGTGCTGGTGACGTTGTTCCTGTCGTCGATGGTCGCCTTCTACGTCAGCCGCTTCGACTTCCGCATCAACCTGTTCCTGCTGCTGGTCTTCACCGCGGGCAACCTGCTCCCGCAGCAGGTCATCATCACCCCGCTGTACCGCCTGTACCTGCTGATCGACCTGCCCGGCATCACCATGTCCGGCAAGCTGTACGACTCCGCGCTCGGCCTGGTCCTCATCCACGTGGCGTTCCAGTCCGGCTTCTGCGCCTTCGTGCTCAGCAACTACATGCGCTCGCTGCCGCACGAGCTGACCGAGGCCGCCCTGGTCGACGGTGCCTCGGTGTGGCGCATGTACTGGCAGATCGTGCTGCCGCTGTGCCGTCCGGCGATGGCGGCCCTGGCCACCCTGCTCTC
This sequence comes from Streptomyces fulvoviolaceus, assembly GCF_000718165.1. Taxonomy (GTDB): domain Bacteria; phylum Actinomycetota; class Actinomycetes; order Streptomycetales; family Streptomycetaceae; genus Streptomyces; species Streptomyces fulvoviolaceus. Next base: position 158,194 of record NZ_JOEY01000012.1, on the reverse strand, counting down.
CATCTGGATCTACAACGACTTCTTCTGGGCCCTGGTCCTCATCTCGACCGGCGAGAACATGCCGATCACCTCGGCGCTGAACAACCTCACCGGGGCGTACTTCACCGACCCCAACCTGGTCGCCGCCGGCGCCCTGCTCACCGCGATCCCGACGCTGATCGTGTACTTCGTGCTCCAGCGCCAGTTCGTCAGCGGCCTGACGCTGGGCGCCAACAAGGGCTGACCGCCCTTCCTTCTCAAAAGCCCTTTTGAAAGAGAACCACCGTGCCTCACCTCTTCACCCCGGTCGCCTCCGTGTCCGTGGACCCGCGCACCGCCCGCGTCCACGAGGAGGGCTGGCAGTCCTGGAGCCCCAGCGGCGCCTACGCCCTCGACGCGACGCCGTACCGCCCGACGAACGACAACTGGGCGACGGGCTGCTACCGACCGGGCGTCACCGTCCCCGAAGGCACCTTCCAGGGGGAGGGGTTGCTGGCCCTCGACCCGGGCGACGGCTCACCGGTACGGCTGTGGGCGGCGGTTGACCCTCTGCACGAGGTGCCGTCGATCCGGCTGGTCGTCGGCGATTCCGGCCAGGCCGAGGTGAGCGCCGACGGCACGGTGAAGGAATGGACGGGTACGGACATCCAGACGGTGCTGGGGGAGTGGGCCGCTTCCCTGGGCGTCGAGCCTCCGCGCTCGGCGCCCACGGTCTGGTGCTCCTGGTACGAGTACTTCACCGCCGTCACCGAGGACGACATCCACGAGAACCTCCGCGCGATGGACACCCTCGACCTGCCCATCGACGTCGTCCAGATCGACGACGGCTACCAGAAGGCGCTGGGCGACTGGCTCACCCTCTCGGGCCGCTTCCGCTCCCGCGAGGGCATCGCCGACGCGATCCGCGCCCGCGGCCGCCGGGCGGGCATCTGGACGGCCCCGTTCCTGGTGGACCCGGCGAGCGACCTGGCCGCCGAGCACCCGGACTGGCTGGTCAGGGACGCGGACGGCGGCTTCGCGCACGCGGGCCGCAACTGGGGCCACGACCTCAGCATCCTCGACACGACCCACCCGGACGCGGCGGAGTACCTGACGTCCGTCTTCACGACGCTGCGCGCCGAGGGCTACGACTACTTCAAGGTCGACTTCCTCTACGCGGGCGCCATGGACGGCGTACGGCACGCATCGGTCGACGCTCTCCAGGCGTACCGTTCCGGCATCGAACTGATCCGCGAGGCGATCGGCCCGGAGGCGTACCTGCTGGGCTGCGGCGCGCCCATCCTGCCCTCCATCGGCCTGTTCGACGCGATGCGCGTCAGCCCCGACACGGCCCCGCACCGCCGTCCCGAGGCCGACGACTACAGCCAACCCGGCCAGGACCCGGCCGAGTTCACCGGCGTCGGCCGCCAGTGGCAGCACGGCCGCCTCTGGGTGAACGACCCCGACTGCCTGATGGCCCGCCCCGCGGTGGAGACCCGCGAGCAATGGGCGGCGCACGTCGAGGCGACGGGCGGCCTGATGGCGTCCAGCGACCGGCTGCTGTCGTTGGACCAGTGGGGTGTGGAGACAACTCGCCGCCTTCTCACGGGAGTTGAGGGATGATCGTCCCCGGTATCGCGTACGGCGGCGACTACAACCCCGAGCAGTGGCCCGAGGAAGTCTGGGCCGAGGACGTACGGCTGATGCGCGAGGCCGGCGTCAACATGGTCAGCGTCGGCATCTTCTCGTGGGCACTCCTCGAACCGTCCGAGGGCGTGTACGACTTCTCGCGCATGGACCGGATCCTGGAGCTGCTCCACGAGAACGGCATCGCGGCCGACCTCGCCACCCCGACCGCGGCCCCACCGGCGTGGTTCTTCCGCAAGCACCCGGACGCGCTGCCGGTGGACAAGGACGGCCGCGGGCTGTCGTACGGCAGCCGCCAGACGTTCTGCCCGTCGAGCCCCGCATACCGCGAGGCGGCCCTGCGTATCACGGGCGAACTGGCGCGGCGGTACGCCGATCACCCGGCCGTCGTGATGTGGCACATCCACAACGAGTACGGCTGCCACAACGCGGAGTGCTACTGCGACGAGAGCGCGGCGGCGTTTCGCAGGTGGCTTCGTGCGCGCTACGTCACTCTCGACGCCCTGAACGACGCCTGGGGCACCACCTTCTGGAGCCAGTGGTACTACGACTGGGACGAGATCATCCCGCCCCGCGCCACCGGTGCCGTCCCCAACCCGACCCACCAGCTGGACTGGCGCCGCTTCTGCAGCGACGCGTTGCTGTCGCTGTACAAGGCGGAGCGGGCGGTGCTGCGGGAAGTGGCCCCGGAGATCCCCGCCACCACCAACTTCATGGTGATGTACAACTTCGACGCGCTGGACTACTGGCGCTGGGCACCGGAGTTGGACGTGGTCTCAAACGACCACTACCTGCGCTCCACGGACCCGGAGTCGGAGATCGACATAGCACTGAGCGGCGACATCGTCCGCTCCCTCGCGGGCGGCCGTCCGTGGCTGCTGATGGAGCACTCGACGGGCGCGGTGAACTGGCAGCCGGTCAACAGGGCGAAGACGGCAGGGGAGTTGCGGCGCAACGCGCTCGCCCACGTCGCCCGCGGCGCCGACGGCATCGCCTACTTCCAGTGGCGGGCCGCCAAGGCGGGCGCCGAGCAGTGGCACTCGGCGATGCTCCCGCACGCCGGCACGGACAGCCAGATCTGGCGTGACGTGGTCGCACTGGGCGCGGACCTGAAGGCGCTGGCGGAGGTGCGGGGCAGCACGGGCACCGCGCAGACGGCCATCGTGTGGGACTGGGACGCCCGCTGGGCCATGGAGATGCCGAGTCAGCCGAGCTCCGAACTCCGCTATCTGGAGCTGGCCCGCTCCTGGTACGAGCCCCTGTGGCGTGCGGGCATCGCGGTGGACTTCGTACGCCCGGACGCGGACCTTTCGCAGTACCGCCTGGTCCTGGCCCCGAGCCTGTACCTGGTGGACGACGAGGGCGCGGCGAACCTGACGGGATTCGCCGAGCGGGGCGGCACACTCGCCGTCGGCTTCCACAGCGGAGCGGTCGACGCCAACTGCCATGTCCGGCTGGGCGGTTACCCGGGCGCGTTCCGCGAGGCGCTGGGAGTGCGGACGGACGAGCTGTTCCCGTTGCTGCCCGGTGAGTCACACGGCTTGAGCGGCGGCGGTACGGCGTCCCTGTGGTCGGAGCGCGTGCACCTGGCCGGCGCCGAGGCCGTCACGTCGTACACGGAAGGCCCGCTGACCGGCATCCCGGCCGTGACCCGCCACACCCACGGCACCGGCACCACCTGGTACCTGGCCACCCACCCGGACCCGGCTGCCCTCGCCGCGCTGCTCGACCGCATCCGCACGGAGGCGGGCGTGGAGCCGGTCCGCGTGACCCCGGAGGGCGTGGAGGTGGCACTGCGACGCGGCCCGGACGCCGACTACCTCTTCTTGATCAACCACGGCGACCAGAGCGCCGAGGTCGAGGTCCGGTCCGACGCCACGGACCTGCTGGCGGGCAAGCCCGTCGAGGGCGGCACGGTCACCGTCGCGGCGGGGGACGTCGTGGTCGTACGGGAGCCGCGGGGGTGATTGACCGAGCAGGATTCCTACTCGTTCGAGAATCTGGCTCCATGGACGAGACCTCGTACGGCATCGGCGAAGAGGAGGTGGAGCGCAAGCTGCGCGGCCGGATCCTCGACGAGTACCTGGAGGACTACGAACACCGCAACGGACCGGTCTCCGAGCAGGAACAGGAGCAGGCTCGACGCGTCTTCGACGAGATGTTCGCCGAGTAGGTCCAGTCGCCCGCCGCAAGTTAGCCACGAAGGTACGCTCGTCCTCGACCGCGAAGGTCTGTCGAAGCTCGTCGGTGACCACGAGCCGTATGTGGCCCTCGTCGCCGAGGCGGTCCATCGACGGACGGACAGGGCACGGCTGGCGTGGGTGCTGTCGGGGGTGCGGATCGTGCCTGTCGGCGACGAGGAGGCGAAGGCCGTCTCTGCTCTGCTGATCGCTGCCGGGCTGCACGGTCACAGGTACGCGATCGACGCCGCTGTGGCGGAGATGGCGCTCAGGCAGCGCCGACCGGTCGTCATGCTGACCTCAGACGTGGATGACATGGCCAAACTGTGTGGGGACCGGGTTCGGCTCGTCGCGGTGTAGCCGAATCGCGGAAACTGTCTGCGGGGCGTGCGACTTGTAGCATCCCAGCACCGCTGCACATGGGGGACGCGTGATCGAACTGGCTGACATGATCCGGGAGTTGCGGGAGCAGTTGACCGCCGCTCTGACGGACGGTGACGGGAGGATGCTGCGCTTCGAGCTGGGACCCGTGGAGGTCGAGGCGTCCGTCGCCGTCACGCGTGAGGGCGGCGCGGACGCCAAGGTGAAGTTGTGGGTCGTCGACGCCGGGGCGAACGGCAAGTACGGGCACGCCGAGACGCAGCGCGTCACCCTCACGCTCACCCCGAAGGTCGTACCGCCCGGTGGGGGTGTGGCGGAGACGGCGATGATCACGGGTGACGAGGTTGACGGCGAGATCTGAGCAGGGGCTGCGGCCGGAGCGGGTCGCGGAAGTCATCGTCGGGCCGGTGGACGGGGGCAGGGCGCGGCGTGGTTCGGGGTATCTCGTCGCGTCGGGCACGGTTCTCACGGCCGCGCACGTCGTCGCTCGTGCCGACGGCATCCGGGTCCGTTTCCAGGCCGGTCGGCCGGGGGAGCGGGAGGTCGACGCGACGGTGGCATGGACGGACGACGGCATCGACGTCGCCGTACTGACTCTGTCGGGCCATTCGGATGACGACGTCCCGTCCGCCGTCTTCGGCACGGTCGGTGAGCAGGACGCGGTGCTCACTTGTACGGCGATGGGGTTCCCCCGCTTCAAGCTCCGCAGGAATGCCGAGGGCCGGCCCTTCCGGGATGCCGAGCACATGGACGCACGGTGCGCGGTGCTGGCCAACCGGCGGGAGGGCACGCTCGATCTGAGGATCACCGCGCCGCCCGCCGAGGATCCGGATCCTGAGCGGGACGCGTGGGAGGGGATGTCGGGGGCGGCGGTCTTCAGCGGTGGGTATCTGGTGGGGGTGGTGACCCGGCACCACCGCAGGGAGGGGACCGGGCGGATCGCGGCGGGGCGGGTGGACCGGTGGCGGGATGTGTTGAGCGCGGGCGAACGGGCGGAGCTGGGTGCCCTGTTGTCGTACGACGGCACGGCGCTCCCCGAGGTGTCCTCCTGGGACTCCCTCGACCTCGTCCAAGAGGTCTACCGTGCTCAACTCGCCGACATCGCCCCCGAGTTGCTGGACGAGCGGGAGGCGGAGCTGGCTGACCTGGTCTCCTTCTGCGGCGGCTCGGAGCCGTACCGCTGGCTCCAGGGGCGCCCGTGGGCGGGCAAGACGGCCCTGGCGGCCTGGTTCGCGCTGCATCCGCCGCGTGGGGTGGTGCCGGTGTGTTTCTTCATCACGGCGCGGTACGCGGGGCAGTCCGACGGAGATGCCTACACGGCGGCGGTGGTCGACCAGCTGGCGACGATCGTGGGCCGTGAGCCGGTCGCGACGGCCTCTCCGGCCGCCCGTGACGGCGAGCGACGACTGCTGCTGCGTCAGGCGGCGGAACGGGTCGCGCGGGACGGCGGCACGCTGCTGCTCGTCGTGGACGGTCTGGACGAGGACCAGTCCCGGATGCCGGGCGGCACGGGGGTCAGCATCGCCTCCCTCCTGCCGGAACGCCTCCCGCCGAACGTCCGGGTCCTGGTGACGAGCCGGCCGAACCCCGGTATCCCGCCGGACGTCGGTGGAGGGCATCCGCTGCGGCACTGCCCGGTGGTGCGGCTCACCACCTCGGAGGCGGCCCGCCATACCGAACACGAGGCCAAGTACGACCTCCAACGGGCCTTGGCCGGTGATCGGTTGGAGCGGGACGTGGTCGGTCTGCTCACCGCGGCTCGGGGCACGCTCACGGTCGAGGACCTGCGGCAGCTTACGGGTGAGCCGAGCTATACGTTGCGGCAGCGGCTGGGGAGTGTGTTCGGCCGCATTCTGCGGTTGCGTGGCAGCGGCATCGACAGCGCGGACGGTGACGTGACGATGTACACCACCAACCGTGGCTATCTCTTCGCCCACGAGACCCTGCTCGCCGCCGCGCAGGACGAACTCGGGCCGGACGTGGAGGCGTACCGGTCGCGGTTGCACACGTGGGCGCAGGAGTACGAGCGCCGAGGCTGGCCGGAGGAGACCCCGCTGTATCTGCTCCAGCCGTACAGCCGTCTGGTCGCGCTGCTTCAGGATGCCCGCCGGATCGCCGCTCTTGCCGTGGACGCCCGGCGACGGGACCGTCTTCGGGAGGCCACGGGCAGCGACGCCGCCTGCCTCGCGGAGATCGCGGCGGCGCGGGAGACGGTGCTGCGGGTCGCACCGGACGACCTGGGAGCGTTGGGGGCACTGGCCGCCGTAGCGGATCTGGTGGCCCGGCGGAACGAGTCCCTGCATCCGGACATCCCCGCTGTCCATGCCCGTCTCGGCCGGGTTCGGCAGGCCATCGGGCTCGCCCGCAGTGTCTTCAAGCCCGAGGACCGCTCCCGGGCGTTGCTCGCGGTGGCACGCGAGCTGGCGGAGGCGGGGGACCGGCGGGCGGTGGGGCTGGCGGAGGAGGGGATGCGGCTGGTCGAGGAGGCGCTACGCCCGAACAGCTCCGTTCCGTGGGCGGCGCACGGCACTTGGGCCACCGTCCTGGCACTGGTGGGCCGCGGGGAGGAGGCGGTGAGCGTGCTCCGCGAACTGCCCCGGCCGGAGGATGGCCCGCACCTGAAGGAGTTCATCGATGCGCTGGTCATGACCGCCACCGCGCTCGGGCATACGGTGGACGCAGCCGACCTGCTCCGGCTGGCGGAGGAGACCGCCGGGCGGATCGAGTTCCTCTCGTGGCGCGTCCGTGTTCTGGTGAGCATCGCTGAGGCGTGGTCGGCATGCGGCTTCTCCGAGCACGCGGCACGGCTCCGGCAGGCGGTGATCGAGTTCGCCCGGAGCCCCACGAACGACTGCGGGAACCTTCCCGCGGTCGCCGCGGACGCCCTGCGCGAGACACACCCCCGTGAGGCCGAACAGCTTGTCTCGCCGGCCGTGGCGGAGCTGGGCAGGGACCTGCGTGGGCCCTGGGAATGGGAGAGGTTCGGCATCGTAGGGGCACTGGTGACGTTCGGAGTCGGCTGGATGCGGGGGCCGGTCTTCGGTGATGTCTGCGCACTCGTCATCACGGACCGGATGGCGGAAGCCCAGCGGCTGATGGAGGAAAGGCCCCGTTCCGGCCGCGCGGATGATGACAGGTTCCTCCAGTCGTTCGTCGCCGAGGGGTGGGCCCGCAGAGGCGCGGTCACCGAGGCGTGGGCGGTTCTTCTGAGCTTCCGGACGCGGATACGCTCCTTCTTCGGCGACGTTTACGACACCCCCCGGCGAGTCGTCGAACTCCTCGCGAGGGCCGGTGCCGCCGATGAGCTGGAAGCCCTGGTACTCGCCGAGGCGTCCTCCTCCTCAACGCTGAGCACCGAATGGCAGGACGCCGCCGAAGTCCTTGCCACGCTCGCCGGCCACTTCGTCGTCGACGATCCGCAGCGGGCGCTGGAGCTGCTCCACAAGGCCGAGCACGGGCACCAGCCGACGGCCGGACCGGTGCCTGAGACCGTCCAGGAACATCTCGCGGCCTTGGCGGGCGCCCTGGCCACCGTGGGTCGGCCCGATGAGGCCGAGCGCCTCATGGCGACGATCAACGAGCGCGATGCGACGGCCTGGGCCTCTGCCGTCGTGTCCCTGGCCGTCGCGGAGAGCGACCCCGCCCGGGCGCTGTGCCTTGCCGAACGGGCCGTCGAGTCGGCGTTCACCGTCGACAGGTTCGTGCCCCTCGGGGCCAAAGCGGCTGCTGTCCAGGCACTGGGGCGGGCGGGCGCGGCGGACGCCGTCGAGCGAGTCCTGGAGGAGCAGCCGTCGCTGTGGAAGGTGTACGACCCTTTTCCGCCGCCGTCGAATGCGCATGACCCTTTTCTCGCGCGTGTGGAGGCGGCTTCCGCCCTGTGGTCGCAGGATCCGGAGGCGGCGGGTCGACTGGTCGACGACGCGCTCCTCAGTATGCGCGGTGATGACGTGCCGCTCTACGCGCAGCTGCTCGTCACCGTAGGACACCACGACGACGAACGCAGCGCACACATCAGACGGCTCCTGGACGCCACTGATCACCAGGATCCGGTCAGACAACACACCATAGATGTGCTCCGCGGCCTCCTGACCGCCGTAACCGCCCCGGCTGCTGCCCGCCGCAACCTCGACGCGATGGCTGCGCAGGCCGAGGGAGAGCCCTGGCCCGACGCCGGGTCCCGGGGCGGAGCGGCCCTCGCCTACGCCGTTCTCGGCGACGACGAGACAGCCCGGACCCTGGCCCGGGGCGGAGGTTGGGCGGAGCAGTGCGCGGAGGTCTTCGCCCATCTCGCCGCGTACGCCGCGCTGCTGCCCGGCGACCGTGTGCCGGTGCCGCTCCACCTGGAGAACTACTACGGCGCACTCCTTGCCCGCCGCCTCGGCACCCTCCTTCTCCCACCCCCGTCCGGCCCCGACCTCCCCCGCGCGAGAGCATTCCTGGCCGAGGCGCTCACTCCGGACGGCTGGCACCACGCCGTTCCGGTCCTCGCCGCGATCGACCCGGACGCCGTCCTTCGGGTACGGGACGCGGTCTACGCGCACCTGGGGCTCAACGACTGAGGCTTCCCGCCTTCACTGCATGCAGAAGGTTCGCCAGGGCGCGGGATGTGGTCGTGGCGATCTCGTACGGCTGGTCGCTCTCGCGGAGGTGGATGTGGTTCGGGGTGTCCGCGGTCGCCAGCTCTACGCACTCGCCCTCGCCGCCCGTGCTGAACGACGACTTCTGCCAGACGAGTTGATCGCCATCCCACAGGAAGAGCGAGTTCGTCGGGTGCGCGGGGCGCGGCACCCCCCTCAGGTGCCGCGCCCCGTCCCCCGGATCCCCCGCACAGTGGTCTACTCGGCCGAAGCCACCGGCGGCAGCGTCCCCGACCGCGCCGCCTGCCCGTACCACAGCGCACTCGACTTCGGCGTACGCGCCAGCGTCGCGTAGTCCACGTACACCGCGCCGAACCTCTTCTCGTACCCGTACGCCCACTCGAAGTTGTCCATGAGGGACCACAGGTAGTAGCCGCGGACGTCCGCGCCGTCCGCGATGGCGCGGCGGACCGCGCGCAGGTGGCCGTGCAGGTAGGCGATCCGCTCGGGGTCGTGGACGCGGCCGTCGGGGTCGGGCTTGTCGTCGTAGGCCGCGCCGTTCTCCGTGATGTAGAGGGGGAGACCGGGGGCCTCGCGGGTGTAGCGCAGGATCAGGTCGTGCAGGCCGGTCGGGTCGATCGTCCAGCCCATCTCCGTGCGCTCGCCCGGGGTTTGGTGGAAGGCGACGTCGTCCGCGCCCGGCCACGGGGAGTGGGAGCTGGCCCCGTGACCGTCGGCGCGCGGGCCGTCGGAGTCCGGGTCCGTCGCCGAAACCAGCGCCGGTGTGTAGTAGTTGAGGCCCAGCGCGTCCAACGGCTGCTTGATGGCCGCCAGATCGCCGTCCTGGACGTAGGACCAGTCCGTGATCAGCTCGGTCGCGGCGAACAGCGTCTCCGGGTACGCGCCGTGCAGGATCGGGCCGTGGAAGACGCCGTTGGCCAGGTCGTCGATCTTCTGCACCGCCGCCAGGTCCGCCGGGTCCTGCGAATACGGCCTGACGACGGAGGAGTTGAGGCTGATCGCCACCGAGTTGCGGGCCGGCATGGCCGCACGGAGCGCCGAAGTGCCCAGTCCGTGCGCCAGATTCAGATGGTGCGCCGCCTTCAGCGAAGCCGCCGCGTCCGTGCGGCCCGGCGCGTGCACCCCGGAGCCGTAGCCCAGGAACGCGCTGCACCACGGCTCGTTGAGCGTGATCCACTGCTCCACGCGGTCACCGAGCGCCTCGCCGACGATCTGCGCGTACTCCGCGAAGCGGTACGCCGTGTCGCGCTCCGGCCAGCCGCCCGCGTCCTCCAACTCCTGGGGGAGGTCCCAGTGGTAGAGGGTGACGGCCGGCTTGATGCCGTGCGCGAGCAGCTCGTCCACCAGGTTGCGGTAGAAGTCCAGACCCCGCTGGACTGCGGGCCCCCGGCCGGTCGGCTGCACGCGCGACCAGGAGATCGAGAAGCGGTACGCCGTCAGGCCGAGGTCCGCCATCAGCGCCACGTCGTCGCGGAACCGGTGGTAGTGGTCGACAGCGATGTCACCGTGCTCGCCGCCCGCGGTCTTGCCGGGCGTATGGCTGAAGGTGTCCCAGATGGAGGGCGTACGGCCGTCCTCCCGCACCGCCCCCTCGATCTGGTACGCGGAGGTCGCCGCGCCCCAGAGGAAGGCGGGAGGGAAGGTCACCGGGGTCGCCGGCGTTTCGGGCTCAGGCATGGAAGCGCTCCCATTGGAGGTCGTATAGACCGACGGCTGGATGGGGGGATGGGGCGAGGGAGGAGAGGAGAGAAAGGGGGCCGAGGCGGCGGTGACCCGGCCCCCCGGGGAAAGCAGGAGGTCAGCCCTTCACGGCGCCCTGCATGATGCCGCCCACGATCTGCTTGCCGAAGATCGCGAAGACGACGAGCAGCGGCAGCGTGCCGAGCAGCGCGCCCGCCATGATCAGGGACTGGTCGGGCGTGTAGCCGCGGCCCAGGCCCGCGACCGCGACCTGCACGGTCGGGTTGCCGTTCTGGGTCAGCACCAGGAACGGCCACAGGAAGTCGTTCCACGTCTGCACGAACATCAGCATGCCGAGGACCGCCATCGCGGGGCGGGCCGCCGGGAACACGATGTGCCAGATCACGCGCCAGCTGCTCGCGCCGTCCACCCGGGCCGCCTCGATCAGCTCGTCCGGCAGCGCCTGGATCAGGTACTGCCGCATGAAGAACACCCCGAACGCGCTGACCAGCGAGGGCAGGATCACCGCCTGGAGCTGGTCGGACCAGTCGAGCTTGGCGACCATCATGTACAGCGGAATGATGCTGAGCTGCGGCGGCACCATCATCGTGCCGATCACGATCAGCATCATGGCGTTACGGCCCTTGAAGCGCAGCTTGGCGAAGGCGAACCCGGCGATCGTCGACAGCACGACGATGGTGATCGCCGAAACGCCCGCCACGAACGTGGTGTTGATGAACGCCTCGCCCAGATTGGCGTCGGTCCAGGCGATCTCGAGCTTGTCGAACAGGCCCGAGCCGAACCAGAACGGCGGCGGGGTCTCGGCGAGCCGCTGGTTGTCGCGCGAGGCGGCGATCGCCGTCCACACCAGCGGGAACAGCGAGCCGATGGTGAACAGGGCGAGGATGAGGTACGCGATCGGTCCGGCGTGCAGGGTGCCGCCCGCGCGGGCGGCTTTGGGGCGTCGTACGCGCCCCTGTTTGTGGTCCGGAGGGGTCGGAGGGGTCAGTGTCGTCGTCACGGCCGGTTCTCCTAACTACTGGCGCGCAGCCGGCGCGAGATGACGTAGTTGACGATCCCGATGACGATGAGGATCAGGAACATCGTCCAGGCGATCGCGGAGGCGCGGCCCAGGTGCTGGTTCACCCAGCCCTGCTCGTACAGATACAGGCCGAGCGTCTGGAACTGGTGCTGGGAGCCGCCGGACGCGCCCTTGTTCGCGTCGAACAGCAGGGGCTCACCGAAGACTTGGGAGGCGCCGATGGTCGAGACGACCACCGTGAACAGGATCGTCGGCCGCAGCGACGGCAGCGTCACGTGGATGAACTGCCGCCAGCGGTTGGCCCCGTCGAGCGCCGCCGACTCGTACAGGTCCTGCGGGATCGCCTGCATCGCGGCCAGGTAGATCAGCGCGTTGTAGCCGGTCCAGCGCCAGATGACGATCGAGGACACCGCGAACTGCGAGGGCCACTTGTCGTTCTGCCAGTCGATGTTGTCGATGCCGACCATGTTCAGCGCCCAGTTGATCATGCCGTAGTCACGGCCGAAGAGCAGGACGAAGACGAGCGAGGCGGCGGCGATCGACGTCGCGTACGGGGCGAGCATCGCGACCCGGTAGAAGGTCGACGCGCGCAGCTTGTAGTTGAGGATGTGGGCCAGGCCCATCGCCATCAGCAGCTGCGGGACCGTCGAGATGATCCCGATGGTCAGCGTGTTCTTCGCCGCGTTCCAGAAGAAGTCGTCGTCGAAGATCCGCGTGTAGTTGCGCAGTCCCACCCAGCTCATGTCGGTGGGCGCCGTCAGCTCCACCGTGTGCAGCGAGGCCCAGCCGGTGTAGATCAGCGGGAACAGGCCGAACGCGAGGAACAGCAGGAAGAACGGTGAGACGAAGGCGTACGGGCTCCAGCGCATGTCCCGCTGCCAGCGGCGGGACAGCCGGGCCCGGCGGCGCTGGTCCGCCTCGGTGGGCGCGCCGTCTGCGGGCGGGCGGCCCGGGGCCGCGCCCCCCTCCTTGGCGGGGGGCGCGGCGGCGGTGTCGTGCCCAGTGCTCATACGGGTCACTGGTCCAGGTTGTTGTCGATGGTCTTGGTCGCCGTGTCCCAGGCCTCCTTGGCGGACTTGCCCTGGGTCACCAGGATCACGCCGTTGTCGGTGAGACCCTGCTGGATGATCTGGTCCTTCGGGCCGATCGTCTGGACCGGGATGTTCTCGGCGGCCTCCGCGAAGATCGTGCCGATCGGCGCGTCACCGGTCATGTCGTTCTTCGCGCTCGTCACCTCGGTCGACTCGTACGCGGCCGGGGTGCTCGGGAAGCTGCCCTGTACGGCGAAGAGCTTGGCCTGCTGCTCGGGTGCGGTCAGCCAGGCGGCCAGCTTCGCCGCCTCCTCCGTGTTCTTGCCGGACTTCGGCACGGCCAGGAAGGAGCCGCCCCAGTTGCCGGACTTGGGGGCCTGGGCGATGTCCCACTTGCCGGCCGCGTCCTCCTTCGACTTGCCCTTGATGTAGCCGAGCATCCACGGCGGGCAGGACATCGCGGCGAACTTGCTGTTGGCGATCGTCGTGTCCCAGGCGGGCTGGAACTGCGTCTGGTTGCCGATCAGCCCGTCCTCGGCGGCCTGCGCGGTGAGGTCGAAGGCGGACTTCACGGCCGGGTTCGTCTTGTAGATGACGTCGCCGGAGGCGTTGTAGAACCGGTCCTTCTCACCGCTGAGGATCGCCTGGATCAGACCGCCGGGGGAGTCCAGGAAGGTGGTGCCCTTGGCGCCCTTCTCCTTGTACTGCTTGCCGACGTCGACGAACTTGTCCCAGCTGCCGGCCCACAGCTTGCCGACCTCTTCGCGGTCGGTGGGCAGCCCGGCGGCCTCGAACATGTCCTTGCGGTAGCAGATGGCCATGGGGCCGACGTCGGTGCCGAGACCGATGGTCTGGCCGTCCGTGGTGGTGGCCTGCTTCCACTTCCAGTCGAGGTAGTCGCTCTCCTTGCCGTACTTCGACAGGTCGAGCAGCTTGGACGACTGGGTCTCGACGACCTCGGCGATGTTGCCGACCTCGACCATCTGGATGTCCTGGAGGCCACTGTTGGTGGTGAGGTGGTTGACGAGCGCCGGGTAGTAGTTCTCGTTCCGCTCTACGACCGTCTGCTGGATGTCGATGTCCGGGTGGAGCTTCTCGTACTCCTTGTACAGGCCGGACTCCTCGAAGCCGGCGGTGCCGAAGAGGCCGAGTGTGATCTTGGTCTTGCCGCCGCCGCCCTCGGACGACGACCCTGAGGGATCGTCGCCGCCGTCGTCGGCACAGCCGGCCAGCAGCCCGGCGCCCAGCGACGCGACGGCCGCGAGGACCACCACCCTGCGGGCGATGGGGGTCCCCCCGCTCGAGCGAAGTCGAGAGTGGGGGAGGGTACGTGCTCGCATTGCGTCCTCCTGTTGCCCTGACGTGCCGACCCCCCGGCCAACTGCATTGTTGGGCCCGTTAGTTCTCGCTGCGGCTCGGGCGGGGAACGTGCGGGATATTTATGTGTCAGGTACCGTGGGAGCGCTCCCACTCGTGATGTGTTGAAGGTTCGTCGGTCGGAGCGAGGGTGTCAAGGGCGTCGACGCGGAGAGATGCGTTCAGTTATGAGGCCGTTAACTGGACCCACTTCAGCCCGTCGTGGGGGTCCCCCCGCTCGAGCGAAGCCGAGAGTGGGGGAGCTTGAGGACGAGGCCGTTCAGGCCGAAAGCGGGGGTGTGGGGGCGGCAGCCCCCGCGACGGTCACGGGAACAGGCGGGACTGTTAAATTCCAGGCCAGCCCAGAGAACACGGCGGGAAGGCGGAGCCCATGGCAAGCCACGGAGCGCGGGGCCGAAGTGGTGGTCGGCCCACCCTCGAAGAGGTGGCGGCCCGTGCAGGCGTCGGCCGCGGCACGGTCTCCCGGGTGATCAACGGCTCGCCCCGGGTCAGCGACGCGACCCGCGCGGCCGTCGAGGCGGCGGTGGCGGAGCTCGGTTACGTCCCCAACACGGCCGCCCGCGCCCTCGCCGCCAACCGCACGGACGCGATCGCCCTCGTCGTGCCCGAGCCGGAGACCCGGTTCTTCGCGGAACCGTACTTCTCGGACATGCTCAAGGGTGTCGGGGCGGAGCTGTCGGACACCGAGATGCAGCTGCTGCTGATCTTCGCGGGTAGCGACCGCGAACGGCGGCGGCTGGCCCAGTACTTGGCGGCCCACCGGGTGGACGGCGTCCTGCTGGTCTCGGTCCACGCGGACGACCCGCTGCCGGATCTGCTGGCCCAGCTGGAGATCCCGGCCGTGATCAGCGGCCCCCGCTCGGCCGCGGAAACGCTCCCATCCGTCGACTCCGACAACTACGGCGGCGCCCGCTCGGCGGTCGAACACCTGCTGGCCCGGGGCTGCCGCCACGTCGCCCACATCACCGGCCGCCTCGACGTGTACGGCGCTCAGCGACGCGTCGACGGCTACCGCCACGCCCTGCTCGACGCGGGCCACGAGGTGGACGAACGGCTCATCGAACCCGGCGACTTCACCGAGGACGGCGGCCGCCGCGCGATGACCGAGCTGCTGGCCCGCCGCCCCGACCTGGACGCGGTCTTCGCCGGCTCGGACGTCATGGCGGGCGGCGCCCGCCAGGTCCTGCGCGAGGAGGGCCGCCGTATCCCCGACGACGTGGCGCTGGTCGGCTACGACGACTCGGCCATCGCCCGCCATATGGACCCACCCCTCACCAGCGTCCGCCAGCCCATCGAGGAGATGGGCCGCCGCATGATCGACCTCCTCCTCACCGAGATCGCGGACCGCCGCCCGGCGGTGTCGAGGGGGCTGGAGCGACGCCAGATGGTGTTGGCCACGGAACTGGTGGAGCGGGCGTCGTCCTGAGAGTCACCAGCGCTGAGGCGGTCGTCGCCGGGCGGCTCGCCCGGACGACGGACGGGTGACCAGCCAGATCACGCCCAGGATCACGGCTCCGGCCATCCAGATGAAGAGGACGACTCCGGCTCCGATGGCCGTGCCGACGTCATTGGCGTCCCGGCACAGCTCGTCGGCGCAGTTCTCGCCGGAGTCGGAGGCGGCGTTGACTCCGATGACGAGCCACACCAGCATCAGCAGGTTGAACGCCAGGATCACCCAGGTCAGCGGGCGCCGGCGAGGGAATCGCCGGTGCCGGGAGGCCGGCCGGACGGGTGGAGGTCGTGACCATCCCTGATGCTGGTGGCCGGACATGACGAGCCTCCTCACCTCGGGCGTCTTCGAGGCCGCTGCTCCGTGCGATGGCTGACCAGCCACGCGACCCCCAGCAGCACCGCTCCCGCCACCCAGAAGAAGATCACGAGCCAGGCGCCGATTGCGGAGTCCGGGTCGTTGGCGTCGCGGCAGAGTTGCCCGACGCACTCCTCGCGCGTCGCGGCGAGCGCGATCACCAGCCACAGCAGCATGGCCAGGTTGAACGCGAGGATCACCCAGGTCAGCAGCCGCCACCGAGGGATCCGCCGGGACCGCATGACGAGCCTCCCAGTCTCACGAAGGGCTCATATTGTGACAATACGCCTCTTGTGCCCGAGAGGGCGGGCCTCGAGGGTGAGACGGGCGAGGGTCGCGCGGGCCGGATCGTCGGCCGGGGCCCAGGCCGGGGAGCATGCTGAACCCCATGACTCCCCACCCCCTGCTGGACGTTGAGAAGGTCCCCGCGGTCGAGCCCTACCTCCGCACGGTCGGCGAGGTGTTCCGTGGCTTTCGCAAACAGGACTCGGGGTGTTTCTCGTACGGGGTCCAACTCCCGGACGGCACACGCTGGTTCGTCAAGGAGGCGACGAACGACCGGGCCCAGTGCTCGCTCGACCGTGCCTGGGCCTTCCACCGGGTCGTCCGGCACCCGGTGATCGTCCCGCAGCTGCACCGGTTCGCCGCGGCGGGCGGCCGTACGGCGGCGGTGATGCCGTGGCACGAGGGGGAGAACCTCTGCACCGGTGGAAACCGCTCCCGCTTCCGCGCCCTCCCCGTCCCCCGCATCCTCCGCGCCCTGGACCGCATCCTGGACGCCCATCTCGCGGTCGAGGCCGCGGGCCAGATCGCCGTGGACTTCTACGACGGTGCCCTCCTGTACGACTTCGAGGGCGATGAGCTCCATCTGATCGACCTCGACGACTACCGCCCCGGCCCCTTCGTCCTGGCCGAGGACCGCCTCCCCGGCTCCCGCCGTTTCATGGCCCCGGAGGAATGGCGGCGCGGCGCGGTCATCGACATCCGCACCACGGTCCACGTCCTCGGCCGCACCGCCTGTCTCCTCCTGGACGCCGGCGAGAACGAGGACGCCTTCCGCGGTACGGCCGCACAGCTGGCGGTCCTCGCACGGGCCACCCGCGCCGAACCGGGCGAACGCTTCGCCGGCGTACGGGAGTTGGTGGAGGCGTGGGGGGCGGCGAAGTAGGTCAGGCCGGGTCGGCGAAGTAGTGGCCGGCGTCGAGGTCGGGGATGAGGGCGGGGTGCGTGGGCTCCCAGCCCAGCCGCTTCCGGGTGAGTGCGCTGGACGCCTGGAGGCCGAAGGGCGCGAAGTGGCCGAGCCAGCCGAAGTGGTCCACCGCCTCCTCGCGCGCCACGCTGACGACCGGCAGGTCCAGATGCCGGCCGATGACCTCGGCGATCTCGTGGAACGCCACCCCCTCGTCGTCGACCGCGTGCAGCCGTACACCCGCGGGCGCCGACTCCAGGGCCAGCCGGAACAGCCGGGCCGCGTCGAGCCGGTGGACGGCGGGCCAGAGGTTGGCGCCGTCGCCCACCATGGCCGAGACACCCTTGTCGCGGGCAATCGTGATGAACCTGGGCACGAAGCCGGCGTCGCCCTCGCCGTGCACGCTCGGGGGAAGCCGCAGGACCGACGAGCGCACGCCGCGTTCGGCCAGCGCGAGCGTCGCGATCTCCGAGGCGATCCGGTGCTTCGCGGGAGAGGCCGGGTCGGCCGGGTCCTCCTCGGTGCCGACGCGTCCCTGCGGGGTCAGGAGCCCCGAGGTGACCACGAAGGGCTTCCCCGAGCCTTCGAGTACGTCCCCGATCGCCTCGATCGCCTGCAGATCGGCCTCGCCGGAGGCGGTCAGGTTCGTGAAGTCGTGGATGAACGCCAGGTGGGCGACCCCGTCGGCCGCCTCGGCACCGCGCCGCAGGCTGTCGAGGTCGTTCAGGTCCCCGCGATGCACCTCCGCTCCGGCGGACTTCAGGGCCTCCGCGCCCTGGTCCGAACGGGCCAGGCCGAGCACCTCGTGCCCGGCGTCGAGGAGCTCGCGGGTGACGGCGGAACCGACGAAGCCGGTGGCGCCGGTGACGAAAACGCGCATGATCGAGTCCTTCGCTGAGGAGGTGGCTGGGCGGTGACCTCATCGTGCGAAGAAGGGGCGGTCCGCGTCCAAAGCCTGTTTCGCATCGCGCAATACAGATAAGGCATCGCCGCAGCTCATACGCCATTCAGGGCGCCGTTCCCGAGAGAGCGCGCAGTACGCTTCAGACATGCCCGACTCGCCTCCCGCCCCCGATCTCGACCTGCGGCTGGTGCGGTACTTCACGGCCGTCGCCGAGCACCGGCACTTCGGCCGTGCCGCCGAGGCCCTGCACATCACCCAGCCGTCGCTGAGCCGTCAGATCAGGCGCCTGGAACAGCAGTTGGGCGCCCGGCTGCTCGACCGCACCCCGCAGGGCAGCCGGCTCACCGAGGCCGGGGAGGTCTTCCTGCCCCGCGCCAAGGCGCTGCTGCGCTCGGCCGCCCAGGCCGCCGCCCACACCCGGGCCGCGGCCGAGCCCAGCCGCATCACCATCGGGTACACGGCGGGCTTGATCGTCACCCCGGCGGTGCGTGAGCTGCGCCGCAGGTATCCGGACGCCGACGTGCGGACCCTTCACCTGGACTGGCACGAACGCCACACGGCCCTGTTCGAGCACCGGGTGGACGCCATGGTGACCCGGCTGCCGTTCCCGACCGAGCAGGCGCATGTCACGGTCCTCTATGACGAGCCCCGCGTGCTGCTGGTCCCGCTCGAGCACAGGCTGGCCGGCAAGGAGTCCGTCACCCTCGACGACATCGCCGACGAGCCGCTTCCCCGGGTGGCCGACCCGGCCTGGAACGCCTTCTGGCGCATCGACCCGCGCCCCGACGGCAGCCCGGCACCGGACGGCCCCTTCGTCGAGGCACTGGAGGACAAGCTCGAACTCATCGCAGCAGGGGAGGCCGTGGCCATCACCGCGCTGCCCCGGGTGGGCGCCCTGCGCCCCGACCTCACGGCGATCCCGTTGCACGGCGTGGAGCCGAGCCATGTGGTGCTGGCCACCCGCGCCGGCGACCGCAGCCGGCTGCTCGCGGCCTTCCGCAAGTCCGCCCGGGCGCATCTCGGGGCGAACGGCCTCTGAAACGACTTCAGCCGGTGACCTTGTTTCCAAGGTCACCGGCTGAAGGATCAGGGTGAGTGACGGGACTTGAACCCGCGACTTCCTGGACCACAACCAGGTGCTCTACCAGCTGAGCTACACCCACCATGTTCGGCTGTTCGGGTTTCCCCGACCGGCCGAGAAAAAGTGTACAGGGTCCGAGGGGGTGCTCGCGCCCGGCTTTACTGCGCAGGCAGGACGTGCTTCGCGGCGATCGTCTTGGCGGTGTCCGAGTCGGGGCCGGGCTGCGGGACGAAGATCGCCTCGCGGTAGTAGCGGAGCTCGACGATGGACTCGCGGATGTCGGCGAGGGCGCGGTGGTTGCCGTTCTTCTCCGGGCTGTTGAAGTACGCCCGGGGGTACCACCGGCGGGCGAGCTCCTTGACGGAGCTGACGTCCACGATCCGGTAGTGGAGGTAGTCCTCCAGCGTCGGCATGTCCCGCAGGAGGAAACCGCGGTCGGTGCCGACGGAGTTTCCGCACAGGGGGGCCTTGCCGGGTTCCTTCACGTGCTCGCGGATGTACGCCAGGACCAGCTCCTCGGCGTCCGCGAGCGTCGTGCCGCCGGGAAGCTCCTCGAGCAACCCGGACGCGGTGTGCATCTGACGCACCACCTCCGGCATCGTCTCCAGCGCCTGATCCGGCGGCCGGATGACGATGTCGACTCCCTCTCCGAGTACGTTCAGCTCGGAGTCGGTGACGAGGGCGGCCACCTCGATGAGCGCGTCGTCGGACAGCGAGAGGCCGGTCATCTCGCAGTCGATCCACACCATGCGATCGTTCATGCGACCACCCTAAGGCTGACGTCCCCTTATCGGGTGCCCCGCGTCGGCGCCGATCTTGCTGGGAGCTCCGCCCCCAGCCCCCGAATCTATGTTTTTCGCCCCCGCCGCCCCTACCCGTCCCATCCTTCTGGGGCTCCGCCCCAGACCCCGCTCCTCAAGCGCCGGAGGGGCTGAGTTTTTCAGCCCGTCCGGCGTTTGAGGACGAGGCCGTTCAGGCCGAAGCGGGGGTCTGGGGGCGGAGCCCCCAGGGACGGGACGGGTAGGGGCGGCGGGGGCGAGAGAACACAGGCGCCAACCCCCACCCGCCCCAGCCGTCACGACCCGGCGCGCTGCCCCGGCAGACTCGCCCGGCTGCCCGCGTACGCCTCGCGCCCGTTGTCCGAGGACGCCGACGACAGCGAGGGCGACGAGCCGACCGGTGTCGGTGTACGCCGCGTCTGGAGCGGAACCGGCCCGTCCGGGTGCAGCCCGGGCTGCGGGCCCGGCGGCGGCCCGGCGGAGCCCACCGCACTGTCACTCTCCACCGGCCTCTCCGCCTGCGGCCGCCGAGCCCGGTACGCGGCCCGATAGGCGGCCGGCGACGACCCCAGCTGCCGCCGGAAGTGCCCTCGCAGCGCCACCGGCGAACGGAACCCGCACCGCCCCGCGACCTCGTCCACCGAGTAGTCCGACGTCTCCAGAAGGCGCTGCGCCTGCAGCACCCGCTGGGTGATCAGCCACTGCAGCGGCGCACTACCGGTCAGCGAGCGGAACCGACGGTCGAACGTCCGACGGCTCATGTACGCGCGCGCGGCGAGCGTCTCCACGTCGAACTGCTCGTGGAGGTGCTCCAGCGCCCAGGCGACGACCTCGGCGAGCGGGTCGGCGCCGATCTCCTCTGGTAAAGATCGATCGAGGTAGCGCTCCTGGCCGCCCGACCGGCGCGGCGGGACCACCAGACGACGGGCCAGCGCACCGGCCGCCTCGTTGCCGTGGTCCGTCCGCACGATGTGCAGACACAGGTCGATCCCGGCGGCCGTACCCGCCGACGTCAGCACATCGCCGTCGTCGACGAACAGCTCGCGGGGATCCACGTGCACCGACGGATAGCGCTTGGCCAGCGTCGGTGCGTACATCCAGTGTGTTGTCGCGGGGCGGCCGTCCAGCAGGCCCGCCGCCGCCAGCACGAAGGCGCCGGTGCACAGCCCGACTATGCGGGCGCCTTCCTCGTGCGCCCGGCGCAGTGCGTCGAGCGCATCCTCCGGCGGCGGTGAAGTGATCGAGCGCCAGGCCGGTACGACGACCGTGCCGGCGCGTGAGATCGCTTCCAGGCCATGCGGTGCGGTGAGTTCCAGGCCCCCTGTGGTCCGCAGCGGACCCTCTTCGCCCCCGCACACCAGCAAGCGGTAGCGCGGCACGCCGGCGTCCTGGCGGTCGATACCGAACACCGACAGCGGTATGGAACTCTCGAAGATGGGGCCGCCGCTGAACAGCAGCACCGCGACGATCTCCTTGCGGCGTCGCCCGGAAAGTTTCCGGGCCGCGGCTTCCGGCGCGGCAGTGGAGTCGTGGCTCATACTGCTAAGCCCCCCTCGGTGGTCGCGGCTCCTCGGTTGTGTCGCTCCTGCACGTTTCCCCTCGGTCCTGCACGAGTCCCCCGCCGTAAGACAGTCAAGATCGAATCTACTGCGTCCCGTGGTGCCGGCGTGACCAGTTCGTCATCCGGCACATTGTCGACTTGGCAACTTGGCGTGAAGCATTCGATCACGAAGCGTTGCACTCGTGGGACGTGCAGGGAAGTGCGCCTTGTCGCAGTGGCCAATCCCCGTAGGGTGCGCAGGACCCCGGGACCCCTTTTCGTGCAGGTGGAACGGGGGTTGGGGGGTGGTTCGGCCAAGGGGTGGGCGGAATCCAGAAGTTGGCTGAAAAGAGTCGATCGCGTGCGCTGAAACCGGTCAGCCGACCGGTGTATTTCCCCCAGTGTGACGGCCGCCTCGGTGTGCCCCGTTGCCGGTCCTGTGATGGCGGCCACGGCGGGGTGCCCGTTCCTCGGCGTGCAGTCGTGCCGCGCCGCGTTCCGACTGGCGCAGGAGGATACGGCAGACGGCGGTGACGGCGGCGAGACCGAGGGCGGTGCCCGTCGCGCCGGCGAGCGAGGAGCCGTACCAGAGGAGGACCACGGGAACCAGGACGCAGCTGAAGGCCGCCCAGCGGACGACGTCCGTCGCGGATTCCTGGGCGGGTGTGCTCGCGTGGGGGGCCTCGGAAGGGGTGCTCGGTCCGGACATGCGTGCTCCCTGTGGCGTGGGTCACGGGGTTCAACGCGTGTTCGATCCGTCGGTCACTGTGTTCGCGGCCCTTGGCAAGATCCACTGAGTGAATCCTGTGCAAACCGCCTGTACAGCGCAGCAACCATTGCGTTACGGGCGCCCCCTCGTGCATGCTCCCTGGAACCCCCGCGCCATGCGGGCGGGATCTGGGCTAAGGAGGCGTGCCGCCGTACCCTTGGGGGTATGGGGTTGGGAAGATGATTCCCGGACACAGCTCCGCCGCACACTGTCGTCCCTCCCAGTAAAAGGATCACAACGCCGAGACAGCCATGGCCGGTCACGAATTCTTTGAACCCGCGGACCGCAAGCGGCCCGTCGCCGATCCCACGGCGGCCGAGCCCCAGGCGGCGGAAGAGCCACGCCACTCCTGCGACCCCGCCTTCAAGCACGGCGTGGTCGTCGGCTTCGACGGCTCCACATCCAGTGAGCGCGCCCTCGCGTACTCCATCGGCATGGCCCACCGCTCCGGGTCGGCCCTGATCATCGTCCATGTCGCCAACCGGCTGCCCACCACCGTGTGGGCCGGCTGCGAGCCACCGGTCTTCGTCGACGTCCCCGACCACCGCACCGAGGTGCTCGGCCTGGAGCTCGCCTGTGCGGACTACCTCGCCGAGGTGCCCTGGATCCTCGTCGAGCGCGGCGGCGACATCTGCCACGAACTCGAAGAGGTGGGGCGGGAGTACGAGGCGGACGCGATCGTCGTCGGCTCCACGCACGGCATCGTCGGACGGATTTTCGGCTCCGTCGCGGGGCGGCTCGCCAAGCGGGCGAAGCGGCCTGTCGTTGTGATTCCGTAACTCGTCGTTGTCCCAGGTGAGATGGATTCTGGGAACGGCCGGCTTCCCTTGTGCAGTGCGTAAATCTACTGACGCGTAGAGGTGTTTGTGCCCTTGTGAAGGGCATATATCGGTCACCGCACCACCGCACAGCACGAAGGGAGCCCGCCGTGGACAACGACGTCTCCGCGGGAAGCACCACCACGATCGTCGGCCGACTCGCCCTCGGGATCACCCTCCTGGCGTTCGGACTCGGCTACACCGAAGTGATCGACGGTGTGTCAGCTGCTGACGCCGTATCAATCGCCCAGTACGTGGGCGGAGTTGCCCTGTTCATCGCCGGTCTGATGGCGTTCCGAGACCACGACGTCGTTACCGGTACGGCGTTCTCGGCGCTCGGCGCCCTGTGGTTCACGTGGGCCGTCTCCGCCGACGCCCAAGTCTCCGACAACGCGGCCGGGTTGTTCCTGCTGCTGTTCGCCCTCGTGGCGCTGTCCCTCACGCTTGCCGTCGGCGATCAACTCGCCAAGGGGGCGTACGGGTTGTTCTTCGTCTCCCTGGTGCTGCTCGCTGTCGCGAACTTCGCCGACAACGACGGTCTGACCAAGGTCGGCGGCTGGTTCGCCGTGGCTGCGGGGGCCGTTGCCTGGTACGCGGCGACCGCGGCTCTTGCCCACTGGCCGACCGTGCTTCCTCGACGTGCTGCCGGTCGTGGTGTGACGGCCACGGGCTAGCTGCGCGGGCTGGGGGTTTGGGCGGCCCCCGGCGATGAGAACGGACCCCCCGTGATGGGTGGCATCACGTGGGGGTCCGTTCTGTTGTGTGGCCTCTGCGGGTGCGTGGGGGCTGGTCGCACAGTTCCCCGCGCCCCTTAAAAGCCGCTACTCGACCGTTACCGACTTCGCCAGGTTCCTCGGCTTGTCGATGTCCCTGCCCAGCGCCAATGCCGTGTGATAGGCGAGGAGTTGGAGCGGGATGCCCATCAGGATCGGGTCCAGTTCGTCCTCGTTCTTCGGGACGACGATCGTCTGGTCGGCCTTCTCCTGTTCCTGGTGGGCCACCGCGAGGATGCGGCCGCTGCGGGCCTTGATCTCCTCCAGGGCGGCGCGGTTCTTCTCCAGGAGGTCATCGTCGGGGACGATCGCGACCGTGGGGAGGGCGGGCTCGATCAGGGCGAGCGGGCCGTGCTTGAGCTCGGAGGCGGGGTAGGCCTCGGCGTGGATGTACGAGACCTCCTTGAGCTTCAGGGAGGCCTCACGGGCCACCGGGTAGCCCCGGACGCGGCCGATGAAGAGCATCGAGCGGGCCTCTGCGTACTCCGCGGCCAGCTTTTTGATCTCCTCCTCCTGCTCCAGCATCTCGGAGATCT
This sequence comes from Streptomyces fulvoviolaceus, assembly GCF_000718165.1. Taxonomy (GTDB): domain Bacteria; phylum Actinomycetota; class Actinomycetes; order Streptomycetales; family Streptomycetaceae; genus Streptomyces; species Streptomyces fulvoviolaceus. Next base: position 134,104 of record NZ_JOEY01000012.1, on the reverse strand, counting down.
GCGCGGGCAGCCTGCGCAGGCCCTCGATGATCCGCTTGCCGTCCCGGACGGAGAGGTCGCGGGTGCGGCCGAGGTGGAGAGCCAGCAGAGCGAAGGCCACCGTGGTGTTCGTGAAGCACTTCGTCGAGACCACGCAGACCTCGGGCCCGGCGTGCACGTAGATGCCGCCGTCCGCCTCCCGCGCGATCGCCGATCCGACCACGTTGACGACACCCAGGACCCGTGCGCCCTTGCGCTTCAGCTCCTGGACGGCCGCGAGGACGTCGTACGTCTCACCGGACTGGGAGACCGCGATGTACAGCGTGTCGGGGTCCACGACCGCGTTGCGGTAGCGGAACTCCGAGGCCGGCTCGGCGTCCGCGGGGATGCGGGCCAGCTCCTCGATCATCTGGGCGCCGATCATGCCCGCGTGGTACGAGGTGCCGCAGCCGAGGATCTTCACGCGGCGCACGGCGCGCGCCTCGCGGGCGTCCAGGTTCAGGCCGCCGAGGTGCACGGTGGAGAAGCGGTCGTCGATGCGGCCGCGCAGGACGCGGTCGACGGCGTCGGCCTGCTCGTGGATCTCCTTGTGCATGTACGTGTCGTGGCCGCCCATGTCGTAGGAGGCCGCCTCCCACTCGACGGTGGTCGGCTCGGTCGTCGTACGGGTGCCCTCGGTGGTGTACGTGCGGAAGTCGTCGGCCTTGAGGGTGGCCATCTCGCCGTCGTCGAGAGTCACTATCTGCCGCGTGTGCGCGACCAGGGCGGCGATGTCCGAGGCGACGAACATCTCCTTCTCGCCGATGCCGAGGACGACCGGCGAGCCGTTGCGGGCGACGACGATGCGGTCGTTGAAGTCGGCGTGCATCACCGCGATGCCGTACGTGCCCTCGATGACGCGGAGCGTCTCGCGGACCTTGTCCTCCAGCTTCTCCGCCTGCGAGCGGGCGATGAGGTGGACGAGGACCTCGGTGTCGGTCTCGGAGAGGAACTCGACGCCGTCCGCCTCCAGCTTGCGGCGCAGGTCGGAGGCGTTGTCGATGATGCCGTTGTGGACGACGGCGACCTTGAGGTCGGCCGACATGTGCGGGTGGGCGTTCACGTCGGACGGGGCGCCGTGGGTGGCCCAGCGGGTGTGGGCGATGCCGGTCGTGCCCTTGAAGCGCGCCGGGACCTTGGCCTCCAGGTCGCGGACCCGGCCCTTGGCCTTGACCAGCTTCAGGCCGGCCGCCTTCGGGGAGGTCACGACGATTCCGGCCGAGTCGTAGCCGCGGTACTCCAGGCGCTGGAGGCCTTCCAGGAGCAGGGGCGCTACGTCACGCTTCCCGATGTATCCGACGATTCCGCACATGTATGGGTATTCCTCAGCCGTAGACGATGCGGCGCAACTGTCGGAGCGTAAGCTCCGGCGGTGCCACCGCCCGGTATTTCAGGTCCGCCTCGATCCGTTCGAAGATCTCTGCGTTGACCAGGCCCTGGGCCTGCAGCTCGCGGTGGCGGCGACGGACGTACTCCTCGGTCGTCTCGTCGAAGTAGGCGAGCACGTCCTGAATCACCCGCAGCGCCTCGCCCCGGTTGAGGGGGGAGGAGCGCGTCAGATGATCAACGAGTTCGTCGTGCACCCGGTAGATCCTGGGGTACTCGCGGGGCTTTCGCAAGAATCCTGCCCGATTTCGGGCACGTGTCTGTTGAAAGTCCTTGGGTGAACATTGAATCTCTCATGAGTGCCTGTTCGCGCGCTGTCCATCCGGCGTCCTGCGGCCCGTCGCCCGAGGAGACGAGTTTCAGACGCCATGGACATTCCTCGCATGGGAGTACCCGAGCAGCTCGCCGAGCGCATGAGCATGGCCGAGCAGCACGAATACCTGCGCGCCAGATTCTCCCGGCGCAACATGATCAGGGGCGGCGCCGTCACGCTGGGCGCCGTCGCGGGCGGCGCGTTCGTGCCGGGCGCCACCGCCCAGGCCGCCACGCCGACCCAGACCCTCGCCAGTGCCGAGAGCGTCGACGGCGCCCTCGTCGCCCCCTTCGGCCGTCACCTCGCCTACGGCAACGACCCGCGCACCGAGATCACCGTCTCCTGGCAGGTCCCGGTCGCCGTCAGGAAGCCCTTCATCCGCATCGGCGCCCAGCCCTGGGACCTCTCCCGCAAGATCGAGGCCGAGGTGCGCACCCTGTACACCCCGGCCGGCGTCGGCGCGAGCGCCGACCACACGCAGTACTACGTCCACGCGAAGCTGACCCACCTCAAGCCCGGGAAGACGTACTACTACGGCGTCGGCCACCAGGGCTTCGACCCGGCCGAGCCGCACCTCCTCGGCACCCTGGGCACCTTCACCACGGCGCCCGCGCGCAAGGAGAAGTTCACCTTCACGGCCTTCGGCGACGAGGGCGTCGGCTACCACGGCCTGGCCAACAACAGCCTGCTGCTGGGCCAGAACCCGGCCTTCCACCTGCACGCCGGCGACATCGCCTACGCCGACCCGACCGGCCAGGGCAAGAGCGCCGACACCGGCTTCGACTCGCGCGTGTGGGACCAGTTCCTCGCCCAGACCGAGTCCGTCGCCAAGTCCGTGCCGTGGATGCCGGCCTACGGCAACCACGACATGGAGGCCTGGTACTCGCCCAACGGCTACGGCGGCGAGGAAGCCCGCTGGAACCTCCCGGACAACGGCCCCGACGCCAAGAACCTGCCGGGCGTGTACTCCTTCGTCTACGGCAACACGGCGGTCATCTCGCTCGACGCCAACGACATCTCCTTCGAGATCCCGGCCAACCTCGGCATCTCGGGCGGTACGCAGACCACGTGGCTCGAAGGCCAGCTGAAGAAGTTCCGGGCGTCCAAGGACGTCGACTTCATCGTGATCTTCTTCCACCACTGCGCCTACTGCACCTCCACCTCGCACGCCTCGGAGGGGGGCGTGCGCCAGGAGTGGGTGCCGCTGTTCGAGAAGTACACGGTGGACCTGGTCATCAACGGCCACAACCACCAGTACGAGCGCACCGACGTCATCAAGGCGGGCGCGGTCACCAAGAAGCTCCCGATCGGCGGCACTTCGTACCCCGAGACCGAGGGTGTCGTCTACGTGACGGCGGGCGCGGCGGGCCGCAGCCTGTACGCGTTCACCGCCCCGGAGTCGTACGAGGGGCACGAGGACGAGGTCGACTCGGTGGCCTCCTTCATCAACACCAAGGACGGCAAGGTCGACGAGACGGTCACCTGGTCGCGGGTGCGCTACCTCGACTACTCGTTCCTGCGCGTGGACGTCACCCCGGCCGCCCCGGGCCGTACGGCCACGCTGACGGTGCGCGGCATCGCCGAGACCGGTGACGAGGTCGACCACTTCACGGTGGCGCGCAAGGCGAAGTAGCCCCTCGAACGGGTCACATCCGCTTGAGGATCGCCTGTTTGGCCAGCGTGAACTCCTCGTCCGTCAGCACGCCCGTGCGGTGCAGCTCCCCGAGCTCGCGCAGGCGGCGCAGGAGCGCGTCATGGCCGTCCTCGGCGGAGGCGACCGGGAGAGAGGGCACTTCCGGTCGGGCGTCCCGTACGTCGATGGCGGCGGCGCGGGCCGGGTGCGGCAGCCTGGCCTGGACCGCCGCCGCGACCAGCACCATCAGCGGGTCCTTCTTGAAGCCCCACAGCTCCACGGAGTTGGGGTCGTACTTGGGCGGCGCCTTGGTCGGGGCACCGCGCACGGTGAAGCGGAGGTGGCCGTTCTCCAGGCCGGCCGCCGGCTGCCACTCCACGGCGACGACATCGGTCAGCGCCAGGATGCGGGCGCCGGCGGCCGCCTTGGCGTCCTCCGTCTTCCAGTTCCACTCCAGCCGGATGTGCTCGCCGTCGAAGCCGGCGGTGCCGTCCCCGGCGGACACCGACACGGGGACGGCCGGGCCCGGCAGCAGGTAATCGGCGACCGGGTCGGCCGGGACCCGGTCCAGCAGCAGGGCGTTGCGGACCTCGTCCACGAAGTACTCGGCGACGCCGTACCGGTCGGACTCGACGGTCAGCTGGTACGGGTCGTGCGGTTCGCTCAGGCGGCCCCCGGTGGCGTGCAGCAGCGGGTCGGCGCCGTCCCGCAGACGCAGCCTCAGCCGGCCGGTCCGCTTCCCCTGCTCGAAGGAGACGCCCGCCAACGCGCCCAGGGGGACGACGAGTTCACCGAGGGTCTTGCGGAGCAGGCTGACGCTCTTGTCTCTTCCCGGCGTCAGCCGCAGGGCGTCGCCGTCGAAGACCCATGTGCCGTCCTTCTGGAGGATTTCCGCCATGGGTGAATTCTGGCATTCAGGGCTCAGTTGCCCAGGGCCTGTTCCAAGGCGTCGTCGAGCGCGAACCGGATCGCCTTGCCGGAGCCGTCGGCCGCCAGCATGCGGACCTCGCCGGAACCGATCCCGACGGCGATGCCCGTGTTGTCCTGACAGACCAGCGTGAAGGTCCTGTCCTGCCGGGACTTGAGAAGGAACGCCTGGTCCTCCGGGTACGGGGCGTCGTCCCCCTGCTGGTGGGCGCACGGCCGCAGTTGCATGGGATCGCCCACGACCCGCTCGCCCGCGATGTCCAGACAGAACGTCGACGCGATGTGCTCCAGGGCGAACGTGCTCTTCCCGGTGGAGACGACGCGCCACTGCTGGGTCGTACCGCCGTCGCACGCGGCCGGCACGGGCGGGTTGTCGGGGGAGTTGCCCGCGGCGGCCGTGAGGCACTGCCCGGTGCCGGTGTTCTCGAGGGCGACGGTCGCGAGTGCCGTGCCGGTCGCGGACGGCGCCGGTGAGGCCGACGGGGACACGGAGGCGGAGGCGCTGGGCGGGGCGGGGGCGCCCACGGGTTCCTGGTCCTGGCCCCCGTCGGACAGCAGGTTCCAGGCCACGGTGGTGGCCGTGGCGGTCAGCACGACCGCGAGGGCTATGGCGAGCACGGGTCGGCGGCCCCCGGTGCCGTCGGGCCGGGGTTCCGCGTCGGCCGTGTCGGGGATGGCCGCTGCGGGCGGCACCGCATGGCCGAGCCCCGCCGAGTGGGCCGCACCGGCGGGAGCGGGCCCCGCCGACGGAGCTGTGCCTTCGCGTGCTGCCCTTCCGGTCCGCGCCGAACGGGCCGCTGCGGCCCACGACGCCCGTCCGGTACCGGCCGAGTCGGCTGCCTCGTCCCGCGCTGCCGGCCGGTGCCCCTCCGGGCGGACCGGCCCGGTCCCCCGCGCCGAGCGGTACGCGGGGCCGCCCCACACCAGTAACCCGTCGACGAGCAGCGTGCGCACTTCCTCGGCCCCGCCGGAGGTGAGCGTGTGCAGCCGCGTGACGTCGTGGGCGCAGAACCGGCAGGTCTCCAGGTGCTGGCGGAGGTCGGCGGGGGTCTCGCGGTGGGTGCCGCGGGCGATCGCGCCGAGCATGCTGCCGTACTGCACGCACCGCGCGTCGGCCGTGTGCTCGGCCCGCAGCCGCAGGAAGGCGTCGGCCAGCCGGGCCCGCGCCGACTGCGCCATCGCCTCGGCGAACTCATCGGACGTGCTCAGGACTCTTGCGGCGACCGCCGTCTCCGCCGGCTCGGCCAGACACAGCCACAGTGCGGCCCGCGGCTGCTCGGCGAGTTCACCGAAGGCGCGCAGCAGCAGGGAGCTCTGCTCCACCCGCCGCAGGGTGTCCGTTCTGCCGAACGTCTCCCCGGCCCGCTGGGCCCAGTCCCGGAACCCGGGGCGCAGCTGTCCGCCCCGCCCGTCCCGCAGCCACCCGTCGGCCGTCCGCCGCACGTCGGCCAGTAAGGCGGTGCGCGGGACCGGCTCCTGCTGCCCCGCGGCTCTCGCCAGGACCTCGGCGGCGAGGTCGGCCGCGGCACGCTGCTTGCCACAGAACGCGCCCGCGTAGGCGTGCACGGCGGCCACGTCCTCCGGCGGGATTCCGGGCGCACGATCGTGCGGGGCTTGCTGTGTCGTGTGCTCGGACATCTTCGTCTCCCCCAAGGAGCGGGCACGGCAAGGTGTGGACCGTAGTAGCGCTTCCTGTGAAGGTGCTGTGTGTGTCCGTGACCTGGGGTGACGCGTCAATTGCCGTGCGCACACAAAAAGATGGGGCTCGGGAGGACCGTACTCCCGAGCCCCATCCGGTATGTGGGGTTCGAACTATGCGAACTACAGACCCGCGAGCGGGTTCTCCAGGTTGCCGATCAGCTGCAGTGCGCCGGCCGGGTCCGCCAGGTCCACCATCTGCTTGTTGTTGCGCAGCTGGAGGCGGTTGAGGCAGGACAGGGCGAACTCGGGGGCGAACATGTCGTACTGCTCGAACTTGTCGGCGAGTTCGGGCACCGAGTGCTGGTAGTCGCGGGTGACTTCGGCGACCGTGCGCCAGAAGTCGTCCTCCGCCAGGATCCCCTCGGTCGCGAGGTTCGCGGCGAGGAAGCGGAAGAAGCAGTCGAAGACGTCCGTGAAGATGGACAGCAGCTTCTTGTCCTCGGGGACCTCGACGCGCAGCCGCTCGACCGTCGGCGGCAGCACCGCGTCCGGGTCCATGACCGCGATCTCCTCGGCGATGTCCTTGTAGATCGCGCGCTCGACGGCCCCGTCCTTCAGGACCAGGATCACGTTCTCGCCGTGCGGCATGTAGACCAGGTCGTAGGCGTAGAAGCTGTGCAGCAGCGGGGTGTAGTACGCCTTCAGGTAGCGGCGCAGCCACTCCGTCGGTGCCAGCCCGGACTGCTCGATGAGCGCGCCCGCGAAGGAGGCGCCCTCGTGGTCCACGTGGACGAGGGAGGCCATGGTGGCCAGGGACTCGCCGTCCCGGAGGGAGGAGACCGGGCTCTCGCGCCACAGCGCCGCGAGCATTTTGCGGTACGCCGAGTAGCGGTCCGTGGCCTGCTCGTACTCCAGATGCCGGTAGCCGACGGCCGCCCGCTCGCGGATGATCGACAGGCCCGCCGACTTCAACACGGGGTCGTTGTCGATGACCCCGGCCAGCCAGTCGTTGATCGCCGGGGTCGCCTCCATGTACGCGGCCGAGAGTCCGCGCATGAAGCCCATGTTGAGGACGGACAGGGCCGTCTTCACGTAGTGCTTCTCCGGGTGGGAGCTGTTGAAGAACGTCCGGATGGACTGCTGGGCGAGGTACTCGTCGTCGCCCTCGCCGAGGCAGACGAGGTGACCGCGGGCCACCTCGGCGGCGAAGGTGACGGTGAGCTTGTTCCACCACTGCCAGGGGTGGACGGGGATGAGGAGGTAGTCGGCGGGGTCGAGACCCCGGTCGGTGAGCTCCCGGTCGAAGCGCTCGACCGTCTCCGCGCCCAGCTCGTCGCGCACGAAGGACTCGTAGTCGATGCCCACACCCGCCGTGAACGCGGCCCGCGAGCGGTGCGCGGCCAGCCACACCAGGCGGACCGGGCTCGCGGTCTCCGGGGCGTACGACAAGTACTCGTGGACCCCGAAGCCGAGCCGCCCGTTGTTGGCGACGAAGCAGGGGTGGCCCTCGGTCATGCCGGTCTCGATCTCCTGGAAGCCGCTCTTGACGAGCTCGGCGACCGGGATCTGCGGCTTGGTGAGTTTGAAGCAGGTGCCGGAGAGGGTGGAGGAGATCTCCTCCAGGTAGACCGGCAGGATCTCGTCGCTCAGGCCCAGGGTCTGCTTCAGCTCGATGAAGAAGTCCAGGGCGGCGAGGGGGAGGTCGACGCCGTCTCGTTGACGGGTGATCGAGCCGGCGTCGACCTGCCAGTGGTCGAGGGCGCGGCGGTCGGCGGTGAACCCGTACCGGGTCAGACCGTCGTCGCTGCGGACCTCGAAGGTGCCGTCGGCGGTGGCCTCCGGCGTGATGAGCCGCTCGTGCGCGAACTCGGCGAGGGCCTTGCGGATGAGGAGGCGGTTGGCCTTCTCCCAGCGCTCGGGGGAGAGGTGGGCCACGGCGTCGGCGAGGGTCATGCCGTCACCGCCGTGGCCGCGAAGCTGTGCCTTTGAAAGAATTGTTCCCGCGTGCAGAAGCTCAGCAAGGCCTTCTTCTCCGGCTTCTGTATCTCGCGCTCGGGCACGAACCCGACGGCTTCGTTCAGGGCGTGGACGGCCTTGTTGGTGACGTCCGGCTCGACGACGACCCGGACGGTGCTCGGGTCCTCGAAGAGGTGCGCCATCACGGCGGTGATGACGGCCCGGGTGAACCCGTGCACGGGGGTGTCGGTCGCGGGCGTGAGGAAGTGCATGCCGACATCGCCCGGCTGCGGGTCGTAGAGGCCGACCAGCTCGCGGTGGGCGGGGTCGTACCTCTCCATCAGGAAGGCGGGGACGCCGTCCTTGAGGCCGAGCAGGGCGTGGTGGTGCTCGTCGGCGGCGATCTCCATGTACGCGCGCTCGACGTCCTCCAGCTTCGCGTCCTGCATCATCCAGAACGCGGCCTTGGGGTGGGTGACCCAGCCGTGCAGGAGCTCGGCGTCCTTCAGCGGGTCGAGCGGGCGGAAGGTGAAGGTGTGGGGGGTCATACGGAGAACTCCTGGAAGGCGATCGACTTCTCGACCGGGTAGTACTCGGTGCCGAGCAGCTCACGGATGATGTAGCTGTTGCGGTACGCGCCCATACCCAGGTCGGGGCTGGTGATGCTGTGCGTGTGGACGCCGGCGTTCTGCAGGAAGACGCCTCTGCCCGTCACGTCGATCGCGTAGTTCCTGGCGACGTCGAAGCTGCCGTGGGAGTCGTAGCGCAGCCGGTCCTTCACCGGGCTCAGGAACTCCGGCTCGGCGTACTTGTAGCCGGTGGCCAGGACCAGGCCCTGGGTGTCCAGCTCGTAGTCCTTGCCCTGCTCCTCCTGGCGCAGGGCGAGGGTGTACGTGCCGTTCTCGTAAGTCGCGCTGTTCAGCGAGGAGTTGGTGAGCAGCCGCGTGGGGACGGGCCCGCCGAGGTTCTTCTGGTAGAGCAGGTCGAAGATCTCGTTGATGAGGTCGCCGTCGATGCCCTTGAACAGGCCCTTCTGCTCGCCCGTGAGGCGGTAGCGGGTCTTCTCGGGCAGCGCGTGGAAGTAGTCGATGTACTCCGGCGACGTCATCTCCAGCGTGAGCTTGGTGTACTCCAGCGGGAAGAAGCGCGGGGAGCGGGTCACCCAGTTCAGCCGGTAGCCGTGGACGTCGATCTCGCTGAGCAGGTCGTAGTAGATCTCGGCGGCGGACTGGCCGGAGCCCACCAGCGTGATCGACTCCTTCTTCACCAACTTCTCGCGCTGCTGCACATAGCGGGAGTTGTGGATGAAGTCGCCGCCCAGGCCCTGGCAGGCCTCCGGTATGTACGGCGGGGTGCCGGTGCCGAGGACCAGGTGGCGGGTGCGGAGGATCTCGCCGGCGGCGGTCTTCACGACGTACACGTCGTCCTCGTACGTCACCTCCGTCACCGTCGTGCTGAAGCGCACGTTGCTCAGCTTGTTCGCGGCCCAGCGGCAGTAGTCGTCGTACTCGACCCGCAGCGGGTAGAAGTTCTCGCGGATGTAGAACGAGTACAGCCGGCCCTTCTCCTTCAGGTAGTTCAGGAAGGAGTACGGCGAGGTCGGGTCGGCCAGCGTGACCAGGTCCGACATGAACGGGGTCTGGAGGTGGGCACCCTCCAGGAACATGCCCGCGTGCCACTCGAAGTCGGGCTTCGAGTCCAGGAAGACACCGTCGAGTTCGGCGATCGGCTCGGTCAGACAGGCGAGACCGAGGTTGAACGGGCCGAGCCCGATCCCCACGAAGTCATGGGTTTTGGTCGGGTTTTCAGGACGCGCGGTCAAGGGACTCTCCCAGGTACTGCTCGGCGTGGCCGGCGATCAGATCGAGTACGGCGGCCATGTCGTCGACCGTCGTCTCGGGGTTGAGCAGGGTGAACTTGAGGTAGTGGCGGCCGCCCACCTTGGTGCCCGCGACCACCGCGTCGCCGGAGGCGAACAGGGCCTTGCGGGCGTACAGGTTGGCGCGGTCGATCTCGGCCGGGTCGGTGACGGCGGCCGGGATGTAGCGGAAGACGAGGGTGGACAGGCTCGGCTCGACGACCACGTCGAAGCGCGGGTCGGCGGCGAGCAGCTTCCAGCCCTCGACGGCCAGGTCGCAGACCTCGTCGAAGAGCTGGCCGATGCCGTCGGCGCCCATCACGCGCAGCGTCATCCACAGCTTGAGCGCGTCGAAGCGGCGCGTGGTCTGCAGGGACTTGTCCACCTGGTTGGGGATTCGTTCCTGCACCATGCGGCGCGGGTTGAGGTACTCGGCGTGGTAGGTCGCGTGGCGGAGCGTGGCGGCGTCCCGGACCAGCACGGCGGACGAACTCACCGGCTGGAAGAAGGACTTGTGGTAGTCCACGGTGACCGAGTCGGCACGCTCGATGCCGTCGATGCGGCCGCGGTACTTCACGGAGGCGAGCAGGCCGCAGCCGTAGGCCGCGTCGACGTGCATCCAGACACCGAACTGCTCGCACAGCTCGGCGATCTCGGGCAGCGGGTCGATGGAGCCGAAGTCGGTGGTGCCGCCGGTGGCGACGACGGCCATGGGGACGAGGCCGTCCTTCTTGCAGCGCTCCAGCTCGTGGGCGAGCGCGACGGTCTGCATGCGCTTGTCGGCGCCGACGGGGATCGACACGACCGAGTCCTGGCTCAGGCCCAGCAGTTTCGCGGACTTCTTCACGCTGAAGTGGCTGACCTCGGAGGCGAAGATGCGCAGTTTGGCGAAGGAGTCGGTCTTCGCCTCCTCGCGGGCGAGCAGCAGCGCCTGGAGGTTGGACTGGGTGCCGCCGGAGGTGAACACGCCGTCGGCGTTCTCGCCGAGGCCGATGCGGGCGGTCGTCCAGTCGATCAGTTTGCGCTCGATCAGCGTGCCGCCGGCCGACTGGTCCCAGGTGTCCAGGGAGGAGTTGACGGCGGAGAGGATCGCCTCGCCGAGCACGGCCGGGATGACGACCGGGCAGTTGAGGTGGGCGAGGTAGCGGGGGTGGTGGAAGTAGATCGCGTCGCGGAGGTAGACGTCCTCCAGCTCGTCGAGCACGGCCGCGGTGTCGAGCAGCGGCTTGTCGAGGTCGATCGCGTCGATGCGGGGGGCGAGAGCGTCGACGGTGACGCCGGTGAACGGACGGGAGGTGGTGGCGAGTTTGGCCGCCACCCGCTCGACTCCTTCGGTCACGGAGCTGCGGTACTGCTCCGCGGTCGTGTCATTGAGCAGGTGCGAGCGCATGAGGGGGTCCTCCGGTGGGGACAAGTCCGAGCGGGGAACGGGGTGGAACCCCGGCTTCAACTTAGGTAAGCCTAACCTAATTAACGCAACTGAAACTCAGTCCCTGCCGTGACTGTCGTCACTCTTAACACAGTGCTGTGGTGGGCGAGTTGACCCGCGAACGGGCTACTCGCCGCGCTCGCGCAGCTGCTCCTCGGTCAGTCCCTGACGCCAGTAGCCCACGAACGTGACCCGTCGGCGGTCGACCTCGCGCTCCCGCACGAAGTGCCGGCGCAGCTCCTTCACACAGCCGGACTCGCCCGCGATCCAGACGTACGGCCGCTCGGCGGACGGCAGTTGGGCCGCGCGGATGGCGTCGAGGGCCATGGGGGAGCACTCGGAGCTCTCGTTCTCCCCGACGATCCAGGTGATTTCGGCGTCCGCCTCCGTCACCAGGTCCTGGATGTCCCCGGAGTGGGGCACCTCCAGCCAGACCCGGGCCCGGGTGCCGGCCGGCAGCGACTCGACGATCGCGGAGGCGGCCGGTACGGCGGTCTCGTCGCCCCAGATCACCACCAGATCGGTGTCCTCGGGCGGCCGGAAGCGGATCGCCCGGTTGTCGGCGATCGCCGGGCCGAGGAGGAACACCCGGTCGCCGGGGCCGGCTTGAGCGGCCCAACGGGAGGCGGGGCCGGCCGGCTCGTGCAGCACGAAGTCGATGTCGATCTCGTCGGGATTCCGGCGCAGCGACCGGAGCGTGTACGACCGCATCACGGCCCGTACGTCGTCCGGGAGTTCACGCCAGCCCTGCCACCAGCCGTCACCGAGCTCGACGGGAACCCGCGGCTCACTCTGTCCCTCGGCCGGGATGAACAGCGACAGCGACTGATCACGCCCGTCGGAGAAGAAGTGCCGCAGGTCCTCGCCGGCGAAGGTGACCCGCACCAGAGACGGCCCCAGCCGCCTTGTCCGCGCGACATGGAGGGAGAAGAAGCGGAACGGGGCGGCTATGGCCGTAGTCATGGGGTAACTCCCGAATCGACGTCAGGGATGCCTACCTCCAGGGGCGCGGGGAACTGCGCGACCAGCCACGGACGGGCCCGCAGTCGCCCCACGAAGCTCAACCCCCCTGAATCAGGCGACCTTCTTCGCGTCCTCAATGGCCTTGGCCAGGTTCTCGACCATCGGCACACACTTGTCGTACGACAGAATCGGCTCGGGCGACCGCCCGATGACCTGCCCCGCCTTCACCGCGGGCAGCTTCTTCCAGGTCGCCTCGGTGATGTCGGCCGGCTGAATCGTCGCGGTCCGGTCGTCCATCATGATGATGTCCGCCGCGTACTTGTCGACGTTCTCCCAGCTGAGCGTCTCGAACCAGCCGCCGGTCGCCTTCTTGGCCGACTCCGAGGGCTCGACGAAGTTCACACCGAGGGCCTTGAAGTACTCGAGGTCGATGGAGAAGTTGGTGCCGGAGACGTAGAAGACGTCCTGCGCCGCCGAACCGGCCATCACCTTGATCTCGGGGCGGGCCTTGGCGGCTGCGCGCAGCCGCTCCGAGGCCTCCTCGAAGCGCTTCTTGGCGTCGGTGACCTTGGTGGCCGTCAGATCCGCGCCGAGCGAGTCGGCGAGCTCCCACATGCGCTGCAGGGGCTTGGTGAGCTGACGGTCGTAGACGGAGATGGCGACGCTGGGGGCCAGCTTGGCGATCTTGGCCTTCGAGGCCTCGGGCACGTACCAGAGGGTGCCGGCGCTGTCGAAGGTCGTCGTGAGGAGGACCTCGGGCGCGAAGGCGGCGTACTTCTCGACGTTGAACTGGTCCCAGACGTTGCCGAAGACCGTCAGCTTGCTGACGTCCATGTCGCCGGCCTGGACGTCGGCCTTGCCGTTCTCGAGCGTGGTCGGGCCGAAGACGCCCTTGATCTCGATGCCGTAGTCGTACAGGGCGGCGGCGACACCGGTGAAGGCGACGATCTTCGTGGGGACCTTGTCCAGCTTCACGGTCGTGCCGCGGTCGTCCTTGAAGGTCCAGGGGCCGGACTTGGCGGCAGCCGTCGACTCCGAGCCACCGCTTTTCGCGTCGTCGTCGCCGCAGGCTGCGAGCACGGCACCGAGGCCGAGGGCGCCGCCCGCGGCGAGGATGCCGCGGCGGGTGAGGTGGGTGGCTCTGGCGTTGGACATGTGTGGCTGCTTTCGAACGGGGCGGAGCATCCGCCGGACGAGTTCGAACGTAGGTTAGCCTAACCTCATCACTTGTCCAGAGGGCAGGGTGGCCCCCGCGGGAACCTGTGCGCCGGCCATGAAACGGCCGGGTCACCAGGGCGTACCCGCCTCCGCGGGCTTCTGCCCAGTGCCCCGGCCGTTGATTCCTGCTCAACTCCCCTTACGCGGCCACCCCTTGGCCGCGCTACGGCGCTTTCCGGCCGGGGATCAGCCCGTCAGCCCCAACTCCCGGGCGATCAGCATCCGCTGGACCTCGCTCGTGCCCTCCCCGATCTCCAGGATCTTGGAGTCGCGCCACATACGGGCGACCGGGTACTCGTTCATGAAGCCGTAGCCGCCGTGGACCTGGGTGGCGTCGCGGGCGTTGTCGACCGCGATCGTGGAGGAGTAGAGCTTGGCGAGGGCCGCCTCCTTCTTGAAGGGCTCGCCGGTCACCAGCCGGGAGGCCGCGTCACGCCAGGCGAGGCGGGCCGTGTGGGCCTTCATCTCCATGTCGGCGATCTTGAACTGGATGGCCTGGTTGGCGCCGATCGGCCGGCCGAAGGCCTGGCGCTCCTTCGCGTACTTCACCGACTCGTCCACACAGCCCTGCGCCAGTCCGGTGGCCAGGGCGGCGATGGCGATACGGCCCTCGTCGAGGATGCGGAGGAACTGCGCATAGCCCCGGCCCTCCTCGCCCAGCAGGTTCGCCGCCGGGACCCGCACGTCGGAGAAGGACAGCTCACGGGTGTCCGAGGCGTTCCAGCCGACCTTGGAGTACGGCGCCGCGACCGTGAACCCGGGCGTCCCCGACGGGACGATGATCGCCGAGATCAACGGCTTGCCGTCCGGCTTGCGGCCCGTCACCGCCGTGACCGTGACCAGGCCGGTGATATCGGTACCGGAGTTGGTGATGAAGCACTTCGTGCCGTTGATCACCCACTCGTCCGTCTCCGGATCGAGACGGGCCGTCGTACGGGTCGCACCGGCGTCGCTGCCGCCGTCCGGCTCGGTGAGGCCGAAGGCGCCGAGGATCTCGCCGGAGCACAGCCGGGGCAGCCACTCCCGCTTCTGCTCCTCCGTGCCGAACAGGTGGATCGGCATCGCGCCCAGCGAGACACCGGCCTCCAGCGTGATGGCCACCGACGAGTCCACGCGGGCGAGTTCCTCCAGTACGAGGCCCAGGGCCAGGTAGTCGCCGCCCATCCCGCCGTACTCCTCGGGGAACGGGAGCCCGAACAGGCCCATGCGGCCCATGTCCCGGACGATCTCGTACGGGAACTCGTGGTGCTCGTAGAAGTCGCCGATCTTCGGTGCCACGACGTCGTGCGCGAACTCCTCGACCGTGCGGCGGAGTTCTTCCAGCTCGGGGGAGAGGCGATGGTCCATGGTCGGGTCACTCCTGGTGGGAGAGGGCGCGGACGGTGCGGGACGGGCTGGGTCGGCCCAGTTGGTCGGCCATCCACACGCTGGTGGCGACGAGGCGGCCGAGGTCGACTCCGGTGTCGATGCCGAGCCCGTGCAGCATCCACACGAGGTCTTCGGTGGCGAGGTTTCCGGTGGCGGACTTGGCGAAGGGGCAGCCGCCGAGGCCGCCCGCGGAGGCGTCGACCGTGGTGACGCCGTGCTGGAGGGCGGCGTAGGTGTTCGCGAGCGCCTGGCCGTAGGTGTCGTGGAAGTGCACGGCCAACTTCTCGACGGGGACGTTCTCTTGGGTGAGTTCGGTCAGCAGGGCCCGTACGTGGCCCGGCGTGGCGACCCCGATCGTGTCGCCGAGGCTCAACTCGTCGCAGCCCATGTCGAGCAGCGCCCGGCAGACCCGCACGACCTGTGGGACCGGGACCGCGCCCTCCCACGGGTCGCCGAAGCACATCGAGAGGTAGCCGCGCACATGGACGTCCGCCGCCTTCGCCCGCGCCACCACCGGCTCGAACATCGCCAGTGCCTCGTCCACCGTGCGGTTGAGGTTGGCCTTGGCGAAGGACTCGGTGGCACTGGCGAAGACGGCGACACGGGTGGCGCCGAGGGTGAGTGCTCGGTCGAGGCCGCGTTCGTTGGGCACGAGGACCGGGAGAGCGGCTTTTACGTCACTGATCATCGGGAACAGCTGTTCCGCGTCCGCCAGTTGGGGCACCCACTTCGGGTGGACGAAGCTGGTGGCCTCGATCGTCGTCAGGCCCGCGTCGGCCAGGCGCCGGACGAACTCCGCCTTGACCTCCGTCGGGACGGTCTCCTTCTCGTTCTGCAGGCCGTCGCGGGCGCCGACCTCGTGGATGCGCACGCGGGCGGGGAGGCCGGGGGCGGGGATGGTCATGGGCAGGCTCATTGCGCCACCTCCTCGTGGGGTGCGATCACGGCCAGCACCTGATCCATGGCGACCGTCGTGCCCGGTGTGACGTCCAGCTCGGCGACCGTGCCAGCGTGCGGGGCGGAGATGACGTGCTCCATCTTCATGGCCTCCACCACCAACAGGCTCTGTCCTGCGGTCACTTCGTCTCCTACCGCGACCTTGACCACGGTCACCGTCCCCGGCATGGGGGCGGTGAGGGAGTCGGCGCCGGAGTGGGCCGTACCGGTGAGGGCGGCCGCCACCGGGTCGTGGTCGCGTACGTGCCAGGCGTCGCCGTCGCGGCCCAGCCAGGTGCCGTCCGGCAGGGCGGCGAAGGTGTGGGACAGGCCGTCGAGCCGGAAGGTGAACCGGTGATCGGCACTGGGCCGCGGGGGCGGGCCCCCGGACCCCCGAAGGGGCTTGTCCGCGTCGTCCAGGAGCAGCTCGGTTCCGCCGTCCGGCGTGCTGCGCACGCTCACGGTGACCGGCTCGTGGCCCGGCACCCGCAGGTGGTGCGGCGTCCAGGCCCGCTCGCCGCCCAGGCGCCAGCCGTCCACTGCCGCGAACGGGTCGGCCCAGCCGGCGCCGGGGGCCGGGGCGAGCGCCGCGTGGCGCAGCAGCGCCGCCGCCGCGTAGATCTCCGCCGGCACCTCGTCCGGTACGAGCCCGTCCACCTCGCGCTCGACCAGCCCCGTGTCCAACTCGCCCGCCACGACCGCCGGATGGGCCAGCAGTCGGCGCAGGAACCCGGCGTTCGTTGGTACGCCCAGGGTGACCGTTTCCGCGAGGGCCGCCCGGAGCTTCCTGATCGCCGTCGCGCGGTCGGGGCCGTACGCGATCACCTTGGACAGCATCGGGTCGTACAGCGAGCCGATCTCCGTGCCCTCGCTCAACCCGGAGTCGGTGCGGATGCCGTCGCCCTGGGGCTCGTGCAGCCGGAGTACCGTGCCGCCCGACGGCAGGAACCCGCGAGCGGGGTCCTCGGCACAGACACGCGCCTCGACGGCGTGCCCGGTCAACCGGATGTCGGCCTGCTCGTACGGCAGTTGCTCGCCCGCCGCCACCCGCAACTGCCACTCCACCAGGTCGAGGCCGGTGATCAGCTCGGTGACCGGGTGTTCCACCTGGAGGCGGGTGTTCATCTCCATGAAGTAGTACGACGACGGGTCGGAGCCGGGGACGATGAACTCGACCGTGCCCGCGCCCCGGTAGCCGCAGGAGCGGGCCGCCTGGACCGCCGCCTCGCCCATCGACGCGCGCGTGCCTTCGTCCAGCAGAACCGAAGGCGCCTCCTCGATGATCTTCTGGTGACGGCGCTGGAGCGAGCACTCGCGCTCGCCCAGGTGGATCACGTTGCCGTGGCCGTCGGCCAGGACCTGGATCTCGATGTGCCGGGGCCGGTCGACCCACCGCTCGACGAGGAGCGTGTCGTCGCCGAAGGAGGCACGGGCCTCGCGGCGGGCAGCGGAGATCTCCTCCTCCAGCAGGCTCAGGTCCCGCACCAGGCGCATGCCCTTGCCGCCACCGCCGGCGGACGGCTTCAGCAGCACAGGCGCGCCCAGCTCGCGGGCCGCCTCCGCCAGTTCGGGGTCACGTCCGCCGGGGACGACCGGCACCCCGGCCGCCTTCACCGTTTCCTTGGCCCGGATCTTGTCGCCCATCAACGCGATGGACTCCGCCGTCGGCCCGATGAAGACGAGCCCGGCGTCGGTGCACGCGCGCGCGAAGTCGGCGTTCTCGGCGAGGAATCCGTACCCGGGGTGCACGGCCTGGGCACCGGTGCGGGCGGCCGCCTCCAGCAGCCGCCGCACGGACAGATAGCTCTCGGCGGCGGGTGCGGGACCGATCCGTACGGCCGTGTCCGCCTCCCGTACATGCCGCGCGTCGGCGTCCGCGTCGGAGAAGACGGCCACCGAGCGCACGCCGAGCGCGCGGAGGGTGCGGATGACGCGGACCGCGATCTCGCCCCGGTTGGCGACCAGCACTGTGTCAAACATGGGTCCTCACATCCGGAAGACGCCGAACTGGGGTTCACCCAGCGGCGCGTTGGCACAGGCGGTCAGGGCGAGGCCGAGGACCTGCCGGGTGTCGAGGGGGTCGATGACCCCGTCGTCCCAGAGGCGGGCGGTGGCGTAGTAGGCGTTGCCCTGGCGGTCGTACTGGGCGCGGATCGGGTCCTTGAAAGCCTCTTCGTCCTCGGCGGGCCAGGCCTCTCCGCGTGCCTCCGACTGGTCCCGCTTCACCGTGGCCAGGACGGACGCGGCCTGCTCGCCGCCCATGACGGAGATCTTGGCGTTGGGCCACATCCACAGGAAGCGGGGGGAGTAGGCCCGGCCGCACATGGAGTAGTTCCCGGCGCCGTACGACCCGCCGACCACGACGGTCAGCTTCGGTACGCGTGTGCAGGCGACGGCGGTCACCATCTTGGCGCCGTGCTTGGCGATGCCGCCGGCCTCGTAATCCTTGCCGACCATGAAGCCGGAGATGTTCTGGAGGAAGAGGAGCGGGATCCCGCGCTGGTCGCACAGCTCGATGAAGTGGGCGCCCTTCTGGGCGGACTCGGAGAAGAGGATGCCGTTGTTGGCGACGATGCCCACCGGGTGGCCGTGGATCCGGGCGAACCCGGTGATGAGCGTCTGCCCGAACTCGGCCTTGAACTCGGCGAAACGGGAGCCGTCGGCCACGCGCGCGATGATCTCGCGTACGTCGTAGGGGGTGCGGGAGTCGACGGGGACGGCGCCGTAGAGGCCGTAGGGATCCACCTTGGGCTCTTCCGCGGGCTGCACCTGCCAGGGGAGGGACCCGCGCGCGGGGAGGGTGGCGACGATGTTCCGCACGATCCGCAGGGCGTGGGCGTCGTCCTCGGCGAGGTGGTCGGTGACGCCGGAGACCCTGGAGTGCACCTCGCCTCCGCCGAGCTCCTCGGCGGTGACGACCTCGCCGGTGGCGGCCTTCACGAGCGGGGGTCCGCCGAGGAAGATCGTCCCCTGGTTGCGGACGATGACGGCCTCGTCGCTCATGGCCGGGACGTACGCACCGCCGGCGGTGCACGAGCCGAGGACGGCGGCGATCTGCGGGATCCCCGCCCCCGACATCCGGGCCTGGTTGTAGAAGATCCGCCCGAAGTGCTCGCGGTCCGGGAAGACCTCGTCCTGCATGGGCAGGAAGGCGCCCCCGGAGTCCACCAGGTACAGACAGGGCAGCCGGTTCTCGAGGGCGACCTCCTGCGCGCGCAGGTGCTTCTTCACGGTCATCGGGTAGTACGTCCCGCCCTTGACGGTGGCGTCATTGGCGACGATCACGCACTCGCGCCCGCTGACCCGCCCGATCCCGGCGATGACCCCGGCAGCGGGGGCCTGTCCGTCGTACATCCCGTCGGCGGCGAGAGGAGCCAGCTCGAGGAAGGGGGAGCCCGGGTCGAGGAGGGTGTCGACCCTGTCCCGCGGGAGCAGCTTCCCGCGGGCGGTGTGCCGGGCCCGGGCCTTCTCGCCCCCGCCCAGCCTGGCCGTGGCGAGCTTGGCGCGCAGCTCTTCGACGAGGGCGTGATGGGCCTCCTCGTTGGCTCGCCAGGCCTCCGACGCGGGGTCTGCCGCGCTCGTCAGCTCCGGTGCCTGTCGCATTCTGCGATCCCCTCATCCTGTTAATGAGCGTTAACGCGTTTCCTTCAGGTTAACGAGCGCTAACCTCTCTGTCTAGAATTGCTTCCATGGCCACCAGAACCGACGCCCCCACCCGCCGTGAGCAGATCCTCAAGGAAGCCGCGCGGCTCTTCGCCGAGCGCGGCTTCCACGGCGTGGGCGTGGACGAGATAGGCGCCGCGGTCGGCATCAGCGGCCCCGGGCTGTACCGGCACTTCGCGGGCAAGGACGCGATGCTCGCGGAGCTGCTGGTGGGGATCAGCGGGCAGCTGCTGACGGGGGCGAAGCGGCGGCTGGCGGATGCGGACGGGGTGACTCCCGAGGCGGTCCTCGACTCCTTGATCGAGGGCCACATCGACTTCGCGCTCGACGACCGGCCGCTGATCATCCTCCACGACCGCGAGCTGGACCGGCTTCGGGACAGCGACCGGAAGCTGGTGCGGCAGCTGCAGCGGCAGTACGTCGAGCTGTGGGTGGAGGTGGTGCGGGAGGTGTACCCGGGGCTGACCGAGCCGACGGCCCGCTCGGCGGTCCACTCGGTGTTCGGTCTGCTGAACTCGACACCGCATCTGGGCCGGCCGGGGTCGCTGCCGGGGCGCGGCGCCACGGCCGAGCTGCTGCACCGCATGGCCCGGGGGGCGTTCGCGGCGGCGGGGGCGGAGTGACAGCGGCGGGGGGCGATGGGTGGCTCGCCCCCCGCCGGAGGGTCAGGCCGTGGCTCGGACCGCCACGACCCGGTCGGTGATTCCAGCCGGCTCCCCGCCCACCCTCAGCGGGCTTCTCGACACCCACACCCGCTTGCAGGCAGGCATGGGTGTTCCCCTCCAGAAGCCGTGGGGGACCGGCACCCCCCTCGGTTAGGTGTGATCATGGTGCCGAGTCGGCCGACCTGATGGCCAGAGGGCGCACGTCCCGGTCTCGCCGTGGGACGCGCGCCACACCATGACCAGGAATGACGCGGAACTGTTGGGACATACCTGGGATGGTGGAGTCGGCCGTCACGGGGGTGGGTGTGATGAACAGGCGTGCCGAGGGGCGGGAGTTGGCCACCGCGCTGCGTGGTCTCAAGGACCGCAGTGGGCTCAGTTACCAGGTGCTGGGACAGCGGATCTTCATCAGCGGCTCCACCCTGCATCGGTACTGCACCGGCCAGGGGGTGCCGGGGGACTACGACATCGTCCTCCGGTTCGCCAAGGAGTGCGGGGCGGAGCCGGCCGAGCTGAACGACCTGCTGCGGTACTGGGAGGCGGCGACGGAAGAGGGGACGGATCCCGGACCCCTCACGGCCGTACCCGCCGGGGCCGAGAGCTGGTCCCAGGCGCCGTTGCCGGTCGCCCCCGAGATGTTCGGCGTGACGATGAACAGTTTCAGCGGGGTCATGCCGTCGTTCCGCGTGGGCACGGTGCGCTTGTGGGACAGCGAGACCCGCTGGTCCCAACTCGAGCCCAGGCGGGGCGAGTTCGACTGGACCACCCTCGACCGGCTGCTCGACGGAGCCGAACGGCAGGGCCTGTCCACGGTCTTCGTCCTCGGCGGTACGCCCGGCTGGGCCGCGCCGGACGGCCGTAGGGCCGCGTACCGGGAGGACTCCCGTGCCGCACCGCCGGACGACCTGGCCGACTGGGACGCCTTCGTCCGCGCCGTGGTGCGGCACGCGGGCGGCCGCATCGACGCGTACGAGCCGTGGATCACGGCCAATCACGGGCACCACTACAACGGCAGCGTGGAGACGCTCGCCGAGATGACGCGCCGTGCGAGCCGCATCATCCGGGAGCACGACAAGGACGCGACCGTGGTCTGTCCCTCGATCACCGACCTGTGGGAGGACGCGTCGCACGAGTACCTGCTCCGCTTCGCCGAGGCGGGCGCGTACCAGTACTGCGACGCGGCGGCCGTCAACCTCTACCAGCGCAGCGTCACCGATCCCCCGGAGACCATGCTGGAGATCGTCCGCAAGGTCGAACGGACCTTCCAGCTCGCGGGGTACCACCTGCCGCTGTGGAACACGGGGACCGTCCAGACGATCCAGCTGAACGACCCGCTGGACGCGGACACGGCGGCGGACCACGCGGTCCGCTTCTACCTGACGGGTCTGTACTCCAGGATCGTGGAGCGGATGTACTTCTACGCCTGGGGCAACAGCAAGATCCCCCTGGTCGTCCAGGCCGAGGGCCAGGCACCCACCAAGGCCGGCCTCCACGTCGACCGGCTCCAGAAGTGGCTCGCCCGTGCCGAGATCCGCTCCTGCGGTCACGGGGCGGAGATCGGTCTGCCCGAGAACGTCTGGCAGTGCGAGTTCCTCGTCCCGGACGAACACGGCATCCCGCATCCGGCCCGCATCCGGTGGACCCTCTCCGGCACGGCGGACGTCCGGGCGGGCGCGGGGGCGTACCGCGTCGACCACCTCGACGGCACCACCCGCGAGACCGGCGCCGAGGACGCCGTACGGATCACCGAACGGCCCCTTCTCGTCCGGTACCGCTGAGACAGCGTGACGAGCGTTACCCGAGGGCCGGTCTGGACGCCCTTGATACTCGCCGGTACGGTTGATCTGAGCAAGCGCTTAGCCATGGGGTCGCAACCATCAATTGAGGAACCCCGACGGCGAGCAACCACGTACGCGAGAGCGGCGCCGGTTTAGGCGCAGAGAAGGGTGGCGGCGGTGCGCCGTACCGTGTTCAACGAGGACCACGAAGCGTTCCGGGAGACCCTGCGCGCCTTCATCGAGGCCGAGGTCGTCCCCGTCTACGACGAGTGGTTCGCAGCCGGCCAGGCGCCGCGCGACTTCTACTACAAGCTCGCCGAGCTCGGCATCTTCGGCATCCGTGTCGACGAGGAGTTCGGCGGCGCCGGCATCGACTCGTACAAGTTCGAAGCCGTGATGTACGAGGAGACGGCCCGCGCGGGCGTCCAGTTCGGCGGCTCCGGTGTGCACGTGCTGCTCGGCCTGCCGTACATCAAGATGCTCGCCACCGACGAGCAGAAGAAGCGCTTCCTGCCGAAGTTCGTCTCCGCCGAGGAGATGTGGGCCCTCGCGATGACCGAGCCGGGCACCGGCTCCGACCTCGCGGGCATGAAGACCACCGCCAAGCTCTCCGAGGACGGCACGCACTACGTCCTCAACGGCTCCAAGACCTTCATCACCGGCGGCGTCCACGCCGACCGCGTGATCGTCTGCGCCCGCACCTCCGCGCCCACCGCCGAGGACCGCCGCTTCGGCATCTCCCTGTTCGCCGTGGACACCAAGTCCGAGGGCTACTCCATCGGCCGCAAGCTGGACAAGCTCGGCCTGAAGACCTCCGACACCGCCGAGCTCGCGTTCGTCGACGTCAAGGTGCCCGTCGAGGACCTCCTCGGCGAGGAGAACAAGGGCTTCTACTACCTCGGCCACAACCTGGCCTCCGAGCGCTGGGGCATCGCCTTCGGCGCCTACGCGCAGGCCAAGGCGGCCGTCCGGTTCGCCAAGGAGTACGTGCAGGAGCGCACGGTCTTCGGCAAGTCCGTCGCCTCCTTCCAGAACACCAAGTTCGAGCTGGCCGCCTGCCAGGCCGAGGTGGACGCGGCCGAGGCCGTCGTCGACCGCGCCCTGGAGGCCCTGGACGCCGGTGAGCTGACCCCCGCCGAGGCCGCCAGCGCCAAGCTGTTCTGCACCGAGGTCGCCCACCGCGTGATCGACCGCTGCCTCCAGCTGCACGGTGGCTACGGCTTCATGAACGAGTACCCGATCGCCCGCCTGTACGCGGACAACCGCGTCAACCGCATCTACGGCGGCACCAGCGAGATCATGAAGTCGATCATCGCGAAGGACATGGGCCTGTAAGGTTCCGGAAATTACTGACCAGTACAAATGACTGTATGAGTCAGGCACTACAGAGTCTCCTCGATCTGCTCGACCTCGAGCAGATCGAGGAGAACATCTTCCGCGGCCAGTCCCGCGCCGCCGTGATCCCCCGCGTCTTCGGCGGGCAGGTCGCTGCGCAGGCGCTGGTGGCCGCGGGGCGGACGGTCCCCTCGGACAGTCACGCCCACTCCCTCCACGCGTACTTCCTGGTCGCGGGCGACCCCGGTGCACCCATCGTCTACACCGTCGACCGCATCCGCGACGGCCGCTCCTTCACCACCCGCCGGGTGGTCGCGGTCCAGCACGGGCAGCCGATCTTCCACCTCTCCGCGTCCTTCCAGACGTACGAGGAGGGCCTCGACCACCAGGCCCCGATGCCGGACGCGCCCGACCCGGTCACGCTGCCCACCACGGCGGAGCAGCTGCGCGGCTACGACCACATCGACTCCGACATCGTCGAGAAGTTCATCGAGGCCCGCGAGGCGATCGACCTGCGCTACGCGGACGAGCCGCCGTACGGCAAGTTCGGCGAGCCCCGCGAACCCCACTCCCAGGTCTGGTTCCGCACCAACGGCAAACTCGATGACGACCCCCTCCTGCACGTCGTCCTCGCCACCTACGTCTCCGACATGACGCTCCTCGACTCGATCCTCCTCGCGCACGGGCGCGGCGGATGGGCCGTCGGCGACGTCGTCGGGGCCTCGCTCGACCACGCGATGTGGTTCCACCGGCCCTTCCGCGCCGACGAGTGGCTCCTCTACGACCAGGAGTCGCCGTCCGCGTCAGGAGGCCGCGGCCTCGGCCAGGCCCGCATCTACACGCAGGACGGGCAGCTGGCCATCTCGGTGATCCAGGAAGGCGTGGTCCGCGTCCCGCGGTGAGGCCGCGCCCGGGCGATGTCTGCGTCGCCCGGGAAGAGAGCGCTCCCTGACCGGGGCGGTCACCGCGCTCGCGCCCGGCTACCTCGTCTTCGCCCTGCTGCTCATCCCGGCCGGCGCCGCCTCCATGGTCTTCACCACGGTCTCCGCCACCGCCCTCCAGCTCCGCGCGGACCCCGCGGTCCGGGGCCGGGTGCTCGCCGTCCAGAACTCCGTCTTCTACGGCAGCGGCCCGGTCGGCGCCCTCCTGCTGGGCGTCCTCGCCCAGTGGACCGGCCCGCGCACCGCCCTGCTGGCCGGTGGCGCGCTGACCGTCCTGCTCGCGGGGCTGATCGGCTGGGCGCTGCGGGGGCGGCTGGCGCAGCGGGTCACACCAGTCCCGCCTCCGCCAGCAGATACGCCGTCATCGGGTCGTAGTAACGCGGGCTGAGGACGTGGTCGTCGAGCGGGACCGTCACCTGGACGGTTCCCTCCGCCTCGGCGAGGAAGAGCGCCGGGTCGTTGGAGTCGGCGTAGCCCACGGAGTCGATGCCGTGCCGGCCGGCGTAGCCCGCCCAGCCGTGGTCGGCGACGACCAGGTCGGGCAGCGGGCGGCCCTCGCGCTCAAGTGCCGTGAGGATGGCCTTCATCGGCTCGCCGGAGTGCGTGTGCCACAGGGTGGCGCCGTGCTCCAGGACGGCCACGTCCGCGAACTGCATGACGTATCCCTCGTCCGTCTGCAGTCCGTCCGGGATGACCACGATCTCGCAGCCGGCCGTGCGCAGGGCGGCGGCCGTCTCCCGGTGCACGTCGAGCAGGCCGCCCGGGTGGCCGGTGGCGAACAGGACCCGCTGCTGCCCGTCCGCCGCCTTGCGCAGCCGCGCCGCCATGCGCTCCAGACCGTCGACCGTCAGCTCGGGGTCGATGGTGTCCTGGCCGTACCGGTACTCGGGGTCGTCGTTCACGCCGACGCGCTCGGCCATCACCGCGAGCACGTCCTGCTCGTCGGTCCAGCGGTCGCCCAGCTCCAGGCCGAGCCAGAAGTTGCGGACGCCGTTCGAAAGCTGGCGGTAGTGGGAGAGGTTGTTCTCGCGCGGGGTGGCTACGTCGCCCGCGATACGGGTCTTCACAAGGTGGTCGACGAGTTCGGCGCGGCTGGGGGTCCCGGATATCGGCATGCCTCCCATTGTGAGGCAGACCTCTGTGGGATCACCTGGCATCCCGCTCCCTGGGACGCGGGTCACCCGATGTTCACGCGGTGGATCGCGGTGGTCAGAGCTGCCGTAGCGCGAACCACAACTCCATCCGTACGTCCGGGTCGTCCAGGTCCGCGTCCAGCAGTCCCGCGCACCGGGCGATCCGCTGCCGCACGGTGTTGCGGTGCACGTCCAGCGCCACCGCCGTACGGTCCCAACTCCCATGCAGGGACAGCCAGGTGCGCAGGGTCTCGGTGAGCGGAGGAGACAGGGGGGCGAGCAGGGTACGGGCGTGCGCCTCGGCCTCCTCGTGCGGGACGAGACCGGCCAGGCCCGGGCGGGCGCCGTGCCGGACCAGGGCCGTGCGGGTGGCCCGGGCGCGGGCCAGGGCGCGGGCGGCCTGGGTGTCGGCGACCGCCCACTCGTGCGGACCTACGGCGGCACTGACACCCAGGGTCCACCCGGGCTGCGGCTCCGTCTCCCGCCCGGCCGGGACGAGCACCCGTACGACGTCCTCCGCGAGGTCGACCAGCGGCGACCCGAGCGCGGCGCCCAGTGCGGAGGCGGTGATGAGGTCGGGGGCCTGGGCGTCCGGGCGGGCGTGCACGACGTGCCACCGGTCATCGCCCAGGAGGGAGGCCACGGTGTGGGGCTCGGCGCCCAGCAGCAGCCGTACCAGCGCCGAGGAGCGGGCCGCTCCCGAGCCGCTCTGGTGCTCGCCGGTGAGCAGGGAGAGCAGCACGGCGGCCACGGAGGCGATGGTGTGATCGCCGGGATCCCGCCGCGGCGCCGCGACCCCGAGCACGAAGCCGTGCCCGGCAGCCAGGGCGTAGGCGGCGAGGTGGGTCCCGGCGACGGTGTCGGTGGCGGAGGTGGCCCGGCGTTCCCGGATGTTTTTCGCCCCCGCCGCCCCTTCCCGTCCCGACCCTGGGGGCTCCGCCCCCGGACCCCCGTTTTCGGCCCGACGGGCCTCGTCCTCAAACGCCGGACGGGCTGAGAACTCAGCCAAATTCAGCCCCTCCGGCGTTTGAGGAGCGGGGGTCCGGGGGCGGAGCCCCCGGGACGGGACGGGAAGGGGCGGCGGGGGCGAAAACATCGGCGCCGTCGGCCGTACCACCTCCGCCAGCTCGCGCAGCGCCCCCCGCACCGGAGCACCCGTCGCCCGCCCGGCCTCCGCGATCTCCACCCCCTCCGGCCCGTACAGCACCGCCCAGCCCCCCACCCGCTGGGCGAGTTGCCGTAGCACCGAGGGGACCGGATTCGGGCGGGAGGCCGCGGCCGCGAGGCTCTGCTGGGCCTCCGTCACACGGCGGAGTTCGGCGTGCCGGGCCTGGGCCATCAGTTGCCAGACCGCGCGGGCCACGCCCGAGAAGGTGGTCTGCGGCGGGACCTCGATCAGCGGCAGCTCGTACGCCTCGCAGGCCGCGACCAGCGCCCGCGGCACCGTGTCGTGCACCGGCGCCACCCCGAAGCCGAGGGCCGCGCCGCCCGCCGCGACGATCCGGGAGACGTAGTCGTCGAAGTACGTGCCCGAGCCGGCCGCGTCCGGGATGTGCACGCCGGCCGTCAGCAGCAGCTCGCCGCCCAGCAGATACGGGTACGGGTCCGCCATCTCCGAGGTGTGCGCCCAGTGGATCATCACGTCCGGATCCGTGGGCCCCGCGATCTGCCGCAGGGCCAGGTCCTCGCGGGCCAGGAGCGCCGTGAGGGGCACGGGTGGGGTAGGGGGAACAGCGAGGTCCGGCATGGTGTGCGTTCCCTCCACTCGGCACGGTTCAAGTGGATGAAACGTACACTTCGCAGCCGCTTTCCGGCCACCTAGTGTCGATGCTCGTCACCCGCCGGCGACACCGAGCTCAACCGAGGAGGGCCCCGTGGCCGTCGACTACACAGTCATCGTCGTCTATCTGGCCGGCATGCTGGCCATGGGCTGGTGGGGCATGCGCCGCGCCAAGTCGAAGAGCGAGTTCCTGGTGGCCGGGCGCCGGCTCGGACCCGCGATGTACTCCGGGACGATGGCCGCCATCGTGCTCGGCGGCGCGTCCACGATCGGGGGCGTGGGGCTGGGCTACAAGTACGGCCTGTCGGGCGCCTGGATGGTGTTCACGATCGGCCTGGGCCTGCTGGCGCTGAGCGTCTTCTTCTCCGCCCGCATCGCGCGCCTCAAGGTCTACACCGTCTCCGAGATGCTCGACCTGCGCTACGGCGGCCGTGCCGGGGTCATCTCCGGCGTGGTCATGTGGGCGTACACCCTGATGCTCGCGGTCACGTCGACCATCGCGTACGCCACGATCTTCGACGTCCTCTTCGACATGAACCGGACCGTCGCGATCGTCCTCGGCGGCTCGATCGTCGTCGCCTACTCGACCCTCGGCGGCATGTGGTCGATCACCCTCACCGACATGGTGCAGTTCGTGGTCAAGACGATCGGCGTGCTGCTCCTGCTCCTGCCCATCGCCGTGGTGAAGGCGGGCGGCTTCAGCGAGATGAAGGCGAAGCTGCCGACGGAGTACTTCGACCCGCTGGGCATCGGCGGCGAGACGATCTTCACCTACGTCCTGATCTACACGTTCGGCATGCTCATCGGCCAGGACATCTGGCAGCGCGTGTTCACCGCCCGCAGCGACACCACGGCCAAGTGGGGCGGCACGGTCGCCGGCACCTACTGCCTCGCGTACGCCCTCGCCGGCGCCGTCATCGGCACGGCCGCCAAGGTCCTCTACCCGAACCTCGCCAACGCGGACGACGCCTTCGCGACCATCGTGAAGGACGAACTCCCGGTCGGCGTACGGGGGTTGGTGCTGGCCGCAGCGCTCGCAGCCGTGATGTCGACGTCGTCCGGCGCGCTGATCGCCTGCGCGACCGTCGCGAACAACGACATCTGGTCGCGGCTGCGAGGGGCCGTGCGAGGTCCGGAGGACGACCACGACGAGGTCAGGGACAACCGTGCCTTCATCCTCGTCATGGGCGTGGCGGTGATCTGTACGGCGATCGCGCTCAACAACGTCATCGAGGCCCTGACCGTCGCCTACAACCTTCTCGTCGGCGGCCTCCTCGTCCCGATCCTCGGCGGCCTGCTGTGGAAGCGCGGCACCGCGCAGGGCGCGCTGGCCTCCGTGACCGTCGGCGGCCTCGCGGTCATCGGCCTGATGGCGGGCTACGGCATCCTCGCCAACGAGCCCGTCTACTACGGCCTGCTGTTGTCCCTCGCCGCGTACGTGGTCGTCTCGCTGGCGACTCCGGCGACCGACGCCGCCGTACTGGCCGCCTGGCGCGAGCGGCTCGCCGGGCGCGGCGCACCCGAACTCGCGTCCGAACCGGTTCCGGCTCCCCAGTAGAGTCGTAGAAGAAGTAGTACATAACGCTCGATAAGCGCTCCATACGCGATGAAGCGTAGGAAAGAAGGCAGTACCTCATGAGCAGCAACGAGACGCCCCGCGGCCCCGTCGACTCCTCCCGCATCCCGCGGTACGCCGGACCCGCGACCTTCGCCCGGCTGCCGCGCCTCGACGAGGTCGGCCGCGCCGATGTCGCCGTGGTCGGGGTGCCGTTCGACTCGGGCGTCTCGTACCGGCCGGGCGCCCGCTTCGGCGGCAACGCGATCCGCGAGGCGTCCCGGCTGCTGCGGCCGTACAACCCGGCGCAGGACGCGTCGCCGTTCGCGCTCGCGCAGGTGGCGGACGGCGGCGACATCGCCGTGAACCCGTTCAACATCCACGAGGCCGTGGAGACGATCGAGGCGGCGGCGGACGACCTGCTGGGCACGGGGGCGAGGCTCATGACCCTGGGCGGCGACCACACCATCGCGCTCCCGCTGCTGCGGTCGGTGGCGAAGAAGCACGGCCCGGTGGCGCTGCTGCACTTCGACGCGCACCTCGACACGTGGGACACGTACTTCGGCGCGGAGTACACGCACGGGACGCCGTTCCGGCGGGCGGTGGAGGAGGGCATCCTCGACACCTCGGCCCTCTCGCACGTCGGCACGCGCGGCCCGCTGTACGGCAAGCAGGACCTGGACGACGACGCCAAGCTGGGCTTCGGCATCGTGACGTCCGCGGATGTCATGCGGCGCGGTGTCGACGAGGTGGCCGACCAGCTGCGCCAGCGCATCGGCGACAGGCCGTTGTACATCTCGATCGACATCGACTGCCTGGACCCGGCGCACGCGCCCGGCACGGGGACGCCGGAGGCGGGCGGCATGACCTCCCGCGAGCTGCTGGAGATCCTGCGCGGCCTGGCGTCCTGCAACCTGGTCTCGGCGGACGTCGTCGAGGTGGCCCCCGCGTACGATCACGCGGAGATCACGTCGGTGGCGGCATCCCACACGGCGTACGAACTGACCACGATCATGTCCCGTCAGATTGCCGAGGCGCGCGCGAAGTGACCCACGACCACGACCTGGTACTCCGTCCGACGGAGGCGCAGATCTCCGCTGCTCTGAACCCTCCCGCCGGCCGCAACGGCGGAGACCTGGTCGTGGAGACCCTGGCCGGGCTCGGCGCGACGACCGTCTTCGGGCTGCCCGGCCAGCACGCGCTGGGCATGTTCGACGCGCTACGACGGTCCGACCTGCGGTACATCGGTCTGCGGGTGGAGAACAACGCGGGGTTCGCCGCGGACGCGTACGGCCGGATCACGGGCGAGGCGGCGCCGCTGCTGCTGTCGACGGGGCCGGGAGCTCTGACGTCACTGGCCGCTCTGCAGGAGGCCGCGGCAGCCTCCGCACCCGTGCTGGCGATCAGCAGCCAGATCCCGACGGCGGGCCTGGGCGGCGGCCGCCACGGCTACCTGCACGAACTCCCGGACCAGGCGGCCTCGTTCAGGGGTGTCGTGAAGTCGGTTCACACGGTTCGTACGCAGTCCCAGATCCCGTCCGCGATCGCGGAGGCGTGGAAGTCGGCGCTGACGGTTCCGCACGGGCCGGTTTGGGTGGAGATCCCGCAAGACGTGCTGCTGGCGGAGACGCTGATCCCGGTGGTGACGGGCGGCGACGCCTTCCCGGACGAGCTGCCGCCGCGCCCCGAACTGACGGCGGTGGCGGCCGACTCGCTGTCCCGTGCCGCCCGTCCGGCGATCATCGCGGGCGGGGGAGTCGTACGGTCGGACGCGTCGGGCAAGCTGCGGCAGCTGGCCGAAGTGTTGAAGGCTCCCGTGGTCACCACCCCCGGTGGCAAGGGAGCGTTCCCCTGGAAGCACCCCCTCTCCCTCCAGTCCTGGATCGAAGACCGCCACACCACGGACTTCCTGGAGGACGCGGACGTACTGCTGGTCGTCGGCTCGGGTCTCGGCGAACTCTCCTCCAACTACCACACGTTCAAGCCGCGCGGCCGTGTGATCCAGATCGAGGCGGACCTCGGCAAGCTGGAGTCCAACCACCCGGCGCTGGGCATCCACGCGGATGCGCGACTGGCGTTGCAGGCGCTGTTGGAGACGGTGGTGGAGCGCTCGGACACTTCGGCACCGGAACGTGCGCGTGAGGTGCTGGAGAAGGTCTCGGACCGCATCGCATCCCAGGAACTCACCCTGGAACAGGAGGTGTTGGCGTCGGTGCGCAGGGCACTCCCCGCCTCCTCCCCTTCCTTCTGGGACATGACGATCCTGGCCTACTGGGCCTGGTCGGCCTTCGATGCCAAGGGCCCCAACCACATGCACTCGGCCCAGGGCGCCGGCGGCCTCGGCTACGGCTTCCCGGCGGCGCTGGGCGCGGCGGCGGCGGATCCGACGCGTCCGGTCCTGGCGGTCTCGGGCGACGGCGGGGCGCTCTATTCGATCGCCGAGCTGGCGACGGCCCGCCAGTACGACCTCAACGTCACCTGGCTCATCGTCGACGACGGCGGCTACGGCATCCTCCGCGAGTACATGACGGACGCCTTCGGCGAGGCCACGGCGACGGAACTGACCCGGCCGGACTATGTGGCGCTGGCGGAGTCGTTCGGGGTGCCGGGGGTCCGTACGTCCCCGGAGACCCTGTCGGAGGACCTGTCGAAGGCGCTGGCGTCACCGGGTCCTTCGGTGGTCGTACTCCCGGTGGTGCTGCGGATGTTCGCGGCGACGCATCTGGACGGCGAGGAGGGGGCTGGCTGACCAGCCCTTCGGGATCGTCCACTCGTACGTGATCTTCCCGCGAAGGCGGTCACGAGTCGGCGCACACCTTGACTTCGAGGACGGCCCGCACGGGCGCCGGCAGCCGGGAGGGGCTCCCCGCGCAGTCGCCGGGGTCGCGGCGTGTGGGGAGCCCCTTGGTGCGGCGTGACTACCAGATCGCCTCGACCCACTCCGGGTGGTCGATGAACGGGTTGCGGTTGTGCTGGTAGGTGTCGTAGATGACCTCGTTGCGGTTCTCCTCGAACGCGCTCGGCGGGTCCTCGTCGTTCCACTGCTTCAGGACCGAGAGGCGGCCCATGTACGGGTTGCTGCCGTTGCCGACCGAGTCGTTGGGCTCCAGGTCGGCCCAGCCGTCGTCGCCCTCGTAGCGGACCGTCATGTAGAGGATCATGCGGGCCACGTCGCCCTTGTCCGCGTCGCGCGGCTCGAAGGAGTTGGAGTCGACGAGGCTGCCGCCGCCGTTGGTGACGGTGCTGCCGCCGTTGTCGAAGTCCAGGTTGCCCCGGGTGCTGTTGACCGCCACGTCGCAGGGACGCAGGTGGTGCAGGTCCGTGCCGGGGCCGGTGGCCTCGCCGAAGTCGCCGTGGGACTTGGCCCAGGTGTGCTCGCGGTTCCAGTCGCCGGAGTCGCCGCCGTTGAGGGACTTGCTGCGCGAGACACCGCTGTAGAGCAGGATCACGTTGCTGCTGTTGCTCGGGTCCTGGTCGGTGACCTTCAGCGCGTTCCAGACCGCGGAGTACGAGATCTTGTCCTGGTCGCTGATGATCGTGTGCAGCGAGGACTTGAGGGCGGTGCCGGTCTTGCCGACCGCGTCCTCGTAGTACGTGTCGTCGTACGCGGTCGTCGTGGCGGCGGCCGGGGTCGCGGTCAGCGCCGGTGCGGTGAGGCTTACGAGTACGGCCGAGACAGCCAGCGCCAGGGGCTTCCAGCGGCGCGTGCGCATGGGGGTGACGGGCATCGGGGGTGTCCGTTCTACGCGTGTTGAATGGAGCGGGCAAACGGGAGCGTGACATGGACATGAGTGCCTGTAAATAAACTCAACATGTCGATCAGGTGACCGGGTCCGGCAATTTGCCCTTTGTCTACGCGAGTTGACATACCAAAACGGCCCCCGACCGGGTGGTCGGGGGCCGTTGGGGCTGTGCTGCCGACTCGCGGCTAGCTCACGTCCGAGGCGTCCAGACGGTAGATCGTCGACGTGCTCGACGACTGGCCGCTGCTCTGCGATTCATCCGAACTGGAGTTGCTGGAGCTGGAGCTGTAGTCGCTCTCCTTCACCGCCGTGCCGTTCTTCTGCACCCAGGTGGTGATCTCCTGGTTGAGACTGCTGTTGCCGCCCATACCGCCGCCGCCGAGCTGGATGTAGTGCAACTCGCCCTTCTTCACCAGCTCCTTGAGCTTGGCGAGGGTCATCGCCTGGTCGGAGCCGGTGAAGCCCCACATGGAGATGACGGGCTTGTGGGTGCTGAGGATCAGCTGGCCGGCGCTCTGCGAGTTGGACACCGCGAGCAGCCACTTGGCGCCGTCCTGGTGCTTCTCCAGGTACGAGACGAGCTTGCTGTCGACGCTGCCGCCCATGCCGCCTCCGCCGCCCATACCGCCACCGCCGCCGGGGCCGCCGCTCGTGCCGCCGTTGCCGCCGGGAGCCGTACCGCCGCCTTGAGCCGTGCCGTTCTGGCCACCGGGCATCTCGCCGCCGCCCTGCGGAAGCTCACCGTTTCCGCCACCCGGCGTCATCTGGCCGTTGCCGCCATCGCCGCCGGGGAACTCCCCGTTCGCCTGGCCGCCCTGCTGGGTGCCGCCCGGCATCTCACCGCCGGGACCGCCGCCGTTACCGCCCCGGCCGCCACCGCCCATACCGCCGCCGCCGAAGCCGCCGCCGGTCGACGGACCCGCGGTCGGGTTGGTGCCGCCCATGCCGCCGCTGGAGGTGGAGAGGGCCGGCGAGGCGGCGTAGGCCGTCGGGCCCGCGAGGGCCGCCACGATCGCCGCGGCGACGGACACACCGAGCAGCCGGACCTTGGTGCCGGAGCTCGCGGAGCGGAAGACGAACAGGCCCACGATCGCGAGGACCATGACGACACCGATGACGGGCCACAGCCAGGTGTTCCAGCCGGTGGCCCGGCGCAGCACCACGATCGCCCAGACGCCGGTGACCGCGAGTCCGGCGGGCAGCACCCAGGACCAGCGGGCGTCACCACTGCGGAAGGCGCGCCACAGCATGACCCCGCCGCCACCGCACAGGGCCGCGATGCCGGGGGCGAGCGCGGTCGTGTAGTACGGGTGCATGGTGCCCTCGGCCATGGCGAAGGTCAGGTAGTGCAGCACCAGCCAGCCGCCCCACAGCACCAGCGCGGCACGCGTGATGTCGGTGCGGGGAGCGCGGCCCCGCAGCACCAGGCCGGCCACGAGCGCGATGCCCGCGAAGGGGATCAGCCAGGAGATCTGGCCGCCGAGGATCTCGTTGAACATACGGCCGATGCCCGCGGTGCCGGCGAAGGAGCCGCCCCCACCACCGCTTCCGCCGTTGCCCTCGCCGCCGAGGACCCGGCCCAGGCCGTTGTAGCCCATGATCAGGTTCCAGGCGGAGCCGTCGGTCGAGCCGCCGATGTACGGCCGGTCCTCGGCGGGCACCAGGGACACGGCCGTCGCCCACCAGAAGCTGGCCACGGCCAGCGCGACCGCGGCCAGGGCCAGGTTGACGACCTTCTTCTTCCAGCCGAGCTTCGAGGCGTACACGTACACGGCGAAGACGGCCGGCAGGGCGATGTAGCCCTGGAGCATCTTGGTGTTGAAGGCGAGGCCGAAGAGGACCGCGGAGCCGATGAGCGGCAGCAGCTTGTCGTCGCGGGTGGCGCGCAGCGCGAGGGCCGCACCGCCCACCATCAGCAGGACGAGGAGGGTGTCGGGGTTGTTGTCCCGGTTGATCGCGACCGTGATCGGGGTCAGCGCGAGAACGAGCGCGGCGATCGTGGCCGCCACGTGCCCGAAGACCCGCTTCACGGAGGAGTGCAGGATCCAGATCGTGCCCAGGGCGGCAGCGACCTCGGGCAACATCATCTGCCAGGTCCCGAAGCCGAAGACCCGGCAGGACAGGCCCATGACCATCAGCGCGAAGGGCGGCTTGTCGACGGTGATGAAGTTGCCGGCGTCGAGCGAGCCGAAGAACCACGCCTTCCAGCTCTGCGTTCCGCTGTAGATGGCGGAGCTGTAGAAGCTGTTGAGGCTGTTGCCGGACAGGTTCCAGGAGTAGAGGACCGCCGCCAGGGCCAGGATCGCGATCAGCGCGGGGAGCGACCAGCGGGGGGCCTTGTCCGGGGGCGCCGCCGGTGGGGTGGGCGGCGGCCAGTCGGCGGACACGGTCTCGGCCGCGGACACCGTCTCGGTCTCGGTCTCGGTGTGGGGGAGGGGATCGGTGGCAGATGTCACCCGGGCATCGTGCAAAGCGGGGGTGAGCGCGCGCTGTGCCAAACCTGGCGCTTGGCTGTGAATTCGCAAAGGAGCAGGTAACGGCTCGTACAACCGTTTCCCAACGACCGTTTCCCGACGCCGAGAGTTGACGCCTACCCGTCTCCCGCCCGTCACCAACCCGCCCTACGGTGACCTCCATGCGCCTCAGAACCGTACTCGCGACCGCCACCGCCGGTCTGGCGGCCGCCACGTGCCTCACCGCCGCCGGGCCCGCGACCGCCCAGGAAAGCAACGCCTGCTCCCCGTCCGTCTCCATCGACCGCTTCTCCGACGCGCTCGACAAGACGACGTACGAGGGCACCTTCGTCGGCAACTTCTCCGCGCTCGCGGTGGACCGGGACGGCTCGCTGGCCGCCCTCTCGGACCGCTCCTCGCTGTTCTCCCTGGACGCGAGGACGCTCGCACCGCAGTCGGTCGTCCCGCTCGCCGACGAGAACGGCTCCGCGCTCGACTCCGAGGGCCTGGTGATCGACCGGGACGGCACCCGCCTGATCACGTCGGAGACCGAGCCGTCGATCCGCCGCTACTCGGCCGATGGCAGGATCCTCGACCGCCTTCCGGTGCCGTCCTCCCTGTTGGTCACCCCCGCCGGCCGAGCCGTCTCCAACGGCACCTTCGAGGGCCTCACCCTGCTCCCCGGCGGCCACACCCTGCTGGCGTCCATGGAGTACGCGCTCTCCGGCGACCGCTCGACGATCGTCCGCTTCCAGACGTGGGAGCGGCACGGAAAGAGCTGGCAGCTCGGCGCCCAGTACGCCTACCCCGTCGACGCCGGCCTCGGCGTCCCCGAGGTCCAGGCCACCCCCGACGGCCGCCTCCTCGTCCTGGAACGCGGCTTCACCTCCGGCGTCGGCAACACGGTCCGCCTCTACCTGGCCGACCCCCGCCGCGCCACGGACACGAGCGGCATCGAGAACCTGACGGGCCAGGACGGCGTACGCCTGATCAAGAAGACGCTGCTCACGGACATCGCGAGCTGCCCGACCCTGGGCGCCACGGCGAAGCAGCCCCAGCCGAACCCGCTCCTCGACAACATCGAGGGCATGACGATCACGGGCAGCGGCAAGGGCCGCCTGAAGGTGCTCCTGGTGAGCGACGACAACCAGAACGCCGTACAGACCACCCGCTTCTACTACCTGCGGGTGCGCGTCTGACCTCTGCCTCCGAACGCCTCCGAATCCCTCCGAACATTGCGGAGGGATGAAATCCGCTTCATTTCGCGTTGGTGCCTTCCGGAAGATCAGGACAGCTTCAGGACTGCTGACGGAGGGCACCCGCGTGACACCGCAACGGGGATGGGCACGGCGACTGGCGGGCTACGCCTGGCGGTATCCCAAGGACGTCGTCCTCGCCCTCGGCTCCTCGCTCGCCGGTATGGCCGTCATGGCCCTGGTCCCGCTGATCACGAAGGTGATCATCGACGACGTCATCGGCGACCACAGCCGGGACATGGCCCCCTGGGCGGGCGCCCTGATCGGCGCGGCGGTCTTCGTCTACGTCCTCACCTACATCCGCCGCTACTACGGCGGCCGTCTCGCCCTCGACGTCCAGCACGACCTGCGGACGGAGATGTTCGGGACGATCACGCGCCTCGACGGTCGCCGTCAGGACGAGCTGTCCACCGGCCAGGTGGTCGGCCGGGCCACCAGCGACCTCCAGCTGATCCAGGGCCTCCTCTTCATGCTCCCGATGACCATCGGGAACGTCCTCCTCTTCCTGATCTCCCTGGTGATCATGGCGTGGCTGTCCCTGCCGCTCACGCTGGTCGCCCTGGCCGTCGCCCCTGCGCTCGGCTACATCGCCAGGCGCAGCCGCTCCAAGCTGCACCCCGCCACCTGGTACGCCCAGGCCCAGGCCGCCGCCGTGGCGGGCGTGGTCGACGGGGCCGTCAGCGGCGTACGCGTGGTGAAGGGGTTCGGGCAGGAGGACCAGGAGACCGGGAAGCTCAGGGAGGTCGGCCGGCGGCTCTTCGCGGGGCGTCTGCGCACCGTCCGGTTCAACTCCAGGTACACCCCGGCCCTCCAGGCCGTCCCCGCTCTCGGCCAGGTCGCGATGCTCGCGCTGGGTGGCTGGCTCGCGGTGCGCGGCCACATCACGCTCGGCACGTTCGTCGCCTTCTCCACCTACCTCGCCCAGCTCGTCGGCCCGGTCCGGATGCTCGCCATGGTCCTCACGGTCGGCCAGCAGGCCCGCGCGGGCACCGAGCGCGTCCTGGAGCTGATCGACACCGAGCCGTCCATCGGCAACGGCACCAAGGAACTCCCGGCCGACGCCCCCGCCACGGTCGAGTTCGACGACGTCTCCTTCGGCTACGACCATGAGCGTCCCGTCCTCGCCGGGCTCAGCTTCGAGATCCGCCCCGGCGAGACCCTCGCCGTCGTCGGCTCCTCCGGCTCCGGCAAGTCCACGGTCTCCCTGCTCCTGCCCCGCTTCTACGACGTCACCCACGGCGCCGTCCTCGTCGGCGGCCACGACGTCCGCGAGCTGACCCTCGACTCGCTGCGGGCCGCGATCGGCCTGGTCCCCGAGGACTCCTTCCTGTTCTCGGACACGGTCCGCAACAACATCGCGTACGGCCGCCCGGAGGCGACCCAGGAGGAGATCGAGACGGCCGCCCGCGCCGCCCAGGCGGACCGTTTCATCAGGGAACTCCCCGAGGGCTACGACACCAAGGTCGGCGAGCACGGCCTCACCCTCTCCGGCGGCCAGCGCCAGCGCGTCGCGCTCGCCCGCGCGATCCTCACCGACCCCCGCCTCCTCGTCCTCGACGACGCGACCTCCGCGGTGGACGCCCGCGTCGAGCACGAGATCCACGAGGCCCTCGCGCAGGTCATGCAGGGCCGCACCACGCTTCTCATCGCCCACCGCCGCTCCACCCTGAACCTCGCCGACCGCATCGCCGTCCTCGACGGCGGCCGCCTGGCCGACCTCGGCACCCACGAGAAACTCCAGGCGCGCTCGGCGCTCTACCGCCGCCTGCTCACCGACCCCGACGAACTCGGCGGCGTCTCACCCGGCCACGCCCGCCCGGCCGTGCCGACGGAGGACACCTCCGTACGCGACGAACTGGACGCCGAGTTCGACGCCGAGCGCGGGGTGACCCCACGGCTGTGGACCGGCGACCGTGAGCCCAAGGACATCGCCCTCTCCGACAGCCCGGCCACCCCCGAGCTGCTCGCCCAGGTCGAGGCGCTGCCTCCGGCGACCGACGTCCCGGACATCGACGAGGCCCGGGCGGTCACCCCCGAGGAGTCGTACGGCCTGCGCAGACTGCTGCGGGGCTTCGGGGTGCCGCTGCTGATCAGTCTCGGCCTGGTCGCCGTGGACGCGGGCATGGGCCTGCTGCTGCCGGTGATGATCCGGCACGGCATCGACGACGGTGTCACGCAGATGGCGCTGGGCGCGGTCTGGGCGGCTTCTCTCCTCGCCCTGCTCGCCGTGTTCGTCCAGTGGGTCGCGCAGATCGGCGAGACCCGGATGACCGGACGCACCGGCGAGAGGGTCCTGTACTCCCTCCGCCTGAAGATCTTCTCCCAGCTCCAGCGGCTCGGACTCGACTACTACGAGCGGGAGTTGACCGGCCGGATCATGACGCGCATGACCACCGACGTCGACGCGCTCTCGACCTTCCTGCAGACCGGCCTGGTCACCGCGTTCGTCTCGGTCGTCACCTTCTTCGGCATCATGGTCGCCCTGCTGGTGCTGGACGTGGAGCTGGCGCTCGTCGTCTTCGCGACCCTGCCCCCGCTGATCGTCGCGACGTTCTTCTTCCGCCGGGCGAGCGTGAAGGCGTACGAACTCGCCCGCGAGCGCGTCTCGTTGGTCAACGCCGACCTCCAGGAGTCGGTGTCCGGGCTCAGGATCGTGCAGGCGTTCCGACGCGAGGGCGACGGCGGGGCGCGGTTCGCGGAGCGCAGCGACAACTACCGGCAGGCCCGCATCCGGGGCCAGTGGCTGATCTCGATCTACTTCCCGTTCGTGCAGCTGCTGGCGTCGGTGGCGGCGGCCGCGGTCCTGATCGCGGGCGCGGGCAGGATCGACGCGGCGACCCTCACCACGGGCGCCCTGGTCGCCTATCTCCTCTACATCGACCTGTTCTTCGCCCCCGTCCAGCAGCTCTCCCAGGTCTTCGACGGCTACCAGCAGGCCACGGTCTCGCTGGGCCGCATCCAGGAGCTGCTCCAGGAGCCGACGTCGACCAAGGCCGCCGAGGAGCCCCTCGAAGTCCTGTCCCTGCGGGGCGAGATCGCCTTCGAGGACGTGCACTTCAAGTACGGAGATGACGAAGAGGCCCTCGGCGGCATCGACCTCCGGATCCCCGCCGGACAGACGGTCGCGTTCGTCGGCGAGACGGGCGCGGGCAAGTCGACGCTGGTCAAGCTGGTGGCCCGCTTCTACGACCCGACGGGCGGCCGGGTCACGGTCGACGGCACGGACCTCCGCTCGCTCGACACCACGTCGTACCGCCACCGCCTCGGCGTCGTCCCTCAGGAGGCCTACCTCTTCCAGGGCACCGTCCGCGACGCCATCGCCTACGGCCGCCCGGACGCCACCGACGCCGAGGTCGAGGCGGCGGCCCGCGCGGTCGGCGCCCACGAGATGATCGCCACGCTCGACGGCGGCTACCTCCACGAGGTCGCCGAACGCGGCCGCAACCTCTCGGCCGGCCAACGCCAGCTGATCGCCCTGGCCCGCGCCGAACTCGTCGACCCCGACATCCTCCTCCTCGACGAGGCCACGGCAGCCCTCGACCTGGCCACGGAGGCCCAGGTCAACCAGGCCACCGACCGCCTCGCAGGCCGCCGTACGACACTCGTCGTCGCCCACCGCCTGACGACCGCGGCCCGCGCGGACCGGGTCGTGCTGATGGCCGACGGACGCGTGGCGGAGGACGGGACGCACGACGAGCTGCTGGCGCGTGGTGGGCGCTATGCGCAGTTGTGGGCGGCGTTCGTGGGGGAGACGGTGACCGCGACCCGGTGACGGACGCGCAACCATCCGACACATGTAGTGCGTCCGTACACGCGTACGCTCAATGGCTGCCTTGTTGCGTCCGGTTGCGTGACGGGAGGGACGACAGTGAACAGTGGAGCGATACGTCGGCGGCTGGCGGTCGGTCTGGCGTTGCTGACCGCCTCCGGGCTGCTCGCGGTCGCCGCGCCGGCGGAGGCGCAGGCCGCCTCGTCCTGTGCGGGGCGGAAGGTCAGGTCGTATCCGTTCCGCACCGGCATCCTGGACGTCTACAAGCGGCGCGGCTATGTCTGCGCCATCACCACCTCCAAGCAGCCCGGCGTCAAGCGGACCATGTCGGTCAGTGTGCGGGTGTACGGCCTCCAGCCGGTCGTCGACAAGGGCCGGTACCGGTACCGCGCCGGCCCGGTGACCGTGCACGCCGGCCATCAGTGCGTGTGGGTGAAGGGCAGCGTGGGCCGGGGGTCGTACGACACCGAGGGCTGGATCCTCTGCTGAGCCGCGGGACTGAACCGCGGGACTGATCCACAGGGTTGATCCACAGGGCCGAATCACAGCCTTCGTACAGGGTTTTCCCCATCTCCCCTGGTGCTGAGGTGAGTTGCTGGGCTAGCTTCCGGCGGACATCTGTACTCACCACAGGGGAGGGTGCATGCGCAAGGCGCTCAGATGGCTGCTCGCGCTCACCGTGCTCATAGGCACGCTGACCACGGCGGGGGCGGCCACCGCCGCCGAGCCGGAGGCCACCGGAACCACCGACATCAAGGAACAGCTGCTCTCCATACCGGGGATGAGCCTGATCGAGGAGAAGCCGTACACCGGGTACCGCTTCTTCGTCCTCAACTACACCCAGCCGGTCGACCACCGGCACCCGTCCAAGGGCACCTTCCAGCAGCGGATCACCGTGCTGCACAAGGACGTCTCCCGCCCGACGGTCTTCTACACCGGCGGCTACAACGTCTCCACGACGCCCAGCCGCCGCGAGCCGACCCAGATCGTGGACGGCAACCAGATCTCCATGGAGTACCGCTTCTTCACCCCGTCCCGGCCCGACCCGGCCGACTGGACCAAGCTGGACATCTGGCAGGCGGCCAGCGACCAGCACCGTATCTTCAAGGCGCTGAAGTCCATTTACACCAAGAAGTGGATTTCGACGGGCGGTTCGAAGGGCGGCATGACCGCCACCTACTACGAGCGCTTCTACCCGCGTGACATGGACGGCGTCGTCGCCTACGTCGCCCCCAACGACGTCGTGAACGACGAGGACTCGGCCTACGACCGCTTCTTCGCCGGCGTCGGCACCAAGGAGTGCCGCGACCGGCTGAACGCCGTGCAGCGCGAGGCACTGGTGCGCCGGGAGCCGCTGGAGAAGAAGTACGCGGAGTACGCCGCTGCCGAGGGCTTCACCTTCGACACGGTCGGCAGCCTCGACAAGGCGTACGAGGCCGTCGTCCTCGACTACGTGTGGGGCTTCTGGCAGTACGCCCTGCTCGCCGACTGCGACGAGGACGAGCTGATCCCGCCGGACGCCAAGACCGCGACCGACGACCAGATCTGGAACTCGATCGACACCATCTCCGGCTTCTCGTTCTACACGGACCAGGGCCTGGAGCCGTACACGCCGTACTTCTACCAGGCGGCCACGCAGCTCGGCGCGCCGAACATCCACTTCCCGCACATCGAGAAGAAGTACATCCGCTACGGCTACCAGCCGCCACGGAACTTCGTCCCGCGCGAGATCCCGACCACGTTCCAGCCGTACGCCATGCGTGACGTGGACAACTGGGTGCGCCACAACGCCCGCCACATGCTCTACGTCTACGGCCAGAACGACCCGTGGGGCTCCGAGCGCTTCCGTGTCGACAAGGGCGCGAAGGACTCGTACGTCTTCACGGCCCCCGGCCTGAACCACGGAGCCAACGTCGCCGGCCTGGTCGCCGACCAGAAGGCCTTCGCCACGGCCCGGATCCTTCAGTGGGCGGGCGTCGCGTCCGCCGCCGTCCAGGCCGACCCGTCGGCGGCGAAGCCCCTGGCGACGTTCGACGCGAAGCTGGACAAGCGGGACGTGGAGCGCGAGCCCGCCCTGCGCCCGTAAGCCCGTAACAGCTCGGACGGTTGCGTCAACGGCGGGTCGGGAGTGGTGCCCGGCCCGCCATCAGGTGGTTGATCAGGGCCAGCAACAGGTCCCGGCTCGCCGGGCGTTCCCGTAGGTCGCCCATGAGGACGGGGACGTTCGGGTCGAGGTCGAGCGCGTCCCTGACCTCGGGCACCGTGCGGTCCCGGACTCCGTCGAAGCAGTTGACGCCGACGACGAACGGGACTCCACGGCTCTCGAAGAAGTCGATCGCCGCGAAACTGCTCTCCAGGCGCCGGGTGTCCACGAGGACGACAGCGCCGAGGGCCCCGTGCACCAGGTCGTTCCACATGAACCAGAAGCGTTCCTGGCCGGGGGTGCCGAAGAGGTACAGGACGAGCCGGGAACTCACCGTGATCCGGCCGAAGTCCAGCGCCACGGTCGTGGTGGTCTTGTTCTCCACCCCGTCGAGGTCGTCCACGCCGAGGCCCGCGACGGTCAGCTGCTCCTCCGTGTGCAGGGGCGGGATCTCGCTCACGGACCCGACCATGGTGGTCTTGCCCACGCCGAATCCGCCCGCGATGAGTATCTTCACGGCGGCGGGCGCCGCGACCGTGTCAGCGGACACGGGGTTCCCGGCCTGGTGTTCGTCAGAGTCTGAGTAGGGCATCCTTCACCGCCTGCAGAAGAATCATGTCCGGTTCCTCGCCCACCGTGACCGCGAGCGGCGGCCGGGCCGTCACCCTTCCCCGCACGATCAGGTCGTCGACGAGGATCTTCGTCACCGCCACGGGCAGGTTCAGTCTCGCGGCGACTTCGGCGAGCGCCACCGGAGTGCGGCACTGCCGGAGGATCAGCCGGTGTTCGGGTTGCAGGCCGCGGTCGGCGTGCTGGTCGCGGGGCGCGGCGGCGGTGGTGATCACGGTGATGAGGGTGAGATCGTCCCGCGCCGAGGCCGTACGCCCCTGGGTGATCGTGTACGCCCTGACCAGGCTCTCCTCGGCATCCTCATCGTCCGCTGCCGCGTCGGCCCAATGACTCACTCACGTACTCCCCCACTCTCGGCTTCGCTCGAGCGGGGGGACCCCCACCCTTCCACATGCCCTTGAACGACACGGATCTCGGTGCCCAGATGCTGCCCCACCTGCTGGACCAGGGTGTCCATGGCCACGGCCATCACCTCGGCGTCCACCTCCTGGTCCGCCACGACCGCAAGATGGGTCCCCCGGCCGGCGGAGCTGATGAACAGCCACAGCAGGTCCAGTTCGATGATGACCTGGTGGACCGCCCCGCCGCCGAAGACCTCGCCGACTCCGCGGGCCAGGCTCTGCTGGCCGGTGGCGATCGCGGCCAGGCGTTCGGCGTCGACCCGCTCGATGCTGCTGGACTGGCTGACGACCAGCCCGTCGTCGGACAGCACGACGGCGTTCCGGGTGCCCGGAACCTGGTCGACCAGGCGGTCGAGCAGCCAGTCGAGGTCGGAGTTGGTGGCAGTGGTTCGCAGAGTCATCGTCCGTCTTCCTTCCGGGTCCGGTCGGGGCCCGGTGCGGGGTGGATGGGCTGGTGGTCGGTGCGGGGGTCGCCGTCGGGCCTGAGCCGGGCCGTCCGGGACTGGCGTTGGAAGGCGCCGACGGTGGCGCCGGAGCGCGCCCCGGTCCGCCGGGGCAGTGGCCGATCCCCGGCCGGGCCGGTGCGCGGCGCTTCGGTGTACGCGGGGGGAGGTTCCCGGAGTTCGGTGGCGAGACTGGCCTGCCGTACCCGCCGGGGCAGTGGGTTCGGACCCGGCGTGGGGGCGGCCGGGGCGGGGCGGGGCGTCGGTTCGATCCAGGGGCCGATGAGCGGACGCGTGAACGCCTCCTGGTCGCCGGGGTGGGACTGCGCCCGGGGAGCGGGGGGACGGCCCGGCTGACCGGTGCGGTCCACGCTGTGCAGGGCGAACTGGTCGGGGAAGACCGGGGTGGCGCCCGTCGGGAGCTCCTCGGGGAGCGGCCCGCCGCTCGAGATCAGCTCTCCCGGCACCAGGACGACCACCCTGGTGCCCCCGAAGGACGAGGGCCGCAACTCCACGCGCAGGCCCAGGTTGGCGGAGAGCCGGGCCACGACGTACAGGCCCAGCCGGGCGTCGTCGGCGCGGGACATCACGTCCATGCGGGGCGGGTCGGCCATCAGGGCGTTGGCCTCGGCGTACTGCTCGGGGGTCATGCCCATGCCGCGGTCCTCGATCTCGATCGCGACACCACGCCCCACCTGGGACGCGGTCACCTCCACCGGAGTCGGCGGCCTGGAGAAGGACACCGCGTT
Organism: Streptomyces fulvoviolaceus; assembly: GCF_000718165.1. Taxonomy (GTDB): domain Bacteria; phylum Actinomycetota; class Actinomycetes; order Streptomycetales; family Streptomycetaceae; genus Streptomyces; species Streptomyces fulvoviolaceus. Next base: position 90,021 of record NZ_JOEY01000012.1, on the reverse strand, counting down.
CTCCATCAGCTCCGCCAGCACGTGCACCATGGGGCCGACGGCGCGCTCGGACAGCCAGGTCTCGCCGTCGGTGTCGATCCGGATGCGCCGGTAGTCCTGCACCTCGCCCTGCGCGGAGCGCATGACGTCCAGCAGGAGCACGGGCCTGCGCCAGCGGCGCTGCGGCTGTCCGTTGCCGAGGATCACCAGGTTCTCCTCGTAGCGGCGCAGCCGGGCCGCCAGGTGATCCAGGTCGAACAGCCCCTCGAGGACCTCGGGGTCCTCGTGCCGCCGCTGCATCTCGCCGAGACGTTTCAGCTGCATGCCGATCAGCAACTGGGTCCGCCTGGCGATGCGTTGCAGCAGACGCTCGAAGCCGCGGTACAGCTCGACCTCTCGTACGGCGGTCTCCAGGGACGTGCTGCGGGCCTGGTTGAGGGCCTGGCCGAGCTGGCCGAGTTCGTCGTCGCCGTAGCGGATCTCGGGCAGTTCGGCGTCGGGGTCGACGTTCTCGCCCCGGCGCAGCCGCTCCACCAGGTCGGGCAGCCGGGTCTGCAGTTCCAGCGCCTCGGAGCGCAGGGCGAAGATCCGGCGGCGCAGGATTCCGGTCAGGCGCAGGGAGATGAACAGCATCAGCAGTACGGCCGTCGTACTCACGGCCGCGTTGACCATCATGTTCGTCATCAGGCGGTCGAGTTCGCCCTCGGTGGCGGCGACGAGGTCGGCGGAGTAAGCGCTTCTGGCCTGCACCAGTCGGGGCGTGATCCCGGCGAGGCTCTGCTGCCATTCCGCGCCCACTCCGGCGGACACGGGGGTCCGGCCGGCGGCGTCGGCGTTCCCGGTGTCGAGGAGGTTCTGCTCGATCCCGGTCTTCTGCTTCCAGTCGGTGCCGGACAGCACGCCCTGGTAGATCTTGGCCCGGGCGGCGGGCAGTTGCGGCAGGACCTTGTCGTCGTAGATGTGTTCCTGAGCGCCGATCACCCCGGCGAGCTGGAGGCGCTGCGCACCGGTGAGGTGGCCGCTCGCCACTCCGGAGGTGATGATCGCGTCCTCGCGCGAGATCATCTCCAGGCCCCACTGCGCGTCGAGCGCCGGCCGGGCGAGGATGCTCTGCTGGCCGAAGCCGACGTTGCTGAAGTCCTCGAACACCGCCATGTCCGAGGCGATGATCCCGGTGTAGTCGTCGAACGTCTGCTGCTGAGTCGCGGACCGCTTGTCCATGGCCCCGCGGTAGTCGGACAGTTTCCGCAGGCCCTGGTCGAGCCGACGGAACTGCTCGGCGAGAGCCGCCGGGGTGGAACCGGAGAGCGCCTGGAGGCTCTGTACGGACTTGTCGGTGAGGCGGCGCTGACGCGTCAGCTCGGACCGGTCCGCCTTGGGATCCGCGAGAACCGCCGCGCTCAGCCGCCGCTCCGCCTGCAGATCGGCGAAGACTCCGAGAAGGGGCGCGCCGAATCCTTTCGCCGACTCGTTCCGGTCGTGGACGGTGCGCCAGTCCTCGTAGAGCTGGGCCGAGTTCGTCGCGCCCAGGGCGACCAGCGCGAGGCAGGGCACCAGGGCCAGCGCGAGCAGGATCGTCCGGAGCGACAACCGGCGCTTCGGGGCCGCCAGTTGCTCTGTTTGTTGCTCCGCCTGCTGTCGTGCGGTTCGTGCGTGGAGTGCCACAGAGGTCCCCGGCATGTGAGTGATGGCGGACTGCCCGGAAGCAGGGTCCGCGCCATAACAGGGAGGAGCCTACCGACTTGATAAATGATCTAGATGTCGTTCGTCCGGATTAGTGCTCTTGATTCCGGCGGCGACGCATTCGGAATAGATTATTCCGGTGAATTGGGGACCCTCATTTCGGCCTTACAACGGCCGGGCGCAGCCCACCGGTTCCTTGCCGCCGAGCTGGACGTACAGCGCAGTCGACAGCGGGCACCGGTCGCGTTTGTCGACGGCCTTCGTCACTTTGTACTCGGGTTCCTTCTCGCCCTTGCCGTCGCACGCCGTCTCGCGGACCTGACCGCTGCCGGAGCCGTACACGCAGTCGCCGACGATGGTGCGGGGCCCGCCCCCGCCGCCGGGGTCGCCGGGATGCGGCGGCTCGAGGTTGCGCATACAGGCGTAGCCCTGCGGGATCGCGCCGTCGCCGTCCTCGTCGGACACCTGGCTCTGTTCGCTGATGTGGAGCACGAAGTCGGTGGTGGCGGGGCACAGCGGCCCGTCGCTCACCTTGCCGTCGTGCCGGGCCACGACGCGTGCCGCCGCCCGCTCACCGGTGCACGGCACCTCGGTGAAGCTGGTCGTGCCGAAGGAGCTGCACTCGTCGACCGAGAGAAACACCGCGCCGTACCCGGCCCGGGTCGCGGACGGCGAGGCCGAGACCTCCCCGCCGAGCCGGGAGTCCTCCTCGCCGCCGTCCGAACCGGACGCCGATCCCGTACATCCCGTCAACAGGGCGACGAGCAGCACCAGCAGTGCGCACACCGCCCCCACGGAACACTTCTCGCGCATCGTGATCCCCCCGGTACTGCCCCCGTCCAGCGTGACCCGCCGCGACGGGTCATGCCAGACATACGGGGTGCTTTGCGTCTTTCGGGGGTGGTGCGCCGGTTGCGTGGCGTACGGGAACTACGCCGCCGGCGCCATTTTACTCGTACGACAGTCCGAACCCGACCGGATACAGCACCCGCGTCGGATCGTCCGCCCGCTGCACCGGTACCGGCAGTTTCCCGCGCGGCTCCACCCGCCCGGCGATCACCCGCGCGGCGGCCCGCAGCTCGACGTCGGTCCACGAGTAGGCGGCCAAGCAGGCGGGAACAGTGGGCAGTTGGGCCACGTCGTACGGGTTCCGGATCGCGACCGCCACGACCGGCTTCCCGGTCGCGGTCAGCTGCTCGACCAGCGTCTTCTGCGAGTTGGTCGCCGTGACGTTGTACGTCCCGACGATCACCGCGTCCGCGTCCTGAGCCGCCGCGACGGCCCTGGCGATGGTGGCGGCCGAGGGGGCCGTACCGGTCGACAGGGCGGTGGCCGTGAACCCGAGTGCGGTGAGGGCGGCGGCGAGGACGCCGGTGGGCGGTCCCGTCGTACCGGACGGGGAGGCCGGGTCGGCGCCGACGACGAGCAGCTTGGGATGCTCGCGGGCGGACAGGGGCAGCAGAGGGCCGTCGTTGACCAGCAGGGTGGTCGTCCGCTCGGCGATCCGGTCGGCCTCGGCCAGGTGGGCCGGGATGCCGACGGTCCGGGTGACGCCGCCCTGGCTGACGTACGGGGCGTCGAACAGACGCAGTTTCGCCTTCAGCCGCAGGATGCGCAGGAGGGACTCGTCGAGCCGCGCCTCGGTGAGCTCTCCGTCCTCCACGGCTTTGACGACGGCCTTCCAGGCGACGTCCAGGTTGGGCGGGTTGAGGAGCTGGTCCACGCCGGCCTTGAGCGCGAGCACCGGCACGCGGTCGTCGCCGTACTTCGTCCGTACGCCCTCCATGCCGAGGGAGTCGGTCACCACGACCCCGTCGTAGCCGAGTTCCTCGCGCAGGATGCCGGTGAGGATCGGGCTGGAGAGGGTGGCCGGGTCGCCGGAGTCGTCGAGGGCCGGGAACTGGATGTGCGCGGTCATGATCGAGTCGATGCCGGCGCGGATGGCGGCCCGGAAGGGGACGGCGTCCAGCTCCTCCCACACCTCGCGGGTGTGCGTGATGACCGGGAAGCCGTAATGGCTGTCGACGGCGGTGTCGCCGTGGCCCGGGAAGTGCTTGGCGGTCGCGGCGACTTTTGCGCCCTGGTACCCGGCGACTTCGGAGGCGACGAGCCCGGCCACGGCGTCGGCCTCGGAGCCGAAGGAACGGACGCCGATGACCGGGTTGGCCGGGTTGACGTTCACGTCGGCGACGGGGGAGTAGTTCTGCCGGATGCCGATGGCCCTGAGTTCCTGCCCGGCGATACGGCCGAGGGTGCGGGCGTCCTTGCGTGAACCGCCCGCGCCGACGGCCATGGCACCCGGGAGGAGGGTGGCGGGCGCGCCGACCCGGCACACGATCCCGTGCTCCTGGTCGGTGGAGATGAGGACGGGCAGCCCGCGGGGCTGTTCCAGGGAGGCCTTCTGGATCCCGTTGGACAGGTCGGCGATCTGGTGCGGATCCCGGGTGTTGTGCGCCCAGGTGAAGTAGATGATGCCGCCCACGTGGTACCTGGCGATCAGCTCGGCGGCCGTACGGACGCCGATCTCCTTGAGGTTGGCGTCGATGTCCGCCTGGTCGGGGGCGGTGGCGGAGTGGCCGTAGACCCGCATCACGAAGAGCTGGCCGACCTTTTCCGGCAGGGTCATGCGGGAGATGAGGGAGCGGAGCTTCTTGTCGTCGGGGGTGCCGGCGTAGGCGGTGGTGCCGAGGGCCAGGGCCGCGGAGACGCCTGCTGTGGCGGCGAGGACGGTACGTCTGGAGGGCACGTGCGCTCCTTCCGGAGGTGATCCGCTGAAGGAAACTTCCGAGGAATCACCAATATCCGGGAAGTTTCTGCCAGTCAAGAGAGTGCACAGTACTGCATTTTCCGGGGGATACCGCCCGGACCCTCAGCAGAGAAGCAGGTCAGCCGATATGACTGGCGCGGACACCGCGAGGCGGACCTGAGTAACGCGAGGAGGCGTCCGGCCCCGGGAATGAGGGGCCGTCATCGGCGCTGTTGGAGGGGGGCGCGCCGATGACGGCGTGCTGCCGGCCGCGGTACGGAGGAGAGGGTTTGGTCAGCGATCGCAGCCAGCAGCGAGGCCGACGCCGTACCGCGGTGACTCTCCGGCAGCTTGCGGGTTGGACGGGCGGGAGTGGGGGCGGGTTCCCCGGCGGGCCGTATTTCCCGAAGTTGGTGAGGCCGGGTTCAACGGGGCGGGTGAGTCGCCATCTTGGGCCAAAGGTGTAGCGATCCACGCAGGGTTTCTGCGTAGGCTCGGGACATGGATCAGCTTCTGCCGCTCCTGATCGTCGTCACCGCTCTTGCCGTGATCATGGGTCTCTTCGCACTGCTGGCCCGGCACGTCCGTCGCCGGGGCACGGCGGGCGGAGCGCTGCGCGGGGCGCTGGCAGCGCACGACGAGGCGTGGCACGGGACCGCGGCGGACTCGTACTACGAGATCCAGGTCCAGACGAACCGCAAGGCACCGTTGCCGGACGACCGGTGGAGGCGGCGCCGGTAGGGTCGCCGGCTTGTTCCATCCCGTGGACGTCCCGGCACGGGAGACGGCCGTAGGGCGATCATCAGGGGCATGCCCGCAGTCGACATCCCCGGTTCCAAGTCCATCACCGCCCGCGCCCTCTTCCTGGCGGCCGCGGCCGACGGTGTCACCACCCTCGTACGCCCGCTCCGCTCGGACGACACGGAGGGCTTCGCCGAGGGCCTGGTACGGCTCGGCTATCGGGTCGGACGGGCGCCGGAGGCGTGGCAGGTGGACGGGCGGCCGCAGGGCCCGGCGGTGCCGGAGGCGGAGGTGTACTGCCGGGACGGCGCGACGACGGCCCGCTTCCTGCCGACGCTGGCCGCGACGGGACGGGGCACGTACCGTTTCGACGCCTCGCCCCAGATGCGACGGCGTCCCCTGTTGCCCCTGACCCGCGCCCTGCGTGACCTGGGCGTGGACCTGCGCCACGAGGGCGCGGACGGGCATCATCCGCTGACGGTGGTGGCGAAGGGCGTCGAGGGCGGCGAGGTCGTGCTGGACGCGGGCCAGTCGTCCCAGTACCTGACGGCGCTGCTGCTGCTCGGCCCGCTGACCCGCAAGGGCCTGCGCATCCGCGTGACCGACCTGGTCTCGGTGCCGTACGTCGAGATCACGATCGCGATGATGCGGGAGTTCGGGGTGGAGGTCGGCCGGGAGGGGGACGTCTTCGTCGTCCCGCCGGGCGGTTACCGGGCCACCACGTACGCGATCGAGCCCGACGCGTCCACGGCCAGCTACTTCTTCGCGGCGGCGGCCGTGACGCCGGGCGCCGAGGTGACGGTTCCTGGGCTGGGGACGGGGGCTCTGCAGGGAGACCTGGGCTTCGTGGACGTACTGAGGCGGATGGGCGCGGAGGTGTCCGTCGGCGCCGAGGGCACGACGGTCCGGGGGACCGGCGAACTCCGCGGCCTCACGGTCAACATGCGGGACATCTCCGACACGATGCCGACGCTCGCGGCGATCGCCCCCTTCGCCGACGGTCCCGTCCGGATCGAGGACGTGGCGAACACGCGGGTGAAGGAGTGCGACCGGCTGGAGGCCTGCGCGGAGAACCTGCGGCGGCTGGGAGTGGAGGTCGGGACGGGCCCGGACTGGATCGAGATCCGGCCCGGCGCTGTGCCTGCCGGCGCCGAGATCAAGTCGTACGGCGACCACCGCATCGTGATGTCCTTCGCGGTCACCGGGCTCCGGGTGCCGGGGATCGCCTTCGACGACCCCGGGTGCGTACGGAAGACGTTCCCGGGTTTCCACGAGGCGTTCGCGGAGCTCGGGGAGGGGCTCGGGGGCCGGCGGTAGCCGGTGGTCACATCGGGAAATTCGTTTCCCGGCTCCCGCGGTGGCTCCGCATACTGCTCCCGTCTCACCGGGGTGCAAGAAGAGGAAGTGGGGGACCGTGACGTGAGTTTCCGGCTGGAGGGGCCCGTCCTGGAGGGCGCGCTCGTACGTCTGGAGCCGCTGGACCACCGGCACAAGGCCGACCTGGCGCGGGCGGCGGAGGAGGAGCGGGGGACGTACGCGTTCACGTGGGTGCCGAGGGCCGAGGAGGTCGGCGACTACATCGACGCACAGCTGGACCGTGCGGCGACGGGTCGCTTGGCGCCGTACGCGCAGGTGTCGGTCGCCTCCGGGCGGGCGGTGGGTGCGACGGCGTACTGGGAGCCGCGCTGCTGGCTGACGGACGATCGACTCGACGCCGTGGAGGTCGGGTTCACCTGGCTGGCCCGGTCCGCCCAGGGCACGGGCGTGAACGCCGAGGCCAAGCTGCTGCTCTTCCGCCACGCCTTCGAGGAGTGGGGTGTGTCGCGGGTGGACCTGAAGACGGATGCCCGCAACTCCCGTTCCCGGGCGGCGATCCAGAGCGTGGGGGCACGCTTCGAGGGCGTACTGAGGAACTGGTCGCGGTCCTGGGCGCCGGGGGAGGACGGGCGCCTGCGGGACTCGGCGATCTTCTCGGTCACGGCGGAGGAGTGGGCGGAGTGCCGGGGGAGACTGGAGGAGCGGGTGGCGGGGTTCTTGGCGGGGGCGGTGTGAGGGGGAGCCGCTTCCGATGATGGACAGGGCGTCGTTCCGGCGAGCGTGCTTCGAGGCGGCCAGGGGGATGGGGGCACGTGTCGAAGTACCGACCCTCCCCGGGACGTCGAGCTTCCACGCGGTCACGATCACCGGGCGCGGGCACTCACATGTCGTCCTGTGTCACGCCCACCTTCCCGTCGTCGCCTTCACCGACACGCTGCCGGTGTCGGGACGACCCCTGTCGGGCTTCGTGGACCCACCGACATGGGTGGCCGGCTTCGAGGCGGTCGGCCTGCGGCCCCTGCCGGTCGACGAGCTGAGCACGCCGATGAGCAGGGTGGACGTGAGCGAACTGACGAAAGTGGAACTCGACGAGATCCGTTACTGGCGCCCCGACGCGCTGAGCGACCTGCTGTTCAACTGGTGGGACTGAAGGCTCGGGCCGCAGGGCGCCGTGCCTGGGTGCCCAACCCGCCGATTTGTAGGCGCCGGTGGGGATCAGGCAGAGACGCACGTCACATCTGGCCGTGTCACATCCTGCCGGGGCTGTTCCGTCTATGTGGTGTAGCCATCGACAACGGCAAGGAGTCGCACCATGGAAGCCCGCCTGAACTTCTTCACCAACCCGGTCAGCGGCAAGGTCGTGAAGCACCTCGTCGCCGCGAACAAGGCGCTCGCGGACTCGGGGCTGCCGCACTCGACCCAGGAACTGCTGAAGCTTCGCGTCAGCCAGATCAACGGCTGCGGCTACTGCACCGACATGCACACCAAGGACGCCCTGCACGCCGGGGAGAGCCAGCAGCGTCTCCACCTGGTCGCGGCCTGGCGGGAGGCCACCGTGTTCACCGAGGCCGAGCGCGCGGCCCTGGAGCTGGCGGAGCAGGGCACCCGCATCGCCGACGGGGCCGGCGGGGTCAGTGACGAGGTCTGGGAGAACGCCGCCAAGCACTACGACGAGGACCAGCTCGCCGCCCTGGTGTTCTCCATCGCCCTCATCAACGCCTTCAACCGCGGCAACGTCATCGTCCAGCAGCCGGCCGGCGACTACCAGCCCGGCCAGTTCGGCTGACGACGACCACCCCGCCGGGGCCCGTCGGGTCAGGGTGACCCGGCGGCCCCGAGGGAACGGGCCGCCGCACCACCCAACTCTCCCGTAGTCACCCGCAGTTGATCCAGCACCACTCCCAACACGGCATCCCCCTCCGCCCCCGCCCGCACCGCCGCGAAGACGTGCCGGGACGGGGGCGCCCCACCCTCCGTCGTCAACAACGCCAGACGCCGATGGGCGTACACGGGCCGGACCATCCGTGGGACCAGTGCCACCCCCTGCCCCGCCTCGACCAGCGCCGCCAGCGCACCCCAGTCGTTCACCGCGTGCCGGATGTCCGGGGTGAACCCCGCCGCCGCGCACACCGACCGCGCCACCGCACCGACGCAACTGCGCGCGTCCCCGACGATCCACGACTCGGCCGCCAGCTCCCGCAACCCGACCCGGCCGCGCCCGGCGAGGCGGTGGCCGGCCGGGACGGCGATGTCCATGACGTCCGTGAAGAGCTCGACCCGGGTGTAGCGGGCATCCGTGTGCGGAGGCGCCTCCGCGTAGTGCACCGCCACCGCCACATCCACCTGGCCCCCGTCCAACGCGGTGAACAGATCCGGCGGCTCGGACTCGACCACATCCACACGGACCTGCGGAAGACGCTCGTCCAGTGCCCTCAACACATCCGGCAGCAGCCCGAGGATTCCGCTCGACAGACAGCCGAGCGTCACCGAACCCCGGCCGCCCGAGCCGTACGCCGCCAAGTCGGCCCGCGCCCGCTCCAGTTGGGCCGCGATCAGGTCGGCATGGGCGAGCAGAACCCGTGCCTGGCCGGTCAGCCGTACGCCCCGGCCGTCCTTCTCCGTCAGTGGTACGCCCGCCTCGCGGGCCAGCGCCGCGAGCTGCTGGGAGACCGCCGAGGGGGTCAGGTGCAGGGCCGTCGCCGTCTTCGCGAGGCTGCCCCGGCGCTGCAGCTCGCGCAGGACGGTCAGCCGGCGCAGGTCGACCGTGAAGGATTCGCTTACCTGTTCCACCGTAAAAGATTAACTGGACCGATCCGGCGGCGAACCGAAACCATCAACCGCATGACCGCCTACCTCATCCTCCACGGCTGGCAGAACCACCGCCCCGAGGACCACTGGCAGCACTGGCTCGCCGACCGCCTCGCCGAGCTCGGCCACCACGTCACCTACCCCCAGCTGCCCGACCCCGACGACCCCGACCTCGACACCTGGCTCGCCGAGCTCACCCGGCACCTCGGCGCACTGCCCGGCAGCGGAGACCGAGTCGTCCTCGCCCACAGCGCCTCCGCCCTTCTGTGGCTGCATGCCGTCGCCCGCCGGCTCCCGGGCCTCGGGGACGTCGACCGGGTGCTGCTCGTCGCCCCGCCGTCCGCCTCCGTCCTCGCGCCGCTCCCGGAGGTCGCCGAATTCGCCGCGCCGGCACTGGACTTCACCTTCCCGGGGCCGACCCGCCTCGTCGCCGGTGACGACGATCCGTACTGCCCGGAGGGCGCCCGCGTCGAGTTCGGCGACCCGCTCGGCATCCCCACCGACGTCCTCCCCGGCGCCGCCCACCTCGACCTGGACGCCGGTTACGGCTCCTGGCCCGCCGTACTGGACTGGTGCCTGGACCCGGACGCGAAGATCACTCCTCGGCCTTAGCGGGTACCGCCCGCAGCTCCGGCGTGCTCGCCCCCACGCCCCCCACCGCCAGCGCACACAGCAGCCCACCCGTGACCAGCGCCGTCGCCCCCGACGACCAGCCGGCCACCAGACCGCCGCGCAGGTTGCCGAGGTGCGGGCCCGCCTGGCCGACGATCGTCTCGGCCGCCGTGACCCGGCCCAGCAGGGCGTCGGGGGTGAGGGTCTGCACGATCGTGGTGCGGGACAGGACGGCCAGGGCGTCCGCCGCACCGGCCACCGTCAGCATCCCGAGGCCCGCCCAGGCGCTGGTCGTCAGGCCGAAGGCGGCGAGGGCCACGCCCCAGGTGGCGGACGCGCACAGCATCACCGGGCCGGGGCGGGCCAGGCGGGTGACCGGGCCGGAGAAGGCGGACGCGGTGACTCCGCCCACGCCGAGCGCGGAGAGGAAGAGGCCGAGGGTGCGGGGGTCGTCGCCGAAGCGCTCCGCGTTGACCAGAGGGAACAGGCTCACCGGCATCGCCAGCACCGTGGCGGCCAGGTCCGTCAGCAGCGCGCCCCGCACCACCCGGTGGCCGGTGAGGAAGCGCAGGCCGTCCAGGGCGCCGTGCAGGCCGGGGCGGGACTTCTCGCCCTCGGGCGGCAGCGCGGGCAGGCCGAAGGCGCCGTAGAAGGAGACACCGAAGCTGAGGGCGTCCAGCAGATAGCAGACGCCGATGCCCCACAGACCGAGCACCACACCGGCGACGGCCGGGCCGGCCAGCATCATCGCGCGGCCGGTGACCTGGTTCAGGGCCAGGCCCGCGGCCACCTGGTCCCTGGGCAGCAGCCGCGGCACGAACACACCGGCCGCGGGCGCGCCGATCGCGCCGAACGACGACTGCACCGCTACCAGGAGCAGTACGGCGGCCACCCGCACGTGGCCCGTGAACCCCTGCACGGCCAGCAGGAGAGAGCAGGCCGCCTGGCCCACGTTGCTGAGGAGGTAGACGCGGCGCCGGTCCACCCGGTCGACCCAGGCCCCGGCGAACAGGCCGACGCCGATCAGCGGCAGCGCCTGCGCGAGGCCGACCGCGCCGCTCCAGACCGAGCTGTGGGTCATGTCCCAGACCTGGTACATGACGGTGACGATGGTCATGAAGCTGCCGAGCAAGGACACCGTGCGCCCGATCAGCAGCCGCCGGAAGACCGGGGAGGTCCGCAGGGGCCGTACATCGATCAACGTACGGGTGAGGCTCATGAGAGGGGGACCGGGCGCGGCGGGGGCTGATGCACCCGGGGACGCTAACCGGACGTGCCCGGCCCGGCCACCCAATTAGCTCAGGCGGACTCGTTCAGCAGCCGGGCGAGGTGCTCGCGCCCCGCGCGCAGCAGGTCCGGGAGCGGGGCCGCCGCCTCGTACCACCGCTTCTCGTACTCCCAGCACAGCCAGCCGTCCCAGCCGTGCCGGGAGAGGACCTCCACGCACTCGGCGAGCGGCAGGACGCCGGCGCCGAGCGCCAACGGGGTCGTGTCCTCAGCCGAGGCGATGTCCTTGACCTGGACGTATCCGAGGTGCGGGGAGAGGGCGGCGTAGGTCTCGGAGGGCTGCTCGCCGCCCAGCCAGGTGTGCATGACGTCCCAGAGCGAGCCGACCTGGCGGTGGCCGACCGGGCCGAGGATGCGGATCGCGTCGGCGCCGGTGCGGTGCGAGTCGTGGGTCTCGAGGAGGATGCGTACGTCGAGGTCGCCGGCGTACTCCGCGGCCGTACCGAGGCGGCGGGCGGCCGTGGCGTCGGCCTCCTCCCGGCTCTGGTCGCTCGACGCGCCGGGGAAGACCCGGACGAAGCCGGCGCCCAGGTCACGGGCCAGGTCGAGCAGGCGGTGGATCTCCTCGACCACCGGCTCGTCGGCCCCCGGCGCGGCCACGCGCGCGTACCCGGCGAGGCCGAGGACCTCCACCCCCGCCGCCTTGAACTCGGCCACCGCGTCGGCCCGTTCGGCGAGCCCGATGCCGGGGTGCACGGGCTCCTCCGGATGCGCGCGCAGTTCTACGCCGTGATAGCCGTGCGTGGTCGCGAGCCGCAGCACATCGGTGAGGGGGAGGCCGGGCACGCCGAGGGTGGAGAACGCCAGTTTCATGGTCCTACTCTCACTCGCCGGTGTGCGAAGGTCCAGCGCGCGGGCGGCCCGTCACTCCCCGGTTCCGGTGAGGTCCAGGCGCCAGTCCTGGCCGGTCAGGTCCTTCCCGAAGGAACGGTGGGGTTTCTCGGCGACGAGGACGAAGCCGTGGCGCTGGTAGATGCGGCGGGCGGCGGCCAGGACGTCGTTGGTCCACAGGACGAGGTCGCGGTAGCCGACGCCGCGCGCGAAGTCGATGACCGCCGTGACCAGCCGGTCGCCGATGCCGAGGCCGCGGGTGCCGGGCTCGACGAGCAGCAGCCGCAGCCGGGCGGTGGCGGGCGCGTCGTCCCGTACGCACATCACGCAGCCCACCGGCCGCCCGTCGAGCTCGGCGATCCACACCCGCTCCAGGTGCGGATCGTGGTCCTCCGCGAAGTCGGCGACGATCCTCGCCACCAGCCCTTCGTAGTCGGCGTTCCAGCCGTACTCGGCGGCGTACAGCGCGGCGTTGCGCGCCACGATCCAGCCGAGGTCGCCGGGGCCGGGTTCGCGCAGGACGACGTCCTCGCGGCGTGGAGGGCGGCCGTCGGAGAGGAGCGTGCGGACGGTCCGCATCGCCTCGGAGAGACGGGGCCGCTCGGCGGGCGGGACGGTGGCGAGCAGGGCGCCGACGGATTCGTCGGCGCGTTCCGCGAGCAGGGCGGCGGTCTCCCGGCCGCGTGCGGTGAGGGTGACCCGCCGCCGTCGGGGGTCACGGCGGGAGGGGGTGCGCTCGATGAGGCCGTCCTGCTCGAACTTGTTGAGGATCCGGCTCAAGTAGCCCGCGTCCAGGGTGAGTTCGGCACGCAGATCGGCCGCGTCGGTACGCGGGGAGTGCGCGAGTTCGTACAGGACTCGGGACTCGGTGAGGGTGTACGGGGCGTAGAGATGGCGGCTGTAGTCGAGGGCGCCGATGACGTTCGTGTAGAAGCGGTTGAAGGCGCGGATGTCCTGGACGGTCATGGTTCGTCGACCCCCGGTGGTTGACGCTCGATACCCGATAGATAGTTGACTCAGTCAGAGATACCGTCGGGTCGAGCGTAGGACGTCCGCGCCTCCTTGGGCTACCCCTCTGCGGACTCGGCGGCCGGCCGGTAGACGCAGACCTGCACGCCCGTCTTCCCGGCCGCCGTGGAGACCAGCTCGAACGGCCGCTTGGCGCCGTCGGTCGGGAAGATCGACTTCCCGCCGCCGAGCAGCACCGGCATCACGACGAGCTGGAGCTCGTCGACCAGGCCTTCACTGATGAGCGTCCGGACGAGGGTCGGGCTGCCCATCATCGCGATGTCGCCGCCCTCGGAGTCCCGCAGCTCGCGGATCCGGGCGACGGCCTCCCCGCCGGGGATGCGGGTGGTGTTGTGCCACGTCAGCTCGTCGTCGCCGAGGGTGGACGTCACGACGTACTTCTTCAGGGAGTTGAGCCGGTCGGCGAAGGGATCCCCGGCCCGCTCGGGCCACGCCCCCGCCATCGTCAGATACGTCCGCCGCCCGTACAGCAGCGCCTCGGCCTGCTCCAGCCCCTCGGTGAAGGTGGCGCCGAGGAGCTCCGGGTCGAAGTACGGGTGCGACCACCCGCCGTGCGCGAAGCCGCCGTCGGTGTCCTCCTGGGGGCCGCCGGGGGCCTGGACGACGCCGTCGAGACTGATGAACTCGGTGACCACGATGCGCATGGGAGTCTCTCCAGTTCCTGGTGGGTTTCGGCACTACGGACCGGGGTGCGGAGCGGAACTCATCGGCGGGAAGGGGGAGATGCCGCCGAGGGCGAACAGCGGGCCACTGGAGCGGGGGCCTTTCCTAGCATCACGTCATGGGGACATCGGCGACAGCTGCTTACGACAAATACGCGGACTGGTACGAGCACTACATGTCGGCCGACGGCGTCGGCGACTACGTCCGGCGGGTGCACGCGACACTCGGCGACCTGCTGGGCCCCGGCGCCGGAACCTGCCTGGACGTCTGCTGCGGCACCGGCGCCCACGCGTCCACGCTGGCGGAACTGGGCTGGAATCCGATCGGCGTCGACCTCTCACGCGGTCAACTGCGGCATGCCGTACGGCGGTTGCCGGTCGTCGCCGCCGACGCGACGGCGCTGCCGCTGGCCGACGGGCGCGTGGCCGCCGCGGTGTGCGTGCTGGCGAGCACGGATGTTCCGGACTACGCGGCCGTGTTGAAGGAGATCGCCCGGGTGCTGGCCCCCGGCGGGCGCTTCGTGCACCTCGGGGTGCACCCGTGCTTCGTGGGCGCGTTCGCCGACCGGCGCGACGGGCCGAGGGTCGTGGTGGACGAGCGGTACGCCGACCGGACCCGCACCTTCGACTCCTTCAACCCGGCCGGCGTACGGGCCAGGGTCGGCGCCTGGCACGTCCCGATGGCCGACCTGCTCAACGCGGCGACGGACGCGGGCCTGCGACTGGAACGGACGGTGGAGGCGGGGGCGGGTGGGGTTCCGGAGCTGTTCGGGTTCCGGGCGGTGAGGGACGTAGGGGCGGACAAAACCCGGTGACCATTGATCGAGCGACCGTAAGACTGACTTGATGACCACCACCGCACCGGATCTCGACGCACACAAGGCGGATCTCCTCCTCTACCTCCAGGACGCCCGCAACGTCGCCCTGTCGAAGCTGGACGGCCTGTCGGAGTACGACATCCGCCGCCCCCTGACTCCGACCGGCACCAACCTCCTCGGCCTGGTCAAGCACCTCGCCGGTGCCGAGGCGATCTACTTCGGCGAAACCTTCGGCCGCCCCTTCGACTCGGCGCAGCCTCTGTGGATCACGGGCGCCGCCGAACCGAACGCCGACCTGTGGGTGACTCCCGACGAGACGCGGGAGCAGATCGTGGGCAACTACCGCCGGGCCTGTGCCCATTCGGACGCGACGATCGAGGCGCTGCCGTTGGACGCGGTGGGCCGGGTCCCCTGGGGTCCCCGCAGCGAACTCACCCTCCATCGCATCCTCGTTCACATGATCAGCGAGACACATCGGCATGCGGGGCAGGCGGACATCGTGCGTGAACTGATCGACGGGGCGGTGGGGCAGCGAGGGCGCGACGACAACATGGCGCCCGGGGACGGGGAGTGGTGGGAGAAGCACCGGAACCGGGTGGAGCAGGCGGCGAGGGATGCACAGGGACCGGGTGGAGCGGGCGGCGAGGGAGGCGGGTGAGGTGAGATGAGGCGGGTGAGGCGGGTGTGGCGAGTGAGACGGGTGAGGCGGTCTGACGCCGGTCCAGGCACTTTCAGCCCGTCCGGCGTTTGAGGACGAGGCCGTTCAGGCCGAAGGGGGTCTGGGGCGGAGCCCCAGCGGGGTCGAGGGGCGGAGCCCCAGGGACGCGCACCCCCACCCACCCGCGGTCTCAAGCTCGCGGCACCCCAGAAGACCCCCGCACCATCAGCTCCCCCCGAACCGTGGCGATCCCACCCGGCGGCGGCTCCTCCCGGCCCATCGCGATGCGACCGGCCCGAGCCCCCGCCTCGGCGAGCGGCAACCGCACCGTCGTCAGCGCGGGCACCGCGTCGATGCTGAACGGCAGATCGTCGAACCCGGCCACCGAGACGTCCTCCGGAATCCGCAACCCCGAGTCCCGCAACGCCGCACACGCCCCCAGCGCGACGGAGTCATTGGCAGCGACAACGGCCGTCAACGACGGATCCCGCCTCAGGAGTTCGAGCGTGGCCTCGTACCCCGCCCGCCGGTCGTAACGGCCGTGGACCGTCCAGCGCGGGTCCTCCGCGATCCCGTGCGCCTCCAGCGCGGCCCGGTGCCCCTCGAGCCGGTGCCGGGTCGTCGTCCGCTCCTCCGGCCCGGCGATGTACCCGAGCCGCCGGTGCCCGAGCCCGATGAGGTGCTCGGTGAGCTCCTTGCCGCCCCCGCGGTTGTCGAAGGTCAGCGCGATCGCCGCCGTCTCCGGCGCCGGAGGGCGCCCGCACAGCACGACCCGCGTCCCCGCGTCCGCCAGCTTCCGCAGCTTCGAGGACATCGCGGCCTGGTGCGCGGCGTCCTCCATCGCGCCACCGGTGAGCACGACGGCCGCCGCCCGCTGCCGCTGGAGCAGGGTCAGATACGTCAGCTCGCGCTCCGGGGAGCCCCCGGTGTTGCAGACCACTCCCAGCCGTTCGCCGCCCGCGCGCCCGCCCGGCCCGCCGATCTCGGACTGGATCGCGCCGGCCATGATCCCGAAGAAGGGGTCGGCGATGTCGTTCACCAGAATCCCGACGAGGTCCGACGTCGCGGCGGCCAGCGAGCTCGCCGGCCCGTTCAGTACGTAGTCCAGCTCGTCCACGGCCCGCAGCACCCGCTCGCGGGTGGAGGCCGCCACGGGGTAGTTCCCGTTCAGCACGCGCGACACCGTCGCGGGCGAGACCTGCGCGCGGGCCGCCACGTCCGCCAGGGTCACCGTCATCTCGTCGTCCTCCGGTCGCGCATCTCAGTCGTACCTCGTTGTACTCGCACGTTGTACACGCACAGGCGCAGGGCAATGGTTTCGTGAGGACCTTAAGGCCCCAACCCTCCGTTGTTCGCCCCCTCGAACAACTCAACCCCGTCACGGTCTTGTCCAGACCGCTGGTCAGAGGCTAGCTTCTTCAGAGATAGAAAGCGCTTGCTGTAACGCTCATCAGTGGGGGGCGTGCGCGGCGCGCACAACCGCGTACGACACCTACGAAAGGACCGACGTGACACGCAAGACGGTGCGTATCGCCATGAACGGTGTGACCGGGCGCATGGGCTACCGCCAGCACCTCGTCCGCTCCATCCTGGCCATTCGCGAGCAGGGCGGCCTAGACCTCGGCGACGGCACCGTGCTGTGGCCGGAGCCGATCCTGGTCGGCCGCCGCGAGCACGCGCTCAAGGCGCTCGCCGAGCAGCACGGCCTGCGTCTGGACAACATCTCGACGGACGTCGACGAGGTCCTCGCCGACCCGACCGTCGAGATCTACTTCGACGCCCAGGTCACCTCCGCCCGCGAGGAGGCGCTCAAGAAGGCGATCGCGGCAGGGAAGCACATCTACACGGAGAAGCCCACCGCCACCGGCCTCGACGGTGCCCTGGAGCTCGCCCGCCTGGCCAATGCGAAGGGCATCAAGCACGGCGTCGTCCAGGACAAGCTCTTCCTCCCGGGCCTGCTCAAGCTGAAGCGCCTCATCGACGGCGGCTTCTTCGGCCGGATCCTCTCGATCCGCGGCGAGTTCGGCTACTGGGTCTTCGAGGGCGACTGGCAGACCGCCCAGCGCCCGTCCTGGAACTACCGTGCCGAGGACGGCGGCGGCATCGTCGTCGACATGTTCCCGCACTGGGAGTACGTGCTCCACGAGCTGTTCGGCCGCGTGAAGTCCGTCCAGGCCCTCACCGCCACCCACATCCCGCAGCGCTGGGACGAGAACGACAAGCCCTACGACGCCACCGCCGACGACGCCGCCTACGGCATCTTCGAGCTCGAGGGCGGCGCCATCGCCCAGATCAACTCCTCCTGGGCCGTCCGCGTCAACCGCGACGAGCTCGTCGAGTTCCAGGTCGACGGCACGGAGGGCTCCGCGGTCGCCGGACTGCGCAACTGCCGTGTCCAGCACCGGTCCGCGACCCCCAAGCCCGTCTGGAACCCCGACATCCCGGCCACCGAGGTCTTCCGCGACCAGTGGCAGGAAGTGCCCGACAACGCCGAGTTCGACAACGGCTTCAAGGCCCAGTGGGAGCTCTTCTTCAAGCACGTCTACGCCGACGCCCCCTACCACTGGGACCTCCTCGCCGGCGCCCGCGGCGTCCAGCTCGCCGAGCTCGGCCTGAGGTCCTCGGCCGAGGGCCTGCGTCTCGACGTACCGGAGATCGCGCTGTGACCATCCGACTCCCCGACTTCAAGGGCGGGTTGAGGGCATACGAGCCCCGCTCCGAACCCCTCGCCGTCACTCCCGGCACCCCGTTCACCTCCCGTACGGTCTACTCGGCGGCCCACGTCGTCGCCGACCCGTACGCCGACTCCACCCCCGACTCGCCCGCCGCCGTCGACTGGGACGCCACCCTCGCCTTCCGCCGCCACCTGTGGTCCCACGGGCTGGGCGTCGCCGAGGCCATGGACACCGCCCAGCGCGGCATGGGCCTGGACTGGGCGGGCGCGGCCGAGCTGATCCGCCGCAGCGCCGCCGAGGCCAAGTCCGTCGGCGGCCTCATCGCCTGCGGTGTGGGCACCGACCAGCTCACCGGCCCGGCGTCCCTGGCGGAGGTCCGGGCGGCGTACGAGGAGCAGCTCGCGCTCGTCGAGGAGTCCGGCGCGCAGGCCATCCTCATGGCCTCCCGGGCGCTCGCGGCCGCCGCGAAGAGCCCCGAGGACTACATCGAGGTCTACGGCCACATCCTGCGCCAGTCCGCCGAGCCGGTCGTCCTGCACTGGCTGGGCCCGATGTTCGACCCGGCGCTGGAGGGCTACTGGGGGTCGAGCGACCTCGACGCGGCGACCGACACCTTCCTCGAAGTCATCGCCGCGCACCCCGACAAGGTCGACGGCATCAAGGTGTCGCTGCTGGAGGCCCAGCGGGAGATCGACATCCGCCGCCGGCTCCCGCAGGGCGTCCGCTGCTACACCGGCGACGACTTCAACTACCCCGAGCTGATCGCGGGCGACGAGCAGGGCTTCAGCCACGCCCTGCTCGGCATCTTCGACCCGCTGGGCCCGCTGGCGGCCGAGGCGGTACGGGTCCTGGACACCGGCAACACGGAAGGCTTCCGCGAACTCCTCGACCCCACCGTCGAGTTGTCCCGCCACCTCTTCCAGACGCCGACCCGCTTCTACAAGACGGGCGTGGTGTTCCTGGCCTGGCTGGCCGGCCACCAGTCACACTTCACCATGGTGGGTGGCCTCCAGTCGGCCCGCTCCCTGCCGCACTTCGCCCGCGCCTACGAACTCGCCGACGGCCTGGGTCTGTTCCCGGACCCGAAGCTGGCGGCGGAGCGGATGAAGAACCTGCTGTCCCTGTACGGAGTGGCCCAGTGAGTGATCTTTCCCGGTTCTCCATCAACCAGATGACGGTCAAGCAGCTGTCGATGCCGGAACTGGTCGACGCCTGCCTGGAGTTGGGCGTGCCGGGCGTCGGCCTCTGGCGCGAGCCCGTCCAGTCGTACGGCGTGGCGGAGACGGCCAAGCTGATCCGCGGCGCGGGTCTGACCGTCACCACCCTCTGCCGTGGCGGCTTCTTCACGGCGATCGACCCGGCCGAACGCGCGGCCGCACTGGACGACAACCGCCGCGCGATCGACGAGGCGGCGACGCTGGGCACCGACACGCTGGTCCTGGTCTCGGGCGGCCTGCCAGCCGGGTCGAAGGACCTGCACGGCGCGCGGGAGCGGATCGCGGACGCGCTGGGGGAGCTGGGCCCGTACGCCGAGCAGCACGGTGTGAAGCTGGCCATCGAGCCGCTGCACCCGATGTACGCCTCCGACCGCTGCGTGGTCTCGACGCTCACCCAGGCGCTCGACCTCGCGGAGCGCTTCCCCGCGCACCAGGTCGGCGTCACGGTGGACACGTACCACATCTGGTGGGACGACAACGCGCCCGCGCAGATCGCCCGGGCGGGCGCCGGCGGCCGTATCCACACCTTCCAGCTCGCCGACTGGACCACCCCGTTGCCCGAGGGGGTCCTCAACGGCCGCGGTCAGATCGGGGACGGCTCGATCGACATGCGGGAGTGGCAGGGATACGTGGAGGCGGCCGGATACACCGGTGCCATTGAAGTCGAGCTGTTCAACGATGAGTTGTGGGCGCGGGACGGGCGGGAGGTACTCGCTGAAACCGCGCAGAGGTTCGTGCAGAATCTGACCCTGTGACCGAGAGCCTCGAACCGCTGGAACGTGTCGACGGCCGCTGGGTGTCGGGGGACGCCCGGCGGCCGGGCCGTGCGTGGGCTGCGAGGACGAGTTGACGCGGGCGAGGGTCGCCGCGCTGTACCGCTACCCGGTGAAGTCGATGCTCGGCGAGCGGCTCACGGAGGCCGAGGTGAGCGAGCGGGGGCTGGCGGGTGACCGGCGTTTCGCGCTGCTCGACGAGGAGACCGGCAAGGTCGCGAGCGCGAAGAACCCTCGGCTGTGGCGGGCGTTGCTGACCTGCAGGGCGACCCTCACGGAGGCGGGGCCACGCATCACCGGACCGGACGGCACCGAAGTGCACGCCGTCTCCGAGATCGTCGGCCGCCCGGTCACCCTGACCGACACGCCCCCGCCCGACGCCACCCTCGACCGGTCCCGGCCGGAGGAAGTGCTGCGGGCGGGTGTGGACGCGCAGGTGGAGGCCGACGTCGTGCGGTTCGGGTCGGCGGCTCCGGTCGGTACGTTCTTCGACTTCGCGCCGGTCCACCTGATCACCACGTCGACCCTCGCAAGGATCGCCGAGGTGCAGCGTTACCGGCCCAACCTGGTCCTCGACACGGGTGACACCGAGGGCTTCGTCGAGCACGACTGGGTGGGCGGGGAGCTGCGGATCGGCGACCGGCTCGTCCTGCGGGTGATGGCCTCGACACCCCGCTGCGCCGTCCCCACCCTCGCCCACGGCGACCTGCCCCGCGACCCCGAAGCCCTGCGCGTCCTCGCCCGCCACCACCGTGTCCCCGCTCTGCCGGGCCGTGCGCCGGAGCCGTGTGCCGGGGTGTATGCGCAGGTGCTGCGGGGCGGGTGGGTGCGGGAGGGCGATGTATACACCGTTTCGTCCGCACGCTGAAAAAAATTCTGAGGATTCCGTACAACCCTTCCCGTACCTCCCGGGTCGTACTTGGCATCAGGACTTCTGGAGGGGGATCTGGGGGGATCGCGGGGGTTCTGATACGGAGGGGAAAACCCGAGGGGGCCTGGTCGACGGACTGGGCCCCCTCGAATTTGTGTCCCTGATCAAGGAGCTCGTCTCACGGTCCGTTGGCTGACAGTGGTGTGTCCGCTGTGACGGGGAGGAGCGGCCGAATCCGTACGTTGTCCATGTGCCGGGCGTGGCCCAGGCTGCTCCCTGCCGAGCGGGACGACTGTCGATTCGGGGGGCCGGTTTCGTGCTGCGCATCCACTTCACGGCCGAGGACCTCGCCCGCATCCGGGTGGCGAGCACGCCCGACCCGCTCTGGGAGATCACCTTCAGCCTGCACCGGCTCCAGACCTCGCAGGGCCGCTGGGCCTACGCCGACTGGCACCGCAGCACCCGGGCCACCCTCACGGGCACGCGGCTGGGCGCGGCCGTACGCCGGGTTCTCATCCCGGTGCTTCCCAGGGCGCGGTACTGGCCGGACTTCCTGTCCCCGGACGAGTCCGCGGACGGGCTGGAGCGGGGACTCGCAGCGATCCTCGACACCCCGCCGACCCGGGTCGCCCAGGAGGTGGGTCTGCTGGCCCGGTCCAGCGGGGCCCCCGACTGGGCGCTCAGGCTGACGGAGCGCGGGTCCCGGGAGGAGCTGGTGCGGGTGCTGCGCGCCTACCACGAGGCCGTCGTCGCACCTCACCACGACCGCATGTGCGAGTCGCTCGCCGGTGAGCGCGTCCTGCTCTCCCGAGCCACCCTCGACGGAGGCGTCGGCGGGCTGCTCACCGGCCTCTCGCCCGCCATGCGCTGGTGTCCGCCGGTCCTCCACGTCGACTACGTGGAGGACCGCGACCTGAATCTCGGCGGACGCGGATTGCGCCTCGTCCCCTCCTATTTCTGCTGGCAGTCACCGGTCTCCCTGGCCGACGACACCCTCCGGCCGGTGCTGGTCTACCCCGTGCACGGCTCCCGGCTCCCCGCGCCCGCCTGCCCGGAAGCCTCCCTCTCCGCGCTGCTGGGCCGGACCCGGGCCGCCGCGCTGCGGACGCTCGCGCTCGGCGCGACCACGTCGGAACTGGCCCGCTTCCTGGGCGTTTCGCCCGCCACGGCCACGCACCACACCACGGTGCTGCGGGACGCCGGTCTGATCACGAGCCGGCGCGCGCAGAACACCATGCTGCACGCCCTCACCCCGCTCGGGGCGGCGATGCTCCGCCGGCCGTCGCCAGGTCCGCGCGCCGAGAGGGACGCGGAAAAGGGCGCAGAAAAGGGCTCCGCAACCGCCGTACGCAGCGACTTCTAGCCAGCCGCCACGCTCCCGCGGCCGAACGGAACCGTGCAGTCTGCCCCATCGGCCCCACGCCTCACACGAGTCCCGCCGGAACAAGGAACTCCGCCGCCCGGCCGGGGACTTTCGAGACCGTTCGAAGGTCGTGGTTCGGACGGGGCACGCGCTGCGACTGTTGCCGGCGGCACCACACGGGCCGTCGG
The DNA here is from genome assembly GCF_000718165.1 of Streptomyces fulvoviolaceus. Classification (GTDB taxonomy): domain Bacteria; phylum Actinomycetota; class Actinomycetes; order Streptomycetales; family Streptomycetaceae; genus Streptomyces; species Streptomyces fulvoviolaceus. The sequence goes on along the minus strand of NZ_JOEY01000012.1, from coordinate 67,763 downwards.
ACCGCCGGCCCCGACCACCACCGAAGAGGGGAACAGGCATGTTGAAGAGGGGAAGCACGAACAGAGCCCTGGTCGCCGGAGCGCTCACGTTCGTCTCCGCCGCGGCCGGCGTGGCGCTCGCGCCCGTGGCGTCCGCGGCCCCGCAGGCCTGCACGGCCTCGTCGCTGACGACGGGGCCGTACGAGGGCGTGGGCACCATCCGCTACAAGTCCGCCAGCAGCACCTGCGGCGACCTCAACCTGACGTACTCCTTCAACAGCACGTCCCGGACCTACGACTCCTACGCGGGCCGCCTGCGCCGCTCCGACGGCACCTGGTTCACCTGTGCCAAGCGGTATGTCCTGGCGTACGACGGCAGCCACAGCATCAACGACTCCACGTACTGGCTGTGCACCGACGTCAACGACAACACCCCGTTCACCGTGGCCAGCCTCAACGAGGGCGGAGATTCCGTCACGATCACCCACTGACCTCGAACCCGTGTCTCCCGGGGTGCCGTCGGCCGGCTTCGGCCGTCGGTACCCCGGCCGGCGGAAGGACAGCAGTGACTCGGATCCTCACGCGCACCGCCCTCGCCGCGACCGCCGCCCTCCTCACGGCCGCGTGCTCGACCGCTGCCGGCTCGACCGTCGGCGGCCGGTCCGGCGAGGGGCTGCCCGCGCCGGTGACGGCCGCGCGCCTCACCTACGGCCTGCCGGACGACCCGGTGCGCATGGTTCTCCCCGCGACCGGGGCCGAGACCCGGTGGACCCAGGGCCTGGACGTCTTCGGGCAGCAGGTGGCGCGAACCGTCGCCGCCGACTGCGCGCGCGATCTCGGGATCGGTCTGACCGAGGAGGTCCCGCCGGCGTTCATCTCGTTCGCCGACCTGCCCGACCTCGACTTCCTCGGCCGGCACGGGTTCGGCCACGGCGCCGAGGTCCCCACTCCGGCGGCGAGCCCTGCCCCGAGCCGGTCCGGCACCTCCGCGGAGATACGCCGTTGCCGTGCGGAGGGCGCGGCCGCCGCCGAGGAGGTCAGGGACGCGTATCTGCCGCTCCAGCAGAAGTGGTTCGGCGAGCTCGCCGCCGTGCGGAGCGATCCCGCTGCGACCCGGGCCCTGAGCGGTCTGCCCGACTGCCTTGCGGAACAGGGCTACCGGGCCCGCGACGAGAACGCCTTCTTCGCCCTCGTCGACAACCGCCTGATGAACGCCCCGTCCGCAGACTTCCCGCGCGTCGACAGCGAACTCGGCCACGCCTACGCCGTCTGCATGCGCCCGGTCGAGGCCGTCCGCGAACCGGCCCGGCTGCGGCTGCGGGAGCGCTTCCTCACCGAACACGCGGAGGAGGTAGGCGAGTTGCGCACCACCCTCGTCCCGGCACTCCGGGGCGCCGAGAAGCGCTACGGCGTACGCCTCGCCTTCCCGGCGCCGTGAGCGTCAGGCCGTGAGCATCAGGTCGTGAGCATCAGAAGAACACCCCGCACCGCAGCAGCACGTTCGCGTACGGCCGAGCCTCGCCCGTCCGTACGACCAGCCGCGCCCCCGCCGACAGCTCCTTGAGCTTCTCGTGCGAGACCAGCTCCAGGCCGGGAAAGTGCCCGTCGAGCAGCGCCGAAGCCGCCGCGTTGGTGTCCCGCACCTCCTCCGCCGCCGTGGCGCCCTCCACCACCAGCTCGGCCAGCAGGCCGTCCAGCACCTCGGCGAAGGACGGCACCCCGGCCCGGAAGGCCAGGTCGACCACGCGCGGACCGTCCGGTATGGGCATGCCGGCGTCGCACACCAGCACCCCGTCCCCGTGGCCCAGCTCGGCGAGCGCGCCGGAGAGATGACGGTTCAGTATTCCGGCTCGCTTCACTGGGCCTCGCCTCGCAGGGAAGTTCCGGAAGCGTTGCCTGACTCGCTTTTCCCGCCGGGGGTCCGGGGGTTGTCCCCCGGGCTGGCACAGCACAGGGCCTCGACCTCCGCGGCCGTGGGGAAGGACACCTGCGCACCCTGCCTGGTGACGGCGGCCGCCCCGACCCGGGACGCGTAGGCCGCGGCCTCCGCGAGACCCGATCCGGTCCCGAGCTTCCACGCCAGCGCAGCGGTGAACGCGTCGCCCGCGCCCGTCGTGTCCACGGCGTCCACCTTGACGGAGGGGACCCGGGTGACGCCCTGGGACGAGGCCACCAGCGAACCCTCCGCACCCAGTGTCACGACCACCGACCGCGGCCCCTTCGCGAGCAGGATCCGCGCCCAGTCCTCGGGCTCGTCACTGATGGCGGCGGCGTCCTCGCCGAGGATCACCTTCGCCTCGTGCTCGTTGACGATCAGCGGGTCGCAGGCCGCCAGTACCTCCGGCGGCAGCGGCCGCGGCGGCGACGGGTTCAGCACGAACCGGCTGTCCGGCGCCAGATTCCGTACGACCTCCACGACCGTCTCCAGCGGAATCTCCAACTGGGCCGAGACGACCCGGGAGGCGTGGAAGAGGCTGGCCGCGGCCCGTACGTCCCCGGGCGTCAGCCGGCCGTTCGCACCCGGCGAGACCACGATGCTGTTGTCCCCGGACGGGTCCACCGTGATCAGCGCGACCCCGGTCGGCGCACCGCCGACCAGGACACCCACCGTGTCGACCCCGGCCGCCCGCTGCGAGTCGAGGAGCAGCCGGCCGTGCGCGTCGTCGCCGACGCGGGCCAGCAGGGCCGTACGGGCACCGAGCCGGGCGGCCGCGACCGCCTGGTTGGCTCCCTTGCCGCCCGGGTGCACGGCCAGGTCGGAACCGAGCACCGTCTCGCCGGCCCCTGGCCGCCGCTCTACGCCGATCACCAGGTCGGCGTTGGCCGACCCTACGACCAGTAGGTCGTAGTCGTACATGAAGTGACTCCCCTAGTCAGTGACTCGGGGCGGGCGGCTCTCGTGGAAGAACCACGAGGCAACCGCCCGCCCGTTCGTCGATGTGACAGCCGATGTGACAGCCGATGTGTCAGCCGCTGAAGCCGGCCACGTTCTCCTTCGTGACCACCTTCACCGGAACCTTCACCGTCTGCTCGACCTTCTCGCCCTGAAGTGCCTTCAGCGCGTTGTCCACGGCGATCTTGCCGAGCTGGGTCGGCTGCTGTGCCACGGACGCGTACAGAGTGCCGTCCTTCACCGCCTTCAGTCCGTCCGGCGTGCCGTCGAAGCCGACCACGGAGACCGACTTGCCGGCCTTGGAGCCGAGCGCCTTGATCGCGCCGAGCGCCATCTCGTCGTTGGCGGCGATGACGCCCTGGACGTCCGGATGGGCCTGGAGCAGGTTCGACATCACGTCGAGGCCCTTGGTGCGGTCGAAGTCGGCCGGCTGCTGGGCCACGACCTGGATACCCGGGTAGGCCTTGAGTCCCTTGGCGAAACCTTCGGCGCGCTCACGGGCGGCGGAGGTGCCGGCCTGGCCCTGCAGGATGACGATCTTGCCCTCGCCGCCCAGCTTCTCGGCGACCGTCTGGGCGGCGAGTTCACCGCCGGCGACGTTGTCGGAGGCGACCAGCGCGTCCACCGTGGCCTCGTTGACGCCGCGGTCGACGGCGATGACCGGGATCTTCGCCTTGTCGGCGGCATTCACCGAGTTGCTCGCCGCGTCCGAGTCCACCGGGTTGACGATGATCGAGTCGAGGCCCGAACTGGTGAAGTTCTGCAGCTGGTTGGCCTGCTGGGAGGCGTCGTTCTGCGCGTCCGTGACGGTCAGGTCGACGCCCAGCTTCTTCGCCTCGGCCTTGGCACCGGCCTGGATCTGCACGAAGAAGGGGTTGTTGAGGGTGGACAGCGCCAGTCCGACCTTCGGGTTCGCCGCCGAGGACGAGCCGCTGTGCAGGAAGGAGGTCGCGCCGACGATCGCCACGGTGACCACGGCCGCGAGACCGTACGTCGCCGCCTGCTTGCCCTTGCCGCCGTTCGCGCCCGCACCGCCCGCCACAGGAGTCGCCCCGGCCTTGCGGCGCACCGTGTCCAGCAGCACCGCCAGCGCGATGACGACACCGATGACGACCTGCTGCCAGAAGGCGGACACGGACAGGAGGTTGAGGCCGTTGCGAAGCACCGCGAGGATCAGCGCGCCGATCAGGGTGCCGGACGCCTTGCCGGTGCCACCGGCCAGGGACGCCCCACCGATCACGACCGCGGCGATCGCGTCCAGCTCGTAGCCGTCGGCGGCCTGCGGCTGCGCGGAGGACAGGCGGGAGGCGAGCACGATGCCCGCGGCGGCGGCGAAGACACCGGACAGCGCGTAGATGGCGAGCTTCTGCTTCTTCACGCGCAGACCGGACAGGCGTGCGGCCTCCTCGTTGCCGCCGATCGCGTACATGGAACGGCCGATGTACGTCCGGCCGAGCACGAAGGCGGCGATGAGCCCCATCACGATCATCACGAGCACCGGCACCGGCAGCCAGCCGCCGAGCGTGTCCCCGAGGTGCGAGACCGAGTCGGGGAAGGCGATCGGGGAGCCCTCGGAGATCACCAGCGACAGACCGCGGGCCACCGACAGCATGGCCAGCGTCGCGATGAACGGCGGCAGTTTGCCGTACGCGATGAGGAAGCCGTTGACGAGACCGGCCGCTATGCCGGTGACGACCGCCAGCACGACGGCCAGGAAGACCGGCACCCCGTGCTGCGTCGCGCTCCAGGCCAGCACGGTGGCCGACAGCGCCGCCACCGAGCCGACCGACAGGTCGATGCCCGCCGAGACGATCACGAAGGTCACGCCGAAGGCGAGGATGGCGGTGACGGCCGCCTGGACACCCACGTTGAGCAGGTTGTCCGTGGTCAGGAAGTCGCCCGACAGCGCCGACATGGCGATGACGAGGACGATCAGCGCGGTGAGCGCGCCGTTGTCGAGGAGCAGGCGGCGGACCGCCGCGGCGCCACCGGCGCCCGCCCCGCTCTTGAGCGTGTCAGCGGCCACGGCCGGCCTCCGGTTCGGTAGTAGGGGTGCTTACGGCGAGTGCCATCACGGCGTCCTGGGTGGCCTCGTCGGCCGCGAGTTCGCCCGCGATCCGGCCCTGGGCCATCACCAGCACCCGGTCGCTCATGCCGAGCACCTCGGGCAGATCGCTGGAGATCATCAGGACGGCGGCTCCGGCGGCCGTCAGTTGGTTGATGAGTTGGTAGATCTCGACCTTGGCGCCGACGTCGATGCCGCGTGTCGGCTCGTCGAGGATCAGCACCTTGGTCTCGGCGAGCAGCCACTTGCCGATGACGACCTTCTGCTGGTTGCCGCCGGACAACGTCCGTACGTGCTGGCCGAGTCCGGCCATCCGCACGCCCAGCTGCTGCGCGATCCACCCGGCGGCCTCGTGCTGCCGCTTGAGGTCGACGAGGCCGGCGCGGGTCGCGGCGCGCATGGTCACCAGGCCGAGGTTCTCCTCGACGGAGGCGCCTAGGACCAGCCCCTGGCCCTTGCGGTCCTCCGGGATGAGCCCGATGCCCGCGGTCATCGCCGCGTTGACGTCGTACTTGGCGATCGAGGCGCCGGAGACCTTCACGGTGCCCTTGTCGTACGGATCCGCGCCGAACACGGCCCGCACGACCTCGGTACGACCGGCACCGACGAGCCCGGCGATACCGACGACCTCACCGGCGTGCACCTGGAAGCTCACGTCATGGAAGACGCCGTCCCTGGTCAGCCCCTCGACGGACAGCAACGCGGCGCCCGTGTCGGCCCGTTCGCGCGGGTACTGCTGCTCGATCGACCGCCCCACCATGAGGCGTACGAGTTCGTCCTCGGGCGTGGACGCGGGGACCTGCCCGACGGACCTGCCGTCCCGGATGACCGTGACCCGGTCGCCCAGAGCGGCGATCTCCTCCAGGTGATGCGTGATGAAGACGATCCCGACCCCGTCCTCGCGCAGCTTGCGCACGATGGAGAAGAGCTTCTCGACCTCCTCCGAGGTGAGCACGGCGGTCGGCTCGTCCATGATCAGCACGCGCGCGTTCAGGCTCAGGGCCTTCGCGATCTCGACCATCTGCAGGCGCGCGATGCCGAGTTCACGCACACGCGCGCGTGGAGACACATTGACGCCGACCCTTTCCAGCAGGACCTCGGCATCCGCCTCCATCGTCTTCCGGTCGATCATCCCGAAGCGGCGCGGCTGCCGCCCCAGGAAGATGTTCTCGGCGACCGTCAGATCGGGAACGAGGTTGAACTCCTGGTAGATGGTGGCGATCCCGAGGCGCTCGGAGTCCTGCGCACCATGGATGCGCACCTCCTCGCCGCCGGCCAGGATCCGCCCGGCGTCGGGCGTGTAGGCGCCGGAGAGCATCTTGATGAGGGTGCTCTTGCCCGCGCCGTTCTCACCGAGGAGTACATGGACCTCGCCGCGGCGCAGATCGAAGTCGACGCCGTCGAGCGCGACCACGCCGGGGAAGGTTTTCCGTATGCCCTCGATGCGCAGCAACTCGTCCGCGTTGCTCACGTCTGGCTCCTTCTTACGGGGGACTGCACAGCGGGGGACTGTGCGGGGGGCGGCTCAGGGGAAGCCGACGGCTCCTGGGGAGCCGGCTCGCCGCACGAGCGGCGTACGACGAGACGGGCGGGGAGGGTGACGGACTCGGGGGGCCGTCCCTCGATGCGGTCGACGAGCGCGCGCACGGCGGCGCGCCCCAGCTCGCCCGTGGGCTGGGCGATCGCGGTGATCGGCGGATCGGTGTGCACGAACCACGGGATGTCGTCGAACGCGGCGAGCGCGATGTCGTCCGGCACGCGAAGTCCACGCGCGCGTATGGCGTCCAGCGCGCCGAGCGCCATCAGGTTGTCGGCCGCGAACACGACCTCGGGCGGCTCGGGCAGGTCGAGGAAGCCCTCGGTGACCCGCCGCCCGCTGGCGGCCTGGAAGTCGCCCTGTCCTATGTAGGCGTCGGGGAGATCGAGGCCATGAGTCCGCAGGGCCTCCCTGAAGGCCTCCACACGCTCCTGACCGGTCGCGGTCGCCGCCGGCCCCGCGATGATCGCGAGCCGCCGGTGCCCGAGCCCGTGCAGATGGGTGACCAGGTCGCGCACGGCGGCCCGTCCGTCCGCCCGGACCACGGGCACGTCCACGCCCGGGATCCACCGGTCGACGAAGACCATCGGCGTCCCCGCGCGCACGGCGTCCAGCATCAGCGGCGAGCCGCCGTCGGTGGGGGAGACGAGAAGACCGTCGATACGGCGGTCCAGCAGGTTCCGTACATGGTGGTCCTGCAGGTCGGGCCGCTCGTCGGCGTTGCCGATGATGACGCTGTACCCGAGCGCGCGGGCCTCTTCCTCGACGGAGCGGGCCAGCTCGGTGAAGTACGGGTTCATCACGTCACTGATGACCAGGCCGAGGGTGTGGGTCTGGTCGGTGCGCAGCGAACGGGCGACGGCGTTCGGGCGGTAGCCCAGCGCCTCGACGGCGGCCAGTACGCGCGTGCGTGCGTCCGCGCTGACCGACGGGTGGTCGTTCAGGACGCGAGAGACCGTGGCGACGGAGACGCCCGCTTCGGCGGCGACGTCCTTGATGCTCGCCATCGCTCGTTCCACCTCCTTGTGGAATCGATTACATCGACGTGTACGGAGGATTGGAATCGATTACACGGGGGTTAATCAAGCCCTTGACCGCATCCCGAGATCGGATTGTGATGAACGGTGCTCGGATGAGCGAGGTCGCATGGACGCTCGGGGCGGTTCACGCTGGAGGCACGGGGTCGTTTCCTCAAGGGTCCTGACGGACCGGAGCGGAGGAGCCATGACGTCGGCGACTCGGAACGACGTACCCGTCGCACTCGAAGGCGGCGGAGTGGAGCTGCGTATCAAGCCGATCGGGGGCGGGATGTCGGTCGGTTACGTGCGTCTGCCGCAGGGCACGGACATGGGACCCGCGCTCAAGGGCCTTCCCGGCGACGCCTGCCAGTGCCCGCACTGGGGCTACTTGCTGAAGGGCCGCCTGAGGATGCTCACGCCCGAGGGTGAGGAGGTCTACGAGGAGGGGCAGGCCTACTACTGGGGACCCGGCCACGTCCCCCTGGCCCTGGAGGACTGCGAGTTCGTCGAGTTCTCCCCGACCGAGGACTTCCAGCGGGTCATCGACCACGTGATCTCACAGGCCGGCTGAGCTGTCGGTGCCGGGCGGTACCGTCGGATCATGTCCAATCAGGCGGGGAACTCCACGGGCGAACGGCGACTGGCCGTGCTCGACGGTGTCCTGGAGCGGATCACGTACGCCAACGAGGAGAACGGCTACACGGTCGCCCGCGTCGACACCGGCCGGGGCGGCGGCGACCTCCTCACCGTCGTCGGCGCGCTGCTCGGCGCCCAGGTCGGTGAGTCCCTGCGGATGGAGGGCCGTTGGGGGTCGCATCCCCAGTACGGCAAGCAGTTCACCGTCGAGAACTACACGACCGTCCTGCCGGCCACCGTCCAGGGCATCCGCCGCTACCTCGGATCGGGGCTCGTCAAGGGCATCGGCCCCGTCTTCGCCGACCGCATCACCCAGCACTTCGGCCTGGACACCCTGCAGATCATCGAGGAGGAGCCGAAGCGGCTGATCGAGGTCCCCGGCCTCGGTCCCAAGCGCACCAAGAAGATCGCCGACGCCTGGGAGGAGCAGAAGGCGATCAAGGAGGTCATGCTCTTCCTCCAGACCGTCGAGGTGTCGACGTCGATCGCGGTCCGCATCTACAAGAAGTACGGCGACGCCTCGATCTCGGTCGTGAAGAACCAGCCGTACCGCCTGGCCGCCGACGTCTGGGGCATCGGCTTCCTCACCGCCGACAAGATCGCCCAGTCCGTCGGCATCCCGCACGACAGCCCGGAGCGCGTCAAGGCGGGCCTGCAGTACGCCCTTTCGCAGGCCACCGACCAGGGCAACTGCTACCTCCCCGAGGAACAGCTGATCGCCGACGCGGTGAAGCTGCTGCAGGTCGACACGGGCCTGGTCATCGAGTGCCTGGCCGAGCTGGCCCTGCCGGACGAGGACTCCGGCGACCCCGGTGTCGTACGGGAGAAGGTGCCCGGGCCGGACGGCTCGGAGCCCGTCACCGCCGTCTACCTCGTCCCCTTCCACCGGGCCGAACTCGCCCTCTCCGCCCAGCTGTTGCGCCTCCTGCGCACCGACCAGGACCGGATGCCCGGCTTCCGGGACGTGGCCTGGGACAAGGCGCTGGGCTGGCTGAAGTCCCGTACCGGAACCGACCTCGCTCCCGAACAGGAACAAGCCGTCCGGCTCGCGCTGACCAAGAAGGTCGCCGTCCTCACCGGCGGCCCCGGCTGCGGCAAGTCCTTCACCGTTCGCTCGATCGTGGAGCTGGCCCGCGCCAAGAAGGCCAAGGTCGTCCTCGCCGCCCCCACCGGCCGCGCTGCCAAGCGCCTCGCCGAACTCACCGGAGCCGACGCCTCCACCGTCCACCGTCTCCTGGAACTGAAGCCCGGCGGCGACGCGGCCTACGACAAGGACCGCCCGCTGGACGCCGACCTGGTGGTGGTCGACGAGGCGTCCATGCTCGACCTGCTGCTCGCCAACAAGCTGGTGAAGGCGGTCCCGCCGGGTGGCCATCTGCTCTTCGTCGGGGACGTCGACCAGCTCCCCAGCGTCGGCGCCGGCGAGGTCCTGCGGGACCTCCTCGCCGACGACAGTCCCATCCCCGCCGTGCGCCTCACGCGCGTGTTCCGCCAGGCCCAGCAGTCGGGAGTCGTGACGAACGCGCACCGGATCAACTCGGGCCAACACCCGGTCACCGACGGCATGAAGGACTTCTTTCTCTTCGTCGAGGACGACACCGAGGAGGTCGGCAGGCTCACGGTGGACGTGGCGGCCCGTCGGATTCCGGCCAAGTTCGGGCTCGACCCGCGCCGGGACGTCCAGGTGCTCGCGCCCATGCACCGAGGGCCCGCCGGCGCCGGCAACCTCAACGGCCTGCTCCAGCAGGCCATCACCCCAGGGCGCCCCGACCTCGCCGAGAAGCGGTTCGGCGGCCGGGTCTTCCGGGTCGGCGACAAGGTCACCCAGATTCGCAACAATTACGAGAAGGGCACCAACGGTGTCTTCAACGGCACGGTGGGCGTGGTCACCTCGCTCGACCCGGTCGACCAGCGCCTCACGGTGCTGACGGACGAGGACGAGGAGGTTCCGTACGAATTCGACGAACTGGACGAACTGGCCCACGCGTACGCGGTGACCATCCACCGTTCACAGGGAAGTGAATATCCGGCCGTGGTGATCCCGGTCACCACCAGCGCCTGGATGATGCTGCAGCGGAACCTGTTGTACACGGCGGTCACCCGGGCCAAGAAGCTGGTCGTCCTCGTCGGTTCACGCAAGGCGATCGGCCAGGCGGTGCGCACGGTGTCGGCGGGACGGCGCTGTACGGCCCTGGACTTCAGGCTCTCGGGATCGTGAGCTCGCGGATCGTGAAGCGGTCGGGGGCCAGTGGTGGGCCAGTCGTGGGTCAATCGTGAGGCATCACGAAAAATGATCGATCAAATGAGTCGTGAAGGTCACAGAGCCCTTCCAGATGGGGAAGACAGGGGGCAGGATGAGCAAGTTGGCGGCACTCAGTGCCGCCGATAAGCCCAATGGTCGACCCCCAGTGCACTCTTCTGCGCCGAATGGGGGATGGTAGAGACAGTCAGGGCAACCTCGAAGATGAGGCACAACGTCGGTGAGGGAAGACGTGAGCGACAACTCTGTAGTACTGCGGTACGGCGACGGCGAGTACACCTACCCGGTGATCGACAGCACCGTCGGCGACAAGGGCTTCGACATCGGCAAGCTCCGCGCCCAGACCGGTCTGGTGACGCTGGACAGCGGATACGGCAACACCGCCGCGTATAAATCCGCGGTCACCTACCTCGACGGCGAATCGGGCATCCTCCGCTACCGCGGCTACCCGATCGAGCAGCTGGCCGAGCGCTCCACCTTCCTGGAGGTCGCCTACCTGCTGATCAACGGCGAGCTGCCGACCGTCGACGAGCTCTCCACGTTCAAGAACGAGATCACCCAGCACACCCTGCTGCACGAGGACGTCAAGAACTTCTACCGCGGTTTCCCGCGCGACGCCCACCCGATGGCCATGCTGTCGTCGGTCGTGAGCGCCCTGTCGACGTTCTACCAGGACAGCCACAACCCCTTCGACGAGAAGCAGCGCGACCTCTCGACGATCCGGCTGCTCGCCAAGCTTCCGACGATCGCGGCCTATGCCTACAAGAAGTCGATCGGCCACCCGTTCGTCTACCCGCGCAACGACCTCGGTTACGTCGAGAACTTCCTGCGCATGACCTTCTCGGTCCCCGCGCAGGAGTACGACCTCGATCCGGTCGTCGTCTCCGCGCTGGACAAGCTGCTGATCCTGCACGCGGACCACGAGCAGAACTGTTCGACGTCCACGGTCCGTCTGGTCGGCTCCTCGCAGGCGAACATGTTCGCGTCGATCTCGGCCGGCATCAACGCCCTGTGGGGCCCGCTGCACGGCGGCGCCAACCAGTCGGTCCTGGAGATGCTCGAGGGCATCCAGGCCAACGGCGGCGATGTCGACTCCTTCATCCGCAAGGTGAAGAACAAGGAGGACGGCGTCCGCCTGATGGGCTTCGGCCACCGGGTGTACAAGTCCTTCGACCCGCGCGCGAAGATCATCAAGGCGGCGGCGCACGACGTCCTCTCGGCCCTCGGCAAGTCCGACGAGCTGCTGGACATCGCGCTCAAGCTGGAGGAGCACGCGCTCTCGGACGACTACTTCGTCCAGCGCAACCTCTACCCGAACGTCGACTTCTACACCGGCCTGATCTACCGCGCCATGGGCTTCCCGACCGAGATGTTCACGGTCCTCTTCGCCCTCGGCCGGCTCCCGGGCTGGATCGCCCAGTGGCACGAAATGATCAAGGAGCCGGGCTCCCGCATCGGCCGCCCGCGCCAGATCTACACGGGTGTCGTGGAGCGCGATTTCGTTCCCGTCGAGGAGCGCTGAGCTCGTAGTCGCCGGGCGCGCTCTCGATGGGGGCGCGCCCTGGAAGCGAACTGAGCGGCAAGAAAACGCGGAAGGCGCCCTGCCGCCGGTCCCCCCACGGGCCGGCGTACAGGGCGCCTTCCCATGTCCCGGTGCGGATTCCCCCCACGGGATCCGGCCGGGCGTCTTGAGAAGACAGCGCCTGAATCGCTGTCTGTCTTTCTGTGCCGCTGTTTGAGCAGAACGAGCAAAACTCGCCGTACTACTCCTTGTGTGCGATCTGCCGGGACAGCGCACGCTCGAGAGGGCCGCTCAAAGCTTCCCGAAGTGCGTGCCCCGGCAACGCATCTCTGAGGAAGTCCCCCAAGACATCCTCAGATGCCAGTCAGCGCCCCCCAAGACGCTTCCTGACATCGTCAACTTAGACCTTCGAACCCCTTCGATGGTTACGTTCACATCACTGTGATCTGCGTCTCTTGCATATGTCCGTTAGGTACGCAAGAGCCCGGATACCGCGAACGAGACCCAAGCGTAAGGACGATGCGCGAGTCTTGTGAAGAGCTTATGTGAGTGCGGCGCCGGACTCCAGAGGTGCTCTGGCCTCGACTTCCCCTAACCGCGGGTAACCTCTGCTGACTTCAGCGGAACGTCCGCAATCGGAGGCTGTTCGTCACCACGAACACCGACGAGAAGGCCATCGCGGCCCCCGCGATCATCGGGTTCAGCAGTCCCGCGGCGGCCAGCGGCAGCGCGGCCACGTTGTATCCGAACGCCCATACGAGGTTCCCCTTGATCGTGGACAGCGTCCTGCGCGACAGCCGGATCGCGTCCGCGGCCACCCGCAGATCCCCGCGCACCAGCGTCAGATCGCCCGCCTCGATCGCCGCGTCGGTCCCGGTGCCCATCGCCAGGCCCAGGTCGGCGGCGGCGAGCGCGGCGGCGTCGTTGACCCCGTCGCCGACCATGGCGACCGTCCGCCCCTCGCCCTGCAGCCGCCGTACGACATCGACCTTGTCCTCGGGCAGCACCTCGGCGACCACCTGGTCGATGCCCACCTGACGGGCCACCGCCTCGGCCACCGCCCGGTTGTCCCCGGTCAGCAGCACCGGCGTGAGCCCCAGCGCCCGCAGCGCGCGCACCGCCTCGGCGCTGGTCTCCTTGACCGCGTCCGCGACGGCGAGGACACCGCGTGCCACTCCGTCCCAGCCGACCACGACGGCCGTACGACCGTCCTGTTCGGCCTCGTCCTTGGCGCGGGCCAGTTCCCCGGGCAGCTCGTCGAAGAGCCGTCCTACGGCCACCTCGTGGCCCTCCACCCGCCCGCGTACGCCCCGCCCGGGCACGTTCTCGAACCGCTCGGCCCCCGGCAGTGGTCCGACCCGCTCCTCGGCGCCCGTCGCGACCGCCCGGGCGACGGGGTGCTCGGAGGCGTGCTCCAGGGCGCCCGCGAGCCGCAGTACCTGTCGCTCGTCGGCGCCTTCGGCGACGTACACCTTCTGGAGGGTCATCCGGCCGGTGGTGACGGTGCCGGTCTTGTCGAGGACGACGGTGTCGACGCGGCGCGTGGACTCCAGCACCTCGGGACCCTTGATGAGGATGCCGAGTTGGGCGCCGCGCCCGGTGCCGACCATCAGCGCGGTCGGCGTGGCCAGGCCCAGCGCGCACGGGCAGGCGATGATCAGGACGGCGACGGCCGCGGTGAACGCGGCGACGGTGTCGCCGGTCGCGCCGAGCCAGCCGCCGAACGTGGCGACCGCGATGACGATGACGACCGGCACGAACACCGCGGAGATCCGGTCGGCCAGCCGCTGCACCTCCGCCTTGCCGTTCTGCGCCTCCTCCACCAGCCTCGCCATCCGCGCGAGCTGCGTGTCGGCGCCGACCCGGGTGGCCTCTACGACGAGCCGGCCGCCGGCGTTGACGGTGGCGCCGGTGACGGCGTCGCCGACGGTCACGTCCACCGGCACCGACTCGCCGGTCAGCATGGACACGTCCACCGCGGAGGCGCCCTCGACGACGGCGCCGTCGGTCGCGATCTTCTCCCCGGGCCGTACGACGAACCGGTCCCCGACGGCCAGCCGCGCCACCGGGATCCGCACTTCACGCCCGTCCCGCAGCACGGACACGTCCTTCGCGCCCAGCTCCATCAGCGCCCTGAGCGCCGACCCCGCGCGCCGCTTGGCCCGGGCCTCCAGATAGCGGCCCAGGAGGATGAACGCGACGACCCCGGACGCCACTTCGAGGTAGATGGTCGAGGCCCCGTCCATCCGCGAGACGGTGAACTCGAAGCGGTCCTTCATGCCCGGCATGCCCGCGTCACCGAAGAACAGCGCCCACAGCGACCAGCCGAACGCGGCCAGCGTGCCGAGCGAGACCAGGGTGTCCATGGTGGCGGCGCCGTGCCGGAGATTGGTGAAGGCGGCCCGGTGGAAGGGCAGCCCGCCCCAGACGACCACGGGCGCGGCGAGGGTGAGCGCCAGCCACTGCCAGTTGTCGAACTGGAAAGCCGGGACCATGGAGAGCAGGATCACCGGGACGGCGAGCAGGGCGGAGACGACGAGCCGCTGACGGAGGGCGGCGAGCTCCGGGTCCTGGACGGGGGTCTCTTCCTTCGGAGGCTGGGGCTCCTCGGCCGTGTACCCGGTCTTCACCACGGTCGAGATCAGATCGGCGACGTGGACGCCCTCGGCGTAGGTGACCTTCGCCTTCTCGGTGGCGTAGTTCACCGTGGCGGTGACCCCGTCCATCCGGTTGAGCTTCTTCTCGACCCGAGCCGCACACGAGGCACAGGTCATTCCACCGATGACCAGCTCGACTTCGGAGGCGGACGCTATCGGGGCGGTAGTGCTGGCCATGTTCCAAACTCCAGAAACTGCAACGCCGTCAGGGGCGCGGGGCAGTGCCGATGATGCGGCTCCGCCGCGTGGGCGCGACAAGCCACGACGGAGCCGCACACGCAAGACGGCCCATCGTGGCACTTCCCGTCGCGTTCCTCAGACGCGGCCGACGAGCTCGAACCCGGCCTCGTCCACAGCGGCCCGCACCGCCGCCTCGTCGAGCGCGACCTCGGACACGACGGTGACCTCACCCGTCGAGGCGACCGCCTTCACCGAGCTGACACCGGCGATCTCGGAGATCTCACCGGACACGGAGCCCTCACAGTGTCCACAGCTCATCCCGCTCACCTTGTAGACGGCGGTGACGGAACCCTGGGTGTCGGTCTGGGCGCTCATGTCGTTCTCCTCGTGGAGGCATGTGGGGCTGAGGGGACCCACGATGGGGTCCACACTTCTCAGAGTATACCCCTAGGGGGTATTTCTCCAAGAGGGGTCGCGCCGGACCGGCGACCGTGCCCATGTGACGCCGAACAGCGACACGAGCACCATGAGCCCGAGGGAGAACGGCGTGGAGTGGTTTTGCTGTCGGCCGGTCGCCTGAAGGAGGTACCTCTGGGCGAGAACAACTGCCGGTCCAGGTTCGTTCCGGCCAGGCGCGCCGCCAGCCGGAGCGCGATGCCGTGCGTCGAGTCCCACAGCGCGTGCGGGAGGGAGATGCCGAACGTGCCGATCACCGGCCCGGCGAAGGAGAAGCGCCCGTTCGGGCGGCGCTCTCCAGGGCCGCGAAGCCGAAGCCGACCGTCACGCCGAGCGCGAACCCGGCGCGGATCCCATGTAGCCGCGGCTGCCGACGCAGCACCGCCCTCGGCACGGTCCTGCCTGTCCTGCGCGACGCCGGGGACCTTCGCTCCCGCTTCGGCTCGGTGATGATGGCGGTCGGCGCGGTGGGGGAGTTCGGGCCGGTCATCGCCATGGCCCTGAGCGGGCGTTCGGCGGGGGAGTCGACGGTGTGCTCGCCGCGTTCGGGCTGCTGACGGCGGTAGCGGTGTGGTGGGCGATGCGGCCGCGCCCGCCGTGGTTCTCCCGGGTGATCGCCCGGACCCTGCACAGCAGCGGCCAGTTCGCCGTACGACTCGTCGTGCTGATGCTGGCCGTGATGCTCGGCATCTCCCAGGTCCTCGGCCTCGACACCCTGCTCGGTGCCTTCGCCGCGGGGCTGATCACGCGGCTGGTGCTGCACGGGTCGGCGCCGGAGAGCGCGGACCCGGTCCTGGAGAAGGTCGAGGCGATGGGCTTCGGCTTCCTGGTGCCGGTGTTCTTCGTCGTCACCGGCATCGAGTTCGACCTGGACGCCCTGCTGTCCGGCGGCCGGGCACTGCTGCTCCTGCCCGTCTTCCTCGTGCTGTTCCTGCTGGTCCGGGGCCTTCCGGTGGACGTCCTCGCCCCGCGCGACCTCGTACGACGCGACCGGCGCGCGCTCACCCTCTTCGCGTCCACCGCGCTGCCGTTGGTGGTGGCGATCACGATCGGCGTCGAGGACAAGGTCCTGAAGACGGACGACACCGCCGCCCTGGTGGGCGCCGGGATGCTGTCGGTGCTGCTGTTCCCGCTGGCGGGACTGCGGTGCGGGGCGAGCGGAGGGTGGTGGAGGAGCCGGTCAGCGGGGTGGAGTCCTGGTGAGACCCGGTCTGCCGAGCCGGTCGCCGACGAGCGGGTCGAGGTAGCGGATCAGGGCGTTCTTGATCTCCTGGACGTATGCGTCGCGTTCGGCGCCCTCGCGGGCGAGGACCAGTTCCAGGCCCGCCATGTAGATGCCGAGGGCCATCTGCGCGGTGCGGGTGATGTCGGCGGACGGCGCGTCGGGCAGGAACGAGGAGAGCAGGGCTTCGACCCGGCCGATGAGCGTCGCGTGCAGGGCGTCGTGCTCCTCGGTGAGCCGCCCCGGGACGTCGGGGCCGTGCATCAGCGCGAAGAACACCGGATGGTCGCAGTTGAAGGCGATGAACCGATCGACTGCGGCACCGACGGCCTGCTCCAGCGGGGTCGCGGGATCGACCGGGGCGAGCGCCTCGCCGTAGGCCTCCCGCATCTCGTGCACGAGCCGCTCGCCCAGCTCGATCGCGATCGCTTCCTTGTTCGGGAAGAACTGGTAGAGCGTGCCCGGCGAGACGCCCGCCTCACGGGCGATGGCGTTGGTGCTGGCGGCGGTGTAGCCCGTGGTGCAGAAGACGGAGGCGGCGGCCTCCAGCAGCTGGGCGACACGACGCTCGCCGCGGGCCTGACGGCGGCGCGGCTGTTCCTTCTGTGCGTTCTCGGGCACGCGTTATCCCCAGGTCTCCGAACGGTGTTGACAAACACGAGTGGTCGCTCGCATTCTGGAGAAACGCGAGCGATGTCTCGTGTTTTTCAGTCTATGGCAAGGCGATGGCAGATCCATGCTGCCCGGTGAAGGGGACACCGCACGATGACCGAAGTCAACAAGCCGCCGCGCGTCGGGGGATGGACCAGGTTCGTGACCGCGCGGCCTCGGCTGTCACTGCTGGCCGCCTTGGTTCTCACCGTCCTCGCCGTGCTGGCCGGCAGCGGGGTCGCCGACCGGCTGGGCGCCGGCGGCTGGGAGGACCCGGGCGCCGAGTCGACGTATGCGACCAAGGCGCTGGAGCGCGAGTTCCCCGACTCCCAGCCCAATCTCCTGCTGCTCGTCGACGCGGGCGGCGCCTCCGTGGACGACCCGGCAGTGGCTGCGCAGGCCGCCCGCATCACCGCGAGCCTGTCAGCGGAGAAGGGGGTGACGGGCGTCGGCTCCTACTGGGGCTCCAAGTCGCCCGCCCTGCGCGCGAAGGACGGCCACGAGGCACTGATAGCCGCCCGCCTCACGGGCGACGAGACGGAGATGGGCGAGACCCTCGACCGCATCGCGCCCTCCCTCCGGGGCCGGCACGGGCCGGTGGAGGTCGAGATCGGCGGCTTGGTCGCGGTGCGGCACGAGATGCAGACGATCATCAAGGAGGACCTGACCCGGGCCGAGATGATCGCCCTGCCGATCACCCTCCTGCTCCTGGTGATGGTCTTCGGCAGCGCGATCGCGGCCCTGCTGCCGCTCGGCATCGGCATCGTCGCGATCCTCGGCACGAACGCGGTGCTGCGCGGCCTGACCGAGTTCACCGACGTCTCCGTCTTCGCCATGAACCTCACTACGGCCCTGGGTCTCGGCCTGGCCATCGACTACGCGTTGTTCATCGTCCGCCGCTTCCGCGAGGAACTCTCCACCGGCGCCGACCCGTTGACGGCGGTCGGCACCACCCTGCGCACGGCCGGGCGCACGGTCCTCTTCTCGGCCCTCACGGTCGCGGTGTCCCTGGCGGCGATGCTGCTCTTCCCGCAGTACTTCCTGAGGTCCTTCGCCTACGCCGGGATCGCCGTGGTCCTGCTCGCGGCGGCGGCCGCGCTGATCCTGCTGCCGGCGGCACTGGTGCTGCTGGGCCATCGGGTCAACTCGCTGGATCTACGACGGCTGTTCAGGCGGAGCGGTCGGCCGGCGCCCTCCGAGGGCACCGGCTGGGCCCGCACGGCCACCCTCGTCATGCGCCGCGCCCCCTTCTTCGCCCTCGGCACCACGGCCGTCCTGGTCCTCCTCGGACTGCCCTTCCTGGGCGTGAAGTTCGGCACCGCGGACGACCGTCAGCTGCCCTCGTCGGCCGAGTCCCACGTCGTGCAGCAGCACATCCGGGACGGCTTCCCGGGCAACCCCGGCGGCGGCCTCGACGTGCTCGCCGAGGGCCGGGCGACCGAGACGCAGTACGCCACCTACAAGGAGCGGATCGCCGCACTGCCCGATGTGCTGCGGGTCGACGGGCCACTGGTGAAGGGCGACTCGGCGTACTTCACGGTGCAGCCCAAGGGTGAGGCGGTGGACGACAGCGCCCAGCGCCTGGTGGGCGAGCTGCGGGCCACGAAAGCCCCGTTCGACACCAAGGTGACCGGCACGGCCGCCGTCCTCGTCGACTCCAAGGACGCGATAGGCGAGCAACTGCCCTGGGCGGCGGCCTTCATCGCGATCGTCACCCTGCTCCTGGTCTTCCTGCTGACGGGCAGCGTGCTGATACCGATCCAGGCGGTCCTGCTCAACGCACTCAGCCTGACGGCGATGTTCGGCGCGGTGGTCTGGGTCTTCCAGGACGGCCACCTCTCCGGCCTGCTCGGCTTCACCAGCCCCGGCTCCATCGAGACGACCCTCCCGGTCCTGATGTTCTGCGTGGCCTTCGGACTGTCGATGGACTACGGCGTGTTCCTGCTGTCCCGCATCAAGGAGGAGTACGACAGGACGGGCGACCACGACGAGGCGGTGCGGCACGGGGTGCAGCGCACGGGCGGACTCATCACAGCGGCCGCGGTGATCCTCGCGGTGGTGATGATCGCGATCGGCACGTCCCGCGTGACCAACACCAAGATGCTGGGGCTCGGCATCGCGCTGGCGGTGCTGATGGACGCGATGGTGGTCCGCAGCCTCCTGGTTCCGGCGATCATGCGCCTCACGGGCAGGGCCACGTGGTGGGCGCCGGGACCGTTGCGGAGGTTCCACGAGCGGTTCGGTGTCAGCGAGGGAGGAGAGAACCCACCCAGGGGCGCGGGGCTGAATCGACAGGCGGCTCCGCCGCGGGGCGCGACCAGCCACGATGGACCCGCAGACGAAAACGGCGATGGGAGCGCACATGCGGGCAGTGGTGTTCGAGCAATACGGTGAGCCGGCCGAGGTACGTGAGCTGCCCACCCCCCAACCGGCCTCCCACGGAGTCGTCGTACGCGTAGAAGCCACCGGCCTCTGCCGAAGCGACTGGCACGGCTGGCAGGGCCACGACCCCGACATCACGCTCCCCCACGTGCCGGGGCACGAACTCGCCGGCGTCGTCGAGGAGGTCGGCGCCGGAGTGAAGAACTGGCGCCCCGGCGACAGAGTCACCGTCCCCTTCGTATGCGCCTGCGGCACCTGCGGAACCTGCGCGGCAGGCGACCACCAGATCTGCGAACGCCAGACACAGCCCGGCTTCACCCACTGGGGCTCGTTCGCCCAGTTCGTCGCGCTGGACCACGCCGACGTGAACCTGGTGTCGATCCCGGACGACCTTTCCTACGCCACAGCGGCAGCGCTGGGCTGCCGGTTCGCCACGGCGTTCCGGGCGGTGGTGCAGCAGGGCCGGGTCGCGGCGGGGGAGTGGGTCGCGGTGCACGGCTGCGGCGGGGTGGGCCTGTCCGCGGTGATGATCGCGGCGGCGTCGGGGGCGAGGGTGGTCGCGGTGGACGTGTCCCCGCACGCCCTGGACCTGGCGCGGAAGTTCGGGGCGGCGGAGTGCGTGGACGCGTCGAGGGTCGGGGACGCGGCGGAGACGATCCGTGATCTGACCGGCGGCGGCGCCCAACTGTCCCTGGACGCCCTCGGCTCGCCGGTCACCTGCGCGGCCTCGGTCAACTCCCTGCGCCGCCGCGGCCGTCACATCCAGGTCGGCCTGCTGCCCTCACCGGACGGCACGACACCGGTCCCCATGGCCCGCGCGATCGGCCTGGAGCTGGAGATCCTCGGCAGCCACGGCATGGCCGCGCACACCTACCCGCCGATGCTGGAGCTGGTCCGGGCGGGCGTACTGCGGCCGGATCTGCTGGTGACCAACACGATCGGCCTGGACGCGACGCCCGCCGCGCTGGCCGCGATGGGGACGGCGCCTGGGGCGGGGGTGACGGTCATCGAGCCGTGGAGCTGAGGGTCGCCCACTGATGGTCGAGGAGCGCCATGAGTATCTCGTCGACCCACTCGCCGTCCCTGAACTCGACCTCTCGCCGGATCCCCTCCACCACGAACCCGACCTTCTCGTACACCCGCAGGGCGCGGTGGTTGTACGCGTAGGCCTCCAACTGGATCCGGTGAAGCCCGAGTTGCTCGAAGCCATGGCCGACGATGAGCCGGGTCGCCTCCGTCCCGAGGCCCCGGCCACGACCGCGCGGGCCGATCAGCGTGCGGAAGGTGCAGCTGCGGGCGGCCGGATCCCACTCGTAGAGGACGACCTCGCCGACGAGTTCGCCGGTGGCGCGGTCGGTGACGGCGAGGTCGAGGCGGTCGGGCTGCTCGGCGCGGGAGCCGTACCAGGAACGGACCCGGTCCAAGGTGAGTTCGGTGGTGGGCTCGCCGGTGAACCGTAGAGCCTCCGGATCCTGGATGATCTCCCAGATCACGTCGGCATCGGCTTCCGCGAACGGCCGCAGCACGCTCTTCTCGCCGGTGAGAACGGGTTTGACGGAGAAGTCGCTCATGGGGCGACTGTGTCAGACACCGCCTCCGCCCGGCCCGGGATTTTCGCCGCCCCCGACCCCGCCACCGGCACCAGATGGTGGGCGATGCTGCGCAGCTTCTCGCAGGTCTCGGATCACCGGCGTCACCCTGCGCGTCGACGGCGGCAAGTCGGTCGCGGCCGCCACCCACGACCGCCCACACTCACACCCGGCCCCGGGCCGCCCGATCCACTGACGCCGGAGAAGAGGGTGCCCGCACACAAGCGCAGGCACCCGAGATCACCTTCTACGGAGGTCAGTCCTCTCTTCGGCCGCGGTTGCCCGGCCGGGACGCGACCCACGCGCGGACGGTGTCCGCGAACCAGAAGGGCTTGCCGCCCTCCACATGGTCGGGCGGCGGCAGCAGCCCGTGCTTGCGGTACGACCGCACGGTGTCCGGCTGCACACGGATGTGCGCCGCGATCTCCTTGTACGACCAGAGCCTTCGGTCGGTCATGTGGTGCACCTCCTCGCGCGCACCGCGGCGGCGGCCGGGAACGGCCGTCGGGGGTACCGGGCGCTGCGCTGGCGATCACAAAGCCTGCGCCCGGTGAACGACACGGAGTGAGCGCAGGTCAGGGCTTGTGCACCGGGTGTGACGCGAGACCCGCGTACACGTGACATGTGTGACACGAAGGGGGCGTTTGTGACAGAGGTGACGCAAAGGCGCACGCGGGCGCAAGGGCGCGGCGCGTTGACAGACGGCATCGGAGGCGTCCCCGAAGGCGCACCCATGCTGCAACGCCCTCAGGGGCGCGGGGCTGCGTCGATATGCGGCTCCGCCGCGTGGGCGCGACCAGCCACGAGCCACCCGCAGTCGCACACCCACAGAACCCGGCACCCCCATAGGCGCCCGGCCCCACCCCCGGAGGGCTACGCCCCGCAGGACCTCAAGAACGCCCGAGTCCGCTGAGCAATGGGCAACGGCTTGTCGGGCTCACACGGATACATGTCCTGCTCGACGATCGCGAACAGATCCACATCCAGCTTCTGCGCAGCCTCCAGCACAGGCCCCAGCGCGGGCACACCGGCCGGCGGCTCGCACATCACGCCCTGCGCCACGGCCGGCCCGAACGGCGTCCCCTTGGCCTTCACATCGGCAAGGATCTCGGGATCCACCTGCTTGAGGTGCAGATACCCGATCCGCGAACCGTACGTCTCGATCAGCTTCACGCTGTCGCCACCGCAGTACGCGTAGTGCCCGGTGTCCAGACACAGCGACACGAGCGAGGAATCCGTCCCGTCGAGGAACCGGACCACGTTCTCCTCGCTGTCGATGTGCGTGTCGGCATGCGGATGCACGACGATCTGCAGCCCGTACTCCTCCCGCACCCGCTCCCCGAGCCGCTCGGTCAGCGAGCTGAGGTTCCGCCACTGCTCGGGCGTCAGCGTGTCCGGCTCCAGTACCTCCCCGGTCTTGTCGTCCCGCCAGAACGACGGAATCACGACCAGGTGAGAAGCCCCCATCGCCTGCGCCAGCACCGCGTTGTCCGCGACATGCGCCCAGGTCTTCTCCCAGACGGCCTCGCCATGGTGCAGGCCGGTGAAGACGGTGCCGGCGGACACCTTCAGACCCCGCCGGTTCACCTCCTCGGAGAGGACCGCGGGATCGGTCGGCAGATACCCGTACGGACCCAGCTCGATCCACTCGTACCCGGAGCCGGCGACCTCGTCGAGGAAGCGCTGCCAGGGGACCTGCTGAGGGTCGTCGGGGAACCACACACCCCATGAGTCGGGAGCCGACCCGATCCGGATGCGGGACAGTGAGGGTTGAGGTGACAACGACGTCATGCCGGTCAGCTTCCGCGCGAGCGGTAAGCGCTGTCAAGGGCTGGTCCGAATGTCTGGACAAAACATTGACAGGGCTCGGTGTGCAGGACTAGAAAGCCGTGGAGAGCCGTTACGAAGGGAACTCGATGGCGTACGACCTGATCACCATGGGGCGGATCGGAGTGGACCTCTATCCGCTGCAGACGGGCGTCCCCCTGCCGCAGGTGGAGACCTTCGGCAAGTTCCTCGGCGGCTCGGCGACGAACGTCGCGGTGGCCGCGGCCCGCCTGGGACGGCGCACCGCGGTGATCACCCGTACCGGCGACGACCCCTTCGGCAGGTACCTCCACGAGGCCCTGCGGGGCTTCGGCGTGGACGACCGCTGGGTCACCCCGGTCCCCGGCCTGCCGACCCCGGTCACCTTCTGCGAGGTCTTCCCGCCGGACGACTTCCCGCTCTACTTCTACCGGCAGCCCAAGGCCCCCGACCTGGAGATCGACGCCCACGAGCTCGACCTGGACGCCATCCACGAGGCCGGCATCTTCTGGGTCACCGGCACCGGCCTGAGCGAGGAGCCCAGTCGTACGGCGACGCTCGCGGCCCTCGCCCACCGGGCCAAGTCCGGCACGACGGTGTTCGACCTCGACTGGCGCCCGATGTTCTGGCAGGACCCGGCCGCAGCCCGCCCCTTCTACCAAGAAGCCCTCCGCCACACCACCGTCGCGGTCGGCAACCTCGACGAGGTGGAGGTGGCGACGGGCGTACGAGAGCCCCGAAAAGCCGCCCAGGCCCTCCTCGACGCCGGCGTCGAGATCGCCGTGGTGAAGCAGGGCCCCAAGGGAGTCCTCGCCGTCAACAACAAGGGCGAGTCCGCCGAGGTCCCGCCCCTCCCCGTCAACGTCCTCAACGGCCTCGGCGCCGGTGACGCCTTCGGCGGCTCCCTCTGTCACGGCCTGCTCGAGGGCTGGGACCTGGAGAAGATCATGCGGCACGCCAACGCGGCCGGTGCCATCGTCGCCTCCCGACTGGAGTGCTCGTCCGCCATGCCCACACCCGACGAAGTGCAAGCAGCGCTCACCGCGGGAGCCGTCCTGTGACCGTCGACGTCTCCGAACTCGTCCGCCTGCGCACCCAGCGTCCCGAGGCCGTCGCGGAGGCCGCCGCCCGCCGCGTCCGCAGGCCTCTGCTCAACGACGACGGCCGCCTGATGATCGTCGCCGCCGACCACCCGGCCCGTGGCGCCCTCGGCGTCGGCGACCGCAAGTTCGCCATGGCCAACCGCGCGGATCTGCTGGAACGCCTCTGCCTGGCCCTGTCCCGCCCCGGCGTCGACGGCGTTCTCGCCACCGCCGACATCCTGGACGACCTGCTCCTCCTCGGCGCCCTCGACGGCAAGGTCGTCATGGGCTCGATGAACCGCGGCGGCCTCCAGGGCGCCAGCTTCGAACTCGACGACCGCTTCACCGGCCACCGCCCCGAGGACATCCAGCGCCTCGGCTTCGACGCCGGCAAGCTGCTCCTCCGTATCGACTACGACGACCCGGGCTCCCTCACCACGATGGAGTCCACGGCCCGCGCCATCGACGACATGGCCGCACGGCAACTCCCGGTGTTCGTCGAGCCGTTCATCAGCAGCCGCACCACCGAGGGCAAGGTCAGGAACGACCTGTCCGCCGAGGCCGTCACCAAGTCCATCGCCATCGCGTCCGGACTCGGCGGGAGTTCGGCGTACACCTGGCTGAAGGTGCCGGTCACCGACAACCCCGACGACATGGCCGAGGTCATGCAGACCTCCACGCTGCCCGCCGTCCTCCTCGGCGGCGAGGTCGGGGACGACCAGGACGGTGCGTACGAGAAGTGGCGGGGCGCCCTTCAACTGCCCACCGTGCAGGGCCTGGTGGTCGGCCGTTCGCTGCTGTATCCGGCGGACGGCGATGTGGCCGCCGCCGTGGACACCGCCGTAGGACTGCTGTGAGGGCCGCCGCATGACGCAGAACAACGAGCTGTACGTCCCCAAGGGCGCCACCGCCAACGGTCAGTACGCCGTCGACATCGACCCCAAGCTGGCCGGCTGGGGCCACAGTGCCCTGCGGATCGTGGAGCTGGAGCCGGGCGGCACCCACACCTTCACCGCCGGTGACAGTGAGTGGATCGTGCTCCCGCTGCAAGGCGGATGTACCGTACAAATAGGCACGGAAGAAAGTGCCGAAGAGTTCCAACTCCTGGGCCGGGAAAGCGTGTTCGCCGGAGTCACCGACTTCGCGTACGTACCCCGGGACGCCCAGGCAACGATCGCCTCCGGCGCGGGAGGCCGCTTCGCCCTGGCAGGAGCGAAGTGCGAGCGACGACTCCCCGCCCGCTACGGCCCCGCGCCGGAGGTTCCCATGGAGGAGCGTGGCAGCGGCAACCGCCTGCGCCACGTCCGCAACTTCGCCTCGGCCGACGCCTTCGACTGCGACAAGCTCATCGCCGTCGAGGTCATCACCCCCGGCGGCAACTGGTCCTCGTACCCGCCGCACAAGCACGACGAGAACCGGCCCGGCGAGGAAGCGGAGCTGGAGGAGATCTACTACTTCGAGATCGACGGCCCGAACGGTTTCGGCTATCAGCGCGTATCTCCCTCCCGTGAGGGCGGATCGGACGTCCTCGCCGAGGTCCGCTCCGGCGACGCCGTCCTCGTCCCCGACGGATGGCACGGCCCGTCGATCGCCCAGCCCGGCCACGACATGTACTACCTGAACGTCATGGCGGGCCCGGGCGAGACCCGGGAGTGGCGGATCTGCTTCCACCCGGCCCACGTAGAAAGCACAGGGGGTTACCGATGACCTCAACGACGAGGCTCACGGTCGCACAGGCACTCGTACGCTTCCTGTCCGCCCAGTACACGGAGCGCGACGGCGTACGGCAGCGGCTGATCGGCGCCACCTGGGGCATCTTCGGCCACGGCAACGTCGCCGGGCTCGGCCAGGCACTGATCGAGTACGCCGACGACATGCCGTACCACCAGGGCCGCAACGAGCAGTCCATGGTCCACGCGGCCGTCGGCTACGCACGCCAGTCCAACCGCCTGTCCACGCACGCCGTGACTACCTCGATCGGCCCGGGCGCGACCAACCTGGTCACCGGCGCCGCGCTCGCCACGATCAACCACCTCCCGGTCCTCCTCCTCCCCGGCGACACCTTCGCCACCCGCGTCGCCGACCCGGTCCTCCAGCAGCTCGAATTGCCGTACGCGGGAGACATCAGCGTCAACGACTGTCTGCGCCCGGTGTCGAGGTACTTCGACCGTGTCACGCGTCCGGAGGCGCTGATCCCGGCGGCCCTGCAGGCCATGCGCGTCCTGACGGACCCGGTGGAGACGGGCGCCGTAACCCTGGCCCTCCCGCAGGACGTGCAGGCCGAGGCGTACGACTGGCCCGACGAGTTCTTCGCCGAGCGCACCTGGGTCGTACGACGCCCGGGCGCCGACCCGACCGAACTCGCCGAGGCGGTCAACGCGATCAGGGCGGCCGAGCGCCCCCTGATCGTCGCGGGCGGCGGTGTCCACCACAGCCGTGCCGAGGAGGCCCTCGCCGAGTTCGCCGCGGCCACCGGCATCCCGGTCGCCTCCACCCAGGCCGGCAAGGGCTCCCTGCGCTACGACCACCCCCAGGACGTCGGCGGCGTCGGCCACACCGGCACCGCCACCGCGGACGAACTCGCCCGCCTGGCGGACCTGGTGATCGGTGTGGGTACCCGGTACACCGACTTCACGACGGCCTCCGGCACCCTCTTCACCGGCGAGAACGTCCGCTTCCTCAACCTCAACATCGCCCCGTACGACGGCCACAAGCTCGCCGGGATGCCGCTCGTCGCGGATGCCCGCAGCGGCCTGACGGAGCTGACCCAGTCCCTGGGCATGCACGAGCACCGGGTCCCGGACTCGTACGTCAGCGAGTACACGCTCGACAAGGAGCGCTGGGAACAGCGCGTCGACGCGTGCTACGAGGCCGACGAGATCGACGTACGCCCCACGCAGTCGCAGGTGCTCGGCGCCCTCGACGCCCTCGTCGACGAGTCGGACGTGATCATCAACGCGGCCGGCTCCCTCCCCGGCGACCTGCACAAGCTGTGGCGGGCGCGCTCCCGGGACCAGTACCACCTGGAGTACGGCTACTCCTGCATGGGCTACGAGATCCCGGCCGCGATCGGCGTGAAGATGGCCGCCCCCGAGCGCAACGTCTGGGCGCTGGTCGGCGACGGCACCTACCTGATGATGCCGACGGAGATCGTCACGGCCGTGCAGGAGGGCGTCGCGATCAAGATGCTCCTCGTGCAGAACCACGGCTACGCCTCCATCGGCGGCCTGTCCGAGTCGGTCGGCGGCGAGCGGTTCGGCACCGCCTACCGTTACCAGTCCGACGACGGCACGTACACGGGGGCGCCGCTGCCCGTGGACCTCGCCGCGAACGCGGCCAGCCTGGGCATGCGCGTGCTGCGGGCGAAGACCGTACGGGATCTGCGGGCCGCGCTCGCCGAGGCCCGTGCCGCCGACATCCCCACATGTGTCTACGTCGAGACCGAAACGGCCGACACTGTGTCGGGCCCGCCGCCCGCGCAGGCCTGGTGGGATGTACCTGTGGCCGAAACCGCGACCCGACCGTCCGCGGTGAAGGCACGTGAGCTGTACGAACGGCACGTCTCTACCCGACGCCGCCATCTGTGAAGGAGTACTCGGTCATGACGAAGATCGTCAACCACTGGATCGGCGGCAAGACCGTCGAAGGCGCGTCGGGCAACTACGGGCCGGTCACCGACCCGGCGACCGGCGCGGTCACCACGAAGGTCGCGTTCGCGTCGGTCGACGAGGTGGACTCCGCGGTCGCCGCCGCCAAGGACGCGTTCCAGACCTGGGGCACCTCCTCGCTCGCCAAGCGCACCACGATCCTGTTCCGCTTCCGGGCGCTGCTCGAGGCGAACCGGGACGCGATCGCCGAGCTGATCACCGCCGAGCACGGCAAGGTGCACAGCGACGCGCTGGGCGAGGTCGCGCGCGGCCTGGAGATCGTGGACCTGGCGTGCGGGATCACCGTGCAGCTGAAGGGTGAGCTGTCGACCGAGGTCGCCAGCCGCGTGGACGTCTCGTCCATCCGCCAGCCGCTCGGTGTCGTCGCCGGCATCACGCCGTTCAACTTCCCGGCGATGGTCCCGATGTGGATGTTCCCGATCGCCATCGCGACCGGCAACACCTTCGTGCTGAAGCCGTCCGAGAAGGACCCGTCGGCCTCCCTGAAGATCGCCGAGCTGCTCGCCGAGGCGGGTCTGCCCGACGGCGTCTTCAACGTCGTCCACGGTGACAAGGTGGCCGTCGACCGCCTCCTGGAGCACCCGGACGTCAAGGCCGTCTCCTTCGTCGGCTCGACCCCGATCGCCCGCTACATCCACACCACGGCCTCCGCGAACCACAAGCGGGTCCAGGCCCTGGGCGGCGCGAAGAACCACATGCTGGTCCTGCCGGACGCCGACCTGGACGCGGCGGCGGACGCCGCGGTCTCGGCCGCGTACGGCTCGGCGGGCGAGCGCTGCATGGCGATCTCCGCGGTCGTGGCCGTCGGTGCGATCGGCGACGAGCTGGTCGAGAAGATCCGCGAGCGCGCCGAGAAGATCAAGATCGGCCCCGGCAACGACCCGGCCTCCGAGATGGGCCCGCTCATCACGAAGGTCCACCGCGACAAGGTGGCGTCCTACGTCACCGGCGCCGCGGCCGAGGGCTGCGAGGTCGTCCTGGACGGCTCCGGCTTCACGGTCGAGGGCTTCGAGGACGGCCACTGGATCGGCATCTCGCTCCTCGACAAGGTGCCGACCACGGCGAAGGCGTACCAGGACGAGATCTTCGGCCCGGTGCTGACCGTGCTGCGCGTCGACAGCTACGACGAGGGCATCGCCCTCATCAACGCCTCGCCGTTCGGCAACGGCACCGCGATCTTCACCCGGGACGGCGGCGCCGCCCGCCGCTTCCAGCTGGAGGTCGAGGCCGGCATGGTCGGCGTGAACGTCCCGATCCCGGTCCCTGTCGGCTACCACAGCTTCGGTGGCTGGAAGGACTCGCTCTTCGGCGACCACCACATCTACGGCAACGACGGCACGCACTTCTACACCCGCGGCAAGGTCGTCACGACCCGCTGGCCGGACCCGGCCGACGGCCCGTCGGGCGTGGACCTGGGCTTCCCGCGCAACCACTGAGTCGGTCGTACGATGCCCCGCTGTCCCCGGTGAGGGGAGGGCGGGGCACCGTCGTGTCCGGGCTCAGCCCTGCTGTTCCTGGACCTTCTTTATCTCCTCGGTGAGGTCACCGGTCTGCGCGGCAGGCGGGGCCTTCACCGTGGCCGTCTTCCCGAACTTCTCGAAGTCCATGGTGACCGTCATGGTGCCGAACTTCTGCTTCATCCGGACCGGCAGGTCCTCGGCGCCGAGCCACACGTCCATGGTGATCGAGGTCGCCCCGCCGGTGACCGAGCCCAGGAGGCTGTCCTGGTCGCCGTAGGCCTCCTTGAACTTGCCCATCCCGGCCTGATCGATCACGGCCCGGTAGTGGGTCGTGCTCTGCCCGTTCAGGGTCTGCTTGCCGAGGTCCTCGACGTCGTCGGCGTACTTGAGGCCCTTCATGGACGCCGACGGGCTGCCGGAGCTGCCGCTGAGCGCCTGGGCGCCCGATTCGCCCAGGACGGCCGACGTGTCGATCTTCATCCACTCCTTGCCCTTCAGCGGGCCGGAGGGCTGCGGGTCCACGTCGTAGTAATAGGCGCCGTCCACGAGCAGGACGCGGATCGACGGGTCGTCCGTCAACGTCTGCATCTGCGCGGCCTTGGTGTCCATCTCGACGTCGTAGGCGTACCCGTCGCCCCAGGAGTACGTGCCGTCCATGGCGATCGGAGTGCCGGTGCCCACGTCGGTGGTCATCTTCACCTCGGCCGACCCGAGCTGCTCGGTCCGGTCGGTCGCCCGCGTGAGCGCCGCCATGATCGCGTCGGTCTTGTCGACCGCGTCGGCCGCCTGCTTCACGCTGTCCGCGCCGCACGCGGACGTCGCGACCATCGCCGCGGCCGTGAACCCCACCCAGGCCGCGGTGTACTTCAGCTTCATGTGCCCCACCCGTTGCTGTGATTCTGTTGTGAGTGACGACTCTAGCGGGACCCACTGACACGTTCGGATTCCGGACAGCCGTACGTTTTTTTGACGCCCGCGCTGCGGTTCTCGTATCGGCAGGATTCTCGTAATCCCCGGACCGGAGTGCTGTATCCGGGGTCAAATGCCCTTCTGATCTACGGATTCCGTAGGTAAACGTCTATTGACGCGCTGGTTTTCGTCGGGGTTCCATTCAGCGCAATCTGCTGGACGAGTCGATCGGAACCGCCGTATGACCGACACGCTTCACAAGACCGCGGTCGAGCCCGCCGCGGCCCACCCCCCGAAGCTCAAGCGCTCCATCGGGGTCGTCGGCGGCACCCTCCTCACCCTCTCGTGCGTGACCCCCGCGTCCACCCTCTTCGTGGTCGTCCCCGACCTGTTCGGCTCGCTCGGCACCGCGACCGCCCTGACGATCGCCATCGGCTCCCTGCTCTGTATCGCCGTGGCGTTCTGCTACTCGGAGCTGGGCACCCTCATCCCCAGCGCGGGCGGCGAGTACGCGATGGTGTCGACGATGGCCGGCCGCCTCGCGGGCTGGCTGGTCTTCGTGCTGTCCCTCCTGGTCGTCATGATCGTCCCGCCGGTCATCGCGATGGGCACGGCGGACTACCTGGCCCCGATCGTCCACCTGAACCCCTCGATGGCAGGCGCCGGCGTCATGCTCCTCGCCACCCTCGCCGGCCTGCTCGACCTGCGCGCCAACGCCTGGATCACCGGCGTCTTCCTGGTCCTGGAGGTCATCGCGGCGGCCGTGGTGGCGGTGCTGGGCTTCGCGCACAGCGAGCGAGGCGTGGACAGCCTGGCCTCGATGCAGGTGGCAGGCGCGGACGGCCATACGGACACGGTGACCGCCATGCTGGTGGTGTCGGGCCTGGCGATCGCCCTCTTCGTCACCCAGGGCTTCTCGACCGCCGTCTACCTCTCCGAGGAACTGGAGAACCCGCGCCGCAACGTCGCCCGCACGGTCCTGGCCACCCTCGCGATCTCGTCGGTGATCATCCTGGTCCCGGTCGTCGCGATCACCCTGGGCGCTTCCGACCTCTCGGAGCTCACCGGCGGCGACATCGGCAGCATGGTCACGGCCTGGTCGAACTCGGCCGTGGGCACCTTCGTCAGCCTCTGCGTGGCCCTCGCGATCATCAACGCGGGCATCGTCATGGTCATCCAGAACTCCCGCGTCCTGTTCGCCTCGGCCCGCGACAAGGCCTGGCCCGCCCCCGTCAACACCCTCTTCTCCAAGCTCGGCCGCTTCGGCAGCCCTTGGGTGGCGACCCTTGCGGTAGGTGTCCCCGGCGCGGCCCTGTGCTTCGTGAACCTCGACGCCTTGTACGGCGTCACCGGAGTCTCGGTAACCGGCATGTACCTCTTGGTTGCGATAGCCGCCCTACTGTCCCGCCGAGGCCACCACAAGCACACGCACGCCTGGCGGATGCCACTGTGGCCGGCAATGCCGCTCCTACTGATCGCGGTCCTGGCGTACATCTTGAGCCAGCAGGAGACGAGTCACCTGCTGTGGACAGGCGGCATAACGGCAGCAGCCACCCTGTACTGGGCCCTGTACCTGCGTCCGCGCCGCGACACCCGCTGGCTCGTCTCGATCCCGGAGGACGCACAGCCCTGATCGCCCCGCAGGGGCGCCCAGGGGCGCGGGGCTGTATCGATTTGCGGCTCCGCCGCGTGGGCGCGACCAGCCACAACGCACCCGCACTCGGCGAACGACAGAACGGACCGAGCTCCCATCCGCCGTACCACGAACGCGGTACACGAAGGCGGCCCCGTACCCCCGCGGGAGGGGCGCCCCTTCACCCCTGAGTCTGCTCCAACTGTCAGAGACACCCCGTACGGTTAACGCATGGATCTTCGACTGCCCCGGCTACGAGGCCTGCTCAGGCGGCCGCGACGACTGACCGCCGCCGCGGCCGCCGTCGTAGCGCTCGCCGGCGCCGGGACATGGACAGCCGTCGCCGACGACGACCCACCCCCGGTGCACAGCGAAACCAGGGTCATGTCGATGGGGAACGGCGTGCGCATAGACACCTCGTACTTCACGCCCTCCACCGACGGCAGGCACCCCGCCGTCCTCCTGGGCCACGGCTTCGGCGGCAGCAAGAACGACGTACGTCAACAGGCCGAGGACCTCGCCCGAGACGGATACGCCGTACTCACCTGGTCCGCCCGAGGCTTCGGCAAGTCCACCGGCAAGGTGGGCCTCAACGACCCCAAGGCCGAGGTCGCCGACGTCGAGAAGCTCATCGACTGGCTCGCCGAGCAGCCCCAGGTCCAGTTGGACAAGACCGGCGACCCCCGCGTAGGTGTGGCGGGCGCGTCGTACGGCGGCGCGATCTCCCTCCTCGCCGCCGGCTACGACGACCGCGTGGACGCCATCGCCCCGGCGGTCACCTACTGGAACCTCTCGGACGCCCTCTTCCCGAACGGCGTCTTCAAGAAGCTCTGGGCCGGCATCTTCGTCAACACGGCAGGCGGCTGCGACAAGTTCGAGACGCAGATCTGCCAGATGTACGAGCGGGTCGCCGAGTCCGGCACTCCCGACGCACAGGCCGAGAAGCTGCTGGAGGAGCGCTCCCCGGAGGCCGTGGCCGACCGCATCAAGGTCCCCACTCTCCTCATCCAGGGCCAGACCGACTCCCTCTTCCCCCTCGACCAGGCCGACGCGGCCGCGAAGGCGATCCGGGCCAACGGCGCCCCCGTCGACGTCGACTGGATCGCGGGCGGCCACGACGGCGGCGACATGGAGTCCAGCCGCGTCCAGGCCCGGGTCACCTCCTGGTTCGACCGCTACCTCAAGGACGACAAGAGCGCCGACACCGGCCCCGCCTTCCGCGTCACCCGCACCCTCGGCACCGGCACCAGCGACGGCGAGACCCGGCTGAGCGGTGTGAGCGCGGACAAGTACCCCGGCCTGGAGGGCGACGAGAAGACGTTTCCCCTCACCGGCCGCGAGCAGAGCTTCGCCAACCCGGCCGGCGCCAACCCGCCCGCCATCTCCGGCCTGCCCGGCCTCGGCAGCGCAGGCGGCGGCCTCGCCCAGCTGTCCTCGCTCGGCGTCAGCCTGTCCCTCGACTTCCCCGGCCAGTACGCCTCCTTCGAGTCGGCCCCCGTCCGGGACGACGTGCAGATCACCGGATCGCCGACGGTCACCGTCCACGTGAAGTCCACGAGCGACGACGCCGTCCTCTTCGCCAAGGTGTACGACGTGGGCCCGGGCGGCGGCCAGCAGGTCCTGCCCTCGCAGCTGGTCGACCCCGTCAGGGTCGAGGACGCGAAGGCCGGCAAGGACGTCACGCTCACGCTCCCGGCGATCGACCACGAGATCGAGGACGGCCACCGCCTGAAGCTGGTCCTCGCCTCCACGGACCTCGGCTACGCCTCTCCGACGGCTCCGGCGACGTACACCGTCTCGCTCAAGGGCGACCTGTCGGTCCCGACGGCGCTCAGCGACACGAACGCGAAGGCCCCGCTGCCCGCATGGGTCTGGTGGCTGCCGCTCGCCGGCGCGGTGCTCGCCCTGATCCTGCTGGCGACCGGTCGGCGGCGTACGGCGGCGCCCGCCAAACCCGATCCCGGCCTGTCCGAAGTCCCGTTGCAGATAAGGGACTTGAGCAAGCGGTACGCCAAGTCCGCCGACCGTTACGCGGTCAGGGACCTCTCCTTCCGCGTCGAGAAGGGCCAGGTCCTCGGCCTTCTCGGCCCGAACGGCGCGGGCAAGACCACCACCCTCCGCATGCTGATGGGCCTGATCAAGCCGGACGGCGGCGAGATCCGCGTCTTCGGCCACGCGATCGCGCCCGGCGCCCCCGTGCTGTCCCGCGTCGGCGCCTTCGTCGAGGGCGCGGGCTTCCTCCCGCACCTGTCCGGCCGCGAGAACCTGGAGCTGTACTGGCAGGCGACCGGCCGCCCGCCGGAGGACGCCCACCTGGACGAGGCGCTGGAGATCGCGGGCCTCGGCGACGCGCTGTCCCGCGCGGTCCGCACCTACTCCCAGGGCATGCGTCAACGCCTCGCCATCGCCCAGGCCATGCTCGGCATGCCGGACCTGCTGATACTGGACGAGCCGACCAACGGCCTCGACCCGCCGCAGATCCGCGAGATGCGCGAGGTGATGATCCGGTACGCGGCGGCCGGCCGCACGGTCATCGTCTCCAGCCACCTCCTGTCCGAGGTCGAGCAGTCCTGCACCCACCTCGTGGTCATGGACCACGGCAAGCTCGTCCAGGCGGGCCCGGTCGGCGAGATCGTCGGCTCCGGCGACACGCTGCTGGTGGGCACGGCCGCCCCCGTGGACGAGCCCGTCGTGGAGAAGATCGCCGCACTGCCGGGCGTGGCCTCGGCCGTCGTGGCCGAGGGTGGACTGCTGGTCCGCCTCGACGCCGATGGCAGCGCCTCGCGCCTGGTCGCCGAGCTCGTACGACTGGAAGTCCCGGTGGAGTCGGTGGGCCCCCACCGCCGCCTCGAGGACGCCTTCCTCACCCTGATCGGAGAGTCCGCATGAGCAGCACGCTGACCGACCGCGCGGAGGTGGCCGACGGCTACCGCGCGGGCCGTACGCTGCCCATCCGGGTCGAGCTGGGCCGGCAGTTGAAGCGGCGCCGCACGCTCGTCATGGGCGGCATCCTGTTCGCCCTGCCGTTCGTCCTGCTCATCGCCTTCCAGGTGGGCGGACCGGGCGAGGGCAACACCCGGGTCAACCTGATGGACACGGCCACCGTGTCCGGGGCCAACTTCGCCGCGGTGAACCTCTTCGCCTCCGCGGGCTTCCTGCTGGTCGTCCCCGTCGCGCTGTTCTGCGGGGACACGGTCGCCTCGGAGGCCAGCTGGTCCTCCCTGCGCTATCTGCTGGCGGCACCCGTGCCCCGGGCCCGCCTGCTGTGGTCCAAGCTCGTCGTCGCCCTGGGCCTCAGCCTGGCCGCGATGGTGCTGCTGCCGCTCGTCGCCCTCGCCGTCGGCACGGCGGCCTACGGCTGGGGACCACTGGAGCTCCCGACCGGGGGCTCGCTGGCCGCGGGCACGGCCGCCGAGCGCCTGCTGATCACGGTGGCGTACATCTTCGTGTCCCAACTCGTCACCGCCGCCCTCGCGTTCTGGCTCTCCACCAAGACCGACGCCCCGCTGGGCGCGGTCGGCGGCGCGGTCGGCCTGACCATCGTCGGCAGCGTCCTCGACGAGGTGACGGCCCTCGGCGACTGGCGCGAGTTCCTGCCCGCGCACTGGCAGTACGCCTGGCTCGACGCCGTACAGCCCCAACTCCAGTGGTCCGACATGATCCAGGGCACCTCCCTGTCGATAACGCTGGCTCTCGTGCTGTTCGCGCTGGCCTTCCGGGGTTTCGCCCGCAAGGACGTGGTGTCCTAGGTCACCGGAGGATCACCTACCGGTCTCAACAGCCGTCGCCCGTGCCCTCTTCGAGACTCATCCGCAACGCTCCGTAGCGCACGTTCCGGCCCCCTGGCCCGTCACAGTCACAGACGTCAGCGTCAACTGGCTTAGGGGGCACGGACAATGGAGCGACACCGAATACGACACCTGCTCGCCGTCACCGCGTTGGGCGGGCTGCTGCTCATGGGATGCGGCCAAGGCGCCACCGGGGACAACAGCAGCAGCAAGGACCGGTCGGGCTCGGGCGGGGCGACCGGCTTCCCGGCCCCCGCCTACAGCGGGGAAACCGACACGGACGAGGACGACGAGTCCCGCGACCTCGCCCCGTCCCCCGACCACCTCTCCACCTTCGCCCTCGACGTGGACACCGCCTCCTACGGCTACGCCCGCCGCACCCTCGCCGACGGACAGCGCCCCGACCCGTCGACGATCCGCCCCGAGGAGTTCGTCAACAGCTTCCGCCAGGACTACGAACGCCCCGACGGCAACGGCTTCTCGGTCACCGTCGACGCCGCCCGCACCGACGAGGAGGACTGGTCCCTCGTCCGCGTCGGCCTCGCCACCCGCGCCGCCGAACAGGCCGGCGAACGCCCGCCCGCCGCCCTCACCTTCGTCATCGACATCTCCGGCTCCATGAGCGAACCCGGCCGCCTCGACCTCGCCCAGCACTCCCTCGGCGTGATGACGGAACGCCTGCGCGACGACGACTCGGTCGCGATCGTCACCTTCAGCGACGAGGCCGAGACGGTCCTGCCGATGACCCGCCTGGGTGGCAACCGCGACGAGATCCACGACGCCATCGACGGCCTGGAACCCACCTACTCCACCAACCTCGCCGCCGGCGTCGAGACCGGCTACGACACCGCCGTGGACGGCCTGCGCGAGGGCGCGACGAACCGCGTCGTCCTCGTCTCCGACGCCCTCGCCAACGACGGCGACACCGACCCCGACTCCATCCTCGAACGCATCGACGGCGCCCGCCGCGAACACGGCATCACCCTCTTCGGCATCGGCGTCGGCAGCGACTACGGCGACGCCCTGATGGAACGCCTCGCCGACAAGGGAGACGGCCACACCGTGTACGTCTCCGGCGAGGACGACGCCGAGCAGGTCTTCTGCGAGCAACTCCCGCAGAACATCGACCTCACCGCCCGCGACGCCAAGGCCCAGGTCGCCTTCGACCCCGAGACGGTCGAACGGTTCCGCCTCGTCGGCTACGACAACCGCCGCGTCGCCGACGACGACTTCCGCGACGACCGCGTCGACGGCGGCGAGGTAGGACCCGGCCACACGGTCACCGCCCTCTACGCGGTCCGCACGAAGCCCGGTGCGGAGGGCCATCTCGCGACGGCGACGGTGCGCTGGCAGGACCCGGAGACCCGGGCCCCGCACGAGGAGTCCGGCCAACTGGACACGGACTCCCTTGACAACACCCTCTGGAACGCAACCCCCCACTTCCAAGTAACAGCAGTAGCCGCCTACTTCGCCGACGCCCTACGAAAGGGCGACGATCGCTGGGACTCCCTGCCGGGTGCCTGCGGTCTCACAGAACTCTCGGATCGAGCAGAGGAGTTGGCGAAGAGGACGGAGGACAAGGCCGTACGGCAGCTGGCGGAGACGATCGCCCAGGCGAAACACCTGGACTCCTGAGAGGGCTTGGTGAGGCGCCCCTTCAGGGGCGCGGGGAACTGCGCGACCAGCCCCCACCGGCCCGCAGCAAACGAACTACGCAACCCATTGACCATTCCTTACGCGCGAGTAAGTTAACGCCTCAGTCAACGCCGCCGACCGGGAGCCGCCATGGGCGTACGCAAAGACCTGAAGCGGGCAAAAAAACGACGCACCGACCTCGCGGCCCGCGCCAAGGTCGAGACCGTCAGGGACGAACACGGCGTCGTGCGCGAGGCCAGCTCACCGGCCCTCGCCCCGCCCGCGACGACCGGCAGCACCGCCGACCTCCCGTTCACGAACGCGGCAGAGGCTCCGGACGCCGTAGTCCTGCGCCGTAAGGAAAGTGACACCTGGCGGCCCGTCACCGCCGCCGCCTTCGCCGCCGAAGTCACCGCCGTGGCCAAGGGGTTGATCGCCGCCGGCCTCGAACCGGGCGGCCGGGTCGCCGTGATGTCCCGCACCCGCTACGAGTGGACGGTCCTCGACTTCGCGATCTGGGCGGCCGGCGGCCAGACCGTCCCCGTCTACGCGACCTCCTCCGCCGAGCAGGTGGAGTGGATCGTCCGCGACTCCGGCGCCCGGCACGTCGTCACCGAGACCGCCGAGAACACCGCCACGGTGACGACGGGCACGGCCCGCCACGAACAACCCCCGCACATATGGGAGTTGGAGGCGAACGCCCTCACGGAACTCGTCGCCCTCGGCCACGACATCCCCGACGAGGAGGTCACCAAGCGCCGTACGGCCCTGACCCCTGACACCATCGCGACCATCTGCTACACCTCCGGCACCACCGGCAAACCGAAAGGCTGCGTCCTCACCCACGCCAACCTGCACGCCGAGGCCGCCAACACGGTCGAGCTGCTCCACCCCATCTTCGAGGAGGTCACCGGCCAGGTCGCCTCGACCCTCCTCTTCCTCCCACTCGCCCACATCATGGGCCGCACGCTCCAGATCGCCTGTCTGATGGCCCGCATCGAGATCGGCCACTGCCCGAGCATCAAGCCCGACGAACTCCGCCCGGCGCTCAAGGAGTTCCGCCCGACCTTCCTCGTCGGCGTGCCGTACCTCTTCGAGAAGATCCACGCCACCGGCCGCGCCACCGCCGAGAAGATCGGCCGCGCCGCCTCCTTCGACCGCGCCGACCGCATCGGCGTCCGCTTCGGCCAGGAGTACCTGGACAAGTTCCTCGACAGGAGCAAGGGCCCGAGCCTCGGCCGCTACGCCGCCTGGGCCCTGTACGACCTCCTGGTCTACCGCCGTATCCGCAAGGAACTCGGCGGCCGCATGCGCTACGCCATCAGCGGCGGCTCCCCGCTGGACCGCAACCTCAGCCTCTTCTTCTACGCCGCCGGAATCATCGTCTACGAGGGCTACGGCCTGACGGAGACCACGGCGGCCGCCACGATCGTGCCCCCGCTCGACCCCCGCCCCGGTACGGTCGGCCAACCCGTCCCCGGCACCGCGATCCGCATCGCCGACGACGGTGAGGTCCTCGTCAAGGGCGGGGTCGTCTTCGCCGCGTACTGGAACAACCCGGCCGCCACCGACGCCGTACTCCAGGACGACTGGTTCGCCACGGGCGACCTCGGCGCGCTCGACGAGGACGGCTACCTCACCATCACCGGCCGCAAGAAGGACATCCTCGTCACCTCGGGCGGCAAGAACGTCTCCCCGGCCGTCCTGGAGGATCGCCTGCGCAGCCGCGCACCGGTCGGCCAATGCCTCGTCGTCGGCGACAACCGCCCCTTCGTCGCCGCCCTGATCACCCTCGACCCCGAGGCGATCGCTCACTGGCTGTCGGTCCGCAAGCTGCCGGCCGACACGCCGGTCACCGAGCTCGTACGGGATCCGCGGCTGCGCGCCGACGTTCAGAAGGCCGTCGACTACGCCAACGAAGCCGTCTCCCGCGCCGAGTCGATCCGGGCCTTCACCTTGGTCGAGGGCGAGTTCAACGAGGACAACGGCATGCTCACCCCGTCCCTGAAGGTGAAGCGGCACACGGTGATGTCGGCGTACGCGGAGGAGATCGAGGCGCTGTACCGCAAGTGACATGCGAAACGGCGGGCCACCGGAGAACCGGTGACCCGCCGTGGCGGAGATCCGAGGATCAGCCGTTGCCCGCGCCGTTGCCGGAGAGGGCCGAGATGTCGTCCAGGATGTGCGACAGCGGCTCGTCGCCCTTCGCCTGGGTGCTGTTCTCGACACACTGCTGGTTCTGCGGGGCCGACAGGATCGGCACGTCCTGCAGGACACCGACGGCGACGAGACCGACGATCCCCTGGGCGTTCAACTTCGCCGGCAGGCCGACGCAGGGCTTGTTCAGCGAACCCTGGACCAGCGAGAGCTGCGGGCTCATGTCGCCGAACGTGGCCGAGTTGCCGAACTCCGACGAAGCGCCGTTG
This sequence comes from Streptomyces fulvoviolaceus, assembly GCF_000718165.1. Classification (GTDB taxonomy): domain Bacteria; phylum Actinomycetota; class Actinomycetes; order Streptomycetales; family Streptomycetaceae; genus Streptomyces; species Streptomyces fulvoviolaceus. Next base: position 28,308 of record NZ_JOEY01000012.1, on the reverse strand, counting down.
CCGCTCGCGGAGGTCGTGCCGTTGTCGTCACCGATGGCAAGAGCCTGGGGGGCGGCCGCAGCCGAGACGCCGGCGACGGAAGCGGCGATAGCCGCGGTAGCCCACAGCTTCTTCATGTTCATTCCCTTCGAAAAGCGGACTCCGGGGAGGAGCTGCATGATCGAGAACGGCCCAACCCCGGCCGGGGTTGCGGTCTTTGCCCCGATTGGCCCAGCGCACTCACGGAGCCGGTGAGCGCCCCTCAGTGGCAGGCGTAGGAGCTCCCACGGACCGGGGCCGAGTTCGCCAGCCGGGGCGGGTCCTTGGGCCTGGGGTTCGCGCCGACCTTGATCAACGGACGGTCCGCGCGCAGCTTCGTGAACATCGCGTCCGCCTTCTTCCGGTCCCAGACCAGCGTCGAACCGATCTCCGGGTGCAGCTCGTTGAACCCGGAGATCGGCACGGTCGCGAACTCGGTCGACGTCGCCGGCACCTCGCTGAGCGCGGCCGCCAGCTCCACCAGTTCGCCGGCGCCGAAGCCCTGGTCGACCCGCGCGGACCCGAGCAGCGTCTTCACCAGCCGGGCCGACGCCACCGGCTCGGTCAGCAGCTGCCGTGCCTGGAGCTCGCGCAGGGCCCCGACCAGGAACCGCTGCTGACGCTGGACCCGCCCGAGGTCGGCACTGGCGTCCACATGCCGGGAGCGCACGTACTGCAGCGACTGCCCGCCGGTGAGCCGGTGCTTGCCCGGCTTCAGATTGAGCTTGGTGGCCGAGTCCCGCAATGTCCGCGGGGTGCACACCTCGACACCGCCGACATCGTTCACGGCGTCGATGAAGCGCCGGAAGTCCACCTGGAGGTAGTGGTCGAAGTCCATCCCGGTCATCGACTCCACCGTGGCGACGGCGAGCGGGGCGCCGCCCTCGGCATAAGCGCCGTTGATCTTCGAGGGATGCGACGGATGTTCCTCGCCGGTCTTCTCGTCGCGGTGCGGAGGGAGATCGGCGTAGGAGTCGCGCGGGAGGCTGACGACGCTCACGCGGTCCCTGCGGGCCGACACGTGCACCACCATCAGGACGTCGGTGCAGTCGCAGGCCTGGCCGCCGGCGTAGAACTCGCGCTTTTCCGCGGCGGAGATGGTGGCCCGGCTGTCCGTGCCCATCAGCAGGATGTTCATCGCCTTGGGGGCGGGGGCCTGGACGGGGTGGAAGGTGTTGCCGAGCAGGGCGGCTGTGGAAGCCAGCACGACCGAGAGGGAAGAAAAGGTTCTCTTCATCGTCACGGGCAGAAAGTAAGCCAGCGGGCCGCCGAGAGTACGGCGGCCCGCTGACGGGAGCTCAGAAACCAGCCCCTGGGCTCAGAGGCCCTTGGTGCGACTGGCTCAGTCGTTGCCGCCGCCGTTGCCGGAGAGGGCCGAGATGTCGTCCAGGATGTGCGACAGCGGCTCGTCGCCCTTGGCCTGGGTGGAGTTCTCGACGCACTGCTGGTTCTGCGGGGCCGACAGGATCGGCACGTCCTGCAGGACGCCGACGGCGGCGAGACCGACGATCCCCTGGAGGTTCGCCTTCGCCGGGAGGCCGATGCAGGGCTTGTTGAACGAGCCCTGGATGAGCGCCATCTGCGGGCTCATGTTGCCGTAGGTGGTCGAGTTGCCGAACGACTGGTGCGCACCGTTGCCGCTCGCCGACGTGGTGCCGTCGTCGTTGCCGATCGCCATGGCGGGGGAGGCGACACCCACGACGGAAGCGGCGACCGCGGCGGATGCCAGAACCTTCTTGATCACTTGCTAGTCCCTTCTGGAGAAACCCCGTCCACCGGAGCGCTCTGGTCAACTGTCCAGGGCCCGCTTGGTTGCTCCCTTTCACTCCGATGGCGCAGTGAAAAAACGACCGCGGCACCCGCGATTCGGTAAATGGCGCCGGGATACCGGCCCGATCGGGTGAAGTGGCGAAACCAAACACCGTGGAGCTGGTTGATGCGAGAGCAGGAACGTGCGTCGTGGTGATGCACCAGGAAAGGAACTGAAATGCTGAAGAAGGCAATGGCCGCCGCAGCGGTTGCTGCGTCCGTCGTCGGTGCCGCTTCCCCGGCCATGGCCATCGGGAACGACGAGGGCACGACGTCGGCGAGCGGCAACGACGCACACGAGGCGTTCGGCAACTCGGTGACCAAGGGCGACATGAGCCCGCAGGCCACGCTGGTCCAGAGCACGGCAAACAAGCTCTGCGTCGGCCTGCCGGTGAAGGCGAACGCCCAGGGCATCGTCGGTCTCATCGCCGCCGTGGGTGTGGCCCAGGACATCCCGGTCCTGTCGGCCGCGCAGAACCAGCAGTGCGCCGAGAACTCGACGCAGGCCAAGGGTGACGAGCCGGCGTCGCACATCCTGAGCGACATCTCGGCGCTGGCCGGCAATGGTGTGAAGAACGGCTGATCTGCCGTTACGAAATCACCCGGGCGCCCCGCTCTTTCGAGCGGGCCGTCCGGGTGTTTTTCGCTGATGTACCGTCAATTTCCTTCCGCCGCCCGGGTGAACCGTTTTCTCTCCTGCTCTACCTCGCAGTGGATCTTCGGCGTCAATTATGTGAAGGCGTTCGAGTGAAATACCCGGCGACACACGTTCCGTAGTTTCTTCGCGCGTCTATCCCTCGTTTTACAGCCTGCAGGTCATGGTGCGAGCCGTTCCGACTGTGCTCGCTCGGTTTCGACCGTCACAGGGCATGACCGCAGAGAAGGGAAATCTCATGAAGAAGACCGCTGCTGTCGTCGCGGGCGCGATCATGGCCCTCGGAATGGCCGCCCCGGCCTTCGCCGACGCCGGTGCCGAGGGCGCCGCCTTCGGCTCCCCGGGTGTCCTCTCCGGGAACGTGGTCCAGGTTCCCGTTCACGTTCCCGTCAACGTGTGCGGCAACTCGGTCAACGTCATCGCGCTGCTGAACCCGGCGTTCGGCAACGAGTGCGTCAACAAGTGACGACGTAACGCACCAGCCGCTCGGCTGTGTCATGGCCGGCCTTGGACGTCTTCCATTCGTTCAAGGCCGGCTTTTCCCACTTCTTCGAGCAGGAAGACAACGAGATTGCGACAGACCCTGAGCAGGGGAATGGTCGCGGCCGCCGCCGCGACGAGCATCCTGTCCCTGTGCGGCGGTTCCGCCCTCGCGGACACGGACGCGAACGCGACCGCCAAGGATTCGCCCGGCGTGCTGTCCGGCAACAGCGTGTCCGCGCCGGTCGACGTGCCGGTCAACGCCTGCGGCAACTCCGTGAACGTGATCGCCGCGCTGAACCCGGCGTTCGGCAACTCCTGCGCGAACGGCTCGTCTTCGCACAAGGACGGATCGCACCACGGCGGCCACGGCTCCGGTTACGGCTCGGACCACGGTTACGGTTCGGACCACGGGTACGACTACGGGTACGGCGACGACGAGGGCGCGTCCGGCTCCTCGGCGGGCGGGAAGACGCACGGTTCGCCCGGCGCAGGCTCCGGCAACAACGCGCAGGCGCCGGTCGACGTGCCGGTGAACGTGTGCGGGGACACCGCGGACGTGATCGCCGCGCTGAACCCGGCCTACGGCGACGACTGCGACAGCGGTGACACGTCGGGCGGTGGCGGATACGGGGACACGCCTCCGACGAAGCCGCCGCACACGCCGCCCACGAAGCCGCCGACCACACCGCCCACGAAGCCGCCGACCACACCGCCCACGAAGCCGCCGACCACACCGCCCACGACGCCGCCTCCCACGGGTGGGGACCAGACACCTCCGTCCACGACGCCCCCGCCCACAGGTGGGGACCAGACACCCCCGTCCACGACGCCGCCTCCCACGGGCGGCGACCAGACACCTCCGTCCACGACGCCCCCGCCCCCCGGTGGCGACCAGACCCCGCCGCCCACCGGTCCGCCGCCGCACCTGCCCGACACGGGCAGTGGCGAGGCCATGCTGGCAGCCTCGGGTGTCAGCGCCGCGATGATCGCGGGCGGGGCCGTCCTGTACCGACGAGGCCGAGCCGCGTCCCGTCGGTAGTGCGTCGGGTGCCGGGCGTCCAGGGCCCGGCACCCGCGCCCCGTCAGCGCCGTACCGCGTCCGTCGCCGCGCGCCGGTCCCGGCTTCCCGGCACCGGAATCGCACCACCGGGCTGCCCGGTCCGCAGCCTGCGCCGCACCCCGCGCACCAGCGCCCCCGCCGTGTAGGTCGCCCCGTGCACGAACCGCATCGCCGGGCCGAAGCCGGACGCCGTCACCAGGCCCGCCATGAACAGTCCGGGACAGGACGACTCGAAGTCGTGCCCGATCTCCGGTGAACCGTCGGTCACGGTGGCCAGGGTCCCGCGCAGGTCGTCCGAGAGCAGTCCGAGGCGTTCACAGGTCGCGGTGAACCCCGTCGCGGCGACGACGTGCTCGGTGTCGAGAGGCCGTACCTCGCCCGTACGGCTCACCACGTCCAGCCGTACGCCTGCACCCGTCTCACGGGCCGCGGTGACCTCCTGCCCCAGCAGCACCTCGACGCTCCCCTCCACCCGGTCGCGCACCCACCAGGCGCCCGCGGGGCCCAGGGCCGTGGCCGTGATGTGGGCGCGGGTGGACTCGGGGAGGCGGTGGAAGAGGCCGGGGCGCTCGGAGTAGAACCAGTTGCGCCAGCCGCAGCCGAGGCCGCTGTGCGGGGAGCGGGCCGACTGCCACCAGGGGCGCTCCCAGGGCGGCGGGACGTCGTTCCAGATCAGTCCGTCGGCGCGGACCAACACCCGTACCCGGGCGCCCTGTTCGGCGAGCAGGGCCGCCGTCTCCAGGGCCGCCTGGCCGCCGCCGATCACCGTGACGTCCCGGCCGCGGAAGCGGGCGAGGTTGCTGTGGTGGCTGCTGTGCGAGACGAGGGACGGGGGCAACTCGCGCAGGGCGGCCGGGATTTCGACGAAGGGCAGCACGCCCACGGCCAGGGCGACCGTGCGGGCATGCAGGATCTCCCCGTCCTCCGTCACCGCCTCGAAGCCGCCCGGAACGCCCGCGATCCGGACGATCGACCGCTCGTCCACCTCCGGCACGGCGTTGCGGGCGAACCACAGGCCGTACGAGGCGAACATCTCCACCGGGATCGGCTCCCCGTGCCGGGCCGCGACGCCCTGGCCCGCGCAGTACACGTCCAGCCGCCAACGCGCCCCGGGATCCGAGAGGTTGGAGGCCCACGGCTCCGACTTGAGGAACATGCCGCGGGGCATGTGGTCGCGCCAGGACGCCATGGGCCGGCCGAAGACGCGCAGTCTCAGACCGGCCGCCGCCGCGTGGGACGCGATGGACAGGCCGTACGGGCCCGCGCCCACCACCAGCAGGTCGTACATCAGCAGCTGCTCGCTTTCTCGTCGTCGGACAGATGTGTCGAAGAAGGGGCGGGCACGGCCGCCTGGCGCACGACACGCGCGCGTGCCTCGTGCCCGGGCCGTGCGCGCACTCCCCGCAGACGGTCGAGCAGGCGCCGGGACACATGGCGGCACCACAGGCCCCACATCGCCCAGCCGGGCGCCCGGTCGTCGCTCGCGTGCCAGGCCAGTTCGCGCCCGCCGGGGGCGGCCGGGCGCAGTGCGGTGAGCGGCGCGTAGTTCTCCACCACGAAGGCCCGCCCGGGCAGCGGCACCCCGTCCGGCAGCGGACGGTGGGTCAGGTCCAGGTGCAGCGCGCGTACGACGTCCAGGCCCGCGGAGTCGGTGAAGAGCCGGAACTGGGCGCCGGGGCGCGGGTTGAAGTCGAGCAGGTGATAGCCGCCCGTCGTGCCGCAGCGGCGGAAGTCGAGGTCGAGGATGCCGCGGTAGCCCAGCTCCCCGGCCAGCCGTTCGGCGAGCGCCTGCACCTGCGGGTTGGGCGCCCAGCGGCCCACCGCCGTCAGGCCCGCGCCGCGTGGCCAGGCCTGTTCCTTGACGCCGGGGCCGCCCGCGCGCACGGCGCCGGAGCGGTCGGCGTACCCGTGGAAGAACCAGTCGCCGTCGGGCCCCGGCGGCAGGTACTCCTGGAGCAGCAGCCGGCTGCCCGCCTCCTCGGAGCGGTCGTAGAGCTCGCGGGCCTCCTGGGGGGAGCGCACGACGACCGTGCTGCGCAGCCCGCTGCCCGTCGGCAGCAGCCATGGGCGGCTCCACTTCGCCACCACCGGCAGGCCCAGGCGCCAGGCCGCGGCGGCGGCCCGTTCGGGGCTGTCCGGGACCAGCGTCACCGGGTGCGGAACGCCCGCCGCCGCGCACACCTCGGCCAGTTCCGCCTTGTCGGCCACGCGTTCGGGCAGCGCGTCGGGCTGCTGCGGCAGCAGATAGGCGGGGGCCAGTTCCTCGCGCAGCCGGCCGACCGCGAGGGCACTCGCGTCGTCCATCGGGATCAGTACGGCGGGACGCGCGATCCGGGCGGCCACCCGGCGCAGCACGGCGGCGATGTCGCCCGGCGAGGCGCCCGGGGGCGGCGGGGGGTGCAGCTGCCGTACGAAGCGGGAGTTGCGGACCGGACTTCCCGTGCAGTCGGCGACCACGTGCACGTCCACGCCCGCTCTGCCGAGCGAACGGACGGCTCCCAGCGTGCCGTGGTGAAAGGGATTCCGGTCGATCCGCAGCAGCACGGCGGGAACTCGGGTGTCGAACAGCGACACGACATTTTCCTTCGGTCGTTTCACTCGTGCGGGCGATCGGAGCACTCGAAAGACGCAGGCACGGTGGCGGAATTCATATTGATATGACTGAGTGTCAGTTATCGGTGTCGGTAACTCGGCAGTGCGCAGCGCGAGAGTGGAGGAAGGAGCAGGCATGGACTCACAGCAGCGACGGGCCCGCACCGGACGGCTGGCGTTCATCGCGGCGACGGTCGCCGCGTCGGCCGCCCTGGCGTCGGGTCCGGGCGTCGCCGCGGGGGTGGTGCGGGTCGACGATCCTCCCGCTCCGACGACCGCGGCTACGCCCGTCCCGGCGACCCCCATGGCCCCGGCCGTCCCGGACCGGCCGACGACGCAGCCGACGACCAAGCCGGCGCCTGCCACGGACCCTGTGAAGCCCGCGCCGGAGGCCCCCGCCTTCGGCGCCTACCTCGACTACGGCGCCCGGGGCGTGTCCCGCATCGCCGACCTCAGCCGCTGGCTGGGCGGCGCCGAACTGCGCGTCGGCCACACCTATCTGCCCGGCGACCGCTGGAGCAACATCGAGGGCGCGCCCGGCTTCCTCGACATGTGGGCGGACTGGCGCAACGAGCGGGACGACCGGATGCTCGTCCTCAATGTCCCCATGCTGGAGCGCAACGAGGAGCGCCTCTCCGACGCCCAGGTGCGGCTGTTGCTGCGGCAGGGCGCGGCCGGCCAGTTCGATCAGCACTTCCGCCGCCTGGCCGAACGCCTGGTCGAGCTGAAGGCCCCGGACACGGTGATCGTGCTCGGCTGGGAGATGAACGGCATCACGTACACCCATCGCTGCGGCCCGGACCCGGAAGCCTGGAAGACGTACTGGAACAGGATCGTCACCACCATGCGTGCGGTGCCGGGCCAGAAATTCAAGTTCGACTTCACCCCGACCCGTGGCCGGGACGCCATTCCCTGGACCCAGTGCTATCCGGGGGACGACACCGTCGACATCATCGGCATGGATTCCTACGACCAGCCGACCGGGCGGACGTTCGACGAACAGATCAAAGAGCCCTATGGCCTTCAGGAACACGTGGACTTCGCCAAATCCCACGGCAAGCCCATTTCGTATCCCGAATGGGGGCTCTTCCGCAACGGCGACAACGCCGAGTACATGCGGCGCATGCTCGCCTGGATGGACGAGCACAAGCCGCTGTACAACACGCTGACCGACTACTGCCCGCACGGCGTGTGGCAGTGCGAGGACAACCCCAAGGCGTCCGAGGTCTACCGGTCCGTGCTCTTCGGCCGCACCGACGCCCCGACCCCGGAGCCGACGAAGCCCACGACCCCGACCACGCCGCCCAACTGCTCGCCGCTGGACCTGGGTGAGTGGGTGGAGTACTGGCTCGGCGGGAAGCTGTGCCTGCGCTTCGACTGGTTCTCGCGCAACCGCTAGTTCCCCCCGGTGGTGGCGGCAGGCCCCCTCAGGGCCTGCCGCCACTGTCGCGCTCCCTCCGGTCCCGCCACCCTTTCCAGTGGAGCAGGACTTCCTTGCCCCGCCGCCGGGCGGCCACGTCGCAGACGACCGCCGACAGCAGCGGGGCCGTGCGCCGCCGGGCCAGCAGCAGCCGCTGGTTGACGACCGGTTCGGGGCGCCAGTGCTGCTTGTACGGCTCGTTGCCGCGCAGCAGGCTCAGCGTGCCGCGCCCGCCCTCGCGGGTGTGCTCGGCGCAGGCGTCGAGCAGCATCACCGCCACGTCCGCCTTGCGTTCCCGCAGCCGTGGATGGGCGCCGTACAGGTAGCCGCCCGCCAGGCGCCGCGACAGCAGCGTCAGGTCCACGGCCACCACGTCGTCGTCCAGCCGGAACTCGGTGACGACCGCGTCCCCGGAGCGCACCATCGGGCCGACCGAGCGCACCAGGTGGTCGCAGAACCGCGGGCGCAGATGCTCGGACGTCACCTTCCGTCCCTGCCACTGCAGTTGGTGCAGCTCGATGAGCCGCCGCAGTGCCTTGTCCACCTCGTCCGGCTGTACGACCTGACGCTCGACCCCGAGTGAGGTCAGCTTGCGCAGCTTGGCGCGGACGCGCTGCTGGGCCTTCGTCGACGGGAGCCGGGCTACCAGTTCGTCCATGGGTACGGCGGGCAGCTCCAGGCACATCGAGTCGCCCACGCGGCGCCGGGGCCCGCGCCAGTGGTCGTAGACCCGCTCGGCCGCACCGCCGGGCCGCACCTCGCGGAAGTCGATCAGCGCGGTGCGGGCCGCCGAGGCGAGGCCCTCGGTGAGCGCGGCCACCGCCTCCTCGCCGCGTTCGTCGTCCAGCAGGACGTCCCCGTAGTCGGAGATCGCCCCGCCGAGCGGCACGAGCGAGGGCACCGGACTGCCCACGCGCATGAGCGGTGCGGCGGCGACGAGCTCGCCCTCGTGCCGGACCACCACCAGCCGCAGGCGGCCGCGTCTGCCGTACGAGAGCCACCAGGAGTGCAGCCAGGCATGGCTCTGGAACGGGGTTGCAGCCTCGCAGCGGCGGTACAACTGCCCCCATTCGGAGGCGAGTTCGGCGAACTCCCGCTCTTCTGTGACGAGGTGGGTCGTGTACGTCACAGCTGACCGTGCGCGTCGGCGGCGACGGCCGGACCCGGCACGGAGGCCGGGCGTCCCGGCTCCTCGGTGGTCCGGCGCGGTCGGGCCAGCAGGACAAGGCCGCCGAGCAGGCCGCCCGCGCTCGCCCCCACCAGACCCGTCACCGTCGACGAGGCCGAGGACGGCTCGGTGGGCTTGGTGGCGCGGGCGAACTGCTGGAGCTCGACGTGGGTGGCGTCCTTGGTGTCGTTGGCGTGCCGGGTCAGCGCGCGGGAGACGGCGTTGGCCATGTCGGCGGCGAGGTCGGGGCGCGATGAGGTGGCCGTGATCGAGACCATCGGCGCGTCCGGCGAAGTCGCCGCCTGCACACCGGACTTGAGCGTCTTGACCGGTACGCCCGTCCACACCTGCGCGTCCCCGAGCACCGCGAGCTGGGTGGCGACCCGGCCGTAGGCCTGCGCGAAGCCGAGCGCGGACGCCGGGTCGGACTTCTCGGTCGGTACGGCGACGACGTAGCTCGTGGCCGTGTAGGTCGGCGGCTTGGCGAGGCCGTACACACCGCCGAGCAGTCCGCCGGCCAGGGCGCCGGCCGCGATGAGGGACCAGGCCGGGAGGGCTCTGAGGCGGGCCGGGCGGCGTGGTCCGGTGGGGGTCTCGGCCATGGAGGTCACGGAGGTCATGAGGAAGGTGCTCCCTGGGGTGACGGGGACGCGGAACGGGCGGCCACCGCGGCCGCGTAGACGTCCATCAGCTGTGCGGCACTGCGGGTGATGCTGTAGTGGTGCGCGGCGTCGGGCGCGGTGCGTGGGGCCGGGCCTTGGCTTTTGAAGGCCGCAATGGCGTGGGCGAACGCCTCGGGGCCGCCCTGGACGCGGCGCGCGGCGGACGCGGCCTGCGGAGGCAGGTCCTCGATCGCCGGGCACGAGGCGTAGAGCACGGGCAGCCCGGCCGCCAGCGCCTCCACGGCCGCGAGGCCGAAGGCCTCCTCGGGGGACGGGGAGGCGAGCAGATCCATCGCGGAGGCGAGCGAGGGGAGGTCCGGTCCCGGGGAGCCGTCCGGCAGGTAGGGACGTTCGCCGGTGAACAGGACGCGGTCCGCGACACCGGCCTCGTGCGCGGTGCGGCGCAGGACGCTCTCCTGCGGGCCGCCGCCGACCAGCAACAGCCAGTAGTCCGAGGGGAGTTGGGCGAGAGCTTGGATCAGGACATCGAACCGCTTGCCCGCCGCGAGACGGCCGATGCCGCCGACGACGTACGCCGTCTCCGGCAGGCCCAGCCGCTGGCGGGTGCGCAGACGCTGCACCGGGTCGAAGCGGAAGCGGGACAGGTCGATGCCGTTCGGGACGACCTCGATGCGCGGGGCGGGCACGCCCCAGCGCTCCAGGCGGTCGGCGACCGTGGGGGAGACGGCGACCGTGGCGCGGCCCAGGCGCTCGCTCGCGAGGTAGAGCCCGCGGACCCCCCGGGTCAGCCTCCGGCCCTCCATCTGCGAGTCGCCCAGGGAGTGTTCGGTGGCGACGATCGCCCGGACCCCCGCGAGACGCGCGGCGAGCCGGCCGTAGACGCAGGCTCGGTAGAGGTGGGTGTGGACGAGGTCGTAGCCGCCGGAGCGGATGAGCCGGACCAGGCGGGGGAGCGCTGCCAGGTCGCGGTTGCCGGCCATGCCCAGGTGGACGACCCGGATGCCGTCGGCGACCAGCCCGTCGGCGACCGCGCCCGGGTTGGTGAGCGTCACGACGTCGCAGTCGACGGGCAAGTTCCGGAGCAGCAGCCGCAGTTGCTGCTCGGCGCCGCCGACGCCGAGGCCGGTGATGACGTGGAGGGCCTTCACCTCAGATCCCCTCGACGGGGCGCCGGCGCAGATGGTGCAGGCGGTACTTGAGGAAGAGGCGAACGGCGGTGTCGTTCTGGCCGATGTGGACGCGGGGGAGGGCAAGGGGGCTGTTGACCGGGCCGGGGTCGATGGCGCAGGCGTAGGTGTATCCGGCTTCGTCCACGGCGTCGACGGCGCGCTGGTCGATCGTGCCGTACGGGTAGCAGAAGCCGGTGACGGGAGTGCCGGTCAACTCTTCGAGCGCGGCTCGGCTTTCGACGACCTCGGTCTTCAGCAGGATGTCGTCCGCCTTCGTCAGATCGACGTGGGTGAGACCGTGCGAGCCGATCTCGACGCCCTCGGCGGCGGCCTGCCGGATGCCGTCGGCGGTGAGGAGTGGCTTGCGCGGGCCCAGCGGGTCCCAGGCGTTGTCGCCGCCGAGCCGGCCGGGCAGCACGAACAGGGTGGCCGTGCAGTCGTGGCGGCGCAGGACGGGCAGGGCGCTGGTGAGGAAGTCGGCGTAGCCGTCGTCGAAGGTGAGGCCGACGAGGCCCCTGCGGGTGGGTGCGGCCAGCAGCTCGGCCATGGAGACGCCACGCAGGCCCCTCCGGGTCAGCCAGGCCAGCTGCCGGTCCAGCCGCTCGGGAGTGACCGTGATGCGGTACGGGTCGTCGGAGCAGTCGCCCACGGAGTGGTACAACGCCACCCACGGAACCTTGGTGTCAGCGGGAACGCGCATACGGCAGCCTTCGGGTCGCGGAACGGACGGCGGATGCGAAGCCCTGGGCGTCCAGGGCCCAGCAGAGGAGGACGAAGACGGCGGCTACGGTCGTCGTGCCGGCCGCGAGACCCGGAACCGGAGCGGGGACACGGCTCGCGACGAACCCGCCCGCCACCGTCGCGACCGCCGCCGCCCGCAGCGGCCTGCTCAGCTCCAGCAGCACGCCCCGGGTGCGGATCGGGACGCTGCGCGGGCCCATCCCGGCCAGCAGCACCAGAGCGGTGACGGTGATGCCGGCCGCGTTGGCGGCGGCGATGCCGTACACCCCCCAGGGCGTGACGCTCAGCGCGCCGATCCAGGCGGTCACGACGATGCCGCAGGCCATCGCGCCGACCGGGTACCAGGAGGCACGGCCCGCCGAGAAGTACGACCGCACGAGCACGCCGGTCATGGTCTGGCCGAGCAGTCCGAGGGCGTACACCCGCATGACGCCCGCCGTCGCCGCCGTGTCCCGTGCGGTGAACGCGCCCCGCTGGAAGAGGAGTTCGACGAGCTGAGGGGCGCACGCGATCACCGTGGCCGCACCGAGCAGCAGCACGCAGGACGCCAGCGCGATGTCCCGCTCCACCCGGCTGCGGGCCCGCTCGACGTCGCCGTCGGCCAGGGCCCGCGCGACCACCGGGAAGGTGACCGTGCACAGCATCATCGAGAGCGTCATCGGGATCTGGGCGATCTTCTGTGCGTAGTTCAGGTGGGAGATGGCCCCCGCGTCGAGGGTGGAGGCGAGGAAGCGCTCGATGAGGGTCTGGGACTGCCGGCACAGGGCGAAGAGGAGGACGGTGGCGACGAGGGCCACGGTCACCGCGCGGTCGGTGCTGTCGCCCGGCTCCTTCTGTGTGACCGGCTTGCGGCGCAACTGCCGTACGACGGAGGGAAGTTGGACCAGCACCATCAGTCCGCCGCCCACCGCGACCCCGACCGCGGCCGAGCGCACGCCCCAGTGGCCGCCGAGGACGTACATCGCCGTGATGATGCCGGTGTTGTACGCCACGTAGATGGCGGCCGGGGCGAGGAACCTCCGGTGTGCCCGCAGTGCCGCGCTGCAGTACCCGGCGAGCCCGAAGCCCAGCACGCACAGCGCGGTGATCCGGGTGCAGTCGACGGCGAGGGCGGGGTCGGGCAGGCCCGGGGCCAGGGCCTCGACGACGTACGGCGCCGTGCCGGCGAGCAGCGCGGACACGGCGACGAAGGCCAGCGACAGACGGGGCAGAGTGCTCGCGACCAGCGCGCGGACCGGGTCGCCGGGGGCGCCCTGCGCACGGCGGGCCAGCGCCAGGCTGAACGCCGGGATCAGCGCGAAGGCCAGGCCGTCCTCGATGAGCAGCGTGGCCGCGAACTCCGGGACGGTCCAGGCGACCAGGAAGGCGTCCGTCTCGCTCCCGGCCCCGAAGAGACGGGCCAGCGCCTGGTCGCGCACCAGGCCGAGCACGGCTCCGGCGATGGAGAGCACGGCCGTGACGAGGGCGGCTTTGGCGAGGAAGTTGCGTGAGGCGGGGGCGAGTTCGGAGGTGTCGTCGGAGGCGGTCCGGGCCGCGGGGACGGTGACCGAACCTCCGGTGTCGGTCCGGGGTGTCCGTGAGGGCGTCACGGTCATCGCGCCGCGACCTTCTCGGCGGCCGGTTCAAGGGCCGGGCGCTCCGCCACGGCCTCATCGACGCCTCCCGCCAGTGCCCACCACGCCACCAGCCCGAAACAGACGGCCGTCAGTACGGTCGAGGGTCCGCCGATGTCGGCGTACGCGAAGTCGGTCAACTGCCACACCAGCAGGCCGCAGGCGACGAGGGCGCAGTCGAGGCCGGGGCCCTCACGCTGAACGCGGAACAGTCCCCGCAGGCCGCACACCAGCAGTGCCAGCCAGCTGCCCGCCAGCGCGAGGAGCCCGATCAGGCCCTGTTCGGCGAGGATCAGCAGGTACATGTTGTGCGGGGACAGCAGCGGCTGCTTGCGGTAGGCGGTGCCCGCGCCCTCCGTGTCGCTGCCCGCGGACAGCGCCAGCGAGGCGTGCGTGTCCCGGTGCTCGGGGAAGCCCTTCAACCCCACGCCGGCGAGGGGGTGTTCGCGCCACATCCCGACGGCCGAGGCCCACATGGTGTACCGGTCGGTCACGGACTGGTCGGGCGCGTCGGTGACCTGCGTGATGCTGCTGATCCGCTCCTGCAGCATCGCCGTACCGACACCGAAACCGCCGACCAGGACCACGGCGGCCGCGGCCACGACCGCCCCCACCTTCAACGCCCGCCGCATCCCGGCGAGCACGAGCTGGACCATGCACGTCACCGCGGTCGCGATCCACGCCCCGCGGCTGAAGGACAGCGCGAGCGGGAGCAGCAGCGCGAGGGCGCAAGCGGCGGCAACGGCCCTCTCGCGTACGGCGGTTCGGCCCAGCGCCAGCCCCACCGCGCACACCAGGCCGAAGGAGACGACGGTCGCCATCCCCATCACGTCCTGCGCCCCGAAGGTGCCGACCGCCCGGATCTCCTCGCCCTGGTACGAGGCGCCGGTCCCGGTGGCGTACTGGTGCACGCCGAGCGCCCCCTGCCACAGGGCGAGCCCCACGAACGACCAGGCCAGCAGCCGGAAGTCGCCCCGGTCGCGGATCAGGAGCAGCACGGCCGCGGGGACGAGCACGAAGATCTGCAGGTAGCGGCCCATGCCGGTCAGCCCGGCCCCCGGCGAGGAGGCTCCCATCGCCGCGACCGCCAGCCCGATCACCGGCAGGCCCAGCAACACGGCGGCGGTACGGGACAGGGGGCGCCGCCGGTCCCGTACGAGACGGATCGCGCAGTACAGCACCACCAGCGCGGAGAGCGCGTCGGCGGGACCGGCGCCGCCCTCGCCGCCGGGCCCGATCGGCAGGGCCAGCAGGGCGATCACGCCCATCACCGGGAGGACCGGGGGCAGTTGGTGGATGCGGTGCAGGGTCATGCGCTCAGCTCCCTGTCGGACGCATGAGCGCGGCCGCGGTGCGCAGCAGGATGCAGATGTCCTGCCACAGCGACCAGTTGTCGATGTAGGCGTTGTCGAAGCGGGCCCGGTCCTCGATGGAGGTGTCGCCGCGCAGGCCGTGGATCTGGGCGAGGCCGGTGATGCCGGTCTGCATACGGTGGCGGGCCGCATAACCGGGGTAGGTCTGGCTGAACTTGGCTACGAAATAAGGGCGTTCGGGTCTCGGGCCGACCAGGCTCATGTCGCACCGGAAGACGTTCCACAGCTGGAGCAGCTCGTCCAGCGAGGTGCGGCGCAGGAAGCGGCAGAACCAGGACATCCGGCGCTCGTTCGCCACGCTCCAGCGGGTCGCCGCTTCGTGCTCGTCGACGGGGCGGTGGGTGCGGAACTTCAGCAGCGTGAAGGGCTTGCCGTCCTTGCCGATGCGCTCCTGGCGGAACACCACGCCGGGCCCGTCGGTCAGCCGCAGCACCACCGCGCAGACCAGCAGCAGCGGGCCGGCCAGCAGGAGCAGGGTCCCGGACACCGACACGTCCAGCAGCCGCTTGCCGACGCTGCCCCGCCGCCGCGAGCCCATGTGCAGCCGCCGGCAGGAGAACCCGGCGAGCTGGTGCCGCGTCTCGAACGACGGCGAGTCCGCGTCGATCTCCCACACCGTGCAGCCGGACTCGGCCAGCGCTCGCAGCAGCGGCCCCTGTTCGGCCCGTACGGACGGATGGACGGCGAGCACGTCCCGTACGCCGTTCTGGATGAGGGCCCGCTCGACCTCCTCGCCCGTCGTCAGGACCGGCAGCCCGTCGCTGCCGTCCGGCTGCTCGGTGACGACCCCCACCGGCCGCACCCCGCACCGCGGATGACGCAGCACGGCGGCGGCCACGCGCTGCGCGGTCGCCGCCGGACCGATGACGAGGGCCGCGCGCGGCCGGGCGAGCCGGGCCGCGCGCCGCCGCCAGTGCACGGCGCCACGGCCCGCGCAGGCCGCCGCCGACTGGATCAGGAAGCCGCCGACGAGCGTGGTCGCGGACAGCGCCAGGTCCGGCTCGTGCGCCGCCACGAGCGCCGCGACCGTCAACCAGGCCGCCGCGATCCGGCCGCAGACGACCGGCAGTTCGTCGAGGATCCCCGGCACCGGCCGGGACGGTTGCGGGCGCAGCAGCATCGACGCGGCCACCAGCAGCGCCCCGAGGAGGGGATGACGTAGGACCTCGGCCATCGCGAAGGTGCCCAGCAGGGCGGCGACGGCGTCGGCGGCGAGCAGCGGGACCGGTGAGGCGGGCCGGGCCGGGGGCCGGCGGGCGGGGAACCGGAAACCGGCGCCGGCGCCGCGACGCGGCGGCATGACCGAGACGGGCGAGAATCCGAGATCCCGTGGCTGCCCGCCGGGCGAGGGGACGGTACTTTCCGCAGTCACGAGTGGATGGACTCCCTGTACTCGGTGGGCGCGACCGGCGCCCGCTTGCCGCCGAGGAGCTCGCGGTACACGCCGGCCACCGCCTCGGCCGTGTGCCGCACGTCGTGCGTGGACAGGACGTGGCGGCGCCCCTGGTGGCCGAGCGACTCGCGCAGCAGCGGGTCGAGGAGCAGCTCGGCGACGAATCCGGCGAGCACCGCCGGATTCCCCGGGGGCACGAGACAGCGCGGGGCGAGCCCCGGCGGCAGGCTCTCCCGGGCGCCGTTCACGTCCGTCACCACCACGGGCCGCCCGCACGCCATGGCCTCCAGCGGGGCGAGCGCCATGCCCTCCCAGCGCGAGGGCAGGACGACCAGGTCGGCGGCCTGGTACCAGGGGACGGTGTCGGTGACGGCGCCCGCGAACAGCACGGACTCGGGTGCCCGGGTCCTGAGCCTGGCGACGTCGGGCCCGTCCCCGACCAGCACGAGTCGCGCCTTGGGGACCCGCCTCAGGACGGTGTCCCAGGCCCGCAGCAGGATGTCCTGCCCCTTCTGCCGGCACAGTCGTCCCACGCACACCACGAGCGGTGCCGCGGGATCGACTTCGGGCAGGAGCGCGGCCCGTACGGTGTCGACGGCGGCGGGGTGGAAGCGCGCGGGCTCGATGCCGTTCGGGACCACGTGCCACCGCCCGGCGATCCCGGCGCGCACGCCGGTCGCACGCTCCGCCGCGCTCACACACACCACCCGGTGCGCCCAGCGCGCCCCTTCCCGTTCCCACCGCAGCGCGAGCGCCGACGTGACCCCGCCGACCGCCTCGAACGACCAGGCGTGCGGCTGGAACACGGTGGGAATCCGCCCCCGCACGGCCAGCCGGCCAGCGAGGCCGGCCTTCGCGCTGTGCGCGTGCACCAGATCGGGGCCGACGTCCTCGACCACACGAGCGAGCCGCCGTACCTCTGATACGAGTGTCGGGCCCGGCGACCGCGTCGCCTGCCACTGCCGTACGTCGGCGCCGAGCCCCCGGAGCGCGGGGGCGAGCGGGCCGTCCGGGCAGGCGACCGTGACGTGCAGACCGGCCGTCAGCTGGGCCCGCACCAGGTCCGTCACCACCCGGGCGACCCCGCCGTCCACGGGCTGGGTGAGGTGCAGGACCCGTGTCCGAGGGTCGGTCGATGACTGGTGCATGCGCGGTTTCCTCGCTCACGGACAGGGCTCGGGACGGGCGGGAACGCGCCTACTTCTTGGCGTCGACGGTGACGAAGAGCGCGCCGGCCCATGCCGCGTCCCGCTGGGAAACGAGCCGCAAGGCCAGCTGGTCACCGCCGGGGCGCAGTGCCATCCCGAGATCGAACACATCGGAGTCGTAGCCGAGGGTGTTCGGATAGGACGGCACACGCGCCGCGGCAACCGCGCCGGGCTCGCTGATCGTTGAATTCAGCACATCGGCACGGGGGTTGGCGGTGTCGGTGAGGACCGTGCTCGCCCTGCGCCCGGTCGAAAGGATGAGCGAGTCACCCGTGCGGCCGCGGTCACCGTCGTACGCGACGAGGCCCAGGCGGCCCGTGGCCTTCTTCGGGAAGGGCAGCCGGAGCTTCCGGCCGAGGCCGGCCTTCAGGGTGTCGAAGCCGTCCCACAGGGCCAGATGGCGCAACGGCTCCTTCGGGTTCTCGTACGCCGCCACGAGCGTCCAGCCGCCCCAGGCCCCGGCGACGGACTTGCCCATCGCGACGTTCACCTGCGCCACCGTGTACCGGCCCGAGCCGCTCGCCCGCACCAGCTTCGTGACGTCCGCCGAGGCCTGGAAGGCGTCCGCGCCCTGCGCCACCCGGTGGCCCACGACCGTGTCGGCGAGGACCGCCTTGTACGCGCCGCCGGGCTCGGCGACCAGCACCCGCCCGTTGTCCTTCGGCGGCTTCTGCTCGCCCACCCGGAGGTTGCCGCCCCAGTACAGGCGCGCGTACGTCACCCGGGCGCCCTCGGGCACGCGGAGCTCGGCGCGGGAGGAGTTGTAGGTGTTCGGGTCGCGGTCGACGTCGACGTAGAACATGTTGAAGTCGCCGTTCACCGCGGTCCTGCCGCCCGTCCTCGCGGCAGGGCAGGTGGGCGCGGCCAGTTCGCCGGTCGTACGGCAGCTGATGGAGGTGTTGGCCGCGCGGACGATGCCACCGTGCTGGAGTGCCTTGTAGCGCTGGGCGAACGCGAGCCGTTCGGCCTCGGGGGAGGGCGGTGCGGAGGCGAGGGCGTCGCCGGGAGCCCAGATCGTGGCGAGGGTGAGGACCCCCACCGTCGCACGGCGCAGCAGCGGACGCAGGGAATTGCGCATGACCGGCGTTGCCCTTTCGGGAGGGGTGTCATGAATGCGATGTGCTGGCTATAGGGGTGCGTTGAGAGGTCCGCAACTCTAGCCGCTATCCGTATTAATACGGCGAAAGCGGACAAGTGTGTCGGAATGGTGAAGTAGGGCCTCTCCGGAGATCACCCCATTGGCGGCACAACCCGCGTGCGTGCCGCGCGTTGACACAGCGCCGGGCATCCCCGCCCGGATGTTCGTGTCAACCCCAAGGAGCACCTCTCCATGTCGCGTATCGCGAAGGGCCTGGCCCTGACCACCGTTGCGGCCGCCGCCGTTGCGGGCACCGCCGGCATCGCCGCCGCCGACAGCGGCGCGCAGGGCGCTGCCGCCCACTCCCCGGGCGTGCTGTCGGGCAACGTCGTCCAGGTTCCGGTCCACGTGCCGGTCAACGTCTGCGGCAACACCGTCAACGTCATCGGTCTGCTGAACCCCGCGTTCGGCAACGAGTGCGTCAACGACTGACGTCGACTCGAGACTCTCGGCCGGCCGGCCTCCCGTGACTCCATCACGGGGGCCGGCCGGTTTGCGTTGCCCCGAATGGGGGGTCGGGGTGTCGGGGTGGTGAGTCGGGCTTGACATGGCCCCTCACCAGGGGTGACGCCACGGATGCGGGGGCGGGTCGGTCGCCTGCCGTGTTCGTTCGGTTGCAGAGAGCGCTTGCCGCTTTCACGGTGGGCACAAGATCCCCTGCATCTCGAAAGGAACACCCATGCGTGGTCTGCCCGTCCGACGTATCGCCTCCTCCGCACTCTGCGGCGCCCTCCTTCTCGGGTTCGCCGGACCAGCCGCGGTGGCGGCAGACGCCGACTCGGCGCGGGAACGTGTCCAGGTGGCGTCCAAGGCGCCGCTGCCCGACGTGGGCGCGCTCACCGGGCAGGTCAAGGCCCTGGGTGACCTCGGCGGCGTACTCAAGCCGGTCACCGATCTGCTGGGTGCCGTGCTCAAGGCCGACGACGGTCAGCTCACCCCCGAGCAGGCGACCCAGCTCGGCGACGCCGTGAAGACCGCCATCGCGGGGGTCACCGCCGCGGCTCCGGTAACCCCGCCGACGACCCTCCCCGCGGACCCGGCCGCCACGGCGCCGACCGCCACGGCGCCGACCGCCACGGCGCCGACCACCACCGCGCCGACCAGCACCCTGCCGACGCTGCCCTCGCGCACGACGAGCGACGACTCCAAGGCGGCGGCCGCGCAGGCCCCGGCCGACCTCCTGGGTGACGCGCTCGCCGCCCTGCAGAAGGCGGTCGACACGCTGCTCACCGCCGTCACCTCCGGCGACCCCACCAAGGTGGTCCCGGCGGTCACTGGCGTGGTGACCAGCCTCGTCGGGGTGCTCGCGGCCACGCTGCTGGGCGGCGGTCTGCCCGCGGCGAACCTGCCCGGCCTGCCGGCGCTGCCGAGCCTGCCGACGGGCGGGCTGCCGCTGCCGTCGACGGGTCTGCCGGTCCCGCTCCCGGCGGCCTGAGCCCGAATCACCCCGCTGTTGCGCCGGCCTTGCCCGAGGCCGGCGCAACGGCTTTTTCATGAAAGCCCAATTACTTCGACCGGGGTTTCCGCAGGGCAGGGACATCGTTAGGCATGGCGTCCGAATTCCCTCTGGTGACATGAGTTGCCGAAGAAAGGAACACGATGAAGTCCCTGAAGGCTGCCGCTGTAGTTGCCGGTTCCGTGGCCCTCGTCGGTGCTGCCGCGCCCGCGTTCGCCTACAACACCGCCGACATCACGCCCACCAGCCTCAACGGCGCCGTCAACACGCTCACCAGCGGACAGCTGCGGCCCGTCGACGTGATGCCGCTGCAGCACCAGTCGGACGCGCTCGACACCGAGAACAAGGACTCCGTGCTCAACACCGTGAAGGGCGCGACCAACACGCTGAACTCCAGCGGGCTGATCGGCGGGCTTCCGCTCGGGGGCTGAGATTCCTTCTTCGTGCAGGGCCGGTTCCGTGCCGTACGGAGTCGGTCCTTCGCGCTGTTCGAGACGCGTCCCTCGTTCGTGTGGCGCGGGCGTGCGCGCTCGCCCGGTCGGGTGAGAACGTGGCCGGCCGTGGTTCGGGTGCGTCATAAGGTCGCGCGGTGACCTCAACCCCAAGCGAAACCCGCCCCTTCCACGCCGCCGACCTGGGCACGCTCGTCGTGATGGCCTGGAGCGGCGAAGCCCCCGACGGCGACATGCCCTACCTCCTCGCCTACTCCCTCGGGGACGGTGCCGACGGCCCGGAAGGCTCCACGGCCGCCGTCGAGGCGCTGCTGGAGAACAACGGCCTGCCCGTCGGCGGCGACCTCGTCGACGGCAAGGCCAGGCCGAGCCTCCCGGTCAGCCTGCTCGTCGAGGCCGGTTCGGCCGTCGTCAGCATGCCGGGCTTCAACGCCCAGTGCTCCCCGCCGCCGGAGTGGCTCGCGGCGGTCGGCGAACGCGGCTTCGCCTACTTCGTGTTCACCACCCGCCCCTGGCCCGAGGCCGAGCCCGGCAAGCCCATCGAGCCGGAGGCCCTGGCCGCCTTCGCGGGCGCCGACGAGACCCTGAACGCGGCGGCGCACATCGTCCTCCCGGCCCGCAGCCTGCGCGGCTGATGGCACGCGCCGCGGGTGGCAGTCGCGCGTTCGCCGCACTGCTGGTGATCACGGGGGCCGCCGGGCTGCTGGCCTCCTGGGTCATCACCCTCGACAAGTTCAAGCTGCTCGAGGACCCGGACTTCACCCCGGGCTGCAGCCTGAACCCGGTGGTGTCCTGCGGCAGCGTCATGAAGAGCGACCAGGCCTCGGCCCTCGGGTTCCCCAACCCGATGCTGGGTCTGGTCGCCTACGGCATGGTGATCTGCGTCGGCATGAGCCTGCTGGCCGGCGCCCGCTTCCCCCGCTGGTACTGGCTGACCTTCGACGCCGGCTGCCTGTTCGGCGTCGGGTTCGTGTCCTGGCTGCAGTTCGAGTCGCTGTACCGGATCAACGCGCTGTGCCTGTGGTGCTGTCTGGCGTGGGTCGCCACGATCCTCATGTTCTGGTACGTGACGTCCTTCAACGTGCGGAATCAATTCCTGCCCGCGCCGGGCTGGTTGCGGTCTTTCCTCGATGAATTCACCTGGGTTCCACCGCTGTTGCACATCGGGATCATCGGAATGCTGATCCTGACCCGCTGGTGGGACTTCTGGACGAGCTGATTGCCGTACGTCCTATTACTGCGGCAGTCGGGGGAATCTTGAGCTGGTGTCCGGCTCAGGATCGTTACGCGGTACGGACGTTGAGCCCCCGATTCCTGAAAGGGACCGTACCTGAGATGAAGTCGACCACCCGAGGAACCATTGCCGCCGTGATCACGGGCGTAGCGGCCGCGGTGGGCGCCGCGACCCCCGCCGCCGCGGTGGACACGGTCCCGGTCCCCGTGCCGCTGGAGGGCGTCGAGAACTCC
Organism: Streptomyces fulvoviolaceus; assembly: GCF_000718165.1. Classification (GTDB taxonomy): domain Bacteria; phylum Actinomycetota; class Actinomycetes; order Streptomycetales; family Streptomycetaceae; genus Streptomyces; species Streptomyces fulvoviolaceus. The sequence continues at coordinate 6,470 of NZ_JOEY01000012.1, read as the reverse complement.
CTCAACATGGAGCTCCCCAAGCTCGGCGGGGAGATCCCCCTGCTGACGCCGGGGGCGCCCGAGGGGCCGCAGTACGTCGAGGGGCGCCTCATCCCGGAGCGGGTCATCCCGCAGCTGCCGGTCAGCGGCGCGCTGCCCGGCGCGGGCCTCAGGGCGCCGCTGCCGCACCTCCTCGGGGACGACTTCGACCACGTGGGCGTCGAGGCACCCGCCTCCGACCTGCGGACGCTGGCGCCGGGCCTGACCGTGGACGCCCCGCTCACCCAGCCGAACCCCGACAACTACGGTCTGCCGGAGGTGAAGCTCCCGCAGGTGGGCGTGCTCGCCCCCGTGCTGCAGACCGTGCCGGCCGCGGACCTGGGGCTGGGGTCCGGCCTGTAGGGGACTTCGGCGGTTCTGATGGGCCCGGGCCCGGGTGTGACGGCCCGGGCCCTTCGGCTTTCCGGGTGCGGACGTTCACCTCACCGGCCGTCGGACGGTGACCGTACGGGCCGCCGGGCGGTTACCGCTACGACAACCGAACCGCGGGCAACCGGACGAGGAGCACATCATGGTCGTTGGCGTCGGCGGAGTACCGGTGGGACGGGAGCCCTCGGCGAAGGGGAGGGCGAGACGTACGAGCAGGCGGGACCTGTTGCTCGGGCTGTTCGGGTCGGCCGCCGTCGCGGTGGCGCTCACACCGCTCGTGGCCGCCTCCCGCTCCCTGCGCGCGGCCGAACCGCCCGCGGACGTGGTGTTCGACGAGACCTACCGGGGCCGCCACATCCGCGGCATCCAGACGGCGGCGACCTCCGCGGGCCGCACCCTGGGCGACGGCCAGTGGCACGTCACCGTCGACGGGCGGCCGCTGCAGCTGATGCGCCGCGCCGACGGCACCTGGCTGAGCATGGTCGACCACTACCGGTCGTACGCGACACCTCTGGAAGCGGCCCGCGCGGCCGTCGACGAACTCGGGCCCGGGCAGCGGCTGCGGGACACGGGAGAAGAACACATGGGGGGAGACCATGGCGTACACGCGTAAGGACGTCAGCACGCTGACCCGCGCCGAGCGGCGGCGGTTCGTGAAGGCGATGCTGGAGGTCAAGCGGCGGGGCGAGTACGACGAGTTCGTGCGGATGCACATCGAGTTCTACGTCTCGGACGGCGAGGGCGGCCTGCGTACCGCCCATATGACGCCCTCCTTCCTGCCCTGGCACCGGCGGTTCCTGATCGAGCTGGAGCGGGCGCTGCGCCGGGTGGACTCGTCGGTGTCGATGCCGTACTGGGACTGGACGAATGACCGCAGCGCGACCTCCGCGCCCTGGACCAAGGACCTGCTCGGCGGCAACGGGCGACGGTCGGACCGCCAGGTGATGACCGGGCCGTTCGCCTACGCGGAGGGCAACTGGACGCTCAAGGAGGGCGTGACCGACGGCGAGTTCCTCACCCGGGACCTCGGGCGGGCCCGCGACCCGATCGCACTGCCGACGAAGAGCGAGCTGGCGGGGGCGCTGGCCGACCCCGTCTACGACGTCTCGCCCTGGGACTCCACGACCACCAAGGGGTTCCGCAACCGGCTGGAGGGGTGGGGGACCGGGCGGGGCCCTGTCGCCTGGCGCAACCACAACCGGGTGCACCGCTGGGTCGGCGGGGCCATGGTCGGCGGCGCGTCCGTGAACGACCCGGTGTTCTGGATGCACCACGCCTTCGTGGACCTGCAGTGGTCCCGCTGGCAGAGCCGGCACCGGGGGGCGCGCTACCTGCCGGCCAAGCCGCCCGGACCGGGCAGCAAGCAGCGGGGGCGGATCGTCGCGCGGCACGAGAAGCTGCCGCCGTGGGACGTGACGCCGGACTCGCTGGAGGACGTCAGCAGGATCTACCGGTACGCGTGAGGCGCAGAGCTCATGGAAAAGCCCCGGCGCTCGAGATGCCGGGGCTCTTCTGGTGCGTACGGGCGATCAGCCGCCGTAGCCGTAGTCACCGTTGTCGTGGTCGCTGACGTTGGCGCAGGTGTTGCCGAAGACCGGGTTCAGCAGGCCGATGACGCTGACGGTGTTGCCGCACACGTTGACCGGCACGTGGACCGGGACCTGGACGACGTTGCCGGACAGGACGCCGGGCGAGCCGACGGCCTTGCCATCGGCACCCGCGTCCGCCAGGGCCATACCGGCGCCGCCGAGCACCACGGCACCGGTGCCGAGAGCGACACCGGCCACCTTCGCGATGCGAGACATCACGTTCTCCTTTGGTTCGGTGAGCACGACGGCAGTTCTCGCCGCCGCACTCCCCTTCAACGCGGGTGTTCACTGCTGGTAACGGCGTTCATGTGGGGATCACCCTTATTGAACAAGGGCCAGGCGGGGCCGGAGCGGCGGTGGGCGGCGGGAAAATCGTTCGGAGCAGGGCGGAGGGCTCCACTAGCCTCCCGGCATGGCAACCGACACCGACCAACTGATTCGTCTGTTCGCCGAGGAGAGCCGGGTGCGGGCCTTCGCGGCCGTGGCGCTGGGTGCGGGGAGTCCGGTGGAGGTCGGCCGGGTGGCCGGGCTCTCCGTGAAGGAGACGGAGCTCGCGCTGCGGCGGCTGCGGGAGCAGGGCGTGGTGACCGCCGGGGACGACGCGGAACTGGGCGTGGCGTACGGGCTGTTCAAGGAGTACGCGCGGGAGGCCGCGCGGCGGGAGCGGGCCGACGAAGCCGCCGGGAGCCCCGGCTCCGGGGACGAGCGCGCCGACATGGTCCTGCGGACCTTCGTCCGGGACGGGCGGCTCGTGCGGCTGCCCGCGCAGTGGACCCGCAAGAAGCTGGTGCTGCGGCACATCGCCGAGCAGACCTTCGAGCCGGGCGTCGAGTACCCCGAGCGGACCGTCAACGAGAAGCTGCGGGCCTGGTGCGAGGACGGCGACGTCGACCATGTGACGCTCCGGCGCTATCTGGTGGACCTGCACCATCTGCGCCGGAACGAGGGGATCTACCGGCGGGTGGACGAGTCGGCGGGCGCGGCCTGATCCGGAGGGGGCACGGCAGCCGTCATATGGGAGCGGTCACGGCAGCCGCCGTAAGGGAAGGCTCACGGCAGCCGTCGTACCGGAGAACCCGCCAGGTACGCCTGGATGTTCTCGACCGCCTGGCCGTAGTACGTCGCGTAGTTGGCCCGCGAGACATAGCCGAGGTGCGGGGTGGCGAGCAGCCGGGGAGCCGTGCGCAGCGGGTGGTCGGCGGGGAGGGGCTCGGTGTCGAAGACGTCGACGCCCGCGCCGCCGATGCGGCCCTCGTGGAGGGCGGCGAGGAGTGCTTCCTGGTCGACGATCGCCGCGCGCGAGGTGTTGATCAGGTAGGCGGTGGGCTTGAGGAGGGCGAGTTCGGCGGGGCCCAGCAGGCCGCGGGTGCGGTCGCCGAGGGCGAGGTGGATGGAGACGAAGTCGCTGTCGGCGAGCAACTCGTCCTTGGAGGCTGCCAGTTCGACGCCGACCTCGTCCGCGCGTTCCTTGGTGAGGTTCTGGCTCCAGGCGGCGACCTCCATGCCGAAGGCGAGGCCGATCTGGGCCACCCGGCTGCCGATCTTCCCGAGGCCGAGCAGTCCGAGCCGGCTGCCGTGCAGGTCGGCGCCGACGGTGGACTGCCAGGGGCCGCCCTCGCGCAGGGCGTTGTTCTCGGTGACGATGCCGCGGGCGAGGCCGAGCAGCAGGGCCCAGGTGAGTTCGACGGGAGGGGTCGAGGAACTCGCCGTACCGCAGACGGTGACACCGTGCGCCTCGGCGGCCGCGTAGTCGATGACCGTGTTGCGCATGCCGGAGGCGATGAGCAGCTTCAGCCGGGGCAGGCGGGCGATGAGGGACCCCGGGAAGGGGACGCGCTCCCGCAGGGTGACCACGATGTCGACGTCGGCGAGGGCAGCGGCCAGGGCGTCCTCGTCGGTGAAGTGGGTGTCGAAGGTGACGACCTCCACCTTGGCCGCGAGCGGTGACCAGTCGGCGAGTCGGGTCGCAGCGTTCTGGTAGTCGTCGAGGACGGCACAGCGCAGCCGCACGTCGGGCCCCTTTCGGTTTCAGTGGTACTCGCGCATCATCTCGGTCGCCCGGTGGGGCCGGTTGGTGGGGGCCCTGCCGGCCGAACTCGGCCACGTAGGGCTTGAGGCTTGATGTCGAGGACGGGGTGCCGTCGACGGCGTCCCGGCGGCGGTCTCCTTGCCCCGGTCGTCGTCCCGGACCTGCTTCCGGCCGTCGACGATCCGACCCACCGGGACCGAGGCGACTTCGAGCCCGGGCTCACCGTATCGATCTCTGCCGGGGGCGGGGAGGCGGATGGCGGGCCAGTGCGGCGAGGAGCGGGGCGGCCTGGGTCCCGTACGCCGTCTTGACGCCGTCATGGAGCCGCCGTGCGCCGAGCCGGTAGGTCTGCGGGCCTACTGTCTCCAGGGCGAGTGCGGCGAGGGCACAGCCCAGTTGCGCCGCGGAGAGCTGCGGCAGGTCTTGGGCGACGGCCCACAGGAAGCCGGCCCGGAAGGCGTCGCCGGCACCGGTCGGGTCGGCGACGCGCGGGGCGGGCACGGCGGGCACCGTCAGCTCCGGGTGCCCGGACCGGTCGATGCGCACTCCCCGCGCACCACAGGTGGTGATCCAGGCGCCGACCCGTTCGAGTACGGCCTGCCGGGTCCAGCGCGTCCGTTCCAGCAGCAGCGCCGCCTCGTACTCGTTGGTGAACAGCCACCGGGCGCCGTCCACCAGACGCCTCAGCGCGGTGCCGTCGAGGCGGGCGATCTGCTGGGACGGGTCCGCGGCGAAGGCCAGACCGAGCGTGCGGCACTGCTCCGTGTGGCGCAGCATCGCCTCGGGGTCGCCGGGCGACACCAGTACCAGGTCGACGGTGCCGCAACGGGCGACGACGTCCCGCAGGTCGATGGTGCGGGACTCGGCCATGGCTCCCGTGTAGAACGCCGCGATCTGGTTGGCGTCCTGGTCGGTGACGCACAGGAACCGGGCGGTGCCCCGGTCCGCGGACACCCGGACGCCGCCGGTGTCGACGCCGTGGTCCTTGAGCCAGACCTCGTACTCCGCGAAGTCGCCGCCGACGGCGCCGACGAGGAGGGGGGTGAGACCGAGTCCGGCGAGTCCGAAGGCGATGTTCGCGGCGGCTCCGCCGCGGCGCACCTCCAGGGTGTCGACGAGGAACGAGAGGGAGATCCGGTCGAGCCGGTCGGGGAGCAGGTGATCGGTGAAGCGGCCCGGGAAGGCCATCAGGTGGTCCGTGGCGATGGAGCCGGTGACGGCGAGGCGCATGGGGTTTCCTAGGTCTCCTAGGCGTCCTGGGTGTTCTGGGTGTTCTGGGTGTCCTGGGTCTTCTGGGGATCGGCAGCGGTCAGCGCCAGCTCAGCGGGTTCCGGTAGCCATGGGCGGTGTCGGGGCGGTGCCAGTCGGCTCGTTGCCCGTCGCTTCGCGGTGAGGTGTCGGTGGGGGAGGTCGTACGGATCGTCAGAACGGCCAGGACCGCGGCGAGTTCCGTCGCGGAGGGTGTGCCCCTGACGATGCGGACCGCGGGCGACGGGGATGTCGTGGACGCGGGTGAGGTCATGGTGGGTGTCCTCCTTCAAGTGGCGCTCTACGTCGGCGGGTTGCCGTGCTTGCGGCTGGCGAGGTCGGCGTGTTTGGTCCGCAGCATCGCCAGGGATCTGATCAGGACCTCGCGGGTTTCCGCCGGGTCGATGACGTCGTCGACCAGGCCGCGCTCGGCCGCGTAGTACGGGTGCATCAGCTCCGACCGGTACTCCTTGATCTTCTGAGTACGTACGGCCTCGGGGTTCTCGGCGGCCGCGATCTCCCGTCGGAAGATCACGTTCGCGGCCCCCTCGGCGCCCATGACGGCGATCTCGTTCGTCGGCCAGGCGTACGACAGATCCGCGCCGATCGAGCGGGAGTCCATGACGATGTACGCGCCGCCGTAGGCCTTGCGCAGGATCAGGGAGATCCGCGGCACGGTCGCGTTGCAGTAGGCGTACAGCAGCTTCGCGCCGTGGCGGATGATCCCGCCGTGCTCCTGGTCGACGCCAGGAAGGAAGCCGGGCACGTCGAGCAGGGTGACGAGTGGGATGTTGAAGGCGTCGCACAGCTGCACGAAGCGGGCGGCCTTGTCGCTCGCGTCGATGTCCAGCACTCCGGCCAGCGACTGCGGTTGGTTGGCGACGATGCCGGTCACACGGCCCTCGATGCGGGCCAGGGCCACGATGACGTTGGTGGCCCAGTGCTCGTGGACCTCCAGGTACTCGCCGTCGTCCACGATCTCCTCGACGACCGCCCGCATGTCGTAGGGGCGGGTGCCGTCGAGGGGGACGAGGTCGAGCAACGGCTCGTTGCGGCGCTCGGCCGGATCCCCGCTGTCGAAGACCGGCGGTGTTTCGCGGTTGTTCTGCGGGAGCATCGACAGGAGGTAGCGGACCTCGGCGAGGCAGGTCTCCTCGTCGTCGTAGGCGAAGTGGCAGACACCGGAGGTCTCGGCG
>NZ_JOEY01000011.1 GCF_000718165.1 Streptomyces fulvoviolaceus | reverse complement strand
CACGTCTGCGCGGAGTGCTCCAGACCCTGCGCGCACCGCACCTTCAGATCCCGGGAGGCCAGCGACCCGAGGTGCGCACCGACCAGCGCGAGGACCTTCACATCGGCGGGCGTGAGCTGCTTCAACCGGGTACGGACCGCCACCCCCGAGGGACCGGGCACGACACACGACGCCGCAAGCTCCCGCAACCCGCCCACCCCACACCCCCTGGCATCATGCAGCCCCTCGAAAACCCGCTCATCACACCCAACGAACCCCACCCGGAAACGTCACACATTCGACGAACGAACCCCGATTCCCCTCCCGGGACAGCAGCACCCAGCCGCCCGCCAAGACCCTCCACGCTCACTCACGCGCCAGAACACCCTCGTACGCAGTGAAACCCCAGCAGTTCCCAACCCCTCAAGGTCTACGCCGCCTACCGGGCCGCGGTCGAGCACAAGGGGCAGCCGACCGTGGTCCTCACCCAGACCGTGAAGGGCCACACCCTGGGGTCGGACTTCGAGTCCCGCAACGCCAACCATCAGATGAAGAAGCTGACCATGGCCCAGTTCCGTCGGATGCGCGACACGCTGGAACTCCCCATCCCGGACAGCGCGTTGAGCGGGGACCTGGTTCCGTACTGGCACCCCGGTGAGAACTCGGACGAGGTGCGGTACCTCCGCGAACGGCGTGCGGCTCTGGCGGGCCCCGTCCCGGTACGGAGGGTGGTGGCCAAGCCGCTCCAGGAACCGCCCTCCGGCCCCTTCGAAGCCCTCCGGAAGGGTTTCGGCGGACAAGAGGTGGCCACCACCATGGCGCTGGTCCGGCTGGTCAAGGACCTGATGCGCGTCGAGGGGACGGGGCGGCGCTGGGTCCCCATCATCCCCGACGAGGCACGTACGTTCGGCATGGAGTCCCTGTTCCCGACGGCCGGGATCTACTCGCCGAAGGGCCAGACCTACGAGCCGGTCGACGGCGATCAGCTGCTGCACTACCGGGAGGCCAGGGACGGTCAGCTCATCGACGAAGGCATCACCGAGGCCGGGTCGATGGCCGAGTTCACCGCTGCGGCGACGTCGTACGCCACACACGGCGAACCCATGATCCCCTTCTACATCTTCTACGCCATGTTCGGATTCCAGCGCACGGGCGACCAGTTCTGGGCCCTGGCGGATCAGATGGGCCGTGGCTTCGTCATCGGGGCGACGGCCGGCCGTACGACGATGACCGGCGAGGGACTGCAGCACGCCGACGGGCACTCCCACCTGCTGGCCTCCACGAATCCGGCCGCTGTGAGCTACGACCCGGCCTTCGCGTACGAGATCGCGGTGATCGTCCGGGAAGGGCTGCGGCGCATGTACGGCGACCGGCCCGAGGACGTCTTCTACTACCTGACGGTCTACAACGAACCCAAGCGACAGCCCGCCATGCCCACCACGCCCACCGGGCCATCGGTCGAGGAAGGGATCCTGCGGGGCATCTATCGCTTCCGGCAGGCGGAGGTGCGCGGCGCGGGACCGCGGATCCAACTGCTGGCCTCCGGCACGGCCATCCACTGGGCGGTCGATGCCCAGGAGCTGCTGCTGTCCCAGTGGGGAGTCCACGCCGACGTCTGGTCGGTGACGTCCTGGACAGAGCTGCGCCGCGATGCCTTGTGCGCCGACAGGGCGCGGCTGCGGGGTGAGGAGCGCATCCCGTACGTGACGGCCGCGCTGTCGGGTGTCCAAGGGCCCGTCCTGGCGGTCAGCGACTGGATGCGGCAGGTGCCCGATCAGATCAGCCAATGGGTCGAGCAGGACTACTCGTCGCTGGGAACGGACGGCTTCGGACTGTCGGACACCCGTGATGCCGTGCGCCGCTACTTCCATGTCGACGCCGAGTCGATCGTCGTCGCCGCCCTGGACCGGTTGGCGCGGGCCGGCGCGGTCGACCCGGAGACGGTTGTCCGAGCGCGCGATCGCTACGACTGGCAGGGGTGAACACCTTGTCGACAGCACGGCGCGCCGACGGTGAACCCGCGGACCGCAGGCCGTGGAACGACCAGGGGTGCCGCGGGCGCCCTGCAGATGCGTGAGGAGGTACCCAAGTCATGGCGGTTTCCGCATCCCCGCTGGATATACACCCTTCCCTCGCGATGGTGTCCGTCGCTCCCCCTGGTCGAGAGGAGCAGGACGCCTATGCGATCAGTGCCGAGTTCTACGACGTCCTGCAGGCGGAGCGGGACGGGGCACGCGTACGCCGGCTGTACCGCCGCGATGTCGGGAACGCCCGTCTCGGCGTGCTGGACGTCGGCGCCGGCACCGGACGTGTCACGCTGATGAGCCTCATGGAGTCGCGAGTCCCCGTGCATGCTGTCGAGCCCGCACGTTCCATGCGTTCCCCACTGATGACGCGCCTCGCATCGCTGCCCGCCGACCTGAGGACGCGGGTCACCGTGCACCCTCACACGCTCGATGAGGCGGACCTGCACGAGGTGGCCGACGTGGCCGTTTGCCATAACACGATCGCCTGTCTCGACCCCGCTTCGCGGCGTGCCCTGTGGCCGGCCATCGCCGAAGCACTCGTGCCCGGAAGTGCGCTGCTCATCCAGCTCCCGCCTGCCCGCCTCCCTCATCACGAGACCACGCACGACCTCCCGACGCAGCGGATCGGCCGGCACGAGTACGGAGGACGCATGGTGGCGTCGGCCGACGCGAATCGGATCCGGACACGCTTCCACTACTGGGTACGGGGCGAGGGCGGTCTGCTGCGGGAGCACCACGAAACGTTCTGGATGTGACCGATCGCCCGTACGAAGGTGATCGGGGAACTGGAGAAGTCGGGTTTCGCCCCGATGCCCGGGCGGGCCGATCCTGCCGTACTGGCAGTGCGGCTCGTACGGCGATAAGCCGACTCCGCGTCGGGCGGCTGTCACAACCGAGGTGACTTGTCGGTCAACCAGCTGTCCGGAACCCGGAACTTCCCCCACTACGTTGAAGGGTGCATACAACATGGCATTTCCCAAAGTCGGTTCGGCGGGCCCCACCCTTGGACTGCCGACTCCACGCCTGGCCGCGTACTGCGTCGTTGACGGAGTCACGCGGTGACCGAGCGGACCCCGTTGCCCGATCTGTCCACCGACAAGGACTTCGAAGGAGAGTCCTTCGCCCCCATCTACACCACGACAGTGACCGTCAACGGTGGGACAGCGAGTCACGGGCGGGCCTCGGGGAGAGCTCGCTCGGCCGACGGAGCCCTGGACATCGACCTTCGCATGCCTGCCGAACTGGGAGGAGACGGCCAAGGGACGAATCCCGAGCAGTTGTTCGCCGCCGGCTTCGCCGCCTGCTACCACGGGGCACTGAGCCTGGTGGCACGGCAGGTCCCGCTCGATCCCGCCGCGATCTCCGTGGAGGCGACGGTGGCCTTTGGCCGGGACCCGGAGGACGGCGGCTACCTGTTGCACATCGACCTGGTGGTCAAGTGGCCGGACATCGATCCCGAGATCGCCGCCCCGCTCCTCGAGAAGGCCGATTCGCTGTGCCCCTACGCGAAGATGGCCTGGCAGGGGACGCCGACGACCATCACGCTGGCCTCGTAGCCGACGACATCGGTCCCCTGCTCAACGGTATGCCGTCTGCAGGCGTTTCCGTGCAGCCGTCGTGTGCCCCTGGCACACGACGGCTCTCCACATCACAGCCCCCTTCATAAGACCGGGCAGCGCCGCGCTGTGTGACAGGACCTGCCCTCAGGAGGGGAACCAAAGATCGGCGTCAGCGGCCTCTTCCTTGCGGGCGCTGAAGACGGCGATGTCGTTCTTGTGCGAACTCTGCGGTGGCAACCGGGTGATCAGGCGGTGGTCACCGTCAAGGACGAGCGGCTCACCCTGCCGCCCGGAGGACGTCCTGAAGTATTCGGCGTTGATGGTTGTGTAGTGCGCCCAGTGCTGCGGGACGTCCTCTTCGTGGAAGATGGCCTCCACCGGGCAGACCGGCTCGCAGGCGTGGCAGTCCACGCACTCGGAGGGATTGATGTAGAGCGTGCGGTTGCCCTCGTAGATGCAGTTCACAGGGCACTCGATGAGGCAGGCTCGGTCCTTGACGTCGACACAAGGCTGGGCGATCACGTACGTCATCTTCTCCTCCAGCGTTCCGGCTGGAGATATGACCAGGATGCTCATGACGGTGTGACAGCAGGGGTGTGCCCCGCCCGAGCCGTCGCCGGGGTTGTCACAGGATGAGGGGCTACGCGGTCTGATGGGTGTCCCTCCCGACATGACTCACGGCATGCGACATCCGAGACGAGGCATCCTGTGAACACTTTCGTGATCGTCGGCGGCGGCCTGGCCGCGGGCAAGGCGGCGGAGGCGCTGCGGGAGCACGGCCACAGCGGAGCGCTCGTCATCATCGGCGACGAGCGTGAGAAGCCGTACATTCGGCCGCCGCTTTCCAAGGGTTATCTGCTGGGCAAGGAGGAGCGCGAATCGATCTTCGTGCATCCCGATGACTGGTACCGGGAACACGACGTCGACCTGCTGCTGAACACCCGTGCGCGCGCAGTCGACTGGCGTGCGCGGACGGTGGAACTGGACGACGGCCGTCAGGTCCCCTACGACAAACTGCTCCTGGCCACCGGCTCGTCCCCGCGTCGTCTGTCGGTCCCGGGTGCGGATCTCGACAACGTTCTGTATCTGCGCCGCGTGGGAGACAGCGAACGACTCAAGTCCGCCTTCCGGGCGGGGGCGAAGATCGTCGTGATCGGTGCCGGATGGATCGGCCTGGAGACCGCCGCGGCCGCCCGAACGGCCGGCGCCGAGGTGACGGTACTCAACCACTCGGAGCTTCCCCTGCTGAAGGCGCTCGGGCGAGAAGCGGCCGAGGTGTTCGCGGCGCTCCATGCCGATCACGGCGTCGACCTGCTGCCCAGCGTGCAGGTGGAGTCCCTCACCGGAACGGGCGGGCGGGTGGACGGGGTGCGGCTGGCCGACGGAAGGCACCTGGCCGCGGACGCCGTCGTCGTGGGCGTCGGCATCACCCCTCATGTCGAACTCGCCCAGGAGGCGGGCCTGGACGTGCGGAACGGCATCGTCACCGACGAGCATCTGCGGACTTCGGCAGCCGACGTCTACGCCGCGGGTGACGTCGCCAACGCCTACCACCCGCTGCTCGGCCGCCACCTCCGGGTCGAGCACTGGGCCAATGCCCTGCGTCAGCCGGAGGTGGCGGCGCTGAGCATGCTCGGCAAGGACGCGGTCTACGACAGGCTGCCGTACTTCTACACGGATCAGTACGACCTCGGCATGGAGTACACGGGTTACACGGAGCCAGGGGGATACGACCGCGTCGTCTTCCGCGGCGAGCCGTCCGAGCGACGGTTCGTCTCCTTCTGGATGGCGGGCAACCGTGTCCTGGCGGGCATGAGCGTCAACGTGTGGGACGTCATGGACCCGATCCGGTCCCTCATCACCTCCGGGGCCGACGTCGACGACGCGCGCCTCTCCGACCCGGACGTACCGCTGGACCGCATCGTGCCGTGACGCCCTCACACACGGTGTCACTGACAAAGCGTGTCACAGATCCCGGGACGTCCTGGTCGTAGTGAGTGACAACCACGGCGATCGGAGTGAACGGTGGCTATCAACGAACAAGGTCTGTCCACCACGGTGCTGGTGATCGGCACCGGAGGTGCCGGGCTGCGGGCGGCGATCGAACTGGCCGAGGCCGGCATGGACGTCCTCGCGGTCGGCAAGCGCCCCAAGGAGGACGCCCATACGGCACTTGCCGCCGGCGGGATCAACGCGGCCCTGGCCACCATGGACCCCGAGGACAGCTGGCAGCAGCACGCGGCCGACACTCTCAAGGAGAGCTATCTGCTGGCCGACCCTCGCACGGCCGAGATCGTCACCCAGGGTGCCGCCCGCGGTATCGACGACCTGGAACGCTACGGCATGGCCTTCGCCAGGGAGGAGGACGGCCGGATCTCCCAGCGCTTCTTCGGCGCGCACAAGTTCCGGCGCACCGCCTTCGCAGGCGACTACACCGGCCTGGAGATCCAGCGCACGCTCATCAGGCGCGCGGATCAGCTGAAGATCCCCGTGCTCGACGGCGTCTACGTCACCCGGCTCCTGGTGCACGACGGCGCGGTCTTCGGTGCCTACGGCTTCGATCTCACGAACGGCAGGCGCTACCTCATCCACGCCGACGCCGTCATTCTCGCCGCGGGCGGCCACACCCGTATCTGGCGGCGCACGTCCTCGCGGCGCGACGAGAACACCGGTGACTCCTTCCGCCTGGCCGTGGAGGCCGGTGCCCGCCTGCGCGACGCCGAGCTGGTGCAGTTCCATCCTTCCGGGATCATCGAGCCGGAGAGCGCGGCCGGAACCCTGGTCAGCGAGGCGGCCCGGGGCGAGGGCGGGGTCCTGCGCAACGCGCTCGGGGAACGCTTCATGGCCCGCTACGACCCCGACCGCATGGAGTTGTCCACCCGCGACCGCGTGGCCCTCGCCTCGTACACGGAGATCAAGGAAGGGCGGGGCACCCCCAAGGGAGGTGTGTGGCTCGACGTCTCCCACCTGCCCCGGCAGACGATCATGACGCGGCTGCCCCGCGTCTACCAGACGCTTCTGGACCTGCAGATGCTGGACATCACCCGCGAGCCGATCGAGATCGCGCCCACCGCGCACTACTCGATGGGCGGGGTGTGGGTGCGTCCCGAGGACCACAGCACCGAAGTGCGCGGCCTGTACGCCATCGGTGAGGCGTCGAGCGGGCTGCACGGCGCCAATCGCCTCGGCGGCAACAGCCTCATCGAGCTGCTGGTCTTCGGCCGCATCACGGGCCGGGCGGCCGCCGCCTACGCACAGTCCCTGACCGCGCAGCCGCGGTCGGCGTCGGCCGTCGCGCGGGCCCGTGCGGAGATCGACGATCTTCTCGCGGCCGACGGACCGGAGAACGTCCGCGCCCTGCAGCGCGCCATCCGCAACACCATGACCGAGCACGCGGGAGTCGTACGCGACGAAGAGGGCCTGCGCGCCGGGCTGGCGGAGATGTCGGTGATCGAGAAGCGGATGGAGGACGTCGGCGTACACCCGGACATCGCCGGTTACCAGGACCTCGCGCACGCCTTCGACCTCAAGTCCGCCGCCCTGGCGGCCCGGGCCACCCTCGAAGCGGCCCTGGAGCGTCGCGAGACCCGTGGCTGTCACAACCGCAGCGACTATCCCGACCTGGATCCCGCTCTGCAGGTCAATCTCGTGTGGTCCCCGACGACGGGTGTCACACGCGAGAGCATTCCGGCCGTCCCGGACGAGATTTCCTCTCTGATGGAGGACGTCTCGAGCGAGGGAAAGCTCGTCGAATGAAGAATTTTCGCGATTCCGAGAATCCCTGTCACAACCAGGGCCACTGTCCTGTCTCTTCTGGTGAAGAGAGAAAGCGTCCGAAAGGAAATTCGTTATGAAGGTCGTAGTGATCGGTGGCACCGGGCTCATCGGCTCGAAGCTGGTCGGCAAGCTCAACGAGCACGGCCACGAGGCGGTCGCGGCCGCGCCCAACACCGGCGTCAACACCCTGACGGGCGAGGGCCTGGCCGAGGTCCTGGAGGGCGCGTCGGTCGTGGTCGACGTGTCCAACTCCCCCTCCTTCGCGGACGACGCCGTCATGGACTTCTTCCGCACCTCCACGACCAACCTGCTCAAGGCGGAGGCCGAGGCGGGCGTGACGCACCACGTGGCGCTGTCCGTGGTCGGCACCGAACGCCTCCAGGAGAGCGGCTACTTCCGAGCCAAGCAGGCCCAGGAGGAGCTGATCAAGGACTCCGGCATCCCCTACTCCATCGTCCATGCCACCCAGTTCTTCGAGTTCATGAAGGGGATCGCGGACATGTCGACCGAGGGCGACACCGTGCGTCTGGCCCCCGTCAAGATCCAGCCCATCTACTCCGGCGACGTGGCCGCGGCCGTCGGCCGCACCGCGGTCGGCACCCCGGTGAACGGCGTGGTCGAGGTCGCGGGCCCCGACGTGTTCCAGCTCGACGAGCTCATCGGCAAGGGGCTCGCCGCCAAGAACGATCCCCGCACGGTCGTCACGGACCCGCACGCCCCGTACTCCGGTGCCGAGGTGCAGGAGACCACGCTCATCCCGGGGCCGGACGCGCACGTCGCCGAGACCCGGTTCGCCGACTGGCTCGCGCAGCAGCAGTAATTCCTGCCGGTGGTCCCCTGCCGACGGGCAGGGGACCACCGGATTCATTGCCGTACGAACTCCACTCACGAAGGAACGGCTCCCCCATGCCCAATCGCAGGGAAATAACCATTCCAAATGCCGCCCCCTATCAAGGGCTGACGGGCACCTACACCATCGACCCGGTCCATAGCGCGATCGGGTTTTCCGTCCGACATGCCATGATCAGCAACGTGCGCGGGAAATTCACCGTCTTCGAAGGGCTGCTGAGGCTGGACGGTGCTCATCCCACCCGGTCCGAGGCTCACGTCAGTGTCCAGACCGGCAGTCTGGACACGGGCATCGAGCAGCGGGACGCCCATGTCACCGGCCCGGACTTCCTCGACTCGGCGACGTTCCCGCTCATGAGCTTTCGCTCCACCGGGATCGTCGATGCCGGTGACGGCCGGTTCCGCATGTCCGGCGGCCTCCGCATCAAGGACATCGAGCTGCCCCTTCACATCGATCTCGAATTCGGTGGGGCAGGCCAGGACAGCGACGGGCAGAACCGTGTCGGCTTCGAAGGCACGGCCACCCTGAAGCGCTCCGACTGGGGGATCGACTGGAACTCGGCACTGGCCACGGGCGGAGTACTGATCAGCGACAAGGTGAAGCTGATCCTCGACATCTCCGCCGTACAACTGGACGCACCATGACCCGAGCCACCGAGAACCGGGGCGACATGGCGGCCACAGTCGTGTCGCTGGCCGCCGAGGCCACGGTGCTCAGGACCCGCGTCAACGAGCTGCGCCGCGAGATCGTGGACCTCGACGAGCGGATGGAAGCGATCTCCGACGCTCTGCGCCGGCTCCCCGGGCAGGGGTAGAACCTCGTGAGAGAGACGTGATGTCCCCGACGATCCGCAGGGCCGTGATCCCCGCCGCCGGACTCGGCTCCCGTCTGCTGCCGCTGACGAAGGCGACACCGAAGGAGATGCTCCCGGTCGGCGACAAGCCGGTCATCGAGCACACCGTGCGCGAACTGGTGGACTCCGGCATCACCGACATCACCATCGTCGTCTCCGGCGGCAAGAGCCTCATCCAGGACCACTTCCGCCCCAACCCCGTCCTCGTCGGACAGCTCCGCGAAGACGGCAAGTCTGTCTACGCCGACGTGGTGGAGGAGGTCGCGGAGCTGGCCCGTCGGGGCCACATCACCTACGTCGACCAGTACGGCCCGTACGGCAACGGCACCCCGGTACTGAACGCCGCCCGCGCCTTCGGCGACGAGCCGGTGCTGGTGCTGTGGCCCGACGACGTCTTCGTGGCCGAGGTCCCCCGCGCCCAGCAACTGGTCCGCGCGTACGAGCAGACCGGCTGCCCGGTGCTGGCTCTCATGCCGATGGACCCCACCCACTCCCAGCGCTACGGCGTGCCCCTCGTCAAGGAAGACCTCGGGGACGGTCAACTGCGCATCACCGGCCTGGTCGAGAAGCCCGAGCCCGCTGCCGCCCCGTCGTCGTACGCGGCCATCGGCGGCTACGTCGCCACCCCCGGCATCATCGACGAACTGCGCGAGCAGACCCGCCGCTGGTACGAGCACAGGACCGGTGAGGTCTACCTGACCGACGCCATCAACGCCTACGCCGCCACCCGCGCGGTGTACGGGCAGGTCATCCAGGGCCGCTGGTACGACACCGGCAATCCGGCCGACTACCTGGTCGCCCAGATGGCGTTCGCCCTCTCCCACCCGGAGTACGGCCCCGTCCTGCGCGGCCTGGTCACCGGACTCGACACCGACCGTGCCGCCGGCTTCCGGACCCCGCACCCGGATGCGGTCGCGGACCAGGGCCTGTCCGGCGGATCAGGCCGCAGGAAGGCAGCGGCGCCCGATCAGCGCCGGTGAGCGCGGTCTGGTGCGTCGAGCTGCAACGCGGCGGATCGGCGTGCCGGACCCCGCGTCCGCGCCATGATCCGCCCCACCGGCCCTCAGGCCGGCGTCGCCTCGCCTTCGAGCCCCATGGCGCGGATCTCCCTGCGGGAGGAGATGCCGAGCTTCGAGAACACCTTGCGGAGGTGCCACTCGACCGTGTGCCGGCTGATGAACAACTGGACGCCGATCTCGGAGTTGGTGAGCCCCTCGCCGGCCAGACGAGCGATCTGCGCCTCCTGGGCGGTCAGGGCCGTAGGCGCCGCGACGACATGGTTGCGCACCTTCGCTCCCGTGGCCTGCAGCTCGCTTCGCGCGCGTTCGGCGAATCCCTCGGCCCCGATCCGGCTGAACATGTCATGTGCGACGCCCAGTTGGGCACGGGCGTCGACTCGGCGGTTCTCGCGGCGCAACCACTCGCCGTACAGGAGCTGTGCGCGGGCCAGCTCCACGCGGACCCGGGTCCGGGCGAGCCGCTCGATCGCCTCACGATAGAGGTGCTCCGCGGCGTCGCCCTCGCTCAGGAGCGCCCGTGAGCGCGCTTCCACACCGAGTGCCCAGTCCGTGCCGCTGGCTCGTGTCGTCTCGGAGAGCTTCGCGAGCGCGTCGGCCGCGACCTCTGGTTCGCCGCTGCGTGCGGCCGCCTCGACCAGCTCGACCAAGCCCCATTGCGGCGCGGCGAACTCCTGCGGGTAGGCGGCCGCCTCCTGCGCCGCCGCCAGCGCGTCCGCGTACTGGCCGAGGCCGTTGCAGAGCACCGCGTGGTACCAGTGTGTGGTGGTGACGGCAGCCCCCTGGCCAAGGGGCACGGCCTCGCTCATGATCGCGTCGATCAGCGTGCGGGCCTCGCGCTCGCGACCACGCCAGGCGGCCAGGCCGAGCGTCACCACGCGCGCCCGGCTGGACCCGATCGCCGCACACACCGTTGCGGCCTCCTCGACCAGCGACGCGGCTGCCGTCAGCTCCCCGGCGAGGAGGTGCATGTTCGCGCGGTTGTCGAGTGCCTCGGGGAGCGCGCTGAGCGCGCCGGCCTCGCGGGTGATCGTCACGTACCGGGTCGCGACCACGTGCGCACGCTCGTCGTCCCAGAGATCCGCGGCGAGGACCGCTGCGAGCCAGAGCCAGCGCAGCGCCTCCTGGTGGGGGATCTCCTCGTCGCAAACCGCTTCGAGGACTCGCCCCATCAGCGGCGCCGAAGCCGGGTAACCGTCGGTGAGGCGCACGGCAAGGGCATCCAGCAGCATGTCGGGCACCCGTGCCGGCTGCTGCGGCGGTGGCGCGCCGCGGGAGGCCTCGCCCACCTCCCGCAGGCCCGGGCCGCGCGCCAGGCGGCCGGCGAATATCGCCGCCGCGACGGCGTCCAAGTAGGTCCTACGGGCGAGCGCGGCGTCGAGCCGCCCGAACCGACGAGCGGCGGCGAGCAGCAGCGGAGTGGCCTCGCTGCCGCGGTTCTGGGCGAACGCGATCTGGGCATGGAGCACATCGATCCGCGCGCGCCCGAGCTCGTCGAGAGGTCCGGCCTCCGCCGTGGCGAGAAGCGCGGCCGCCGGCTCGAACGCCCCGGCGTGCAGCTTCGCCTGTGCGGCGTCCACCGCGCGCTCGGCACGTCGGGCCGGGTCCTGCGTCAGCGCGGCCGCGCGCTGGAGGAACGCGGCCGCCGCCGCGATGCCGCCGCGCGCCTGCGCCCGGCTCGCGGAGCGCTCCAGTTCGGCGGCAACCGTCTCGTCGGGTTCCGAGGCCGCGGCGGCCAGGTGCCAGGCCCGGCGATCGGGGTCGAGTTGAGCATCGGTCGCTTCGGCCAGCGCCTTGTGCACCTCGCGCCGGTCGGTCGGGCCCGCCGCGCGATAGGCCGCCGAGCGCACCAGCGGGTGCCGGAACCGCACACTGGTGCCGAGCGTGATCAGATCCGCCGCGTCGGTGTGCGACGCGGCGGCGTCGACGTCGATCCCCAGCCGCTCGGCCGCACGTCTCAACAGCGTCGCGTCGCCGACCGGCTCGGCGGCCGCGGTGAACAGCAGACGTTGCGTCGCGGCCGGAAGCGACTGGACGCGGCGGAGGAATCCCTGCTCGATCTGGCTCGACAACGGCCACGCGTCCGGACGCCCGAAGCCGCCGGCCATCTCCGCCGCGGTCAACCCGCGCGGCAGCTCGAGAAGGGCCAGCGGGTTGCCGCGCGCCTCGGCGACTATGCGGTCGCGCACCCGCTGGTCGAGGGGCCCGGTGACGACCGAGTCCAGGAGTGTTCGGGAGTCGCGCTCGGTCAGCCCCGTCACGGGCAGCTCGGGGAGACCGCCGAGTGCCTCGCCGGCGCTGGGCTCGCGGACGGCGAAGACGAGCACGACCGATTCCGCGAGCAGCCGGCGAGCGACGAACGCCAGGGTCAGTGCGGACGCGCGATCCAGCCACTGGGCGTCGTCGACGAGGCAGACCAGCGGCTGGTCCCCTCCGGCGTCCGCGAGCAGGCTCAGAGTGGCCAGGCCGACGAGGAAGCGGTCCGGTGCGTCGCCGGCGCGCAGCCCGAACGCCGTGCCGAGCGCGTCGCGTTGAGGCTCGGGCAGCTCGTCGAGGCCGGCCAGCAGAGGAGCGCAGAGCTGATGCAGACCGGCGTAGGAGAGCTCCATCTCGGACTGGACCCCGGCGGCCCTGACCGTGCGGCATCCGACGGCACGCTCCAGGAGGTATCTCAAGAGCTCGGTCTTCCCGATCCCCGCCTCACCACGCAGGACCAGGACCCCGCTACGCCCGGCCCTGACGCCTGCCAACAGGTCGTCGAGGACCCGGCACTCGCTTCGCCGCCCGAGGAGCCCGGCTCGTGAACCGCTCCTGGCCATGGCAGCTCCCCTGTCAAGATACTCCGGCCGGTATGGTAATACGCCTCCAGATCGCCGCGCTCGCGCACTTTACAACAGCAAATACACGCTCCGATTGTCGGAGCGGTTCGACTCTGGATGAAGTTGCCGGAACAGAGCGGGACTTGATGTTCGCGACATCAGTCGTCACGCGCGGCGGAGCGATTCTGAGTGGCGGGGCAACTTTGCCAACGCCACGCTCAACGCCGATGGCCGCGGTCGGCCGGTCGCTCGGACCGGCCGACGCGAACGCCTGCGGCACCACAGCCTCGGCTGGGTCCGCGCTTGGGAAGTCAGCTCTCTGATCGACTTCGTCGACGTTGTCCGGACGGAGGAGGTCGCGTCTTCACCCTGCGGACGATGGTCGCCCGGCATCGCCGCGCAACGGTTCGTCCGTCGCCGCGGTCGCGCCGTGGCGGGCACGGATGAGCGCGATCACGGTGTCGGTGGTGTGGTCGAGGTAGCTGCGGCCATCGGGCAGTCGGCCCTCCGGGCTGATGTAGCTGCGCGGCCCGAGGTGGGTGGCCGGGTCGAGCCGATGCACGGTGATCTTCCCGGCGCGCCCGGCTCGGTTCCATCCGCTGTGGCGGAACAGGCGCCAACGCTGCGGGAAGATCCAGGTGCCGACCCGCTCGATCCGGTCGCTCGCGCTGGTGAGTTGATGCACGTGCTCGGCGTGGGTGAGGTCGTTGGCGCCGTTGTGGAACCCTCCGAGCATGATCACCGTGACCGGGCAGCGTAGCCGGGTGTGCAGTTCGTCGACCGCGCCGGTGGCGACCTGGGCCCCACCGCTGTAGCCGAGCAGCACCACGGGGATGCCGCTGTCCGGCTGGTAGCCGGCGAGCCGGAGCTGCGTGGCGATCTGGGAACCGACGGCCCGGTTGTACAGGGGGCGGTACCGGTGGTCGGCGGCGACGAAGACCTGCATGACGTTGTGCAGGAACAGCAGCAGCCCGATACGGCGGCGCAGCCACGCCCACACGGGCCGGTCGGCGAGCGGGTCGGCCAGCGGCGAGTAGGGCTGCACCTGACCCAGCACCCGTAGCTCCGGCGCTCCGGCGAGCACGGCCTTGACCAGCTGGCCGCCGTCCCGGGTGTCGCGGACACGGCGTTTCCCGATGCCGTCCAGGTAGACGAGGTAGGCGTCCGGGGGACTGTCAGGGGCAGCACCCCGGGCGTAGGGCACGCCCTCCGGGAGTTCGGTGACAGGGGCCCGCCAGCCGGCGCTGTAGGCGAGCACCTCGTAGCGGGCCAGGAGAGCTTCGGCGATCAGAGCAGGTCCGAGCAGGCAGGCCCAGAGCAGGAAATCGTTCATACGATCGCCTCCGGTGGCCGGGTCGCACTCACCCTCACGACCACACGCCGAACGGCCTCCACAGCGAGACCGAGACCGGCCCCCGCCACGGCCACGCAACCGGCCGCTCCCCACCAGCCGAACCCGGTCGCCGCTGCCAGCGGACCGGCCAGACCGGCCCCGACCCCCACGAAGAGCACCAGGTGGAGCAGGGGCCCGAGCAACGGGAACGCAAGGACGGCGGAGAGCACCAGCGGGGCCACCAGGCCCGGCGTCCACACCAACCCGGTACCTGGTGGCGGGGCGGACAGCACCAGTTCGGCCAGGGTCCACGCGGTCAGCGGCCACAACGCGAACACGGCACCCTCGACGAGGCCGGCGGCCACCAGCAGCCCGGCCACAAGAGTCCGCGGCATACCGGGCCGACGCGATACCAGAGGCAGGACGCGCCCGGCGGCCTCCGACAGCCCGGCGAACAGCAGCAGGACGACGACAGGGGACATCACTCAGCCTCGCTGTGACGGATCGACCGGAACCGACTGCCGGACCGGACCGGCCTCCAGCAGGTACCGCTCGAGTTCGTCGGCGGCCCGCCGGTATCCACCCGCCTTGTGCTGGGCGGCCTTCAGGGTGGTCGCGGCTTCCACGAACCCGGGTTCGTGGAGCAGGCGCCGGGCGAGGGCACGCACGGAGCCCTTGGCGACGTCCTGGGTACGGATCGACAGGCCGGCGCCGAGCTCTACGACGCGACGGGCCACCATCGGCTGATCGGCGCCCTGCGGGACCACCAACAGCGGAACCCCGGCGTACATGGCCTCGTTGACGCTGTTCATCCCGCCATGGGTGACGAACAGCGCCGCGCGGGCCAGTACCTCCGGTTGCGGCACGAAGCGGCGGGCGAGGACGTTGGCCGGCAGCGGCCCCAGCGCATCGGGATCGGTCTGCCCGGTGGAGACGATCACAGTGCCGCCCAGCGGGGCGAGCGCGGTGGCGAAACTCCGCAGCAGCTCCGGATCGGCGTTGAACACCGTGCCCAGCGAGGCGTACGACACCGGGTCCTGGAGCCGGTCGAGCGGAAACGACGGGTCGACCGGGCGGGCGCCGATGCTGGGGCCGACGAAACGGTAGGACCGGTCGAAGTCCTCGACGGCAGGCTGGAACTCCCGCGAGGTGTAGACCAGATTGAGCGGCTGGCGGATGTTCGCCACGTCGAGCAGTGGCAGCCCACCCGTGGCGAAGCGTCGGCGCAGCTCCCGACGGGACCACAGGTAGCCCTGGAGGCTGCGGGGCCGAGCCCTCGCCGCGGCCAACAGATCCCACGAGCCGCGGGTGGGGCTGTGGACATGCCGGTTGAAGGCGAACGTGGTGAACGACGCGGCCGCGGGAACCGCGAGTTCGCGGGCGGCGACGGCGCCCCACAGACAGGCACTGTCGTGGACGATCAGGTCGGGTCGGTCGCGGCGGAGGTCTGCGAGCACAGCGGGCAGCCAGCGGACCGCAGTGCCGGCGAGCGCCTCCATCCACGTGAGCGGCGTCGGCGGATCGGGGAACGGCTGGCCGCCCCCGGGGTAGAGGCGCACCGTCGCACCGGCGGCCTCGATCTCCTCACGGAACTCGGGCGTGGTGTGGTAGGTGACGTCGTGGCCGCGCCGGACGAGCTCGGCCACGACCGGCAGCGTCGGGTTGACATGCCCGTGCATGCCGATGTTGAGGAACGCGATGGTACTCACAGGCCTGCCTCCACTGTCGAACAAGTTGATGGCTCGCCCGGACCGGCGGATGTCGCCGAAGGGCCGTCGACCCGGTACAGGCCCGGCCCACTGATGTGCAGCCCGTCGAGAAAGCGCCCCGCCGTGTGGGACGCGGTGCTGATCAGCCGCTGGGAATGGCCGAAGTCCCACGGGGCGGGCCATGCCTCGATGCCGGTGGGGAGCACGACGGTCGGGATGTGCTGGGACACCTCGTGCAGGTCGCGCTCGATCTGATGGCGCAACAGCAGCAGCCCGGCCCTGGCGGCGATCACACCGGCACTTCGGCGCGGATCGATGGGGCGCAACGGCGAGCTCTCCGGCCCGGTCGCCACCACCACCACACTGGCCGCCCCGGCCTGTTGGGCCGCCAGCACCGGAACGTAGGCGACCACCCCGCCGTCGACGAGGGTCCGGCCCCCACGGTCCACCGGGGGCAGCACCCCGGGAATGGCCGCGCTCGCCAGCAGCGCGGACTCGAGGTCTCCGTAGTCGAGCAGCACCGGAGCACCGGTGTCCAGATCCATGGCCACCGCGGTGAACGGGACCGCCAGCTGTTCGATCCGCGACGGCAGCCCGGCCCTGGCGATCAGTCGACGCAGGCCCCGATCGGTGAAGATGCTGGCCCGTGAGGACAGGTGGCCGAGCGAATACACCTCACGACGACGCAACTGGGTCCACACGTGGTCCAGCCATGGCGCGGCCCTCTCGGGATGGGCGGCCGCGATGGCCCCGTTGAGGGCGCCCACCGAGGTTCCTACGATCATGTCCGGGACGAATCCGCGCTGCTCCAGCGCGTACCCGACACCGACATGGGCCGCTCCGAGGACGCCACCGGCGCCCACCACCACGGCCACGGGACGGGGAAGGGCGCGCAGGCCCGCCGACGTGGGCTCCCCGGGCGGCCGGCTCGATGACAGGGGACGCGGCCCCATGTCGCCTGTCATGGTTCGACGCCTGCCGCGACCACGCACCGAGTCGCCGCCGAAGCCGAAGCGTGCCCATGAGGCTGGTCCCCGACGAGTGATCCTCATGCTGATCGACCTTTCTCACCACGGCGGTGAATCGGATGGGTTCCGCAACTGGGACCGGGCGGCCCACTCGCCCTGCGACACGGCCGCCGACGGCATGCCCGGCAGTCCCCGTGCTCGGCCGTGCCGGACCGGACCGGCCGGAAACTCAGTTGTTGTGCAGGGCGGTGCGCAGGGTGTGGATGGCCTGCTCCATCGCGGCGGTCGCCGCCTGCGTGCTCCGGAGAGGGTTCAGCATCATGAAGTCGTGCAGGGCACCGTTGATGCGGATACTCGTGGTGGGAACGTCGGCCTGGGTCAACCTGCGGGCGTACGCCTCGCCCTCGTCCCGCAGCACGTCGTTCTCGTCGACGATGACGAGCGCGGGCGGCAGCCCTTGCAGCTCCTTCAGGCTCGCCCGCAGCGGCGAGACGGTGATCTCCGCCCGCTGGGCCAGGTCGGTGGTGTAGCAGTCCCAGAACCAGGCCATGGCCTTCGCCGTGAGGTAGGGGCCGTCGGCGAACTCCCGGTAGCTTTCGGTGTTCTGGCCCGCGTCCGTGACGGGGTAGTACAGCGACTGGTGCACGAAGGTCACGTCACGGCGCCGCTTGGCCATGAGGGTCAGTGCCGCGGCCATGTTGCCGCCGACGGAGTCGCCGGCCACCGCCAGGCGGGAGGCGTCCAGGCCCGTCTCGGCGCCCCTCGCGGTGATCCACCGTGCCGTCGCATAGGCCTGTTCGACGGCGACCGGGTACTTGGCCTCCGGCGAACGGTCGTACTCCACGAACACGACGGCGGCATTCGCCCCGACGGCCAGCTCTCGCACCAGACGGTCGTGAGTGCCGACGTTGCCTATGACCCAGCCTCCGCCGTGCACGTAGAGGACGACCGGCAAGGTGCCTTGGCCACCGGAGGGCCTCACGATGCGTACCGCCACCTCGCCCACGTCGGCGGGCACCGTGATCCACTTCTCCTCCACGTCCGGCTTCTCCACAGGCTCTGCCTGCAGTTCGTCCAGAAACTTCCGGGCACCTTCCGGACCCAACTCATACAGGAACGGCGGGACGGACGTCGTGTCCGCGAGCTCCTGAGCCGCAGTCTCAAGAACGTGCTTCGTCATCGCTGCACTCCTTGGGTCGGCAGGCTCACACCTGCTGTCACCCCTTATGACAGGGCACGCACTGAAGGTGTGACACACGCCCAGAGGGTGACTTGATCAGTGCAGCAGTCGCACGGCACTCCCCCAGCACCATCGGACAGAGGCTCGGCCACGGCACGACCACGAAGCCGACTACGGGTTCCCAAGGGCGCACTCGGCTGCTCCTGGGCGCGACTTTGGTGGTCACGGCCTTTCAAGCCGTTGATCCCCGGAGCAGAGGAGCCGGTCGTGGACACTTATGTGGCCCAAGCCGGGCAAGGTCGGGAGATGGCCGGGACCACGGCCGACCCGACGATCGATGAACTGGATGCCGCGGTGTCGGTCTTCGTCCGCGCCAGACCCGGACTGCTCAAGATCGCCAACCGAATCCTCGGAAACGCGAACGAGGCTGAAGACGTCATCCAAGAGGCATGGCTCCGGTGGCAGGGCACGGACCACGCGCTCGTCCTGAACCCGTCGGCGCTGCTCAGGACGACCACCGTCCGGCTGGCCATCAACGTGGTCCAGTCCGCCTGGCGACGCCGCGAATCCTGCGCCAGTCCTTGGCTCCCGGAACTCGTGGACAAGCGCGTGACCCCGGAAGCGGTGGTCGAGCAGCAAGACACGGTTGAGCATGCAGTTCTCCTACTGATGGAGACGCTGACGCCGAGGCAGCGTGCGGCTTACGTCCTACGTGAGGGTTTCGGATATCCGTACGGCCGGATCTCCGAGATCCTGCGCCTGACCGTCGCCAATGCAAGGCAGCAGGTCTCACGCGCCCAAGAGCGTCTCGATACAGACCATTGCAGGCAGCCAGTGGACTCCGTCGCGCATCGGCGTCTCGTTCAGGCGTTCCTCGCAGCGGCCCAGTCCGGTGACCTCGCCCACTTGGAACGGGTTCTTTCCGCGGACGCCGACCACCGAACAGAGTGAGCGAGTAGTCGTCACCGGTGTTTGCCGGCGATCTCCTGGTACTCCTGCGCGGTCGGCTTGGTGATCTGTGTGCCTTCGCCGTAGAAGCTTCGGCTGAGCCTGGCACGCAGGCGCTGGGCAAGGCGGAATCCTGCATCCGGTCCTCCCCCGTTCATATCCGGTCCTCCCCCGTTCATATCCGGTCCTCCCCCGTTCACCGCGGGGCGGGGACCGATCGGCTTGTATTGCTCGTGCTGAGTGAGCACGTGGAGTTGTCCTTGGCCGAGTGGTTCGTGGACCTCGACGAACTCACCGTGCGGCAATCGCTTGACGATACCGGTCTCGCGGCCGTGCAGCACTTTGTCCCGGTCTCGGCGCTGGAGGCCGAGCGCGCACCTCTTCGTCACGACATAGGCCGCGAGAGGCACGATGAAAAGGCCGATGCGAACTGCCCACGTCACCGAGTTGACCGAGACATGGAAGCGGAGGGCGATGATGTCGTTCGCGGCACCGAGCAAGGCCACCAGATAGAAACCGATCCACGCGACACCGAGTGCCGTTCGCACCGGACGGTTGCGTGGTCGGTCGAGGACGTGCTGCTCACGATCGTCACCGGTCACCCAGGACTCGATGAAGGGGTACGCGCCCATGGCAAGAAAGAGACCGACGCCTACCAACAGCGGGATCAGGTTGTCCAGGGCCAAGGTGTGGCCCCAGAAGGCGATTTCCCAGCCGGGCATGACCCGCAGCAGCCCGTCTGCCACGCCCATGTACCAGTCGGGCTGCGATCCGGCCGAGACCTGGTCGGCGCGGTAGGGGCCATACAGCCAGACAGGGTTTATCTGTGCGACCGCGGCCATGACGAAGATGACGCCGGCGACCAGGAAGAAGAATCCCGCGGACTTCACAGCACGCACCTTCGGCGGCAGGCCCACGACATTCCTGTTGCTCCGTCCCGGACCCGGATACTGCGTGTGCTGGTGATGGAGGACCAGGAGCAGATGGGCGACGAGCAGTCCCACCATGAGGGCCGGAATGATCAGAACGTGGATCGTGTGGAAGCGTGCCACAAGATCCTCGCCCGGGAACTCGCCTCCGAAGAGGAACATCGAGAGGTACGTTCCGACGATCGGGATGGACAGGATTGTTCCGTTCACGACAGCGAGTCCGGTTCCGGAAAGGAGGTCGTCCGGGAGGTCATATCCCGTCAGCCCTGCGAACATTCCGAGGATCAGCAGCAGGAATCCGAAAACCCAGGTGAGTTCGCGAGGCTTACGGAAGGCACCCGTGAAGAACACGCGCATCATGTGGACGAGCATGGCGGCGACGAAGACCAGCGCTGCCCAGTGGTGCGCCTGCCGGATCAGTAGGCCACCACGGACATCGAAGGAGATGTGCATGGTCGAATCGAATGCCTCCGACACCAGCTGGCCCTGCAGCGGCGCATAGCTCCCCTGATACTCCACTTTCTCCATCGAGGGATGGAAATACAGCGTCAGATACACACCCGTAACGACGATGATGATGAAGCTGTAGAGGCATATCTCTCCCAGCATGAACGACCAGTGGTCCGGGAAAACTCTCCGCGCTTTCGCCCTGACCAGGCTATGGACGCCCACTCGCCCGTCGAACCACTCGGCGAGCCTTTCCCCCTTCCCTCCGGGCCATGCTTCGTTTTCCCGAATCCCGTCGCCCATGGCTCTACCACCATTCATAAACAGCCGCCTACCGGTGGGAATGGTTCCGGTGCGTGCATCGCCCGAGAAACACGAGTCAGCCGGACGAATCGGGGTCGGTGGTCGCCCGTTGATCGTGGACTGCTCCCACCTCTATGACCACGCATGAGGCGTGGATGTGACACGCAGGGCCTGCCGCCCTCACGCCGCCGTGGTGACCGTGTTCTCGGCCTGGCGGGCCACACGTCGCTTCATCGCACGGCGTTCGCTCTCCGTCGTGCCGCCCCAGATGCCTTCCACATGCCCCACGTACAAGGCCCAGTTGAGGCACTGCTCCATGACGGGACAACGGTCACAGACAGCCTTGGCCTTCTCGACCTGAGCGAGCGTCAGGCCGCTGATTCCGATGGGAAAGAACAGATCAGGGTCGTCGACACGTAGGCAGGCCGCCCGTTCGCGCCAATACACGGTGTGGTCTCCTCGTTCAGCAGCCATGAGAAAGCAACCTCCGGGAGTTCGTCGTTCAGCAGGAAGCCCCGGTACCGGGGCTGTCACGTGAGACCGGGCAATGAGCGCAGGTGTGACACTCGCGCCACGGTCGCGTAGCGGGCACGGTCCTCCTGAGCGGCCCCTGTGCCGGGACGCCACGGCCAACGGCGCAGATGGTGCGATCGGCTCTCGGCCCGGACACCCGTGCCGCGGCACCGGCCGGCGCGACGTGAGCCCCGGCACACGGAAAGCACCCCACTCCTCGTGATCGTTCAGGAGTGCCATGTCACAAGATCCGTGCGTGTTCGGTCTAACGGATTGAGCCGAGAAATGAAGGAGGTGTGTCGTGCACGAGGACTCAGCCATCGGCCACTGCGGCCTCTTTCCGGGCACAGGGGCGTGCCCAGGGCCACCCTGCCGTCGGGATGCCGATACCGCTGAAGCCCTCCTGAACGTCGACGGGGTTGATGCGGCGGCCGCTCTGCGTGGTGCCGTGTGAGAGAGAGGTTGTTGTATGGACCATGCTGACGCGGTGCCGATCGCGGAATTGCTTGACGAGCGTCGGTATCTGCTGGATGTCGCCTATTGGATGCTGGGCAGTCCCGGTGACGCGGAGCGCGTTGTCGACGAGGCCTACCGCCGGTGGTACGGGCTTTCCGACGCTGCCCGCCGTCAGATCACGGCGCCACGGTCCTGGCTTGCGAAGACCGCGGGCGGGATCTGTCTGGGCCGACTCTCCCTCCCCGGCCGGGGCACAGCCGGTCAGAGGGACGGGCACCGCACGCAGGCGGCAGAGGCCGAGGAGGCTCAGGAGAAGCTGGAGGAGGAGGCCGGTCAGGTTCTGCTGCAGGCGCTGGACTTGCTGTCGCCGGCCGAGCGGGCGGCGTTCGTGCTCAATGACGTGTTCGGGATGCCCCCCGACGCGGTCGCCGACATCGTCGGACGTAGCGCGCCGGAGTGCGCCGAACTCGCCGACCGGGCCCGCCACAGTCTGCGGCTACGGCGCTCACGTCCCACGACACCGGCAGAGCAGGACGCCCTCGCCCACGCCGTCCGCCAAGCCTGTGTGAGTGAGGACGCCGATGCGCTGGCATCGCTGCTGTGCCCGGACGCCACCGCGTTCTTCGACGGCGGCGGCAAGGTGCGGGCACTGGCCAGGCCCGTCCACGGCAACCGGCCGGTCGCCCACAGCCTGCTGACACTCCTGGCCCACCGCCGGCACACCATATTGACCACTCACGACGTCAACGGCACCACCGGCCTCGTCGCCCGCTACCACCACCAAGTCGCCGCCGTCATCAGCCTCGACATCGCCGACCACCACGTCGCACAGGTCTGGGTCGTGCTCAACCCCGACAAACTCCGTTCCTGGAACCAACCACCCACCCCCGCTTGACCGTACGGCCCTGGGAGAGGGGGAGCCTCCCGAGCACGCGCGTGGCTGCCCCCTCACACACCACCCGACGCAGGGCCACCGGCGGTTGCGAAGCGGGAACGCGAACCAAGGAACGCGGCGATCTTGATCGGGCTGAACACCCACATCAACTGGTGGATGCCTTCCCTCGATGCGGCCATCGTCATGAACGCGATGGGTTGGCCACCTCGGTAGACCATCACACCCGTAGAACCGTTGGCGTCGACCAACCTGGGCTCCGCTTCCCGCCAGAGCTTCGGATAGGTCACCATCTTGGCCACCCGCGCACGACCCAGCACAGGGATGCGAGCGCAGCCCCGCATGCCGTTGCCGTCGGACAGACTGACGGTATCGGGGGTGAGAAGGGCCTCCAGGGAAGCCACATCCCCTGTTTGAGCTGCTGCCACGAAAGCACTGAGAAGGCGTCGGTGCTCCGCCGTGTCCACGCTCTCCCGCTGCTCTTCCGACAGATGCTTGCGAGCACGACTTACGATCTTCCGCACGTTCACGAGGCTGAGTCGAAGGATCTCGGCGATCTCGGGATAGGCGTAGTCGAACGCCTCGCGCAGTACGTATGCGGCGCGTTCAGTGGGGCTCAGCTTCTCCAGCACCAACAGCAGCGCCAGTTCGAGAGCCTCGGCACGCTGCGCTCCCATCTCCGGGTCCGAGCTCGTGTCGACGGGTTCGGGCAGCCACGGTCCTATGTAGGTTTCCCGACGCACACGCGCGGACTGCGCGACGTTGATGGCCAGGCGGGTCGTCGTGCTCGAGAGGAAGGCGACCGGGCTGACCACCACGGATCGGTCGGTGTTCTGCCAGCGCACCCATACTTCCTGGACCACGTCTTCGGCCTCGACCGCGCTGCCGAGCACCCGGTAGGCGATTCCGAAGAGACGGTTCCGGTACTGCACAAAGACAGAAACAGCCTCTTCGAGGTCACTTGTCGTGGGGGACGGTTCGAGAACCATGATCCAGCGGACTCCGTTCCTCCGGTTGCAGTTGTCTAGGAGCGCGAGCACGCGGCGACCGGGTGGTCACGGCTTCTCGAGGTGCTGTGGGGACTGCTGCTGAGAGTCACGACTGCTCCAATCGCATCTGCTCCACTAGACCGGGCAGGAATCGTTTCTGTGACAGTGCTGGGGCAGCAGGTTGTTGCCGGCCGTCTCCAGGACGACTGGCGCCCGGCCGACACACGGCCCGTGGAGTCGTTACCAACGATGGCACCAGGGCTTTGACACGTTGTTGATTGACAAGTGGGAATGAGTCACTGCATATGATGGCTGAGGGGCATTCCCGCGTTGGATGAGAGGAACACATGGTCTCTGTAACAGCGCACAGCATTGAGATCACCGCTGAGAGCCTTCAGGAGGACCTGGCCCGCCTGCAGATCCAGAAACAGGCGCTGGAAAGGGAACTGGCCGCGGTCGTGGCTCATCTCGGCTCGGTGCAGCGGGCCCTCAGCGCCCTTGAACCCCTGATGGTCAGCTCGGCCGCCGAACCCGCGGACACCACAACGAAGGCCGCTCCACAGCCTCGTCAGCCGAAAAGCGGCAAGGACGCCGGACATCCTGTTGCCCTCGACACCGACGTGGACGGGCAGAAGTCGTACGGAATGCTGACCGAGCAGATCATGGAGTACTTCGCCGGCATCGGCGATGTCGACGTGCGGGCCCGCGATGTCGCCGCGGCTCTCGGCCGTGACACCGACAGCGGAAGCATCAACGCTGTCCGCAGCACCCTCGACCGCCTGGTCGGTGCTTCCCGCGTCCAGCGTGCCGGTCGGGGCCTCTACCGCGCCAAGCGTTCCTAGACGGTGGTTCAGCGCGACGATTCCAGGATCACGACACACAGCCCGATCATCACCACGGTGATCAGGGTCATCGCGGTCAGCGTGCCGCGCAGCCATCGCCCGAGGCGGAGGCGATGCTGCTCCTCCACCTCACTGATGCTGTCAGCGGTGTGTTCCGTCACCATGCGCGCAACGTATGCCTGCTCCTCGAGATACCACCGCTCGATGTCAGTCTTCTGCTCCTGGGTCAGCCCCGGCTCCCGTGCGGTGAAATCCGCAACGCGCCGGTGCGCTGCTCGCAGATGAGCTTCCCGGTACAGGAATGTCTCGATGTCGGTCAGACCGCGTTCGGCCTCTTCACTCTCGTCCATGGCGTCCCTCCAGGCGGATCCCGGCGCGCTGAACCGTGCGACGTACCGCATGCTCATGCGGCTGTCGCCTCGCTCGTCCGGCTCTCCCCCGAGCTCGGCGGATTGCCGCTCGTGACGAACGCTTCCCGTGGGCGCTGAACGGAGGCCAGGGAGACGAGGTCCCGACCGAACAGTGCCGCGGTGAGCCAGACGGTGAGAACGCGGACCTTGCGCTCCCAGGTGGGCACCGCCAGCACGTGATAGCCCCGATGCATCAGCCAGGCGGGAAGTCCCTTGATGACGATGCTCCTGTACTGGAAGATGCCGCGACCGAGCCCCAGCGTCGCCACCACTCCCAGGCTGCCGTGGCGATAGTCTCGGATTCTGCCCCCGTGCAGGTGGGCCGCGATGTTCTTGGCGAGGCGCTTGCCCTGCCGCACGGCGTGCTGGGCGTTCGGCACCGTCCGCGCCCCCGGTGTCGCCAGCGCCAGGTCGGGAACGGCCGCGTCGTCACCCGCCGCCCACACATCCGCCATCGGCTCGCTGTCGGTACCCACGCGAAGATCGGGCCGGACCACGAGCAGACCCCGCTCGTCGACCGGCAGGTCCGTGTGGTTGTGCACGACCGGGTTCGAGGCGTTGCCGGCCGTCCAGACGATCAGCTCCGAATCGAACTCCTCTCCGCTGGAGAGCACGATGTGCCCGTCCGCGGCGGAGACGAGTTGTGTGTTGAGGTGCACGTGCGCTCCTCGGCGTTCCAAGGAGCGCACCACCCACTCCCCCGGCCGGTCGCTCACCTCGGGCAGAATGTGGTCCCGGGCCTCGACCAGATGGAAGGACAGGTCCTCCGGGCTCAACTCCGGGTAGAACTTGAGCATCGCGGTCGCCAGTGACAGCAGTTCACCGAAGCCCTCGACTCCGGAGAATCCGCCGCCCACGAAGGTGACGGTGAGCAGCTTTCGGCGCTCGCCGCCGGGCGGCAGTGTCGCGGCCTGGTCGAACGCGGTCAGGAGCCGGTCGCGGATGGCCACCGCCTCCTCCACGTGCTTCAGACCGATGGCCCGCTGTGCCAGACCGGGGATGGGGAAGGTACGCGTCACAGCGCCGGCGGTGACGACGAGGATGTCGTAGCGCAGCTCGTAGTCGCCGCCGTCCACCGGCCGGACCGTGACCGCCCGGTCCGCGTGCCGGATTTCCGTCACACTCCCCGCGACCAGCCGGGTCCTGTGCAGGTGCCGCCGCAACGACACAGCGGCGTGGCGTGCCTCGACCGAACCGGCCGTCACCTCCGGCAGGAAGGGTTGGTACGTCATGTACGGGCGCGGGTCGACAACCGTCACCCTCGCCTCGCCGGCCCGCAACGACTTCTCCAGGCCCCACGCGGTGTAGAAGCCCGCGTAGCCACCACCGACGATCAGGATCTCACGCATGATTCCCTCTGTTCCTCGTTCGTCAGTCACATAGACGAGTCAGCGCGCCGTGATGTGACAACGGTGATTGCGCAGCGCGGACCGCACCGCGCGCAGGACGGATTCGGCGAGCAGCACGGTGGACGCGGTGCCCAGGCACAGGGCCCACTGGGTCACGGTCAGCGGAACGGTCCCGAAGACCGTGCGTGCCCAGGGCAGTTGGACGACGGCGACCTGTACGGCGAGGACGCCGCCCAGGCACAGCCACAGCGCGCGGTTGCGGAACTGGTATCGGCCCAGCAGTGGGCCGTCGTCTCCGCGGGCGCTCAGGGCGTTGAACAGCTGGTACAGCACGAACGTGGTGAACGCCATGGTCAGGGCGGTGTCCGGGTCGACGTACGAGCGGGCGACGGCGAGAAGCGTCACGGTACCCGTGGCCATGACCGCACCGGCCCAGCCGATGGCGAGGAGCCGGCGGGCGTCCAGGATCCGCTCACGCGGGTCGCGCGGCGGGTGCTGCATCACATCGTCGCGGGCGGGATCGACGGCCAGGGCCATCGCGGGCGGACCGTCCATGATGATGTTGATCCACAGCAGTTGGGCCGCCGTGAGCGGGGAGGGGAGACCCGCGAGGGAGGCACCGAGCAGGGTCAGGATCGCGCCGATGTTGGTGGCCAGCTGGAAGCGCACGAACTTGACGATGTTGGCGTAGATGGCCCGTCCTTCGCGGACGGCCCGCACGATCGTGGAGAAGTCGTCGTCGGTGAGGACCACGTCGGCGGCTTCCTTGGCCACGTCCGTGCCCGTGATGCCCATGGCGACGCCGATGTGCGCGGCCTTGAGCGCAGCGGCGTCGTTGACGCCGTCGCCGGTCATGGCGACGATGTGTCCCCGGTTCGCCAGCGCTCGTACGATCACAACCTTGTGATCCGGGGCGACCCGGGCGAACACACCGATGTCGTCGACGCGTTCGGCGAGTTGTTCCTCCGTCATCCGGTCCAGTTCTGCGCCCGTCACGACGTCACCGGCGATGTCCAGTTCACGGGCGATGGCCGCCGCCGTGTCGGCGTGATCACCGGTGATCATCTTCACGGCCACTCCCGCCGTGCGGCACAGCGCCATCGCGTCCCGTGCCTGTGGGCGGGGCGGATCGGCGATCCCGGCGATGGACACCAGGGTCAGGCCGGGCAGTTCGACCGGAGTGAACGCGCTCGGCCCGAAGTCCATCAGGGCGGTGGCCGCGCCGAGTACCCGCAGTCCGGAGCTGCCGAACCTCGCCGTCACGGCGAGGATCTCGTCCCTGTGCCCTTCGTCGAGGGCGCGCGCACCGTCCTCGGTGCGGACGTCGGTGCACATACCCAGCAGGACGTCGACCGCGCCCTTGACGTGGACACGGGTGCGACCGTCGGGTTCGGTGTGGAAGGTGGCCATGTACTTGGTGGCGCCGTCGAAAGGCAGCTCGCCCACGCGGGGCAGTTCCGTACGCATCCAGTCGGCGTCCACACCGGCCTTGGCCGCCAGGACGACCAGTGCGGCCTCCGTCGGGTCGCCGATGAAGTAGCCGGAGGTCAGGCGTGCGTCGTTGCACAGGGCGAAGGGAAGCACCGCGGCACGGAGATCGTCGGGGGGAGACGTGTCATCCGCGCCGGGGACGCGGAGGGCTCCTGTCGTCCCGTACCCCTCCCCGGTGACGTCGTAGAGCCTGCCTTCGGTCCACAGGGTCCGTGCGGTCATCTCGTTGAGGGTGAGCGTGCCGGTCTTGTCACTGCACACGACCGTCGCCGCACCGAGCGACTCCACCGAGGCCAGTCGTTTGACGATGGCACCGCGACGGGCCATGCGGTGCACGCCGAGTGCCAGTGTCAGGGCCAGCACGGCGGGCAGCCCTTCGGGGATCGCGGCGACCGCCAGGGCCACGGCCCGCAGCGCGATGTCCGAGAGCGACTCGCCCCGGACCCATGCGCTCAGGGCATAGGCGACGACCGCGACTCCGCTCAGCACTGCCAGCCGCCGGCCGAGGCTGTCCAATTGGACCTGGAGCGGGCTCGGCGGTTCCGTCCCGGTGCGCAACGCCTCGGCTATGGAGCCGACTTCGGTGCGCATTCCGGTGGCCGTGACGATCATTTCGGCACGGCCCCGGGTCAGTGCGGTGTTCATGAACAGCATGCTGGTGCGCTCGGCGAGCGGCACCGGGGCGGTCGCGGTGTGATCGACGGCCGTCACGCTCTTGGCAACCGGCTGGGACTCACCGGTCAGAGCCGCCTCGTCCACCTCGACCGTCTCCGCGACGGTCAGCCGGCCGTCAGCCGGTACGCGACCGCCGGCCTCCAGCAGGACCACGTCTCCGGGCACGAGGGACTGTGCCTTCACCTCCTGCTCCGTGCCGTCGCGGCGAACTCTCGCCAGGGGCACCAGCATCCGGCGCAGCGCCTCCAGGCTGCGCTCGGCACGCCGCTCCTGCCAGTAGCCGAGCACGGCGTTGATCTGCAGAACGACGGTGATCACCACTGCGTCCCTGATGTCACCGATGGCTCCCGCCACCACGGCGGCGATCAGCAGGATGGCGATGAGCCAGTTGCGGAACTGGTCCAGGAACTTCAGCCACTCCGGGCGCCGGGCCGGTTCGGACAGTCGATTGGCGCCGTGGACCGCCGCGCGCTCAAAGACCTGCCCCGTGTCCAGACCCACCCCAGGATCGACGCCGAGCCGGTCCGCCACCTGGGCGGGAGTCTGCCGACAGGTGTCCGGCTCACCGGCGGGGACCTGCGTGGCGGTGTCCGCGCGCGCGACCTCACTCGCGGGTTTCCCGTCCAGGGTCGTCATCGCTTCATTTCCTTTCCGGAGCCGACCATCACGACGGCCCAGCTCGCGTGATGCAGGACGGCCTGGCCGGGCAAGCCCAGCGGCAGACCCTTGAAGCCGCACAGCCGCGGGGCTCGGTCGCGACGAACTGTGCGTCGGCACTCACCTCGACGAGCACGCGCTCCTCCCGTATGACCGGGCATGAGGGGTGGCTGTGACACGCAGGGCCGCAGGGCCGGCGTGCTGCCCGGGACCCCGAGCGCGCGCACGTCCGCTGCGGAGGGGCGAGGGCCAGGTCGGCGCAGCCCTCGAAGCCGGAGGCGACCCATGCGAAAAGGGCCCTCACAGGCTCTCGCCCGCGAAGACCCTTCGCACTGTCGGGACGACAGGATTTGAACCTGCGACCCCTTGACCCCCAGTCAAGTGCGCTACCAAGCTGCGCCACGTCCCGGTGCGCCGATCCGCGGTGAACCGCGGGAAAGCGCGAACAGCACTTTACCCCACGTCGGGGGCCGGGCCGAAGCGGGCGCCGGGCGCGCGACAATCGACGTATGAGCGGCACATCCTCTGGACGACAGACAGACGCACGGGACCGCGACGACGAGGGGCGGGCCCGCAACGCCCGGCCGCGGGACGGGCTCGGGCGGCCCCTGCCGTACGGCGCGGACGGCGTCGAACGGCAGCCCGAGGGCGTGGTGCGCACCCCGCAGGAGACCGTCGCCGAGGCCCAGGCGTTGCTGGACGCGGGGCGGCCGTTCCACGCGCACGAGGTGTTCGAGGACGCCTGGAAGGCGGGCCCCGAGCGGGAGCGGGCCCTGTGGCGGGGCCTGGCCCAGCTCGCCGTGGGGCTGACGCACTCGGCCCGGGGGAACGTCACGGGCGGGGCCCGGCTGCTGCGGCGCGGCGCCGGGGCCGTCGAGGAGTGGGTGGCGGCCGCTGGGGAGCCGCGGCCGTACGGGATGGACCTGGCGGGGGTGGTGGTCTGGGCCCGACGGCTCGCCGACCTCGTCGAGGAGGGCTCAGAGATCATCGATGCACAGGCCCGGGCGCCCCGTCTGCGCTAGGCCCGGACGCCCGCGCCGCACTGTCAGTGGTGTGCGGCAGACTCGGGGTGTGCGAGAGATCCATGTCATCGGTATCGGCGCGGGCGACCCCGAGCAGCTGACCCTGCAGGCGGTCAGGGCGCTGCGGAGCACGGACGTGTTCTTCGTCCTCGACAAGGGCGAGGTGAAGAGCGACCTCGTGCAGTTGCGCCGGGACCTGCTGGAGGCGCACATACCGGAGGGGTCGTACCGGGTGGTCGAGGCCCGCGACCCGGACCGGGACCGCGGCGCCGGCGGTGCCGCCTACTCCCCCGCCGTCGGGGACTGGCGCAGCGCCCGCGCCGACGTCTTCGAGCGGCTGATCGCCGAGGAGCTGGGCGAGGACGAGAGCGGCGCGTTCCTGGTGTGGGGGGACCCGGCGTTGTACGACAGCACCATCGGCGTCCTCGAGGAGCTCCTCGACCGGGGGACCGTGCCCTTCGCATACGACGTCGTGCCCGGCATCAGCAGCGTGTCCGCGCTCGTCGCCCGGCACCGCACCGGCCTCAACCGGGTCGCCGGCCCCGTCCAGATCACCACCGGCCGGCGGCTCGCCGAGGGCTTCCCCGAGGGCGTGGACGACGTGGTCGTGATGCTCGACGCCCACCAGGCCTTCCGCCGGTACGCCGACCAGGACATCGACATCTACTGGGGTGCCTACATAGGCACGCCGGACGAGATCCTCGCCTCCGGTCCGCTCGCCGAGACGGCGCCCCGCATCGAGCGGCTGCGCGCCGAGGCTCGCGCGCGCAAGGGCTGGATCATGGACACATATCTGCTGCGCCGCAACCCGAAGGGGCAGTAGGTCTCCAGGGGCACCCGAGCGGCCCGCTTCCGTGTGCACGTTCGGCCCAGCGGGGTGATCGTGACCGCGTGACAGTCGCTGAGGAAACCGCACCGCCCGCTGCCTCCCAGCCGCCCGTGCTGGACAAGCGCCGCCGCAACGTCGTCTTCGTGACGATCATGTTGGGGATGCTGCTCGCGGCCCTGGACCAGACCATCGTGGGCACGGCGCTGCCGACGATCGTGTCCGATCTCGGCGGTGCCGAGCACATGTCGTGGGTGGTCACCTCCTATCTCCTCGCGGAGACCGTCTCCACGGTGCTCGTCGGCAAGTTCGGCGACATGTTCGGCCGCAAGGTGGTCTTCCAGGTCTCGGCGATCGTGTTCATCACGGGCTCGTTCCTGTGCGGTCTCGCCGACAACATGACGTTGCTGATCGTCTGGCGGGCGCTGCAGGGCGTCGGCGCCGGCGGTCTCATGGTCACCGCGATGGCGCTGATCGCCGACGTCATCCCGCTGCGGGAACGCGGCAAGTACCAGGGCGCCATCGGCGCCGTGTTCGGAGTCGCCACGGTCATCGGACCGCTGCTCGGCGGCCTGTTCACCGACCATCTGACGTGGCGCTGGGCGTTCTACGTCAACGTCCCGATCGCGATCGTCGTGGTGATCGCGGCCGCGCGCACCATCCCCGTCGTGAAGTCGGCCTCCCGGCCGGTGATCGACTACCTGGGCATCGCGTTCGTCGCGGTCGGCGCCAGCGCCCTGATCCTGGCGACCAGTTGGGGCGGCAACGAGTACGCGTGGGGTTCCGGCGTCATCATCGCCCTGTTCGTGGGCGGCGCCGTCGCCCTCGGCCTGTTCTGCTGGGTGGAGGCCCGGGCGGCCGAACCGATGCTGCCGATGCGGCTGTTCGCCAACCCGGTGTTCACGGTCTGCTCGATCCTCAGCTTCATCGTCGGTTTCGCGATGCTGGGCGCGATGACGTACCTGCCGACCTATCTGCAGTACGTCGACGGCGACTCGGCCACGGTCTCCGGCGTACGGACGCTGCCCATGGTGATCGGCCTGCTCATCGCGTCGATCTTCAGCGGCAACGTGGTCAGCAAGACCGGGCAGTACCGGTTCTTCCCGATCGTCGGCTCCCTGGTGATGGGCGTCGGGCTGTTCCTGATGTCGCTGATGGGGCCCTCGACCGGTGCCTGGCTGGAGTCGCTGTACATGTTCGTGCTCGGCACCGGTATCGGGCTGTGCATGCAGGTCCTGACGATCGCCGTGCAGAACACCGTCGAGTACGCCGACCTCGGCACCGCGACGTCCGGCGTCACCTTCTTCCGTACGCTGGGCAGCTCCTTCGGCACCGCGGTCTTCGGCACGATCTACACCAACTCCCTGACGCCGAACCTCAAGGAGGGGATCGCCTCCGCGGTGCAGGTGGGCGGCGTCGACGCGGCCACCGTCACCAAGGCAGCCACCAGCCCGGAGGGCCTGCACAAGCTTCCGTCGGCCGTCGCCTCCCCGATCATCGACGCCTACGCCGACACGATCCAGACCGTCTTCCTGTGGACCGTGCCGGTCGCGGCCGTGGGCTTCGTCGTCGCCCTGTTCCTCAAACAGGTCCAGCTGCGCGACAGCGCGCGGGCCGGCTCCACCGACATGGGCGACGGGTTCGGCCAGCCGTCCGGTGCGGACTCGCAGCGGGTGCTGGAGACCTCCGTGGGGAAGATCATCGGCAGCACGGACCTGGACACCGCCCACCGGATCGTCGAAGGCTCCGAGACCCGGCTCGACATCGCCGGGGCCTGGGCCGTGATGCAGGTGGAACTGCACACACGGATGGTGGGTCACGCCAGCCTCGGTCTGATCGCCGCCCGCCGTCACCTGCCTCCCGAGGTCCTGTTTCCCGTCTTCGACCGGATGGTCGAGGAGGGCTACCTGACCCGCGACGGCTCCCTCCTCTCCCACACCGAAGCAGGCGCGCGCGAGGCCGGGGTCATCAGCGAGGCTTGGGGCGCATGGCTGAAGGACCGGGTGGAGCAGGACATCGGCCGCCCGTCGGGCACCGACCTGCGGGCCGCGGTGGACACGATCGCGAAGCGACTCCTGGTGGAGGACATGAACAATGGACTGCCGGAGCGGAAGGCGGAGTTGGCCGGCAGCAGCGCCAGCTGAAAACCGGGTGCCGGGACCGACGAGCGGTCGTCATACTCGCGGCATGTCTCCCGCGCCCGTCCGTTTCCACGATCCCGGCCGCGCCGCCTCCGACTTCAGCGGCTCGGTGCTGGTCCGCTGCCCGCGCTGCGACCGGATCGCCCACTTCGAGCGGTGGACGCAGCCGGAGGCTCGCCTGGTCTGCCGGTCCTGCGGCCTGTCCAGGACCTCGAACCGGTGCTCCCGGCCGACGCTGTGGCTGCGGACCGAGACCAGGCACGGGGTGGTGTGGGCGTACAACCTCGAACACCTCGACCTGCTCAGGCGGTTCGTGGCCGCGTCACTGCGAGAGCGCGACCCCTGGTACGAGCACGGCCGGAAGATGACCTACGTCGCCCGTCTCCCCGCCTGGATCAAGAGCGCCAAGAACCGCGACGAGGTGCTGCGCGCCATCGACCGCATGCGCGCTTCCGTCACGGCAGGTTGAGGCCGAGCCACGCCTCGACCCCGGCCACGTCGGGCACCGCGGTCACGCCACCCGGCAGGGACGGACGCCGTACGACCACTACGGGCAGGGCCAGTTCGCGGGCAGCCGTGAGTTTGGCGGCCGTGGCCTCTCCCCCGCTGTCCTTGGTCACCAGTACGTCGATGCAGTGGTCGTAGAGGAGCGCGGACTCATCGGCGACCGTGAACGGGCCGCGGGCCAGGAGGACTTCGGTGTGCGGCGGCATCGGTGGCTCGGGCAGTTCGACCGACCTCACGACGAAGTGCAGGTCCGTCAGGTGGGCGAAGGCGGCGAGTTCCAGGCGGCCCGTGGTGAGGAACACCCGTCGGCCGAGCCTCGGCAGCAGGTCGGCGGCCTCGTTCAGGGAGTCGACCAGGTGCCATCGGTCCTGGGGGCCGGGCTGCCAGCCGGGGCGGCGCAGTACCACCGAGGGCACGCCGGTCGCCGCGGCGGCGCGGGCCGCGTTCGCGGTGATCGCCTGGGCGAAAGGGTGTGTGGCGTCGACCAGGGCGTCCACGCGCTCCTCGCGCAGCCAGTCGGCCAGGCCCTCCGCGCCGCCGAAGCCCCCGATCCGTACGTCCCCCGTGACCGCTCCCGGCCGGGTCACGCGCCCCGCGAGGGAGGTGGTGACGCGAAATCCGGGGCGTACCGTGAGCGCGGCGGCCAGTTCACGAGCCTCGGTGGTGCCGCCGAGGATCAGGACGTGGGGGGACATGGCGCGTAGCGTACGAGGTCACGGGCGGGGGGCGGCACGCCGGGTGTACGGACCGGCGTACGCGCTCGTCGCTGGTTATCGTCCATCCATGGAATCCGTGTCCGTGCGCGCAGTCCTGATCGACATCGACGGGGTCCTCACCGTCTCGTGGCAGCCGCTGCCGGGTGCGGTCGAGGCGCTGCGGGAGATCCGCGCGTCCGGGCTGGGCGTCGCGCTGGTCACCAACACCACTTCGCGGACGCGGGCCTCGATCGCCTCGACGCTGGCGGACGCGGGGTTTCCGGTGACCGCGGACGACGTCCTGACCGCGCCGGCGGTCACCGCCGCGTATCTCGCCGAGCGCTGTCCGGGGGCACGGTGTGCCGTGCTGAACAGCGGGGACGTACGGGAGGATCTCGGAGGCATCGACCTTCTCGCCGAGGACGACACCGACACCGTCCCGGATGTCGTGATCGTCGGCGGTGCCGGTCCCGAGTTCGACTACGCGGCGCTGAACCGGGCCTTCGGGCACCTTCAGCGCGGGGCCCGGCTGGTGGCGATGCACCGCAATCTGTACTGGCGTACCGAGGACGGGCTGCAGCTCGACGCGGGTGCGTTCCTGGCCGGCTTGGAGAAGGCCGCGCGGACGGAGGCGGAGGTGACGGGCAAGCCGTCGCCCGCCTTCTTCGGGGCGGCACTGGCCCGGCTCGGGGTGGGCGCGGAC
The DNA here is from genome assembly GCF_000718165.1 of Streptomyces fulvoviolaceus. Taxonomy (GTDB): domain Bacteria; phylum Actinomycetota; class Actinomycetes; order Streptomycetales; family Streptomycetaceae; genus Streptomyces; species Streptomyces fulvoviolaceus. Next base: position 173,952 of record NZ_JOEY01000011.1, on the reverse strand, counting down.
GAGGCCGTGATGGTGGGCGACGACATCGAGTCCGACGTACTGGCGGCGCAGCGCGCCGGTGTCACCGGGGTGCTGGTGAAGACCGGCAAGTACCTGCCCGAGGCCCACCGGGCCGCCAGTGGCACGCCCGACCATGTGATCGAGTCCTTCGCGGACCTGCCGGCGCTGCTGGGCCTATCGCAATAGCAGCTGCAGCCCGCCGACGACCGTCGCCGCGATCACGAGTTGCTCGAACAATCGCTGGTTGATCCGGTTCACAGCCCATTTGCCGATGAACGCGCCGGGCACGACGAACACCACGAGTGCGGCGTCAAGGAGCAGCGAGTTGCCGTCGATCAGACCGAGGCCCGCGCTGAAGGGCACCTTGGACACGTTGACGATCAGGAAGAAGAAGGCCGAGGTCCCCAGGAAGCCGAGCTTCCGGAAGCCCGCCGACAGGAGGTACATGGACATCACGGGGCCACCGGCGTTGGCGACCATGGTCGTGAAGCCGCCGAGGACGCCGTAGGAACGTGCCTTGACGCGGCCCGTCCGGGTGGCGACCGAGTCCGGTTCCTCGTCCGCGTCGGCCGTTCGGCGGCGCCACATCGTCACTCCGGCCATCAGCAGCAGGATGGCTCCGATCGACGTCCGTACCATCCCGTCGTCCGCCCAGACCAGGAAGAGCGTGCCGGCGAGCACGCCCACCGCTACCGCCGGGAACAGCCGCCACAGCGTGGGCCAGTGCGCGTGCCGCCGGTAGGTGAGGACCGCGAGCACGTCCCCCGCGATCAGAATGGGGAGCAGTACGCCGGTGGAGGCGCGGGCGGGCAGGACCGCTGCGAAGATCGCGAGGCTGACCGTGTTGGCCCCGCTCACGGCCGTCTTGGAGAAGCCGACGAGCAGCGCCGCGGCGGCCAGCGCGGCGAACTCCCAACCTGATATGTGCCAGAGCGTCATCGTGTTCATGCGGAGACCGATGCTAGGTGCAGCTAACCGGTTCTGTAAGTCGCGTCTCGCCGAGTGGTCCTGTTGGGACAGGTGCCGTCGTCCGGGGGCTGTCGCCCCCGGACCCCCGCTTCGGCCCTGAAGGGGCTTCGTCCTCAAACGCCGGACGGGCTGGAATGCCGTGGGCCGGCACTGCGAAGTTGCCCTAGTGCCGCTCGATCAGCACTGCGCTCCCCTGCCCCACCCCGACACACATCGTCGCCAAGCCCCGCGCCGCCCCCGTCCGCCGCATCCGGTGCAGCAGGGTCGTGAGGATGCGGGCGCCCGAGCAGCCCAGGGGATGGCCGAGGGCGATCGCTCCGCCGCTCGGGTTGACGAGGTCCGGGGCGATGCCGAGCTCGGCCACGCAGGCGAGGGCCTGGGCCGCGAAGGCCTCGTTGAACTCCGCCTCCTCGATGTCGGCGACGCTCCAGCCGACGCGCGCCAGCGCCTTGCGGGTGGCGGGTACCGGACCGATGCCCATCACGTCGGGGTGGACGCCGGCCGAGGCGCCGGCGACATAGCGGCCCAGGGACTCCAACCCCAGTTCGTTCAGGGCCTCTTCGCTGACCAGGAGGAGTCCGGCCGCGCCGTCGTTCATCGGCGAGGCGTTGCCCGCCGTGACCGTGCCGGCCACGCGGAAGACCGGCTTCAGCCGCGCCAGTTTCTCGTAAGAGGTGTCCTCGCGGATGCACTCGTCACTGTCGAAGGTCACGCCGTCCGGGCGCCGCACCGGCAGGAGTTCGTCGTCGAAGTGGCCGTTCTTCCGTGCCTCGGCGGCCAGTTGGTGGCTGCGCAGCGCGAACTCGTCCTGCCGTTCGCGGGGGATGCCGTAGCGCTCGGCGACCTCCTCCGCGGTCTCGCCCATGGGCAGCAGACCGTGGAGTACCTTCATCGCCGGGTTGACCAGACGCCAGCCGAGCCGGGTGTCGACGGTCTCCATGCGGTGCGGGAGGGCCTCGTCGGGGCGGGGCAGCACGAAGGGGGCGCGGCTCATCGACTCGGAGCCGCCCGCGAGCACGATGTCGGCCTCGCCGGCGGCGATGGTACGGGCCGCGGTCGTCACCGCCTCAAGCCCGGAGGCGCACAGCCGGTTGACCGTGGCGCCGGGCACGGATTCGGGGAGGCCCGCGAGCAGCGCGGCCATGCGGGCGACGTTGCGGTTGTCCTCACCGGCCTGGTTGGCGGCGCCCCAGTAGACGTCGTCGATACGCTCCGGGTCGAGCGCGGGCACGTCGGCGACCAGGCCGCGGATCACGGCGGCGGCCAGGTCGTCGGGGCGTACGGCGGACAGGGCACCACGGAGCTTGCCGATGGGCGTGCGGCGGGCGGCCGCGAAGTGGACGGGACGCACGACAGGACTCCTCGACAGAGCAACAGACCGACAGAGCAACAGACCGACAGAGCGACAGAGCGACACGGCCCGGGGACGGGCCATTAATTAGCACTGCTAGTTTCGGACTGTAGACCGCCTTTCGGATCCCTGGGAAGATCCCGGGAGCCTTCACCGACGCAGCTGGAGGAGACATGGCCGAGGCCCGCGAACACGTCCTCACAGGGACGTGCGGCTCGATCACCGTCCGCGAATGGCCGAACGAACGGCCGCGGTACGTGGCTCTCGTGGTGCACGGGTACGGAGAGCACATCGGCCGGTACGAAGAGCTCGCGGACGTCCTCGTGGCGCACGGTGCGGCCGTCTTCGGGCCCGATCACACGGGCCATGGGAAGTCCGCGGGCGAGCGGGTGCTGATCGAGGACTTCGAGGACGTGGTCACCGATGTGCACGCGGTGGCCGGGCTGGCCCGGACCGCACACCCCGGCCTCCCCGTCGTCATGGTCGGCCACTCCATGGGCGGCCTGATCGCGGCCCGCTACGCGCAGCGGTACGGCGACGAGCTCACCGCGCTCGTGCTGTCCGGGCCGGTGATCGGCACCTGGGAGCTGCCGTGGAAGCTGCTGGCCCTCGACGAGATCCCCGACACGCCCATCAGCCCGGCCTCGCTCTCACGCGACCCGGAGGTGGGTGCGGCGTACACGGCGGATCCGCTGGTCTGGCACGGGCCGATGAAGCGGCCCACGGTGGCGGCATTCGCGCGGACCCTGCAGACAGTCTCCAAAGGCGGAGATGTCGCCGACCTCCCGCTGCTGTGGCTGCACGGCGACGACGACCGGCTGGTGCCGCTCGCCGGAAGCCGTTCCGGCATCGAGGAACTGCGCGGCCGCAGGCTCACCGAGCGGATCTACGCGGGTGCCCGGCACGAGGTGTTCAACGAGACGAACAAGGCAGAGGTCTTCGCGCACGTCACACGCTTCCTGGACGGTGCCCTCGGGAACTGAGGCCGCCCGCGGGTCCGTAGGGGCGCCGTGTTTGCACCGGTTCGCCCTGGGCACCCGCGACCGCACGGACCAGAAGGAGGAGCACCGTATGACTGTCGTGAAGAGCACGCTTCCGGAGCCCGCCCGTCAGGTCGTCGGGGATGCGCTGCAGAGCACCCTGGTGGATCTTCTGGGGCTCTCCCTGATCGGGAAGCAGGCCCACTGGAACCTCGTGGGGCCGCGCTTCCGGTCGATCCATCTGCAGCTCGACGAGGTGGTCTCGGCCGCCCGCGAGTTCTCCGACACGGTCGCGGAGCGCGCCGCCGCGCTCGGCCTGCCGCCCGACGGCCGGCCCGAGACCATCGCGTCCGCGTTCACGCTGCCCGCGCCGAAGGACGGCTGGGTGCGGGACACCGAGGTCGTCGAGGTGATGGTCGAGTCTTTGGAGACGGCCATCGGACGGCTGCGCGAGCGCATCGAGGCGACCGACAAGGCCGATCCGGTCACCCAGGACCTGCTGATCTCCGTCACCGCGGAACTGGAGAAGCAGCGCTGGATGTTCGACGCGGAGAACTGGCCCAAGGATCGCTGACACCGGATCCGCACCGGCACGTACGGAAAGGGGCACGGGATGACCGACGCCCTCGAACTCGACGCGCTGTGGGAGGACTTCCACCGCGTGGTGAACATGACCTCGCAGGAACTGGCCGCCTGGCTGCGGGTCCGCGACGCCGACGAGCACGCGGAGACACTGCCGGAGCGGGCGGGCACGGCCACCGGGCAGCACGTCCTGGCGATCCTGCAGAAGCGGCGCACGGACCTCACCGACGACGACGTCAGCACGATGTACCGGGTCGTGGACACCGTCACCGAACTGGCCGACGTGGAGAACGAGCCGGCGGCCGGGGAGACCGGCAGCCGGCACCTGCTGATGACGATCGGACACGACCCGCTCAGGCCGTAGCAGGGCGGGAGTCGACCGAGAAACAGGTGGCCGAAGACCGTCTCTGCCGCGCCGGATGATCGTGCAACACTGCTCGCGGATCGCACCGTCCGCCGAGCAGAGGAGCATCCCCGTGACCGGGCGCATCGACACGACCAGGCCACACCCGGCCCGGGTGTACGACTGGTTCCTCGGCGGCAAGGACAACTACCCGGTCGACGAGGAACTCGGCCGGCAGATCACGGCGATGCAGGGGGACGCGCCACGGCACGCGCGCGCCAACCGCCGGTTCATGGAGAAGGCCACGCGGGTGGTGCTGCGGGAGACGGAAATCCGGCAGTTCCTCGACATCGGCTCCGGCATCCCCACCGAGCCCAACCTCCACCAGGTGGCCCAGTCCGTCGTACCGGAGGCGCGGGTCGTGTACGTCGACAACGACCCGATCGTCCTCGCCCACGCGGCAGCCCTGCTGCACGGCACCCCCGACGGCGTGACGCACTACGTCCAGGCCGACGCGCGCGAGCCGGAGCGGATCCTCGAAGAGGCCGCCTCCGTCCTCGACTTCGAGCAGCCCGTCGCCCTGTCGCTGATCGCCCTGCTGCACTTCATCGCCGACGAGGACGGCGCCCACGACCTGGTGGACACGCTGGTCGGCGCGCTGGCACCGGGCAGTTCCCTGGCGCTGTCCGCGCTGACGGCGGACTTCGATCCGGAGAACGTACGCCGCGGCATCGAGGCGTACACGGCGAGCGGGGTGACGCTCGCCGCCCGCTCGCACGCCGAAGTGGGCCGCCTCTTCAAGGGACTTGACCTGCTGGAGCCGGGGATCGTGTCCCTGTCGGACTGGCATCCGGTGGAGGGCGAGCAGGCGGAGGGCGACGGTCCCGTGTCGCTGTACGGCGCGGTCGGCGTCAAACATTGAGCATTTTCCAAGCTGGCGGTGGTGGGCGGGAGTTGGACACTCCTGCGCAACGATGAAGCTCCTGGCAGACGGGTTCTCGACCAAGATCAGCCGTGTCCGCAGGGAGCTTCGTGTGCTTGCCTACCCGTCCTCGATTGATCTGTCCAGCCGCACCTTGCGGTTGCCTGACCGGGCAACTGACAGCCCGGCGGCAGGAGATCGGAACGCGGTGGCGGCGCCTTCCTGCCGGACGTCAGGCTCTGCTCGCCCTCGCCCACCTGCGGTGCGGTGACACCTACGCCCAACTCACCGCCGGATTCGGCACAGGTCCTCCCCGACCCGTTCGGACGTCTCCTCTGGGCCTCGCCAGCCCTGCCCCGGCTCGACCCACGACCTCACCGCCGCCCGACACCACGGGATCATCGACGCCCTCGCCGATGCGGACCTCAAATGTTGGGCTGACATATATAGGAGCATCAAGGCATACCAAGGCGCCGGCGGACCCGTCCGGGTGCCTTTCCGGGGCCGCCGCTCAAGCGATGGAAGCGCCGTCACAACACCACCCACGCCAAGATCCGTTACGTCGGCGAACAGGCCATGGCCACCCTCAAGGACTGGCGCCTGCTGCAGAGACTCCGCTGCAGCACCAACCGCATCACCAACATCGTGAAGGCCGTCCTCGTCCTTCACCACGCGTCAGCGTGAGGATGAAAACGGCTCACAGCACTAGCCCGCCCGGCGCGATCCACTGTGACTGACCGGCCGGAGCTCCGCCGAACTGCCCGTCAGACCCAGTCGAGGGCAGCCGGCTCCTGCAGGAAGCTCACGAACACCGAGGCGTCGTCGTCCGGGCGGGCAGGGTCGTGGAGCACCTGCACCGCACCACCCTGGACGAGCACGGACGCATCGGCGTACTTGCGCGTCACCCAGCGGCGCGTGCCGACGGCGTCGACGTAGGTGACCGTGGCGGTGGCCCCCGCGACGTGCCGCCCACCGGAGTCGTCACTGGAGTAGTGGATGCGCAGCTCGCTGATGGTCCCGGTGGTCCGCAGCCCCTCGATCAGCAGCCGGTCCCGGGTGGCGGCGCTCGCGGCGCCGCGGCGCTGGGCCCGGACGGCCGACCACACCAGCAACAGCGAGAGCACGACCAGGAGACCCGGCAGCCAGAGGTCGGCGTAGTAGAGGATCCACGGCCCCCAACCCCAGGGCTCCGGCGGCTCGTAGTCCGTCACCACCCAGCCGACGCGGTCCGCCGCCACCCAGTCCCGCGCCGCGACAGCGACGCCCAGGGCAAAGCCGGCGACGCCGATCGCCAGCGCCCATCCGCCGCCGCCCCGTACAGCCCGGTAGCCGTCGAGATGATGGGCCCCCGCCGGCAGTCCCAGGCCCGCCAGGAGGGCCCCTGCGACCACCCCGGCGCCGACGAGCGGGACCGAGACACCGGAGACGTGGGTGCCGGACGGCGCGTTGAGGGAGATCGCGCGCAGCGCGTCGAACCACAGGGCGACGAGGAGGCCGAGCACGAAGGCGCCCGCGGCGCCGAGGACGAACCAGATCACGCCCATACGCAGGGCCGCCGGATTGCCCACCTGACGATCGCGTTGCTGGCGCCGACGCACTGACGGATCCACGGTCTCCATGGCGCCTCCTGTGGTGCAGGTCGGCGCGGTCGCCGGGAAACAATGGTACTGAACTGATCGGGTGATGTCGGGGCGTGCGGTCGGCTGACCGCAGCCCACGCCGGCGACCCCCTCGGCCCGCAGCCGCCTACCGCGTCTTCCCGGGGGCTCGTGACATCGGCGACTGACATCGCAGGGCCCCGGCCCCCAGGGCTCCGTCGTTCTCGCGGTCGGCCCGACGTAGCCGGTATGGGCCTGGTACGCCCGGTGCGGCTGAACTACGTTCTTTGCGACCCGCGCCCCGAGGATGAGGCGGCGCTGATCGATCTGCTTGCTCCCTACACCGGACGCTTTCTCCTGTTGCGGTTCTCCAGTTTCAACCCGGTACGCGGCAGCCCCTGCGCCCAAGCCCGCGAGAAGAGGCCTTCATCACCGCTCTCTCCCACGGCTTGAACGGCTGGACGGTCTCCTGTCACTTGTCCGCCGGCCGGGGGTCAGCAACGGCCTGTGGGCAGCTTCGTGCAGACATCCCGGAGCTCGTTCCGCCAGCCAGGCGCCCATGATGAGAAGCCGGTGTGCCCAGGAGCGCGGCTATGGCCTGTGCGGAGTCGTGATCTCGGTTTCCGCAACCGATACCGGCGATCGTGGTCGAGCTGATAGGACACCGGTGTGGCGCGACGTGAACTGAACGATGACGACCGGGAGTTGATCCGCCCTCACCTGCCGATCGGGCAGTACGGCCCCTACCCGGAGCGCCTGCGCGATCAACTGGAGGGAATCATCTGGCGGTTCCGCACCGGCGATGAACGAGATATCTCATGACCGGCGGCTGCCAATATGGCAACCACCTCCCGTTGCGGCACCCGGGGCGCCGGCGTCTCCCCGCTCAGCGAAGACCGCGCTTCTCGCGTTCGGCTTCGATCAGCTCCTCCATGAGTTCCTCCGGGGCCACCGTGTACTCGGTGTCATCGAGGGCGTCGTAGTCCTGGGTGCTTAGCGGTAGGCCAAGCTCGGCGAGTTCGGCGGCCAGTTGTGTGAACGCGATTCGCTCGTCGGGCTCGTCCTGGTAGCTTGCCTGCCCGGCGGCGGACCCCTCGGTCAGGGTGAGGCCGACCAGGCCCCAGAAGGTGAACTCGGTGTCCAGCTCTATGAGGTGCCAGGCACGGTCCGCGGGTTCGTCGGGGTGCAGCCAGTAACCGATCCACCCCTTCCCGCCCTTCGCCACGAGCTTGACGTACTTGGCCATCTCCGCGGCTCCGGCGTTGACGGCCTGCATCTCCGGGTCCGCGAGTTCCTTTTCGCTCAGATAGCTGGTGTCCAGGAGCGGATGGACCTCTCCCGCCTCGAAGAAGTCGAGGTCGAGAAGGTGGGTGAAGTCGGTGCGGCCTTCCCACTGCGCCACCAGCAGCACGCGCAGATCCTCGGGTATGGGACGGCCGTCCAGCCGCTCGCGGGAGAACTCGGCGAGCCGTTCGTCGTACATGCGCCCTCTCCAGAGGTCGAAGCAAGATCCTCGCGTCAACGTAACAGCGGTGTCTGACAAGAGGTTGGGTATGCCGGCGACTCCCGACCACCCCCGCGATCCGGACTCAGAACAGGTCCTAGTAGGCGCGTATCTGGCTGTCACCGAGGGCGTCGTCGCAGGTCACGGGTCAAGCGCGCGACGGGGGCGGGACGCTCGGGTGGTTGGGGAAACACCCGAGCCCCACCCCCGTGCCAGCCCTCCCACCACCCGCGATGGTCAGGGTGAAACCGCTCGGTGGCGTTACCGAACTCGTATGATCTCGCGGTGAGGATCTGGACGGAGCGCCCGGCCAAAACCGACGTCGAAGCGGTCGTTCGCCACTACTTCAGCCTGCTCCGAGCCGGGAGGATCCCTGAAGCCGAACAACTCATCGATCACTACCCGGTCCGTCATGTGCTCAAGTCGCTGTGGACCGGCTCCGTCGAAGCGAGCGCCGATGAGGACGAGGCGAGCGGCAGCCCTGCTGCCGACAAGTGGGAGCAGGACCTGTCCTGGCTCTGCGAACTCGACCTCGCGGACTTTCACTGGGACCCCACTGGCAGCCATCTCTACGTTGAGATCACCTACCGCGCGCAGATGGTCGAGGTGGCCTTGGGCCTTCGGGTCAAGCCTACCGACGCCGGCTGGGTCGTCTCGGGACCGGCCACATACTGGTAGGACACACGAAAGAGCAGTACCAGGTGTCGGCGCAACCTCCCGCCGACGGGCGATCAGCTGCTAACGATCACGGACCCGACCAGTCCGAGCACCCCGCCCCCGTCCCACGCCGGCCCCGTGACCTGGAACCTCAGGTTGGAAAAGACTGACCGACCCCGTTCAGCCGAGCAGCCACCCCCCGTCCACACTCAACCCCACCGCGTTGACCGACCGGTTGCGCAGCAGGAAGTCCACCGCGTCCGCCACGTCCGCCATCGTGGCGAGCCGCCCAGTGGGCGTCTTTGCGCGCAGGCCGGTCAGCACCTGCTCCGGTTTGGTCCGCCAGTGCGGGCTGTCGCCCACGACGCCCGGGTGGACGGCGTTGACGCGGACGGGGGCGAGTTCGACGGCGAGGGTGTGCACCAGGCCGGTCACCCCCGCGTTCACGGTCGCTACCGTCGTCGCGCCCGGGTAGGGGCGCTCCTTCGCCTGCCCGCCGAACAGCACGATCGCGCTGTCGTCGTGCAGCCGGGGCTGCAGCGTGTGCACGACCTCCGTGTAGCCGACGAGCTTGAGGGTGACGAGGTGGAGCGCGGCGTCGATGTCGTACTCGGTGACCCGGTTCTCGTCGCGGGAGATGCCCGCGATGACCAGGTGGTCGACGCGTCCGAGGCCGGCCAGTGCCGCGGCGATCTCGTGCGGCCGTGCGAGGTCGAGGGCGAGGCCGCGCGCGCCGATCTCCTTGGCCACGGTGTCCGCGCGGTGCGCGTCGCGGCCGGTGAGGACGACCTCGTCCCCACGTTCCGCGCGCATACGGGCGAACTCACGGCCGATCCCGGACGTACCGCCGACGACGAGGACGCTGCTCATGATTCCAGGGCCTCCCTCAGGTACTCCCAGTCCCGCGTGAACCGGTACGAGTGGCGCACCGGCGGCTGCGGCGCCTGTGTCTCCAGCCAACGCACCGGTCCCTGACCGGCGTTGGTGAACCCGTGCACACAACCGGCGCCCGCCCAGGCCACGTCACCGGGCCCCAGTCGGTGCACCGAGCCGTCGAGGGTCGCGTCCACGTCCCCTTCCAGGATCAGATACGTCTCCTCGAAGGGATGGTCGTGCGTGCCCGCGACGCCGTCGGGCGCGTACTGCACCATGAACATCGTCGAGGCGACCGCGCCCAGGTCGCCGTCGACCATCATCTTCACGGTGATGCCGCTGTAGACGAGCAGCGCGGTGCGCATGCTCGCCGACACCGCGAGCAGGTCCTGGGACTGCTTGCCCGGGTCCATCTGCGCGGCCTCGAAGTGGCCGAAGGACCTGGTGCGCGGGTCGCGGACGTCGATGCGGACGGGGTCCCGCGCGGGGATCGCGGGCACCGTCTGGGTGTCGTACCCGTAGCGGGCCCGTGGCACCGGAGCGAGCATGTCCGCCCAGCGCGCGGCCGTGTCCCCGGCACCGCGCCAGGCATGCGGAACGCCGGTCGGGAGGAGGCCGTAGTCGCCCTCCTCCAGGAGGTACGCGCCCTCCGGCACGTCGAGGATCACCGTCCCGTCGAGGATGTGGAAGCTCTCCTCGTACGAGTGCACATGGGCCCCGGCCACCCCGTCGGGCCGCAGCTCGCAGATGCCGAAGCCGGTGTGCGCGCTGCCGTCGCCCTCGCCGACCAACTCCCTTCGCCGGTAGCCGTGTTCGTCGTACGGCGGCTCGGTGACGTCCGTGGCCCGGCGCACCAGGTGACGCGTCATGCCCGCGCCGCCTTGGCGGTCAGCAGCCGGTCGCGGGACTCCTCGACGAGGCGCCGGGCGCGGGCCACGTCGGCCGTCAGCCTGCCGTCGCGCTTGCGGACGACGCCGTCGACGATGACCGTCTCCACGTTGGAGACGTCGGCCGACAGCGTCACCGCGGCGGCCGCGTCGTGAACCGGGGCCACGTTCAGGGCAGTTGCGTCGATCGCGACGACGTCGGCGCGCTTGCCGGGGGTCAGGGAGCCGGTGCGGTGTTCCAGTCCCGCGACATGGGCGCCGTTGCGCGTGGCGATCTCCAGCATCTGACGTGCCGTCAACATCGTTTCCGGCACCGGGACATCGGCCTGCCAGCACGCGGCGTTGATCCGGGCGCGCTCGGCACCGAAGGCCGCGCGGATCTGGGTGAACATGTCGCCGGGGACGGTGGTCACGACGTCGATGCTGAGCGAGGGCCGCAGTCCGTGCTCGATCGCCTTCACCACGGGCGGCCAGCCGTGCCCCATCTGCGTCTCCACCTGCGGCGCGACGGACACCGTACCGCCGCTGTCGGCGACCATCCGCCATTCCTCCTCGCTGAAGTAACAGCAGTGGATGTAGGTGGTGTCGGGGCCGAGGAGTCCCAGGTCGTTGAGCTGTTTCACCATCCCGAAGCGGCCCGCCATGCGGCCCATCCCCACGTGCACGGTGATCGGGATGTCCAGTTCGCGGGCGAGGGCCCATTCGGCGGTGACGACGTCGTTGACGCAGAAGCCGGGGCCGCGGGTGGCGAGCGCCATGGTGAGCAGGCCGTCGTCGGAGGCGAAGTTCTGGGCGCGGATGCGGCGTACGTCGTCGCCCGGTATCGCGATCTTGCTCTCGAACCAGTACTCGGCGAGGGAGGTGTTGGCGCTGCCGTACGCGTACTGGGCGCGGATGCCGGTCTCCGCCAGGGCCCGGATCGCCGCGTCCGGATGCTCGGGCGTGTTGTTGATGTGCGACCAGTCGACGAGGGTGGTGATGCCGGCGTTGAGGCACTCCAGGGCGCCTGCGAGGTTGGCCGCGTACACGTCCTCGGGCGTGTACAGGGGTGCGAAGGTGTCGAGGATGTCGACGAAGTAGTCGTCGAGGGTGGCGTCGGGCGCGACCCCGCGGATCGAGGCCTCCCAGGTGTGGCGGTGGGTGTCGACGAAGCCGGGGATCACGATGCGGCCGGTCATGTCGAGGACCTCGGCGTCCGCCTCGATGTCCGGCCGTACGGCCGCGATCTTCCCGTCCTCGATGAGGACGTCACCCCTCGGCAGGTCCCCGACGGCGGGATCCATCGAGAGCACGTGCCCGGCACGAAGGAGTATCCGACTGGTCATCGCCCTTCCTTCCATGGGGAGTTCAAGGGGGGTGCAAGGGGTGTTCAGTACGCGGCGAGGTTCCGCACCGCCGCCACGGCCTTGTCCGCGGTGGGGATGATCTGCTCCGCCGGCGCGTCGGCGAACGGCAGCGGGACGCACTCGCCCGCCACCCGGCGCCCGGGCGCGTCCAGCAGGCCGAGTCCCTCGTCGTCGACGACCGACACGAGGGTGGCGCCCCAGCCGCCCTGGTGCGGGTTCTCCTCCACCGTCACCAGCCGCAAGGTCCGGTCGTGCGAGGAGAGAACGGTGCTCAGGTCCAGCGGCACCAGGCAGCACAGGTCGACGACCTCCGCCTCGATGCCGTCCTCGGCGGGGTCGTGGGCGTCCTTCTCCGTACGGCGGATGACGGCCATCTGTTCGTACAGCGCGAGGAGTTCGTCCCGCCCGGCCATCAGGCGCCGCCCCTGTTCAGATGGGACTGTGCCTCGCGCCGGGTGTTGAGCTCGCCGCCGACCGTCCAGTACTTGCGGCCCGCCACCAGCAGTTCCTCCGCCGGGAACTTGGTGATGACCTCGCAGCCGTCGGCGGTGACGACCAGCTCCTCCTCGATGCGGGCCGCGGACCAGCCGTCGTCGGCCGGCCAGTAGGTCTCCAGGGCGAACACCATGCCCTCTTCGAGGACTTCGGGATGGTCGAGGGAGACGAGGCGGCTGAAGATGGGCTTCTCCCAGATCGACAGGCCGACGCCATGGCCGTATTGGAGAGCAAACGCAGCGGTCTCGTCGGCGAAGCCGAACTCCTCGGCGCGCGGCCACACTTGGACGATGTCGGCGGTGGTGGCGCCGGGCCGGACGAGGGCGATGGCCTCGTCCATGTACTCGCGGCAGCGCACGTACGCGTCGCGCTGGGCGCGGGAGGCGCTGCCGACGGCGAAGGTGCGGTAGTAGCAGGTGCGGTAGCCGAGGTGGCTGTGCAGGATGTCGAAGAAGGCGGGGTCGCCGGGGCGGATCAGGCGGTCGCTGTAGACGTGCGGGTGAGGTGAACAGCGCTCCCCGGAGATGGCGTTGACGCCCTCGACGTACTCGCTGCCCAGGTCGTAGAGGACCTTGCTGACCAGTCCGACGCACTCGTTCTCGCGCACGCCGGGGCGCAGATAGCCGTAGAGCTCCTCGTAGGCCGCGTCGACCATAGCGCAGGCCTGGGTGAGCAGGGAGATCTCGTCGCGGGTCTTGGTGCGGCGGGCCTCCAGGAAGACCTGCTGGCCGTCGACGACGTCGATGCCCTCGGCGCGCAGGGCGGCGAGGACCGGCATCTCGGCGACGTCGATGCCCAAGGGCTCGCCCGCCAGGCCGTGTTCGCGCAGTTCGGCGGCGATCTTCCGGGCGACGTCCTCGGCGATCCCGGCGTCCGGATGGAAGGCGCCACGGAGAGTGGAGATGCCGGCGCGGGCGCCGGTGGGCGGCCCGTCCTTGCCCTCGCTGTAGTCGAGCCAGGGGTTGTAGAGCTGGTGGTGGCGGGCCGCGGAGCCGAAGTCCCAGATGACCGGCTCGCCGCCGCGCACCAGCAGGGCGAAGCGGATCAGCTTGTCCATCGCCCAGGTGCCGATGTGCGTGGCGGTCATGTAGCGGATGTTGGCGAAGTCGAAGCTGAGCACGGCGCCCAGCTCGGAGCGGTTCAGCTTCTCGTGCAGGCGGGCCAGGCGCTCTTTGCGCAGCCGGTCCAGGTCGATGCGCTCTTCCCAGTCGACGGCGTTGGGTCCGTATGTGCGGATCGCCATGGCGAACACCCCCACTGCGGAGTGAACGACCGCGCACCGGAGGTGTCAAGTGCCACTGAACACGAACCAGACGCCCACGGCCGGTTCGGCGCCATCGTTGCGGTACCGGTGCGGGGTCGTCGACTCGAAGCAGACCGCGTCGCCGGGGCGCAGGGTGTGCTCGTCGAAGCCGAGGGTGAGGACGAGTTCTCCGGAGGTGAGGTAGCCGTACTCGGTGCCGGCGTGCCGCATCAGGCCGCCGGAACTGGAGGAGGAGCCACCGGGCCGGTACGTGACGAGCAGGAAGTCGACGTCGGTGCCGGGGACATGCCCGAGGCGCTCCCAGACGACGCCGGAGTCCAGCTCCAGCACGTCCCGTGCACCGGGTGCGACCAGGGGACCGATACGGCGGCCGGGGTCGGCGGCGAAGGCGGCCAGGGCCTGCACCACCGTGCCCGGGGCCACGGCGACGACCGGGGACACGGCGCCCTGCTCCTCGTAGGCGTCGAACAGTGCCTCCACGGAGATGCCGAGGACCGTCGTGATGGCGTACAGCGTGCTCACCGACGGCTGGCTCTTGCCGGTCTCGATCTGGGAGACGAGGCTCGCGGAGACGCCGATCTCCCGGGCCAGGCCGCGCAGAGTGAGCCCGCGCGCGAGGCGTGCCCTGCGGATGCTCGCACCCAGGGACGGCACGGTGGCTGGTGACACGAGCAGCTCCTCCGACAGACCGGCATGTGCAGTGACATTGAACAGCCACGGCCCGCGCCGATGGAAGGGCGACCGTCACGCCGGGAACACCGCACGCACCTCCCACCCATGACCGTCACACGGCCCGGCATTCAGCTCGCCGCCCAGTGCCGTCACCCGTTCCTTCAGCCCGACGAGGCCGAACCCGCCGCCGTGCGCCGCGGCCGGGAGCTGGCTGCCGCCCCGGCCGTCGTCCGCCACCGACACGTCCAGCCGACGGCCGTCGTGCCGCAGCCGGACGGTGACCTGGGTGGCGTCGCCCGCGTGCCGCCGTACGTTGGTCAGCGCCTCCTGGACGACCCGGAAGGCCGCCGCCTGCACCTCGTGCGGGAGGTCGTCGGAGACGGCGGGGTCGCGGTGCAGGACCGCCCTCTGGACCGGGGTCGCGAAGCTGTCCACGAGCTCGGCGATGCCCACCAGGTCGCCCACCGGGCGCCGGTCGGCCGCGTCCTCCCCGCTGTCGCGCAGCACGCCGACCGTGCGGCGCATCGACGCCAGGGCCTCGGTCGCGGCACGTTCGATGCCGGCGAGGACGGGGTCGAGGTCGCCCTGCTCGGTGTCGGCCATCATGCGGGCCACCTGGGTCTGCACCAGGATGCCGGTGACGTGGTGGGCGACGAAGTCGTGCAGGTCGGCGGCGATGGCCAGGCGCTCGGATCGGCGGGTGTCGCTGACGGCGACGGTCCGCCGGTAGTCCAGCGAACGCAGATAGGCGGCGAACCCCGCGGTGAGGCCGACCAGCACGAGGCCGATCAGCATGAAGCCCGTCATCGGGCCCATGTCGTTCCGGTAGGTCCGCACCGGCAGGGCCAGCACGGCGGCGCCGTCCAGCACGCCCGACAGCACGACCCACTGCGGCGGACAGTGCCGTACGGCGACGAAGAGCAGGCTCAGCAGGACGATCAGCTCGCCCGGGCCGAACAGACTCTCGGGGCGCAGCGGCGAGGTCGCCGTGTACAGCAGGGAGGCCAGGGCCGGTACGCCGGTGCGCAGCTGCGGGGTGAGCCACGCGGGGCGCCGGTCGGCCGGCCACAGCAGGGCCGCGCCGCCGAGCAGCAGCACGGCCACCACAGGCCAGTTGATGGTTTCGGAGGCGTTCGCGTAGTACGAGTCGATGGCCGCCGCCGCGAACAGGGCGCCGAGACCGGCGCCGCGTGCGCAGCCCCCAGGGGAAACGGACTTCATGCTGTTCACCGTATGCGGCGCGGGCCCGGGCGGGATCGGCCGAACGGTCGAGGGCACGCCGCCCCGAGCCTGACGACCTTGGCCTTATGGCCGAGGCGGGCGCCCGCGCCCACGGGCGAGGGTGGAGCCACCTCCTCACGGAGCCACTTCCTCCCCCAACCTCAGGAGTTCGTGATGCAACGCAAGTTCGTCGTCGGTGCCATCGGCGGAGCGGTCGGCGTGGCCGCCCTCTTCGGAGTCGGTACGCACCTGCTGTCCGGAACCGAGTCGACCACCGTGCTGGACGCGCAGGACACCGTGGCCGTCGGCGGTCACAAGGCACTCGCGGCGAACATCGTCGAGGGCCGCACCCAGAGCAAGTACCACCCCCTGCCCTGGGTCGGGACGAAGGTCACCGACGTCTCCTGCCCGACCGGGCTGAAGGCCGTCGCCGGGGCCTCCGTCACCTGCACCGGCAAGAAGAGCGACGGCGGGTCCGTCGACATCCCCGTCACCGTGGTCAAAGCCGCGGCCGACTCCGTGACCTGGAAGTTCGAGCGCTAGAAGAGGACCGGTTCCCGTGATGCACTCCGTTCTGGCCGGTCACGGCCTCGTCAAGAAGTACGGCTCCACCACCGCCCTGGCGGGCGTGGACGTCGAGGTCCGCGAGCGCGACTCGCTGGCGATCATGGGCCCGTCCGGGTCCGGCAAGTCCACCCTCCTCCACACCCTCGCGGGGATCGTCCGTCCCGACGGCGGGCAGGTCCTGCTGCGCGGCGAGCGCATCGACAATCTCGGCGAGAACAAGCTCAGCGCCCTGCGCCGCAAGCGCTTCGGGTTCGTCTTCCAGTCCGGCCAGCTGCTGCCCGAGCTGCCCGCCGAGGAGAACGTCGCCCTGCCGCTGATGCTGGAGGGCACGCCCCGCCGTCAGGCGGTGAAGCGGGCCCGCCGCTGGTTCGCGCCGCTGGGCCTCGACGGGCTGGAGGGCCGCCGCCCCGGCCAGCTGTCCGGCGGACAGGCCCAGCGGGTCGCCATCGCCCGCGCCCTGGCCGTCGAACCGGACGTGGTCTTCGCCGACGAACCGACCGGCGCCCTGGACCAGGCCACCAGCACGGAGGTGATCCGGCTGCTGACCTCGGTCACCCGCGAACAGGGCGCCGCCCTGGTGATGGTCACCCACGACGCCGACGTCGCCGCCCACTGCGACCACATCCTCCACGTCCGCGACGGCCTGATCAGCAACTACAGCCAGTACACGGTCGCCTGAGCCGACCGCGTACTTCAGGAGCCCCGACATGCGCACCTCCGTCCTGCCCCTGACCTGGCACCTCGCCCGGTCCTCCGGCCGCCGCGGCCTGCAGAGCCAGCTGCTGGCGGCCGGCGCCGCCGCCGTCGGCGCGTTCGTGATGCTGGTGATGATCGCCGCCTCGCTCGGCTCCGGCACCCGCGCCGACCACACCGCCTGGCGCACGCCCCAGGCCGACAAGCACGGCACCGCCGTCCAGGCACTCGCCACGACCTACGTCCGCCATGAACCCCTCACCGTCGTCTCCCTGGCCCAGCTGCCCGACCGCGCTGCGACCCCCGCACCGCCCGGCCTCAACGCCTTCCCGAAGAAGGGTGAGGTGTACGTCTCCCCCGCCCTGGCCGAGCTGCTGCACAAGCTGCCCGCGAGCCAACTGGCCGATCGGCTCCCGAAGGTCTCGTCGTACGGCACGATCGGCGCGGCCGGTCTCGCCTCGCCCGACGAGCTCGTCGCCGTGGTGGGCCGGGCGCCGACCGACCCCGCGATGTCCAAGGCGGCCGCGGAGGGCGCGAGTTGGTTCGACGGAGGCCAGAGCGCGCGAGCGGTGGTCTCCGGGTTCACCGGCACCAAGGCGAGCATGTTCACGGCTACGGACCAGGCGATGGCGTTGCTGGGCGTGGTGCTGCTGGCGATGCCCGTCGTGGTGCTCTCCTCGGCGGCCGGACGGCTCGGGGCGGCCCGGCGCGAGCAGCGACTCGCCGCGTTGCGGCTGGCCGGGGCGACTCCACGGCAGATCATCGCGATGACCGCGGTGGAGGCAGCGGCCGTCGGCACGGCCGGAGCGCTGACAGGCGCGCTCGCCTACGCGGTGCTGCTGCCCGCCCTCGCGAAGATCCCGTACGGCGTCGGCTCCTGGTACACCGGGCAGCTGTGGGTGGGACCGGCGTGGTTCGCGGGCGTCGTGCTGGCGGTCACCGCGCTCATCACCGTCAGCGCGGTGTCGATGCTGCGCCAGGTGGCGACCTCGCCGCTGGGGGTCGCCCAGCAGGCGAACCCGAGGCGCACCCGCATGATCCGGCTCGTGCTGTTCGTGGGGGCCCTGGGCTACATCTGGGTGTCCACGGCCGGCGGCGGCCAGCTCAAGGCCGGCCAACTGCTCGCCCTGCTGATCATCT
This sequence comes from Streptomyces fulvoviolaceus, assembly GCF_000718165.1. Taxonomy (GTDB): domain Bacteria; phylum Actinomycetota; class Actinomycetes; order Streptomycetales; family Streptomycetaceae; genus Streptomyces; species Streptomyces fulvoviolaceus. Next base: position 155,888 of record NZ_JOEY01000011.1, on the reverse strand, counting down.
TCTACGGCGCGTTCTGGCTGTTCGGCCCGTGGGTCGTGGACCGGCTGGGCCGGATCGTGGGCCGCTTCGCCCGCCGCCCGGCGACCCTGCTGGCCGCACGCCGGCTCAGCGACGACCCGCGCGGCGCCTGGCGCACGGTCAGCGGTCTGGTGCTGGCCGGGTTCGCGGCCGGGTTCTTCTCCGTCAGCTTGCTGGGCTCCGACGTCTCGCAGTACCGGGACCAGGTCGCCGTGACCACCGTCGGCACCGCCGAGGCCCGGCAGGCCGCCACCGAGGCCCGCACCCTGCTGAACCGGGCCGGCGTCACCGCGACCGTCACCGTCGGCAGCGAGGAGGACTTCGACAGCCTGCTGGGCGGCAGCCCGGGCGTGATCGCCCACGTCACCGGCGGCACGGAGCGCATCGACACCGCCGTCACCGCGCTCACCCCCGTCGGCTCGGGCACGCTGCCGTACTCCCAGGACTACGCGGGGGCGAGCGACCGTACGACCACCGACCGCATCGCCCAGGCCAGCACCGCCACCCTGATCCTGAGCTTCGTCCTGGCAACCGCCTCCGCCGGCCTCACCGCCGCCGCGAACGTCCTCGACCGACGGCGCGTCTACGGCCTGCTGCGCCTCGCCGGCACCCCGCTGAGGGTGCTGGACCGGGCCCGGCTGCGCGAGACGGTCCTCCCCCTCGTGGCCCTGGCGGGCGGCACCACCGCGATGGGCGTCTACGGCTCCTACCAGCTCAACAAGGCGGCCGGCGCCGGCATCAACACCTCCGGCGCCGTGGAGCTGGTCGCGTGTCTGGTGCTCGGGGCACTGGCGATGTTCGCCGCCATCGGCGCCAGCAGGCCGCTGCTGCGACGGGTGACGGCCGACCCGGCGCAGAGCGCGGACTGACGACACCGACGACCGGCTGGACGGCCCGCCGCGACACCGCGGCGGGCCGTCCCCATGACTTCCTGAGGCATGATGCGAGCCATGACGAGCCCCACCCCGCCCGGCGCGCCCATCCGTGTCCTGATCGCCGACGACCAGGACATGGTCCGCACCGGTTTCCGCTTCTTCCTGGACGCGCAGCCCGACATCACCGTGGTCGCCGAGGCGGCCGACGGCGAGGCGGCCGTGGAACTGGCCCGAAAGCTGCGGCCGGACGTGTGTCTGCTGGACATCCGGATGCCGAAGCTGGACGGTCTGACGGCCACCCGGCTGCTGGCGGGGCCCGACGTCGCCGATCCGCTGCGGGTCGTCGTGGTCACCACCTTCGACCTCGACGAGTACGTCTACGGCGCACTGCGCGGCGGCGCCTGCGGATTCCTGCTCAAGGACTCCGGGCCGACCCTGCTCGCGGAGGCGGTCCGCGCCGCCGCGGCCGGCGACTCGCTGGTCTCCCCCTCGGTCACCGTGCGCCTGCTCAAGCACGTCACGGCGACCCCGGAACCGACCGCCCCGCCCCGCCCGGCGCCGCCCACCGAAGCTCTCACCGACCGTGAGCTCGACGTGGTCCGGCTGGTCGCCCTCGGCCGCACGAACGCCGAGATCGCCGCCGAACTGTACGTCTCCCTCTCCACCGTCAAGACGCACCTGTCCAGCGTCCAGCTCAAGCTGGACGCCCGGAACCGCGTGGAGATCGCGGCCTGGGCCTGGCAGCACGGGCACGCGCAGCCGGATGCCTGAGCAGCTCAGCCGTCCCGGCCCTTGGCGTCGAGCAGCCGTTCCAGCCGGTCGAACCGCTCGTGCAGGGCGCGCACGGTCTCCGCGCCCGCCTCGTGGACACCGTGGGCCAGCCGGTGGCGACGCCGCTGCTCCCGGCCCACGAACCAGGTGGCCGTGGCCGCGGTGACCATGCCGTACGTCGTGATCCCGACGACCATCACCACCGCGCCGACGACCCGCCCCCACAGGGTCACGGGATAGAAGTCGCCGTATCCGACAGTCGTCGCCGTCTCGATCGACCACCACAGCGCCTTCGGGTACGACGTCAAACTGGCGCCCCGCACCCCGTGTTCGGCGGCGACCACCGCCCAGGAACCGGTGAGCATCACCACCGCGAGGACGGCCGTCGCACCGCCCGCCGCCTTCAGGTGGAGCGAGCGCCCCTCCCGGGCGAGCAGCAACTCGACCGCCCTGGTGAGGAATCCGGGCAGCATGGTCGCTCCTTGGGGTCCGGTGCCGTATGCGGACAGTGTCGCCACGGCGGCGGGCGGGGGCACGCCGGGCGGAGCGTTCGAGTCGCACCAGCGCTCACCCGAACAGGCCCGAGCGCTGGTGGCCCACCAGGGCCGATGGTGCGCTGTGGGAACTCACCCCGTTCTCAGGAGGCCACCGCGATGACCGCACGTCCGTCCCGACCAGTCAGACTCCTCGCCTCGGCCCTGGCGGCAGGCACGCTGCTGACCACGGCGGCCTGTTCGAGTGACGACGGCGACAACGGGTCGAGCACCGCGGAAGTGGCCGCGTCCCCCGTCGCCAAGAAGTCGCCGACCGCCTCACCTGCCGCAGTGCTCACCGAGGCCGGCGCGCGGACCGCCCTGATCACCGAGGCCGACATCGAGGACGACTGGACACAGGTGAAGGACGCCGCGACCTGGCGCGACTCCCTGCTCATCGACACGGTCGACGTCGCCGACTTCCTCACCGCGAAGACCGACGCCGCCGACTGCCAGAAGCTGCTCGACGGGCTCTACGGCGACGACCTGCTGGGCGAGCCCTCGGGCGCGTCCGCGCTGAGGGGCTTCGAGGAGGACCAGTCCCGCCTCCTCCACCAGGTCGCCGCCTACGGCCGGGCCGAACTGGCCGCCTCCCTGACCTGGTTGAAGACCCTGCCGGTCAAGTGCGACCAGTTCACCGCGACCGACTCCGCCGGTGAGCAGCGCACGGTCCGGGTGATCGAGGCCTCGCTGCCCGACGCGGGCGACGCCCGGCAGGGACTGCGCGTCACCGTGCAGGGCAAGGCCGCCACGCTCACGCTGGACGTGGCCGCCGTCCGCGTCGGCACCGACGCGATCACCGTCACGGCCGGCGGCCTCGACGGCGACGAGGGCGACTCGGTCGAGGACGCGGTGAAGCTGGGCACGCAACGGCTGAAGGACGTGCTGGCCGGCAGAACGCCCGCCGCGACCCCCGGCGAGGTCGACTGATGCTCCCGCCTGCGCTTCGGGCCCCTTCCGCTCGAGCCGTTTCCGGGACAAGCTGATCATCGGACGGCACAATGGCGACGAAGGCCGCAGGCGCGAGCAAGGAGCACAGTCGTGAGCGAGAGCCACACCCCGGCAGGCGGGTCGGCGAGGCTGAACACCGGTGTGGCGCACAACGCGCGCGTGTGGAACTACTGGATCGGCGGCAAGGACAACTACGAGGTCGACCAGCGGGTCGGCGAGCACGTCGCCGGGATGTTCCCGATCATCCGGGAGATTGCCCGCGCGGACCGCTGGTTCCTGGGCCGGTCGGTGCGGTTCCTCGCCGGTGAGCAGGGCGTCCGTCAGTTCCTCGACATCGGCACCGGGCTGCCGACGGTGGAGAACACCCACGAGATCGCCCAGGACATCGCGCCCGACTCGCGCATCGTCTACGTCGACAACGACCCGATCGTGCTCGTCCACGCCCGAACCCTCCTGACCAGCACCCCCGAAGGCGTCACCGACTACATCGACGCCGATGTGCACGACCCGGACGCCATCCTCGAACGTGCCTCGCAGACCCTCGACTTCGACAAACCGGTCGCGGTGATGATGCTGGGCATCCTCAACTTCGTGCTCGACGCCGAGGAGGCACAGGACATCGCGCGCCGCGTCGTGGCCGCGCTGCCCTCCGGCAGCTACCTGGCCCTGACCCACCCCACCTTCGACGCCGACCTCGGTGGCGAGGGCCAGGTCCCGGCCATGAAGTTCTGGAACGAGAACGCCACGCCGCCGATCACCGCCCGCAGCCGCGAGGACATCGCCGCGTACTTCAACGGGCTGGAGCTGCTCGACCCGGGTCTCGTGTCGTGCTCGCAGTGGCGTGCCGAGCCCGACTCCCCCGTCGTGGTACCGCAGTTCGGCGCGGTGGCCGTGAAACGCTGACACAGGCGCCGATTCCGGCCCGAGTTCGACCGAGCTCGTCGTGGAGGACGTATGACCACCCTTGCCGACCCCGTCCCCGGCGGCCGCCCCGGTGACGTGGAGCGGGCCACCGCGCTGAGCGACGAGCTCTCCGAGCGGGGCGTGCACGGCATCGTCCTCGGCTACGTCGACACCGCCGGAGTCGGCCGGGTGAAGACGGTCCCGACAGCGAAGCTCGCCTCGGCGGCGGCCTGGGGCGTCGGCATGTCACCGGTGTTCGACACCTTCCTGGCGAACGACTCCATCGTCGCCACCGACGTCCTCGGCTCCCCGGACGGCGACCTGCGCCTGTACCCCGACCTCGACCAACTGGTCGTCCTGGCAGGGCAGCCCGGCTGGGCCTGGGCCCCCGTCGACCGGATCACTCAGGAGGGCGAGCCGCATCCGGGATGCACCCGGACCGTCCTGCGCCGAACCGTCGCCGAGGCCGCCGAACGGCACGGCATCACGTTCAAGGCGGCCATCGAGATCGAGTGGTCCGTGGGTCAAGGGGCGGCGCCCGACGGCGAGTTCGTGCCCGCGACCACTGGACCGGCGTACGGCGCCACCCGACAGGTCGAGCTCGGTGACTACGCGGCCGACCTCCTGGCGGCCTGCGCCGAGCAGGGCATCGACATCGAGCAGCTCCATCCCGAGTACGCGGCCGGGCAGTTCGAGATCTCGGTGGGCGCCCTCGACCCGGTGGCGGCGGCCGACCGCAGCGTCCTCGTCCGGCAGACGATCCGGGCGGTCGCCGGGCGCCACGGCCTGACCGTCTCCTTCGCCCCGGCGGTCTTCGCCAAGGGCGTCGGCAACGGCGGCCACATCCACCTCTCCGCCTGGCGCGCCGGCGTGAACCTGCACGCCGGCGGCAAGGGCCGCTACGGCATGACGGCCGAGGCCGAGTCGTTCACGGCGGGGATCCTCGCCCGTCTGCCCGCCCTCACGGCCGTGACCGCACCGAGCCCGGCCAGCTACCTGCGCCTCAAACCCTCCCAGTGGGCAGGGGTGTTCACCTCCTGGGGCAGGGAGACCCGCGAGGCGGCCGTCCGGGTCGTCACGGGCACGGCGGGCCTCCAGGCCCGGGCCGCGAACCTGGAGGTGAAGCCGGTCGACCTGGCCGCGAACCCGTACCTCGCCCTGACCTGCCTCATCGCCGCCGGCCTGGACGGCCTGACCTCGGCCGCGCCCCTGCCCGAGGAGACCACCGGGGATCCGGCCCGGCTCGGCGCCGCGGAGGCGGCGGCCCGGGGCGTACGGCGGCTGCCGACCTCCCTGTCCGAGGCGGTCGAGGAGTTCCGCGGGGACAAACGGCTGCGGGCCGCGCTGGGCCCGGTCCTCGCCGACGCCGTGATCGCCGTACGACTCGGGGAGATCGAGGCCGTGGCCGGGCTGGACGACGAGCGGGTCGCGGCGGCGTACCGCTGGAAGTACTGACATGAGCGCACGGCCTGTTGATGAAGCGCTCGCGGCCGTACGGCTGGTGGACCACCACTGCCACGGTGTCGTGACCGCCGACCTCGACCGGGCGGGCTTCGAGTCGCTGATCACCGAGGGCGCGGCCTGGCCCGGCATCTCCCCGTTCGACAGCCCCGTCGGCGTGGCGGTCCGCCGCCACTGCGCTCCCCTGCTGGACCTGCCGCGCCACGCCCCCGCGGTGGAGTACGTAGCACGGAGGTCCCAACTCGGCTGGCACGAGGTGAACCGCCGCTTCCTCACCGCCGCGGGCACGGACGTGCTCTGCGTGGACACGGGGTACGTGCCGGACCGCATCACGACGCCGCAGGAGCTGGCGGAGGCCGCCGGCGGGACGGCTTACGAGGTCGTACGACTGGAGAGTGTCGCCGAGGCGGTGGCGGCGCGGGGCGTCGAGCCGGGCGAGTACGCCGAAACGTTCCGCTCGGCCGCCCTCGACGCGGTGGGCCGGCCGGGCGTGGTGGCCGTGAAGTCCGTCGCGGCCTACCGGACCGGGTTCGATCTGGATCCGACCCGCCCCACGGACGCGGACGTCACCGAGGCGGCCCGGCGCTGGCTCGCCGACGGCGGCCGCCTGGCCGATCCGGTACTGGTACGGCACCTGCTGTGGACCGCCGTGGACCTGGGGCTGCCGCTCCAGCTGCACACCGGGCTGGGCGACAGCGACATCCGTATGCACCGGGTGGACCCCACCCACCTGACCGACTGGCTGCACCTGACCTCGGGCACGGTCCCGGTTCTGCTGCTGCACTGCTGGCCGTACCAGCGGCAGGCCGCCTATCTGGCCGCGGTGTTCGAACAGGTGTACCTGGATGTGGGCCTCACCCTGCACTACGTCGGCCCCGCCCGGGCCCGGGCGATCCTGGCGGAGGCGCTGGAGATCACACCGTTCCGCAAGCTGCTGTACAGCTCGGACGCCTATGGTGTGGCTGAATTCCATCTACTCGGCGCGCGGGCCTTCCGGCAGGGTCTGGCCGAACTGCTCCAGGAGCGGGTGGACGCCGACGAACTGAGCCTGCCGGACGCGCTGCGGATCGCGGCGTGGGCGGGCGGAGACAACGCCCGCCGCCTTTACGGACTTCCCTCCCCCGACCCCGTCCCAGCAGGCGAGCACGACTGAGCGCCCGCCGTCCCCGGAAAGTATGATCAAGCAATGTCTGACATGACCGAAACCACGCCCGGCTGGCTGAGCGCCGACGACCTCGAGCAGGCGCGCGCCCGCATGCCGATCCTGTACGTCGAGGCCGTGCCCGTGCGCGTCGACGACAGCGGCGAAGTCACCAGCGTCGGCCTGCTGCTGCGCATAGGGCCCGACGGGACGGTCAGCCGGACCCTGGTCTCCGGCCGCGTCCTGCACCACGAGCGGATCCGCGACGCCCTCCTGCGCCACCTGGAGAAGGACCTCGGCCCCGTGGCGCTGCCCCGGATCCCGTCCGCGCTGCAGCCCTTCACCGTCGCGGAGTACTTCCCCACGCAGGGGGTCACGCCGTACCACGACCCCCGCCAGCACGCCGTGTCCCTGGCCTACGTCGTCCCGGTCGCCGGCGACTGCCGCCCCCGCCAGGACGCCCTCGACCTGGTCTGGTTCAGCCCGCAGGACGCCCTGTCTCCCGCGGTGCAGAGCGAGATGCCGGGCGGACACGGGGTGCTGCTGCGGCAGGCGCTGGCGCATGTGGGCTCGGTGAGCTGACCCGCGGTCAGTCGGAGTCGCCCCGCTGGGTCGTGCCGGGCTCGCCGGTGTCGCGCTTCCACTCGACGACCAGCTCGTCCTTGGTGCCGAAGCGGACCAGGTGGCTTCCGAGGACGCCCTCCAGGAGGTCGAGGTGTTCGGCGTCCGTCTCCAGCACGAGCAGCAGCGCACCCTCGGCGGCGGTGAGGGTGCCGGTGCCGCCGTTCTGGAAGACGACGCTGCCCTCGCCGCTCTCCTCGTCCCAGCTGGTCTCGCTGCGCCGGCCCAGGTGGGAGGCGAGCTGCTTGGCGTAGCGGTGGGGGCGGTCGGTGGGGACTCGGGCTTCGGAGCGGGGCATGGAGGACTCCCGGGGTGACGGTGTGCGAACGGTTCGATACTGCCGCAGTGACGCACCCGGCACGCACCCGCCCCCTTCCATCGCGTGCGCAGGATATGGGTTCGCGGCGCGTCGGGCCGGCAGCGCTTGACGCTCGCGGGCGATGAGGGGAAGGTTGGACATATACGTCGTAAACATACGACGTTGTGAAGCGAAGGAACCGGGCCCATGAGCCCACCGTCAACCGTCCTCGTGACCGGTGGAGCCGGTTTCATCGGCAGTCACGCCTGCGTCGAACTGCTCGACCACGGCTACGAGGTGATCGTGGTCGACGATTACTCCAACAGCACCCCGCAGGTCCTGACCCGGGTGGAACGGATCGCCGGCCGGTTCGTCGGCGCCGTCTACGAACTGGACATCCGCGACCGGCGCGCCCTGTCGGCCGTGTTCGACCGGCACGCCGTGGACGCCGTCGTGCACTTCGCCGCGTACAAGGCCGTCGGCACCTCGACCCGCATGCCGGTCGAGTACTACGACGCCAACGTCGGAGGCACGACCGCCCTGCTCAGGGCCATGGACGAGCACGGGGTGCACCAGCTCGTGTTCTCGTCCTCCTGTGCGGTCTACGGCGACGCCGGGCACGAGCGCCTGGACGAGACCACCCCGCCCCGGCCCACCAACCCCTACGCGGCCTCCAAGTGGCTCTGCGAGCAGATCCTCGCCGACGTCTGCCACCGGTGCCCCGAGTACACGGTGCTGAGCCTGCGGTACTTCAACCCGGCCGGGGCCCACCCCAGCGGGCTGCTCGGCGAGGATCCCCCCGACCCGCCCGAGAACCTGATGCCGTACGTGGCCCAGGTTGCCGACGGCCGGCGGGAGCGGCTGCACGTGTTCGGGAACGACTATCCGACACCGGACGGGACCGCGATCCGCGACTACCTCCACGTCATGGACACCGTCGACGCCCATCGTGTCGCCCTCGACCATCTCGCCGACGGCCCGGGCATGCACGTGTACAACCTGGGCGCCGGCCGGGGCAGTTCGGTCCTGGACGTCGTCACCGCGTTCTCCGAGGTGTCCGACAGACCCGTACCGTACGAGTTCGCACCTCGCCGCCCGGGCGACGTGGCCACACTGGTCGCCGACGCGAGTGCCGTGGCGCACGACTGGGGCTGGCGGCCCACCCTCGACCTCGCCGACATCTGCCGGGACGCCTGGCGCTTCCAGCAGCTCAACCCGAACGGCTACACGGGCTCTGCCCGACGGCCGAATGCGAAGGAGTGACCGGCGGGCGAATCGACTGGGTGCCCCGCGGGCAGCTCCGACAGGGCGAACGCCGTCTCCACCAGGGCGATGTGGCTGAACGCCTGTGGCGCGTTGCCCAGTTGGCGGTTCGTGTCCGGATCCCACTGCTCGGAGAGCAGACCGACGTCGTTGCGGATCGCGAGCACTCTCTCGAACGCCTCCCGGGCCTGCTCCACGTGGCCGGTCACGGCGAGCGCATCGGCGTACCACAGAGAGCACGCCACGAACGTGCTCTCGCCGCCCGGCATGCCGTCCACGTCCTGCACACCGGGCCCGCCCTGCGCGTACCGCCGTACGAATCCGCCGTGCCGCAGGCCTCGCAGCGCCCGCACGGTCCCGCGCACGCGCTCATCCCCGGCCGGGAGGAATCCGAGCCGCGGCATCAGCAGCGCGGAGGCGTCCAGAGCCGAGGAGCCGTAGGACTGGACGAAGGACCCCTGCCGCGGGTCCCAGCCCTCCCGGCACACCTCCCGGTGCACCTCGTCCCGCATGGCCCGCCACTCGGCCGAGGAGCCGTTCCTGCCGAGCAACTGCCCCATCCGCAGGGCGCGGTCGGCGGCGACCCAGGCCATGACCTTGGAGTGGACGAACTGCTGACCGGGACCGCGAACCTGCCACAGCCCCTGGTCGGGTTCCCGCCAGCGTCGGAGCAGATTGCCCATCATGGCCTCCACCAGGCTCCACACATGCGGGGGCATGGGGATCCCGGCCCGCAGCGACAGCCAGAGGGCGTCGAGGACCTCGCCGTAGACGTCCAACTGAAACTGGTTCGTCGCTGAGTTGCCGAACCGGACGGGCCGGGAGCCCTCGTAGCCGGGCAGCCACGGCGCCTCGGTCTCCGGCAACAGGCGCTGCCCGCCCACGCCGTACACGGTCTGCAGGTCGGCGGGGTCGCCCGCGATCGCCCGCACCAGCCAGCCCAGCCAGGCCGCCGCCTCGTCGCGGTAGCCGCTGTGCAGCAGACAGGACAGGGTCAGGGTGGAATCGCGCAGCCAGCAGTAGCGGTGGTCCCAGTTGCGCTCGCCGCCGATGCGTCCGGGCAGGGATGTCGTCGGGGCGGCGACGATGCCGCCCGTGGGTGCGTAGGTGAGCGCCTTGAGCGTGATCAGGGAGCGCATCACGGCGTCCCGCCACGGTCCCGCATAACGGCACTGGACGGCCCAGCGCCGCCAGAAGTCGCCGGTCTCCTTCAGCAAGGTCTCGGCCGGGACGCACAGCGGCGCGGGCGTCTCGGGCAGATGCGACGGCGACCACACCAGCGTCAGCGCCAGCCGTCGTCCGGCCGGGACGGTGAAGTCGTACACCATGGAGTCCGCGCCGTCGACCGCCCGTACGGGGCCGTCGGCGTCCAGCCAGACGGCATCCGGGCCGGCGACCGCCACCGCGCCATGGTCGACGGCCCGGATCCAGGGCACGACCCGGCCCTGGTGGAAGCGCAGCCGCAGCTCGCTGCGTATGGACACCGTGCCGGAGAGGCCCTCGACCACCCGGACGATGCAGGGCAGTTGGGCGCGGGGCGGCATGAAGTCCGTGACCCGCACGGCCCCCGTCGCGGTCTCCCACCGCGTATCCAGGACCAACGTGTCCGGCCGGTAGGCCCGCTGTGGGCACGGCCCGCGGGCGACGGGGGCGACCCGCCAGAAGCCGTTGTCCTCCGTGCCGAGCAGCGCGGCCAGACAGGCCGGCGAGTCGAAGCGGGGCAGACACAGCCAGTCGACGGAACCGTCCCTGCCGACCATGGCCGCGGTCTCCAGATCGCTGATGAGGGCGTAGTCCTCGATGGGAGTACTCATGATCGCCAGTCACTTCACAGTCGAGACGGTGGTCGTGCGCGGGGTGGCACCGACGGCGGCGGCAGCTCCGCCGTCGGCTCATTCTGCGGGGGCTTCCCGTTCCGCATCATTGATCACCACTGTGGAAAAGCCGTATATTTACGGCGTATACGTACATACTGGCCTCACGAGAACCCCGAGTCAACCCCGATCCCCCCGGAGCGGATCACCCATCGCACGGTGCCCGCCTCTTGACGATCTACATAACAGGGGGGAATATGTACATATACGTCGTAAACATACAGCATCCGGATACGTCCGGTCGCTCTCCGGGACGCACCGGAACCGCACTTCCCGCACCTCCCACCCTTCCGTCCACGGAGCACCGATGTACCTCCTTCCTGTCCGGCGGAGCGCCCAGCGGATCCCTGATGTCGCCCCCGAGTACGAGTCCGCGCACGTCGACCATGCCGCGGCAGCCGTCGCCGTCGTCGGCCTCGGATACGTCGGCCTGCCCACGGCCCTGGCCCTGCTCGCGGCGGGCAACAAGGTCATCGGCGTCGACGTCAGCGAGAGCCGGCTGGACGCCATCCGCCGCCGCGAGGTGGACCTGACGCCCACCGACCACCAGCGCCTTGCCACGTACGTGGACGACCCACGCTTCACCGTCACGTCGGACCCCGCCGCGGCAGCCCGGGCGCGCACCGTCGTGATCTGTGTGCCGACCCCGATCGACCGCCACCTCGTGCCCGACCTTCGCGCACTCTCCGCGGCCTGCGCCTCGGTGGTCGAGCACGCCGTGCCCGGCCAGCTGCTGATGCTCACCTCCACCACCTACGTGGGCGCTACCCGAGATCTGCTGGTGGAGCCGCTGACCGAGCGCGGACTCCGGGTCGGCAGCGATGTGTTCGTGGCCTTCTCACCGGAGCGCATCGACCCTGGACTCGTCAATGACCACCCGCACATCTCCCACGACCGCACTCCGCGCGTGGTCGGTGGCACGGGCGAGCTGAGCACCGGCCTGGCCGCGGCCGTTCTGCGACGGACCGCGCCCGCCGTACACCTGGTCTCCTCGGCCGAGGAGGCCGAGATGACCAAGCTGTGGGAGAACACGTTCCGGGCCGTCAACCTTGCGCTGGCCAACGAGTTCGCCGAGGACTGCCGGGCGCTGGGCCTGCAGCCACGGCCGATCATCGAGGCGGCGGCGACCAAGCCCTATGGTTTCGTGGCGCACTATCCCGGGCCCGGCGTGGGCGGCCACTGCATTCCCTGCGATCCGCACTATCTGCTCTGGCAGCTGCGAGCGTTGCACGTCACCTCTCCGCTCGTCGAAACGGCCATGTCCGCGATCGCGGCCCGGCCCCGGCAGGTCGTGCGGCGAGTGCGTGACATCCTCGCCGACCGGAGCACCAGTACCTCGGGCGCCCGGATCCTGATGGTGGGCGTCTCCTACAAGCCGGGCGTCGCGGATCTGCGCGAGTCACCTGCCCTGGAGATCCTCGCGGAACTGGCCGAGGAAGGCGCCGAGGTGCACTTCACGGACCCGCTGATCCCCACGCTCGAGCTCGGCCCCAAGACGCTCGCCGGCGTCGCCGAGCCGGAAGCGGAGCAGTGGGATCTAGTCGTGGTGCACACGGTGCAGCCGGACGCCGAACTGGAATGGCTCGCCGATCAGCCGGCCGTGCTGGACGCCACCTACCGGCTCGGCCCGCTCAAAGCCAAGGCGGTCCTGTGAGCGCCGCGTACATGGGCCGCAAGGATCCCGGTGCCGGTGCCGCGTCGGCCCCGCAGCGGCTGGGGTCGCACGGGTCCGGACCCGGTCAGAGCGTCCTCACCCGACCGAAGCCGGCGCCGCCGCCGCTGCCACCGCTTCGCTCGGCGCGGCCGCAGCGGCCCGGTGCGGTGCGCCGATGGCTGGACCGGATGGACCCGGACACCCGCTACGACGCGCGGCGTGTGTTGACCCTGATCTGCCTGCTGCCGCTGCTGCTGATCCTGGCTCGGGGGGCGCCGGCGCTGCTCGAGGACCCGCTGTTGATGAGCTACGGCTTCACCGTCCTGCTCGGCACCATCACCATGTTCTACCTCGCCTACACCCGCTACGACGACCCGTCGGAACGCCCCATGCGCAAGCGGCCGAAGGCGAGGGATCTCGAGAGCTTTCCGGCACTGCCCACCACGCCGAGGGTGAGCTTCCTGTTGGCGGTCAAGGACGAGGTGGAGAACATCGAGAGCTGCGTACGCTCCATGGCCACCAGCGACTACCCGGACCTGCAGGTCGTCGTGGTCGACGACCTGTCCGAGGACGGCACCCAGGATGTGCTGCGCAGGCTGGAGGCGGAGCTCGGCATCACGGTGATCTACCTGAAGAAGAACCTCGGCAAGAAGGGCGCGTTGGTCCGCGCCTGCGAGGTGGCCCACGGCGACATCATCGCCATGACCGACTCCGACTGCTTCCTGGCCCCGGACGCCCTCGGCCGCTGTGTACGCGCGCTCGTCGACCACCCCGAGCTGGGAGCGGTGAGCGGCCACGCCCGCGCGCTCAACGCGGGCTTCTCCTTCTGGACGAAAGCCCAGGACGTGTGGTTCGAGGGCCAGTTCCGGGTGGCGAAGGCGACCGAGTCCACCTTCGGCCGCGTCACCTGCGTCTCCGGCCCGTTGGCGGTGTTCCGGCGCGACGCCATCTTCAACTACCTGCCCGCCTGGGCCAACGACCGCTTCATGGGCGCGCCCTTCCGCTTCTCCACCGACCGCCAGCTCACCGGTTACGTCCTCGGCCAGAAGTGGAAGGGGCAGGAGCTCAAGCGCAAGTACGCGGACTCGCCGTTCGTCACCCGGCGGGACTACCCGGAACGCGAGTGGCGGGTCGGCTATGTGTATTCGGCCAAGGTGTGGACCAACGCCCCGCCCCGCTTCCGGCCCCTCATGAAGCAGCAGATCCGCTGGAAGAAGAGCTTCGTCCGCAATCTCTGCTTCACCGGCACCTTCATGTGGCGCATGGGCCTGGGGCCCGCGACCCTCTACTACGGCCACGTCCTGTGGGTGACCGCCGCCCCGTTCATGGCGTTCCGGCACATGATCTGGGCGCCGGCCCAAGGGGCGGCCTTCCTCACCCTGCTCTACCTGTGTGGAATCATCCTCAAGGGCTGCGCCTACGGCCTCGCCTTCAAGATCGACAACCCGGGCGACGCCCGCTGGATCTACCGGCCGGCGATGGGCCTGCTCTCCACTTTGCTACTGGCCTGGCTGCTGCCCTACTCCCTCGCCACCATCCGGCGAGGCGTCTGGTCGAGGAGTGCCACCTGATGAACAACCTGCGCAAGGTCGCTCGCCCGCTCGGCCTCTTGCTGTACATCGCCGTGATCGGCTTGTCGAGACTCGATGACACTCACCAGAGGAGGCATTCCGCCACGGCCTCGCCTTCGAGATCGACAACCCTGGCGACACCCGCTGGATCCCCTCCCCATCGTCCGGCGAGGGGTCCCGTCCAGGAGCCCCACCTCATGAACAACCTGCGCAAAGTCGGACACCTGCTCGGCCTCTTGCTGTCACTCGCCGTGGTCGTCTTCCTGTACGCCATGGTGCTCACCCGGGGAGGCATTCTGCCGTGACCGCGACCGAGCCCCTGTCGAAGGTGAAACCCCGGCCCGACGGCCTCCGGGGCCGGACACGGCGAGGCGTCCGCCTCCTCACCCACTGGTGGGTCCGCACCGGACTGATCCTGCTCTCCGTGTGCGTACTCCTGGTGCCGTTCTACGTGGCCGCGCAGTACTACCTCGACCAGAAGTACATGAGCAGGCAGAGCGACCCGCCCGTGACCCGCGTCGACGCCACCACCGCCGCGGCAGCGGAGCGGATGACCAAGGGGCTGCCTGCAGCCACGGCCCCCGTCGTGCTGACGTACCACGACATCAATACCGACAACCCCAGCGAGTACGTGGTCACCCCCGCCGCCTTCGATGCCCAGATGGCCGCTCTCAAGCAGGCGGGATACCGCAGCCTGACCAACGAAGAGTTCGTCAACTACCTCAAAGGCGGCCCCGCCCCGCCGAGGTCGGTCTTCATCACCTTCGACGACGGGCCGAAGGGCCTGTGGGTCAACGCCGACCGCATCCTGGCTCGCCATGGCATGCACGGCACCGTCTTCCTGATCACCGCCCGGGTGGACGACCGCCCCTACTACCTCTCCTGGCGGGAGGTAGGGCGGATGGCCGGCTCCGGTCGGTGGGACTTCCAGGCCCACACCCACGACTTGCACTGGCGTGAGCAGACGGACACCGCCGGACACCGCGACTCCGCCCTCTCCCACCGCCTGTGGCTGCGGGACCGGAACCGCCTGGAGACCCGGTCGGAATACCAGGCACGAGTGACCGCCGACATCACGTCGAACCTCGACGCGTTCAAGAGCCACGACCTGCCGAAGCCCCAGCTCTTCGCCTACCCCTTCGGAGAGGCCACGGAACACGGCAACCTGCCTCCGGGCCAGACCCTGCAGGAGCTGCTGTACAAGAACTACGCGGCCACGATGGCCAACGAGTCCCCCGACCCGCTGAGGCCGCCGTTCGCCGCCAGCCGCCGCGCCGCGGCGGAGCGCACGATCCAGCGACTCGAGGTGCTCAACACGACCACCGCCGACGAGCTGCTCTCCAAGGTCGCCCAGTGGACCCAGGCACCCCCCGTCGCCTCCGACCCCCTGAACGAACCCGCGCTGTGGACGCGTACGGACGGCAGCGACCAGCGTGGCATCGACGTCTTCACCGAGCACAAGCCCTTCCCCGGCAAGGACCAGCGATACGCCGCCGCGGACTATCGCGTTCTCGGGAGCGTGGACTGGACCGGCTACCGGGTGGACGCCACCATCACCGGGCTCGGGGAGAGGACCAACCAGGCCGCCGTCTCGGTACGCAACCGCAGCAGGGACCCGGTCGTGATCCACGTCGGCCAGGGCACGGCCAGACTGCAACACGGCGGACACCAGGCGGTCGTCCGCAAGCTGGTGCCGAAGAGTTCGCACACCCTGAGCGTCACCGTGCACGGCGCCACCACCACGGCCCGGGTGGACGGCAGCACCGAGCTCAGCTGGACCGCCAAGGGCATCACCGCCGAGGGCCTCACCGGGGGCTTCGGCATCCGGGTCGGCAGCGACGGGCCGGGGGTCGCGCCACCGGCCTTCAGCGCGCTACACCTCTCCACGCCGCCCAAGAAGACCGCTGCGGCCGCCGACAGTCGGCAGACCGTGGCCGGATCGGCGCTGCTGATCCCCGACGCGTACTGGGAGAGCACCCCCGGGGTGCGGGCGCCGTTCGAGATCAAGGAAGGTGTGATCACGCCGCTGGGTCGTAGCGCCCTGTCCGTCTACGGGGCGTATCAGCCCACCCGGACGCAGCACTGGACCGGCTACACGGTGAGCGGCACGATCTCCCAGCTATACGATCCAAGGATGAAAGGTGCGATTTTGGTCAAAGTGGGCAGCTTGCAGACGATCAGCGTGCAGGTCTCCCACAGCCGACTGGAGGTGCTCTCCGGGAACGCCGACAGCCAGAGCCTGGTCGTCGCACGCGATCTGAAGGCGGCCGACTCGCACGATGTGTCGGTCACGGTGACCGGCCGGTCCACGGTGGTCGGTGTGGACGGCAAGGTCCAGATGACACTGCCGGCCAGGGGCGAGACCGGAGGCGTGGCCTACGCCGCGTACCGGGACACCAACCGGAGCTTCTGGCCGCGCCTGGCCGACCTCGAGGTCGCACCGGTGGCGGGCGGATGAGCGACGAACCGACGCGCCGGGGGAGCCTCCGGTCCAAGCGCCGGAGGCTCCCCCGGCGGACTCTCGTCTACGCCCTGCTGCTGGCCACCGCAGCGGTCATCGGGACCGGTACGGCCCTGTTCATGAAGGTGGACGAGGAGGAACCGCCGAAGCCGACGGTCCTCTTCGAGCCGAGTTTCGCCAAGGACGGCCTCGTCACCAACGCGTTCGCCTTCCTCCACCCGAGCAACCCGCACGCCAGGCTCTCCCCCGACTGGATCACCACCAGTGGTTCCCTCTTCGCCAAGGACGGCGCGGGCTGGACGGGCGTGCCCGACGCCGGCGACACCGGCCCCGACTCCGCCCGTCACACCGACTCGGCCGTCTTCCGTCTGGCCACGCGCCGGCGCGACTTCGGGCCGGCGACGGTGAGTATGTGGGTCCGGCTGGAGCCGCCCGTCACCACCCCGCGCACCCCCGCCCGCGACTGGGACGGCGGCCACGTCTGGCTGCGTTACCACAGCCCGGAGGAGCTGTACGGGATCAGCTTCCGCCGCCGTGACGGCGTGGTGGTGATCAAACGCAAGATTCCGGGCTTCGGCTCCGAGGACGAGGACGAGGACAACGGGGGCTACGCGACCCTGGCCGAGGGCAAACGCGCCATCTCCTACGGCACCTGGCACTACGTGACGGCAAGCGCTGTCAACCTGCCCTCGGGATCAGTGCTGCTCCGATTGGACATCGACGGGAAGACAGTCCTCACGGGCCAGGACCCCACCCCTGGCCCGCTCCGCCGGCCGGGCGCAGTAGGACTGAGGGCGGACAACACCGAGCTGTTCTTCCGGGATTTCCGTGTCATGCCGGTGCACTCCACGCCGACGTCCGATTGACCGGACCTCAGCTGCCAGGTGCCCGTGACAAGCCGGTCGAGCAGGACGTCCAGGCCTGCGGCCGCGGCCCTCCGTGCTCGGCGAGACCGGGCGCGATGGCACGCAGCCGGGGGAGTCCTGCGCGAGCATGAGGCGCAGGCCGAGCCGGAGCGCGGGTTCGGGTTCCTCGCGGTTGTCCACCATGGCCCGTAGCTCGACGAGGAGGTAGCCGCGGAGCCAGGCGGTGACCGCCTGCAGGGACAGCACGGCGGTGCGGTCGTCCATGCCTGCCCGGTCTAACAGCGCGAGGAGACGCTCGTAGAACCGCAGCACCGCCATCGGGCGCCGGGCCAGGGGCACAGCCGGCATGCGCGTGGCGAGCAGCGGCGCGACCTGGGGTGCGCCACCGAGACGCGGCGGGCCTCCTGGGCGATACGGTGCAGCGCGTCGCGCCACGGAACGGGCTCGCCGACCTCTTCACCCGCTCCGGAATCGGAGGCTTCCAGGCTCCCCTCAAGCTCGCTCGATGCCGAGCCTGCGCATGCTCGGTGCGGACATGCCTGCGCGGTCCACCACTTCGGGAGCGGCCGCCGGCACCCGCTCCCGGCTCAGCCGCCCGTAGCGCGGTGACGGGCTCCCCATGTCCTATGCCGCGTTGACCGCTGCCAGCGAAGCGCTGATCCGACTGGCGGCGAATCCCGTGCCGCACACGAATCGCAGCAGCGGCCCGAAGGTGGGAGCAGCAGCCAGCCCCGCGAAGTACAGGCCCGGCACCGATGCCTGGAAATCGGCGGACAGCTGCGGCGCACCGGCCAGCTGAGGCGGATCGACGGCGCTCTTGCGCACCGCCCGGCGCAGCTGTGGGCTCAGCAGCTCCACCCTGTCGATGTCGACCAGGTATCCGGTCCCCGCGATGACATGGTCGGCGTACAGGGTCTCCACGTCTCCGCCGGGATCCCGCACCTCCAGCCGCACCCCGCCGTTCTCACGCGCCGCCGCATGGAGGCTACGACCGGACAGCACCGGGACACGGCCCTGCACGCGCTCCCGGAGCCACCATGCGCCGGACGGTCCCAGGACCGTGTGCAGGAGGTGGGCACGGATGCGGGCCGGCATGTGCCGGATGGCCCCGGGCCCGCGGCTGCAGACCACCAGCGGCCATCCGGTGCCCATCACGGCCTCCGGCCACAGCAGTCGGGCGTGGAGCGAACGGTCCTCCGCCCGGTCGGTCTCCGGGGGAGGACCGAAGGACGGACGGGTGCGGGCGAGCACCGCCGGCTCCGCTCCGGCCTCGTTCAGCAGAGCAGAGGTCTCCAAGGCCGACTGGCCGCCTCCCACCACGACGACGCGCCGGCCGGCGAACACCGACAGGTCCGTGTGGTCCGCCGTGTGGGAGACGAGGCCGTCTTCCTGCAGCCCGGTCAACTCGCGCGGTACGTACGCGAAGCGGCTGACGCCCGTGGCGACAACGACGGCACTCGCGGTGAACTCCTCCCCGGAGTCCAGTGTGACCCGGAACCGGTCGTCGGGGCCGCGGTCCACGCGGCGTACCGCGGTCCGTTCCAGCTCAGGGACACGGTTCTGCTGAAACCAGAGCCCGTAGCGCACGAATTCGGACAGCGGCACCGGTTCCCGCTCGCGGCCCGGGTGGCGTCCCTCCTGGGCTCGGAATTCCCCGAGCCCGTGCCCCGGAGCGGGGGCGGAGATCGACGAGGAGAACGGGGACGACTTGAGGTGCATCTCGCGGGGCATGTGCGAGCGCCAGCCCTCCATCGGCTCCCCGAAGATCCGGTACGGCACTTGGCGGGACTGGAGGTGGGCGGCGATGGAGAGCCCGTAGGGGCCTGCTCCGACCACGGCGACTTTGGCGTCTCCTGGAGGCTTCATGGTTTCCGAACGACCTTCCCATGAGCGAGTTCTTGACTATGAGCCCATATCGGGCGTATGTATATTTACATCGTAAACGTACGCGATATGACAATCAAGACTGGCCAAGAGGTGAGGTAGCGAGCCGTGGCCGTCGTAGTCGTCAACGAAACGACCGGCACCGGACCGGCGAGGACCACGGGAGGGGTGCGCAAGCGCCATCGCCGCGGTTCTTCGGTCCCGGGCCTGCTCGCCGTCGACACGCTTGCCGCGGCCGTCGCCGCGGGCGGGGTGTATCTGCTCTTCCATCGCTGGTTCGTCCCGGCCGTGTTCGTCCCACTGTGGCTCCTCGCTCTGGCCTCACAACGGGTGTACGGACCGGATGCCGACGCGGAGCGCTTCCGCCGGATTCTGCGGGCGGCCTGCCTGGCGGCCGCCATGGCCGGCGCCGCATGGTGGTTCGCACCGCGGGACGAGCTGCTGCACGACGCGCTGACCGCATTGCCGCTGGCCGCCGGTGCAACGCTCGGGCTGCGCCGGTACCGGCAGGCGAGGATGCGCACCGGCCGGGGCCGGAACGCCGACCGGGTGCTCGTGCTCGGACCCGCCGAGTCCGCCGCCGAGTTGATCGCGGCGCTGCGGAGAGGGCACGCCCCCGGGCCGCAGATCGTCGGCGTCTGCCGCACCGGCCCGGCAGCCCCCGACGGCGGTGCCGTGGACCTGCTCAAGGCGGTACGGCGGAGCGGCTGCGACGCGGTCATCGCGCTGCCGGGCCCCGAGCTGGGCGCCGAAAGACTGCGACAGCTGTCCTGGGAGCTGCGGGCAGCGGGCGTCGACCTGATGCTCGCGCCGGTCCTCGCCGACGTCACGGCCAGGAGGCTGGCCGTGCGTCCGGTCGCCGGAGTGCCCCTGCTGCAGCTGCGCGCACCCAGGATTTCCGCGCTGCCCCGCATCCCCAAAGAGCTGACCGACCGTCTGCTGGCCGTGCTGGGAATACTGCTGCTGGCTCCGCTGATGGTGGCCATCGCCGCATGGGTACGGCTCGACAGCCCAGGACCCGCGTTCTTCCGGGAACGCCGTATTGGGCGTGACAGCCGTGAATTCACTCTTCTGAAGTTCCGGACGATGCACCGTGGTGCGGATCGGCGCAAGGCCGAACTCGCCCACCTCAACCGCTACGGCAGCGACCGGTTCTTCAAGATCGCCGACGACCCGCGCGTCACCAGAGCGGGGTCGATCCTGCGCTCGTCCTCACTGGACGAACTGCCGCAGCTGTTCAACGTGGCGGCAGGCCATATGTCCCTCGTCGGCCCGAGGCCTCTGGTGAAGGACGAGGTCACCGCCCTGAGCGAGGACGCGAGTCACCGGCTTCTGGTGAAGCCGGGTATGAGCGGGTTGTGGCAGGTCAGTGGCCGCTCCTGCCTGCCGGCCGATGAGCGGGACCGTCTCGACGTGAGCTACGTCGAGAACTGGTCGCCCGCCCTGGACCTGTCCATCCTGCTGCGGACGCCGTCCGCGGTGGTGCGCCGGACCGGCGCATGCTGACCCGTGTCATCGGCGGGACCGAGTCAACAAGGTCGCACCGAAGGAGTTCCCATGAGCGACCAACTACCGGCACTGCTCGTCAAGGTGGGGCGTTTCCCCCAGCTCCACGGGGGGCTCGGGGTTGTGCGCACCCTGGGGCGTATGGGGGTCCCGGCGTACGCCATGGTCGAGGACCGTTTCACCCCGGCCGCCCTCTCAAGCCATCTTGCCGGCCGCTTCATCCGCCCGACGACCGGCAGGGAGGACACGTCGGAACTGGTCTCGACCCTCCTGCAGATCGGCCGGGAGATCGGGCGCCCCACCGTTGCGGTGCCGGAGGGAGACGAGGCCGCCGTGCTGCTGGCGGAGAACGCCGGTCGCCTGGCCGAGTGGTTTGTGCTGCCCCCCGTGCCGCCCGCGCTGCCCCGCACTCTGGCCAGCAAGGAGGGGTTGCACCGGATCTGCCAGGAGCACGGGGTGCCCACCCCGCGCACGCGATCGCCGGTCAACAGGGCCGAGCTGGTCGCGGTGAGCCGCGCATGGGGCTTTCCCGTGGTGCTGAAGGACAGGGAGGCGTTCACCAAGTTGAACGACTCCGCCATGGGGCACACCACGGTCGTTCACGACGAGGCCGAGTTGCTCGCCCGGTGCGGGGCGGCCGAGTCTCCCTCCGTCATCGTGCAGGAGTACATCCCTCTCGAACTCGCCGAGGAATGGTTCACCCACCTCTACTGCAGCGCGCGAGGCATACCCCGGCTCGTCTTCACGGGGCACAAGTTCCGCTCCTGGCCACCGAAGACAGGCCTCACCACCCGGGCGCGGGCCCGGCCCAACACCACCCTCGCGACGCTGGCCGTCGAGCTGTGCCGTGCGATCGGCTACTGCGGGATCGCCGACCTCGACTGGCGGTTCGACCGGCGCGACGGCCGCTACAAACTGGTGGACTTCAACCCTCGGTTCGGGCAGCAGTTCCGCCTCTTCAGCACCACGCGGGGACTGGATGTGGTCCGGGCTCTGTACCTGGACCTGACCGGTCAGCACGTTCCGGACGGGGTACAGATCCACGGCCGGGGCTTCATCGTGGGCAATCTGGATGCGGTATCGGCGACTGTGAGTGCTTGGCGCGAACGCCGGCTCCCGGCGGCGCTGCCGCGGCGGAACCTCGAACGAGCCTGGCTGTGCCGGGACGATCCCGTGCCCGCGGTCGCCGAGGCGGTGCGCTTCAGCGGCACCGTGGCACGGCGACTCACGAAACCGTTGCGCGCCGTGGGCGGTCCGGACAAGGGTGTTCCGGCCGCGGGTGCGCTGCCGCACGACACCGTCTCGGCTCCGGCAGGTCCACTCCTGCCGCAGAAGGGCGCAGCTCCGTGAGGCGGGTCATCCTGCACATCGCGCAGTCGAGCGAGGCAGGCGTCGCCAGAGTGGTCACGGACCTGGCCGCCGGGCAGTGTGCGAAAGGCGACCGGGTGATCGTGGCATGTCCGATCGCCGGCACACTGTTGTGGACAGCCGCGCAGCGCGGGGCCCAGGTGATGCAGTGGGACGCCGTGCGCTCTCCAGGTCCGGCGCTCCCGCGCGAGGTTGCCGGAGTGCGGCGCATCGTGGACATGGTGCGTCCGGATGTGGTGCACCTGCACAGTGCGAAGGCGGGCCTCGCAGGCCGCCTGGCGATACGCGGGCGCCTTCCCACCGTCTATCAGCCGCATGCCTGGTCGTTCGAAGCCGTGTCCGCTGCCCTGCGGACTGCCGCCGTGCAGTGGGAGAGGGTGGGTGCGCGATGGGCGCACCAGGTGGTGTGCGTCAGCGAGGGCGAGCGTACCCACGGGGTGGCCGCCGGCATCCGGTCCCGGTACACCGTCGTACGCAATGGGGTGGACCTCGACTCGTTCAACCCACCGGAAGCCTCTTCGCGTGAAGCCGCGCGGTACCGGCTCGGCGTCGCCGGCACCGGACCACTGGCCGTGTGCGTGGCGCGTCTTTGCCGTCAGAAGGGGCAGGACGTGCTCCTCGCCGCCTGGGCAGAGATCGAGGACCGGATACCGGAGGCGCGGCTGGTCCTGGTCGGGGGCGGGCCGGACCGTTCGGTCCTGGCAGCACGGGCATCCCCGACCGTCAGGTTCGCCGGAGCCGTCGTCGACCCTCGCGACTGGTATCTCGCGGCTGATCTCGTGGTTCTGGCCTCTCGCTGGGAGGCGGGAATGGCGCTCGCCCCCATGGAAGCCATGGCCTGCTCCCGCCCCGTCGTCGTCACCGACGTGCCGGGAGCGCGGGAAATCCTCCCGCCCCATCATGTGCCGTTCGCCGTCGTGCCGCTGGAGGACCCGGGTGCGCTCGCAGCCGCGGCGGCACGCCTGCTGGCCGATCCGGCGACCAGCGGTGCACTCGGCGAGGAGGCGCAGGCACACATCCGCCGCCATTACGACGTGCGGCAGGTCGTCGAGCGCATGTACACCGTGTACTACGACGCCCGCCGCGTCTGGGCCGCGGACCTGCACGGCCCAAACAGTACGACGGCCGACACGCGGCGTCCGTGAACGAGGTCATGGCCGGTGGGCGCGGCCGATCAGTGAGTGCAGGGCGGGGCGCAGCGACGGCACTGCCCCGGACATCCGACGGACGGCGGGATAGCCCCGCCAGATCTTCAGCCGGAAGGTCGCGTCGGTCTCGGTGGCGTTGATGTCGACGCGCGGGACGGCGTAACGCCCGGCGCCCTGGTGCACGCTGAACGCGATCTCGAATCCGGCTTCGGCCACTGCTCTGCGGGCGGCCGCGTCGTGCGTTCCGTAGGGGTAGGCGAACGCGCGGGCGCGCTTGCCGGTGATGTCGGCCAACACCGCAGCGGCATCCACGAGATTGCGGGCGAGGGTCCCGGCCCTGGCGTTCACCAGGTCACTGTGGTCCCATCCGTGGCATTCGACGTCCAGCCCCGCATCAGCCAGTGCGCGCACGCCTTCAGCGTCGAGCAGTGGCTCATCCGGCATTCCGGCCATCCACGTGGAGGTGCCACCGAGTACGCCGCTGAGCACAAAGGCGGTAGCGGGAAACCCCAGCTTGCGCAGGACCGGCAGCCCCTCGTCCAGCAAGGCCTGGTAGCCGTCGTCGAAAGTCACCAGCACGCTGCGCCTGGGGAAGTCACCGCGCAGGTACCGGCCGAGCGTCAGGGGCGTCCAGCCCCGGTCGAGGAGCCCTCGCAGTTGCCTGTAGAGAGTGTCCGGTGAGACGAACAAGCAGAACGGGTCCTGGCGGGCGGGGCGTCTGCCGACGCCGTGATACATCAGCACCAGCGGTTGCCTGACCGTCATGACGTGACTCATCGGGGACCGTCCGCGGCAGCCCCGCCCGATCTCATCCGACCGACCAGTCCACGCCCGGCCCCGGCCGCCTTGGCGAGGTCTCGCACTGCCGCGGCGAAGGGGACGAGGGGCAGCGCCGCCCAGTGGCGTCGGCGGACAACCCTGGTGAGCGGCAGTGACACGTACGCCGCGAACGCAGTGGTCGCGACCGACCGGGCGCGTGGGCCCGTCACCACCGCAGCGAGGGCGGTGGCGTAGGCGAACGCTCTGGCCATGTCCCGGCCCAGCAGGCGCGGGTTCGCCGACCGTCCGCCGCCCTCGCCGTAACGGAAGTACATCGCCGCTGTCTGGCGCAGCGTCGGCCGCTGCTCCCAGCGAACTTCGGCGGCGGAGGCCAGGACCGCCCGGTGGCCGGCCCCGACCACAGCCCGGCCGAAGAGTACGTCCTCAGAGGTCCGCAGATGTTCGGGGAAGCCCCCGGCGTCCTGCCAGGCGGTGCGGGAGAAGGCCACCGAACGCCCGGTGGGCATGGTCGGGTCGAGTCCCCGGCCGAAGAGCCGACAGTACACGCGGGTCCACGGTCCCGGGTGACGGGCCTCCTCGGGGACCGGATAGCCCACCGCCGACATGGCATGGGCCAGCGGTCCGTGGCCGTCCACCCGGTAGACGCCGGTGATCAGGTCGGCCGGGACGGGCTCTGCCGTCGCCGCGCGCAGCCGGTCCAGCCAGTCCGGATCGGGGTAACAGCCCGCGTCGGTGCAGGCGATCAGTGGGTTGCCCGCCGCTTGCACGCCGGCGTTGCGGCCGGCCGAGATGCCCGAGCCGGGGAGCCGGAGCAGGCGGATCCGGGCATCCTTCGAAGCCCACGCCTCGACCCGGTCGGGCGTGCCGTCGGTCGAGCCACCGTCGACGACGACGATCTCGTCCCCGTCCTCGACGAGTTGGGGGACCAGCAGGCCGAGCAGCCGGTCGATCACGTCGGCCTCGTCGAGCACGGTGGTCACCACCGAGACCGGCGCGGTCCCGGTCAGCCCCGCACCGGGCAGCCGAGCGACCTCGGACAGGATCTGCACCAGCCGTCCGGCGCACTCGGCCGGGCCCGGATGAGAAGCGGCCAGCCGGTGTCCCACCGAGCCCATGGCGACGCGGGTGTCGCGGTCCGCCAAGCGCCGCAGCGCCAGGCCCACCTCGGTGGAGTCGCCGGGCTGGACGGCGATCCCGGCGGGCGCCGCCCCCGGCTGCGCCACCCGGTCGGCGACGGGGCCCGGTGTGGTGATCACCGGGACTGCGGAGCGCATCGCCTCCAGTGCGACCGCACCGAACCCCTCCGGATAGGGCATTGCCGGGGTGGCCTTGGTCAGCACCGCGGCCGCCTCGGCCCCGGGGATGATCCGCCAGGCGTCCTGGACAAAACCCGTGAAGTCGACGCGGTCGCCCACTCCGAGGTCAGCGGCCAACCGGGCGAGCCGGCTCGGCTCGCCCGGTTCGGCCGGATCCTCGCCCCCGACCACGGCCAGTCGCCAACGCTCTCCCCCGGGCTTCGCCAAGGCCTCGATCGCGTCGTCCACGCCCTTGTTGGCGACGAGACGGCTGATGGTGAGCAACAGCGGCTCGTCGTGGTCGTCTCCGAGCCGCACACCGTGTCGTACCAGCTCCTCCCGAGCCGCCTCACGCGGCAGTGCGGTGCCCTCCGGCGCGGGGAACGGCACGAGTACGGCCCGGGGATGTCGCGAGGCGAGCACCAGTCCGTCCGCGGTCGCCACGCAGTCGTCGATGAGCGTGGCCAGGAGCTTCATCAGACGGGGGTGGGTGTAGTCGTGCTTGGCCCAGACGCACCGCACCCCGGTGAGCCACGTGGCCGGGCCGCACACGCACGCCGCTTTGATCCCGTTGGCGAGAACCACGTCCGGCCGGTCCGCCCGCAACCGGCGCGCGAGCGATACCGCGGAGGCCGCGATCGCCGCTCCGGTCCGGCCCGTGGGGCGCGTCACGCAGGGCACGCCCCTGCGGCGGAACTGCTCGTCCAGCGGTCCTTTCCCCAGCATCACCGCGTCCACGTCCAGCCGGTCGGTGGCGTCGAGCAGCGCAAGCAGCCAGAGTTCCGCACCGCCGAGGATTCCAGCGGTCGTGACCACCGTGACGCGCAGTGGACGGTTCATATGGCCCTCCTGCATGGCCGACAACCACAGCCTGACCCGCAGCTGAGGGCTGCCGTGGCCGTTCGGGCGAAGACAGCTCATCACCGAGCAGCTCTGGCGTGTCCGGAAATCACCGATCCCTACCTGATCAATGCTCCGCCGGTCCAGGCACTGACGCCAACAGATGGGCCGCTGCCAGGGCAAACGGGCACAATGCGGCCATCCCACTCGGGCCCGATGACGCAGCCGGCCGAGCCCTGGACCGCTGCGCGACACACGGGGCCGACAGGCTCCCCTTCCAGTTCCGCACCAGCTATGTTTACGTCGTATACGGATGCTGTAGCCCAGACGGCCCTTACATTCACGGGGCAAGGAGGCGCGGAATGGCCAAAGGCTCAGGAAACGACCCCGCTCGCCGCGCCAGCGATCGCGGGCGCTATGGCAGGCTCAATCGCGAGCGCGTGCTCGCCGCCGCCCTGGAGCTGGTGGATCGAGAAGGCCTCTCGGCTCTGAGTATGCGTCGGCTGGGCGCCGAGCTCGGCGTCGAGGCAATGGCTCTCTATCGGTACGCGGCGGGCAAGGACGCCCTGCTGGACGGCCTGGTCGAGGCGCTGTACCTGGAGCTGGAGGAACGCCTGGCCGCCGAGGCCGGGCCCGAGGGCGAGGACGCCGGGGCACACGAGTGGCGTAGCGGGCTGCACCGCATCGCGCGGGCCACGTACGACGTATGCCTTGCCCACCCCCAGGCGGTCCCGCTGTTGGCCACGCGCATGCTGGCGGTCCCGCTGGCCCGTCGGCCCCTCGCCGTACTCAAGGATCACGAGCGGGTGCTCGCGCTGCTGCGGGAGGCCGGGTTCGACGACAACCGTGCGGCCGCCGTCTTCCGCGCCTTCACCGCCTGGCTCCTCGGCTATGTCTCCGTGGAACTGCGTCCGATGGTGGACAACCCCGACGAGCCGGATCCGGCGTTCCGCCTGGGCCTGCACCGGATGCCGCCGCAGGAACTGCCCATCCTCCGGGATGTCGCCCCCGCGCTCGCCGAGCGCGGGGGGCCTCAGGGGCTGGCGGCCGGCCTGGACTCGTTGCTCGACCGCTTCGTCGAGGCAGGGTGAGGAGCGAGGTCCGCTGGCGGCAGCCCTCGCAGGTGTGACCTACGAGGACCGCCGTCGGTGCACCTCGTCCAACCGAGCCCGCTGCTCCCCCGTCAGCTCCAGCTCCACCGCCGCCAGGTTCTCCTCCGACTGCGCCGACGACGACGCCCCGGCGAGCGGGATGATCGGCAGTTCGCCGCCGATCCGCCAGGGGAGGACGACCTGGTTGACGGTCGCGCCGGTCTCGCGGGCCACGTCGCTCAGGACCGCGAGCCGGGCTGGGGTTCCCGGGCGGTCGCAGTCCGGAGGCATGGGCTTCTAGTCGCGGACGTAGGCGCCGGTCAGCAGGGGTGAGCAGGCGACAAGGGGCAGGGCGGGGTCCTCCCTCATGCAGCCGAGAACCTCGTAGCCGGGCAGGCCGGCGCGGCCGCGAGGGCGTGGGCCCGTTCCACGCGACAGACGACGTGGTTGCTGACGTCGATGCGGCCGACCGTGCCCTCGGCGACCAGTTCGGCGAAGCCCTCGACCGTCTCCTGCACGACTATTCCGAGAAGAGCGACTGCCCCGCGCTCCGCGGTGCTCCTCCGACCTCAACTCACGTGCGCTGCTTGCTGATCATGGCGAACTCGTCGGCCTCGGCGAGGTCGAAGTCGCCGTGGTCGCTGCCGAGCCCCTGTGCTACCAGCGCCGCCGCCGCACTGCCGAGTATGGCGGCCTCGAACGGCGTACGGCCCAGGCTCACACCGCGCAGGAAGCCGGCCGAGAAGGCGTCGCCGCAGCCGGTCGTGTCGACCACGTCGATCTCGAAGGCGGGGACCGTCTCGGTGCCCTCCGCGGTCACCAGGAGTACGCCGTCGCCGCCGCGGGTGACCGCGACGAGACCGGCCCCGCCGGCGAGAAACTTCTTCGCGCCCTTCACGAGGTCGAGCTCTTCACTGAACCCGAGTACCTGATCGTCGTTGGGCAGCAGGTAGTCGACGTACGGGAGCACCGGCTCGATCTGGTCGAAGCTGCCGAGCTCACCGGGGGCCAGGAGGTCCACGGAGGTCACCACGTCGTGTTCCTTGGCGTGCGCGAGGATGCGCGCGGCCACGTCGGCGCCGATCAACTCGGGGCCGCCCAGGTGGAGATGGGTCGCCTCGGCGACCGCGTCCCAGGGCACGTCGTCGAGGCCGTAGGTGATGTTGGCACCGAGCAGATGGAGGGAGGGGCGGTCGCCGTTGGGGCGGATGGGCAGGACGCTCGCGGAGGTGGAGGTGTCGATGCGGCGGACGAGCAACTCCGTGTCGATGCCTGCCTTGTTGAGCAGCTGGACCAGCAGGTCGCCGGTCGGGTCGGTGCCGATCGCCCCGGCGGTGCGCACCGAGGCGCCCAGCTTGGCGAGGGTGAGCGCGGTGCCGGCGGCCGTACCGGCGGCGGTCATCCTGATGTCCTCCACCAGCGTCGCGCCCTGGCCCTCGGGTATGGCTTCCACCGGCCGTACCAGCACGTCCAGTACGTGCACGCCCATCGTGACGACCTGCTGTGCCTTCATCGGTTTCCCTCCCGCGCGGGTTGTGTGGTGCCGTAGTTCCGTGCGATCGCGGCCTCGATCACCGCGAGTTGCTGCTGTTCGTCGAGCACACGGGGCGGCCCCAGGGCGGCCGCGTGCTGGTAGACACCGCAGGCCCACTCCAGCAGCAGCGCGTGCTCGACCGCCTTGTCGAGTGTCGGCGCGTGGGTGAGCGCCCCGTGGTTGGCCATGAGTGCGGCGCCGCGGCCGTCGAGTGCGGTGAGCACCGAGTCGGCGAGCTCCGGGGTGCCGAACGTGGCGTACGGCGCCACTCGCACGGTGCCGCCGAGTGCGAGCAACTGGTAGTGGATGCAGGGCAGTTCGTCGAGCACGCAGGACAGTGCGGTGGCCATCGACGCGTGGGTGTGTACGACCGCGCCGGTGCCGTAGCGGCGGTAGACCCCGAGATGCAGGTCCAGTTCCGAGGTCGGCTCCAGCGTGCCGGCCACGATCTTTCCGTCGAGGTCGACCACGGTGACCTGGTCCGCGGTGAGTTCGGCGAGAACCGCGCCGGTGGCGGTGATCGCGACCCGCTCCCCCGCGCGCACGCTGACGTTGCCGGCCGTGCCGATGAGCAGCCCCTCGGCCCCCAGACGGCGGCAGGCGTCCGCCACGGCGGCCCGCTCCTCGCTCAGCGCCGAGCTTGAGTCGGTCATGCGCGCGACGCTAACCTAAACGTGAAACAAAGTCACGTTCAGATTCTAAGATCAGACTCTAAGATCAGATTCCAGGATTCGGAGGCAGTCGCGTGGGTGAGCCGACCGCGGACGCCGGCCCGGTGGCGGGGATCGCCTCCCTGCGCCGAACTCCCCAGCAGGCACGCAGCAGAGCCCGTCTGGTCCGGGTCCTGGAGGCCGCCGAGCGCGTCCTGGTCGACGAGGGGGTCGAGGCGCTCACCACGACACGGATCGCGGCGGAGGCGGGAGTCTCGGTCGGCTCGATCTACCAGTACCTGCCCGACCGCGGCGCCATCATCGAGGCCCTCGCGGCCGGCTACTTCACCAAACTCGAAGCCGCCATGGACGACCTCGTCCGCAGCGCGTCCGCACAGCCGTGGGAGGACCCGGTGGGCGTCCTCATCGACGCGTACGCCGAGATCTACCGCACCGAACACGGCTTCCGCGCCCTGTGGTTCGGCAGCGGCCTGACCGAGCAGACCCGGGCCGCTGACCGCGAGCACAAGCGCCGGATGGCCGACGGGATCCGCCGTATCCTCCTCGCGCTCGGCCTCGCTGAGGACGACGACGACCTCGCCCGGTCCTGCCACGCGGCGGTCCTCGCCGCCGACGCCCTCGCCCAGGAGGCGTTCCGCCGCGACACGAAGGGTGACGCGGCCCTCCTCGACGAGGCCAAGATCATGCTGCGCGGCTATCTGACGGACATCGCCGGACGCTATCCGGAACAGGGTGGGTGAACGGCCGCAGCTCTCTCAGGCGGTCGTCATCCACTTCTCCAGCCCACTCGCATCCAACGGCAGCGCGTCCGACAACACCTCCGACCCATCGGGAGTGACCAGGATGTCGTCCTCGATGCGCACACCGATCCCCCGCAACTCCGGCGGCACGGTCAAGTCGTGCGCGTGGAAGTACAGACCGGGCTCGACCGTGAGCACCATGCCCGGGGCCATCTCCGCGCCCTGGTACGCCTCGTCGCCCGCCCGTGCGCAGTCGTGCACGTCGAGGCCCAGGTGGTGGCCGATGCCGCACACGAGGTAGCGGCGATGATGCTGGCCGGTGTCGGAGAGCGCCTCGTCCACGGAGACCGGCAGCAGCCCCCAGTCGGCGAGGCCGTGCGCGATGACCTCCATGGCGGCGTGGTGGAAGTCGGTGAACCGGCGTCCGGGCCCCACCGCCGCCAGCCCGGCCCGGTGGGCCTTCTCCACCAGGTCGTGCACCTGCCGCTGGGCGACGGAGAACCGGCCGGAGGCCGGGAAGGTGCGGGTGACGTCGGCGGTGTAGTGGCTGTCGACCTCAACTCCCATGTCGAGCAGGAGCAGTTCGTCCGGGAGGACCGGACCGTCACAGCGCACCCAGTGCAGCGTCGGGGCGTGCTTGCCGCTGCCGACGATCGACGCGTAGCCCGGGCCGTTGCCGTACGCGCGGGCGTACCGGTCGAAGGTGCCCTGCAGCCAGCGTTCCCCCGGGCCCTCGATCGCGGCCGGGATCTCGCGGACGACGGCGGCGAAGCCCTCGACCGTGCGGTCTACGGCCCGGCGCAGCTGTGCGACCTCCCACTCGTCCTTGTACATGCGCAGTTCGGCCAGGGTCCGGCCCACTTCTTCGGCTACGGCTTTTTCGGCTACGGCTTTTTCGTCTACGGTCACCTCTTCGCCCAGCTCCGAGAGCGGGCGTACGGCGATCCCCAGCGCCCGTGCCCAGTCGTCGAGGCCCGGCGCTGCCCCGACCCACAGCTCGCCGTACTGGGCGTCGCGCCAGAAGGACTGCTCTCCGGCGTAGGCCGGGGGCGGCATGTAGAGCGTGGCGTCGCCGGCCCGCAGCACCACCACGGCGTTCTCGATCGCGCAGCCCGTCACCCAGTAGAAGTCGCTGTCCGGGCGGAAGTCGTACGTCGTGTCGTTGCTGCGGACGGGAGCCCGGCCGGCACTCAGCACCACCGTCCTGCCGGGCAGCGCGGCGGCGAGCCGGGCCCGGTGGTCGGCGGCGGCCTCGGCGGCGCCGGGGACGACGCGCGGTGTGCGGTCGGGGGTGTCCCAGCCCGTGCCCATGTACGCGTTGAACTCGGGGATGTCCGTCAGCTTCGGGGGCCTGCCGTCACTCACTGATCTCTCCTCCTGCGTCCTGCACCAGCTCGGTCAGCCGGGCGAAGACCCGGTCGTCGCGGATGCCGTCATGTTCGTACTCGTTGGTGACCCAGGTCTGGACGTTGCCGACCCGGGAGGCCGTGTCCAGCTGCAGGCCCGCGTCCACGTACATGTCGTCGTAGTAGACGGCGGCGGCGACCGGGACCTCGTTGGCGGCGAGCCGGTCGGTGTCGTAGAGCGGCGGCCACTTCTCGCGGGCGGCCAGTTCCTCGACCGCCCCCTGGAACGGGCGCAGTTGGGCGATTTCCCGGAACATCCAGGGGTAGATCATCTCGCCCGTGAACAGCAGGGGCCGTGTGTCCTCGCCGAACTGCGGGTGCCGGGCCCGCTCGGCCTGTGCCGCCCACGCACTCGCGCCGGAGCCATGCCCGTAGATGCTCTCCTGCAGCGCGGCGAACAGCGGGTTGTCGCTGTACGAGGTACGGGCCATCACGTCGTACAGGAACGCCGAGGACAACTCGTCCCCGTTGAAGGCCTCGTCGAGCAGCCAGTGCAGGCGCTCGTGGCCCGGTTTCATGCCGAAGTCGATGCCGAGCGACTGCAGCCGCCGGACGGTCAGCACGTCGCCGTCGGGCAGCCGTATGTCGCCCTCGGCCAGCCGGTCGGCGATCCGGGCGACGTGGTCGAGGTGCTGGGGGTAACGCCGGTAGAACACCGCGTTCTTGGCCTCGACCCGCGGGTACGTACGCCGGTAGACCTCGGCGGCGGACGGTTCGATGCCGGGCAGTCCTCCGGCGACGTAGCAGGCGCTCAGGCCCTCAGGGGCGCGGGACAGGTAGGTCAGGGTGAGGAAGCCGCCGTAGGACTGTCCGAGCAGGGACCAACGGCCGCCGCCGTAGACGGTCTTCCGCAGGTGCTCGTGGTCCGCCACGATCGAGTCCGCGCGGAAGCACGCGAGGAAGTCCGCGCCCTCCCGCGCGGTCGTGAACGCGCTCATCCGGCGGCCGTCGATCCGGGTGCTACGGCCCGTGCCGCGCTGGTCGACCAGGATCACCCGGTACGTCTCGAGCGCCCGGCCGAGCCACCCGCTGCGGTCGAGCGGGCGTGGGCCTTTGCCGCCCGGGCCGCCCTGGAGGTAGACCAGGCAGGGCAGGTCCTCGCCCTTCCGCGCGGGGGCGGTGATGTCGCGGGCGAAGAGCTGGATGGTGCCGCGTGCCGGCTCTGACCAGTCGAGCGGAACGTCCACGAGGTGCTCGCGGACGTGCATCCCGGGAATCGTGCAGGCAACGGTGTCGGTCATGCGGTGGCGGCCCTTCTCCGGCGGTCCCACTCCGGGTTGATGCGCGGGATCGCGGCCAGCAGCGTCCGGGTGTACGGGTCAACTGGATCGTCGAAAACCTGGGCGCACGGCCCCTGTTCGACGATCTTTCCCTTGCTCATGACCGCCACCCGGTGCGCGATCCGCCGGACCACCGCCAGGTCGTGGGCGATGAAGACATAGCTGAATCCGCTCTCCCGCTGAAGCCTCAGCAGCAGCTCGATGACCTGCGCCTGGACGGACACGTCCAGCGCGGAGACCGCCTCGTCGCAGATCACCAGTTTCGGGCTGACGGCGAGCGCGCGGGCGATGCCGATCCGCTGGGCCTGGCCGCCGGAGAACTGCGCGGGATAGCGCTGGGAGTGGTCGGGGTTGAGGCCGACCCGCTCCATCAGCTCCTTGGTGTACGTCCTCCTGTCTCCCGGTGGCGCGATGCCCTGGTAGTCGAGCGGGGCCATGAGGATGCGCTCGACGGTGTGCCGGGGGTTGAGCGAGGAGAACGGATCCTGGAAGACGACCTGCACGTCGGCCCGGTAGCGGGCGAGCTGCGCGGCACCGGCGTGGGTGATGTCCTCGCCCTCGAACTCCAGGACGCCCGCGCTCGGTTCCATGAGTTTGGCGACCATCCGCGCGGTGGTGGACTTGCCGCTGCCGGACTCGCCGACCACGGCGAGGGTCTCGCCCCGGCCCACGTCGAAACTGACGCCGTCCACGGCGGTGAACTCGGCTTTACGGCCGTACACGCCGCGGACGGTGAACCGCTTGGTCAGGTCTCGGGCGCTGAGCAGTACGTCGCTCACGTGGTCACCTCGTCGGCGGGAAGGGCGTCGGTGATGCGCGGGATGCTGTCCAACAACTTGCGCGTGTACGGGTGTTGGGGTGCCGAGAAGATCTGCTCGGCGGTGCCGTACTCGACCTGCTCGCCCTGGCACATCACCAGCACGCGCGTCGCGATGGAGCTGATCACGGCGAGGTCGTGGGTGATGAAGACCATCCCGGTGCGGGTGCTCTGCTGCAACTCGGCGAGCAGGCGCAGGATTTGGGCCTGGACGGTCACGTCGAGGGCCGTGGTCGGCTCGTCGGCGATGAGCAGCGCGGGCGAGCAGACCAGTGCCATCGCGATCATCACGCGTTGCCGCTGCCCGCCGGAGAACTGGTGGGGGTAGTGGCCCACCCGCCGTTCCGGTTCCGGGATGCCGACCCGCGCGAGCGCCTCGACGGCGACCTTCCTGGCCTCCTTGCGCGAACCGCCTCGGTGCGCCCGGTACATCTCCTCGATCTGCAGGCCGACCGTGTAGTACGGGTTCAGCGAGGACAGCGGATCCTGGAAGATCATGGCCGCCTGTGCGCCCCGGATCCGGCGCATCTCGCGGTCGCTGCGGCCGAGCAGCTCGACTCCGTCCAGCCGGACGCTGCCCTCGGTCACGGCCCCGCGCGGCAGCAGGCCCATGACGGCCAGGCTGGTCATCGACTTGCCCGAGCCGGACTCGCCGACGATGCCGACGGTCTCGTTCCTGCCGACCGTGAACGACACGTCCTTGACGACGGCCACGGGCCCCCGCGTGGTCGGCAGAGTCACGGTGAGGTTCTCCACGACCAGCAGCTCGCTGTTCAGAGCCTCGCTCATCGGATCCTCACCCTCGGGTCGAGGGCGGTGTAGACGAGGTCGACCACGACGTTGCCCACCACCACGAAGAAGGCCGCGAGCAGCGTGACCGCCATGATCACCGGCTGGTCGTTCTTGGCGATCGAGTCGGCGGCCATCTTGCCGATGCCGTTGAGTCCGAAGACGGTCTCGGTGATCAACGCGCCGCCCAGCAGCGCGGCGAAGTCCATGCCGAAGATCGTGACGATCGGCGTGAGTGCGGGCCGCAGCGCGTGCCGCCGCATCGTGAGGACGGGAGCCAGGCCCTTGGAGCGGGCCGTCCGGAAGAAGTTCTCGGCCAGCGTGTCGATGACGTTCGCTCTGGTCAGCCGCGCGTACAGGCATGCGGCGCCGGTGGCGAGGACGAACCACGGCATGAGGTACGACTGGAACCACAGCCAGGGGTCGTCCGTGAAGGCCACGCTCGACGGGAACGGCAGGATCTGCAGCTTCACGACCAGGATGTACTGCAGGGCGAGCGCGAGCACGTAGTTGGGGATGCTGGCGCCGCCCAGGGCCAGGTTCATGGCGGCCCGGTCCCACCAGGTGCCCTCCTTGACCGCGCTGAGCAGTCCCGCGGTGATGCCGGCGAGCAGCCAGAGCGCGGCCGCGCCGACCGCGAGGGTCGCGGTGACGGGGAGGCGGGTCACGACCATCTGCATCACGGACTGGTTGGTCTGGAACGAGTAGCCGAGGCAGGGCGCGGGACAGTGCACGAGGTTGGCGCCGGTCCCGTAGTCCCGCCCGGCGAACAGCCCGCCCAGGAAGTCCCCGAACTGGGTGAGGAACGGTTTGTCGATGCCGAGGACCGTGCGGATCTGCGCGACCCGTTCCGGGGTACAGGTCTTGCCGCAGATCATCACCGCTGGATCCGGCGACAGCTCGAAGAAGATGAGGTAGGTGAACAGGCAGACCAGGAACAGGATCAGCACGAGCCCGGCGATCCGGCCGGCGAGGTAACGGGCCATCAGGCGGCCTCCCCCGCGTCGGTGGCGGCCCGGATCCGGTCGCCGAGCACGGTGAGGGACAGCACGGTCAGGAAGAGGAAGAGCCCGGGGATCGCGAAGTACAGGGGGTCCACCGCGTACCAGCTGACCGAGCTCGCGATCATCTGGCCCCAGGAGGGCGTCGGCGGGCTGACGCCCACCCCAAGGAACGACAGGCCGGCCTCGGTACCGATGTATCCGGGCACGGAGAGCGTCGTCATCACGATCAGCGAGCTCCGCAGGTTGGGCAGGATCTCCCTGAACACCAGGGCGCGTCGGGACGCGCCCGAGGCGCGGGCCGCCTCGACGAAGTCGCGGTTCAGCAGGGTCAGCGTCTGTCCGCGCACCACGCGTGCGAGATAGGGCCAGCCGAACACGCTGATCACGGCGACCAGCAGGAACGACCGGTTGCCCGCGGGCAACGACGACAGGATGGCGATCATGAAGATCAGCGCCGGAAAGGCCATCAGGAAGTCCATGACCCGGGAGACGAACTGGTCGACCCAGCCGCCGTAGAAGCCGGCGACCATACCCAGGACCACGCCGAGGAGCGTGGTGACCACGGTCGCCGACGCGGCGATGAGGAACGACACGCGCGCGCCGTACGCGATGCGCGCCAGGATGTCGCGGCCGTTCAACGGCTCGACGCCGAGCGGGTGTTCGGCGCTGATCCCGCCGAACGACCCCTTGGGCAGACCGCCGGAGTCGACGTCGATGGCGGACGTGTCGAACGCCGTCGGTCCATGTCCCGTGAGGGCGCTGATGAGCGGTGCGCAGATCGCCATCAGCATCATCAGGGCGATGAAGGAGGCGCTGAACAGCGCGGCCCGGTCGTGTCGCAGCACGCCCAGGATCCGGCCGCCGGCGGTGGCGGGCACACCCGGTGCACCGGGTGAACCGGGTGCGCCCACCGGTGGCCCGGGGTGCGCGTCATGCACGAAGGCAGTCGTCATGAGCCGGCTACTTTCCCGAGTCCTTGAGGCCCACGGAGACCAGGTCGATGCCGCCGCTGAACGAGGCGGACAGATAGGCGCCCGCGATGTTGGCGCCGGGGATGAGGAGGGCCTTCTCGTAGGCCAGGGGCACGACCGGGGCCTGGGCCATGATCTGCTTGTCCAGTGCGCCGTACGCCTTGTTGGCGGCGCCCACGTCCTTCATGGCCGCGATCTCGTCGATCCGCTTGTCGATGGCATCGTTGTCGAGCTGCGCCAGGTTGGTGTTCGCGGTCGGGGTGATCCGGCGGCCGTCGAACAGCGGCGGCAGGAAGGTCGAACCGGAGGCCCAGTCGGGGCACCAGCCGGTGATGGCGAGGTCGTGCTGCTTGGCCGTGGTGCCGATGACCTCGTAGTACGACGACGTGTCGATGGTGTTGATCTTCACCTTGATGTTCAGCGGCTTGAGGGCCTCCTGGATCGCGACCGCGAGCGCTGTGTTCTTGGCGTCCGGGCGGTTGTCCAGAGTGAGGGTGAACCCGCCCGACACTCCCGCCTCGGCGAGCAGCTTCTTCGCCTTGGCCACGCTGTGCGGGTAGAGGTCGTAGTCGGTGCGGCCGATCATGGTCGGCGGCTGGATCACGGTCGCCTTGGTGGCGAGCCGGGAGCCGCCGAGCGCGGCGACGATCGTGTCCTTGTCGACGGCGTACTCGATGGCCTTGCGCACCCTCAGATCGGAGAGGTACTTGCGGGTCGTGTTCATCCCCATGTACGTGGTGCAACCGCCGTACCCGGACAGCGTGCGGGCCTTCAACTGCGGCGTCTGGATCCGTGACAGGGTCGCCGGCTGAATGGTGCCGGCGTTGCCGGCGATGGCGTCGACGTCCGTGCCCTGCCCTGCGAGCATCCGCTCGTCGACGGTGGCGGCGTCGAGCCCGAAGGTCCACTCGAAGGCGTCCGGCTTCGCCGCGCGGATCTTGTCGGTCGACGCCTTCCACTCGGTGTTGCGGACCAGCTTGAGCGAGGTGCCGTGGTCGTAACTGGCCACCTTGTACGGGCCGGAGGCTATGGGCTTGGTGTCGAACACGTGCTTCGCGCCGGTCCCCTTCGGGAAGGGGGTGAAGTTGGGCATGGTCAGCGCGCTGGGGAAGTCGGGGAAGGACTTCGTCAGATGGAAGACTACGGTCTTGGCATCGGGAGTCTCGATCGAGTCGAGGTCACCGGACTGGTACGGCCCCTTGTAGTCGTCCGGTGCCTCGATGAGCTCCTTCGGGTACGGCGATCCGCCCATCTCGGGGTCCCAGGCACGCTCGATGCCGAACTTCACGGCCGCGCTGTCGATGGGCGTTCCGTCCTCGAAGGCCAGGCCGTCCTTGAGGTGGTACGTCCAGGTCTTCGCGTCGTCGGAGGAGGTGCCGAGATCGGTCGCCAGATCGGGGACGATCTTCGTGCTCTCGGCACCGGGCCCGGCGCCGACCGTGGTCAGTCCGCGGTAGATGAGCCGGTAGAAGTTGTTGACACCGCCGTCCCAACCGAGCCCGGGGTCCAGGTGGGAGAAGTCCGCACCGGCCAGGATGTGGACGGTGCCGCCGGTGGCCGGGGTCTTCGAGGATCCGGTGCCGTCGGTCGAGGCGTCGGTCCCGCCGGAACAGGACGTGAGCATCAGCGTGCTGAGCAGCGTGACGCCGGTGACAACCGTGGATCTCCGCATGGGGGCTCTCCTTGGGGCGAGGCGGGTCGTTGAACTCAGGGGGTACTCAAGGGGTGCGGTCACTGGGCCCTGACCCACACGCGCATGGCCCCGGGCCTGCGGTTGCCCCACAGGAAATAGGGCACGAGCGCCACGGGGACCGTCTCGGTCTCCTCGATGGCGGTGGGTTCGGTGGTCAACTCCGGGTAGAGCTCAGGCGATTGAGCGGGGCGCGCGTCCGCGGTCAGCTGGAGGACGACGGCGCCGGGCAGATCCTCCAGCGGCGAGGAGGCGACTGCGGCGGCGATGTGACCGGCCGTCAGGACGAGGTCGTCCACGGGGGCCGGTGAGTCCTGCTGCTCGACGCAGTAGACGAGCGGACCGCGGGCGACGCCGACCGCGCCGCGGGTCGCGTCGAGATGCGGGTGCGAGGCGTGTCCGCGCACCGGCATCGGCAGATGGAGCCGGACGCTGTCACCCTCGGACCAGTTCCGTTCGACGGTCAGCCAGCCGTCCTCGGCCGTGACCGGATCGCCGTCGAGGGTTGCGTCGCGCGCCCAGGTGGGGATCCTGAGTTTGATCGCGTACGGCCGCTCTGCCGGGGCCCGCTCGAAGGTGAGCCGCACGTCCCCGTCCCAGGGGTACGCGGTCTCGACGTTCACCGCTACGGCGTCCGTCTCGATCCGGCTCTCGGCGTACAGGGCGATGTACAGGGCGTCCGGGCGCTCGGCGGCCACGTGCTCATGGAGCTGCGCCATCCAGCGGACGATGTTCGGCGGACAGCAGGGACAGGTGAACCACGGCCGACGCAGCGGCTCTCCCCCGGACTCGGCCCCGCTGCGCTGCTCGTGGTCGGGGCGACGCTGGAGCGGGTTGTCGTAGAAGAAGCCGGTACCGTCGGCGGACAGACCGACCGCATAGGCGTTGAAGAGGACGCGCTCGAAGACGTCGAGGTACTTCGCGCCGCCGGTGGCCGTGAACATGCGCCAGGCCCACTGCATGGTGGCGATGGCGGCACAGGTCTCGCTGTACGCGCGCTC
The DNA here is from genome assembly GCF_000718165.1 of Streptomyces fulvoviolaceus. Lineage (GTDB taxonomy): Bacteria > Actinomycetota > Actinomycetes > Streptomycetales > Streptomycetaceae > Streptomyces > Streptomyces fulvoviolaceus. Next base: position 116,812 of record NZ_JOEY01000011.1, on the reverse strand, counting down.
GGACGGCAGTTCGTAGCGGTCGCCGATGGCCTCGTCCGAGTGCCGGCTGCCGAGCCCGCCCGTGAAGTAGAGCTTGGTGGCGACCATGTCGTCCCAGAGCCGGTCGAGCGCCTCGAAGAGGGTCCGGTCGCCGGTCTCCAGGTGGACGTCGGCGGCTCCGGCGGCCAGGTAGGCCATGCGGACCGCGTGCCCGGTGACCGACGTCAGCTCACGGAAGGGCAGGTGGTCCTGGAAGTACTCGGGGGGAAAGATGCTGTGCTTCAGATGCCCGTGCCCGCGCCGGTCCACGAACAGGCCCGCCTGGGTGAGGTAGTCGGGGTTACCGGTCTCCCGGTACAGCTCGACCAGGGCCATCTCCACCTCGGGATGGCCACAGGTGCCCTCCTCACGCCCCTCACCGAAACGGCGTACCGTCAAGTCGGCGAATTTCACGGCCACTTCGAGGAGCCGGCCGTCACCCATCCGCCGGTTGGCCGCGACGGCGGCCTGGATCAGGTGGCCGAGGTTGTACAACTCGTGTCCCCAAGCCAGGTCCTCCCAGGGCTTCTTGGCCGCCGCCGGGTCCTGGAAGAACGAGTTCAGGTAACCGTCCTCGGCCTGCACCCGCTCAAGAAGACCGACCACCTCGTCGAAGAACTCCCGTACGCCGTCGTCCGCTTCGCCCGCACCGATCTCGTACGCCAGGCCTTCGAGCGTCTTGTACAGGTCGGTGTCGAGGAACGGATAACGCCCGCGATAGCCCGGGGGATCGTCTACGAGCAGTCGGCCGAGGTTGTCCACGTTGCCCGCAGCACGCAGTTGCCCGATGGTGTGCGGGACGGTCGACCGCCGGTTCCGGTCCTGCCAGTGCCCGAGCAGACCGCCGGTAATGCGCACGGTGGACAGCGGGATGACCTGCGCTGATGTCATGGGAACCCCAGTAGTATGTGCCATTGCACAGTGCAATAGCACTGCTGGCGTTGCGCCGACCGTAGGGCCTTGGTCGGGCGGACGGCAATGGGGGATTCACCGAATTAACGTGGGTCTTTGTGCAACGGCCGGATTCCGAGGGGTCAGGGGGGCGTCAGAGAAATGTGACATAGCGCCACGTGTGGGCCGCTTTCAGAACAACCCGCCACCGCAGCTGGACCTCCTCACTCCCCAGGAACTCCAGGCGGCCCCGGCGATAGGCGAGGGCCTCAGCAACGTGGAGGCCTCCGGTGCGCCCTTCCTGTCCCGCAAGACCGCGGAAGCCACCTCGCCCCGGGGCAAGCTCTACAAGATGCAGCTCCTCGGCCACGAGCTACGCGTGCTCCGTCAGCGCACCGACCTCGACGGCGGCGGATGACGCCGCTCTGCGGGATACGGAAGGGGATACGAAAAGGGCCCCCGCGGACTCTAGCCCGCGAAGACCCTTCGCACCGTCGGGACGACAGGATTTGAACCTGCGACCCCTTGACCCCCAGTCAAGTGCGCTACCAAGCTGCGCCACGTCCCGGTGACCGTCTGACCTGGGGTTTCCCCCGGCCGTACGTGCATGGAAACCATACCGCACTCGGGTCGGTGGTCGTGCATCCCTTTTATCCGGCTTGACCTCAGGTTTGGTTGAGGTTGCACGATCGTCCGCATGACGATCACCGAGGAACGCGGGCGTCTCCATGGGTACGAGGAGCTGCCCCGGCTCATGGGGCTGATGACGGGCGACGAGAAGCACGGGTCGGCGGCGACCTCCACGCTGGACGTGCTGTGGGTGCTGTACGACCGGGTGCTGCGGGTGGGGCCGGAGCGGATGGACGACCCTGGGCGGGACCGGTTCCTGCTGTCCAAGGGGCACGGGCCGATGGCGTACTACGCGGTGCTGGCCGCCAAGGGCTTCGTGCCCGTGGACTGGCTGCCGGGCTTCGGCTCGTACGACTCGCCGCTGGGCCACCACCCCGACCGCCTGCTGGTGCCGGGGGCCGAGATCGGCAGCGGGTCACTGGGGCACGGGCTGCCGATCGCGGTCGGTACGGCGCTGGGACTGCGCGCCCAGGGGCTCGATGACCCGCGGGTCTGGGTGCTGATCGGGGATGCCGAGCTGGACGAGGGCAGCAACCACGAGGCGATCGCTTTCGCCGGGCCCGCCGGGCTCGAGCAGCTGCACACCGTCGTCGTCGACAACTCCTCGGCCAGCCACTCCCGGCCCGGCGGGATCGCCGCCCGTTTCCAGGCCGCGGGCTGGTCCGCGGTGACGGTCGACGGCCGTGATCACGAGGCGCTGTACGCCGCCTTCACCGCGCCGCATCCGGGCCGACCGCACGTGGTCGTGGCGCGGGTCGAGCCGAAGTCCGCATAAGAGTCCTCCCGTACCTCCAGAAAGGTTCGAACCTCCATGGACACCATGCGTGACCGTTTCGTCCCGGTCCTCTCCCGGCTGCTCGACGAGGATCCGCGGGTCGCGATCGTCCTCGCCGAGATCGGCAACGTCGCCTTCGCCGAGACCCAGCGTCGGCATCCCGACCGGGTCGTCAACGTCGGCATCCGCGAGCAGCTCCTCGTCGGGGCGGCCGCGGGGCTGGCGCTGACCGGGCTGCGGCCCGTCGTCCACACGTTCGCCAGTTTCCTCGTCGAGCGGCCCTTCGAGCAGGTCAAGCTGGATCTCGGCCATCAGGGCGTGGGCGCGGTGCTGGTGAGTGCGGCCGCGTCCTTCGACTGGCCCGCCGGCGGGTACACGCACATGGCCCCGGGTGATGTAGCCCTCCTCGACACCCTGGACGGCTGGACCGTGCACGTTCCGGGGCATCCCGACGAGGCCGAGACGCTGCTGCGCCACGCGGTCGCCGCGGACGACGACAAGGTGTACGTACGGCTGTCCGTGCAGGCCAACCGGGAGGCGCTCCCGGTCGACGGGAAGGGGTTCCGCACCGTCCGCGAGGGGCGCTCCGGTGTGGTCGTGGCCGTCGGGCCGATGCTGGACGCCGTGCTCGCCGCCACGGAGGGCCTCGACGTGACAGTCCTGTACGCGACGACCGTGCGGCCCTTCGACACGGCCGCGCTGCGCCGGGCCACGGAGAGCGCGGGGACCGACGTCGTCCTTGTCGAGCCCTACCTCGCGGGCACCTCGACGGCGGCGGCGAACGACGCCCTCACCGACGTACCGCATCGGGTGCTGGGCCTGGGCGTGGGCCGGAGTGAGCTGCGGCGGTACGGGACCGTCGAGGAGCATGTCGCCGCGCACGGGCTCGACGCGCGGTCACTGCGGGAGCGGATCGGCGGGTTCGTCGCGAGCGGGGCGGCGGTGCACTCGTGACTCAGTCCGCCGTCGGCAGCCCCAACTCCGGGTAGACGTCGAGGAGTCGGGGCGGGGCCGCCTGGCGCCAGGAGTCGGCGAGGATGTCCCGCAGTTCGTCCTCGTCCTCGATCGCCGCGAGACGGGCCCGCACCCAGGCGAACTGGGCCTCGTGGTCGGCGATCCAGAACTTCCCCGGCTCGGCCAGCACCAGTTCGTCGCGCTCCTCCTTGGGACAGCGCACGGCGAGGGAGGTCTCCTCCTCGGGCAGCGTGGCGAACATCTTGCCCGCGACCCGGAACGTGGGCATGCTCCAGGCGATCTTCTCCGTCGTGTCCGGCAGGGACAGGGCGACACGGCGTACGTCTTCGGCGTCCGGCATGACAGGCACCGTAGCGGCTCGCACTGACAATCAGCTGGTGAGAGCGCCTGCCCTCATGCCTGCCCCACGTCTGCCCCCACTTGCTTGTAGTACAGCGTCGTCGGCCGCAGCACCCCGGCCGGATCCTCCGCGTAGTCGGGGATCACCCCCGCCCGGGTCCACCCGGCGGTGCTGTAGAGGTGCTCGGCGGGGCTGTCGGTCTCGGTGTCGAGGTGCAGGAGCGTGATGCCCGTCGCGGCGGCCGCCTCCTCCGCAGTGGCCAGGAGTCGGCGGCCGAGGCCGCGTCCACGGGCGTCGCGGTGCACCATCAGTTTGACCAGCTCGGCGCGGTGCCGACTGTTGGGCTTGTCGGGGAAGGCCAGGCTGACGGTGCCGACGATCCGTCCCCCGTCGTACGCCGCCCACACGGCGAGCCGCCTGGCGGCCGCACGCTCCTTCCACCAGGCGACGGCCGCCGCCCGGTCGAGCGGCGCGAGGAAACCGATGGAGGCGCCGCTGTCGACGGTGTCGACCAGCAGATCCGCCAACTCCTCCACACATGACGAGAGTTGAGACTCATCCAGGCGGGACAGGCGCGACACGATCACGGCAGCACCACCGCCAGCACGTACCGCACCGCGTCGGAACCCACGCACCGGAACCGCGTCGGCCCCCACACACGCAGCCGCAGACAGTCCCCGGCATCGAGCTGGTGCCCGACCTCCTGCGCCGTCACCTCAAGCACCCCCTCCAGCACCCAGATGTGCTGCTCCAGGCCGGGCACGGGCGGCCGGTCGTACGCGATGTCGGCGCCGGCCGCGAGCCGTCCCTCGACGAGTTCGCCGCGCAGCCCGGCGTGCGGCGGGGACACGGACCGCCGTACGAACCCGGAGGCCCGGTCCTCCCACACCGGTTGCTCGGCGGCCCGCACCAGCAGCGCAGGCTCGGCCTCGACCTCGCTGAGCAGCTGGGACATGGTCCGGCCGTACACACCGCACAGCCGGTTCAAGAGTGAGGCGGTGGGGCTGATCTCCGCCCGCTCGGCCCGGGACAGGGTGGAGCGGCTCACCCCGCTGCGCTCCGCCAACTCCCCCAGCGACCAACCGCGTTCGGCCCGCAGCTCGGCCAGGCGGGCACCGAGCCGGGTGTCGACCGGATCCGGTCCGGCCTCGACAACGCCCTGTTTCATATTCGGGATGTTATCCCGGATCAGAGACAGTCAGGACTGTGGCTCGCGTCACTCCCGCCCGCCGAACGCCGCCAGCGTCCGCTCCAGAGCCGGCAACGCCCGCACGACCCGCTTCGACCGGATCAGCAGGTCCCACGCGGGCTCGAACTTCTTCCAGCCGCCCGCGTAGGCGAGGTGCCGCAGCCGCTCGGGCCGGCCCGGCTGGGCCGCCGAGCCCCGCCAGATGTTCGACCAACGGTAGAAGTCTCGGTACGCCCGCCAGTACCCCTCCTCCAGCTGACGCGGCGTCATACCCTTGGGCCGGTAGACGACATGGCGGGTGTCGTAGAGATCCCAGTCGCGGTGGACGATCCGGTCCTCGGACTCCAGTTGCTTCCACAGCCCCGTCGACGGATACGGCGTCATGATGTGGAAGGTCGCCGTCTCGATGCCCTGCTCGACCGCCCAGGCGACGGTGCGGTCGAAGACGTCGGGACCGTCCTGGTCCAGCCCGAAGACGAAACTGGCGTTGACCATGACCCCGGTGTCGTGGAGCCGCCGTACCGCGGCCCCGTAGTCGGTGCCGATGTTCTGGTTCTTGCGGCGCTCGGCGAGGTTCGCGTCGTTGACGGTCTCGAAACCGACGAACAGGCTGCGCAGCCCCGCCTCCACCGCTCGCTCCAACAGGTCCGGTTTCAGTACGGAGTTGACGGTGCCCGCCGCCTGCCACAGACGGCCCATTCCCTTCATGCCGTCGAACAGGGCTTCCGCGAAACGCCGGTTGCCCAGCAGATGGTCGTCCAGGAAGTAGAGGTGACGGCCGGGCAGCCGGTCGATCTCCGCCAGAGCGTCGTCCACGGCCTGCGTGTAGAAGGACTTGCCGCCCTCGAAGAAGGCGTCCTTGTAGCAGAAGTCGCAGTGGTGCGGGCAACCCCGGGACACCACGATCGAGTTGGGGACGAGATACAGGTGACGCTTGATCAGGTCCCGTCGTATCGGCGGCAGTCCGGCCAGTGTGCGCCGGTCCGAGTCGTAGCGGCGGGCGGGGACGCCGTCGCGGAAGTCCTTCAGGAACAGTGGCCAGGTGTCCTCGCCGGGGCCGGTGAAGACCGTGTCGGCGTGGGCCGCCGCCTCGTCGGGGAGCGAGGTGACGTGCAGGCCGCCCATGGCGACGTGGACACCGCGGGCGCGGAAGTGGTCGGCGATCTCGTAGCTGCGCCGGGCGGAGGTGATGTACGGCTGGACGACCAGCAGGTCCGGGGTGTCCAGCGATTCCAGGTCGATCCGCTCGACGTGCTCGTCGTACAGGGTGACCTCGTCGTCGGGGTCGAGGTAGCCCGCGAGGGTCGCGAGGCCGAGGGGCGGGAACAGCGAGTACTTGATGGGCCGGAACAGCGGGCTCGTCGCCTCGGTCAGGGCCGGGAGGATCATCGTCACACGCATGACAGCCCAGACAGCTTTCGGCCGGTGGCCGGTTCCCGACCGCCGAGCCAGGAGCCGGGCTACGGCTGGGACGCCTCCCCCAGCGCGTCCAGCACCGGGCGGATCAACGGGTGCTCCTCGGCGCCCCGCCGTACGGCCGCGAACACCCGCCGCGTGGGCGCGACCCCGTCCACGGGCCGTACGACCACACCGGTGAGGTCCATGCCGATCAGCGCCGAGCGCGGTACGAGCGCGACGCCCGCGTCGGCCGAGGCCAGGGCGACGACCGCGCGGAAGTCGTCCGAGGAGTGTTCGAGGCGGGGCTGGAAGCCGGCGTTCTCGCAGGCGAGGACCACCACGTCGTGGCAGGGGTTGCCCGGGTAGGGACCGATCCACGGATCCTTGGCCAGGTCCGCCAACGGCACCTCGCTCGCGCCGGCCAGCCGATGGCTCACCGGGACGACCGCGTCGAAGGGCTCGGCATACAGCGGGACATGGGTCAGCCGGGGGTCGTCGGCGGGCGGAGCCCCGCGGTACTCGACGGCGACCGCGACGTCGACCAGCCGGTCCAGCACCATCGGCAGACTGGCGTCGCCCTCGGCGTCCTGGACGCGGATCCTGATCCCCGGGGCGGTGCCGGCGAGCCGGGCCACCGCGGGCGCCACGACCAGCGCGATGCCGGTCGCGAAGGAGGCGACGGTGACCGTCCCCGCCGCGCCCGAGCTGTACGCCGCCAGCTCGGCCTCCGCCCGCTCCAGCTGGGCGAGGACGGCGTTGGTGTGGCCGAGCAGGATCTCGCCGGCCGGAGTCAGTCGTACGCCCTTCGCACTGCGCTCGACCAGCCGGTGCCCCGTCTCCTGCTCCAGCGCCGTGAGCTGCTGGGAGACCGCGGAGGGCGTGAGATACAGCGCGGCGGCAGCCGCCGTCACCGTGCGGTGGTCGGCCACCGCACGGAGGATGTGGAGCCGCCGCGCTTCGATCATGAGATCGATTGTCTCAAATGCCCCCGTGTGCTCCGGCTCATGCCTCCAGTTCCGCCCGCGCCGCCACGAAAGCGTCCACCGCGCGGTTCACGTCCTCCGTGGAGTGCGCGGCCGAGAGCTGGACGCGGATGCGGGCCTGGCCCTGCGGCACCACCGGGTAGGAGAAGCCGATCACGTACACGCCCCGCTCCAGCAGCAGCTCCGCGAGGCGGCCCGCCTTGGATGCGTCGCCGATCATCACGGGCGCGATGGCATGGTCGCCGGGGAGGACGTCGAAGCCCTGCTCGGTCATGCGGCGGCGGAAGAGCGCGGTGTTCTCGCGGAGCCGGACGCGCAGGTCGTCCGCCGACTCCAGGAGGTCGAGCACCTTCAGGGAGGCCGCGGCGATCACCGGGGCGAGCGTGTTCGAGAAGAGGTACGGCCGGGAGCGCTGGCGCAGCAGGGCGACGATCTCGGCGCGAGCGGCCACGTAGCCACCGGACGCACCGCCCAGCGCCTTGCCCAGCGTGCCGGTGACGATGTCGACGCGGTCCATGACGCCGTGCAGCTCGGGGGTGCCGCGGCCGCCGGGGCCGACGAAGCCGACGGCGTGCGAGTCGTCGACCATGACCATGGCGTCGTAGCGGTCGGCGAGGTCGCAGATCTCGCGGAGCGGGGCCACATAGCCGTCCATGGAGAAGACGCCGTCGGTGACGATCAGCTTCCGTCGCGCACCCTCAGCTTCCTTCAACTGCCGTTCCAGATCGGCCAGATCACGGTTGGCGTACCGGAACCGGCGGGCCTTGGACAGCCGGATGCCGTCGATGATCGACGCGTGGTTCAGGGCGTCGGAGATCACCGCGTCCTCCGGGCCCAGCAGCGTCTCGAAGACACCGCCGTTGGCGTCGAAGCAGGAGGAGTACAGGATCGTGTCCTCCTGGCCGAGGAAGGCCGACAGCCGCGCCTCCAGCTCCTTGTGCACCTCCTGGGTGCCGCAGATGAAGCGGACCGACGCCATGCCGTAGCCCCAGCGGTCGAGGGCCTCGTGGGCGGCGGCGACGACCTCGGGGTGGTCGGCGAGGCCGAGGTAGTTGTTGGCGCAGAAGTTGAGGACCTCGCCGGGGCGGCCGCCCGCCGTGACGGCGACGGTCGCGGACTGCGGGGTGCCGATGACGCGCTCCGGCTTGTGCAGACCGGCGGCGCGGATCTCGTCGAGGGTGGCGCGCAGGTCATCGCGCACGGAGTCGAACATGACAGAAGCTCCTGAAGCTGTAAGGGAGTTAAGCAGTCCAGTCGAGGATGACCTTGCCGCCGCGGCCGCTCGCCGCGTCGGCGAACGCGGCCTCGAAGTCGCGGTAGCCGTACCGGCCGGTGATCACGGGGGCGAGGTCGAGGCCACCCTCCAGGAGGACCGACATCGCGTACCAGGTCTCGAACATCTCCCGGCCGTAGATGCCCTTGATGGTGATCATCGAGGTGACGATCCGGGCCCAGTCGACCGGGAACTCCTGGGACGGCAGGCCGAGCATCGCGATCCGGCCGCCGTGCGTCATGTTGGCGATCATGTCGCGCATGGCCTCGGGGCGGCCGGACATCTCCAGGCCGATGTCGAAGCCCTCACGCAGCCCCAACTCCCGCTGCCCGTCGGCTATCTGATGCTCCGACACATTCAGTGCCAGGCTCACGCCGATCTTGCGCGCCAGCTCCAGCCGTTCCTCGCTGACGTCGGTGACGACGACGTTCCGGGCGCCCGCGTGCCGGGCCACAGCGGCGGCCATCAGGCCGATCGGGCCGGCGCCGGTGATCAGCACGTCCTCGCCGACCAGAGGGAAGGAGAGGGCAGTGTGCACGGCGTTGCCGAACGGGTCGAAGATCGCGGCGATGTCGAGGTCGACCGGGACGCGGTGCACCCACACATTGGCGGCGGGCAGGGCGACGTATTCCGCGAAGGCCCCGTCCCGTCCGACGCCCAGCCCGACCGTGGCCCGGCACAGGTGCCGCCGCCCGGCCAGGCAGTTGCGGCACCTGCCGCACACCAGGTGGCCCTCGCCGCTGACCCGGTCGCCGACCGCGATGTCGGTGACGTCCCGGCCGGTCCCGACGACCTCGCCGACGAACTCGTGCCCGAGCACGAGCGGGGTGCGGATGGCCTGCTGCGCCCAGCCGTCCCAGGACCGGATGTGCAGGTCGGTGCCGCAGATGCCGGTGCGCAGCACCTTGATCAGTGCGTCGCCGGGGCCGACGGCCGGCTCCGGGACGTCCGCGAGCCACAGCCCCGGCTCCGCCTTCTCCTTGACCAGCGCCTTCAACGCAACGGCTCCTGTGGGTGAGATCCCGGACGCGAGCATGCCGAAGGAGCCCGCGGCCGGGGAGAGGGGTGGAAACGCGTAGCAATCTGCCGTACGGCACCGCCCCCGGTCCATCGAGGTTTTCTTAAGCCGCGCCGCAGCTGCGCTTCACACCTGCCTGCTTCGCACCTGCCCGCGCTTCACACCTGCCCGCGCTCGAAGTACGCGGCCAGCTCCGGATCCAGCGGCGGCACCTCGCATACGACGCCCCCGTCCCGCAGCGACCGCGTCGCCCCGTACCCCGCCGCGACCGCCATCCGCGCGGCCACCGGCGAGGTGTCGGTGCGCCCTCCCTCCCGTACGAACCGCAGGAACTCGTCGACGATCAGCGGATCCGCACCCCCGTGCTCGGTGTCCTCCGCCACCTCCGGCACCGGGTACTCCGCGTCGGCCCGCTCCCGGTGGGCCGAGCGCCGCGAGTTCCACACCCGCACCACTCCCCCGGGCCCGTCCCCGAAGTTCTCCAGGCGGCCCGCGTCACCGATGACGGTGTAGTTGCGCCAGTAGTCGGGGGTGAAATGGCACTGCTGGTAGGCGGCCAACACCCCGTTGTCCAGGCGCAGATTGACCAACGACACGTCCTCGACGTCGATCACCGGGTTGAGCGCCCGCTGGGTGTGCGGCGGCCAATGGCCGTCCTCCGAGTACCAGTCGGCGGCCTTCGGCTCGCCGGGTGCCCGGCGGTGCGGGTTGTCGCCGTAGACCATGAGGTCGCCGAACGCCTGCACCTGCCGCGCGTATCCGCCGGCCAGCCAGTGCAGTACGTCGATGTCGTGGGCGCCCTTCTGCAGCAACAGGCCCGTGGTGTACCGGCGTTCGGCGTGCCAGTCCTTGAAGTACCAGTCGCCGCCGTAGCCGACGAAGTGGCGGATCCAGACCGTTTTCACCGTGCCGATGTCGCCGCGCTCGATGATGTCGCGCATCAGCCGGATCACCGGCATGTGGCGCATGTTGTGGCCGACGTAGAGGCGGGTGCCGGTCTCGCGCGCGGTGCGCAGGATGCGGTCGCAGCGCTCGACGGTGATGTCGAGGGGCTTCTCGACGAAGACGGGCTTGCCCGCCCGGAGGGCCTCGCAGGCGAGGTCGGCATGGGTGTGGTCGGGGGTGAGGACGAGGACGGCGTCGACGTCCGGAGCCTCGGTCACCTCGCGGTGGTCGTCGACCGTGCGCACGCCGGGGATGCCGGTGGCGGCGCGGTCCCGGCGTACCGGATCCGGGTCGGCGACGACGGTCACGCGCGCGCCCCGCCCTGGACGGTGGGCCGTGACGGCGAGCGAGCCGCGCAGTCCGAAACCGAGGGCACCGAGACGCAGGTCGGCCATGGTGTGTGCCTTTCCGTTGGAGTCGTCTGGAGTCGCCTGGAGTCGTCGACGGGAGGGTGCTCGTGCGCGAGGCGGCGACGACGGCGCGCCCGACCGGTCAGCCCGGGAGTGCGTACGGATCGTCGGCCGGCAGCCAGGCGTCCGGGGCGTGGATGCCGAGGTCGCAGACGCCGCCGCAGAGGGCGTCGACGATGGCGTGGACTCCGGCGCGCTCCTCGTTCCCGCGCCATACCAGGGACCAGGTCCAGTGGACCTTCGGCGCGACGACCTGGCGGCGCACCAGGTCGGACGGCAGTGGGGTGGTCTGCCCCTTGGGGCAGTTGACGATGGGACGGCGACTGCGGCGGACGTGGTCGAAGAAGGCGGGGCCGGTGACGCCGCCGTCGGCGATCTGCACGGCGCGGGCCCCGGTGGTACTCGCCAGCTCCTCGGCGTACACGTTCCAGGACGCCCAGGAGATGACGTCGTCGTCGATGAGGACGTCGGTGTCCCGGGCCGCCACGTCACTGGTGTCAGCACCCTTGGCGACGGCGTAGAGCCGATCGGCGCCGATGAGCCGGGCCTTCAGCCCGAGCCGCTTCAGGTCCTCGGTCCGCACCCAGCACACGGCGAGGGCCAGACTGCCGTCGGCGACCCGGGCGGCCTGCGTGTGGGAGGGCGCGACCCAGGCGTCGATGTGCACCTGCGCCACCGCGGCCGTACGCGAACTCAGGTCCGGGGGAAGCCAGTTGACGTGGCCGAGCCGCAGCGACTCCGAGCCCGAGAGCCGGCCGGCACGGCGCCGGAGGTCGTCGGCCCGGTTCAGCAGGGCGCGGGTGTGCGGGAGCAGCGCGGCGCCGGCCGGAGTGAGGGAGACCGAGCGGCGGTCACGGTCGAAGAGCCGTACGCCCAGGTCGCGTTCGAGCGCCTTGATCTGCTGGGAGAGCGAGGGACCCGCGATCAGGAGTCGCTCGGCGGCCCGGCCGAAGTTCAGCTCCTCGGCGACCGCGACGAAGTACCGCAACTGGCGCAGCTCCACCTCGGTGATGTTACGCGCGCTGGGAGGCTGCGCCTATCAACAGCGAGGAAGCCGGTCGTGGCAGCCGAGCCGGTGACGGGCCCACGATGAGAACACCGCAGCAGGCGCCCGAACGGAGAAGAGCCATGCGAGAGTTCCTGGTCGAGATCACCACCACGGTCCCCGGGGGCACGAGCCAGGACGAGGTCGACCGGCGGCGCGTCGCCGAGGAGGAACTCCACAAGAGGGCGCTCGGCACGCTCCCGCTGCACCCGTGTCCGCCCCTCGCCGACACCCCTCTCGCGTCCCACCCCGACCACCCGGCCCGGGTCGACGCCACCCGATGACCACTCCGTCCCCCTGGACCCATGTCACCCAGGCCGCCGCGGCGCTCGCGGCGGGCATGGGAGTCGGCCGCTTCGTCTACACCCCGATCCTGCCCCTGATGCACACCCAGGCGGGACTGTCCGCCGGCGCCGGGGCGAACCTGGCGACCGCCAACTACGTCGGCTATCTCGTCGGCGCGCTCGCGGGCATCCTCGCCCCCGCGCTGGTCCGTTCGCGGGCCGTCCTGCGCGGCTCCCTGATCGTGCTGGCCGGGACACTCGCCGCGATGCCCGCCACCCACAGCACGGCGGTGTGGGCCGTACTGCGGCTGACGGCCGGGACGGCGAGCGCGCTGATCTTCGTCGTCGCGGCCGGCTCCCTCCTGCACCATCTGCGGGAACACCCGCCGCATCTGTCCGGCTGGGCCTTCGGCGGGGTGGGGGCCGGCATCGCGCTGTCCGGCCTGCTGGTTCTCGTCCTGCGGTCCGTCTCCGACTGGCGGACCGCCTGGTGGGCCTCGGCGGCCCTCGCCACGGTTCTGACCGCCGCCGCGTGGAACCTACGGCCGGAGGATCCGGCGTCCACCCTGATGCCCGGCAGCACGGCCAAGGCCCGCACGCACCGCTGGTTCAGCGCCCTGTTCATCGCCTACACCCTGGAAGGCGTCGGCTACATCGTCGCCGGAACCTTCCTGGTCGCGGCCATCGGACAGGGCTCTCCCGGCTGGGTCGGCAGCGGCGCCTGGGTGCTCGTGGGGCTGGCCGCCGTACCGTCCGCGGCGCTGTGGGCCCGGCTCGGGCGCCGCCGGCCCCGCACCGACCTGCTGCTCGCCGCGCTGCTGGTCCAGGCGGTCGGCATCGCCCTGCCCGCGCTGGTCGGCGGGGTGGCGACGGCGCTCGTCTCCGCGGTGCTGTTCGGCGCCACCTTCCTCGGTATCAGCACCCTCGCGCTGGCCACCGGAGCCCAGCTGCGATTCCCCCGCTCGGTCGCCCTGCTGACCGCCGGGTACTCGGTCGGCCAGATCATCGGCCCGCTGGTCGTCGCCCCGCTGCTGCGCCACGGCTACCAGCAGGCGCTGCTCCTGGCCGCCCTCGTGGTGCTCGCGGCGGCCGTGGCCGCGGGGGTCCTGCGGATCGGATTCCCGCACCACATGGTCGTAGTGCGACCCACGGCTCCCGGAAGGCGGCGAGAATCGACCGAGGACGCAGGGGCCCGGGATCCGCTCGCCCCGCACTCGGCCGACTGATGTGGAGCCGCTCATGACCACCGCACGGGACCTCTCGATCGTCGCCCTGGACGTGGCGTCCGACCGCCCGGTGGAGCAGGGCGATCTGTCGCTCGCGCTCGCGGGCGCCGAGGTGCTCGACCTCATCGCGGCCGGGGCGCTCACTCTCGACGGCGACCGCATCACCCCCGGCACGCAGTCGTCCACGGGCGACCGCCTGCTGGACGAGGCCGCCGCCTCGCTCGTACGGCAGGAGCCGTTCGAGTCGGTCGAGGACTGGGTGTGGCGCCGGGGCCGCGGACTGTCCTCGGCCTACGTCGCCGACCTGGAGCGGGACGGTCTGACGGCTCGCGCGCGGGGCCGCGTCATTCCGCTTTGGACCGGGCAGACGGTCCTCGTCGACTCACCGGACCGGCACCGCGCCGGGGAACGCCGGGCATCGGGCGAGCCGGTCCTCGCCGCCCTGGCGGCCGCCGCCGGGATCGACGACGCGGCGGCCGAGGACCGCCAGGAACTCACCGATGACGCGGTCACGACCGTGCTGGCCGCCGTCGGCGACGCGGTGATGGAACTGGAGGCCGTACGACAGCGCAAGTCGATCGAGGACGCCGCGTTCGACAACGTCTGGCGGGGCTTCTAGGCGGCGGCCAAGGTCAGCGGTCGCCGGGCAGGGCAAGGCAGTTGTCCCACGGGGGGCTCATCCGCTGTGTGCAGCCCGACACGCTGCCGCATCCCTCCCGGACGGCGCGGTGACCGGCCTTTCCTCGAACACTGACCGACCTTTCCTCGAACATCGGCACCCCGACCGCCCTGCAGATCTCGGCCACGCCCAGCGCAGACTAGCCGCCCCCCTCGATCAGGGACCGCGCCGCTCCGCCCTCAGAGCGGAAGCTCGGATCGGAAGCTCGGATCGGAAGCTCAGATCGGGAGCCCGTCGGCCTCCCGTCGCTCCAGGCGGACGACCAGTTCCGCCGCCGACGACTTGATGGTCTCCAGGCCGGCCCTCCCCCAGGGCCGCGGCTCCACGTCGACGACGCACACCGTGCCGAGCACCATCCCCGTCCCGTCGATGAGCGGTGCGCCGAGATAGGAACGGATGCCGAACTCGTCGACGACCGGGTTGCCCGCGAACCGTGGGTAGTCGCACACGTCCTCCAGGACCAGCGCCTTGCGGCGGACGACCACATGGGGGCAGAACCCATGGTCGCGTGCCAGGTGCCGGCCCAGTTCCGGCTTGGTGCCGTCCGCCTTCACGACGGGCGGCCCCGTCTCCGGGACATGCAGGCCCGCGAAGAACTGCCGGTTCTCGTCGATGAAGTTGACCATGGCGTACGGCGCCCCGGTGCACTCGGCGAGGCGGTCCGCGTAGGCGTCGAGGACGGGGTCCGGGTGTTCGCCCAGGCCGAGTTGGCTCAGGCGCCGGGTCCGGGCCGGGGCCTCCTTGTCCTCGGGCGTGAGCAGCAGACGACCGGCCGGGCGCGGCGGGTCGTAGCTCATGGGCGGGTCCCGTCGCTGTGGACGTGGGTCATATGCGGCTCCGTGGCGGTGTGTGCGGGGGTCACATGTGGGCGCTGGGCGCGGTGGCCGGCGTGTGGGCGATGAGGTGCCGTACGAGGGTGAGCAGGGTCTGGACGCCGGAACTGGAGATCCTGGCGTCGCAGCGCACGACGGGGACCTCCGGGGCCAGGTCGATGGCGGCACGGACCTCCTCGGGGTCATAGCGGAACCCGCCGTCGAACTCGTTGATCGCGACGATGAAACCGAGGCCGCGTTGTTCGAAGAAGTCGACGGCCGCGAAGCAGTCCTCCAGGCGCCGGGTGTCGGCGAGGATCACCGCCCCGAGCGCTCCCTCCGAGAGCTCGTCCCACATGAACCAGAACCGTTCCTGTCCGGGCGTACCGAACAGGTACAGGACATGTTCCGGATCGAGGGTGATGCGGCCGAAGTCCATGGCCACCGTCGTCTCGACCTTGTTCTCGATCCCTTCGAGGCTGTCGGTCGCGGCGCTGACCGTGGTGAGCAGTTCCTCCGTGCTGAGCGGGGCGATCTCGCTGACCGCGCCCACGAAGGTCGTCTTGCCTACTCCGAACCCGCCCGCCACAAGGATCTTGAGTGCGGTGGGGAAGGGGTCAGAGCTGTCGTCGTAGTCCATCGAGCACTGCCTCCAGAAGGGCCCGGTCAGTCGGGTTGTGGGTGAACTCGGGGGGCTTGGTGGTCAGCGCCCCGCAGTCGACGAGGTCGGCCAGCAACACCTTGCTGACCACCGCCGGCAGCTTCAGATGGGCGGCGACCTCGGCGACCGAGACGGGCGCGCGGCACAGGTCGAGCGCCTGCGCGTGCTCGGGGCCGAGATAGCCGAGGGGGGTGGCTCCGGTGGCCATCACGTGCGACAGGAGGTCGAGCGCGATGGTCGGGCGGGTACGGCCGTTACTGACCGTGAAAGGGCGCACCAGCCGTCCCGCCGCGTCGTCGAGCCAGGGCCCGTCGCCGGCCGCCGCCACGCTCAAGGCCTCATCGCCGAGGGTTCGACGGCGTGCTGCCGGGGTGCGGTCACCAGGTAGGGGCGGACGCTCTTGACGAGCATCGCCATCTCGTAGCCGAGCACCGCCGCGTCGGCCTCGCGGCCGGCGAGCACGGCGAGACAGGTGCCCGAGCCCGCGGTGGTCACGAACAGCAGGGTCGAGTCGAGTTCGACGACGACCTGGCGGACGTCTCCGCCGTCGCCGAAGCGGACGCCGGCGCTGCGACCGAGGGAGTAGAGGCCGGAGGCCAGGGCGGCCATGTGGTCGGCGCTGTCCGCGTCGAGCCCGTGGACCGACTTCACGAGGCCGTCGCAGGACAGGAGGACCGCGCTGCTGGTGTGCGGCACGCGCTGCACGAGGCCGCTCATCAGCCAGTCGAGATCGGATACATGGCCGGTCGGCGCTTCGCTCGCCATGGTGGATCGACTCCTTGAGGTACGAAGGTCTACGGGAGCGCTGGGGGTGGGGGTGGACGCGGGGGTGGTCATCCGGCCGGTGCGCTCCCGTCGTGCCGAGTGGTGCGGTCGAGGTCCAGTTCGAGGTCGAGACCGGGGGCGTGCGCGGGGTGCGGCTCGGTTATGCGGGACCGGTTCATGGGGGTGACGTCCACCGATGTGACGTCTATGGGTGTTGCGTCCATGGGTGTTACGTCCATGGCGGCGGGTGTGGTGGTGGTTGCCGCACCTGTGGGTGCCGACCCCATGTCCGCGGAGTCCAGGTCTGCGGAGTCCAGGTACGCCGACGCGGTGGGCGTGGTCGGTTCGCCGTGCGTCGACTCCAGGTGCTGCTGGGCCTCGGCGAGGCCGACGCCCCGCTGGAAGGCCGCCATCAGGCCGGGGTCGTGACCGGCCGGGTGTTCGCCGTCCGCGCGCGGCGCGGGACCGTCGCGCAGCTGGGGCGCGATGTGCTCCTGGGCGCGGCGCCGGGGCAGTTGGGGTTTGCCCATGGTGCCGCGCACGGTGCCGGCGCGGGGGGTGGTCGGGGCGGCCACGTTCTCCGCGACCAGCGGACGGTGGTCGGGCCTGATACCGGGGACGGCTTCGGCGGGGTTGGGCCGCTCCTCACGGGTGCCGCGTACCGGCAACGGGGTCGGCCCGCTGCCGTTCGGCGCGCTGCCGTTCGACACCGGTGCCGCGCTCCGCACGGTCTCGCCGTGCGGCACCCGCGCGGTGTCCCGCTGGTGGCTCGACTGCCCCGATTCCTGTGGGTACGGCGCGGGCGCGGCCCGGTGCCGCGGCTCGTGCCCCGGCCGCATCGGCGCCGGCATCGGAACCTGTACCGGTGCCTGCGGCGGCGCGGACAGCCCCGCCGTCCCCGTGCCGTCGTGCGCCCCGGGAACACCCGGAACCGCCCCCAGCAGCGCCTGCGGCACGACGAGCACCGCCTGCACTCCGCCGTAGATGTTGGTCTGCAGCCGGACGTGGATGCCGTGCCGTTTGGCGAGCTGCGAGACCACGAACAGGCCGATGCGGCCGTCCGCCAGCAGGCTGGCCACGTTGACCTGGTCGGGGTCGGCCAGCAGGGCGTTCATCCGTTGCTGTTCGGCGACGGGCATGCCGAGTCCGCGGTCCTCGACCTCGACCGCGAGCCCGGAGGTGACGAGGTTGGCGCGCATCAGGACCTGGGTGTGCGGGGCGGAGAACACCGTGGCGTTCTCGACGAGTTCGGCCAGCAGGTGGATGACGTCGGCGACGGCGTGGCCGCGCAGGGTGCCGTCGATGGGCGGGACGAGCTTGACCCGCGAGTACTGCTCGACCTCGGCGATGGCGGAGCGCAGCACCTCGGTCATGTCGACCGGGTTGCTCCACTGCCGGCGGGAGACGGCGCCGCCGAGCACGGCGAGGTTCTCGGCGTGGCGGCGGATGCGGGTGGCGAGGTGGTCGACGTGGAAGAGGCCCTTGAGCAGGTCGGGGTCCTCGATCTCGTTCTCCAGCTCGTCGAGGATGGAGATCTCGCGGTGCACCAGCGACTGCAGGCGCCGGGCGAGGTTGACGAAGACCTCCAGCTTCTGTTCGCTGCCCGCCTGGCTGGAGAGCTGCGCGGCCTGGACGACGGCGGTGACGGCCCGGTCATGGGCCCGGGACAGGTCGGCGGCGAGCAGTTCGAAGTCGTCGGCGTCGCCGGGGGGACTGCTGCGCGGCTTGCGCGGGGGCGGGCCCTCGCCGCGCCGGAGCGACTCGACGAGGGCCCGCAGATCGGCTTCGCCGCGCGCGCTGCTGCGCCGCAGGGTGCCGATGCGGTCGCTCACGGACTTGGCGGCGCGGTCGGCGGCCACGGCGGCGACCGCGATGCCCACGAGCGCGACCGAGACCGCCCCGGCCAGCACACCCCACAGCGTGAGACTCGGCCGTGCCCCGGTGGCGCGGACGGTGAACAGGACGGCGGCGCAGCCGCTGAGGGCGACCGCGATCGGCGGGAGCACGGCCAGGCGCAGGAGCTGCGGCCGTATGTGCGTCTCCGGCAGCGAGGGAACGGGGCGGGCGACCGGCCGCCCGTGCCGCCCGCCCTCACGGCGGTCTGCGCGTGCGGCCGGTGCACGGAGGTGAGACATCGGTGTCCTTGTACTGGTCCGTCGGGCCTGGTGGCTCGCGCGTGGTGCGCGACTCGGGCATGCGCCATCGCGGTGTCGGTCGAGAGAGCCGAAAAAATCGGCTCTACGTCGCCCGGCGGACACTCACAGTAGTCGGCAACGCATCATGTGCGGTGGGCAGTTGACAAAGTCCCACGGCGAGCGTCCCGCTCTGGTATGAGCGCTCGTACGACAGACCGATAACCCTTCGCCGCACTCCATATCGAAGCGCAAGGAAGCGATCAGGCCTGGTCGGAAGCGGTCATGAACAGACGGCGCGGGCCGGAGAGTCGTATGACTCCCCGGCCCGCGCCGGTTCCCTCGGACTGATCGAGAAGGTGGCCCGGGACGACGGCGGAAGCCCGCGCCCGCACCAGCGGGACGGTTACCCACCGTCCCGCTCCGCAGCTCGCTACTCGGCCACCAGCACCTGCTCCGGCCCCGACGCCACCGGCGGCCACGCGTCCCACTGCCCGCCCGGCGGCCGGCTCACCTCGCGCCACCACGGCACCACTTGCGGCGTACGGGCCGGTTCGAAGGGCTCACCCGGACGGGGTGCCGCCATGGTCGCCCCAGCCTTGTGGGTCGCCCACATGGTCCGCTCCCCCGGTTCCGCCCACGGGTGCGGTGCCAGGTTGAACGTGGCCCAGTGGATGGGCAGCAGCACGCCCTCGGTGGCGTCACCGCCCTGCAGGTCCAGGTGCGCCTGCACGGCCTCGTCCGGCGTCATGTGGATGTCCGGCCAGAAGTCGGAGTAGGCGCCGAGCTGGATCATCGTGGCGTCGAAGGGGCCGTGCTCGGCGCCGATGTCCTTGAAGCCCTCGAAGTACCCGGTGTCGCCGCTGTGGTAGATCCGGTGCTCGTCGCCGGCGACGGCCCAGGAGGCCCAGAGCGTGTGCTGGGTGTTGCGCAGGCCGCGGCCGCAGAAGTGGCGGGCCGGGGTGGCGGTCAGGGTGAGCCCGGCGACCTTCGTCGACTCGTGCCAGTCCAGCTCGCGCAGCCGGTCGGCGGACACGCCCCAGTGCTCGAGGTGGGCGCCGACGCCGAGCGGGACGGCGAACACGGTGTCCGTGCCGGCCAGCGCCTTGATCGTGGGCATGTCCAGGTGGTCGTAATGGTCGTGCGAGATGACGATCACGTCGACCGGGCCGAGCGCTGCCAGCGGCAGGGGCACCGGGTGCAGCCGCTTGGGCCCGGCGAAGGCGAAGGGGGAGCAGCGCTCGCCCCAGACGGGGTCGAAGAGCACCCGGTGCCCGTCGATCTCCGCGAGCACGCTGGAGTGCCCCATCCAGGTCAGCCGCAGCCCGGTGGCGGGCGGCTTGGCGATGTCGGCGAGGGTGGTGGCGTGCACCGGGATCGTGCCGTTCGGGGCCCGGCGGGTCCGCTCGTCCTTGTCGAAGTACGACTTCGCGAAGTGGAGCGCGGCCCCGGAGGGGCGGGGGGTTCCGGGGGGATTCTGGAAGACCCCGTCCCTGAAGTGGGGCGATCTGCGGATGCGCGCCATGCGCTCACCGCTCGGGTCCGCGCCGAAGGCCGCGGGCTGCAGCGCGCGGAGCCCGGAGCTCAGGGGACGGAAGCCGGTCACGGTACCTCCAGGTGGAGTCGGTGAGACATTCCATTATGGTCGGCCCCCCGGATTGCGTTGACACGGCACTGACAAAGTTCCGATACTGACCCACCGTTCAGTAAAGCTCGTACCGAGGAGTCCCCGTGCCCCCGCCCCTGCTGTCGCTCACCTGGACCGACCACGTCACCGGCCGCCTGGGCTTCCTGGTCGTCGACCGCCTGGTGCGCGGTGTCGCCAGCGGCGGCCTGCGGATGCGGGCGGGCTGCACGCCGGACGAGGTCGCCGGGCTGGCCCGCGGCATGACCATGAAGGAGGCCCTGCACTACAACCCGGAGGGCCGCTACATCCCCCTGGGCGGCGCGAAGGGCGGCATCGACTGCGACCCCCGGGACCCCG
Organism: Streptomyces fulvoviolaceus; assembly: GCF_000718165.1. Lineage (GTDB taxonomy): Bacteria > Actinomycetota > Actinomycetes > Streptomycetales > Streptomycetaceae > Streptomyces > Streptomyces fulvoviolaceus. The sequence goes on along the minus strand of NZ_JOEY01000011.1, from coordinate 96,379 downwards.
AGGCGTACGCACTGCTCGTGCGCTACCTGCGCGCCATGCGGCCGTACATCGAGAGCTTCTGGACCACGGGCGAGGACCTCGGCCTCACCCAGGACCTGGTGGACCGCGCGGCCACGGAGGCCGGGCTCGTCTCGTCCATCCAGGCGGTCTATCCGCTGCTCGACGACGAGGCCACGGCCCGGCGGCGGCTCGCGGACGCCTTCCGGGTCGAGGTGGACGGCATCGGGCTCGACGAACTGGTCGGCGGCTGCGGGGTCGCCGAGGCGACGCTCGCCGCGCTGGACCGGGCCGGTGTGCCGCACGCGGGCACGCGTGTCGCCGTGCAGGGTCTGGGCACCATGGGCGGGGCCACCGCACGCTTCCTCACGCGCGCGGGGCTCTCGGTCGTGGCCGTCGCCGACATCAAGGGCACGATCAGCAACCCGGCGGGGCTCGACGTGGAGGCACTGCTCGCCGCGCGGGACGCCTACGGCACCGTGGACCGTGCCGCACTGCGCCCCGGCGACCGTGAACTGCCCGGTGACGCCTGGCTGTCCGCCGAAGCGGAGGTGCTGGTGCCCGCCGCGGTCTCCTACACGATCGACACCGCGAACCAGGAGCGCATCACCGCCCGCTGGATCGTCGAGGCGGCCAACATGCCGGTCCTGCCGGAGGCGGAGTCGCCGCTGGCCGCGCGCGGGATCACCGTCCTGCCGGATGTCGTCGTCAACTCCGGGACGAACGCCTGGTGGTGGTGGACGCTGTTCGGCGACATCGAGGCCGACGCGGACGAGGCCTTCGCGTATCTACGGCGGTCCATGCGTGCGCTCGTCGAGCAGATGCTGGCCCGCGCGGATGCCGACGGGATCACGCCGCGGGCCGCCGCGCACGCCCTCGTCGCCGACCGGCTGCCGGTGATCGCCGAGCGGTTCGGCTGGTACCGGTGACCTCGGACGACGGCCTCCCTACGGCACCTCACAGGGGCACGGATTAGGGTGACCGCGTGGCGAGAGTACGGTTGAGCGTGGCCGAGCGGCGCGAGGAGCTGCTGCGGGCCGCCATCGAGCAGATCGAGGCGCGGGGCGTGGCGGCCGTCAGGATCGCCGACGTGGCCGCCGCGCTCGGGGTGAGCAACGCTCTGGTGCTCTATCACTTCTCCACGAAGGAGAAGCTGGTCGCCGCCGCGTTCACCTACGCCTCGGAGGGCGACCTCGCCCAGCTGCGCAAGGTGCTCGCCCGCCGTACGACCGCGTTGCGCCGGCTGCGGGCGGCCGTGCGCTGGTACGCCCCCACCGGTCAGGCCAAGGGCTGGCGGCTGTGGATCGAGGGATGGGCGGTGTCGCTGCGCGAGCCCGCGCTCCAGCAGGTCACCCGGGATCTCGACCGGCAGTGGAAGGCGGCGCTCGCCGAGCTGATCGCCGAGGGCGTGGCCGCGGGCGAGTTCCGCTGCCCGGACCCGGCCGGGACGGCCCTGCGCCTCACGGCCCTCCTCGACGGACTCGCCGTACAGCTGACGTCCTACGCGGGTGCCGTGTCACGGGCGCGGGCGCAGGAGTGGGTGGACGAGGCGCTGGCCCGGGAACTCGGGCTGGAGCGCGAGGCGTTGACGACGCAGTAGGCGGGTCCGGCGAAGCGCCCTGAAGGGGCGCGGGGAACTGCGCGACCAGCCACGACGGCGCAGCAGACGAACGACCGCACAGCGCGGCACCTCCAGCGGAGCGCTCACGCGGCGGACGCCGCCCCACCCCACGTCTCAGACCAGTTCGTGGACCGCCGTGACGGTGACCGTCGTCCGGACCTCCCCCGGGGCGAGCGGCACGCCCGCTCCCGCACCGGGGGGTGCGTCCGCGGACCACGGCGGGGAGACGGGCCCGCTGGTCGTGACGTCGGTGAGCGAGACCAGCCGGCCGAGTCGGTGTCCGCTCAGGCGCGCGTACTGCAGGGCCTTGGTGTGCGCGTCGTCGTGCGCGGCCTTGCGGGCCCGGGCGCGCACGGGGGCCGGGTCGGCGACGTCGAAGGTGACCGAGTTGATGCGGCCGGCGGTGCCGGTGGCGTCCGTGATCGCCTGCAGCACCATCCCCGTACGGCCGACCTCGCGGACCTTGACGGAGAAGGACTGCGCGGCCTGGTAGCCCGTCAGCTGGGAGGTGCCGTCGTCGTAGTCGTACACGGGACTGAGCGACAGGTTCTCGGTGCTGATGTCCCGCTCGGCGACACCCTGCCCGCGTACGGCCTTCAACAGCGCGCTCGCCGCCTTGTTCTGCGCGTTCAGCGCCGCCTGCGGAGTCTTGGCCTGCGCCTCGACTCCGGCGCCGATCACGGCGAGGTCCGGGGTGGCCGTGGCGCTGCCCTCGCCGGTCACGGTGACGGTGGCGGGGCTCGGGGCGCTGGGGGCGGCGGTGCGGAGAGCCGGCCCCGGCAGGGCGGCCGCCGTGGGGGCGGCGAGGCCGAGGGTGAGGAGGGCGACGGCGAGCGTGGTGGTGGCGCGGGGCAGCGCCGCGGGCGTGCGCGGGAAGGGCATGCGGGAGGTCCTCACGGCGTCGGGGGCGGTTCGCCGTCATCCCAGCACCGTGGTCGGCCCACGCGGACACACCACTCCCGTGTGATCACCTCACTGGTCGAGCCGGTCGGGCCCGTCCCTGAACCCGAGGCGCCCGGCCATGGCGGCCGGGCACCCCGAGCGGGCTCAGGCCACCGAAGCGATCCGGGACTTGATGTCGTCCGGCGACAGCGCGCCCTTGGCCGTCACGTGGTCGCCCGAGGACTCCCCGCGCAGCCGGCGGCCGATCCACGGCACCAGGTACTCGCGCGCCCAGTGGACGTCGTCCCGCCGGACCTCGAGGGTGCCGCGCGGCGGGAGCAGCGGCCAGGGCTGGTCCGGGTCGGCCGGGACCTCCAGGCCGAGGACCTGGCCCGCGCGCAGCGCCACACGCGTGTGCCCCTCGGGCGAGAGGTGGAGCCGGTCGCCGTCCCAGGCCCGGCGGTCCTGGATGGTCTTGAGGGACCACAGGTCGAGCACGGGACAGCCGTAACGGTCGGCGATGGCCCGCACATGTCCGTTGTAGGTCGCGATCTTGCCGCGCAGGTGCTTGAGGACGGGTACGCCACGGGTGTCGAAGCCGGTCGTCACCATCACCGTGCCCGCGACGGCGGTGAGTTGCGCCACCCCTCGCTCGAAGCGCTCGGCGACCTCGTCGGGGTCGGTGCCGGGCCGCAGGATGTCGTTGCCGCCGGCACAGAAGGACACCAGGTCCGGCGCCAGCTCGACGGCCTGCCGAAGCTGGTCGTCCACCACCTGGTCGAGAAGTTTCCCGCGCACGGCGAGGTTCGTGTACTCGAAGTCGCCCTCGGGCCGCCGGTCCGCGAGAAGTACCGCGAACCGGTCGGCCCAACCGACGAGCGCCCCGTCGGGGCCGGGGTCGCCGACGCCCTCGGTGAAGCTGTCCCCCACCGCCACGTACGACCCGATCACTGATCTTTCGTCACTCTTCGAATCGTCTGCCACATCGGCCCATGATTCCCCTGCGGATGTGACCTACGCGACCGTAGGAAGGGCTTGACGAGCGGTGAGATAAGCCACTCTTCAAGGATTGGTCAAACTCGGAATAGGTGTCTCATCAGCGGTGTTGACGCTGCGACTGCCGCACCCGGAAGTTGCCGATACGGAAGTGGCTCCAGGTGGTCCGGAACGCGAAGTGCCCACCCGTGTACGGCTCCGGGTCGGTGTAGTCGAAGACGAGCCGCCCGTTGTTCCACCACTGCACGGTCGAGCCGTCGGAGACAATCCGCACCCGGTTGGGCTCGTTCGCCACGAGCAGCGGCTCGGTGTAGTCGAAGACGAGCGGGCGGACGCCTGCCTCGCCGACGTAGCGGCGCAGCCGGGTCGTCGTGTTCGTGTTGGCGCCGTAGCCGACGTAGTACGTCTTGAGGTAGTCGTACTCCGCCAGCGCCCCGCCCCGCGCGGTGGCGAAGAGGTCGTCCGGGGAGCGGACGTCGACGGCGTTCCAGAAGTTGTTGAGGTCGGAGACCCGGTCGTTGACCCCGCCCTCCGACACGGGTGTGGCGGTGTACTCGATGACGTACGGCCCTTCGAGCCGCTTCCTGAACCAGACCGTCGCGCCGGCCGGTACGTCGACCTCCAGGGTCCCGCGGGAGGCGGTGACGGTGCCGCCCTTCTCTAGTTCCACAGCCCACTGGCCGAGGCCGTGACGGAAGTCGTCGTGGGCGATCAGCCGGCGGTGTCGGGGTGAGGCACTCGCGCCGGTCGCGGGGGCCAGGGCCGCAAGGGCGGCACCGGCGGCCAGGGCTCCGAAGGCTCTACGCGTGGTCGTCACGGGAGACGGCTCCTTCCGGGAGGGTGATCGAGGGCTTCGGCACACGACGGGTCTCGGTGCCGAGGTAGTAGTCCGTGTACGTCGACTGCAGATAGCCACGCACGGTCCAGCCGAGGCGGTACTCGGGGTTCTGGGCGAGCGTGTAGAGGCGCGTCCGCGTCGGCTCGGTGGTGGTGCAGAGGCGCAGGGCGGTGTGGTCGGCGGTCTCGGCGAGGATCTCCTCGCGCCAGTCGCCGAGGAGATCGCCGTAGAACGGGGTGGCGTTGCGGGCGCCGGAGACGATCCCGGACGGCTCGAAGATCTTCGCGCTGGTCTCGGTCGCCGGGTCCCACTTCTCGACGTGGGTGGAGTCGAGGAGCTCGGACGCCTTGTCGCCGTCCCACCAGATACGGAAGTTGACGCTGGGCGTGGTCGTGGAGACCTTGCCGTCCTGGACGTTGAAGACGCCCGCGCCGGGCCGGGTGACATCGGCGGTGGAGGTCCAGTACTCGTAGCCGGGGTGGTCCGGGTCGATGTCGGCGGCGTTGCCGCGGCCGACGTCGAGGTCGGCGTCGCTCACCGGGGTCGCGGGGTGTGCGCCGGTCGTCAGGCGTTCGCCGGTGTCGGCGTCGTAGTAGTACCAGGGGAAGTTCGACACGACGCCCAGCTCGGACTGCTGGATCGCGAAGCCCTCCAGGCCGGGCCGGTCGGGGTCGAGGTCGGCGATGTCGAAGCGGTCGCCGTGGATGGCCTGGTCGACGACGTAGCGCAGGGTGCCGTCGCTGTTCACGACGTAGTTGCCGTCGGCGATCTCGTCCTTGCCGTCCTGGTCGACGTCGACGGTGCGGATCTGGTGGAAGCTGGTCGCTCCGGTGGCCGGGTCCACGACGTGCTTCCAACGGCGGTTCAGGTCCGTGCCGTTGAAGTCCCACGTCTGGAACAGGACCCGGAAGGAGCCGCGCTTGGCGCCGACCCGCGTGACCAACTTGGTGACCAGGCTGGGGTGTTCGCCGTCCAGGTAGGCGATGCCGAAGTGGCCGCCGGAGGGGCCATCGGCGACGAAGTCGTCGGGCACGGGCTGCCGGGTGCGTTCGGTCCCGGTCGCGCCGTCGATCACCGAGACGAACTGGTTCGCCGGCGAGTCGGCGGTGACCTGGGAGCCGTCCGCGAAGGTCGTCCCGGCGGCCGTGTGCACCAGCACCTCGGCCCTGCCGTCGCTGTCGAGGTCGTAGACGGTGACGTTGTCGTCGTTGCGGTAGCCGCCGATCGCCGTGGAGCCGCTGATCGCGGCGGGCGCCGGGTCGTTGGCGCCGTTGCCGCCGACCTGCGTGTACGAGCCGGGGCCGAGGTCGACGCGCCAGAGCCGCTCGCCGGTGAGCGTGTACGCCTCCAGCAGGTCGGGCCTGTCGCGGGTCTGGGAGAGGCGGCTGACGACCAGCTCGTACTGCCCGTCGCCGTCGAGGTCACCGGGCCAGGCGTGCTGCACGGTGTAGCCGTCGGCGGCGGCGAGGGGAATCTCGGCGTAGCCCTTCGAGAAGTCGAGGGCGCCTGAACTCCCCTTCCGCTCACGCCCGTTGATGACGGCACGCACGGTGTACGTGCCCGTGCCCGGGGTGTTGTCCTGGTACGTCGTGGACTTGGCGACCGGCTGGCGATTCAGTCGCCGCCCATCCTTGTACACGTTGAAGGAGAGGGCGTTGCCGTGGCCGGCGTACTCGGTGCCGAGCAGGCGCCAGCTGAGGAAGGTGCCTTCGCCGGAGGGTACGGCGACCAGGCCGCGGTCGAGGTTCTCCACGATCCGGCGGGGTTCCGGGGCGGCGGCGTGGCCGGTCGGTGCGGAGAACAGCCCGGCCAACAGGGCGGCGGCGGTGACGGCGACGGTTCTTCGGCGCCGGTTGGCGTGCAGTCGATTGGCGTGCAGTCGGTGGGCGTGCACTAGCGCTCCTTCGATTCCTTCGAGATGAGGCTGATCAGTCGGTCGGCCGCCTTGCGGTGGCCCTGGGCACTCGGGTGGACGGTGCCGTGGAAGTCGCCCTCCGCCGCGTCGAGCCAGCCGGTCGTGTCGACGAACTCGGTGCGTGGGTCGGCGAGTTCACCGACCACGGCCGCGATGTCGGCGGCATGGGTGCCGTCGAACGGGCGCAGGGCGAGGATGCGGGCGTGCGGTGCGGCGGCCCGGAGCTTTTCGAGGTAGGCGCGGTAGGCGGTGCGGAACTCCGCCGAGCCGAACGCGGCATCGTTGGTGCCTGGTTCACCACGATCACGTCGGCACGGCGGTCCGAATCCGCCCTGGAACCGGCGCAGTTCCAGCCGTAGGCGTCCGAGGCGGCCGGCACTCCCCCATTGCCGGTCTGGATCACGCCCTGCCGCCCGAACCCGACCTGGGTGAGGGAGACATGCAGGGCGTCGGCGACCAGCGTGGGGTAGGCGGCCGTACCGTCGGCGCAGTCGGAGGTGTTGACGTCGCACAGGGCCATCACGCCCTGGGTGACGGAGTCCCCGTAGAACGCCAACTCCGGTGCGTGCCGGACTCGTTGGTCCAGGACATGACCGCGGATCCCGGTCAGCACGACCCCGGTCTCCAGCGGTGGCGTCCACCGGTTGACCCGCGAGAAGACGTCCTTGACGGAGATCTCGACCGTGTGAGGACCGCGGCCGCCGGCTGTGATCTCCAGATCGTCCTGGTCGACGGTGTGCAGCTGCTTCGGGCCGCCGTCGACCGACACGTAGATCTGCGCGGGCACGGTGATCGACGAGACGTCGAACAGGGCGTGGACGCTGCCGCCCACGAACCGGAACCGCAGCCGGGAGCCGGAGTTGACGGTGACGGCGGCTTCGGCGGTGCGGCCCCAGTGGCCCTCGTAGGTGAGACGCCTGTCATCAGGGCGCACAACGTACGGGTCACCGGACGCGGCAGCAGGCTGCACCGCACCCACGACCATCCCCGCGGCCATCGCCGCACTCACAAGGCCACGCCTCATGACGGGATCCGATCCCCGATGAGGGCCAGGTTCTGGATCGCCGCGAGCGCCCACTGCGCCGAGGAGTTGGTGGAGATCCAGGGAATCTCCTCGGTGGTGCGCAGGACCGCCGGGGCCTTGATCGTGACGGGAGACCAGTCGTTGGAGGGGAAGTAGGTGTCGCTGCCGGTGAAGAACTCGTTCCACGCGCGCGTGGCGAGCGTCGGGTCGTCCTTGCGGTGGGCCGCGTAGGCCGTGACGCGGGAGTGCGCGGCGGGCAGCGCCGACTTCCAGGTGGAGCCGGTGAGTTGCTTCTTCTGGGCGTCGGTGGCGTTGTAGTACTGCGCGTAGTTCAGCCAGGCCGTGCGGAACTCCGGCTCCTCGTCGCCGAACAGGGAGACGAGCTCACTGTTGGTCTCGACGAGACCGAAGACGGCACTCAGGTGGGACACGCTGACGGCCGTGTCCGTCGTGACCGCGAACTTGCCCGTGTCCGCGTCCAGCAAGCCCGTGCCGGTGAAGAAGCCGTTGGGCTGGGCGGCGATCGTCCGCAGCGAGTTGACCAGCTTGGCCTTCGCCTTCTCCGCGTTCGGCCCGCGTCGCTCCCACTCGGTGAGCCAGGCCGCCGAGATCCCACCCCAGTCGGTGCCGAAGCCGACCGACAGGGCATGCCGGTCGCCGGGCGTGTAGCCGTCCGTGCGGACCTTGCGCTGCGGGTCGACCTCCAGGAACGTCAGCTCCACGTCGACGAGTTCGCGCAGCAGGTCACCGGTGCGCTCGTCGCCGGTGAGGAAGTAGTAGAAGCGCCGGTTGGCCGCCGTCGAGATACGGACCTGCTTGGCGCTGTCCGCGTAGTGCTGCACGCCGTGCCGAGTGCCGAGGCCCGCCCACTTGCCGAGATGGTAGACGTCGACCTCGCCGGTGTGCCGGGTCATCGCCTCCGCGAACCGGAAGACCTCGGCGGAGCCGGTGCGCAGGAAGTGGTACCAGAGCCAGAGGTCGGTGCCGAGTTCGGAGTTGTCCCAGGCGTAGCCGCCGACGTCGTAGCGCCAGACGTGCCGGTCGTTGTCGTAGGTGTGCTGGACGTCGCCATAGTCGAGGAAGCCGTACCAGCGGTGCTGCTCCCGCTGGTCGCGGTAGTAGGCGAAGAGGTCGTCGAGGCGGTCCTCGATCGTGGTCCGCGCCTTGTTCGAGCGGTCTACGGGCGCCCAGTCCCCGAACACCCCTGCCGCGTCCAGCCGTTGGGGCGTGGCAGTGAGCAGCGGCGGGGTCGCGGTGGCGGCTGCCTGCGCGGCGAGAACCGCGGCCGACGGGGTCTTCTCCAGTGCCCAGAAGGTCAGTTCACTGGTGCGGGCGATGCCGTACGGCGTCCCGAACCCCGGCTCGTAGTCCTCGTACGTGATCTCCAGGCCCTCGACCTGCTTCTCGTACGTGTCCTGACCCAGGCCGTCATGGTAGAAGCGCAGGTCCAGCGGGGGCGCCTCGGGCGAGTAGAGCCATACGGTGGCCTCGGCGGCATCGGTCTGGGCGTCCCGGACGTCGAGTTGGGTCGGGTGCCGCTGCCAGAAGTCCCGGAGCCCGAAGGAGAGTCCGCCGCTCACGCCGCCGACGTATCCGAAGCCCCCGGCGCGCTGCCCGGCACCGGCCTGGACCCAGCCGTGCCCCGCCTTGGTGCGCTTGCGCACGAGGTAGCCGTCGGCCGTCGGCTGGGTGAGGGTGAAGTCTCCCCACTGCGGGATGTAGCCGAGGCGACTGGACACCCGGGTGTCCCAGGTCGAGGTGTCGGGCAGCTTCTCGCCGGCGATCTGGGCGTCGCGCACCGCCGCCCCGGGGTCGCGGCGCAGTCCGGTGATGCCCTGGACGGCCTCGCCGAACAGGCCTCCGCCCGAGTCGGCGAACCGCACATGGCGGTCGTACGGCTGGTCGCTCAGCGGCACGGTGAAGCGGACGCCGAGCCCGCGCAGGAAGTCGCCGTCGTCGGAGCCGGGCTCCTGCTTGCCGTCCCAGACGAAGGTGTGGGTCAGACGGAAGGAGTCGCCGCCCGCGGAGAAGGCGAAGCGGAGCACGAAGGGGAGCAGGCCGTGGCTGCCGTGGCGGTGGCGGCCCTCGACGCGGATCACGGCCCGGACGGGGCCGTCCTGCTCGACGGCGATCTTCTCGATCCGGCCGGTGAAGGTCTCGGCTGCCGTCCCCTCGCGCACGGACTTCTGTCGCAGGAGCACGAGTTGACCGTCGCGGGCGATCTCGGCGCTCCCGCGCCGGATGCTGCGGACGACGGTGTCGGTGCCCTTGGCGCCGAAGACGGCCGTGATGGCACCGGTCGACACCTCGATGCGGCCGGCCTTGCGGGTGACGGTGACCCGCTCGGCCGGGGCGGCGGGCGTCCCCGTGGTGAGCCGGTAGGCCGAGGCCTTCGGCGCGTCCGGCGCGATCGCGTGAGCGGTCCACTTCACCGAGCCGTCGGGCCAGTGGCCCGTGACCCAGGTCTGGACGGGGACGTCGTCGCCGGCGGCGGTCGTCAGCCGGAAGCTCTGGTCCGGCCGGTATGTGCCGCGCTTCCACGGCAGGCCCCAGGTGGCACCGGCGTGGACGTCGGGCGCCGGGCCCTCCAGCCAGTGGAGCTCGGTGTCGTCGCCGTCCGCCGCGGCGGCGGTGCGGGACAGGGCCCAGGAGAACTGGGCGGCGGCCGCCGCGGCTGCGGCGCCCTTGATGACGGTGCGTCGGTCGACGCGGGGCACGGTGACCTCCGAAGGCCGAAGAGGCGCAGAAAGCGCTTACATCGCTACGGAGTTCACTGTGTCCCCACCGTCCTCTCACTGTCGACGCTCTGAACACCCCTGCCACAAGACCGCAATACAGTGATCATGAACGAGCAGCGGCGGGACCCAGAGAGCCGCAGACACACCGAAGGCCGGACCCGGGGATCGGGATCCGGCCTTCGGTGTGTCTGGGGGGCAGGCGTCAGCCGACGGCGACGCCCTTCGAGCGGAGGTAGGCGACCGGGTCCACGTCCGAGCCGTAGTCCGGCGTGGTACGGATCTCGAAGTGCAGGTGCGGACCGGTCACATTGCCGGTCGCACCCGAGAGGCCGACCTGCTGGCCCTCGGTCACGGTCTGACCGCTCGACACGGAGAGCGAGGACAGGTGGGCGTACTGGGCGTAGTAGCCGTCGGCGAGCTTGATGACGACCTGGTTGCCGTACGCGCCGCCCCAGCCGGCGGAGACGACCGTGCCCGCGCCGACGGCCTTGAGCGCGGTGCCGGTCGGGACCACGAAGTCGACGCCGGTGTGGTAGCCGCTGGACCACATGCTGCCCGCCACGCGGTAGCCGGTGCCGACGCCGGCGCCGCTCACCGGGAGGGTGAAGCCGCTGGAGCTGGAGCTGCTGGTGTCGGCGCTCTGGGTGGTGGCCGTCGAGTTCGACGAGGAGGATTCCGTCTTCGACGAGGAGGATTCCGGCTTGGACGAGGAGGAAGAGGACGACGACTCGCTCTTCTTCGTACCCGTCGTGCTCGTCGTGGCCTTCTTGCCGATCGAGAGCTTCAGGCCCGGGTGAATCAACGACGGGTCGTCGCCCACGGCCTGGCGGTTGTCGGAGTAGAGCTTCTTCCAGCCACCGCTGACGTTCTGCTCGTCCGCGATCTTCGAGAGATAGTCGCCGGTCCTCACGGAATAGGTCCGCACACCCGAGGTCTTCGCGGCATCCTTCTTCGCGGCCGTCTTTTCGGCGGCCTTCTCGGCAGTCTTCTGCGTGATCGGAAGGGACTGAACGGCCTTTTCCGAAACGGACTGCGAGGTGGCCGCGTGGGCGCCGGTGGCCCCCATGAGCGGGAGGGCGAGTGCGGCGCCGCCGGTTCCGGCGACGGCGATCGAGCGGGTGAAGCGCTGGGGCTTCGGGCGGCGGTGCTTACCCTTCGCGGGCATGGCGAATTCCTCTCCGGCGCCTACGAGGTGAGCTGTCGGGTGCGGACTGGAGATGCCCGGCCGCGCCGAAACGCGGCTTTACCCCTAGCCGTTCCGGAGACCGGAACAGGCGGTTGTACCTGTGGGTCCCCCGCTCCTGCCGTTCACGGGTGAGTTGAGCGGTCTCCGGGCGGCGGCAGGATTGGGCGTCCGTCCGGATTGGTGGCGAACGTAAGCGAGCAAGACGCAAAGGGACAAGTGAGAGGTTCCCTGTGAATGCATTTCTGTTGATCCCGTATGTGAATTCCCAGTCACCCTGCGTGAATCGCGGGCTGCCCCTCAGCTCAAATCCCCTTGAAAAGCATGTGAATTACGTGAACATGACGGGCGACACACGGTCACGAATATGACGCTCCTCACGTGCCACTCACCCAGGACCCCTCATTCCAGCCGGAGTTGGAATGAAGGTGCTAATTCGGACAGAAGCCCTAGATGCGGCGCAGGCGGAGAACTGCCGCATCAAGGTCGCCACGCAAGCCGGTGCGCAGTCCGTGATGCAGCAATACGGCACCTCGGTGAATTTCGCCCGTTTCACGGCATTCATACGACGCTGTCGGGTCGAGTCCGCGCAGCCGCAGCGCCGGCACGGGCTCTCCGTAGTGCTGCGCCTGAAGCCAGGCGAGGACGACCGTCTCGCCATCGAGCACGTACTGCACCGCACTCAGTCCGCCCCGCGGAGGCCGCAGCCGGTGGAGGTCGCCACGCTGCACGAGGGGCCGGATCTCCTTGTAGAGGTCCACCCAGTCGCGGGCCTCGGCGAGCTCCTCCTCGGTCCAGTCGGCGAGGTCGCCGCCGACCCCGAGGACGCCGGCCATCGCGCTCACGAACCGGAAGCGCAGCGAGCTGAACCGGCCGTTGAGCTGGGCGTTGGGGCTGTCGGTGACCCAGGAGGCCATGACGCGCGCAGGGTGGATCTGGCTGAAGCCGTGCTGGATGTCGAGCCGGTCGAGGGGGTCGGTGTTGTCCGAGGTCCACACCTGGTCGGTCCGGCCCATCACGCCGAGGTCGATCCGGCCGCCGCCGCCCGAGCAGGACTCGAAGGCGACACCCGGGTGAGCTGCCCGCAGCCGGTCCAACAGGCTGTAGAAGGCGTGCACATGGTCGACCCAGAGACGCTGCGGGTAGGCCTCTCCCGGCCAGCCCGCGTCGGTGAAGCAGCGGTTGAAGTCCCACTTCACATAGTCGACCGGGGCGCTGGAGAGGAGTCCGTGGAGCTGCCCCCAGAGGTACTCCTGGACGTCCTCGCGCGCGAGGTTCAATACGAGTTGATTGCGGAGCTCCGTCCGCTTTCGTCCCGTCTGGTACTGCACCCAGTCCGGGTGGGCCCGGTACAGGTCGCTGTCCGGGTTGACCATCTCCGGCTCAACCCAGATGCCGAACTGCATGCCGAGCGCGTGCACGTAGTCGCCGAGCGGCTTGAGGCCGCCGGGGAAGCGGTCGGGGTTGGGTGCCCAGTCACCGAGCCCGGCCCGGTCGCTGGTGCGGGCCCCGAACCAACCGTCGTCGACCACGAACAGCTCGACCCCGATAGCCGCGGCCCGCCGGGCGAGCGCGCTCTGCTGCTCCTCGGAGATGTCGAACTGCGTGGCCTCCCAGGAGTTGAAGAGCACGGGCCGGTCCTGGTCCGCGTCCGGGATGACGTACGTCCGCTGGTAGTCGTGCCAGGCCCGGCTCGCCCCGCCGTAGCCGCCGTCGCTCCACAGGCCGGCGAAGACGGGCGTGGTGAAGGACTCCCCCGCTTCCAGGCGCAGGAGGCCGGAGTCGTCGTATCCCGCGCCACCGGTGATCTGCACGCGCGCGTCGGGGAGTTGGGCCACCGCGATCCGCCAGGACCCGGACCAGCCGAGGGTGCAGCCGTAGACCTCGCCGCGCTCCTCGGTCGCGTCCGTGTCGAGCGCGACCCACGGCAGGTGCTGGTGTCCGGTGTGGCCGCGACGGCTGCCGATGACCTTCTCACCGTAGGTGAGGGAGGACCGCACGAGGCGCGACTCCGCGGCCCAGCGGCCGTGCAGCTGGGACAGCCGCCAGCCCTCGCGGTCGGGCAGGGTCCAGGCGGCGGAGTCGGCCCGCAGCAGTTCCACGGCGGGCCCCTGGTTGTCCAGGGTCACCCAGCGCTCGACGACGTCACCGCGCATCCGGTAGTGCAGCGTGACCGCCAGCCCGCCGTCGCGGAAGCGGAGCCGCAGCTCGCCGTCGTCCCCGGCCTCGGCCTCGTACGCCTCGAAGCTCCACTCGGTGCCGCGCCGCTCGTCCGTGCGTACCGACAGGGCGGGGCGTACGAAGCGGGGGCCGCCCTCAACCGGGTACTCCTCGCGCCCGTCGAGCGGGGACTCGAAGGCCCAGTAGTCCGGGAGGGGGCGTACGGCGAGGGCCTCGGCGTCGGCGAGCGCGATCCGTGGGCCCCAGTGCAGGTGCAGGAGCTCGTCGCTGTCGGTGAGGTGGACGGCGTAACTGCTGGTCGGCCCGGACAGAATCCACGTGCGGCCGTTCTCGGCGATCTCCGGCATGCAGTCCCTCACAGCGACGAAACAGATTCGAACAGGCACGAACAGGTGCGCTCAAGCACCAACATCATCAAGGGATCCGAGCCCCGGCTGCAACGCCTGTGGACAACTCATTGCCTCAGGAATCCATGTCGTATGGTCGAGAGCGTGCCCCGTCGTCGAGCCGCGCCGACGGAGCCCGACCGGGAGGAGCCCCCGTGACGCAGCAGATCCCGTCGACCGAGCCGGAGCTGGCCGGAGTCCGCAACTTCCGGGACGTGGGCGGACTGCCGACCGTGGACGGACGACGGGTGCGGTACGGCGTGCTGTTCCGCAGCGGCCATCTCGCCCACGCGACCGCGGAGGACGCCGCCTTCCTGGACTCCCTGGGCCTGCACACGATCTTCGACTTCCGCAACGCCGCGGACCAGAAGCTGGAGGGGCCCGACGTCGAGCTGCCGGGCGTCACCAATGTGAACCTCCCGCTGTCCGATCCGGCGGACGGCTCGGAGTTCTGGAAGATGGTCCGCGACGGCGAGATCGACCAGCTGCGCGGGATCCTCGGCGACGGCAAGGGCGCCGACCGGATGATCAACTCGTACCGCACGATCATCAAGGAGCGCACCGCCGAGCACTCCAAGGTGCTGCGCTCGCTCGCCGAGGACAGTGCCCCGGCCCTGATGCACTGCGCGGCGGGCAAGGACCGCGCGGGCCTTTCCATAGCGGTGACGCTGCTCGCCCTGGGCGTCGAGCAGGAGGCGATCGTCGCCGACTACCTGGAGTCGAACGCCAAGCACCGCCGCTACAAGGTGCGCCGCAGCGGCAGCGACGCCTCGGCCTACTCCCCCGAGGTCATGGAGCTGCTCAGCCCCCTCTTCGACGCGCGCGCCGAGTATCTGACGGCGGCCTTCGAGACCATCGAGGAGACGTGGGGCAGCGTCGACAGCTACCTGGAGCAGGGCCTCGGGGTCACCCCGGAGATCCGTGAGCGGCTCCGCGAGCGACTGCTCGACTGAGACCCCACCCCGGTCCCTACTTCGCCCCCACCTCGAACAGCAGGAAGAGGAAGGCCGCGAACACGTGTCCCGCCGCGATGTAGATGAACAACCGCACCCACAGGGCGCGGGGGAGCTTCTCCTCCATGTCGGTCATGGCATCTCTCCGTTGGTGGGGCCCAGGCACAGGGCGGCCGTGGGGCTCTGCAGCAGGGTGTGGACGAAGAGCAGTTCGACACCGTCGTGGTCGACGGCGGCGATGCGGTGCGGCGTGAGCGAGTCGAAGTGCGCGCTGTCGCCCGGCGCGAGCCGGTGCGTGGTGTCACCGAGGCGCAGACGCAGCCGTCCCTCGAGGACGTAGAGCCACTCCTCGCCGGGGTGCACGCGCACGATGTCGCCCTGCGCGCCGTAGGGGACATGGACCCGCAGGGCCTGCATGCCGCGGCCGGACGCGCCGGCCGGCCAGTAGGTCCAGCCGCCCGCCGCGGTCGGCTCCATGTCGGCGGCGCGCACCACGGCGTCCCGCTCGGCGACCGTCTCGCCGAGCAGCTCCGATACGGTAGTGGCGTAGATACGGGCCAGCGCGAGCAGCATCGGCAGCGAGGGCTGGCGGTGCCCGGTCTCCAGGCGGGAGAGATGGGCCGGTGACAGCCCCGCGGCGCGGGCCGCGGCCTCCAGGGTGAGGGAGGCACGGCGGCGCAGTGCGCGGAGCTGGGGTGCCACGGCGGGCAGGTCCGTCGTAGACTCGGCTTCCGAAGAGCTCATGCTCTCCATTCAGCCGGAGCTTTGCCTCTGCGGCAAATTTCTTGCCTCAGAGGCAAAAACCACGGCTCTCAGCGGTTCGCGACCGCCTGCTTCACCAGTGTCTTGCTGAAGTCCCACATCAGCCCGCTGCCGCTGTGCGCGTCGTCCATCACGGCGGTGAAGGCGTCGACGAACCGGTCCACGTCCTGCTCCCCGATGATCAGCGGCGGGATCAGCTTGATCACTTCCAGGTGGTCGCCGGAGACCTGAGTGAGGATCCGGTGCCGCTGCAGCAGCGGCACGACCACCATCTGCGCGAACAGGCCCTTGCGCGCGGCCTGCAGCATGGTCCAACGGCTGCGCAGCTTCAGCGACTTGGGCCTGCCGAACTCGATGCCGATCATCAGTCCCCGGCCGCGCACGTCGGCGAGCAGCTCGTACTTGTCGATCAGCGCCGCGAGCCGGGACTTCAGCTGCTCCCCGGTCGCCCGGGCGTTCGCCACGATCTGCTCGTTCTCCATGACGGACAGCACGGCAAGCCCGGCCGCCATGGCCTGTGCGTTGGATCCGAAGCTCGCCGAGTGCACGAGGACCCGGTCCATCGACGAGTAGACCTTCTTGAAGATCCAGTCCTTGCCGAGGGTGGCGCCGACCGGCACATAGCCGCCGGAGAGCGCCTTGGCCACGCAGACCAGGTCGGGCTCGACCCCGTCCTCGTGCTGGTAGGCGTAGAAGTCCCCGGTGCGGCCGAGCCCGGTCTGCACCTCGTCGGCGATGAGCAGCGCCTTGTGCTTGTGCAGCAGCTCCTGCGCGGCACGCAGATGGCCGGGCGGGGCCTCGTGCACACCCTTGCCCTGGATGGGCTCGACGATCAGGGCGGCGACGTCACCCTTCTTCAACTCCCGTGCCAGGGCGTCGAGATCGCCGAGGGGTACGGCGGTGTCGGGCAGCAGCGGGGCGAAGCCGTCCCGGAAGCCGCCTTCGCCGTTGACCGACAGGGATCCGGTGGTCAGTCCGTGGAAGGCGTGGTCGCAGTACAGGATCCGCGGCTTCCCGGTGGCGTACCGGGCGAACTTCAGCGCGGTCTCCACGGCTTCCGTGCCGCTGTTGCCGAAGAACACCCGGTCCAGGTGCGGGCTGTGCGCGAGCAGCTTCTCGGCCAGCAGTCCGGGCAGCGGCTGGCAGTCGAAGCGGGTGAGGTCGGCGAGCTGGGCGTCGAGAACGTCGTGCAGTGCCCGGCGGACGACGGGGTGGTGGCGCCCGAGGCCCATCACCCCGAACCCGGCGAGCATGTCCAGGTAGTCGTTGCCGTCCGCGTCCCAGAAGTGGGCGCCCTCGGCGCGCTCGTAGACCTTGTCGAAGCCGATCGTGTGCAGCATGCGCGGGAGCTGGTGGTTCAGGTACTTCGTGTGCAGCTCGTAGCGCTCGGCTCCGCGCTCGGCCAGCAGCGCGCCGAGGTCGAACTCCTTGGTCATTCGGCTTTCTCCTTGACTGAGCCGTCGACCTGGCTGTCGACGGCCTTGGCCTCCTCGTCGGCCAGGCTGCCCTGGACCTCCTTGACGGCCAGGCTGGCGCTGATCCGTCCGGCGACCTCGACCGGCGTGAGACCGATGTCGGCGAGCACCTCGCCCCGTTTGGCGTGCGCGAGGAACTGCTCCGGGATCCCGAACCGCCGTACGGGTACGTCGACTTCGGCGTCGCCCAGCGCCAGCGCCACCGCGGCGCCGACCCCGGAGGCGCGGCTGTTGTCCTCGACGACGGCCACCAGCCGGTGTTCGGCGGCCAGGCCCGGCAGCGCCGGGTCGACGGGTTTGACCCAACGGGGGTCCACGACCGTGCAGTTGATGCCCCGGGCCTCCAGCAGCTCGGCGGCCTGCAGGCACACCGGCGCCATGACACCGACGGCGACCAGGAGGACGTCCGGCGCATCGGAAGAGCGGTGCAGGACGTCCAGTCCGCCCACCCGGTCGATCGCCGGGATCTCCGGACCCACGGACTCCTTCGGGAAGCGCACCAGCGTCGGCGCGTCGTCCACCGCCACCGCCTCCCTGAGCTGCGCCCGCAGCTGGTCGGCGTCGCGCGGTGCGGCGATCCTGAGGCCGGGGACCACCTGGAGGATCGACATGTCCCACATGCCGTTGTGGGAGGCCCCGTCGACGCCGGTCACGCCGGCCCGGTCCAGGACGAAGGTCACCCCGCAGCGGTGCAGTGCGACATCCATCAGGAGCTGGTCGAAGGCTCGGTTCAGGAAGGTCGCGTACACGGCGACGACCGGGTGCAGCCCGCCCGTCGCGAGGCCGGCCGCGGACACCGCCGCGTGCTGCTCGGCGATGCCGACGTCCCACACCCGGTCCGGGAAGCGAGCCGCGAACTTGCCAAGGCCCACCGGGTGCAGCATGGCCGCCGTGATCGCCACGACGTCCTCGCGCTCCTCCCCGATCCGGACGATCTCGTCCCCGAACACGGAGGTCCAGGAAGGCCCGTTGGAAGGCGTGAGCGGCTCGCAGGTGAGCGGGTCCATCACACCGACCGTGTGGAAGTGGTCCTCCTCGTGGGCGAGGGCGGGTTCGTAGCCGCGCCCCTTCTCGGTCAGACAGTGGATCAGCACCGGCCCGTGGAAGCGTTTCGCGCGCCGCAGCGCGGACTCGACGGCCCCGATGTCATGTCCGTCGATCGGGCCGACGTACTTCAGCCCCAGATCCTCGAACATGCCCTGCGGCGCGAACGCGTCCTTGAAACCCTTCTTCGCGCCATGCAGCGATTCGTAGAGGGTGTGGCCGACTACGGGCGTGCGCAGCAGCACGTCCTTGCCCCAGGCGAGCACCTTCTCGTAGCTGTCGGTGGTCCGCAGGGTGGCCAGGTGGTTGGCGAGGCCGCCGATGGTGGGCGAGTAGGACCGCTCGTTGTCGTTGACGACGATGATCAGCGGCCGGTCCTTGGCGGCCGCGATGTTGTTCAGTGCCTCCCAGGCCATGCCGCCGGTGAGCGCGCCATCGCCGATGACCGCGACCACATGGCCCTTCTCACCTTGCACCTGACGGGCCTTGGCGAGCCCGTCGGCCCAGCCGAGCGCGGTGGAGGCGTGGCTGTTCTCGACTATGTCGTGCTCGGACTCCTCGCGCGACGGGTAGCCGGACAGGCCGCCCTTGCCGCGCAGCTTGGAGAAGTCCTGACGACCGGTCAGGAGCTTGTGTACGTAGCTCTGGTGGCCGGTGTCCCACACAATGCGGTCGACCGGTGACTCGAAGACCCGGTGGAGCGCGATGGAGAGTTCCACCACCCCCAGGTTGGGCCCGAGGTGTCCGCCGGTCCTGGCGACCGCGTGCACCAGGAACTCTCTGATTTCTTCGGACAGTTCACCGAGTTCCGCCTCGGACAGCGCCTTAAGGTCGCGTGGTCCCCGGACAGTCTCCAGAATCGTCACGCTCGGGCCCCCTTCGGTCCGTGCTGTTCAACTCACGGTGACGGCCGGCTCCCCCGACGCGACGCCGTCCTGCTCCATCTGTTCGGCGATCTTCATCGCCTCGTCGATGAGGGTCTCCACGATCTTCGACTCGGGCACGGTCTTGATGACCTCGCCCTTGACGAAGATCTGTCCCTTGCCGTTGCCGGAGGCGACCCCCAGGTCCGCCTCCCGCGCCTCGCCGGGACCGTTGACCACACACCCCATCACCGCGACGCGCAAGGGCACTTCCATGCCCTCCAGGCCCGCCGTGACCTCGTCGGCCAGCTTGTAGACGTCGACCTGGGCACGCCCGCACGACGGACACGACACGATCTCCAGCCGCCGCTGCCTCAGGTTCAGCGACTCCAGGATCTGGATGCCGACCTTGACCTCCTCGGCGGGCGGGGCGCTCAGGGACACCCGGATGGTGTCGCCGATCCCGCGCGACAACAGGGCCCCGAAGGCGACCGCCGACTTGATCGTGCCCTGGAAGGCGGGCCCGGCCTCCGTCACACCCAGGTGCAACGGGTAGTCGCACTGCTCCGCCAGCAGCTGATAGGCGTTGACCATCACCACGGGATCGTTGTGCTTCACCGAGATCTTGATGTCCCGGAAGTCGTGCTCCTCGAAGAGCGAGGCCTCCCACAAGGCACTCTCCACGAGCGCCTCCGGAGTGGCCTTCCCGTACTTCTGGAGCAGCCGCCGGTCCAGCGATCCCGCGTTGACCCCGATCCGGATCGGCGTGCCGTGCTCCTTCGCGGCCCGCGCGATCTCCTTGACCTTGTCGTCGAACTGCTTGATGTTGCCGGGATTGACGCGTACGGCCGCACAGCCCGCCTCGATCGCGGCGAACACGTACTTCGGCTGGAAGTGGATGTCCGCGATCACCGGGATCTGCGACTTGCGCGCGATGGTCGCGAGGGCGTCCGCGTCGTCCTGCGTGGGACAGGCCACGCGCACGATCTGGCAGCCGGAGGCCGTCAGCTCGGCGATCTGCTGGAGCGTGGCGCCGATGTCGGACGTACGGGTCGTCGTCATCGACTGCACCGACACCGGAGCCCCGCCCCCGACCGCCACCGGCCCGACCTGGATCTGCCGCGACACGCGCCGCTCGGCGATCGGCCGGACCGGTACCTCGGGGACACCCAAGGAAATGGCGGTCATCGCGCTACTCGCGGTTTCCGGAGACCGTCTCGCGCATGGCGCGGAGCGACTCCTTGAGCGAGCCCATGGTGGCGAGGACGGCGGTGGGCTCGTAGCCGCAGTGCGCCATGCAGTTGGCGCAGCGCGGGTCCTTGCCGCGGCCGTACTTGTCCCAGTCGGTTTCCTCGATCAGCTCGCGGTACGTCGGGACGTAGCCGTCGCTCATCAGGTAGCAGGGGCGCTGCCAGCCGAAGAGCGAGTAGTTCGGGATCGCCCACGCGGTGCACGGGAAGTCGACCTTGCCCTCCAGGAAGTCCAGGAAGAGCGGGGAGTGGTTGAGCCGCCACTTCTTGCGGTTGCCGCCCGCGAAGGCCTTCTTGAACAGCTCCCGGGTCTGCTCCACGCCCAGGAAGTGCTCCTGGTCGGGCGCCTTCTCGTAGGCGTAGGCGGGCGAGATCATCATCTCGTCGACGTGCAGATCGTCGTTGAGGTAGTTGAGCACCTCGATGATGGTCTGCGGGGTGTCCGTGTTGAAGAAGGTCGAGTTGGTGGTGACCCGGAAGCCGCGCTTCTTGGCCTCCTTGATCGCCTCGACCGCCTCGTCGAACACGCCCTCCTTCGCCACCGACTCGTCGTGCCGCTCGCGCAGCCCGTCGATGTGCACCGCGAAGGCGAAGTACGGGGAGGGCTTGAACTTGTCCATCTTCTTGCGCAGCAGCATGGCGTTGGTGCAGAGGAAGACGTACTTCCTCTTCGCCACCAACTGCCGCACGATCTCGTCGATCTGGGGGTGCATCAGCGGCTCACCGCCGGCGATGGACACCATCGGCGCACCGGACTCCAGCACCGCCCCGACGGCCTGCGCCACCGGCATGCGCTGCTTGAGCACCCCGGCGGGGTGCTGGATCTTGCCACAGCCCTCGCATGCGAGGTTGCACGCGAAGAGGGGTTCCAGCTCCACGATGAGCGGGAACTTGTCCCGCTTGCGGATCTTCTGTTCGGCCAAGTATGTAGCGACCTTGATGGTCTGACGCAGCGGCATGGCCATCTGGCTCACCTCCTGGGGAGCAGCAAGGAACGGTGCCATTCGTAGAAAGCGGGAAGTACGGAACGAAGGACGCGGAAGGCTGATATTCCACCGCGGACCGTGCCGATCCGGACGAGTTCATGTTGTGGAGCGTCCACGACCACCCGGACGGCCGCAACCGGGCGCTTGCCCGCGCGTACGGCGCTCAGGAGCGTGGCCGCGGATTCCATGTCGACCGCGATCGCGCCGGTCGCCAGCAGTTCCGCCCGTTCGTGACCACGGACGACGTGATCGGAGCCGGTGAGCGGTCCGGTGTGGACCGTGCGCCCGGGTACGGCCCGGACCAGCTCCTCAACCAGTAGGTCGGTCCCGACGCACCGAACGGTTCCCCGCGGATGCCGGGTTTCTTCCGCTACGACCAGATCTCCGGGGTGCATGCCGGGGGCGAGCCCCGCGCAGAAGCCCGTGGCCAGCACGGCGGCCCCGGCGAGCTCAGGGTGAGCCAGGACCCTGGTGGTGGAGACCTCGGCCGCCTCGGGCCCCATGCCCGTCCTCAGCACGGTCACCGGCCCGCCGGCACCGTTGCGGTCGCCACTGCGCAGGGCGAGGCGCTCGATGCCGAGCGCGCAGGCGATCAGCAGCGGGGCCGGGGCGGGCGGTGTGCTCATCAGCCCTCCCTGGCCGCGAACGGCTCGGAGAACGGCTCTCCGTGCACGAACCGGCCGAGTGCGGTCAGCGGGAAGACCTGCCGGTAGAGGTGGTAGTTGATGGAGAAGTCCCACGGGAAGCCGGTGCCGGTGAAGTACGGCTCGTCCCAGGAACCGTCCTCGCGCTGGGTACTCGCGAGCCACTCGATGCCGCGCGCGACGGCCTTGGAGTCCTTCTCTCCGGCAGCCAGCAGCGCCATCAGCGCCCAGCCGGTCTGCGAGGCCGTGGAGGCACCGCGACCGCTCCACTTCTTGACGTCCTTGTACGAGCGCAGGTCCTCGCCCCAGCCGCCGTCGTCGTTCTGCACGGACTCCAGCCAGGCCGCCGCGCGCCGGATCGCCGGGTGCGCGGCGGGCAGGCCTGCGGCGATGAGCGCGGGCACCACGGACCCCGTCCCGTAGACGTAGTTGACGCCCCAGCGCCCGAACCACGAGCCGTCCGGCTCCTGTTCGGCGAGCAGCCACTCGATCCCGCGCCGGGTGCGCGGGTCGTGGGAGAGCCCCTCCACGGCCAGCATCTCCACCACGTGGGCCGTCACATCGGCCGACGGCGGGTCGATGACCTCGCCGAAGTCGCAGAACGGCAGCCGGTTGGGGAACGGGCTGGTGTTGTCGACGTCGAAGGCACCCCACGCCCCGTTCTTCGACTGCATCCCGAGGTTCCAGCGCACCCCGCGCCCGATCGCCTTCTCGACCCGCTCGGGATCGTGGTGCCGGACCCGGCGCAGTGCGAGGACGACCTCGGCGGTGTCGTCGATGTCGGGGTAGTTGTCGTTGTGGAACTCGAACGCCCAGCCGCCCGGCGGGAGTTGGGGCCTCTTCACGGCCCAGTCACCGGGCCGGACGATCTCCTCGCCGAGCATCCAGTCCGCGGCCTTGACGAGCTGCGGGTGGTCGGCGGGCAGGCCCGCGTCGGCGAGCGCGATGGTCGCGAGGCACGTGTCCCACACCGGCGACTGGCAGGCCTCGATCATCCGGGCCCCGTCCTCGCGCCAGACGGCGAAACGGTCCAGGGACGCCAACCCCTCGCGCATCACGGGGTGTTCGAGGTCGTAGCCGAGCAGGTGCAGGGCGATGACCGAGTACACGGCCGGGGGCTGGATGCCGCCCCAGCAGCCGTCGTTCTCCTGCCGCTCGATGATCCAGCGGGCGGCGCTGTTCATGGCCGCCCTGCGCAGCCGGCGCGGGGCGACCTTGCGCAGCTGGTGCAGCGCCTTGTCGAGCCGCTGGAAGGCGCCATCCCAACTCGCCACGGGGGCAAGGGGCTTGAGCGGATTGGGGTGGTCCGGATCGACGTGCAGTTCGTCGAGCGGGAAGGGCGCGGGCCGTACCGGACGCTTTGCGGAGACGATCGTCAGCGGGACGATGGTCTGCCGGGCCCAGCACCCGAAGTCGTAGATGTTGAGCGGCATCCACTTGGGGAAGTAGATGAGTTCCGGCGGGAGTTCGGGCAGGTCCTCCCACTTCCACCAGCCGAACAGGGCGAGCCAGATCCGGGTGAACACCCGGGCGGCAGCGACCCCGCCCTGCTCGCGGATCCAGGCTGAGGCCCTCGCCATATGAGGTGCGTCGGGCGCGTCGCCGTCCAGCCGGAGGGCGACGTACGCCTCAATGGTGGTGGAGAGTTCGCCCGGTCCGCCGTAGAAACTCGCCCAGGCGCCGTCCTCGCGCTGCTCGCCACGGATGAAGAGCGCGGCGGCGCGGGTGGTGGCCTCGTCGCGGATGCCCAGGAACTGGCGCAGCAGCAGGTCCTCTGCGTCCATCGTGACGTTGGTCTCGAGGTCGCCCTTCCACCAGCCCTCGGCGTCCTGACGGGACAGCAGGTAGTCGGTGGCGCGTTGCGCGGCGCGTGCGGCGGCTTCTTGTACCCCGGTCGCCACGGGGGTCTCGATGTCGGTTTCGCTGGCCGCGGCAGCGCGGGGCGGCAGGGCCCCGGTGCTTCCGTCGGTCGTCGCTGTCATGGCTTCCCCTTCGTGCAGTGTGCATACGGTGCGTCTGCTGTGGGTCCGCCGTCGGCCGGTGCCGTGCTTCCTCGCAACACCGGCCGGCGACTACGCGAGGGCTATTCGACCGATAGTGATCATCTCTTTCGTACGACGACGAAGTCGGCGAGCGCCGTGAACTGCGCCCGTACCCGGTCCGGCATGTCGATGGCGTCGAGGGCCTCGACGGCGATGGTGTGCTGTCGGCGTGCTTCCCCGGCGGTCCACTCACGGCCGCCCGCCTGCTCGATGAGGGCGGCGCGGGCCGCGAACTCCTCCTCCGAGAAGTTCTCGAAGTCGCTGCTCTTGGCGTCGGCGGCGAGGAGCTCGCCGAGCCGGTCGGAGGCGGCACCGCCCGCCGCGAGCGCGGCCACGACAGGCAGGGACTTCTTGCGCTGGCGCAGGTCGCTCCAGGTCTGCTTGCCGGTGGAGACCGGGTCGCCCCAGATGCCGAGCAGGTCGTCGACCGCCTGGAAGGCGAGCCCCAGGTGGTAGCCGTACTTCTCCAGGGTGTCGGCGGTGCGGTCGTCCGCGCCGCCGAGCACGGCGCCGATGGAGCTGGCGCAGGCGAGCAGGGCGCCGGTCTTGTTGCCCTCCATGTCCAGGCACTCCTCGACGCTGACGCGGTCGCGGTGCTCGTAGGAGATGTCCTGCGCCTGGCCGTCGATCAGCGCACGGGTGGCGGTGGTCAGCCGGCGGGTCGCGCGGCCCGCTTCCACGGTGCCGAGCTCCAGCAGGACCTCGTTGGCGAGGGCGAACAGGGCGTCGCCGACCAGGATGGCCTGGGCGGGGCCGTGCACCTTCCAGACGGTGTCGCGGTGGCGGCGCTGTTCGTCGCCGTCCATCAGGTCGTCGTGCAGCAGCGAGAAGTTGTGGACCAGCTCCACGGCGACGGCGCCGGGGATGCCGACCTCGGGTTCGGCGCCGGTGACCTCGGCGGAGAGCACCGCGAGAGCAGGACGTACGGCCTTGCCGCCGTCGCCGGTCGCCGGGTTGCCCTGAGCGTCGATCCAGCCGAAGTGGTAGGCGGA
Source organism: Streptomyces fulvoviolaceus (assembly GCF_000718165.1). Classification (GTDB taxonomy): domain Bacteria; phylum Actinomycetota; class Actinomycetes; order Streptomycetales; family Streptomycetaceae; genus Streptomyces; species Streptomyces fulvoviolaceus. Next base: position 71,607 of record NZ_JOEY01000011.1, on the reverse strand, counting down.
AACGGTGTCCATGGGAGGTGCCAGGCGGTTGATGGCCGCCCTCAGTACCGGTGTGGCCAGGGTCCGGCCGCGCTCCAGGAGCGCGGTCACGTCCACCGCGTCGGCAGCCGTCGAGGCCGGGGGCACAGTGGGCACAGTCTCTCCTCTTGTTGCGGTACCGGAGGTGCGGGGGCCTGACGCGCCGTGCTGATCGAGCATCACGCCGCCTCCTCGAAGTCGAAGAGGTGCGCGGGGCGGGGCCGGCCCAGGGCGGCGAGGGCGGCGTCCGCCGCACTCACACCACTGCGGACCGCACTCTCCATGGTCGCGGGCCACCCTGTGGCGGTCCACGCTCCGGCCAGGTAGAGGCCGGGGGCTTTCGTACGGGCGCCGGGCCGCAGCCGTCCGACGCCGGGGGTCGGAGCGAACGTCGCCGTGCGCTCCCGGGTCACGAAGAAGTCCTTCACCTCGGCACCGCGCGCGGCGGGCAGCAGCCGCTCCAGTTCGGGCAGGTAGCGCTCGCGCAGGGCGGCGACCGGCTCGTCGATCTCGTCGTGGGCGGCCGACTGGGACAGCGCGAGGTACTGGCCCTCGCGGAGTCCCGAGGCGTCGGTGCGGTCGAAGACCCACTGCACGGAGGTGCCGAGGGCCGCGAAGAACGGCCGGCTCAGCACCTTCCGGTCGTAGACGACGTGCACGTTGAGGATGGGCGCGGTGCCGATCTCCCGCAGTTTTTCCGGGGCGTCGAGAGCCCCGTCGGGCAGCAGGTCACAGGCCTCGTTCTGGGGTACGGCGAGGACGACCGCGTCCGCCCGGAGCGTCTCGCCGGGAACCTGAACGCTCCAACGCCCGTTCTCGTCAGTAGAGATGGAGGTGACGCGTGTACGGACCTCGGTACGCACGCCCGCGGACTCGAGCGCCTTGCGGGCGAGCCGGTCATGCAGTTCACCCAGCGGGACATGCGCCCAGCCGATGTCGGCCGCGCCCGGGTCGGACAGCAGACCGGTCTTGAACACCATCGCGGCGAGCCCCAGCGAGGAGTCGCCCGCGACCGCGTTGAGGGTGGCGACCCCGACCAGGTCCCACAGGGCCTCGACGGCACGCGCCGACTGACCGTGCGCGGTCAGCCAGCTGCCGAAGTTCTGTGCGTCCAGGTTCGGATCGGCGAGGTCGAGCCCTTTGAGCGCGAGCGCGGCACGTCCCACCTTGGCCCGCTCGGCGAGCGAGAGATGCGGATAGGTCGCGAGGCTGCGCCCCAGATGCAGGGGCACGGGCAGCGCGTCGCGCCGCAGCCTGCCGAGCCGCCGGCCTTCGGGCTTGTCGACGTCGACCACGGGCACGTCGAGACGTTCCTGCAGCGGAGCCAGCGCCGCTCCCTCGATGCGGTCGAGGAACCAGCGGTAGGCGGTGCAGCAGCGCAGGTACACGTGCTGTCCGTTGTCGACGGTCAGTTCGCCGCGCTGGAAGGAGAAGGCGAGCCCGCCCAGACGCGGCCGGCCTTCGAGCAGGGTGACGCGCACTCCGGCGTCGGCGAGCGCGAGCGCGGCGGTGATGCCGGCGAGCCCGCCGCCGACCACCACGGCGTCTCGCCCGGGCCGTTCCGAAGTGTCGGTGAGCGACTCCTCGGATGGTGAGCCGTCGGTCATCGTGCACCCTCCCCTGCGTGGCCGCCGCGGTGATCGAACGGTCCACGGCCGGCCGTTGCAGTCAGGGACGCGGTGCCCCGGCGGAGGGTTGCGTGCCACTTTTCGTCAGTGGCATCACCTTGGACCGAATTGTCCATCAGGCACGCCTCCTGACGGTCCGCCGGGTCACATGCCGGGCGTCCAGGCCGGACAGACCGCGCACGGCAACGTACGCCTTCTCGCGCCCGGGCAGGGAGACCCGGCCGCGCAGCACGGCCTCGGGGTCGCGCTCGATGCGGTCGAGCAGGCGGCGGTAGATGCCGGCCATGGCGGCGACGCAGGCGCCGCTGCGCCGGTCGAGCATGGGGAGCAGCCGGTAGCCCTCGGCGAAAAGAGCGCGGGCCCGTCGCACTTCGAAGTGCACGAGGCCCGCGAAGTCGGCGCCCTCCGGCGGTTTCGGCCCGCTGAAGCCGGCCGAGCAGCCGAACTTGGCGAGGTCGTCGGCGGGCAGATAGGTGCGCCCGCCCTCGGCGTCCTCGCGGACGTCCCGCAGGATGTTGGTGAGCTGGAGCGCGAGCCCGAGCGTGTCGGCGTACTCCGGCGCACGCTCGACGCCACGCGCCCCCGGTTCGGTGCCGAACACACCGAGCGAGAGCCGTCCGATGGCCCCGGCCACGCAGCGGCAGTAGACCTTCAGGTCGTCCCAGGTCTCGTAGGTCTCGCCGCGTACGTCCATCAGCACGCCGTCGATCAGCTCGTCCAGGCCATCGAGCGGGATCGGGAAGGTCTCGGCGGCGTGGGCGAGGGCGACGGCGACCGGGTCGGTGTCGTCCTCGTCGACGGAGCCGTCGCGCACCCGGGTCAGCATCGCCCGGGTGTCCTCGAGTCTCGCGGCCTTGACGTCGTCCGCCAGCGCTCCGTCGCCGATGTCGTCGACGCGCCGCGAGAACGCGTACAGCGCCGACATCGCACGGCGCTTGGACATCGGCAGCAGCCGGATGCCGTACGCGAAGTTACGGGCCTGCTGTCCGGTGACGGCCTCGCAGTAGCTGTAGGCAGCGAGTACCGGTGCGGACACGTGCGGTGAAGACTCCACGGTCCGGATCACCCCTCTCCTCGCAGAGTCACGCCCACCGCACGCAGCAACTGGATCTTGCCGGGCTTGGGCGGGCCGGGAAGTACGTCGTATTCGGCGGCGGCGATCGCTTGGATTGCCGCCCTTCCCCCCGCCACGAACCCTGCAAGCAGCAGCTTCAACCTGCCGTGGACGCTACCCACCAGGGGGGCGCCTTCATTCAGGAGATCGCGGGCGCGTTGTGCTTCGTATGCAACCAGTGCGCGCACCGACGCGCCCGCGGTTTTCGTGGCGAGATCCGCTTCCTGGACATGGAAGTGCTTCATGTCCTCGGCGGGCAGGTAGATACGGTCGCGGCCGAGGTCCTCGGCGACGTCCTGGAGGTGTTCGACGATCTGGAGCGCTGTGCAGATCGCGTCCGACAGGCGGATGCGTTCAGGGGTGGAGGTGCCCGTGACGGCGAGCACCAGGCGGCCGACGGGATTGGCCGACAGCTCGCAATAGGCGACCAGGTCGTCGTAGGTCTCGTAGCGCGTGACCAGCTGGTCCTGGCGGTTGGCGGCGATCAGGCCGAGGAAGGGCTCGGGGGTCAGCGAGCGTCGGCGGACCGTCGGCTGGAGGCGGCGCAACAAAGGGTGCCGCGGGGTCGAGGTGAAGACCCGGTCCAGGTCGGCCTCGAAGGCGTCCAGCAGGAGCAGCCGGTCCTCGGCCTCCTCGGGCGACACTCCGAGCAGACGGGCGTCGGCGCCGCCGGGGGCCAGGTCGCCGTCGCCGATGTCGTCGACGAGGCGGGCGAAGCCGTAGACGGCCATGAGGTCGGTGCGCCAGGCCCTGGGCAGGAAGAAAGGCGCCACGGGGAAGTTCTCACCCGCGGCCTTGTCGAGCGTGCCGCGCTCCGGATCACCGGCGCGCGTCGTGCCGGTTCCCGTCACCGCTCACTGCCCGGGGCGGGGACGGCACGTGCTGCGTGGAGCTGGGAAGTTTCCGTCGCCATTGCCGTCACATCTCCCGTTCTACACCGCCGACCCAATACACACTATTTCGGACACGCCGCCCGACCGTCGCGCGGCGGCCCAGGTAGTGAGTGTCGCGCGCGGGTGTCGCGCATTATCGCCCCACTTGCCGCGATTCAGCACCGGTACAGCTTACGTTGTACAACGCGGTAAGGATCGTCGGGGTGTCCTGCACATCACAACAACACACCGATTGGCCCCAAGATTCCTAAGGGGGGCGGAAGTTGACGTTTCCTTTGCAGACGCGGAGCCTCGCCGCGGCAGTTCCGGCGAGGCCCTGGGAAACGGGACGGTCCCTTTCGTCCGGGTCCGGGTGGACTACTTGCCCGTGAACTTCTCGTACTCCTTGAGGACCTCTTCGGTCGGCCCGTCCATGCGCAGCTCGCCGCGTTCCAGCCAGAGCACGCGGTTGCAGGTGTCACGGATCGACTTGTTGTTGTGACTGACGAGAAACACCGTGCCGGCCTCCTTGCGCAACTCGCGGATGCGCTCCTCGGAGCGCTTCTGGAACTTGCGGTCACCGGTGGCCAGAGCCTCGTCGATCATCAGGACGTCGTGGTCCTTGGCGGCGGCGATGGAGAAGCGGAGGCGGGCCGCCATGCCGGAGGAGTAGGTGCGCATCGGGAGGGTGATGAAGTCGCCCTTCTCGTTGATTCCCGAGAAGTCGACGATCTCCTGGTAGCGCTCCTTGATCTGCTCGCGGGTCATGCCCATGGCGAGCCCGCCCAATATGACGTTCCGCTCGCCGGTGAGGTCGTTCATCAGGGCCGCGTTGACGCCGAGCAGGGAGGGCTGGCCGTCGGTGTAGACGCTGCCGCTCTCGGCGGGCAGGAGGCCGGCGATGGCACGCAGGAGGGTCGACTTGCCGGAGCCGTTGGAGCCGATCAGGCCGATGGCCTCGCCGCGGTAGGAGGTGAAGGAGACGCCCCGGACGGCGTGCACCTTGCGCACACCCCGCTCCTCACCGCGCCTCAGGATGCGGCTGAGGGCCGCGGTGGCGCTGCCCTTGCCGGTCTTGGCGCCGTTGACGCGGTAGACGATGTGCAGCTCGTCCGCGATGACGGTGGGGATCAGCTTGTCGGCGATCGGTTCAGCCACGGCCGTACCTCTCCTCCGCCTTCCAGAAGTACACGAAGCCGCCGACGGCGACGAGCACGGCCCAGCCGCCCGCGGCCGCCCAGACGTGGTCGGGCAGGTTCTCGGTGCCGTAGCCGTCGATGAGCGCGAAGCGCATCAGGTCCATGTAGATGGCCGCCGGGTTCCACTGCAGGACGGTGGCGATCCAGTCCGGCTTGTCCTTCAGCATGATCGGGATGGAGAACATCACGCCGGAGGCGTACATCCACGTACGCATCACGAACGGCATGAGCTGCGCGAGGTCCGGGGTGTGGGCGCCCGCGCGGGCCATGATCAGGGCGAGGCCGGTGTTGAAGAGGAACTGCAGAGCCAGCACCGGGAGGATCAGTGCCCAGGACAGGTCCGGGTAGCTGCCGAAGCCGATGGTCACGGCGAACAGCACGAGCATCGAGGCGAGCAGCTGCTGGAGCTGCTGCAGCGCGAAGGAGACCGGCAGCGAGGCGCGTGGGAAGTGCAGGGCACGCACCAGGCCGAGGTTGCCGGAGATCGCGCGCACGCCCGCCATCACCGAGCTCTGCGTGAAGGTGAACACGAACACGCCCGTGACCAGGAAGGGGATGTACACCTCCTTCGACATGCCGCGGCTGGCGTTGAGGATCACGCCGAAGATGAAGAAGTACACGGCCGCGTTCAGCAGCGGGGTGGCAACCTGCCACAGCTGGCCGAGCTTGGCCTGGCTGTACTGGGCGGTCAGCTTCGCCCGCGAGAAGGCGAGGATGAAGTGACGCCGCTCCCAGAGCTGACGGACGTACTCGACGAGCGACGGCCGGGCGCCGCTCACGGACAGTCCGTACTTGGCGGCCAGCTGCGCCGCCGTGAGGCCTTCGTCGGGCGACGCGGCCGCGCTCACCGCGACCGTGCCGTCATGCGTTGTCTCACTCACTGGTGGAAACTTTCGTCTTCGAGATGCGCAGCCTGTGCGGGCCTGGCATGAGCGTCGGGCCTCGGTACGGCCCGGGTGCTCTCAGGAACGAGCTTGTCAGATGACAGGGGGGCGGCCCAGTCGAGTCAGGCGCCACACCGTACGCCACTTCATCGGCCTGCGCGGTCCGCACGGTGTGCTCCAGCCTTCCCGGAACCCGCCGAACCACGCCTTCAGGGCCGGGCGCGAGGGGCGGCGCAGCAGGGTGAGGAGCAGCCAGACACCGAGGTAGACCGGCACGAGGAGCGTGGGCAGGTTGCGGCGGGCGAGCCACACCCGGTTGCGGGCGACCATGCGGTGGTAGACCGCGTGCCGCGAGGGCGCGGTCGTGGGGTGGTACAGCACCATGTCGGACCGGTAGTCGATCATCCAGCCCGCGTCGAGGGCCCGCCATGCCAGGTCGGTTTCCTCGTGTGCGTAGAAGAATTCGTCCGGGAGCCCGCCGACTTCGGCGAAGACCTGCGTCCGTACGGCGTTGGCGCCGCCGAGGAAGGTGGTGACCCGGGAGGAGCGCATCGGGTCGGCGGCGCGCAGCCGGGGGACGTGCCGGCGCTGGGTGACCCCGGTCTCGGGGTCGGCGATGCGGAAGCTGATGATGCCGAGCTTGTGGTCGGCCTCGAAGGCCTGGCGGCACAGCTCGGCGGTGTCGTGGTTCGCGAGCAGGCCGTCGTCGTCCAGGAAGAGCAATATGTCGACGTCGCGGCCGCTGGGGCCGAACGCCTCGATGCCGACGTTGCGGCCGCCGGGGATGCCGAGGTTCTCGGGCAGCTCGATGGTCCGGACGCCCTCGGGGACGTCCGGGACGGGCGAGCCGTTGCCCACCACCACGGCCTGGACGGTGTCGCCGTCCTGCTTGGCGACCGAGTCGAGCAGGGCACGGAGCTCGTCGGGGCGGTTGCCCATGGTGATGATCACCGCGCCGACCTTCATGCCGCTCACTTCAGCCTGCTCGACGCGAGGATGGACACGAGGTGCAGAAGCGTCTGCAGGAGCGCGATACCGGCCAGCACCGCGACCCCGAGCCGCGAGAAGAACAGATCGCCCCGCATCTGGTCCACGATCGCCAGGACCACGATCAGCAGGGACGCCTCGATGCCGAGGACCAGCCGGTGGAACTTGAAGGCGGCAGCGGCTCGGCGCGCCAGCGCCATGCCGGAGGAGCGCATCTCGGAGGCGGCCTCCTTGACCGGCGGGAGTCCACCCTGATGGCGGGCCACACCGACCAGGTCGGTCTCGGCCTTGATCAGGATGGCGCCGAGGGCGGCCAGCGTGCCCAGGAAGGCCCACAGCCAGTCGATACGACCGCTGCCCCACGGGTCGGCGGCGCGCAGGCCGAAGCCGACGAGCACCGCGGCGTCGGTCAGATAGGCGCCGACGCGGTCCAGGTAGACCCCGCCGAGCGAGTACTGCTTCTTCCAGCGGGCGATCTCGCCGTCGACACAGTCCAGCAGCAGGTACATCTGGACACACACGACGCCGAGCACGGCGCCCGGGATCCCCGGCACGAGAAGTGCCGGGGCCGCGAGCACGCCGAAGACGGTCATCAGGTACGTGAGCTGGTTGGGCGTGACCTTGGTGTTCACCAGGTAGCGGTCGACCCGCAGGGACACCTCACGCATGTAGAGGCGCCCCATCCAGTGCTCACCGCTGCGCCGGTCCTTCACCCCTGCGGGATGGACGACCGGACGGAGTTCAGCTACCGATGGCCTTGACATAGTCGGCGTAGATGTCCTTGATCTGTTCGGTCTTGAGGTCGAGGTGTTCGAGGATGGTGTAGCGGCCGGGCCGGGTCTGAGGGGCGTACTCCACCGCACGGACGAACTCCGCCACCGTGAAGCCGATCTCCTCCGGCAGCACCGGCAGCCCGTGCCGGCGCAGCACCTCGGCCATGTACGCCGACTCCTCGTGCGCGCCCCGCAGGTACATCGCGAAGGCCGCACCCAGTCCGCACTGCTCTCCGTGGGCGGCGGCGCGCTTGGGGAAGAGCAGGTCGAAGGCGTGGTTGATCTCGTGGCAGGCGCCGGAGGAGGGTCGGGAGTCACCCGACACCGACATGGCGATACCGCTGAGGACGAGCGCCTCGGCGAGCACCTGGAGGAAGTCGGTGTCCCCGATGCCGCCCGGGTGCCGGAGCACCGCCTCCCCCGCCTGCCGGGCGATCGCGGCGGCGAGGCCGTCGATCTTCTCGCCCTTGACGCGGTTGGCGAGTTCCCAGTCCGCGATCGCGGAGATGTTGGAGATCGCGTCGCCGATGCCCGCGCGCACGAAGCGCACCGGGGCCTCACGGATGACGTCCAGGTCGATGACGACGGCGATCGGGTTGGGCACGCCGTAGGAGCCGCGGCCCGCGTCGTTGTCGAGGGTCGCGACCGGCGAACACAGGCCGTCGTGCGCGAGGTTCGTCGGTACGGCGACCAGCGGGAGGCCGACCCGTGCCGCGGCGAACTTGGCGCAGTCGATGATCTTGCCGCCGCCGAGGCCCACGACCGCGTCGTAGTGGCCGGCCTTTATGTCACCGGCCAGCTGTACGGCGTCGTCGAGGGTGCCGCCCCCGACCTCGTACCAGGTGGCGCCGGGGAGAGTCGGTTCGAGCCGCTCGCGCAGCTTCGCACCCGAGCCGCCGCTGACGGCGATCGCGAGCTTGCCGGAGTGCGAGATCCGCTCGTCGGCGAGCACGCAGGCCAGGTCGTCGATGGCACCCGAGCGGATGTCGACGACGAGCGGGGAGGGGATCAGCCGGGTCAGTACTGGCACGCGATCTCCCGTCCCTTGGCGAGATCGTCGTGGTTGTCGATCTCGACCCACTTGACGTCGCCGATCGGCGCCACATCGATCTGGAAGCCGCGGTTCACGAGCTCCTGGTAGCCGTGCTCGTAGAACTGCTGCGGGTCGGTCTCCCACACCGTCTTGAGCGCGTCGGCCAGTTCGGGGGCGGCGTCGCCCTCGATGAGGGTGACACCGATGTACTCGCCGGTGGCCTCGGCCGGGTCCATCAGCTTGGTGATCTTCCGGACGCCCTTGGCGGGGTCCACGACGACCTTCATCTCCTCGTCCGCGAGGGACTTCACGGTGTCGAGGGCGAGGATGATCCGCTTGCCCTCGCCGCGGGCGGCGAGGAGCGTCTTCTCGACGGAGACCGGGTGGACGGTGTCGCCGTTGGCGAGGATCACGCCGTCCTTGAGGGCGTCACGGCCGCACCAGAGGGAGTAGGCGTTGTTCCACTCCTCGGCCTTGTCGTTGTCGATGAGGGTGAGCTTGAGGCCGTACTTCGCCTCCAGCGCCGCCTTGCGCTCGTACACGGCTTCCTTGCGGTAGCCGACGATGATCGCGACCTCGGTCAGGCCGATCTCGGCGAAGTTGCCGAGCGTCAGGTCGAGAACCGTGGGTTCGCCCTCTATACCCGCGGGCCCCACCGGCACCAGCGCCTTGGGCAGGCTGTCGGTGTAGGGGCGCAGACGCCGTCCGGCGCCGGCCGCGAGCACGAGGCCGATCATGCGGGTTCTCCTTCATCGTGTACGGCGGGTGCCCCGGAGGACACCCAGAAGCGGATGCTCTCGACGAGCACCACCAGGGCGACGGCCACGGCGAGAACCGTGAGCGCGACCTTGAACTGCGAAGCGGTGAGCGCGGCGGCCAGGACGGTGACGAGCAGCGTCCGCCCTTCGTGCCCCCCGATGGCGCGCACCAGCCAGGCCGGGGGCGCTCCGGCGTTGCCGCGGATGCGGTACACCGTGTCGTAGTGATGGTAGGCGACGGCCGCCACCAGCCCGAAAGCCGCAGGAAGGGCTCCGTTCACGTCCGCTTGGGCCGCCAGGACCAGGACGGTGCCGTATTCGGCGACGCGGAAGAGCGGGGGGACGAGCCAGTCGAGGGCGCCCTTGAGGGGGCGGTACAGCGCCTGACCGGCGGTGACCGTGTAGACGACGGCACCCGCGACGGGCGCCCAGGCCGCCCCGGAGAAGAGGGACACGGCGAGGACGGCGGTCCCGGCCGCCGCCACCAGCAACGGGGTGCCCAGGCGGGCGCGGGTGGCACGCGCCACGAGCGAGGCCAGCGGCCCGTTGTCCGCGAGATCCGCCAGCGCCTGCGCCGCCCGGTCCGTGCGCTGCGCCTTGCGCGTCAGCGACCGGAGCACCCGGCCCGCCGTGGTGTACGTCGCCGCGAAGGCACAGCCGACGAGAAGGACGTAGAAGGTGATACGCGGAGTCGTGACCGCCGTGAGCACCGCGATCATCGCCCAGCGCTCGCCGATCGGCAGCACGATCATGCGCCGCACCCACACCGTCCAGCCGACGCTGTCGAGCTTGCCGGAGAGGGCGGCGGTGGGGCTGGTGTTGGCGGTGGCGTCGTGGTTCGCCTCGTTGAAGGAGAAGTCGACGACGTGCCGGCAGGTCTGCAGGACCATCGCGCCGAGCGCCAGCGCCCATACGTCGTCGCCGCCGCGGGCCGCTCCGAGCGCGAGGCCCGCGTAGTAGGCGTACTCCTTGGCCCGGTCGAAGGTGGCGTCGAGCCAGGCGCCGAGCGTGGAGTACTGCAGGGAGTAGCGGGCGATCTGGCCGTCGACGCAGTCCAGGACGAAGGACGCGATCAGCAGGACGCCCGCCGCGATGAAGCCGACCCGGGTACCGGTGGCCGCGCAGCCCGCCGCGATCAGCGCGGTGAGCAGGGAGACGGTGGTGACCTGGTTCGGGGTCAGGCCCCGGCGGGCGCACCAGCGCGCGATGTAGCGGGAGTACGGGCTGATGCAGAAGGTGGTGAAGAAGCCGTCGCGGGACTTCACGGCCGACTTCAGGCGTACGGCCTCGTCGTCGACGTTCGCCACGGCCTGCCGTGCCTCGTTGCGGGCCTGCGGGTCGGCGGGGACCGCGGCGACCAGGCTGCCGAGCTCGGGGCGGTGGACGTCGGCGCCGTCGGTGTCGAGCGCGGTGACTATGCGGTCCGCGAGGCTGTCCACGAGCGTCGTTCCATTGCCCGCCGAGCTCTCCCGGGCCATCGCCCGCGTCAGGGCCTGGCGGCCGGCCGGCTGGGCCGTCACAGCGCCCGGGATCGCGGCGAGCGGGAAGCGGGGGTCGGTGAGCCCGAGGCGCAGGGCGTGCAGGTGGCCCACGAAGCGGGCGTCGACCACGGCGGCCCGCTGGTCGCCGGGGACCTGGGCGAGCAGCGTCTCGGTGTCGGAGGCGTCGGAGGCGATCCGTACGTCGTATCCGAGGGCCCGCAGATCACCCTCGATCGACGATCCGGGGACCGGCTGACCGGTGAGGATGGCGGTCGACAACCGAACTCACTCCCTGGGTGCCGACGCGCGGGCGCCGGTCGTGTTCACGGTGGGGGCGCCCCTTGGCGTGGTCGGGCTGCACCAGGCGGGCGGCATGTCGGCAGAGGCTATCGGATACGAGGAAGGCTGCGTTCACCGCCCGTTCACGGGCCGATCAGCGCTGCCTCCCCCGGCCTTTGCCGCGATCATCATCGGTGATCACGGGCCTCGCCCACAAACCGCGCTCACAGACCGGGCATCCGGGACATCGGGGTCGGCCGCCGTCGGGTCGGCATAGGGTGGGCGACCATGACATGGCTGATCACCGGCGGTGCCGGATACATCGGGGCCCATGTGGCGCGGGCCATGACCGACGCCGGAGAGCGGGTCCTCGTACTGGACGATCTCTCCGCCGGCTTCCCCGCGCGACTGCCGGCCGAGGTCCCGCTCGTGCAGGGCTCGTCGCTCGACGGCGACCTGCTGAAGCGGGTGCTGGCCGAGCACGCGGTGACGGGTGTGGTGCACCTGGCGGCGCGCAAACAGGTCGCCGAGTCCGTGGCGCAGCCGACCCGGTACTACCAGGAGAACCTGGGCGGTCTCGGCACGCTCCTGGAGGCGGTCGCCGAGGCCGGGGTCAAGCGCTTCCTCTTCTCCTCGTCGGCGGCCGTCTACGGCAACCCGGATGTGGCACTGATCACGGAGGACACTCCGTGCGCGCCCGTGAACCCGTACGGCGAGACGAAGCTCGCCGGGGAGTGGCTGGTGCGGGCGGCTGGCCGGGCGCACGGCATCTCGACCGTGTGCCTGCGCTACTTCAACGTGGCGGGCGCGGCCGCACCCGAACTGGCCGACACCGGCGTCTTCAACATAGTTCCGATGGTCTTCGACCGGCTCACCCGTGACGAGGCCCCGCGGATCTTCGGCGACGACTATCCGACGCCGGACGGCACGTGCATCCGTGACTACATTCACGTCGCCGATCTCGCGGAGGCGCATCTGGCGGCGGCCCGACGGCTGGCCGAAGGGGACCTGCAGGGCGACCTCACGGTCAACATCGGTCGCGGCGAAGGCGTCTCCGTGCGCGAGCTGATCACGGTCATCGGCGAGGTGAGCGGTGACCGACGACCGCCCCTCGTGGAGGCCCGGCGCCCCGGCGACGCACCGGTCTCGGTGGCCTCGGCCGTCCGGGCCGCCGAGACGCTCGGCTGGAGTGCCCGGCGCGGGGTGCGCGAGATGGTCGAGTCGGCCTGGCGGGGCTGGCTGCTGCACCACGGCAAGTGAACTGAGGGCGCCCTGACCTGCAAATCGTTTGCGCAGGTCAGGGCACATGACAACGGTGTTCAGTGCCGCGTTGCCCGATACCCCCTACCCGTAGTTCACTGTGATCCCGGACAGGCTGTTCCGGATCAACGCGTAGGAGGCGGCTTCCATGGGGGCTGGGCACGACCACGGACACACGCACGCGCCCGCCGGCGGTACGGCGACCGCCGCCTACCGGGGCAGGCTGCGGGTCGCGCTGTCGATCACGCTCACCGTCATGGTGGTCGAGATCGTCGGCGGTGTGGTCGCCGACTCGCTCGCGCTGGTCGCGGACTCGGCGCACATGGCGACGGACGCGCTGGGCCTGGGCATGGCCCTTCTCGCGATCCACTTCGCGAACCTCCCGCCGAGCGGGAACCGCACCTTCGGCCTCGCCCGCGCCGAGATCCTCGCCGCCCTCGCGAACTGTCTGCTGCTGCTCGGGGTCGGCGGTTATGTCCTGTACGAGGCGATCCATCGGTTCGTCACGCCGGCCGACACCGAGGGCGGGCTGACCATCGTGTTCGGCGCGATCGGTCTGGTCGCGAACATGATCTCTCTCACGCTGCTCATGCGCGGTCAGAAGGAGAGCCTGAACGTACGCGGCGCGTTCCTGGAGGTCGCGGCGGACGCGCTGGGCTCGGTCGCGGTGCTGATCTCGGCGACGGTGATCCTCACCACCGGCTGGCAGACCGCCGACCCGATCGCCTCGCTCGTGATCGGCCTGATGATCGTGCCGCGCACCTTCAAGCTGCTGCGCGAGACCCTGGACGTCCTGCTGGAGGCGGCCCCCAAGGACGTCGACATCTCCGAGGTACGGGCCCACATACTGGCTCTCGACGGCGTCGAGGACATCCACGACCTGCACGCCTGGACGATCACCTCCGGGATGCCGGTCCTGTCCGCGCACGTGGTCGTGCGCTCCGACGTCCTCAGCGCGATCGGCCACGAGAAGATGCTGCACGAGCTCCAGGGCTGCCTGGGCGACCACTTCGACGTGGAGCACTGCACCTTCCAGCTGGAACCCAGCGGGCACGCGGAGCACGAGGCGCGGCTGTGCCACTGAGAGTCCGGTAAGGCCGGAAAATCCGGTACTGGCGGAATGCAGCGATCCGGCTCGCCGTTGCGTCCTCAACCTCACAGCGCCGCCCCGGACGGTTCCCCGTCCGCCGCGCCGGGCACGATCAACTGCCGGGAGCGCCGTATTTGTGCGGCAGACTTGAGGCGCGAAAAACCGATGCGAAGGATGGGTATGCCGATCACACCTGCCACCGCGACGCACAGCGCGTCGAACGGCACCGCAGACGCGATCCTGCTGGAACTGGTCGACGAGAACGGCGTCACGATCGGCACCGCGGAGAAGCTCGCCGCCCACCAGGCGCCGGGCCAGCTGCACCGCGCCTTCTCCGTGTTCCTCTTCGACGAGCAGGGCCGGCTGCTGCTCCAGCAGCGGGCGCTGGGCAAGTACCACTCCCCCGGTGTGTGGTCCAACACCTGCTGCGGCCACCCCTACCCGGGCGAGGCGCCCTTCGCGGCGGCGGCCCGGCGCACGTACGAGGAGCTCGGCGTCTCCCCGTCGCTGCTCGCCGAGGCGGGCACCGTCCGCTACAACCATCCGGACCCGGACTCGGGCCTGGTCGAGCAGGAGTACAACCACCTCTTCGTCGGGCTCGTGCAGTCCAAGCTCGGGCCGGACCCGGAGGAGGTCGGCGCGACGGCCTTCGTGACGCCCGCCGAGCTGGCGGAGCGGCATGCGAAGGACACCTTCTCCTCGTGGTTCATGACCGTCCTGGACGCGGCCCGTCCCGCCGTCAGGGAGCTGACGGGCCCGTCGGCCGGCTGGTGAGAGGCGTCACGACACCCGCACGGGTTTGAGCGGCAGGGCGGCCCAGATCACCTTGCCGCCGCTCGACGTGTGCTCGACGTCGCACACCCCGCCCGCCTCCCGGGTGACCTCGCGCACCAGGAGCAGGCCCCGTCCGCCGGTCTGGCCGTGGTCGGCCTCCAGGGCGGTGGGGCGGTAGGGGTGGTTGTCCTCGACGGACACCCGCACCCACTCGGCGCCGACGGCGACCTCCACCGCGAGCATCGGCGACAGCAGCGCCGCGTGCCGGACGGCGTTCGTGACCAGTTCCGAGACGATCAGCAGGAGGCCCTGGACCAGATCGTCCGAGACCGGCACACCCTGGCGGAACAGCAGGTCCCGTACGGCATGCCGCGCCTGCGGGACCGACGCGTCGACGGCGGTGGCGGTGAACCGCCACACACCCTCGTACGGCAGCGGATCCGGTGTGCTCGGTTCGAGGGGCTCTTCTCCGCCGCCCGCTGGGCGTGGGCCGGACCCGCGCCCGTGGTTCTCCATCGTCCGGTCGCCACCCTTGCGCTCGATTGTCACCACACAGTCGAGTGTTGGGAGTGCGCCGCTTCGCCCCGGAGAACTGAACAGAAGTCAGCAAGTATCGAGCACTTCTGACCGTTGGCGTATGACGCGGTCAGTTGTGGGACTGTTCCTGTCCCCCTTGTGCCGTCTTTGCGAACTATTCGGGTTGTACGGGTTTGACCGCGGAGCCGTTCGATTCGTTCCGCCCGTTCGGCTTGTTCGTGAGCGTGGCCACGGTCTCGCTCTTGTCTGCGGCCATGCGGGGCTCCTGGAGCCCGGCCCTGCGGGGCTCCTGGAGCCCGGCCCTGCGGGGCTCCTGGAGCTACGACCCCCTTCTTGATCGTGCGGCCGAGGGGTGCGGCTAGCATCCGACTCATGGAGCCGCAGCTGTTGCACACCGTCGCCGACTCGGTCGCCACTGTCGTGGTCCACCATCCGGCCAAGCGCAATGCCATGACGGCCGCGATGTGG
The DNA here is from genome assembly GCF_000718165.1 of Streptomyces fulvoviolaceus. GTDB lineage: Bacteria > Actinomycetota > Actinomycetes > Streptomycetales > Streptomycetaceae > Streptomyces > Streptomyces fulvoviolaceus. The sequence continues at coordinate 56,452 of NZ_JOEY01000011.1, read as the reverse complement.
CGAGCGCTGCCGCCGCTCCTCGACACCCTGGCCGCGGATGCGGACGTACGGGCTCTCGTGCTGACCGGTGAGGGCGGCACGTTCTGTGCGGGCGCCGACATCTCCACGCTGCGGGAGTCGCCGGAGGAGGCGCAGGGGCTCGCAGTGCTCGCCGAGGAGGCCCTCGCGGCGTTTCCGAAGCCCACGCTGGCCGCGGTCCGGGGCCACTGCGTGGGCGGTGGGTCGCAGCTCGCGGCGGCCTGTGATCTGCGGTTCGCCGCGGAGGGCTCGCTGTTCGGGGTGACGCCGGCGAAGCTCGGGATCGTCTATCCGGCCTCCTCCACCCGGCGGTTGGTGTCGCTGGTGGGTCCCTCGGCCGCCAAGTACCTGCTGTTCTCGGGCGAGTTGATCGACGCGGAGCGCGCGCTGCACACGGGACTGGTCGACGAGGTACTGCCGGAGGGCGAACTCGACAAGCGGGTCGGGGAGTTCACCCGGATCCTGGTCTCCCGCTCGCAGCTGACGCAGGCCGCGGCGAAGGAGTTCGCGAACGGGCTCACGGACCGGGACGCCTACTGGAGCGAGCAGGCGCGCGACAGCGGCGACACCGCGGAGGGCGTCGCCGCGTTCCTGGAGCGCAGGCGGCCGAGCTTCACCTGGACTACGCGAGGGTGAAGCGGCTGTTCGTGCGGAACTCCTCGACGAGGTGCGCGGGTGCCTTCCCGGGGGATCCGGCGTCGTAGGGCGGCTGCGGGTCGTACTCGGTCAACAGCTGTACGGCCTGGGCGTGTTCGTCGCCGGCGATCCTGCCGACCAGGGTGAGGGCCATGTCGATGCCCGAGGAGACGCCGGCCGCCGTGACGTACTTGCCCTGGGTCACGACCCGCTCGCCCGTCGGCTCGGCACCGAACTCCTTCAGCAGGTCGAGAGCCACCCAGTGGGAGGTCGCCCGGCGTCCCTCCAGGAGGCCCGCGGCGGCGAGCAACAGCGACCCCGAGCAGACGGAGGTCGTCCAGGTGCTGGTCGCGTCGGCGGCCCGGAGCCACTGCAGGAGGACCTCGTTCTCGAGCTGGGCGAAGGTGCCGGGTCCCCCCGACACCACGACGACGTCGGGATGCGGGACCTCGTCGAAGGCCTTGTCCGCCGTCAGTGCGAGGAATCCCGTCTCGGTGCGGACCGGGCCCGTCTGCTCGGCGACGAAGTCGACCCGTACGTCCGGGAGGCGGCTGAGGATCTCGTAGGGCCCCACGACGTCGAGGGCGGTGAAGCGGTCGTAGACGACCATCGCGATCTGCATCGGATTCCTTTCAGCTCGGTTCGGATCGGTTCAGTCCAGTTCTGTTCAGTTCAGTGAACGGGCGTGGAGCGGAAGCGGCGGCGGTACTCGGCCGGGGCTGTTCCGAGGGTTCTGACGAAGGCCCGGCGCATGGCCTCGGGGGTGCCGTAGCCGCTGGTGCGGGAGATCTCCTCGATGCCGCCGCCGGTGTCCTCCAGGAGACGGCGGGCGTGTTCGAGGCGGACCCGGTCGACGAACCGGCCGGGGGGCATGCCGGTCTCGGCCTGGAAGGCGCGGGCGAAGTGGCGAGGCGAGAGGTTGGCCCGGGCGGCGAGGGACTCGACGGTCAGGTCGTCGGCGGGGTGCTCGGTGATCCACTGCTGGACCTCCCGGAGCGGGTCGCGCTGGGCGGTCTGGGCGGCGAGCTGGGCGCTGAACTGGGCCTGGTTGCCCGGCCTGCGCAGGAAGACGACCAGGTGACGGGCGATCGCGAGGGCCACGTCCCGGCCCAGGTCCTCCTCGACCAGCGCGAGGGCGAGGTCGATGCCCGAGGTGACGCCGGCGGAGGTGGCGATCCGGCCGTCGCGGATGTAGATGGGGTCGGGGTCGACCTCGACGGCCGGGTGGGCACGGGCGAGCGTGTCGCAGTACGCCCAGTGGGTCGTGGCACGGCGGCCGTCCAGGAGGCCCGCCCCGGCGAGCAGGAACGCACCGGTGCACACGGAGACCAGGCGCTCGGCGCGCGAGCCGTTCTCACGCAGCCAGTCGATCAGGCGCGGGTCGGGGTGGCGGGTGCCCTCGCCGCCCGGGACCAGCAAGGTGTGCGGTTCACGGGCCTCTGCCGACGATTCGTCCGGTACGAGGGTCAGGCCGCTGGAGGTCCGCACGGGAGCCCCGTCCAGGGACGCCGTACGGATGCGGTACGTACCCGGGGTGTGCTGCTCGGCGCCCGCGAAGACCTCCAGAGGGCCGGTGACATCGAGGCTCTGCACGTCGTCGAAGAGGAGGACGAGAACGGTTCGCTGGGCCATGCGGTCGATTCTTTGCGGGCGGCGGGACAGCCGCAATGACGATGTCCCCACCTTTTCCGCCATCGGCCGGGACCGCCCACCGCCCGAGTACCGACCGGTCGGTAGCGTGTGGTCCATGACTACCGCCGTCCTGGACCCTCGCGCGGGCCGCCACTGCCAGAACACGCTCAACACCCTGCACGCCACGCACTACTTCTCGCCCGACCTGGACCGTGAGCTGGGCTCGGTCGGCGTCACCCATCCCCGGGCCGTGAACTTCGCGGTGCGCGCGGCCGCGATGGGGCCGGTCGGGGCCGGCACGGTGACGGCGACGTTCTACAACTACAAGCACGAGCTGGTGGCCGAGCACGTGCCCGCGGTCTGGTCGGTCGCCACGCCCGAGCAGGTTCTCGCCGCACGCGCGCGTGCCGTCGACTCGACGCTGCGTCGTCTGCTGGGCGAGGAGGCGTTGGCCTCGGCGGAGATGGCGGAGGCCGCGCGGCTCGCCCTGCGTGCCGCCGGGGCCTGTTCGCGCAGCGCCCGGCCGCTGTACTCCGCGCACGCCGACCTGCCGGTGCCCGAGGAGCCGCACCTGGCCTACTGGCACGCGGCCACGCTGCTGCGCGAGCACCGGGGCGACGGGCACCTCGCCGCGCTGATGGCCGCCGGGCTCGACGGTCTGGAAGCCCTGGTGACCCATGCCGCGACCGGCAGGGGAATGACACCGAAGTGGGTGTCCGTCACGCGCGGCTGGACCCGGGAGGAATGGGAAGCGGCGGCCGGACGGCTGCGGGAGCGCGGACTGCTGGACGCGGACGGCGAGCTGACGGAGCAGGGCGCCGCGCTGCGCGAGGAGATCGAACGGGAGACCGACACGCTGGACCGGGCTCCCTACGAGCACCTGGGCGCGGACGGCGTCGCCCGCCTGACCGAGCTCGGCAGGAAGTTCGCGGGCGCCGTACTCACCGCCGGCGCCTACCCGGCGGGCCTGTTCGGCAAGCGCTGATCGGAGGTGCCGCGGGGCGATGGCGCATGCCGGGCCGCGGGCGAGGTACTCGGTCCTCCTCCGGTCGTGGTGGCCGGGAGAGGAAAGGGGATTCTCGTGTTCCGTGCAATCGCTGACGTACTGCGCCAGATCGGTGGGGCCATCGCCACCGTCGTGACGCTGCCCTTCCGGGCGCTGGCCCGGCTTTTCGGTGGTGCCTCGGGCTCCACCCGGCGCCGCAGGGCCTGATGACCGCGCCCTGATCCCCGAGTGTCCGTGCCACCTGCCACAATTGCCGCGCAACCTCAGTGAGAAGGCGGTACGGGATCGTGACGACACGCACGCCCATCGACGTTGGGTCCATCGAAGGCAGGATCGCCGAGGAGCTCGGCGTACGGGAGCGGCAGGTCAAGGCTGCCGTGGAACTGCTCGACGGCGGTTCAACGGTTCCCTTCATCGCCCGCTACCGCAAGGAAGCGACCGAGATGCTCGACGACGCGCAGCTGCGCACGCTCGAGGAGCGGCTGCGCTATCTGCGGGAGTTGGAGGAGCGGCGGACGGCGATCCTCGACTCGGTGCGCGAGCAGGGCAAGCTCACCGACGAGCTGGAGGCGCAGATCCGGGGCGCGGAGACCAAGGCGCGCCTGGAGGACATCTACCTGCCGTACAAGCCCAAGCGGCGTACGAAGGCGCAGATCGCGCGCGAGGCCGGTCTGGAGCCGCTGGCCGAGGGCCTGCTCGGCGACCCGACCGTCGCGCCGCTCGCCGCTGCCACCGCGTTCGTCGACGCCGACAAGGGCGTGGCCGATCCGCAGGCCGCCCTCGACGGCGCCCGCGCGATCCTCACCGAGCGGTTCTCGGAGGATGCCGACCTGATCGGTGAGCTGCGCGAGCGCATGTGGGTCCGCGGACGGCTGGCCGCCAAGGTGCGGGACGGCAAGGAGGAGGCGGGCGCCAAGTTCTCCGACTACTTCGACTCCGCCGAGCCGTTCACCGAGCTGCCCTCGCACCGCATCCTCGCGATGCTGCGCGGCGAGAAGGAGGAGGTCCTCGACCTCGTCCTGGAGCCGGAGGAGGCGACCGAGGGTCCTTCGTCCTACGAGGGGATCGTCGCCCACAAGTTCGCGATCGCCGACCGCGGCCGTCCCGGCGACAAGTGGCTGACGGACACGGTCCGTTGGGCCTGGCGCACCCGGATTCTCGTGCACCTCGGCATCGACCTGCGGCTGCGGCTGCGCACCGCCGCCGAGGACGAGGCGGTCAACGTCTTCGCGGCGAACCTCCGCGACCTGCTGCTCGCCTCCCCGGCCGGCACGCGCGCGACCCTGGGCCTGGACCCCGGGTTCCGTACGGGCGTGAAGGTCGCCGTCGTCGACGCGACCGGCAAGGTGGTGGCGACCGACGTCATCTACCCGCACGTCCCGGCCAACAAATGGGACGAGGCGATCGCCAAGCTGGCCCGGCTGGCCAAGCAGCACGAGGTCGAGCTGGTCGCGATCGGCAACGGCACGGCGTCCCGCGAGACCGACAAGCTCGCCGGTGAACTCATCACCAAGCACCCGGAGTTGAAGCTCACCAAGGTCATGGTGTCCGAGGCGGGCGCCTCCGTGTACTCGGCCTCGGCCTTCGCCTCGCAGGAGCTGCCCGACATGGACGTGTCGCTGCGCGGCGCGGTGTCGATCGCGCGCCGGCTGCAGGACCCCCTCGCGGAGCTGGTGAAGATCGACCCGAAGTCGATCGGTGTCGGCCAGTACCAGCACGACCTGTCCGAGGTGAAGCTGTCGCGTTCGCTGGACGCGGTGGTGGAGGACTGTGTGAACGGCGTGGGTGTCGACGTCAACACCGCGTCGGCCCCGCTGCTCGCCCGGGTCTCCGGCATCACCTCCGGGCTCGCCGAGAACATCGTGTCGCACCGGGACACCAACGGCCCGTTCAAGTCGCGCACCCAGCTGAAGGGCGTGGCCCGGCTCGGCCCGAAGGCGTACGAGCAGTGCGCGGGCTTCCTGCGGATCCGTGGCGGCGACGACCCGCTGGACTCGTCCAGCGTGCACCCCGAGGCGTACCCGGTCGTCCGGCGCATGGTGAAGACCGCCGGCCAGGAGGTGGCCGCGCTCGTCGGCAACACGGGTGTGCTGCGCTCGCTCAAGCCGCAGGACTTCGTGGACGAGACGTTCGGTCTGCCGACCGTGACGGACATCCTCAAGGAGTTGGAGAAGCCCGGGCGCGACCCGCGGCCCGCCTTCAAAACGGCCACCTTCAAGGAGGGCGTGGAGAAGATCTCCGACCTGTCGTCCGGGATGGTCCTGGAAGGGGTCGTGACGAACGTGGCGGCCTTCGGGGCGTTCATCGACATCGGTGTGCACCAGGACGGTCTGGCGCACGTGTCCGCGCTGTCGAAGACGTTCGTCAAGGATCCTCGGGACGTGGTGAAGCCCGGCGACATCGTCAAGGTGAAGGTCCTCGATGTCGACATCCCGCGCAAGCGGATCTCGCTGACGCTCCGGCTGGACGACGAGGCGGAGGCCTCCGGCGGTGAGCGGCGACAGCAGCGGGGTGAGCGTCCGCCTCAGCAGCGGCGGCAGCCCCAGCGGCAGGGCGGTGGTGGTTCGCGGCAGGCTGCGCCGCCGCCGGCCAACAGTGCGATGGCCGATGCTCTGCGCAAGGCCGGGTTGCTCAATCCCAAGAACAAGGGGCGGTAGAGGTTGTGGGGAACTGCGGGTCCGGTTGTGGCTGGTCGCGCAGTTCCCCGCGCCCCTGAGGGGCGCTCCCAGTCAGGGCGATATCAACGTTCCGTTACTTTGCCGTCCGCTACCTCCAGGCGGCGGGTCACGTGGACCGCGTCCAGCATGCGGCGGTCGTGGGTGACCAGGAGGAGCGTGCCCTCGTAGGCGTCCAGTGCGGACTCCAGCTGCTCGATGGCCGGTAGGTCCAGGTGGTTGGTCGGCTCGTCCAGTACGAGGAGGTTGACGCCCCTCCCCTGCAGCAGCGCCAGTCCGGCCCTCGTGCGCTCGCCCGGGGAGAGGCCGGCTGCCGGGCGCAGGACGTGGTGGGACTTCAGGCCGAACTTGGCCAGGAGGGTGCGGACCTCGGCCGGTTCGGTGTCCGGAACCGCCGCGCAGAACGCGTCGAGCAGGGCCTCCGGGCCGTGGAAGAGCTTGCGGGCCTGGTCGACCTCGCCGATCAGGACGCCGGAGCCGAGCGAGGCGTTGCCCGAGTCGAGCGGGACCCGGCCGAGCAGGGCGCCCAGCAGCGTGGACTTGCCGGCACCGTTGGCTCCCGTCACCGCGATCCGGTCCGCCCAGTCGATCTGGAGCGAGACCGGCCCGAGGGCGAAGTCGCCCCGCCGTACCTCGGCGTCCCGGAGCGTGGCGACCACGGACCCCGAGCGCGGTGCCGACGCGATCTCCATGCGCAGTTCCCACTCCTTGCGCGGCTCCTCGACGACGTCGAGGCGTTCGATCATGCGCTGGGTCTGGCGGGCCTTGGCGGCCTGCTTCTCGCTGGCCTCGGAGCGGAACTTGCGGCCGATCTTGTCGTTGTCGTTGTTCGCCTTGCGGCGGGCGTTCTTCACGCCCTTGTCCATCCAGGAGCGCTGCATCTGCGCCCGGTCCTGGAGTGCGGACCGCTTGTCGGCGTACTCCTCGAAGTCGTCGCGGGCGTGCCGGCGGGACACCTCCCGCTCCTCCAGGTAGGCCTCGTAGCCGCCGCCGTAGAGGGTGATCTGCTGCTGTGCGAGATCGAGTTCGAGGACCTTGGTGACGGTGCGGGTGAGGAACTCGCGGTCGTGGCTGACGACGACGGTGCCGGCGCGGAGGCCTTTCACAAACCGCTCCAGACGCTCCAGACCGTCCAGATCCAGGTCGTTGGTCGGCTCGTCGAGCAGGAAGACGTCGTAGCGGGAGAGGAGGAGGGAGGCGAGACCGGCCCTCGCCGCCTGGCCGCCGGACAGGGACGTCATCGGCAGGTCCAGGTCGACCGCCAGGCCCAGCGAGTCGGCGACCTCCTCGGCCCGCTCGTCGAGGTCGGCGCCGCCGAGGTCGAGCCAGCGCTCCAGGCTCGTCGCGTACGCGTCGTCCGCGCCCGGCGCCCCGTCCACCAGCGCCTGTGTCGCCTCGTCCATCACCCGCTGGGCCTCGGCGACGCCTGTGCGGCGGGCCAGGAAATCCCGTACGGTCTCGCCCGGCCGGCGTTCCGGCTCCTGGGGCAGATGGCCGACGCTCGCCGTCGGCGGGGACAGCCTGAGCTCGCCCTCCTCCGGCGTGGTGAGCCCGGCGAGCATCCTGAGCAGCGTGGACTTGCCCGCGCCGTTGGCTCCGACCAGGCCGATCACGTCTCCGGGCGCGACGACGAGGTCGAGCCCGGCGAACAGGGTGCGGTCGCCGTGGCCGGCGGCGAGGTTCTTGGCGACGAGGGTGGCAGTCATCAGGAGGTCGATCCTAATCGCCCGCCGAGGCCGGACGCGCCCCGGTTTCCGCGCACCACCCCGTGCCCCGCCGTCAGCGCTCCATCGCCTCCACCAGCACACTCCCCGAGCTCCGCGCCACCACGAAGGACTCCCCCTTCACCGCTTTCGCATCCAGGGAAATGCGATGGCGGCCGGCTTCCAGTACGCCGTCGAAGACCTCCTGGGCGTGGGTGCGGTAAAGGCGGTCGAGCCGGTACGCCGTGAGACGCACCCGGCACGGTGAGGTGACCTCGACGCCCGCCTCGCCGTCGGCGGTCACCAGGCGGGTGAGGCGGCGCTGTTCCACCGGCCTGCGGTCCAGGGCGTGCTCTATCTGCGCCACGAGGAGCGGGACGATCGGAGCGAGGCCGTCGACGTAGGCCACGTCGACGCCGGCGCGGTCGAAGGAGCGGCGTACGGCGGCACGTTCCTCCTCGGTGATCGCGCGGCCGAAGGCGACGGCGCCGTAGGCGCGCAGTTCGTCGGCGGGGACGTCGCCCACCTCCCGGGTGATGTCGGCGCCGATGCCGATGATGCGCAGGGCGGCGGCCAGTTTGGCCAGGACGGCTACACGGGCGCCGATCAGCAGGACCCTGCGGCGCGGGCTGTCGGCCTCCTCACCGAGAAGGGAGATGAGGGCCTCGCGGTACTCGGAGCCGTGGAAACGGAAGGGGCCGATGCCGTGGTAGCCGTTGAGCTCCAGATCGGCGTGTTCGTCGGTCTGCCAGGCGAAGTCCCGCCAGATGTAGTCGTCGCCGTCCCGCTCGATGGCGGCGGTGACGGCACCGCAGGCCAGGTCCTCGCACTCGGGGCAGCCGTAGATGACGTAACGGCCGCCCGGAAGCGGGGCGTCCGTCTCCATCAGCAGGCTGCGGACCTGCGCGGTGAAGATGGCGGGTGGGACGTCTGAGGCCAGTGGGGATACTGCGTCGAGGTCTGAGAGCTGGAAGAGCAACGGTCGTTCGTCGACGATGAAGTCCACGAAGTCCCGGTGTACCCGGAAGTCACCGTTGGCGAGGACTCCACCGGCACGCATCGCCGGTGCCAGGCCGAAGGTCGCGTATTCGGCAGACATGATGTGAGTATCCCCAGAGTGGGAGCGGTCTGAGCACGGCATGGCTCATTCCGCTAACGTCCCCGCGTGGACAGTGAGCTGAGCGGCGACGTCGTCGTGGTCGGGGGCGGGGTCATCGGGCTGACGACGGCCGTCGTTCTGGCCGAGCGGGGCCGGCGGGTACGGCTGTGGACACGGGATCCCGTCGAGCGGACCACCTCGTGGGTTGCGGGGGCGCTGTGGTGGCCGCACCGGATCGATCCGGTGGCGTCGGCCCGTGCGTGGGCGCTGCGGTCCCTTGACGTGTACGAGGAGTTGGCGGCGCAGCCCGACGTCACCGGCGTACGCATGGTCGAAGGGGTACTGGGCGAGGCCGATCTGGACGGCGCGATCGCGTGGGCGGGCGCCCGGGTGCCGGGGCTGCGGGCGGCGACGGCCGAGGAGTACGGAGGGACGGGCGTGTGGGCCCGGCTGCCGCTCATCGACATGTCGACCCATCTGCCGTGGCTGCGGGAGCGGTTCCTCGAGGCGGGCGGGTCGATCGAGGTGCGCACGGTGTCCGACCTCGCTCTGGTCGAGGCGCCGGTCGTGGTCAACTGCACGGGGCTCGGCGCCCGCGAGCTCGTGCCGGACGCGTCCGTGCGTCCGGTGCGCGGGCAGTTGGTCGTGGTGGAGAACCCCGGGATCCGTACGTGGCTCGTTTCGGCGGACGCCGACGGCAGGACGGCTTACTTCTTCCCGCAGCCGGGGCGGCTCCTGCTGGGCGGCACGGAGGATGAAGGCGAGTGGTCACGGGAGCCGGATCCGGCCGTGGCCGAGGCGATCGTACGGCGGTGTGCGGCGCTGCGGCCCGAGATCGCGGGGGCGCGGGTGCTGGAGCACCGGGTGGGGCTGCGGCCGGTGCGGGACTCGGTGCGGCTCGAGCGTGCACCGCTGCCGGACGGGCGGGTGTTGGTGCACAACTACGGTCACGGCGGTGGGGGCGTGACGGTGGCCTGGGGCTGTGCGGAGGAGGCGGCCGGGCTCGCCTCCCCCTGAACTCAGCTGCTCAGCCGTGGTCGTGGCCCAGCGGATCGCCTTCCGTCTCCGTACCGGCGCCCGGGCCGACCTTGATCTCGAAGTCGCCCTCGTACTTCTTGTGGCCCTCGATCACGGCGAGTCCGACGGCCTCGGAGCCCATCTCGCCGCGCACGATGACCGGGTCCTTGCGCAGGTCGCGCATGAGGGCGACGCACATGCCGATCATCACCAGGACGAAGGGCGCGGCGGCCAGGATCGTGAGGTTCTGCAGGCCGGTGAGCGCGTCGCCCTGGCCACTGCCGACGAGCAGCATGATGGCGGCGACGGCTCCGGTCACGATGCCCCAGAACACGACGACGAAGCGGCCGGGTTCGAGCGCGCCCTTCTGGGAGAGCGTGCCCATCACGATGGAGGCGGCGTCGGCTCCCGAGACGAAGAAGATGCCGACCAGGATCATCACGAGCAGGCTGGTGGCGGTGGCGACGGGAAACTCCTGGAGGACGCCGAAGAGTTGGCCCTCGGGGGTGTCCTCGCCGCCGAGCGCGCCGCCCTCCTTCAGCTTCATCGCGGTACCGCCGAAGACCGCGAACCAGACGAGGCTGACGGTGCTGGGTACGAGGATGACGCCGCCGACGAACTGCCGGATGGTGCGGCCGCGGCTGATGCGGGCGATGAACATGCCGACGAAGGGCGTCCAGGAGATCCACCAGGCCCAGTAGAAGACGGTCCAGCTGCCGAGCCAGGCCGCGACGCCCTCACCGCCGCTGGCCTCGGTGCGGCCGGCGAGCTGGGGCAGGTCGCCGAGGTAGGAGAAGATCGAGGTGGGCAGCAGGTCGAGGACGATGATCGTGGGGCCCGCGATGAACACGAACAGCGCGAGGATCAGCGCCAGCACCATGTTGATGTTGGACAGCCACTGGATGCCCCGCTCGATACCCGACACCGCCGAGGCGACGAAGGCCAGGGTCAGGACGGCGATGATGCTGACGAGCAGGCCGGTGCTCACGTCGTCCATCCAGTCCAGCTCCTGAAAGCCGGAGCCGATCTGGAGGGCACCGAGGCCCAGCGAGGCGGCGGAACCGAAGACGGTGGCGATGATCGCGAGGATGTCGATCACCCGGCCCGCGTTGCCGTTCGCGTGCTTCTCCCCGATGAGCGGGGTGAAGACCGCGCTGATGGTCTGGCGCCGGCGCTTGCGGAAGGTGCTGTAGGCGATGGCGAGGCCGACCACCGCGTAGATCGCCCAGGGGTGCAGCGTCCAGTGGAAGAGGGTGGTGGCCATCGCCGTTTCCATGCGTTCGGCGGAGTCGGCGGGGGTCGTGCCCGGGGGCGGGGTCGTGTAGTGCGAGAGCGGCTCGCTGACGCCGTAGAACATCAGGCCGATGCCCATGCCCGCGCTGAACATCATCGCGACCCAGGACACGGTCTTGAACTCGGGTTCCTCGCCCTCGGCTCCGAGGTGGATGCGGCCGTAGCGGCTGATCGCGAGCCACAGGGCGAAGACCACGAAACACGAGGCGGCCAGCATGAAGGCCCAGCCGCCGTTGTGGATCAGCCCGTTGAGCATCTTCGTGGAGACGTCCTCCAGCGAGTCCGTCGCCGCCCAGCCCCAGATCACGAAGGCCACGGTGATGGCGGCGGTGACGCCGAACACCACCCGGTCGGTCTCGTGGCCGAGAACGCCCGACGGGCCTTCCCGGCCGCCTCTCTTCTTCAGGTCTTCAGTCATCTGCGGCACCTTCCCCAGGGGCGGTGGATACGCCGGGTTTCACACAGTTCCCCAGGACCTACCACAGGTGCCGCAGATCTAGACCGATTCAACAGCCGGTGTCGGGCTCCCCGACCGTGAGGTGGTACGGAGCGCGTTCGTCGAGGAGCAGGGGGACGAGGGCGCGCAGGGGCTGACGGAGCGGGACGTACGTGCCCTTCGTCTTCACGCCGTGCAGGGCGAGCTCGTCCTTGACCTCCGTGTACTGGTCGGCGGTGAGCCGGTAGCCGCAGGGCGGGTCCTGGATCACCTCGGTCGGTTCGGCGGGGTCGTTGTCGGCGCCGCCGAGGTAGACGGGGCCGGTGTCGGCGTAGCCCTCGTGCCGGGCGGCGGTCGTCGCGGCCTCGACCTGGCCGCGACGCTCGTCGGCGAACCCGAACAGGCCTTTCAGCGCTGCCAGTTGGGAGTTCACCCGGCGCAGGTTGTTGGTTGCCTCGTCCGTGTCCGTCAGAGGATCGACGCGGCTCTCGATCAGCAGGCCCAGTGCGTGCTTCACGCCGGACATGTTCCGCAGGATGCGTTCCTGGCCGTCGCCGGCGACCTGTTTGATCGGGTCGCCGGTGACGGGGTCGGTCCAGATGCCGTACGTGCCGGTCGTGTACCCGGCGCTCTGCGCTGCGGGCCGTACGTACGCCTCGGACAGGGTCTCGGCCTCGTCGTGGACGGCCTCGTCCGTGTTGAGGTTGCGGGGCCAGAGGTCGAAGAGGTCCTTGTCGTAGTACAGGGGCGTGGGCGTGTATTCGTGCAAGTCGTAGATGACGTCGGGCTGTTGGTCGCGGATGACCGCCGCCATGGCCCGCGCCTCGGCCGTCTGCAGCGCGAGGTGGTCGCGGTTGATGTCGACGCCGTCGCTGTTGCCCCGTGTGTCGGCGGCGCGTCCGTCGGGGTTGGCGGTGGGCACGACGAGGACAGTGGTGCGGTCCAGGAAGCGCCGGGTCTGCGTGTCGTTCGCATACGCCAGGTCGCGGACCCTGGTGAGGCAGGCCTCGCGGCCGGAGGGTTCGTCGCCGTGCTGGCTGCACACGAGCAGCACCTTGTTCGGGGCGTTCCGCGTGCCGACCCGGACGAGTTGAAGCGGGCGGCCCTGCTTCGTCGTACCGATGCGGGCGACGGAGACGCGGTCGCTCGCCTCGTCGACGGCGGTCAGGAAGCCCTGCTCCTCCGTCTCACCGGTCCAGCGGGCGCCGTTCGACTCCTCGAAGCCGGTGCGGGGCGGGGCGTCGGCCGCCTGGGCCGGTACGGCGACCAGGGATGCGGCCAGGGCCGCCGTGGTCAGGGTGAGGGCTCGGATCACTCGGCTCCTCCCGGAACGCGCTGGACGGTCCGCGGTGCCGTCACGCCTTCGAGTGGCGTGGCCTCCGGTACGGCGGTCGCGGCGCCCTCGGTGGCGTACGCGAACGCCGACGCGCCACCGACCAGCGGGACGCGCGCGGACGTACGGGACAGGTCGATCTTCAGCGTGGGTGTGGTGGACGGCGGGTCGATCAGGTCCTTGTCCGTGCCCGCGACGATCAGGGCGAGGCGGTGACCGGCGGGGACGACGTGGTCGGTGGCGCCCAGGTCGAGGGTGATCGTGTACGCCTTGCCCGGGGTGAGCGGGACGCCCTTTCCGGGGTTGGCGTGGTTGCCGAGGTCGGCCCAACCGCGGCTGACGACCGTGTAGTCGACGGCGGCGGTCTTCGCCTGCGTCTCCTTGAAGCAGGCGCTGTCGCCCGTCGTGCTGACGCCCCAGCAGGTGCGGTCGGTGAGCGTGCTGATGCCCTCGCCGCTCGCGCCGTAGTCGCGGATGGTGTCGGGGCCGAGGTCCACGAGGACGGCGGACAGGTGGGCCGTCGAGGTGGTCGGGGTCGCGGTGACGGTGACCTTCGAGGAGCCGGACAGGCGCAGGTCCTTGGTGAGCGGGCCGGTGGCGAAGCCCGCCTTGTCGGGCGTGGAGGTGTCGATCTGCGCGGCCCAGTCGGTCTCGCTCAGCGCCGGGTTGTCGGTGAAGGTCTCGGTACCGGTGCCCTTGGCCAGGCCGAGGGTGCCGACGCCCTCCTGGGTGCCCTCGGCGGGGCGCAGGGTCGTGGTGGCCGTGCCGCGCGGCGGCCAGGACTTCGAGGTGACCCACTGGTCGGGGTGGCGCTCGATGTCGGCCATGGGCTCGCGGTCGATGCCGTTGTCGTAGCCGAGGAGTTCGTGATCGAACCAGCGGTGCAGGGTGTCGACCCAGGTGGCACGGCGGAAGTCGAAGGGGTCGACGTGGCCGGTCTGGGAGAGCCAGACCTTGCGCTCGACGCCGTTCCTGGCGAGCGCGTCCCACCACGGACCGACGTGCTGCATACGGACGTTGAGGTCCTGCATGCCGTGGATCAGGAAGACGCTCGCCTTGACCTTGCTCGCGTCCTTCACGTAGTCGCGCTCGGTCCACAGCGGGGTCCAGTCGCCGGTGCGGGGCGCCTGGTCGACGAGTTTCTGCTGGACGGCGGCGCACTTGGCGCGGGCGTCGGGGCTGTCGACGTAGTCGGAGAGCCAGTCGGGGCCGGAGTCGTAGAGCGGGGCGCCCTTGGAGAAGTAGTAGTCGTACCAGGTGGAGATGGCACTGATCGGGACGATGGTCTTCAGGCCCTTCACGCCGGTGGCGGCGACGCCGTTGGCTATGGTGCCGTCCCAGCTCTTGCCGATCATGCCGGTCTTGCCGTTGGTCCAGGTGGCTTTGGATCGTGTCGTGCCGCTGCGGGTCGTGTAGGCAGTGGCTCGGCCATTCAGCCAGTCGACCACTGCCTTCGCGGACTGGATGTCGGAGCGGCCGCCGACGTCCACGCAGCCGTCGGAGCGGTTGGTGCCGGCGAGGTCGACGCCGACGAAGGCGTAGCCGCGAGGCACGAAGTAGTTGTCGTAGAACAGCGGCATCTGGACGACGTTGCCGTTCGCGTCGTACGTCTTCAGTTGGCTCTCGTTGCCGCGGCCGCAGCACGAGTAGTACGGGCTGGCGTCCATGATGACCGGGACTTTGCGGCCCTGTTGGGCGGGTTCGCGGGGCCGGACGATGTCGACGGCGACGCGGTCTGTCTTTCCGTCGCTGTCGCCGTCGAGTCCGGTGTCCACCCAGACGGCTTCGCGGACGGCGTTCTCGTACGAGTAGACGGGTTGGCTCTCGCGCGGGGCGGCCTGTGCGGCCGCGGGCGTGAGGAACGTGGCCAGCAGGGCGGCTGTGGCCGCCGTCGCGAGTGGTCTCCAGATCGTGAAGCGCGTGCGTATCGACATGCGCGGACGGTAACGCGGTCAACTCCCGTACAAAAGAGGGCCGCTTGGGGCAGAGGGAGTGTGGCTGGAAAGGTGCGTGGGGCGCCTGATCGCCCATGACGGCCGAATGGCGATCGTGTGACAGGGGCGGCCGTGGACACGTGCGGGCTCACAGGGACTGAATAGGGTTCGAACAGACTTCGTGCCCCTACGACTTGGAGCTTTCGTGCACCGCAGAATCCTGGCACCCGGCGCACTCGCCGCCGCGTCCGTCCTGCTGGCGATCCCGGCGTCGGCCGCGAGCTACTCCCCCGGCGCACCGGGCATCGGCGACCCCTATTACCCGGCCTACGGCAATGGCGGATACGACGTCTCCCACTATGACCTGCGGCTGAAGTACCAGCCGGCCACGGACGAGTTGGAGGGCACGGCGACTCTGCTGGCCCGCACCACGCAGGACCTGTCCCGGTTCAACCTGGACTTCCTGCTGGACGTGAGCGAGGTGCGGGTGAACGGCGTGAAGGCGTCCTTCGCGACCTCGGGCGAGCACGAGCTGGAGATCACGCCGAAGACGCCGCTGGCCAAGGGTTCGGCCGTCACCGTCGTGGTGCGCTACAGCGGGGTGCCCTCGTCCGAGCAGGCGTACGGCTTCACGAGCTGGCACCGGACTCCGGACGGCGGTGTCGGGGCGAACGAGCCGGAGTCGGCCTGGTGGTGGTTCCCGAGCAACGACCATCCGCTCGACAAGGCGACGTACGACGTGTCCGTCCTTGTCCCGGACGGCAGTCAGGCCATCTCCAACGGCACGCTCCAGTCGACGAGTTCACGGCTGGGCTGGACCCGCTACAACTGGCGGTCCAACAAGCCGCAGGCCACGTACCTCGCGACGTTGGCCGTCGGCAAGTTCGACATCACCACCGGGACGACCGAGAGCGGGATTCCGGTCATCAACGCCTACAGCAAGGATCTCGGCGACAACGACGGTGCGGCGCGGGCGAGCGTCGAGCGGACCGGGGAGATCGCGGACTGGCTGAGCGGGTACTTCGGGCCGTATCCGTACAACGCGCTGGGCGGGTATGTGCCGAACACCGACACGGGGTACGCGCTGGAGACGCAGACCCGGCCCTTCTACAGCCCGCGGCAGTTCGCCAACGGGTCCAACGTCTCCGTCGTCGTGCACGAGCTGGCCCACCAGTGGTACGGAGACCTCGTGTCCGTCGCCGGATGGAAGGACATCTGGATCAACGAGGGCTTCGCGCGGTACGCGCAGTGGCTGTGGTCCGAGCACGAGGGTGAGGGTACGGCGCAGGAACTCGCCGACTACGTGTACGCCGCGCATCCGGCCGACGACGCGTTCTGGACGGTCGAGCCCGGGGATCCGGGGCCGGAGAACCAGTTCGACATCGCCGTCTACGACCGGGGTGCGCTGGCTCTGCAGGCGCTGCGGAACGAGATCGGGGACGCGGCGTTCTTCGCTGTTCTGAAGGGGTGGCCGGAGAAGTACGCGTACGGGAACGCGTCGGTGGCCGACTTCCAGAAGTACGCCGATGAGGTGTCGGGGCAGTCGCTGTCGGCGGTGTTCGACACGTGGCTGTTCCAGCCGTCGAAGCCGGCGGCTCCCGCGGCGCGGGGTGCGTCCATCGCGAAGGGGGTGGTTGCGCCGCCCGTGCAGCCGAGGTCGTGGAAGAAGATCGCCGCGACGAATGACGTGCACGAGCGCTGAGCGCGCCGCGGGTTGTGCCGCCTTGTGTTGTCGGGCGGCTGCGGGTGCGTCGTGGCTTGTCGCGCAGTTCCCCGCGCCCCTTAGGGGGTGGCAGTGCGCGTTAGTAGTTCGTTCAGGTCTATTGCGTCCGTCTCTGTCGACGGGATCGTGCAGGCGTGGGCGCCGGCCACCGCGCCGTACAGGGCGCACCGGTGCGGTGGTTCGCCGGTCAGCCGGCCGTAGAGGAATGCGGCCGCGAAGGCGTCGCCGGCGCCGTTGGTGTCCACCACGGGCTTCGGCGGCGCCACCGCCGGGACGCGGGTCAGCTCGCCGTCGGCCAGCAGGTACGCGCCCTTGGCTCCGTCGGTGGCGACGACCACCTCGGCTCTGCCCCGCTCGGTGATGTGGCGCATGGTCCGCTCGGGGTCGGTCAGGGCGGTCGCGGAGAGGAAGACGACGTCGGCTGTGTACGCGAAGGGCTCGTGGTACGGGTTCTCGCCGTCCCAGTCGTGCAGGTCGGTGGAGATGGTGACACCCGTCTCGCGCAGGGTGGGCAGGGCGTGGGCGCACGGGTGAGTGATCGAGACGTGGACGTGACGGCTCGCCTCGGCCAGGGTCCAGACGGTCTGCTCCGGCAGTCTGTCCTCGGCGTGGGCGCGGCTGGTGTCGTACAGGGACAGGCGCCGGCCGTCGGGGCCTACGAGGTTCACCGCGCGCTTGGTCCCCGCGGGCTGGGGCACGGCAGTGAGCTCGATGCCCCGGTCCCGGTGCAGGGCGCGGACCAGGTCGCCCTCGGGGTCATCGCCGAGCAGGTCGAGGTGGTGGGTGCGCAGGCCAAGGGCGCTCAGGCCTACGGCGACGAAGTCCCCGGTCTGTCCGGCGCGGGTGCGGATGCCGGAGTCGATCATGTAGCTGTCGGCGTACGGCAGCGGCAACTCAGGCACGTACACGATGGTGTCGACGCCTGCGCCGCCCAGTACCAGGACATCGGTGTCCTTGCTCAACTCCGGGCCTCCCCGTGGTCGTAGACCGTGACGGCGATGCCCTGCTTCGCCAACCGCTCGATGATCAACGGCTCGACGCGGGACCACTTGCCCCCGGCCAGACCGCACCCTATCCGCGGCAGGTGCACGGACGCGTCGAGTTCGACCGCTTTCTCCGCCAGCCCTCCCAGTGCTGTGTCGATCGCCTCATAGCGAACCGGGACGCCCCTGCTCCCGGTCCGGATGCCGCGCTGGCCGACCATGTTGGCCACCCACACGTAGGGCTCGACCTGGACGAACTGGACCGCGCCCAGCCCGAAGTCGTTCGACGCGCGGGCGCGGTGCCAGGCGCGGTACGCCTTCTCCGGCTCCGGCCAGCGCCGCGATATCGCCAGGACGAAGCCCTTCCCCCACCCCCCGATGTCGTTGCAGACATGGGCGATCAGCTTGACGCCCTTCACCGACGGAACGGTGGCGTCACCCCGGATGTACAAGATCCCCGACATGACACCACCGTAGAGGCCCCCACTGACAGTGGCCCCTGGTGTCACACCACCGGTGTGACAGCGATACTGCTGCACATGACGACCGAACCCACCGACATCGGGGAGCCGACCCTCACGATCGACGAGCTGGCCGCGCGGGCGGGGGTCACGGTCCGTACGGTCCGTTTCTACGGGACCAGGGGGCTGCTGCCGCCGCCGGTGATCGGTGCGCGGCGCGTGGGGCACTACGGCGGGGAGCACCTGGCGCGGCTGGCGCTGATCGAGGAGCTGCAGCACCAGGGGATGACGCTGGCGGCGATCGAGCGGTACATGCAGCAGCTGCCGGCGGATCTGAGCGCGCACGGCCTCGCCATCCACCAGGCCGTGGTGGCCTCCTGGGCGCCCGACGTTGTGGAGACGGTGTCGCGGGAGGAGCTCGGGCGGCGGGCGGGGCGGGTCCTGAGCGACGACGAGATCGAGCGGCTCGCCGCGATGACCGTGGTCACGGGGGACGGGGATGCGTATCGCGTCGACCTGGGGCTGCTCCGGCTGGGCGTGCGGCTGCTCGACGTACCGCTGTCGCAGGAGGCGATCCTCGCCTCGCGGAAGGTCCTCATCGAGCACTCGCGGGCCGCCGCCCACGAGTTGGCGGAGCTCTTCCGGGGCGAGGTCTCCGAACGCGACGCTCAGGACGTGAAGTCCCTGTCCGCGCACATGGAACCCCTGGTCGTGCAGGCCCTGTTGACGACCTTTCAGCGGTCGCTCAAGGAAGAACTGCGGGAGTGGACCTCAGACCCTCAGAGGTAGGCGGATCCGCCTGACACGTTGAGGGTCTGGCCGGTCAGGAAGCCGCTTGCCTCGTCCACCACATAGAGGAGCGTCGAGACCAGGTCGGCCGGCTCCTGGATCCTCGCCACGGCCTGCCCGTCGCGTACGGCCTCGAAGCCGCCGTCCGCGCCGACCGTCCGCTCGGCCGTGGCGGTGCGGACCATGCTGGGCGCGATCGCGTTGACCGTGATGTCGTACGGGGCCAGCGCCGAGGCCAGGGCGCGGGTGAAGCCGATCAGGCCCATCTTCGAGGCGACGTACGGGACCATCGTGGGGGGCGCGGTGAACACGGCCGCCGAGGCGATGTTGACGATCCGGCCCCAGCCGGCCGCCTTCAGATACGGCAGGGCAGCCCGGGTCACCAGGAACGGCGCCTCCAGGTTGACGCGCATGACCCGGCGCCAGTCCTCAACTGTCGTCTCCTCGAAGGGTTTCGCGGGGTACACGCCCGCGTTGTTCACGACGACGTGCAGCGCGCCGAACTGGTCGATGACGCGCTCCAACCCCTCCTCGACGGTGGCGGCGTCGCTGACGTCTCCGACCAACTCCACGTAGTCCAGGATCATTCCGGCGGTCCCCGGCTGGGGGATGAGATCGAGGCCGGCGACCCGGTAGCCGCGCCCGGCGAGCGCGACGGCGAACTCCTGCCCGAGGCCCTGTGCCGCTCCGGTCACCAGGGCGGTACGCGTCTCCATGCGCCGAGTGTGCTGACCGGTCAGCCGCTCGGCAAGGGCCCATTTCACTCGCTGGAACGCCCTTGTTGCTGTCCGGGGCCGTGGGGCCGACGCTGCGGGCGACCCCAAGTCAGGTCCCAGCTGCTGTCGTACCGGAGCCGTGCCCGATGACCGAGACCGAGCGTGCCGTGGACGACGCCGAGCGCGCCCGCGATCAGGGTGGCGGGCCGCGCCGGTGGCGGCCGTTGCCGCGCCGGCTGGTACGGGACGAGCTCGGCGTACTGATCGTGCTGGGGCTGCTGATCGCCGGGATCGGCATCCCGTACCCGGACTTCCTCGACACCGACAACCTGCTGTCCACCGCCCACAACTCCGTCTACATCTCGCTGATGGCCTGCGGGATGGTCTTCGCGCTCGCCATGCGCGAGGTCGATCTGTCGGTGGGCGGCACGTACGCGATGTGTCTGGTCGTCGGGGCGTTGGTGGTCCGGGACGGGACGACGCCCTGGCTGGCGGTGCCGGTGATGCTGGTCACCGGCATCGCCCTGGGGGTGTTCAACGCGCTGGTCACGACGCTGCTCGCGCTGCCGTCGTTCATCGTGACGCTGGGCACGCTGATGCTCTACCGGGGTGTCGGGCTCGCGCTCGCGGACGGCAAGCAGATCACGGACCTGCCGCTGAACGACTCGTTCTTCACCTTCGCGGGCGGGGATCCCGGCGGCGTGCCGTTCGCGCTGTGGGTGCTGCTCACGGTGGTGGCCGTGCTGGCGGTGGTGCTCGCCCGCACCCGTTTCGGCGCTCGGGTGCGGGCGATCGGCTCCAATCCGGACGCCGCCGCCTTCAGCGGCATCCCGGTGGTCCGCACCCGCATCCAGGCCCTGGGCCTGTCCGGGCTGACCACGGCGTGCGCCGCCGCGCTGGCCCTCGCCTTCTACGGCGCCGGCGACCCGACGCTGGGACAGGGCTACGAACTCCAGGCCATCGCCGCCTGCATCATCGGCGGCACCCCGCTGGCCGGGGGACGCGGCTCGGTCGTCGGCGCGGTGGCCGGGGCAATGATCCTTTCGGTCGTCGCCGCCGGGCTCGTGTTCTTCGAAATACCCATCAACTGGACGTCGTTCGCGACCGGCGGGGTCATCCTCGTCGCCGTCGCGGCCGACAGCGTGCTGCGGCGGACCGGACGCCGCCGTGACAAGTGAACGCCCCGACAAGCCTGAGCAGTGACCCAGCCCAACCCCCCGCGCGCGAAGCCCCCGATCCACCCCCGTGAGCCGCTCCTTGGAGGCCGTGATGCACCGCCGAATGCTGACGCTGCCCGCCGCGCTGGTCCTGCTGACCGCCGTCGCGTGCGGGGAGAGCGCCTCCAGTGGCAAGGGCGGCGGTGAGCTCAACATGGGCATCGCCGTGGCCAACATCTCGCTCAACTTCGCCCACGAGATGGTGCTCGGTGCCGAGAGCGCCGCGAGCCACGCGGGAGACGTGAACTTCAAGGCCGTCGGCCCGCCCAACACGGACGGGCCCGCCGAGGTGCAGCTCTTCCAGAACCTCACCACCCGCGCCAAGGACGGCATCGTCCTGGAGAACCTCGACCCGCCGATCTTCACCCGCCCCGCCGCCCAGGCCGTGGACAAGGGCATCCCGATCGTCGCCCTGGACACCTCCCCCACCGACGGCAGCAAGGTCACCTTCTACGTCGGCAACGACAACTACGCGCTGGGCGAGTTGATGGCGAAGGAGGCACTGAAGAAGCTGGGCGACGACCCGAAGGGCGAGGTCGCCATCGGGGTGCCCAACCCCGGGACGCCGGTGCTGGACAACCGGGCGAAGGGCATCGCCGACACGTTCGAGAAGGAGGCGCCGAACGTCAAGATCGTCGGCCCCTTCCAGACGTACAGCGATCCCGGTCAGAACTACAGCTCCTGGTCCTCACAGGTCAACGCGCACCCGAACGCGCTCGCCTTCCTCGGTGTCGGCGACGCCGACAGCTACAACCTCGCCAAGATCAAGAAGGCGAAGAACGGCAAGTGGCTGACCGCCGGCTTCGACGTCGACCCGAAGACGCTCGACGCGGTCAAGGACGGCTCGAACTTCGTCACCATCGACCCGCAGCACTTCCTCAAGGGCTATTTGTCCACGGCGATGCTGATCGAGTCGGTGCGCGAGAAGGACGGCAAGCTGCCCGACGGGTGGTTCCTGTCTCCCGGCGGGGTCGTCGACTCCTCCAACATCGACGAGATCATCACCCGGCAGAAGTCCGCGAAGGCGGCGTACGACTGGTACAAGCCGACGATCGACAAGCTCCTCGGCGACCAGGAAGGGCAGATGCATCCCCTGAAGGACGCGCGCTGAGATGACGTACGGCGACATCCTCGTGGCACAGGGCCTGGTCAAGTCGTACGGCGGCGTCCGGGCTCTGGACGGGGCGGGTATCCGGCTGCGCGGCGGTGAGGTGCACGCCCTGGTCGGCGAGAACGGCGCGGGCAAGTCGACGCTGGTGAGGATCCTGTCCGGGGCGCTGGCGGCCGACGAGGGGGCGGTGCGGCTGGCCAAGGACACCCGGATCGCCGCCGTGTCCCAGGAGTTGAGCCTGTTCCCCGACCTCACCGTGCGGGAGAACCTCTTCCCGCACCAGCCGCCGCGCCGCCTCGGCCTGCTCGACCGGGGCGCCATGGATCGAGCGGCCCGGCCGGTCCTCGCCGAACTGGGCCTGGACGCCGACCTCGGTATGGAGCTCGGTGAACTCACCCTCGCCGACCAGCAGTTGACCGAGATCGCCCGGGCCGTGCTGCGCCGGCCCCGGCTGCTGATCCTCGACGAGCCCACCTCGGCGCTCCCGGCCGCCGCCGTGGACCGTCTCGAACGGGTCCTGCACACCCTCACCGGGCGGGGCATCGCCGTCCTGTACGTCACCCACTTCCTGGAGGAGGTGATGCGCTTCGCGCAGCGCGTGACCGTCCTGCGGGACGGGCAGGTCGCGCTGGCCGGGGTGCGCCGACAGGAGGTCGACGTGCCCGAGCTGGTGTCGGCGATGCTGGGCGGCCGCCCCGAGCAGCCGCCACGTCGGTCGCGCACCGTGGTCGATCTGCCGCCGCCGGTGGTGCTGTCCGAGGTGAGCGTGCCGGGGAAGCTCGCGGACGTGACCTTCACCGTACGGGCCGGTGAGGTCGTCGGGGTCGCCGGACTCCAAGGGGCCGGGCATCTCAGCGCGTTGGAGGTGGTGTGCGGGCGTACGGCGGTCTCGGCGGGCCGGGTGGACATCGGCGGCCACGGCCGGCCGCACTCGCTGCGGGACGCGGTCCGGGCGGGCGTCGCCTTCGTGCCGAGCGACCGGAAACGGTACGGGCTGATGGTGGACCGTACGGTGTGGGAGAACACCACCGCGGTGAGCTGGCTGGCGCTGGGGCGGGGCGGGTTCGTGCCCTCGCGGTCCGAACTTGTGCGGCGCACCGTCGATCTGACGGAGCGTCTGCGGCTGCGCGGAGGGCCGTACGACCTGGTGGCCCGGCTGTCCGGCGGCAACCAGCAGAAGGTCGTCTTCGCGAAGTGGCTCGCGACCGAGCCGAGGATCGTGGTCCTGGACGATCCGACGCGGGGCGTCGACGTCGGCGTGCGAGGCGAAATGCACCGTATCGTCGGGGAGTTGGCGGCGGGCGGTGCGGCCGTGCTGATCGCGTCGACCGACCTCGCCGAGCTGACGGAGGTGTGCGACCGGGTGCTGGTGTTCGTCCGCGGGCGGCTCACCGGTGAGGTGCACGGGGAGCGGCTCACGGAGCATGCGCTGGCCGTGGCGATGCAGCAGGGAACATCCGCATCGGGTTAGGCCGACAGCGTCCGGGTCAGTGCCCTCGCCACCGCGCACAACCGCGCCCCGATCCGGTCCACGTCGAGGCGGCGGGTGCCGCCGGTGACGGAGATCGCGGCGATCGGGCGGGAGTCGCGGCCGTGGGCGTAGATGGGCGCGGCGACGGCCGAGACGCCGATCTCGGCCTCCTCCAGGTTGACTCCGTAGCCACGGGCCCGGGTCAGGGCGAGATCGCGGGCGAGCTGGCCGGGCAGGACCATGGTGCGCGGGGTCAGCCGGGGCAGCGCGCGGCGCGGGAGGCAGGGGTCCAGGGCCAGGAAGACCTTGCCGGTCGCGGTGCAGTGGGCGGGCAGCCGGCCGCCGGTGCGGGAGACGATCGGGGTGGCGCGGCGACCGGTGACCTTCTCCAGGAAGAGGGTGTCGGTGCCGTCCGGGACGGCCAGGTGCACGTTCTCGTGCGTCGCCTCGTGCAGGTCGCCGAGGTACGGCAGTGCGGCGTCCCGCAGTTCGCGCACGGCGGGCGCCGACTGGCCCAGCACGAACAGCCCGAGCCCTATGCGGTAGCTGCCCTCCGGGGTGCGCTCGACCAGGCCGAGACGGACCAGTTCGCCGATCAGGCGGTGTGCGGTGGGTTTGGGCAGCCCGGTGCGCAGGGCCAGTTCGGCAAGGCTGAGCGTCGTCTCGGCGTCGCCGCAGACGCGCAGCAGCGCCACCCCGCGGGCGAGCACCGACTTCGGCAGCGGACCGTCCTTCATGGACCGATGGTCGGGGTCGACGGGTGGGGGTGACAAGATGCGCGTTGCTGTGAGTCTGCGATGCCGGATCGGTGCGTCGCCTATGCGCGAACGGGTACGTCGACCAGCAGCGGCCCTGTCAATTGCCCTGCCCCGGCCACCAGTTCGCGCAAGTGGTCCGCGCTCTCGGCCCGAACCGCGTCGACCCCGAAGAACCGGGCCGCCTGTGTGAAGTCCAGCGGCCCCAGTTCGGTGCCGGGGCACACACCCAGGCCGCCCATCGTCTCGTAGGTGTCCTGGAGCGTGCGGTAGACGCCGTTGTTCATCACCACGAACAGCACGGGGGCCGACTGCCGTGCGGCGCTCCACAGTCCCTGCAGGCCGAACAGCGTGCAGCCGTCGCCCAGGACGGCGACGACCGGCCGCCCCGGTTCGGCGAGCGCGCGTCCGACGGCCGCGCCGATCCCCCAGCCCAGGCCGCCGCCGACGGTGTGGGTGTAGCTGCCGGGGCGGTCGAGCCGAACGAGACGGCGCAGCAACAGGCCCACGGTGATGGCCTCTTCGACGACCACGGTGTTCGGCGGGAGGCCGCGGGCCACGGCGTGTGCGGCGGCCCAGGGGGCGAGGGGTGCCGGGGAGTAGGCGGCGCGGGCCGCGGACTCGGCGCGGTCGCGCTCGGCCGCGTGGTGTTCACCGGCACGCAGGATGCGGCCCTTGGCGGTGTGGGCGGGGACCTGTTCGCGCAGCAGGTCGGCGAGGCGGTGCAGGGACGGGCCGAGCGCGCCCACGAGTCCGGCGTCGGCGGCGAAGTTACGGCCGATCTCGTCCGGGTCCGAGTCGAGCTGGACGACGGTGAGGCCGGGGGGCAGAGGGGGGCCGGGGCTGTAGTGGTGGGGGGTGAAGGCGTGCGCGCCGGCGATCAGCACGGTGTCGTACGGGCTGAGCGCGGCCCGGATGGCGTCGTGGCGCGGGGGCAGCGCCCCGGCGTACAGGGGGTGGGTGGTCGGGAAGTCGAGGCAGTCGGCCATCGGCTGGTGGTGGACGTGCGCACCGCAGGCCTCCGCCGCGCGCACTAGCGCGCCGAACGCGTCCTCGCGGCCCACGCCGTCACCGGCGACGATCGCGGGGCGGGCGGCGGCACCGAGGAGAACGGCCGCACGTTCCAGGCCCGGGGCCGGGCCGAGCGGGGGCGTGGAGGTGCGAGGCGGGACCTCCACCTCCGTGTCCTCCGTGAGCAGGTCCATGGGGACGGAGAGGAACACGGGGCCGGCGGGCGGCCGTAGCGCCAGGGCGAAGGCGCGGCGCAGGGCGAGCGGGAGGTCGCGGGCGTGCTGGATGTCGTACGTCGCCTTCACCGCGGACGCCGCGAGGCCGACGAGGTCGCCCGAGAGCATGGGGTCCTGCTGGAGGTGGCGGCGGTCCTGCTGCCCTGCCGTCACGACGAGCGGGGTGCGGGAGCGGCGGGCGTTGAGGAGGCCGATCAGGCCGTTGGCGAGGCCCGCGGCGACGTGCAGGCTGACGAAGGCGGGGCGGCCGGTGCCGCGGGCGTAGCCGTCGGCCATGGAGACGACGGCACCCTCGTGGACGCCGAGGACGTACTCGGGGGCGTCGTCGGCGTCCTGCAGCGCGGCCAGGAAGGGCAGTTCCGTGGTGCCGGGGTTGCCGAAGATCCGGTCCACGCCCTCGCCGCGGAGGATGTCCAGGACGGCGAGGGCGGGACGGTGACCCATGGGGGCTCCTCGGTGGGGCGGGGACCGGTTCGCGGGTCAGCGTCTGCGTTCCGTCCCCCGGGGAGCAAGCGCGTCGTGTCGCTCAGCGGTACGGGGCGCGTACGGCGGTTTTTCGCCCCCGCCGCCCCTTCCCGTCCCGTCCCTGGGGGCTGCCGCCCCCAGACCCCCCGCTTCGGCCTGAACGGCCTCGTCCTCAAACGCCGGACGGGCTGAAATCAGCCCCTCCGGCGTTTGAGGAGCGGGGGTTTGGGGGCGGAGCCCCCAAGGTCGGGAACGGGTAAGGGCGGCGGGGGCGAAACCCACCCCACCCGCACCCCCGTCACGCGTCCCCGAACCGCTCCCCCTTCTCCGCCTTCTCCACCAGCAGCGCGGGCGGCGTGAACCGCTCCCCGTACCGCTCGGCGAGCTCACGCGCGCGTGCCACGAATCCGGGCAGGCCACCCTCGTAGCCGTTGATGTACTGCAGCACGCCACCCGTCCAGCCCGGGAAGCCGATGCCGAAGATCGAGCCGATGTTGGCGTCGGCGACGGACGTCAGGACCCCCTCCTCGACGAGCTTGACCGTGTCGAGCGCCTCGGAGAAGAGCATGCGTTCCTGCATGTCCCGGAAGGGGATCTCCGCGCCCTCACGGGTGAAGTGCTCCCGCAGGCCCGGCCACAGCCTCGCCCGCTTGCCGTCCTCGCCGTACTCGTAGAAGCCCGCGCCTCCGCTGCGGCCCGGCCGGCCGAACTCGTCGACCATGCGGTCGATGACGGCCTCGGCGGGGTGGGACACCCAGGTGCCGCCCGATTCCTCCACCGCCCGCTTCGACTCGTTGCGGATCTTGCGCGGGAGCGTCAGCGTCAGTTCGTCCATCAGGGACAGCACCTTGGCCGGGTAGCCCGCCTGGGCCGCCGCCTGTTCGATCGACGCGGGCTCGATGCCCTCGCCGACCATCGCGACGCCCTCGTTGATGAAGTGGCCGATGACACGGGAGGTGAAGAAGCCGCGCGAGTCGTTCACCACGATCGGCGTCTTCTTGATCTGCCGCACCAGGTCGAAGGCGCGGGCCAGCGCCTCGTCCCCCGTCCGCTCGCCCTTGATGATCTCGACGAGCGGCATCTTGTCGACGGGCGAGAAGAAGTGCAGTCCGATGAAGTCGCCCTGGCGCTCCACGCCCTCGGCGAGCGCGGTGATCGGCAGCGTCGAGGTGTTCGAGCACAGCAGCGCGTCCGGCTCGACGATGTGCTGGATCTCCTGGAAGACCTTGTGCTTGAGCGACGTGTCCTCGAAGACGGCCTCGATGACCGCGTCACAGCCGGCCAGGTCCTGGGGGTCGGCCGTCGGCGTGATGCGGGCCAGCAGCGCGTCCGCCTTCTCCTGGGTCGTACGGCCCCGGGAGACGGCCTTCGCGCACAGCTTCTCGGAGTAGCCCTTGCCCTTGGCGGCCGCCTCCGCCGACACGTCCTTCAGGACGACCTCGATGCCCGCGCGGGCGCACGAGTACGCGATGCCCGCGCCCATCATCCCGGCACCGAGCACGGCGACCTTGCGGACCGGCCGCGGTTCGATGCCCTTGGGGCGGTTGGCACCGGAGTTGACGGCCTGGAGGTCGAAGAAGAACGCCTGGATCATGTTCTTCGAGGTCTGGCCCGCCGCCAGCTCCACGAAGTACCGCCCCTCGATGACCTGCGCGGTCTCGAAGTCGACCTGGGAGCCCTCGACGGCGGCCGCGAGGATGTTGCGCGGGGCCGGGTAGGGGGCGCCGCCCGTCTGCTTGCGCAGGGTGGCGGGGAAGGCGGGCAGGTTCGCCGCGAACTTCGGGTTGGCGGGCGTGCCGCCGGGGATCCGGTAGCCCGGCTTGTCCCAGGGCTGCTGGGACTCGGGGTTGGCCTCGATGAAGGCGCGGGCCTTGGCCAGCAACTCCTCCTGTGTGGCGGCCACTTCGTGGACGAGGCCGTTCTGCAGGGCGCGCTGCGGGGTGTACTGGGCGCCCTGGAGAAGCACCTTCAGCAGGGCGTCGGCGATGCCGAGCAGGCGTACGGTGCGGGCGACGCCGCCGCCTCCGGGGAGCAGGCCGAGGGTGACCTCGGGGCAGCCGATCTTGGAGCCGGGTGCGTCGAGGGCGATGCGGTGGTGGCAGGCGAGGGCGATCTCGTAACCGCCGCCCAGGGCCGCGCCGTTCATCGCCGCGACGACCGGCTTGCCCAGCGTCTCGATGCGGCGCAGGTTGCGCTTGATGGCCATGCCGCCGTCGAACAGCTCCTGGGCGGTCTCGGGGGTGACCCGGATGAGGTCGCGCAGGTCACCGCCGGCGAAGAAGGTCTTCTTGGCGGAGGTGAAGATGATGCCGCGGATGGAGTCCTTCTCGGCCTCCAGGCGGTCGGTGATCACGGCGAGGGAGTCGCGGAACGCCTGGTTCATGGTGTTCGCGGACTGGTTCGGGTCGTCGAGGACGAGGGTGACGACGCCGGTGCGGTCCTGTTCCCAGCGGATGGTGGTGCTCTGCGTCATGGCGGGGGTCTCCGTAGAAGTCTCTTGAAAGCCGCTGGAATTCAGATGCGTTCGACGATCGTGGCGATGCCCATGCCGCCACCGACGCACAGCGTGGCGAGGCCGTACCGCTTGTCCTGGCGCTCGAGTTCGTCGACGAGCGTGCCGAGGATCATCGCGCCGGTGGCGCCGAGCGGGTGGCCGAGGGCGATCGCGCCGCCGTTGACGTTGACCTTGTCCAGGGACAGGCCCATGTCCCGCACGAAGCGCAGGACGACCGCGGCGAAGGCCTCGTTGATCTCGACGAGGTCGATGTCGTCGATGGTCAGCCCGGCCTTGGCGAGCGCCTTGCGGGTGGCGGGCGCGGGACCGGTGAGCATGATGGTGGGCTCCGAGCCGGAGACGGCGGCCGACACGATCCGCGCGCGCGGGCGCAGGCCGTAGCGCTCACCGACCTCCTGCGAGCCGATCGCGACCAGCGAGGCGCCGTCCACGATGCCGGAGGAGTTGCCCGCGTGGTGGACGTGGTCGATCTTCTCGACCCAGTGGTACGTCTGCAGCGCGACGGCGTCGAAGCCGCCCAGGTCGCCGATGTCCGCGAAGGACGGCTTGAGCTTGGCCAGGGAGTCGGCCGTCGTGCCCGGGCGCATGTACTCGTCGTGGTCGAGGACCACGAGGCCGCTGCGGTCCTTCACCGGCACGAGGGACCGCTCGAAGCGGCCCTCCTTCCAGGCGGTGGCCGCCCGCTCCTGCGAGAGGGCCGCGTACTCGTCGACGTCACGCCGCGTGAAGCCCTCGATGGTGGCGATGAGGTCGGCGCCGATGCCCTGCGGCACGAAGTTGACCGCGAGGTTGGTCATCGGGTCGTTGAACCAGGCGCCGCCGTCCGAGGCCATCGGCACCCGGGACATGGACTCGACGCCGCCCGCGAGGACGAGGTCCTCCCAGCCCGAACGCACCTTGGCGGCAGCCATGTTGACGGCCTCCAGGCCCGAGGCACAGAAGCGGTTCTCCTGCACACCCGCGACCGTGTCGGGCAGCCCGGCGGCGACGGCCGCGGTGCGGGCGATGTCGGAGCCCTGGTCGCCGACCGGGCCGACGACGCCGAGCACGACGTCGTCGATCGCCGCCGGGTCGAGGTCGGGAAAGCGGGCGCGGATCTCGTGGAGGAGTCCGACGACCAGGTCGATGGGCTTGGTGCCGTGCAGGGCGCCGTTCGCCTTGCCGCGGCCGCGCGGGGTGCGGATCGCGTCGTACACATACGCTTCGGTGCTCACTGGAAAGCCTTTCGGGGTGAGGGTCAGCCCAACAGGGAACGGCCGATGATCTCCTTCATGATCTCGGTCGTCCCGCCGTAGATGGTCTGGATACGGCCGTCCGTGAAGGCCCGGGCGATGGGGTACTCGGTCATGTAGCCGTAGCCGCCGTGCAGTTGGAGGCAGCGGTCGGCGACCCGCTTCTGCAGCTCGGTGGCCCACCACTTGGCCATGGAGGCGTGCACGGCGTCGAGTTGCCCGTTCGAGTGATCCTCGATGCAGCGGTCGAGGAACGTACGGGTGACGGCGCACTCGGTGGCCATCTCGGCTATCTCGAACCGGATGTGCTGCTTGGTGGCCAGCGGCCGGCCGAAGGCCTCACGTTCCTTGACGTACTCCGTGGTGATCTCCAGGAGGTGTTCCGCGGCGGCGATCGCGGAGACGGCGATGCTCAGGCGCTCCTGGGCGAGGTTCGTCATCAGGTGGACGAAGGCGCCGTTGAGCTCGCCGAGGAGGTTCTCCTTGGGCACGCGGACGTCGTGGAAGAACAACTCTGCCGTGTCCTGGGCCTTCTGGCCGATCTTGTCGAGGTTACGGCCGCGCTCGAAACCGTCCGCGCCGCGCTCCACGACCAGCAGGGACAGTCCGCGGGCACCGCCCTCCGGAGTCGTCTTCGCCACCACGACCACCAGGTCGGCGAGGATGCCGTTGGAGATGAACGTCTTGGAGCCGTTCAGCAGCCAGTGGTCGCCCTTGTCCTCGGCGTGCGTCCGGATGCCCTGCAGGTCGGAGCCCGCGCCGGGTTCGGTCATCGCGATGGCGGTGATCAGCGTGCCGTCGCAGAAGCCGGGCAGCCAGCGCCGCTTCTGCTCCTCGGTGGCCAGGCCGGTCAGATACGGGCCGATGATGTCGTTGTGCAGGCCGAGCGCAAGCCCGGGGGCACCCGCGCGCGTGAACTCCTCGGCGAGTACGGCGCTGTAGCGGAAGTCGGGGGTGCCGCCCCCGCCGTACTCCTCGGGCACGGCGAGCCCGAGCAGGCCCTGCTTGCCGGCCGCGCGCCAGGCGTCGCGGGAGACGATGCCGTCCTTCTCCCACTGCTCGTAGTACGGCAGGACCTCCCTGGCCAGGAAGGCGCGGACCGTCTCGCGGAACGCGTCGTGCTCGGGGGCGAAGATCTGCCGCTTCATTCGTGGCCCTTCAGTTCGTGGCCCTTCAGGAGGTCGGGTACGTCCCAGTCGTGCGCGACGCCTTCGGTGTCCGCGCCGGGTCGGGCCGGGCCGGTGCGGATCTCCGTCGGCGTCCCGGAGAAGCGGGGCGCGGGGGCGGGCTGGGTGATGCCGCCGTGGTCGGTGAAGGTGCCGCGGGCGGCGAGGTGCGGGTGGTGCGGGGCCTCCCGCAGGGACAGCACGGGCGCCACGCACGCGTCGGTGCCCTCGAAGACCGTCGTCCACTCGTCCCTGGTGCGGGACTTGAAGCGGGCCGTCACCGCCTCACGCAGTTCGCCCCAGCGGGTCCAGTCCTTGCGGGACTCGGAGTGGTCCGGGACACCGAGAAGGGTCACGAACTCGTCGTAGAACTGCGGTTCCAGGGCGCCCACCGCCATGTACTTCCCGTCGGCGGTCTCGTATGTGCCGTAGTAGGGGCAGCCGCCGTCCAGGAGGTTGGCGCCGCGCCGGTCCTGCCAGCCGCCGGCGGCGACCATGCCGTGGATCATCGCGGTGAGGTGGGCGGTGCCGTCGACGATGGCGGTGTCGACGACCTGGCCGACGCCGGTCGCGCGCGCGTGGTGGAGGGCGGCGAGGACGCCGACGACCAGGTAGAGGGAGCCGCCCGCGTAGTCGCCGAGCAGGTTGGCGGGTACGCCGGGTGGCCGGTCAGGCTCGCCGATCATGCCGAGGGTGCCGGTGAGCGCGATGTAGGCGATGTCGTGCCCCGCACGGTCGGCCAGCGGCCCTTCCTGGCCCCAACCGGTCATCCGGCCGTAGACGAGCCGCGGGTTGCGCGCGTGGCAGTCCTCGGGGCCGACGCCCAGGCGTTCGGCGACTCCGGGGCGGTTGCCCTCGACGAGGATGTCGGCGCGGGCGGCGAGGTCGAGGACGCGGGCGGGACCGTCGGCGGCCTTCAGGTCGATGATCACCGAGCGCTTGTTGCGGTTGGTGACGTCGTAGGCGGGGTCGATCGAGAGTCCCGAGCCGCCGGGCCGGTCGACGCGGACCACGTCGGCGCCCAGGTCGGCGAGGAGCATGGCGGCGAACGGGCCGGGCCCGATGCCGGCCAGCTCGACCACGCGTACGCCGGCGAGCGGGCCGTGCCCTGGCGCCTTTGCCGTTGTCATCCAGCCCCCATTGGCGTGACACAACTGATGTAACACCAGCGATGCTAAGAACGTGGCGCAGCCGACACAAGGTCTGAGCGAGCAAGCGCTTAGCCAATTATCGGGACCCGAGGCGCTCAGCGCTCGTCCAGCTCCGCTATCAGCCGTTTCGGCGCGATCGTGCGGTAGCTCTCCTCCACCCAGTCGCACAGCAGCTCGGCGGCCGGGGCGCCCTGCTCCGCCAGCGGGATACTCACCCAGCCAGCCTTGCCCAATCCGTACCCGGCGGGCTCGGCGCCGGGGCAGGTCAGCGCGTGGGCGTGGACGGACTCGTCCTTGAGCTTCACGGTGACGCCCATCGGGTAGCTGCCGTCGGAGACACCGAGGAAGACGAACACCTTCTTGTTGACCTTGGCGACGGTCTCACCCCAGGGGAACTCCTCGGCGGCGCCCGGCAGCGCGAGCGCGAACTCGCGCACTTTCTCCCACTTCTTCAGGGCAATCTTGGGCACGGCCACCGTCCTACCTCCGGGCTCGTCGTCGGGCTCCGCACTCCTCACGCTAGCCTCGGCCACCGACAACGGCGCGTGCGGCGGGACCCAGGAGTGTCATGAGCAGGCTGAACAGGACGGACCGTCCCTACGACATCGTGCTCTTCGGAGCCACGGGTTTCGTCGGGACGCTCACCGCGGAGTACCTCGCCGCGCACGCGCCCGAGGGACTGCGCTGGGCGATCGCCGGCCGCAGCGAGGAGAAGCTGCGGGCGCTGCGCGAGCGGCTGCCCGGCGGCGAGGAGATCGGCGTACTGCATGCCGACGTGTCCGACCCGGCCTCGCTGCGGGAACTCTCCGAGCACGCGCGCGTGGTGGCCACGACGGTGGGTCCCTATGTCACGTACGGCGAGGAGCTCGTCGCCGCCTGCGCGGAGACCGGTGCGGACTATCTCGACCTCACCGGTGAGCCGGAGTTCGTGGACCTGATGTACGTCCGGCACGACGCACGCGCGCGTGAGACGGGCGCGCGGCTGGTGCACGCGTGCGGGTTCGACTCGATCCCGCACGACCTGGGGGCGTACTTCACGGTCCGGCAGCTCCCGGAGGGCGTGCCGCTCAGGGTCGACGGGTTCGTGACCGCGGACGCGACCTTCTCGGGCGGGACGTTCGCCTCGGCGCTGAACCAGTTCGCGCGCGGGCGGCAGATGATCGCCGCCGCACGGGAGCGCGGGCGGCACGAGCCGCGCCTGGTGGGACGCAGGGCCTCCGCGCCGACCGGTGCGCCGCGGTATGCCCAGGAGGTCGGCGCCTGGGCCCTGCCGCTGCCGACCATCGACGCGCAGATCGTGCAGCGGTCCGCGAAGGCCCTGAAGCGCTACGGTCCCGACTTCCGCTACCGCCACTACGCGGCCGTACGTCATCTGCCCGTCGCCGTGGGCGGGGTCGCGGCCGTGGGCGCGCTGTTCGCGGCGGCCCAACTGCCGCCCGCGCGGCGCTGGTTGTCCGACCGGCTCAAGCCCGGGGACGGGCCGGACGCGGACAAGCGCGCGAAGAGCTGGTTCTCCGTCCGCTTCGTCGGCGAGGGCGGCGGCAGGCAGGTGTTCACCGAGGTCGCGGGCGGCGACCCCGGGTACGACGAGACGGCGAAGATGTTCGCCGAGTCGGCACTGTCCCTTGCCCTCGACGAGCTGCCGCCGACCGCCGGGCAGGTCACGACGGCGGTGGCGATGGGGGATGCGCTGATCGAGCGGTTGCGGCGGGCGGGGATCACGTTCCGGGTGGCAGCGAGTCGGTAACCCCGCCTGGGGCTGGTCCCGTCCAGGCCTAGAGGGACCAGCCCGCCACCGTGTAGATCATCCCGGCGATCCAGCCGAGCCCCGCGAGCACGGCGAGGATCAGCGCGGTCGTCACGGCGCGCTCGACGGGGCGGTTCGGGTCGGCGAGGGGCTTCGGGGAGCGGTGGGTCATGCGGTGCGTCGTCATGCGGAACAGCCTGCCGATCACTCCGGGGCCCGCACATCCGTACAGGTACTCAGACGACGTACTCAGTCACCTCAGGCAGTCGCCTCCCGCAGCGCGCGCCGGCACAGGGCGTCCGCCTTCCTGGTCGTCTCCGGCAGGCGGTACGCCGGGGTGAGCGCGAGGGTGTGCGCACAGGCGTTGTCGAGGCTCACGCGGTGCCCGACGGAGACGAAGACCGGCTTCACCGCCTCCCTCGTGCGCAGGGCGCGGCCGACCTCCTCCTCACCCGCCATGAGCGACGCCCACGCGCCACGCCGGGCGTCCGGGTCGTCGTAGGTGAAGGTGAACGGGTTCTTGGCGACGCCGATCGTGGGCAGACCGGTGAGGACGCCGAGGTGGCTGGCGAGGCCGAAGCGGCGCGGGTGGGCCAGGCCGTAGCCGTCGCAGACGACGAGGCCCGGCGCACACGGCAGGGCGTCGAGGGCGGCGAGGACCGTGGGGATCTCACGGAAGGCGAGCAGGCCGGGCACGTACGGGAAGGAGATCCGCCCGACGGCCGTGGCCTCGGCGACGACGTCGAGGCTCGCCGCGTCCAGGACGACGGCGGCGGCCACGACGACGTCGCGTTCGTCGTCGTAGGCCACGTCGACGCCGGTGACATGGCCGGTGCCCGGCGGCGGGCCCGGCTCGTCGAGTGCCACCTTCTCGCGCAACTCGTCCTGGACGGCGCGGGCTTGTTCCTCGGTCGCGGGCCAGCCCGCGGGAATGCGTACGGTCGTCATGATGGGCACGAGGGTACGGGCCGCGTACGCTCGCGATCATGTTCGTACTGGAGCTGACCTACACCGCCCCGCTCGATCAGGTCGACGCCGTGCTGGAGGCGCACCGGGCGTGGCTGGACGAACGGTTCGCGGAGGGTGTCTTCCTGGCGGCCGGGCGCAAGAACCCCCGCGACGGCGGGGTGATCCTCGCCGTCGCGGAGGACCGCGAGCGGGTCGAGGAGATCGCCGCGGGCGACCCCTTCGTCACCGCGGACGTGTGCGTGTACCGCATCACCGAGTTCGTCGCCGTGATGACGGCGCCGGCCCTCGAGCAGTACCGCGAGACGCCGTCCTGAGGCCTCACTTGCCGCCCAGCGCACGCTTCAACTGGCTCTTGTTCATGTCCGAACGGCCGTGGACGTCATGGCGCTTGGCCTCCTCGTACAGCTGGTCGTAGGTCGGGCCCTGGGAGCCCTTGCCGGACCGCTGGCCGCCCCTCTTCCCGGACGACATGTCCTGGGTCGAGGTGCGGCTCGCGGTCTTGGACTCGCCGGCACGGGCGCGCTCCTTGTTGACCGTCCTCGCGGCGATCTCCTCGGCGCGTTCGGTGCTCTCGCCCCGGTCCTGCGCGCTCTTCTTGATGTGCTCGTACTGGCGTTCCCGCTTGGGACTCGAACCACGTGGCATGTGGGCTCACTCCTCTCGCCGTCGGCGACCGGGTACCCACATGCGCGCGGTCAGTTCTCCAGGCGTGCCACCCGCCCCTGCTCCCCCGCCGCCCAGCAGCCCAGGTCGGGGGTGCAGTCCACGGTGTCGTACGAGCCCGTGTCCACGGTCCGCCAGGTGCGGCCGCCGTCGGTCGTGAGGTCCGTGCCGGTGGGGCCGACGGCCAGGGCGGCCGTGCGGCTGCGCGGGAGCCAGGCGACGCCCGAGCGGTAGGCGGGCGGCGCGGTGGCGGCGGGCTGCCAGGTGCGGCCGCCGTCGGCGGTGCGGGCGCCCGCCTGCGGGGAGGCCTGGTCCGAGCGGTAGTCGCCACCGACGGCGAGTCCGTGCGCACGGTCGCGGAAGGCGAGCGCGAAGACGCCCTTGGCCGGGTCGCCCGCCGGGATCGGTGTGTCGGTGGCCGTCCAGGTCAGTCCGCGGTCGGCCGAGTGCAGGACACGCGCGCGTGCGGCCCCGCCGGTGGCCAGCCAGACGTCCTTCGGCCCGGAGCCGACCAGGCACTGGCCGCTCGCCGCGAAGCCGGCCTCGCCGTCCAGCGCGGCCGGCATGCCCTCGCTCGGCAGGACTTTCCAGGTGCGGCCGCCGTCGCCGGTCGACAGGATGCGGAACTTTCCGTCCACGGGGTCGCTCATGGCGAGGCCGTGGCGGCGGTCGAAGAAGGTGAGGCAGTCGTAGAAGGCCTTGGCGTCGGTGTTGCGGAAGGACTCGGTCCAGGTCTCGCCGCCGTCGTCGGTGCGGTACACGCGGGACGCCTCGCCCTCGCCGATGGCGAGCACCACGGCCCGGCGGGCGTCGAACGCCTCGATGTCCCTGAACTGCAGGTCGGCGGTGTCCGGCGGCGAGACGTTCCGCCAGCTCGCGCCGCCGTCGGTGGTGCGCAGCACGGTGCCCTGGGTGCCGGACACCCAGGCGGTTCCCCGGCTGACGGCCGAGAGGCCGCGGAAGCGCACGTCGGGGGTGCCGGTCTCCTTGAGCTCCCAGTGCGGCGCCCGGTGCTCCGGCTCCCGCGCCTGAGCGGGTACGGCGGTCAGGGCCGCCAGCGCGGCCGAGCACACCGCCCCCGCGGCCACCGTGCGAAACGTACGTCTCATTCGTCGCGTGTTCCCCAAGCGCCTCATGGCGGGCGAAGCTAGCCCACGCTCCGGGTGCCGTCCAGATGTCCTCGGCCACCGCCGGGTGGTACGCCGATCGCCACAAGTGCCCCTCGGGGCACAGGAGGTGGGCCTGATCACACCCGTGCATGAAACGCGGTGACGGAGGTCACTCGAATTTCATGTGCACGGATTGACTCATTCCGGCGTCTCTAGCAGTGCCCGGCCTCATCCCCGGAAGTCCAGCCCGCCGTCACAAGGGAGCAAGGCGTTGTCCACCGTCATAGAGCAGCCCGTCGAGGCCCGTCTCGTCGCAGCCGCACCGCGGATGCCGAGCATTCCAGCCACCCTGCGCTACGAGCGCACCGATCCGTTCGCCGTCCGCATGACCTTCCCCGCCCCGGCCACGCTGGAGGGTGTGGAGGTCTGCTGGACCTTCAGCCGCGAGCTTCTCGCCACCGGCCTGCTGGAGCCCGAGGGCCACGGCGACGTGCGGGTGCGGCCCTACGGCTACGACCGCACCGTTCTCGAGTTCCACGCCCCCGAGGGCACCGCCGTCGTGCACGTCCGCACGGGCGAGCTCCGCCGGTTCCTGGCGGCGACGGGCGAGCTGGTGCCCGTCGGCCTGGAGCATCTCCAGCTCGACCTCGACCACGACCTGGCGGAGCTGATGCGGGACGCGCGCTAACGGGTCCGTCCCATCAGCGTGTTGAGCTCTCCGTAGTCGAGCCCGCCCGCCAGTGACTGGTACGTCCCCGCGTCCAGCAGCTCCCGCGCCGCCCGGCGGACCAGGGCGTGTGCGGCCTGGGCGATGGCCGAGCCGACGCTCACGCGCTCCCCCACTCTCGGCTTCGCTCGAGCGGGAGGGACCCCCATCGCCGAGTGCGGCCAGTTCGGCGACGGTCGGGGCGCCGGGGCCGGCCATGACGTTCAGCGGTGCGTCGATTCCTTCGACGAGGAGTTTCACGGTTCCCGGGTCGACGGCCCCGGGGACGAAGATCCCGTCGGCGCCCGCGGCGAGGAAGGCGGCGGCCCGCTCCAGGGTGAGATCCACTCCCCCGGCGCCACGCAGGAAGGTGTCGATGCGGGCGTTCACGAACAGCGGCACGCCCTCCGCCGCGGCGGCCTCGCGGACGGCGGCGATGCGCTCGGCCTGCTCGGCGACCGGCCGCAGCGGATCGCCCCCGCCCTCGTACAGGGCGTCCTCGATGTTCACCCCGACCGCACCCGCCGCGAGCACCGCGCGGACGGTGTCCGCGATGCCCGCCGGGTCCTTCGCATAGCCGCTCTCGATGTCCGCGCTGACGGGTACGCCGACCACGGCGGCGATCCTGGCGACGGCACCGAGGGCCTCCTCGCGCTCCAACCGGTCGCCGTCCGCCGCACCCAGGCCCCAGGCGAGCCCGGCGCTCGTGGTCGCCACGGCGGCGGCACCGGCGTCCTCGACGATGCGGGCACTCGCGGTGTCCCAGACGTTCGGCAGGACGAGCGGCCGTCCCGGGACGTGCAGGGAACGGAAGGTGAGGGCGGCATCACGCAGGGTGTCGTGGTTCGTCATGACCTCCACCCAACCAGCCGCGGCAGACGGGCGCTGGCAGGAATCCGACACCGACGTGACGGCTCAGCCGCTCCCCGCGACCGACGTCGCCACCACCGCCGCGATCATCGCCGCGCGTACCTCGCCGACGATCCCCCGCAGCGCGGGAGCCGCCGCGCTGCTGCGCTCGGTCAGCTCCTCGATGCGCGCCTCGTGGCGCCCCCGGTCCTTGCGGGACACCAGTGTGCGCAGCTCGGCGGCGGCCGCGAGCACCACGGCGGCCGCGTCCCGGTCGGAGACCTCCCCGGCCGGTACCGACCCCTCCAGGACCTGCCGCGCCTCGTCCTGCAGCGCCTCCACCACGGCGACCCGCTCCAGGGCGTACTTCACCGTCGGAAAGATCCCGAGGGCCCGCTTCTGCTCCGCCCGCAGATATCCCGCCGCGGTCAGCTGCTCCCGTACGGCGTCCAGGGTGATCCGCGCCCGCAGCGTCACCCAGATCCGCCACCGGCGCGGCCGGGACTCGCGGACCAGTTCCAGGAGCCCGTCGAGGACGGCGTCCCCGGTGCTCGCGTCCATGTCGACCGGCGTGGCGATGCCGTCCTCGTCGACGAGCAGACCGCGCTGGGCCAGCTCGGTGAGGGCACCGGCCCGGATCAGGTGGGGCAGCTGGGCGGTGCCCGTGACCTCCGTCCTCCGGGTGTCCCAGGCCAGCAGGTAGAGCCGGGCCGGCAGCGAGAGCGAGCCGTTGGGCACGGGGCCTCCTTCGGGCGATGAGGGCGGGTCCCACGTTAATTCGTTGACAGCCGTTGAGGCCGCTCATACCGTTGATGACGGTCCTGTTGCCGCCGATTGGAGAAGGACGTTGCTCGTCTGAGGTCCTGAGACACCGCGTCACACACATGAGGTGTGTGCGCTGCGTGCGACCTCGGCATTCGAGCCGTCCTTGGGCACGGGGCTTTTCTCATGCCCCCCGGGGCCTCTCCCCGTTCGGTCGCAGGTGTCTCGATACGCGTTTGCCCCTGATCGCCTCGAGCAACCGCGGAGACCCCGTATGTCTACATCCATCACACTCACCTCCCTCGCCTTCTCCTGGCCCGACGGCACCCCCGTCTTCGAGGGCCTCGACGCCGCCTTCGGCCCCGGCAGAACCGGGCTCGTCGGCGTCAACGGGTCGGGGAAGTCAACCCTGTTGAAGCTGATCGCCGGTGAGCTCGCCCCGGCCGACGGCACCGTCCGGGTGGCGGGCGAGGTCGGCTACCTCCCGCAGAACGTCACGCTCGACACCGACCTCAAGGTCGACCAGGCCCTGGGCATCGCCGATCGACGCGCCGCGCTGCACGCCATCGAGGCGGGCGACGTGGCCGAGGAGCACTTCGAGACGGTCGGCGACGACTGGGACGTGGAAGAGCGAGCTCTCGCGACCCTCGGCGAACTCGGGCTCGGCCACATCGAGTTGGACCGCACCATCGGCGAGGTGTCGGGCGGCGAGTCGGTGCTGCTGCGACTGGCCGCACTACTGCTACGACGGCCGGAGGCCCTGCTCCTCGACGAACCCACCAACAACCTTGATCTGTACGCACGCAGGCGGCTGTACGCGGCGGTCGCGTCGTGGCCCGGGGTCATGGTCGTGGTCAGCCACGACCGCGAACTCCTCGAACTGGTCGACCAGATCGCGGACCTGCGCTCCGGGGAGGTGACTTGGCACGGCGGCAACTTCTCCTCATACGAGGAGGCGCTCGCCGTTGAGCAGGACGCGGCGGAGCGGATGGTGCGGGTCGCCGAGGCCGACTTCCGCAAGCAGAAACGCGAACTGGCGGACGCCCAGGTCAAGTTGGCCCGGCGCAAGCGGTACGGACAGAAGATGTTCGAGCAGAAGCGCGAACCGAAGATCGTCATGGGGGCACGCAAGCGCGCGGCTCAGGAGTCCGCGGGCAAGCACCGCATCATGCACGAGGAGAGGCTCTCCGAGGCCAAGGACCGGCTCGACGAGGCGGCGGAGGCCGTACGGGACGACGACGAGATCCGCGTCGACCTGCCGCACACGGCCGTACCGCCGGGTCGTACGGTCCTGACCCTGCTGGACCTGGAGCTGGCGTACGGCGCACGCGTGCGAGGCGGTTTCGATCTGCGGGGTCCGGAGCGGATCGCGCTGATCGGGCGCAACGGCGCGGGCAAGACGACGCTGCTGCGGACCATCGCCGGGGAGTTGGAGCCGGTGTCGGGTGAGGCGAAGGCGCACGTCCCGATGCGGTTCCTGCCGCAGCGGCTGGACGTGCTGGACGACGAGCGGACCGTGGCCGAGAACGTCGCCCGGTTCGCGCCGGCCGCCACCAACAACCGGATCCGGGCCCGTCTCGCCCGCTTCCTGTTCCGGGGCGCCCGGGCCGACCAGAAGGCGGCGACCCTGTCCGGCGGCGAACGTTTCCGGGCGGCGCTGGCCGCGCTGATGCTGGCCGAGCCCGCGCCACAGCTGCTGATGCTGGACGAGCCGACGAACAACCTCGACATGGCGAGCGTCCGGCAGCTGACGACCGCTCTGGAGTCGTACGAGGGAGCGTTGATCGTGGCCAGTCACGACCTGCCGTTCCTGGAGTCGATCGGCATCACGCGCTGGCTCCTCCTCGACGGCGAACTCCAGGAGACCACCCCGGAAGCGGTGGGTTAGTCCCGGTCTCGGATCTCAGGAGGGCCACAGCCTGACAACGAGGGTTTTGTCGACACGCACCCGCGCTGCATGATGGCTGTCCGGCGCCGCCCCACGGCGCCGGACCTGTCCCGCCGATACGGAGTTCCCCTCGTGCCCAGCAAGAAGGCCCTCGTCCGCCGCCCCAGCCCACGTCTCGCCGAAGGTCTGGTGACGCACGTCGAGCGGGAGAAGGCCGATGTCGATCTCGCGGTCGAACAGTGGGAGACGTACGTCGAGGCCCTGCGCACGCACGGCTGGGAGACCATCGAGGTGGACCCGGCCGACGACTGCCCGGACTCGGTGTTCGTCGAGGACACCGTGGTCATGTACAAGAACGTCGCGCTGATCGCCCGCTCCGGCGCCGAGTCCCGGCGGGACGAGACCGAGGGGGTCGAGGAGGCGGTGGCGCGCCTGGGCTGCTCGGTCAACTGGATCTGGGAGCCGGGCACACTGGACGGCGGCGACGTGCTCAAGATCGGCGACACGATCTACGTCGGCCGCGGCGGGCGCACCAACGCGGCCGGTGTCCAGCAGCTGCGGGCCGCCTTCGAGCCGCTGGGGGCGCAGGTCGTCGCCGTGCCGGTGAGCAGGGTGCTGCACCTGAAGTCGGCGGTGACCGCACTGCCCGACGGGACGGTGATCGGGAACATCCCCAAGGTGGACCGGCCCGCGCTGTTCCCGCGCTTCCTGTCGGTGCCCGAGGAGGCCGGCTCCCACGTCGTGCTGCTCGGCGGCGCCAAGCTGCTGATGGCGGCGAGCGCGCCGAAGACGGCGGAGCTGTTCGCCGACCTCGGCTTCGATCCGGTCGTGGTCGACATCAGCGAGTTCGAGAAGCTCGAAGGTTGTGTGACATGCCTCTCGGTCCGGCTGCGGGAGCTGTACGCCTGAACAGCCGACCGCACCACCCTTTCAGCCCCGGACCTGCGGTTCCCGGGGCCGATTGACATGCCCGGGGAACACCGCTGATCAGGGATCTTTACGCCACACTTAACCTACGGTCTCGTAACCTACGGATACGTAGCCTACGATGCCGTAGGTACCAGCACGGCGCCGCTCGCCGGCTGTCCCCCGCTGTTGTTCGCGTCCCTCTGGAGTACCCGTGACGATCACTTCCCCGCACCTCGGCAGCCCTTCCGTCTGGACCGACGCCAAGTTGCTGTACGCGCTGGAGGAAGTGGTCGAGACGGAACTCAACCGGCACCTCAAGGTCACCAAGGACTGGATGCCCCACGAGTACGTGCCGTGGGGCGACGGCCGCAACTTCCCCGGCTTCTTCGAGGACGGCGAGGCCTGGGACCCGAGCCAGTCCAAGGTCACCGAGATCGGCAAGATCGCGCTGGTCGTCAACCTCCTCACCGAGGACAACCTCCCCAGCTACCACCACGAGATCGCCGCGCTCTTCGGCCGCGACGGCGCCTGGGGCACCTGGGTGCACCGCTGGACCGCCGAGGAGAACCGCCACGGCATCGTGATGCGCGACTACCTCCTGGCCTCGCGCGCCGTGGACCCCGACAAGCTCGAGCGGTTCCGCATGGAGCACATGAGCGCCGGCTACGAGTCCGACAACCGGCACTCGATGCTGCACACCGTCGCGTACGTCTCCTTCCAGGAGCTCGCGACCCGCGTCTCGCACCGCAACACCGGCCACCAGTCCGGCGACCCGGTCTGCGACCGGATGCTGGCGCGCATCGCGACCGACGAGAACCTGCACATGGTCTTCTACCGCAACCTCCTGAAGGCCGCCTTCGACCTCGCCCCCGACCTGACCATGCAGTCGGTACGCGACGTCGTCGTGAACTTCCAGATGCCGGGTCACGGCATGCCCGGCTTCGAGCGGGCCGCCGCGCAGATGGCGATCGGCGAGGTCTACAACATGCGCATCCA
Source organism: Streptomyces fulvoviolaceus (assembly GCF_000718165.1). Lineage (GTDB taxonomy): Bacteria > Actinomycetota > Actinomycetes > Streptomycetales > Streptomycetaceae > Streptomyces > Streptomyces fulvoviolaceus. Next base: position 14,070 of record NZ_JOEY01000011.1, on the reverse strand, counting down.
CCACGACGACGTGATCTCCCCCGTCCTTCGCTTCCTGAAGATCATGGAGATCGACGGGCTCAGCCCCGAGGGCCAGAAGGCTCAGGAGGAGCTCGGCCTGTACATGAACGGCCTGGACGCGGAGGCGTCGAAGTTCGACGAGAAGCTGGCGGCGCGCAAGGCGCGGATGGCGGCACGCGCCGCGGGCTGACCCTCCGTCCTGCAGTGGCGATGTCCTGCAGAGCGAATTGCGACCACCCCCTGCGGTGCAACGGCACCCGCAGGGGGTGTACTTCATGGCCTGGCGAGCGGCAGCACCGGGCGCCTGGAACGAGCAGCACGCGCCCCCTATGGCCTCCGACTCCCACGAAGTCCCGTACAGCCATTGGCATATGGGGACATCCCGCACGGCTGGGCGGCCGACGAGCACCGCGACCCGTTCGGCTGCCGGCTCACGCACGACGCTGCCGGGCAGTGCGGTCGGCGAGCCCGACGGGCAGGAACTGCCGGTGACCGGTCAGGACGTACAAGTACCGGCCGGGACGCGGAGCTTCACCGTGGAGTACGCCTGAGTCACCGTGGCGTACGTCCGGGTCACTGAGGTGTACGCCTGAGGTGCAGCCGCTCCTTCTCGGAGAGGCCGCCCCAGACGCCGAAGCGCTCGTCGTTGGCCAGGGCGTAGTCGAGACAGGCGGAGCGCATCTCGCACATGCCGCAGATGCGCTTCGCCTCCCGCACCGAGCTGCCCGGCTCGGGAAAGAAGAAGTCCGCCCCGGTCTCGGCGCACAGGGCCTGCGTCTGCCAGCCGAGGTCGGCCGGAGTGATGGTGTCGATGTGCATGAGCGAGATCGTGCCGGGCGGCGAAAAACGTTCGATCAACGCCGGATCAACGCCGCCGTTCGGAGCCCCCGGCCGACCTGATGGTCCCCCGCCCGGCAGCAGGGCGCACGGCGGCGCGCGGAACCGGCGAGAACAAGCGATTGTCAGTGGGCGGTGGAAGACTCGGCAGTGCAGGAAACGGGACCCCTCAGAGGAGCGCAGAGATGCTCACCACCCGTTATGTCACCGGCGCCCCGAACTGGATCGATCTCGGTACCCCCGACATCGACGGCGCCACTTCCTTCTACGGCGGTCTGTTCGGCTGGCAGTTCCAGTCGGGCGGGCCCGAGGCCGGCGGATACGGCTTCTTCCAGCTGGCCGGCCGGACCACCGCGGGCGGCATGCAGACCACACCGGACCAGGGCCCGCCCTCCTGGACCGTGTACTTCCAGACGCCGGACGCGGACGCCACGGCGAAGGCGGCCGAGCAGGCCCACGGCTCGGTGCTCGTGCAGCCCATGGACGTCATGGACCAGGGCCGCATGGCGATCCTCGGCGACAAGGCGGGCGTGTCCTTCGGTATCTGGCAGCCCCGGCAGAACAAGGGCCTGGACGTCGTGCAGGAGCCCGGCTCGCTGTGCTGGGTCGAGCTGTACACGGCGGACCTGCCCATGGCCGCCTTCTTCTACCACGCGGCGCTGGGCCTGGAGACCTTCGGCGTCGACTTCCCCGGCGGCACCTACACGACCGTCCTTCCGGCCGGTCAGAGCGAGGACGCCATGTTCGGCGGCATCGTCCCGCTGGCCGACGACCCTCTTGAGGCGGAGGCCGGGGCCTACTGGCTGCCGTACTTCGAGGTCGCCGACACGGACGCCGCGGTCGCCAAGGCACGGGAACTGGGCGGCAAGGTCCGCCTGCCCGCCATCGACGTGCCGGACGTCGGCCGCATCGCCAAGCTCGCCGACCCGTACGGTGCGCGCTTCGCGGTGATCAAGAGCGTGCCGCAGGAGTCGTAGGCGAGGTGGCCGGGCGGCGGGCCGGGGGTCACGCCGAGGCGCGGCGTACCAGTGTCGTCGGCAGGACGACACCGGCCGGCGCGGCTCCCGCGTCACCGCCGCTGCTGCTGCTGCTGCGGTCGAGGCCGCGCAGCAGCAGGCGGGCCATCAACCGGCCCATCTCCTCGATGTCCTGACGGACCGTCGTCAGCGGCGGATCGGTCTGTTCGGCGACGGGCAGCATGTCGTCGAAGCCGATCACGGCGACGTCCTCGGGCACCCGGCGCCCGTGTTCCCGCAGCACGCGCAGGGCGCCGGAGGCGGTGAGGTCGTTCGCGGCGAAGACGGCGTCCACGTCGGGGCAGTGGTCGAGGATCTCCCGCATCGCCCGCTCCCCGCCGGCCGGGGTGAAGTCGCCCTGCACGACGAGCTTCGGGTCGGCGTCACCCATCACGTCCCGGAAACCGTCGAGCCGGTCCACCGCCGACGTCTGGTCGAGGGCGCCGGTGATGTGCGCGACGCGGGTGCGGCCGAGGCCGACGAGATGCCGTACGGCCTCGCGGGCACCGCCGCGGTTGTCGCTGTCGACGTAGACGACGTCCTGTGAGCCGTCGCTCCAGCCTGGCCGGCCGCCGAACACGGTCGGGATTCCGGCGCGTTGGATCAGTCCGGGCAGCGGGTCCTCGAGGTGCAGCGAGAAGACGAGGGCGCCGTCGACGTGGCCTCCGGCCAGATACCGGCCGACGCGGGCGTGATCGTCACGGCCCTCGGTGAGCAGCAGCACGAGCTGGTTGTCGTGGGCCGTCAACTCCTTGCTGATCCCGCGAAGTTGCAGCGCGAAGAAGGGGTCGGCGAAGACCCGGGTCTCCGGTTCGGCGACGACGACGGCGATCGCGTCGTGCCGTCGCGTCACAAGGCTCCGGGCGGCCTGGTTGGGAACGTACCCGAGCTCCTCGACCGCCCGCCGCACCCGCTCGACGAGGGGCTCCCTGACTCCGTCCCCGCCGTTCACCACCCGGGACACGGTGGCCCGCGAGACCCCGGCCCGCGCGGCCACGGCCTCCAGGGTGGGGCGCGGGGCGGTGTCGGTCACTTCGGGGCTCCTTGTCCGGTGGGTCCGGATCAGGATAGCCCGGGGTGGGGGGGGCGCCATGAGAGCGCTCTCGCCGTGCACGCAGGGGCACGGCAGCAGCGCGAATATCGGGGTGCGTCCCGTGGTGTTCCTGGGGAGGTTCAGCATCCGCGCAGCCGTCCGGGCTCGTCGTGTTTACAGTGCCAGGGTGGACTGGACAACTCTCGTTGCCACGCTGTTAGGTGCGGCGATCGCGATGAGCACCTCGCTCGCGGTGGAGATCCGCAAGGCCCGGCACGACAACGAGTCCGAGTGGCGCAGAACCCGACGCGAGATATACGCCGAATACCTCACGGCGCTCACCCAGGCACGGTGGGAACTCTCCGGAGTCGCGGCCAACAGCCGGTTGTCGGATGCGGACCGGCGCGCCAAGGCCAATGAGATCTTCGCGCGCTGTTACCAGATTCGGCATCAGCTCGAGCTCTACGCCCCCAGCGCTGTCGTAGCTCCGGCGGTGACCTACTTTCGGACCCTGCGCGATTTCCGCAATGCCATCCGTGAGGGGCTGCGGGACGGTGCGCCCAACCCGGACCCGCAGAGCGAGTACAGCAGGCATGTGAGCGACGTCAAAACGAAGTTCGAGCGGTGCCGCGATGCGATGCGTGCCGACATCAACCCGCGTGGGTCACCTCCCGATCCGTCACCCGCTCCCGAATAGGGCCTGCCCCCCACGATTTCTCAGTGCTCGTGCGCAGTCCCCTGGACCCCGTGCTCATGCGGCTCGTACCCCGGGATCGTCCCGTCCGTCTTCTTCACCAGGAACAGCCCCACCATCCCCATGTCGGAATGGCTCTGCACATGGCAGTGGTACATCCACGCGCCCGCTCCGACTCCCTCCCCCGCGATCACCTGGAAGCCGAAGGAGTCCGCCGGGCCCACGATCTTGTTGTCGATGACCTGGCTGGGGTCGTCGGGGCCGGTGAGCATGCCCGTGCGGTTGTCGGCCCAGCGGTGACCGTGCAGATGGAAGGTGTGGTAGTACTCGCCGTGCGTGATCATCACGAACTCGACGCGATCGCCCACCGTGGCCTCGAAGTCGGGGCCGGAGTGCGCTGGTTGGTTGTTGATGAGCATGTCGTTGAAGACGATCGTGTGGGTCCGGTCGGGCAGTACGTCACCCTGCCGCCGGACGATGACCGGGCCGTACAGACCCTTCCGGATGCCGCCCGTCCCGTGCTCCGTGCCCACCACGTGGTCGTGGTAGTGCCAGTAGCCCGCGCTGCCCGCCCGCCATGTGCCGTCGCTCCGGCTTCCGGGGACGTGCGTGCGCCAGGTGTAGGTGCGGGTGCCGCCCGGCTCGACGTCGCTCTTGTTCAACTTCGTGCCGTCGCTGGAGATTTCGTAGTCCAGGCCGTGGACGTGCAGGCTCGCAGTGACGTCCATGGTGTTCTCGAACTCGATGTGCAGGGTGTCGCCCTCGTTGAGTTCGATGAGCGGTCCGGGGATCGTCGCCTTGCCCTTCTCGAAGCCGTAGCCCATCTGCCCGTCGGCGAGCTTCTCTGCGTACAGCTTGATGTGTCTGACCTCGCCGCCGGCCGGGGCCGTCTTCGCCGGTAAGTCGACGCTCGCGGCCTCCGGGGCCAGGGACAACGATGTCGCGACGGCCGCGCCGCCCAGCAGCACCCGCCGGTTGAACCCGCGTCTGTCCATGCGGAACTCCCCACCCTGATACGGAATTTGCGGAGACGCACCTGTGATGAACCTGTGAGACGGTAGCGGCCCCTCGCCCGTTTTTCCACACCCAGGACAAAGTTCGTGCCATTGCGGTCATAGGTATTGGCGAGTGACGCAAAGGCGTCTAGCTTCCATGGCGCTGTTGCCGTGACCGAGGAGGTGCCCATGCACTTACGAGGGTTGAGCGCGAGAAGCAGAGGGACCAGGAGAAGACGGGCCTGGGTGGCCACCGTGGCCGCGGGGGTCGTCGGGGCCGGACTGATGTCGGGGCCCGCCGCCGGCGCGCTGCCGGCTCCGGAACCGTCTTCGACAACGATGTCCGTCAAGTCGCCGCCGGGCGGCGCGGATGTGCGCGTGCTGATCTTCTACGGGTCCGCTGCGGCCGGGGACGAGTCGCCGCTCGTGAACGCCGCCATCGCGGCGATCGAGAAGATCGGCCTGTCGGGCCCGACGAACCAGCGCTTCGAGGTCGAGGCCACGGACGACGCCTCGGTCTTCACCGACGAGACCAGGCTGGGCCGTTACAACGCGATCGCGTTCCCGACCGGCGGCGGCGACGTCCTGGACCCGGAGCAGGAGGCCGGTCTGGAGGCGTACATGGAGGCGGGCGGCGGTTTCGTCGGCCTTCATGACGCGGCGCGCACCGAGCCGTACTCGGACTGGTTCACCGGTCTCGTCGGCGCCCGCCCGGCCGCGTCGAGTCCAACGGCCGTGCAGCGTGCGGTGGTTGAGGTGGGCGACCGTCAGCATCCGGCGACGAAGGACCTGCCGGTGCAGTGGAAGCGCCCGGACCAGTGGTTCAACTGGACGAAGAACCCGTCCGGTGACGTGCACACCGTCGCCCGGGTGCGCGAGTCGACGTACCAGCCCGGTGCGAGCGCCAACGGCTGGGATCATCCGGTGAGTTGGTGCCGCGACTACGACGGCGGCCGCTCCTTCTACACCGGCATGGGCGGCACGGTGTCGTCGTACGACGAGACCGACTTCCGTGCCCATCTGCGCGGCGCCCTGCTGTGGACCACCCGGCTGGTACAGGCCGACTGCAAGGCGACCATCAACGCCAACTACAAGGCGGAGCGCCTCACTCAGCCCAACCAGGCCGGTCAGAACGACCAGATAGGCGAGCCGCACGGTCTGGTCACCGCGCCCGACGGACGCGTCCTCTACATCGGCCGGGGCGGCGCCGACTCCTCCCAGCCCGTGATCACCGACTGGAACAACCCGGACATCGGCAAGGGCAAGGGCGAGATCCACGTCTACGACCCCGCGACCAAGAAGGTCACGTCGGCGGGAGCGTTGACCGTCTTCGGCAACAAGGGCGGCGGCGACGAGCTGGTCAAGGTCGAGGAAGGGCTCCTCGGCATCGAGCTCGATCCGCGCTTCGAGCAGAACGGCTGGGTGTATCTGCACTACACACCCCACTCGCAGCTCAACCGCGACACCCGGATCGCCGAGCGGCGCGTCTCCCGCTTCACGCTCGACCTCGCCACCAACAAGCTGGATCTGAGCAGCGAGAAGGTGCTCCTCAAGTGGCCGGTACAGGTGCACAGTTGCTGCCACGCGGGCGGCGGGATGACCTGGGACTCCCAGGGCAACCTGTACATCGCGACGGGTGACAACAACTCCAGTGGCTTCAGCGGCGGTTACTCCGGCAACAACCCGGAGCCGAGCTACAAGGGCGTCTCCTTCGCGGACGCCCGCCGCACCGCCGGCAACACCAACAACCTCAACGGCAAGATCCTGCGCATCCACCCGGAGCCCGACGGGACGTACACGCTCCCCGACGGCAACCTCTTCACCGGCGAGGAGACCGACGAGGGCGGCGGCAAGACGCGCGGCGAGATCTATGTGATGGGGGTCAGGAACCCCGCCCGCATCTTCGTCGACCAGAAGACCGACGTCCTGTACGCCGGGTGGGTCGGCCCCGACGCGAGCGCGCCGTCGACGACCTGGGGCCCCGCCAAGTACGACACCTTCGCCGTCATCACCAAGGCGAGCAACCGGGGTTGGCCGTACTGCATGGGCAACAAGCAGCCCTACCGGGACCGCAACCTGCCGGATCCCTCGCAGCCGCTGGGCTGGTACGACTGCGACCACCCGAAGAACGAGTCACCGAACAACGACGGCCTGGTCAACCTCCCGCCGGTCACCGGCAACAACATCTGGTACTCGCCCCAGGGCGGCGCACCGGACTACCCGCGGGACGCGAACGGCATCCCCTCCTACAAGCAGGAGGAGGCCAGCTACCTGCTGCCGTGGCTCAAGGGCGGCGGCCAGGCCGCGATGAACGGGCCGGTCTACCGGTACGACACCGTCTCGGCCACCAGTGACGTCAAGTGGCCCTCCTACTGGGACGGCAAGTGGTTCGTGGGCGACTTCTACGACGCCGACCAGCCGCGCAACGCCGTGCTCACCGACCCGAAGACGCAGGGTGACGGCGGCCTGCCGGTGCACTCGGAGTCGCTGAAGAAGATCGTGCCGATCGGCAACGACGGCATCAAGAACCTCATGGACTGGAAGTTCGGTCCGGACGGCGCGCTCTATGTCCTCGACTACGGCCGCGGCTTCTTCACCTCGGACTCCAAGTCGGCGCTGTGGCGGGTCACTTACAAGGGCGGCGGCCCCACACCGGCCGCCGACCAGCTGGCGAGGGGGTGGTGACGTGACACGGCAACGAAGAATCTGGACGGCCTTGTTGGCGGCCGTACTGATGATGCTCGGACTTCAGGCGGCACCCGGTGTCTCCGCGCAGCCCTCCGAAACCGAAGCCGCCCAAGTCCTCACCTGGACCGCCGGCGACGACATCACCAAGTACACCTCGGCACCGACGACGGCGGTGGCAGGGCAGGCGACGATCGTCTTCGAGAACAGCGTGGCTGCCGGCAACACCACGGGCATGCCCCACACGTTGACGTTCGTGACGTCGGACCCCGAGTTCAACAACGACGTCGAGCTGAACATCCTCGCCAACCCGAACGACGACATGGGCGGCCGCCACACCGCCGAGGTCACCCTGACCCCGGGCCGCTACTTCTACCACTGCACCATCCCGGGTCATGGTCAGATGCAGGGGATCCTCGTCGTGACCGAGGGCACCGGCGAGGACACGACTGCGCCCGAGACGGCGGCGCAGGTGACCGGCACACAGAACGCGCAGGGCGAGTACGTCGGCTCGGCGAGTGTCGCGATCAGCGCCACCGACGAAGAGGGCGGTTCCGGAGTCGACCGTGTCGAGTACGCGATCGGCGACACCGGCGCCTGGCAGCCTTACACCACCCCGGTCGTCGTCGACCAGGTCGGCAGCCACAAGATCCGCTACCGGGCGCTCGACAAGGCGGGCAACGTCTCCGCCGAGAAGAGCGCCGAGTTCACGGTCGTCGCCCCGTCCTCCGACGACACCGCACCGCCGGACACCTCGGCGACGGTGACGGGCGAGCAGAACGCGGACGGCGCGTACATCGACATGGCGACGGTGACGGTGTCCGCCTCCGACACCGGATCCGGGGTCAACAGCATCGAGTACGCCGTCAACGACGGTGCCTGGCAGCCGTACACCATGCCCGTGATGGTGCATCAGCTCGGCGCCCACACCGTGCGCTACCGGGCCACCGACAAGGCGGGCAACGTCGCGGCCGAGAAGAGCGTCCAGTTCACGGTGGTCGCGGCGGCACCGCAGGACACCACGCCGCCGGTGACCGGCGTGACCGTCGACGGGACGAAGAATTCCGACGGGGCCTACATCGGCAACGCCAAGGTGACCGTGAGCGCCACGGACGAGGGCGGTTCGGGCGTCGCGGGCGTCGAGTACTCCCTCGACGGCGGCCCCTACCTGGCGTACACCGCGCCTGTGGTCGTCGACCGCGCCGGCACGCACACCCTGGCGTACCGGGCGACCGACAAGGCGGGCAACACCTCCACGGCACGCACCGTGACCTTCACGGTGGTGTCCAGTCAGGTCCCGGCCCCCAACTGCCCCGAATACGACGAGCGGTTGACGGTCATCGTCGGCACGGTCGACTCGGGTGTGCCGAACCGGGTGACCAACAACCGTTGCCGGATCGGCGAGTTGATCGAGGACGAGAAGGAGTGGACCTCCCACGCGCTGTTCCTGAAGCACGTGAAGACGGTCCTGGACGGGCTGTTCAAGGAAGGGGTCATCGACGAGCGCGAGTACGACGTGATCCAGGAGGCCGCCCAGGAGTCCGGGATCGGCAAGCCCGGCCAGACCGAGGGCTACCGCACGATCCTCGACGGCAGCGCTGACTCCTTCGCCAAGTGGCAGCAGGTGGGCGGCGGTTCGTTCGCACCGAACGCCGACGGGTCCATCACCAGCGGCACCACCAAGGCCGGCCTGGGCATGCTCTGGTTCCCGGAGCGCAAGTACGGCGACTTCTCGCTCAAGCTCCAGTGGCGGGACGACGCGCCCGACACCGGGAACGCCAACTCCGGTGTGTTCGTGCGGTTCCCGTGGGTCCACGACCACCCGGAGGAGTCGCGGCCGGAGTGGGTCGCCATCAAGTACGGGCACGAGGTGCAGGTGCTCGACCGGCCCGACGGCGACATGTACAAGACGGGCTCGATCTACGGCTTCGACCGCGTGGGACTCGCCGGCGCGGGCGTCACGCAGAAGGGCACCTGGAACGACTACGAGATCCGCGTGGTCGACCAGCACTACTCGGTCTACCGCAACGGCGTGCTGATCAACGAGTTCGACAACATCGGCGGCCAGGACTTCCACCCGCCCCGCTCGGACGACCCGGGCACGGACGGGCGTCGGTTCGCCTCCGGCTACATCGGCCTCCAGGTGCACGGCACGACGGATGTGGTCTCGTACCGGGACATCAGGATCAAGGAGCTGTAGCACCCGCGAAATGCCTTACGACGGCTCCTTCTTGGCGCGGCTCGGCTGTACCCGCTTGGGCTCCCCCGGCATCTTCGGATACTCGGGCGGGTACGGCAGATCACCGAGCCCGTGGTCGTGCTCGTCACGGCGGGCCAGCTCCAGGAGGGCGTCAAGGGAGAACGCGTGATCGTCCATGTCCGCGTGCACGTCGCCGAGTTCGGCGAAGCGCGCGGGCATGGTCGCGAGGTCGAAGTCCCGGGGATGCGCGTCGCCCACCTCCTCCCAGCGCAGGGGTGCGGAGACAGGAGCGTGCGGGCTCGGCCGTACGGAATAGGCGGAGGCGATCGTGCGGTCGCGGGCCGTCTGGTTGTAGTCGACGAAGATGCGCTCGCCCCGTTCCTCCTTCCACCACTTGATGGTCACCCGGTCCGGCATCCGGCGTTCCATCTCGCGCCCGACGGCGATCGCGGCCCGCCGCACCTGGGTGAAGGTCCAGCGCGGTTCGATCGGTACGAAGACGTGCAGGCCCCGGCCGCCGGACGTCTTGGGCCAGCCCCGCAGCCCGCCGAACTCCTCCAGCACGGCCCGTAGTTCATACGCGGCGCGGACGGCGTCGTCGTAGTCCGTGCCGGGCTGCGGGTCGAGGTCGATGCGGAGTTCGTCGGGGCGGTCGACGTCGTCGCGGCGTACGGGCCAGGGGTGGAAGGTGAGCGTGCCGTACTGGGCGGCCCACAGGACGGCGGCCTCCTCGGTCGGGCACATCTCGTCCGCGCTGCGGCCGCTGGGGAAGGTGATGTGGGCGGTCGGGATCCAGTCGGGCATGTTCTTCGGCGCCCGCTTCTGGAAGAAGGACTCGCCGCTCACGCCGTCCGGATAGCGCTCCAGGGTGGTGGGGCGGCTGCGCAGGGCACGGAGGATGCCGGGGGCGACGGCCTGGTAGTAGCGGGCGAGGTCGAGCTTGGTGAATCCGCGCTCCGGGAAGAAGACCTTGTCCGGGCTGGACAGCCGGACCGTCCGCCCACCCACCTCCAGTTCCACCGCGTCACCCATGCGAGCCACGGTAGGCGTACCGCGCAAACCTCGCATACCGGGCGCCGCTGTCGCCCCACGGATTACTGGCCCTTGGGTGGCTGATGCAGCCCGAACCTGGAGCCTTGGTCGTCACGGCACAGCTTGAAGCGGCCGAACCGGGCGACCGACTCCGCGTCCTCGTCGCCCTCCTCGCCGAGGTCTTCGGTCGTGCCGCCCAGCTCGCGAACCTTGGCGACCGCCGTGTCCAGGTCGTCGACGCGGAAGAAGAGGTAGGGAGACGCGCCCTCGTCACCGCCGTGAATACCGCCCGGCAGGCCGTCGGTGGTGAGAGCGAAACCTCGGCCTCCCGGACCGGGTTCAAACTCCCATCCGAACAGGGCGCCGTAGAAGGCGCGACCGCGCCGGGCGTCGGCCACGCCGACCTCGAAGAAGGTCGGTTCGCCTGCCATGTCGTGCCTCCTCCGCCGTGGGGGCCTCGTCGGCTCCATCGTCCTCCCGGTCGGGCGGTGACGCAGCCGCTTCGTGCGATACGGCGGCCATCGGTACCCCTGACCTGGACTTTGTGGAGATGAGCTCAACAGGCGGACGCCACGTACGGCTCATAGAGTCGGGACATGGATCTGCCGGTGATGCCGCCCGTGAAACCCATGCTCGCCAAGTCGGTGGCGAAGATCCCGCCGGACATGCAGTACGAGGCGAAGTGGGACGGGTTCCGGGCGATCGTGTTCCGCGACGGGGACGAGGTCGAGCTCGGCAGCCGTACGGGCAAGTCGCTGACCAGGTACTTTCCCGAGCTGGTGGCGGCGCTCACCGCAAGACTCCCCGAGCGGTGCGTCATGGACGGGGAGATCGTCATCGCGCGGGACGGCCGGCTCGACTTCGACGCGCTGACCGAGCGCATCCACCCGGCGGCCTCCCGGGTGCGGACCCTCGCAGAGCGGACCCCGGCCTCCTTCGTGGCCTTCGACCTGCTGGCGCTGGCGGACGAATCCTTGCTGGACGTGCCGCTGACCGACCGGCGGGCCCTGCTGACCCGAGCCCTGTCCGGCAGCGCCCCGCCCGTCCATCTCGCCCCGGCGACGACCGACATCGACGTGGCCCGGCAGTGGTTCGAGCAGTACGAGGGGGCGGGCCTGGACGGGGTCATCGCCAAGCCGCTCACTCTGCGCTATCTCCAGGACGAGCGCGCCATGTTCAAGATCAAGCACGAACGCACGGCGGACGTCGTCGTCGCGGGCTACCGCCTCCACAAGAGCGGTCCGGTGGTCGGCTCGCTCCTGCTCGGGCTCCACGACGACCAGGGCGCCCTCCAGCATGCGGGCGTGTCCGCCGCCTTCCCCATGAAACGGCGCGCCGAGCTGATCGAGGAGCTGGAACCGCTGCGCATGGCGGACGCGACGGGGCATCCCTGGGCGGCCTGGTCCGACGAGGCGGCCCACGAGGGCGCCCGGCTGCCCGGCGCGCCAAGCCGCTGGTCGGGCAAGAAGGACCTGTCCTGGGTGCCGCTGCGTCCGGAGTGGGTGGCCGAGGTGGCGTACGACCACATGGAGAACGGCGTGCGGTTCCGGCACACGGCCCGCTTCCGCCGCTGGCGCCCGGACCGGACACCGGAGAGCTGCACGTACGCACAGCTGGAGGAGCCCGTCCGCTACGACCTCACGGAGATCCTCGGCACCACCTGAGCCGATCGGCGTACAGAACGCGGGCAATCAGATTCGCTCGGGTATGGCCACCAATGAACGCATAAGGACACAATCGAAGAAACTCGATGGGTGGCCACAGTGGGCATGGGACACAAGGCGCACACGCGGCGCGCCACGACGACGGTGGCGCTGCTGGCCGCCATGGTGACGGGCGGCCTGGCGGCGGGCTGCACGGGACAGCACGCCCCGATCGACGACGGGCGGGGACAGCTCCAGACCTCGCCCCCGGGCCAGGACGGCGACGGCAGCGACGACCTCTCCGCCCCCTCCGTACTGGCCGTGAAGATCGACAACGCGCCCGGGGCCCGACCACAGACCGGTATCAGATCCGCGGACATCGTCTACGCCGAGCAGGTCGAGGGTGGGCTGAGCCGGCTGATGGCGGTGTTCGCGACCAAGCTGCCGAAGGACGTCGGACCCGTGCGCAGTGCGCGCGAGTCGGACCTGGAACTGCTGCGGCAGTTCGACAAGCCGGTGCTCGCCTTCTCCGGCGCCCAGGGCAAGCTCATGCCGCTGATCAACAGGGCCCCGCTGACCCCCCAGACCCCCGGCAAGGTCTCCGGCGCCTACTACCGCGACAGCGCCAAGCCCGCTCCGCACAACCTCTACCTGCGCCCGGAGCGGCTGATCTCCTCCGCACCCGGCGCCGACGCCCTGACGACCGGCTTCCAGTACGGCGCCGCACCGTCGGGCGGCAAGGCGGAGACCTCGCGGACCGTGCGCTACCCGGCTGCCAGCTTCACCTTCACCTGGTCGGCGAACCGGGCCCGCTGGCTGGTCTCGATGGACGGGACGCCGACCGTGACGACCGACGGGAAGCGGGTGGTGCCGGCGACGGTCGTCGTGCAGTACGTGACGATCCGCCCGTCCGCCTTCCACGACTTCCTCGGCGCCAACACGCCGTACACCGAGACGGTCGGCTCGGGGAGGGCGCAGGTGCTGCGCGGCGGACGGGCCTACGACGTGAACTGGAAGCGCGAGAAGGCCACGGACGGCACGTCGTTCACGACGAAGGACGGCATGCCGGTGAACTTCGCGAAGGGCCAGGTATGGGTGGTGTTCGCGGAGAAGTGACCGCCGGTCACGACCGGACGGCGAGGGGTTCCACCGGGTTGCGGAGCCCCTCGGCCGCGTCTGAGACCCGCCGGATGAGGTCGAAGAACAGCGTCTGCTCGTCGGCGGAGAGCGGGGCCAGGAAGACCTGGTTCATCCGGGCCGTGCGCACGGTCAGCTTGCGGTGGGTGCGCACCCCCTCGTCGGTCAGCCGCAGCAGGAACCGACGGCCGTCCTGCGGGTCGCGTACCTTGTCGAGGAGCCCGCGGCGGCCCAGTCGGCTTATCACCTCGGCGATCGTGGACCGGTCGAGCCCCACCCGCTCCCCCACCGTGCGCTGGTCCAGGCCCGGCTCGGCGACGAGCGCGTTCAGGACCGCGAACTGCGGCGAGGTGATCTCCTCGGAGACCATCGTGTTCCACAGCAGGTAGTGGGCCTGCTGCAGCCGCCGGGCCAGGTGCCCGGGGTGGGTGGTGAGGTCCACCGCGGCCATGTGCGCTCCCGAGGTCGGATTCGTTGGTGCACTGAACAATACCCGGCGACCCTACGACTGTCTCCGACTCTGCAATGTGATCTGACCTCCTGTTTCTCCGGGGTCTTGACGCCCAGCGCCTCCGGTGGCAGCGTGAAGGACACCTCGCTGAAATAATCAGTGCCCTGACTAATTACTGGCCTTCTCGGCCACGACGGGTGCTCGGACTGGATGGGGCTTCACGGATGGACAAGGTGGTCGCCACGGCCCTGGAGGCCGTGGCCGATGTGCCGGACGGCGCGTCGCTCGCGGCGGGCGGCTTCGGGCTGAGCGGTGTGCCGAACGTACTGATCCAGGCACTGTACGAG
>NZ_JOEY01000010.1 GCF_000718165.1 Streptomyces fulvoviolaceus | reverse complement strand
CTTGCTGATCCTCATGGCGCAGTGGGCCCGGCTGAGACCGGCCACCCCACCGCCCCCTGCGACAGACAGGCCGGCTGAATTCCCCGTGTGATCCCGGTGCCGTACGGCCGGGTGCGAGCCACAGCCGCGGAGACAACCGATGGAGGAGCGGATCGGCAAGCGCATCAACAACGAGCGCGTCGACGAGGCTCTTTCGCTGAACCCCGACATCGTCTCGAGCGCGAGAGTGGAAAGCGCGACCAGTGCGCCCAGGCCGGCCAGCAGCGTCCGCAGTGCCCGGCGCCGGGCCAACAGCCACTCCGCCGGCTCTCCCGCAGCCATGCCGTCCCGGTCGCCGCGCGTCGTCAGCCACACCGCGTACGCGACGCACACCATCGGTGTGGCACCGACCAGAGCGGTCCCCACGAGCGCGGGGCCCCGCCATGCTCCCGGGTGATCGTCGACGGCTACGGCGGCCACTCCGACGAGGATCGCGACCAGCACCACCACGCCCGCGATGACGACCACCTCGCGCGACGACCGGCGTTCCTCCTCCGGCAGGCCGCGCCACTGCCGGACGCCCAGGGCGAAGACAACGCCCGCCGCGCTGGTCAGCTGAGGGCCAGCGCCGACCACACCGGCCACAAGTCGGCTCCCCGGTACCGGGAGGTGGCCACCACGACCACGACCACGCCCACCCCGAGGCCGACCACGGTCGGCACGACTCCCGCCGCACCGGAGGCTCCCCGCTCACCCAACGTCGCCACCAAGTTCCCCTACCGGCCCGGACGCTGCACTTCCCTCGTCGTGGCGCAGTCGCAGCTCCAACGGGCCGGGGAACTTGCTGAAGGCGACCACGTCTCACCCCTTAACCCGCCGATCAAACGCGTGCATCATTGCTCAGTCGTTGTCAACGGTGCTGACGAGGTGGACGGTGCGTGTGCGGCGGAGCAGAGCCGGGATGTGTACGGCGGTAGCCCTGGGTTGTTGCACCCTCCTCCTCGCCGCCTGCGGCCCCACCCAGCACGCCGAGTCCGCGGACCACTCACCCGTACAGATCGCCAAGGCCCCCGCCCGACTCCCCGTCCCCCGCGGCGACGGCAGCAAGACCCCCGACGACTTCAACGGCGACGGCCACCGCGACCTCGTCCTCAACGACCTGGTGAAGGCGGAGAGTCACGCCGACGACGCCGGGATCGGGATCGTCTACGGCTCGGAGCGCGGACTCGTCCCGGGGGCACGGCAGTTGGTCAGCCCGAGGACACAGGGGGCGGCCACCGACGGCCAACTCCCCGCCGTGTTCGACGCGGAGGCGACCTGCGACCTCGACGGGGACGGCTTCACCGACCTCGTCGTCTCCACCGACCCGCCCTACGACGGCCAGGGGCAGCCGCCCGTGCCGCTGCAGCTCCTCTTCGGCTCCCCCGCCGGGCTGACCGGCAAGGCCGTCCACCTCACCGTCCCCGCCACCGCCCGCGTCGGCAACGACTGGCCCGACCAGCCGGTGTGCGGCGACTTCGACGGCGACGGGAGCCAGGATCTCGTCGTGCACGCCACGGGTGGGCAACTCAGCTATCTGCGCGGCCCGTTCAGCCGTAAGGGAGCCCCGCGCACGGCCGGCGGCCCGCTCACGTCACCGGGCGAGGTCCCCACCGGCCCCGCCGCCGACGTGAACCGCGACGGGTACGACGACCTGGTGGTCCGTACGACGGAGGGCACCGGCCCCTCCGCGGTCGTCCTCGGTGGACCGGACGGGCCCACCCGCACCGGAACCGTCCTCCCGTCCGGGATCGATGTCGCCCTCGGCCGCTTCGGCAAGGGGCGGGCCCTGGACGCGGCGGTCGGCGCGATGGGCGGAACGTCTCTGCGCTACGACCTGCCGGAAGCCGCGAAGGCCACCCTCTCCTCCCCCGGCTCCATGCTCGACGCCGCCGACTTCGACGGGGACGGGCTGAGCGAACTCGTCTCCAGCGGCTCGCGGTTGAAGGTCTTCCGGGGGCGTACGGCAGGTCTCAAGGCGGCAGGCATGGTGACCGTCGAACCACCCGCCTCCGGGACCACGCGCGTGCTGGCCGTCGGGGACTTCGACGGGGACGGGCGGGCCGACCTCGCGGTGCGGACGTATCGGAGCGAGACCAAGGACACGGTCGCGGTCTACCGCGGGGCCAAGAAGGGGCTGCTCGCGGCGGAGCCCTCCGTCACCTTCTCCAGCTCGGCCTTCCTCGGCGACAACTGAGGGCTGACGGCACAGCAGCCTCAAATATTTACCGAACTCACGTACAACCCCTACCTCCCATCATCGGTCTCCAGTTCGGTTACTTCTGCTCTCCTCCCTGGAGCCTCTCCTTGCGCAAGCGCACTCTCCTGCTGGCCGCCACCCTCACCACCGGCCTGCTCACCGTCGCCCTGCCCGGCACCGCGACCGCCGCGCCCTCCGGGCTGGCCGGCGACTTCAACGGCGACGGCTATCGCGACGTCGCCATCGGCGCGGACAGCGCCAAGGTCGGCTCCGTGTCGGGCGCCGGTGCGGTGGTCGTCCTGTACGGCTCGTCCACCGGTGTCTCGGCGGCCAAGAAGACCGTGATCACGCAGAACTCCACCGGCGTCCCCGGCACCGCCGAGGAAGGCGACCGCTTCGGCAACAGCCTCGCCGCCGGCGACCTCAACGCCGACGGCTACGCGGACCTCGTCGTCGGCGCCCAGTACGAGGGCGTCGGCACCTTCGACGGCGTCGGCGCCGCCACGGTCATCTGGGGCTCCAAGTCCGGCCTGACCGGCGGCTCGGCCCTGCCCTCGCCCGCCGGCCTCAACGAGTGGGGCGGCTACTCCTCCGGCGTCGCGACCGGCGACTTCGACGGCGACGGCAAGACGGACGTCACCGTCACCGGCCAGAGCCGCACCGGCCTCTACAAGGGCCCCTTCGCCCGCACCGGCAAGCCCGTGAGCCTGACCGACGTCTACGAGGTGGGCTCGACGTACGAGGTGATCGCGGGCGACCTCGACGCCGACGGCGCGGCCGAGCGCGTGTACCCCTACACCGTCAGCAGCGACCACGGCGGCGTCATCAACTACCTCAGCCACGACCCCGGCAACGAGTCCCACCCCGAGTCGGACTACATCGGGACCGAACTGACCGAGGCCGACGGCCACCAGGGCGTCGTCGGCGACATCAACGGCGACGGCTACGGCGACCTCGTCCTCGGCGACCACGAGGACCCGCGCAGCGACAAGAAGACCGGCCACAAAGGCGGCCAGATCAGCGTCTGGTACGGCAGCGCGACCGGACCCGACCCGGAGCAGACGCCGACCGTCATCCACCAGGACTCGACGGGCGTGCCCGGCGCGGGCGAGGCCGAGGACCTCTTCGGCGCGGCGCTGAGCGTCGGCGACATCAACGGCGACAAGTACGCCGACGTCGCGGTCGGCGCCCCCGGCGAGGACAACGGCACGGCCAAGAGCTCGGGTTCGGTGACGATCCTGTTCGGCTCGGCCACCGGGCTGAAGGGCTCGGGCGCCAAGTCGTACACCCAGAACACCGCGGGCGTGCCCGGCAGCAACGAGAGCTACGACGCCTTCGGCCAGTCCGTCCGCCTGGTCGACATCAACAAGAACGGCAAGGCCGACCTGGTCGCCGGCGCCGGCGGGGAGAACAACTACGGCGCGGTCACCGTCCTGCGCGGCTCCGCCTCCGGCCTCACCACCACCAGCGCCAAGTACCTCTCCGCCCGCGATGTCTCCCTCAAGGGCGACGCCTCCTTCGGCTGGGTGATCGCCCAGTGAGGTACCGCCGACTGGCCGTCCTGATCGCGGCCTCCCTCACCCCGCTCGCCCTCACCGCCCCCACCGCCCAGGCGGCGACGCCCGCGAAGCCGTACGACTTCAACGGCGACGGCCGGGCCGACCTCGCCATCGGCGCGCCCGCCGCGACCGTCGGCGGCAACAAGCGGGCCGGGGCGGTGTCCGTCGTGTACGGCAGCTCGTCCGGGCTCAAGCCGTCCTCGTACAAGGTGATCACCCAGAACTCGGCCGGGATCCCGGGCACCGCCCAGAGCGACGACGAGTTCGGCCGCTCCCTCGCCTCCGCCGACCTGAACCGCGACGGCTACGCCGATCTCGTGGTCGGCGCCCCGGGCGAGGACGTCGACGAAGGCACGATCGTCATCGTCTGGGGCTCCAAGTCCGGCCTGTCCGGCGGCCGTACGCTCATCAACCACGACGAGCGCGGGAACGACCGCTACGGCCAGGCGGTGGCCGCGGGCGACTTCACCGGCGACGGCATGCCCGAGATCGCGACCGGCACGCCGGGCTTCTACGGCCTCAACTTCGTCTCCGGCCCCTTCACCAGGACCGGCGACTTCGGCGGCGGCAACG
This sequence comes from Streptomyces fulvoviolaceus, assembly GCF_000718165.1. Classification (GTDB taxonomy): domain Bacteria; phylum Actinomycetota; class Actinomycetes; order Streptomycetales; family Streptomycetaceae; genus Streptomyces; species Streptomyces fulvoviolaceus. The sequence goes on along the minus strand of NZ_JOEY01000010.1, from coordinate 205,543 downwards.
GCGGATCCCTCGCGTACGCCACCCGCCCGTACTCGGAGTCGTACGGCATCGAGTACCTCTCCACCGGCGACGTCACCGGCCGCGGCTTCGACGGCCTGGTCGTGCACGGGCGCGAGAAGGACACCGACGACGCGGTCACCACCCTCGTGGACGGCAGCATCGGCAACTTCACCGACTGGCTGGTGACCCTGCCCAGCGGTTACGTCTCCTCGGTCGGCGACATCGACGGCGACGGCTACGACGACGTCGCGGTCGGCAACCACCGCGAGGCCTCCGGCGACCCGGCGGGCGCGAAGGGCGGCAGGGTCAGCATCCGCTACAGCGGCCCGGACGGCGTGGACACCTCCCGCGCCCCGCTCTCCCTCACCCAGAACACGGCCGGCGTGCCCGGCACCGCCGAGACCGGCGACGCCTTCGGCTCCGGCGTGTCCCTCGGCGACATCAACGGCGACGGGTACGCCGACCTCGCGATCGGCGCGTCCGGCGAGGACTCCGGTGCCGGCTCGGTCACCGTCCTGTACGGCTCGGCCTCCGGCCTGACCACCAAGGCCGCCAAGACGTACACCCAGAACACGGCCGGCGTGCCCGGCGCCGGCGAGAAGTCCGACCGCTTCGGCAGCCGCACGTCCCTGCGGGACCACTCCGGGGACCGGCGCGCCGAGCTGTCCGTGTCGGCGCCGGGCGAGAACGCGGGCGACGGAGCGCTGTGGTCGCTGCGCGGCACGGCCACCGGCCCGAAGACCTCGGGCGCGGTGAGTTTCGGCCCGTCGGCCACCGGGGTCTCGACCTCCGGCTCACCGCGGTACGGCTCAGTGCTGGGCGGCTGACCCCACACCCCTGTTTTGATCCCAGGAGATCCCATGATCAGGCACCACCACCGCCTCGCCCTCGCGACGGCCACCGCCGCCGCGCTGACGGGCGGTCTGCTCACCTTCTCGGCCCGTCACGGCGACGGCCGCTGACTCCACCGAGGTCGCGCACGCCGACTTCAACGGCGACGGCAGGGCCGACCTCGTCGTCGGCTCCGACGAGAACGCCGGCAACGGAGCGGTCACCTACCTCCCCCCCAACGGCACGAAGATCACCACCACCGGCTCCCGTGCCATCTCCCCGAGCAACGTGGGCGTCGCGACGACGGGTTCGCCGTACTTCGGCTCGAACTTCGCGGACTGAGCCCCTGAGACCCCCTAAGGAAACCCTTAGGGGATGTCACAGCTCGGCCGCAAAGCCGGGCCCGGAATGCCGGGCCCGGCACGTCACTCTCCGGGACCAGGTACGTTCGAAGGCGTGGCTGGATTCAGGATCGGACGCGGCCGGGACAACGGCGCTCCTCACGCGCGCCCGCAACAACCTTCGTACGGGCAGCAGCAGGCGCCCCAGGGACAGCCGTACGGCTATCCCCCCGCGCCGCAGCAGTACCCGCAACAGCAGTGGACGCAGGGCAACGGCAACGGCTACGGCGAGCCGGAGTACTTCGGCGACGGCGCCCCGCAGCATGCGCAGGGCAACCCGGACCCGTACGCGGCCAACAACCCCGGCCACACCCAGGCGTTCTCGGTCGACGACGACCCCTACAACCAGGGCGGCACCTACCGCGCGGGCTCGGCCCCGGCGGCCCCGGTCGGCCCCCGCCTGCACTGGAAGGAGCTGCTGAAGGGCATCTTCACGTCCCCCAAGCAGACCTTCCTCCAGATGCGCGACTACGCGATGTGGGGCCCCGCCCTCATCGTGACCTTCCTCTACGGCCTGCTCGCGGTCTTCGGCTTCGACGGCGCCCGCGAGGAAGCGATCAACGCCACGCTCGCGAACGCGATCCCGATCGTCCTGATGACGGCGGTGGCGATGGTGGTCTCGTCGTTCGTCCTGGGCGTGGTCACCCACACCCTGGCCCGCCAGCTCGGCGGCGACGGCGCCTGGCAGCCCACGGTCGGCCTCTCCATGCTGATCATGTCCCTCACCGACGCCCCCCGCCTGGTCTTCGCCATGTTCTTCGGCGGCGACGCGTCGTTCGTCCAGGTGCTGGGCTGGGCGACCTGGGTGGCGGCCGGCGCCCTCCTCACCACGATGGTCACCCGCTCCCACGACCTCCCCTGGCCAAAGGCCCTCGGCGCGTCGGCGATCCAGCTGATCGCCCTGCTGTCGATCGTGAAGCTGGGCACGTTCTAGCTTCTCTTCCCGCTACGACGACGAAGGGCTCCCGGCACACACCGGGAGCCCTTCGTCGCTGTCACACCAGCTCAGGCGTCGAGAACCTGCCCGGGACGCTCGACCACGCCCAGGTGTGTTGCCTTCGGTATGTCAGCTGCTCGGCTCCGGGCCCCAGCGTTCAGGTCCCACTCCGCGCCAGTCGATCCACGGTGACTGCGCCACCTCCGCCGGGTCGATCTCCAGCCCGGCTCGGCGGAGGAACTCCGCGACGTCGGCCAGGTTGTGGGCCAGCCCGAGGATCTCGCCGTCCACGCGCACGCGTCGGCCACCTGTGCGCGACGGCGGATGCACGATCACGCGAATCGGTCCGGACATGCCTTCAGGATCATCCGGGACATGCGCTCCCGCATTCCAGTGCGTCATTGATGAAGCCGCTCACTCACGTAGAACAACTGAGCCGACAGCCGGTACAGGTCGTCTGGGAACGATCGCATAGCCAAATTCAATCATGTGTTCGATTTATTAGGCCAGCAAGGAGGCCACCGTGTACTCCGGTGGGCGCGGTGCCACACTGGCGCCATGGGAAAGCCGCAGACGATCGATGAGTACATCGAGGGCTTCGCGGGGCAGGCCCGTGAGGTGCTCGAGCAGGTACGGGCGCTGGCCGTGGAGTCGGTCCCCGCGGCGAGCGAGGCGATCAAGTGGGGCCATCCCGCGTGGGTTCACCCGTCCGGGACGATCCTGTTCATGGTCAGCGGCCACGCGAAGCACGCGAACGTCGTGTTCACCCCCAGCACCCGCGAGGCGTTCGACGCCGACCTCGCCGACTTCGCCACCGGCAAGGGCTCGGTCCAGCTCCCGTACGGCCGACCCGTGCCGGGCGACCTGCTGCGCCGGATGATTGCGTTCCGTATGCGCGAGCACGAGGACGACGGCGTGCTGTGGATGTGACGGCCACAGAGGCGAAGCGAGACCTCTGACGGGCGGCCTCTTCGCCTCCGCGACTCGCGCCGAAGTCGAGACCGTGGAAAGCGTGCACCCCGCGTCATGGCCCCAGGGGCGAGCCCGGAGCAGCGAGGAGCAGCCAGCAGCCAGCAGCACCGCGGTAGCATCCCGCATGCCCATCCCGTGGAGATCCGGCGCCGAGGTGTTCGCGCAGGCCTTGAGAGAGCGCGGGATCGAGCCCGATGCCGTACGCGACGTCGGTGCCGCCTGGGATGCCTTCGGCGAGTTCTGTCAGGTCGAGGTCGACGGGATCGAGCGGACCGAGGACGACGGTGACGGCTTCATCGCCGAATGGGGCCGTTGGGACTGGAACGACGACCAGCCCTCGCTGTCCTTCGGGCGGCTGCTCGCGGTCACCGGGACCGGCGGACGTGATGATCCGGAGTGGCAGCCCGAGTACTGGAAGGTGGAGCTGGAGCTCATCTTCCCCGAGGACCCGGCATGGGCCGATCTCGATGGCCTCGGCCATCAGGACACCGGGTACGACTTCGACGAGATCGGTGCTCCCAGGGCCGACGCACTCGTGGAGGTGCGCCGGTTCATCGAGTCCTACCCCCAGCTGGCAGCCATGTGGCGAGCCGAGCCCACTCGCAGTGAACTGACCTTTGAACGAGCGGGATAGCTGCGGCGCGCCGATACCGCGGTGGCCCGCAGCACCCGCGGGTCAGACCGCTTCCTTGTTCTCCTTGGGCGCCTCACCCGACTTGTGCACTGGAGGCAACACGCTCCACGGGAAGTTGATCCAGTCATCCGTCCGCTTCCACACGTACTCGCACTTCACGAGCGACTGCGTCTTCTCGTAGATGACGGCGCTGCGCACCTCGGCGACGGTGTCGAGGCAGAAGTCACGCACCAGCTTGAGCGTCTTGCCGGTGTCGGCGACGTCGTCGGTGATGAGGACCTTCTTGGAGGAGAAGTCGATGGCGTTGGGGACGGGCGCGAGCATGACGGGCATGTCGAGGGTGGTGCCGACGCCGGTGTAGAACTCGACGTTCACGAGATGGATGTTCTTGCAGTCGAGGGCGTAGGCGAGGCCGCCGGCGACGAACACACCCCCGCGGGCGATGCTGAGCACGATGTCGGGTTCGTACCCGTCGTCGGCGATGGTCTGCGCGAGCTCGCGCACGGCGGTGCCGAACGCCTCGTAGGTCAGGTTCTCCCGCACGTCCGCGCCGCTCATACCTGGGTCCGGTGGAAGTTGAGGAAGGACCGGGAGGCGGTGGGCCCGCGCTGTCCCTGGTACCTGGATCCGTACCGCTCGCTGCCGTACGGGAACTCGGCCGGCGAGGAGAGCCGGAACAGGCACAGCTGCCCGATCTTCATGCCCGGCCAGAGCTTGATGGGCAGGGTGGCGAGGTTGGACAGCTCGAGGGTCACGTGCCCGGAGAAGCCGGGGTCGATGAACCCGGCGGTGGAGTGGGTGACGAGCCCGAGCCGCCCGAGGGAGCTCTTGCCCTCGAGGCGCGAGGCAAGATCATCAGGCAGCGTGATGACCTCGTAGGTGGAGGCGAGCACGAACTCCCCGGGGTGGAGGATGAAGGGCTCGTCCCCCTCCGGCTCCACCAGCCGCGTCAGGTCCGCCTGCTCGACGGAGGGGTCGATGTGCGGGTACCGGTGGTTCTCGAACACCCGGAAGAAGCGATCGAGGCGCACGTCGACGCTGGACGGCTGCACCATGGATTCGTCGTAGGGATCGATCCGTACCCGCCCGGCGTCGATCTCGGCCCGGATGTCCTTGTCTGAGAGAAGCACGCCCCGAGGATACGCAAGGCGCGCGGACCGACCACCATCGGACGGGCCCGCGCGCCTGGCTCTGATCCTTCTGCTACTTCCCTTACTGCTTCTCCAAGGTCACCGGCACGACACTGCGAAGCCGGGCACAGCGCGGACACCGGACGAGCCGTCCGGGGCCGAGCCGCTCGGCCTGCTGCATCGGGAACGAAGCGGTGCTGAACACGTGCCCATCGGCACATCGGACGACGGTGCGCTCCATCAAGTCCAAGAGTCCCTTCCCCAAGAGCCGCGTCTGGCTGCTACTCGCCTGACGAGAAATGCCACATTACGGGATCAAAGAGACGACTCTCCAGGCGGCACTCCGACCCCGCCCAGACCCTCTTCCACCCCTCCACCGTACGCCCCAACTCCCGCCCCCCGCAGCCCCGTCCCGCCCCCGAAACGCACTCGGGCCCCACGGCTTCAGCGCCGGGGGCCTGGCATGAGGTAAAGTGACGGTGCGTTCCGACACCGGTCCCGACCGGCGTCTTACGCGGGTGTAGTTTAGTGGTAGAACATCAGCTTCCCAAGCTGAGAGTGCGAGTTCGATTCTCGTCACCCGCTCCAGAGAGAAACCCCAGGTCAGTGGCCTGGGGTTTGTTTGTTGTCCGGTCGGCCGTGGCTCCCGCGCTCAGACCGTTCCGCGTGGCCTGACCAGCCCGCTCTCGTAGGCGAGGATCGTGGCCTGTACCCGGTCCCGCAGGCCCAGCTTGGACAGCAGGGCGTTCACATGGGTCTTCACGGTGCCCGTGGTCACTCCGAGCGCGGAGGCGATCTCGGCGTTCGTCAGGCCCGACGCGATGTGCAGCAGGACCTCCCGCTCGCGCGGCGTGAGGGAGGACAGCGCACCCGTCACGGACGGCGGCTGCGGGGCGCCCTGGGCGAAGGTGTCGATGAGCCGACGGGTCACGGTCGGGGCCAGGATGCCCTCTCCGGTGGCGACCACGCGGATCGCGGACAGCAGGTCCTCAGGCAGGGCGTCCTTGAGCAGGAACCCCGAGGCTCCGGCGCGCAACGCCTCGTACACGTAGGCGTCGAGGTCGAAGGTGGTCAGGACGAGGACGCGCGGCGGGCGCTCCTGCGCGGTGATGAGACGGGTCGCGGTGAGACCGTCCATGCCGGGCATGCGGATGTCCATCAGGACGAGGTCGGGCGCCTCGGTGGCGGCGAGCGACACCGCCGACGCCCCGTCACCGGCCTCGGCGACCACCGTCAGATCGGGTTCGGCATCCACGATGGCAGCGAATCCGGCGCGGACCACCGCCTGGTCGTCGACGACCATCACGCGTGTGGTGACGGGAACACCTCCTGGATGGACTCCGGCTCCGGCGGACTCGGCCGGGTCGACAGCAACACCCGTACGGTACCGGTCTGTTCGAGAGTGATACGGCCGATCCCTGTCGTCCTTGTCCCCACCTGCACCTTCAGGCGTTCGGCCACGGGGCCGGTCACCGCCTGCGGTACGCCCGTCACCGTGACGCGCAGGGTGTCGCGGCGTCGGCGTAGCGTGACCCGTGCCGGACCTTGGTCGCCTGCGGCGAGCGCTGCCTCTACGATCCGGTACGCCGACAGGGTCACGGAGGGCGGCAGGTCTCGCGCGGCCTCCGGCAGGCCCCGCAACCTCACGTCCCGCCCGGCCGCGCGCACGGTCCGGCACAGCGCGTCGAGGTCCAGGGCGGTGGGCGCCGGCGCGAGCCCGGGATCCCCCGACTCTCCCAGGCTGTGCAGGAGTTCGCGCATGGCGGCGAGGGCCGACCGGGCACCGGCGGCCACCTCCTCCAGCCGTCCCCGCCGGGCCTGTTCGACCAGTGCCGCCGTGGGGTGCAGGACGGCGTCGCTCAACTTCGCTGCCAGTCGGCGCCGTTCGGCGTCCGCGGCCCGTTCCGCGTGCCACAGTGCGCCGGCCAGCGCGAAGTCGTCCCGGGCCAGGATCCGCAGCCGTCGGCGCCGTACGGCGAGCCCGGCACCCCACAGGCCGGCGAACACGACGGCGAGCACCACGGCCAACGGCACGAACATCACCACGGCGGTGGGCCACATCGAGCCCTCGCCCTGCAACTCGCCGTCCGCGCCCGCCGTCGCGACCAGGGTCCCGGAGAGCGAGACCGCCGCCGCGCACCACGCGGGCCAGGTACGGGCGGCTCCCCGGCCGTAGACCGCCACCGCGTACACCGCCGGCAGTTCCGCGAGCGCTCCGCCGGCGAGGAACTCGGACACCCGTGACGGCAGGCCGACCCCCACAACCGCCGCAGGCCACAGCCACGACGTGGCCAGCACGCCGAGGAACGCCGGCCAGGGAGCGCGCCGCCGCCACAGCAGCGGCACCGCGTGCGCGGCCAGCAGCACGGCCACGACGAGCAGGCCGGGCACCGCGGCGCGCAGGCTCGCGCCGGTCCAGTCCTCCACGGTGACCAGGGCGAACACCAGGGGAAGGAGCGTCGCCGTGAACACCAGCGCGGGGTCGGCCAGCCGCTGCTCCCGCAGCACGTCGCGCCGGCCCGCGCCGCCCTCGGGCGGGCCCCACGGCCCCGTGACGTCGGGCAGCGTGGCCCGGACCCGCCAGCCACCGCCAGGTGCGGGGCCGGCGGTCAGTTCGCCGCCCACGGCCGCGGCCCGCTCCTTCATCCCCGCGACGCCGCGTCCCGAGCCAAGGCCGTCGACTGCGCCGGGTGCCGAGCCGCGCGGGGGAGCGTTGTCGACGCTCAGTTCCAGGACGCCCTCCCCACGAAGGACGCTGACGTGCGCGGCGGAGCCCGGGGCGTATCGCAAGGCGTTCGTCAGGGCCTCGCGGACGATCCCGTGGACCGACTCGGCCGCCGGACCGGCCAGGTCGTCGGGGAGTACGGCATCGATCGGACGCCCCAACCGGCCGAATCCGGCGATGAGTTCCTCGATGCGCGCGGTCATCGGGCGGGGATCCGGACGCTCGACGTCGCGCAGCAGACCGACGAGCCGTCGCAGCGCCGTCAGGGTCTCGGTGCCGGTGCGCTCGGCGAACGACAGCGCCTCGGCCGTCAACTCGGGCCTGCTGTCGCCGAGTCTGCGTGCGGCGTCGGCCGTGATGACGACGGACGTCAGGTGATGGGCGCTCACGTCGTGCAGTTCGCGGGCCAGCCGCCGCCGTTCGGTGTCTCCCGCCCGCCGACGGGTCCCCTCCGCACCGGCCAGCCGGCGGGCCGCGAGCGACCGCCCCTTGAGCCACTGCCGTCGGCCCTCACCGAGCCCCGCGCAGACGGCGTACAGGAGTGCGCCGAGCGCCCACTCCGAGGCGAGCGCGGGCCGGACCCCGAGGTGGATGAGGGACAGGAGCCACTCGACACCCACGGCCGCGGCGAGCGCGCGCAGGGTCACAGGCACGGGGCAGCGGACCGCGACCGAATACAGCGCGATCGGCGCACCCGCCCCGAAGTAGCCGTCCTGCCAGGCCAGTTGGCCCAGGACGAGGGCCCCGAGGGACCAGGCCAGGGCCCGGATCGGTGCTTGCCGTCGTCGGCCCAGCGCGGCCGTCTCCGCGACCACCGCGCCCAGGACCGCGACCAGTGCCGCCGCCCCGGGCACCTCCTCGCCGGCCAGGCCGGCTCCGGGCCACAGCCAGGCGATCTGTCCGGCCGCGAGCAGCGCGGGGAGCAGCCAATTGCGTATCGTCGTCTCCATCTCGGCACGAGCGTAGGGCGGGGTGCTACGGCGCGGCACCGGTCCCAGGTACGAGGCCGCTCTCCACCCTCCGACAGAGGCGCCGTTCGTGCCCGCGGCCGATGTGGGGACACGGGCCCGCGGAGAGGCTTGTGGCCATGACGATTCCGCTCGCCGCCTCAGCACCCGCGCTCCTCGCCTACCACCGCATGGCACGCGCCTCAGCACGCCATCGATGGTGGCGGCCCGTGCTGGGCACCGGGTTCGTGGCCGTGGCGTGCGTGCTCGTGGCCGCACTGCTCTACGGCATCGGCTCCGCCCTGGGAGCGGCCAGGGGGTACCCCGAAGCCCCTGACGGAACCGTCGAGTTCGGCCCCGTCTCGGGCACCGCCCTCGACCTGCTGGCGATCGCCTCCGCCCTGCCCGTCGTCCTGCTCGCGGTGCGCTGGATCGGCCGCCGCCCGGCGGGCACGGTCTCGTCCGTGACGGGCGGACTGCGGTGGCGCTGGCTGGGGCTGTGCGTGCTGGCGGCCCTTCCGGTCCTCGCCGTGACCACCGGGGCCATGTTCCTGCTGCCCATGGACGACGCCGAGTCGTCGCGGTGGGCGGGCTGGGAGGTCTTCGGCCCGGCCCTCGCCATGCTGGTCGTCCTGGTGCCGCTCCAGGCGGCCGCCGAGGAGTACGTCTTCCGGGGCTGGCTCACGCAGGCGGTCGGCGGCCTCCTTCGCTCTCCCTGGTGGGCGCTCGTGCCCCAGGCCGTCCTGTTCGCCGCCGCCCACGGCTGGGGCACCCCTTGGGGCTTCGCCGACCTGGCCGTGTTCGCGGTGGTCGCGGGCTGGCTCACCGTACGCACCGGCGGGCTGGAAGCGGCGATCGGACTGCACGCCGTGAACAACCTCCTGGCCTTCGGCATCTCGGCCGCCGCCGTCGACGGCCTCAAGAGCGACGACACCGCCGCGGACCTTCCCTGGCAGCTCGTGGCCGTCGACCTGGCCGGCATCGCCCTGTACACGGCGGCCGTCCTCTGGCTGGCGCGTCGCCGCACGCCGACCCGTGCCGTCCCCGCGCCGACACCGGCCCCGCCGCCGCTGCCCTTCTCCGCCACGTATCCCCAGGTTCCCGCCGCTCACGTCCCTCTCCCCTGCGTCCCAGTTCCGGTTCCGCTTCCGGTTCCGGTTCCGGTTCCGTGCACCGAACGCACGGACGCGCCAGATCTGCCCCTGGGGGCAGCTCCCTCCGCTCCTCCGCCCGGTGTCGCCGACCGGACCCTGTGCTGACGGCGCAGAGCCCGTTCTTCGCAGCCGTGCCCTTGGCGTGGGCAGTACGAAGGGCGCCGAGGGTGACGAAGCAGCGGTGGAAACTCGCGGAGAAGTGGCCGAGAGTCCGAGCGGTACAGATCAGGCGGCGGGCGTGATCGGTGATCCGGTCATGGGCCGACCAGTCGCGTGAAGACGTGCACGCGCCCGTGTGACGCAAGGTGGCGTCGGCCAACCGGCCTCCACAGCCGACGTGTTGCTGTGTCACGGCTATGTGACCGCGCTGTTCTGAAGCGAGGACAGGCGTGACCTGTGGGACCTGGGAGACCTCATAGTGATCACAGAGCGGGAAACGGTGGAAACGCCGTCGGCTCCCTGCCACCCCCGCCCCTCGGAAGGACCCCCCCGTGATGAACCGCCACCTGCGCCAGGCCATCGTCGCCACCGCCGCGCTCACCGCAGGACTGCTGATGACGGCGTGCCAGAACGGCACCGACGACAGCTCGTCCGGCAAGAGCCCGGCGGGCACGGCAAGCCCGGTGGCGGCCGCGAAGAAGGCGTCGGGCTCCAAGAACTCCAAGGGCGTCAGCGGTTCGTTCAAGAACGGCAAGGTCACCTATCTCGCCCCGGGCAAGTACATCGTGTCCGTCCAGGGCAAGGAGGACCAGCAGTTCTGGGTCGCCGACGACACCGAGGTCTACGGCGTCGGCACGATATGCGGCGAGGCCGGCTCCAAGGTGGACGCGCCGTGCACGCTGGATCAGTTGGAGTCGGCCCTCAAGAAGGGTGCCGTGAACGCCGACGTGGAAATGAAGAACGGCACCGCGACCCTGGTGACCGAGCGACGTGCCGCCCAGCAGGGCTCCGGGTCCGAATCCGGCAGTGGCTCCGACTCCGGCGAGACCGTCGTCGAGGGCGTCAACAAGGGCAAGGGTGTCAACGGAACCTGGTTCGGCAACGTCTCCTACCTGGCGCCGGGCAAGTACACCGTCTCCGACACGAAGGGCACCGAGCAGCAGTTCCTCGTTGCCGATGACACCAAGATCATGGGCTACGACGACATCTGCGATGCCGTGAACACCGGGCCGGGCGGCGAGGGCGGCGTCGAGTGCACCGAGGCCCAACTGGAGACGGCCGCCAAGAAGGGCTTCTCCGCCGAGGTCGTGATCAGCAACGGCATCGCCACCACCATCACCGACGACCACTGAGCACCCCCGTTCGGGATCGGCTGACCTCTGCGCGGACGGCGGCAAGGTGACGGTCGCTCTGACCATCCGCATCTGTGCACTGGCGAAGCGCTCCCCGAGTCGGGCATGCGGACCGGCCGAGCCAGAGCCCGCTCGCTCACTCGCTCGCCCCGCCGCACTTCGACGCCGTGCCCCCCGCGTGCCGTAGGAGCGGACAACCACGGTCGACAGCGGCGCGACCGGACCCGCACGACGACAACGACACGATGAATCCCTGCAGGTCACCAGCTATGTAACCGCCCAAGCGCCGTCGCTTCCCAAGCTGCGAGTGCGAGTTCGATTCTCGACAAGAGTGAATGGTGTTCGTACCGCCGCGGAAGTCGCGGCGGTCCAGGGTCAGGACCGTGTCGGCGTCATGGCCGACGGCCGGCGCACGCTCACCGCGTCGGCGAGGTCGACGTCGCCGGATGTGTCGGCAATGGCGATGATCACTCGACGGTTCGGGATGCGGGCCGGAGTCCGTCTCGCGGCGGACCGCGTCGGCGACCGTGTCGCGGACTCCAGCTTTGGACGGCGTACGGCCATGGGCCAAATGGCATATTTCGGCTGGCGACTACGTATGGCTGACCTGCCCGCAGACACCGCAGCTCAGCCATCTCGGCCGAGTACAGGGCCAGATGGCTCCGCCCCGCGGTCCGAGCGTGATCAGTTCGGATGTCGGCGGGAGATGGATCGTGGGCGTGCCCGCCGACTCGGCGAACCGGGCGAGTGAAGCGGGTGAAGCTTGAGCCCGCGTCCGCACTGCGGGGCATGCATGAGGCTCCCGGCCGGATCCGGCCGAGTCGGCAGACACGATGCGCTGGAGGCGAGCGATGAACCAAAGAGCCGACCAAGCCGACCACACGACTCACCAGGTCCCGGTCCTCATCGTCGGCGGATCCCTCGTCGGCCTGTCGACCTCGCTGTTCCTGGGCCGGTTGGGGGTACGGCACACGCTGGTGGAGCGCCACGCCGGCACATCCATCCACCCCCGCGGCCGCGGCAACAACGTCCGCACGATGGAGCTGTTCCGGGCGGCCGGCGTCGAGCCGGGGATCCGGCAGGCCGCCGCCACGCTGGCCGACAACCACGGGATCCTGCAGGCACCCGCCCTGGTCGGCGACGCGGGCGAGTGGCTCTTCAAGGAGATCGACGCGGGCGGCGGCCTGGCCCGCTTCAGCCCCAGCTCATGGTGCCTGTGCAGCCAGAACGACCTGGAGCCGGTGCTGCTCCAGCATGCCGAGCAGCTCGGCGGCGACCTGCGGTACGGCACTGAACTGCTGTCGTTCGACAGCGACCCCTCCGGCGTCACCGCGGTGGTCAAGAGCCGGGAGACGGGCGAGCACACCACCATCCGCGCGGACTACCTCGTCGCCGCCGACGGCCCCCGCAGCCCTGTCCGCGAGCAGCTCGGCATCGGCCAGAGCGGTCCCGGCGACCTGTTCAGCAACGTCAGCATCACCTTCCGCTCCCGCCGCCTCGCCGATGTCGTGGGCGACCGCCGGTTCATCGTCTGCTATCTGACCGACCCGGACGCCGACGGCGCGCTGCTGCCCGTGGACAACCGTGAGAACTGGGTCTTCCACGCTCCCTGGCACCCCGAACACGGCGAAACCCTGGAGGAGTTCACCGACGAGCGGTGCGTCGAACACATCCGCCGCGCGGTCGGAGTCGCCGACCTTGACGTACAGGTCACCGGCAGGGCTCCCTGGCACGCCGCTCAACGGGTCGCCACGAGCTACCGGGCAGGACGCGTCTTCCTGGCCGGCGACTCGGCCCACGAGATGTCCCCCACCGGGGCCTTCGGCTCCAACACCGGCATCCAGGACGCGCACAACCTCGCGTGGAAGCTGGCCGCGGTGCTCGGCGGCTGGGCCGGGGAGGGGCTGCTGGACACGTACGACGCCGAGCGCCGCCCGGTTGCGGAGGCGACCAGCGCCCGTGCCGCCGCCCGGTCGGTCGAGCACAGCCATCCCGGCTTCGCCCCGCCGCCCGGCGCGGGCGGTGGCGGTGGCCCGCAGCGCGGCATCCTCAACGTGGCTCTCGGCTACCGCTATCCGCAGGGCGCCGTCGCCGGCACCGACCCCGCGACGCCGGTCGTCCCGGAACGCCTCGACCTGTCCGGTGAACCCGGCAGCAGGGCGCCCCACTTGTCGGTACGGCACCGAGGTGAACGGATCTCCACTCTGGACCTCTACGAACGGTCATTCGTCCTGCTCAGCGACGCCGATGACCCGAGTGGCTGGCACGAGGCCGCCATCCGCCTCGGCGAAGTGATGTCCATCCCGCTGGCTTCGTACCGGGTGGGCAACGGATCCGATGCCGAGCTGACACCCGAGGGCGACACGGACTGGTCGGCCGCCCACGGCACGACGCCCGGTGGTGCCGTACTCGTCCGGCCCGACGGGTTCGTGGCCTGGCGATCGTCAGGACCGGCCCCGGATGCCGAGTCGGCACTGCGCCATGTCCTGACCACGTTGCTGGCAGCGGTCTGACCTCCGGAGACGGTGTCGGCCGCACCGAGCATCATTGCGGGCACCGCCCTGCGGACGGCAGTGGTCGCAACGTGACCGGGTGACGCAGGGCCGCGGTGCCTCGGCGTGGGGCGGGCGGCCTGATGGGGCAAACCTCCCAAGGGAGTCGGCAGTGGGTGAGCCGGCTCCCTTCCGCTTGTGCAGGAGCGCAACGCAACCGCGAACGGGGCGAACTCGCCCGCCGGACGAGCCTGTTCAACGGGCCGGTGCCGGAGCCCTGGAATCCGGGCGGGTTCACCCGAGTGATCGTCTTGAGTGGTGGCGAGAGGACGACTGGCTGACGGTGGATCACGTCGGGGGCGGGTCACATCGGCTGACGAAGCGCCAGCTGCCCGGCCCACGACGGAAGGAACGTCAGATGCACTCTGCTCGCATTCTCCTGGCCACCGCGGCGGCTTCGACCGTCCTCGTTCTCGGCGCACCCGGCGCCTACGCGGCCGGGGACGACTGGCAGGACCACACGGACTCCTCCTACAGCAAGGACCACGACAAGGAGCACGGCAAGGAGTACGGCAAGGACAGCAGCCAGGACTCGCCGCGCGGTGGCATGCACACCGGCGGTGGTGCGCTGACCGCGGTGAACGAGGACGACTGGGGCACCGCGAAGGACCCCAAGCACGACCCGGAGACCTACAAGGACAAGGAGCAGGGCAAGGACTCCGGTAGCGGGAAGCAGGACGGGGACTCCTGGAGCGGGAAGCAGGACGGGGACTCCTGGAGCGGCGACCACGAGAAGCCCAGCGGCGGAATCCACACCGGGGGCGGCGCGTTGGCCTCGCCGGCCGTGACCGCGGGCGGGCTGGCCGTCCTGGCGGTCGCCGGAACCGGTCTGTACGCGGCGCGCCGCAAGAAGACCGCCGGAAGCCTGGTCTGACCCATGCCGGATGCGATAGCCACTGTGGCCGCCACGCGTGCGCGCCGCGTGGCGGCCCGGCCGGCTTCCCTCTGCCCCGTCCCCCGTCCCCCGTCCCCCGTCCGATTTACTGCCGTGCCCCGCTGAGGTGGTGTCCGATGACAGTCCGTCCTTCTTCCCCCGCAGACAACCCCGGCGGCAACGAACCCGCCCCGACCGGGCAGGGATCCCGCACCAAGGTGATGGTGATGGGCGCCGTGGCGGCCCTGGTGCTGGCCGTGGGCCTGTTCGGCGGCACCGACACCTCGTCCGACACCGCGTCGTCCGACACCCCCCGCCCGCCGCGGGCCGCTCACACCTCCGCGGCAGCTCCTCCGGCCGGGCAGCCGGCCGGGCAGCGTGCGGGGAAGCGTCTGCCGCGGTCGAGGCCCGTGCGCCTGCTCATTCCGAAGATCTCGGTCGACGCCCCCTTCACGGAGCTCGCCATCGGTCGCACGGGACAGCTCGAACCACCTCCCGCCGACGACATCAACCTCGTCGGCTGGCACTCCAAGGGAGCGTCCCCCGGGGAGGCGGGCACGTCGGTCATCGCCGGGCATGTCGACACGGCGACGTCGGCGGCCGTGTTCGCGGACCTCGGAGAACTGGAGAAAGGGGACGTCTTCCATGTCAAACGGGCTGACGGGCGCAGAGCGTCCTTCGTGGTCGACAGCGTGGAGACGTTCGACAAGGAGCACTTCCCCAGCCGGCGTGTGTACGGCGACACGGCCCAGGCCCAGGTCCGGCTCATCACCTGTGCGGGTGACTACGACCGTACGGTCAGGGACTACACGGACAACCTGGTGGTCTTCGCCCACCTCGTCTGAGCCGGCCCCGCCTTCGCGGCCGGCCGGTCACCCGCGCAGTGCATCCGAGTCGCGGGCTTCCGGGGGCGGGCTCAGGATCGAGGCACGCCGACGTCACAGCAACGTGGCCGGCGTTCGTCCGCCTCTGCCCCCACGAAGGAGATGTACGCAGGATGACCACCACGTCTGAACGTGTTTCGGAACCGCTGCAAGAGGCGTCGCAGCGTGTCTCCCAGTCCGTTTTCGACGGCTCCAGGCTCCGTGTCGTCCTGCTGGTGGACGTCTACGACGGGGCCCAGCAGCAGTTCCTGGAGGCGTACGAGCAGCTGTGCAACCAGGTCGCGTCCGTCCCCGGGCATGTCAGCGACCAGCTGTGCCAGTCCATCGAGAACCCCTCCCAATGGCTCATCACGAGTGAGTGGGAGAGCGCCCCGCCCTTCCTCACCTGGGTGAACAGCGAGGAACACGTGCGGATGGTGGAGCCACTGCACAGTTGTGTCCGGGACACCAGGTCGCTGCGCTTCCACATCGTCCGCGAGACCGGCGGCCCGGCGGTGGACGCCGCGCAGGGGAAGCGCCGGCTCCAGGCATCGCCCAGGATCGGTGACGGCGTGATCCGGCACGCACTCACCTTCACGGTCAAGCCGGGCAGCGAGGAGACCGTCGCCAAGATCCTCTCCGGGTACACCTCACCGGAGCCGCGGGTCGACGACACCACCCGGCTGTGCCGCACCTCCCTGTTCATGCACGGCAACCGGGTGGTCCGAGCCATCGAGGTACGGGGCGACCTGCTCGCCGCGCTGCGCCACGTCGCCCGGCAGCCCGAGGTACGGGCCGTCGAGGAGGCCATCAACCCCTATCTGGAGCAGGACCGGGACCTCGGTGATCCCGAGTCCGCCCGGGTCTTCTTCACCCGCGCGGCGCTGCCCGCCGTACACCATGTGACGGCAGGCGAGGAGAGTCCGGACGCTGTGCGGCACGCGTTGTACTACCCGGCCCGTGAGGGTTGCGGTATGCGGCTGGCCGAGTTGCTCGCCCGGCAGGACGAGGCGGCGGCGGACGATCCGCACGGACCGGTGCTGCGCAGCACGATCTTCCAGCGCGACGACGTCGTGGTGCGGCTGGTCGATGTGCGCGGCGGCCTCGACACCGACCCCGGCCCCGTGCTCGGTCTCACGGATCGCGGTCAGGCGGCCGAGCTGACGGCACTCCTCGACGGCGGAGCCCTCGGGGCGGACGGGTCGGCACTGAGGGACGGCGTCCCCGCGCGCCTCCTCACGGTCTCCCGCATGGAACTCGTCACCGACCGCCGCGCGCCCGACGCCTGATTCGCCGGCACCGGGCCCTGACGGCCACGCCCTCATGTCGATGCTGCACATGTTCGGAGGAACGTCGTGAACAACCACCATCCCGGAATCGTGGATGTCAGCGAGGTCGAGCCCAACACTCGGCGCGGTGGCGACCTGCGTGCTCTGCTCACCCCCACCACCGTCGGCTCGACCAGCGGCTTCATGGGCGTGGCCATCATCCAGCCCGGCGACCGCATCGCCGAGCACTACCACCCGTACTCCGAGGAGTTCATCTACGTCGTCTGCGGGCAGCTGGAGGTGGACCTGGACGGCGAGCCCCACGCGCTGCAGCCCGAGCAGGGGCTCATGATCCCCGCCCACATGCGGCACCGCTTCCGCAACGTCGGCAAGGTGGAGGCCCGCATGGTCTTCCACCTCGGCCCGCTCGCCCCGAGCCCGCCGCTCGGCCACGTCGACACCGAGGACGCCGACGGCGTCCCGATCGCGGTGGAGGCGACCCACGCGGGCGCGGGACGGACGGCCGAGCAATCTCAGGTCCGTTCATGACGAGGCGCGTGGCAGTCACCGGCATAGGCATCGTCGCCCCGGACGGCATCGGCGTACCGGCGTTCTGGGATCTCCTGTCCAACGGGCGCACGGCGACGCGGGGCATCACGTTCTTCGACCCGGCCGGGCTGCGTTCACGGATCGCCGCCGAGTGCGACTTCGACCCGGCGGTCCACGGGCTGGACGCGGAGCAGATCGCACGGTGCGACCGGTACATCCAGTTCGCCCTGGTCGCCGGGGAGGAGGCGATACGGGACTCCGGCCTGGACCTCGCCGTGGAGAACCCGTGGCGAGTCGGGGTCTCCCTGGGCACCGCGGTCGGCGGAACCACCCGGCTGGAGCACGACTACGTGCTGGTCAGCGATCGCGGCAAGCGCTGGGACGTGGACCACCGAGAGGCCGGCCCACACCTGCACCGGGCGTTCTCGCCCAGCACACTCGCCTCGACGGTGGCGGAGCGGTTCGAGGCACGCGGGCCGGTGCAGACCGTCTCCACCGGCTGCACCTCGGGGCTCGACGCGGTCGGGTACGCCTTCCACACGATCGAGGAGGGCCGGGCCGACGTGTGCATAACCGGCGCCTCGGACTCCCCGATCTCACCGATCACCATGGCCTGCTTCGACGCGATCAAGGCCACGTCCCCGAACAACGACGACCCCGCCCACGCCTCACGCCCCTTCGACGCGGACCGCAACGGGTTCGTCATGGGCGAGGGCGGTGCGGTACTCGTCCTGGAGGAGCTGGAACACGCTCTGGCCCGCGGCGCGCACGTGTACTGCGAGATCAGCGGCTACGCCACCTTCGGCAACGCCTACCACATGACCGGTCTGACCAGCGAGGGCCTGGAAATGGCCCGGGCCATCGAGGACGCCCTCGACCAGGCCCGGCTCGACGGCACAGCGATCGACTACGTCAACGCGCATGGATCGGGCACCCAGCAGAACGACCGGCACGAAACGGCCGCGGTCAAACAGGCCCTGGGCGCGCACGCCTATGACACGCCCATGAGCTCCATCAAATCCATGGTGGGCCACTCCCTCGGCGCGATCGGCGCGATCGAGCTCGTCGCCTGTGCGCTGGCCCTGACCCACCAGGTCGTCCCGCCCACCGCGAACTACGAGACCCCGGACCCCGAGTGCGACCTGGACTACGTCCCACGCGTCGCCCGGGAGCGAAGACTGAACAGTGTGCTCTCCGTGGGCAGCGGGTTCGGCGGCTTCCAGTCCGCGGTGATCCTGAACCTGCCGAGGGAGAAGACACGATGAGCGAACCGCATCCTCGGCGCGCGGCCGTCACCGGAATCGGCGTGGTCGCGCCCAACGGAACGAGCACCGACACCTTCTGGAAGTCCACCCGGGAGGGCATCAGCGTCCTGGACCGGGTCACCCGCGCCGGATGCGCGCACCTGCCGCTGCGGGTGGCCGGAGAGGTCCGGGACTTCGACCCGCAGTCGGCGGTCGAGGAGCGCTACCTCGTCCAGACCGACCGGTTCACGCACTTCGCGATGGCCGCGGCCGACCAGGCACTCGACGACGCCCGCCTCGGCCGGCCCGACACCGACGCCGCGCCGTTCTCCGTGGGCGTGGTCACCGCGGCCGGTTCCGGCGGCGGCGAGTTCGGGCAGCGGGAGCTGCAGCAACTGTGGGACAAGGGCAGCCGCTTCGTCGGGCCGTACCAGTCCATCGCCTGGTTCTACGCCGCGAGCACCGGCCAGATCTCCATCCGCTACGGCTTCAAGGGCCCCTGCGGGGTGATCGCCTCCGACGAGGCCGGCGGCCTGGACGCCCTGGCGCATGCGGCGCGGGCCGTGCGGCGCGGCACCGACGTGATGGTGGCCGGCGCGACCGAGGCGCCGCTGGCCCCCTACTCGATGGTCTGCCAGCTCGGCTACGAGGAACTGAGCACCGTCGAGGACCCGGAGCGCGCCTACCGCCCGTTCACCGCCTCGGCCTGCGGATTCGTGCCCGCGGAAGGCGGCGCCATGCTCGTCGTGGAGGCCGAGACCTCGGCCCGGGAACGGGGCGCGCCCGTGCGGGCCACCCTGGCGGGACACGCGGCGACGTTCACCGGCGCCTCCCGCTGGACGCAGTCCCGGGAGGGCTTGGCCGAGGCCGTCCGGGGCGCCCTGCACGAGGCCGCCTGCGCCCCCGAGGAGATCGACGTGGTCTTCGCCGACGCCCTCGGCGTACCGGAGGCGGACCGTGCCGAAGCGCTGGCGATCGCGGACGCCCTGGGCACGCACGGCAGACGCGTCCCCGTCACGGCGCCGAAGACCGCCGTCGGCCGGGGCTACAGCGCGGCGCCCGTTCTGGACGTCGCCGCGGCGGTGCTCGCGATGGAGCACGGTCTGATCCCACCCACTCCCAACGTCTTCGACGTCTGCCACGACCTCGACCTCGTCACCACCCGCGCCCGTGCCGCCGAGCTGCACACGGCGCTGGTCCTCAGCCGAGGACTCATGGGGTCGAACTCGGCGCTGGTGCTACGGCTCGGCGCCACCGACGCCTCGTAGCGAGGCATTGCGAGCACACCTCACGAAGCACCACACATCACCAAGCAAGGAGAGGAACCGCATGAGTGACCGAATCACCGTGGAAGAGCTGGCCGAGCTCATGAAGAAGGCCGCCGGAGTCACCGTCGCCCCGGAGGAACTGCAGCAGCAGTACGACTCCGGCTTCGACGCCCTCGGCATCGACTCGCTCGGTCTGCTCGGCATCGTGGGCGAGCTGGAGAACCGGTACGGCACGCCGATGCCTACGGACGCGGAGAAGAGCAAGACCCCCCGGCAGTTCCTCGAACTCGTCAACAGCGCACTTCTGGCAGGAGCGTGACATGGCCGGACACACGCAGAACGAGATCACCATCGCCGCGCCGGTCGACCTGGTCTGGGACATGACCAACGACGTCGCGAACTGGCCGGAGCTGTTCAGCGAGTACGCCTCCGCCGAGATCCTCTCCCAGGAGGGGAACAAGACCACATTCCGGCTCACCATGCACCCCGACGACAACGGCAAGGTGTGGAGTTGGGTCTCGGAACGGGAGACGCACCGCGACACGCTCAACGTGCGGGCTCGTCGCGTCGAGACCGGCCCCTTCGCCCACATGAACATCGTGTGGCGGTACGAGAAGGTGCGCGAGGGCACCCGGATGGTGTGGACGCAGGACTTCGCGATGAAGCCGGACGCACCGGTCGACGACGCCTGGATGACGAACAACATCAACCATAATTCCAAGGTCCAGATGGCCCTGATCCGGGACCGTATCGAGCAGGCCGCCAGGGAACGCCGGCCCGTGCCGACGCTGTCCGACTGATCCGGACGGAGGACAGGACGATGCACCAATCCCTGATCGTCGCCCGCATGGCCCCGGGGTCGGCCCTGGACATCGCCAAGGTGTTCGACGAGTCGGACCGGGGAGAACTGCCGCACCTCGTGGGCGTCGCCCGGCGCAGCCTCTTCCAGTTCGACGACGTGTACCTGCACCTCATCGAGTCCGAGCGGGACCCCGGACCCGCCATCGCAAAAGCGGCGGGGCACCCCGAGTTCCGGGACATCAGTGAACGGTTGTCGGCGTACGTCTCCGCGTACGACCCGGCGACCTGGCGTTCGCCGAAGGACGCGATGGCGCACCGCTTCTACCTCTGGGAGCGGGACGCCACCTCCTGAACCGCACGTTCGACCGCCGGTCGCCGGACACGCGAGCGTCGCGTGCCCGGCGACCGGCGGTCTACGGGAACTTTCCGGGGGACGCGGTCACCCGGGGACGGTGCAGTCGAACGCGTGCAGGTAGGGGTTGACCGGGCGAACGTCGTCGATGACCAGGCCCGCGTCCGTCAGCCTGCCGACCATGCTCTGGGTGGTGTGCTTGGCCCCTCCGACGTTGAGGAGCAGCAACAGGTCCATGGCGGTGCTGAATCGCATCGAGGGCGTGTCGTCGACGAGGTTCTCGATGACCACGACCCGCGCTCCCCGGCCGCCCGCCTCGATGACGTTGCGCAGTGTCCGGGTGGTGCTGTCGTCGTCCCACTCCAGGATGTTCTTGATGATGTACACATCAGCCTGGACCGGGATGGCCGCACGGCAGTCACCGGGCACGATGCGCATCCGGTCCGCGAGCGCGCCTCCCGCGCGCAGCCGTGGGTCGGCGTTGTCCACCACGCGCGGCAGGTCGAGCAGGGTGCCCTGGAGCGACGGGTACTTCTCCAACAGGCTCGCCACCACATGCCCCTGACCACCCCCGATGTCGGCGACCGACGTGCTCCCCGACAGATCGAGGAACTGCGCGACGTCTCGCGCGGACTGCACACTGGAGGTCGTCATGGCGCGGTTGAAGACGTCGGCCGATTCCGGGGCGTCCTCGTTGAGGTAGGGGAAGAACTCCTTGCCGTACAGATCCTCTACGACATTGCGGCCGGAGCGCACCGCCTCGTCCAGCTTCGGCCACACGTCCCAGGTCCACGGCTCGGTGCACCACAACGCGATGTCGCGCAGGCTGTTCGGATCGTCCTCGCGCAGCAGCCGGGACATCTCGGTGTGCGTGAACGTCCCGTCCTGCTGCTCGGCGAAGATGCCGTAGCAGGACAGGGCCCGCAACAGCCGTCGCAGCGGCTTCGGCTCGGCCTTCACCGCCGCCGCGAGGTCCTCCACGGCCAGTGGGCTGTCACCGAGGGCATCGGCGACCCCCAGCCGGGCGGCCGCGCGGAGGGCAGCCGCACATGCCGCCCCGAACACGAGCTCCCTGAGCCGCATGGACGGCGGTGGGGCGGTGTGTGCGGTGTGTGCGGTCTGTGCGGTCGTCATGAGCACAGCCCCGCAGGCTGGGACGCCCGGCAGGAGTTGCCTTCGAAGGTGTTGCCCTCACCGGTGTCCGTGTTGACGAGGTCCGCCGGGGTGTTGCCCTGCAGCACGTTGTCGGTGATCCGGTTCCGCTCGCTGGTGGTGCCCACGAAGCTCTTGAACAGGACGATGCCACCCGACATCGAGGAGTTGCCGGCGTTGTCCGTGACCCGGTTCCCCGTCACCAGGGTGTCCTCGGCACCGGTCAGCACGATGCCGGAGCCCTGCAGTGCGTCCAACCGTGAGCTCTTCGGGCAGGACTTGTTGTTCCGCGCGATGCGGTTGTCGCGCACGGTCAGGGCGCCGGCCTTCGGCTTGTTCTCGTCGCCCACGACGAACACGCCCGCGCAGTTGCCGGTGATGTGGTTGTCCGCGACGGTGAGGTTGCGCAGGCGGCGGACGGTGATGCCGATCCGGTTGCCTTCCAGGCGGTTGCGTGCGACCACCGTCCCCTCGGTGTCCGCGGCACCTTCCTCGGCCTTGATCGCGTTGGCGAGGAACAGGCCGGCGTCGCCGTTGTCCCGGGCGGTGTTCTTCCGGAACACACCGCGGACCGACCGCTCCTGGGCGATCCCCCACACCCCGTTCTTCACCGCGGTCACGTTCCGCACGGTCAGCCCGTCGGTCGCCATGGCGAACACTCCGGTCCTGGCGAAGCCGGTCACGGTCAGGGAGGCGACGGTGACGCCCTTGACGTTCTTGTCCTTCGTCCCGACCACGCAGATGCCGTTGCCGCCCTCGGCACAGCTGTTGGCGGCCTTCTTCGTCGCCGGTTGGATGACAGTGCCGCGGCCCATGCCGCGCAGGGTGAGCCCGGGTGTGCTCACCTTGACGCTCTCGCGGTACGTGCCGGGGGTCAGGAGAACGGTGTCTCCCGGTTCGGCGGCGTCCACCACTTTCTGGATCGACTCCCCCGGAAAGACCACGTGGGTCATCTGGTCGGCAACAACCGGCGGGGCGGCCCCGAGCCCCGCCCCGATGAGCGCTGCGGTACACGCCAGGTAGGCGATATGGCATTTCGTCATATTCCACACGGTATGACCCGAAGGCCCGCGGGCAGGCCGGATGGACCATCCGGCGGCGTGTCATGCGTGTGACCTCGACGTGGCCCGATACCCGGAGAAGCGCCCGGCTGCCCGGGTGGCCTCCAGGCGGCACCGGCCATCCCGAATCCTCCATGGAAGACGACTGCCGCACACCGCTGTTCAGCGGCTCCGTCCCAGAACCTCGGTTTTCCCGCCACGGTACCGAGCCTCCGGTGCTGCTTCTGCCGGCCGCGGCCCGCCGGGCGGGAGTCTCGCGACGAGGGGATGGAAGGTAAGCCGCGCAACGTCGTGAGGGGTCAGCAGCGCCAGGCAGGTCACTGCGCACGGCGAGCGGGTAGCGGGTAGCGGGTAGCAGGTAGCGGCGGCGCGGTACCAGGGCACCCGAAGTGACGAGCGCGAGGACGCTCAGGGCGACCCGCGCATCCGTTCCCGACGGGTGGACCGCCCGCCCTGCCCACACCGGGGAGGACCTCGCGTATCTGATTGTCAGCGACATCGATGGCGTAGTACACGGTGGAGACGGCGAAGGCCGCAGCCACGACCAGGTCGAACTGCCGGCCGCGCCGGGTGAGGCGCGGCGCCGGTCCGGTCGGGCGCAGCACATGGCGGGCTGCCTCCCGCAGCCAGTCCACCGCTGTCGTCTCGTTCGTCACCGCCACATTCCCGCCGACGACCAGGAGCAGACCAGTCGTGTCCGCGATCACGTGGCGCTTGCGACCCGCCGCCTACGGCACCGCGTCACGGCCGGCCGCCGCCGATGCCCACCGGTTCGCCCCACAAGGCGGCCACCCAGGGCTCGATCGGGCACGTAATCACCGAGAAGCTCAGGATCGAGGACCTGGGCGGCCGATCCGTGGCGGAACTCGCCGATCGAGTGCTGTCGGCCCTGACTGCGGCGATGAGCCTGCTGAAGGAACAGGACGCTGCGAGGCCGACAGCCTCCGCGGCGCCGTCCTGGTCGCCGTCGAAGCGGCGGCCCAGGCCGGCCAGGGCGGGCCGGCCCCCTCCTGGCGGAGACGACCCGCAAGATCACCGGCGCCATCGACGCCGCTTGACGGGACACGGGGGCCGGAACTCTTCCAACCGGCCCTCGACTGCTCAAGGTTGCTACCCGACGTCCTTCACCGAGGTCGGCCCCAATTGCTTGGCACTGGCGTACTCCGGCATCGTCATGGGCTTGTCGAACAGGAAGAACGACTGGTTCGTGCCAACCGTGAACTCCATGTACACGCCCGTCGTGGCGTCGAAACCGTAGTAGGCGTTGCAGGTGGAACCCGACGAGTACGTGCCGTCCATGCCGGGCTGCGCGAGGACTGCGACGCCGTTGGAGGAGGACTCCACCTTCTCCGTCGGAGTGAGCATCTTGCAGCGCGGCACCGGCAGGCCCTTCATGATGAAGTACCCGTACTCGCCGTTGGCGTTCTGGATGTAGACGTACGAGAGTTTGCCCCGCTTCCCCCACGTCTTGATCCACTGGTTGATCGCTTCGCGGGTCGGCGAGTACTCCATGCGGCCCGCCGGCTGCTGGGCCACGAGGTGGTCGTAGTTGTCCTGCTTGGCCTTGTTCTCCTTGTCCTGGCTGGAGTCGGTGCAGGACGTCAGGGCAAGGCCCACAACGAGCGCGACAACGGTGGCCAGGGCCATGCGTGCGAACTTCTTCATGCGGTGCCGCCCTCTTCCCGGGATGAGACGGGGATCAGTTGGTGCACGTCGTGTGCTCGGCGGTGACATCCAGCCGGTACGGCAGATCCTTGTCGCGGAAGGGCGCGCGGTGCTCCTGGGCGGCCTTCGAGTTGTAGTCGTTGACCGACTCGATCCGCGTGGCCTTCAGCGCGGTGATCGACTGGTCGATCTGCGTCGTGCGAGTTTCCGAAGCGACCTCCCGCTCCTCCTGGAGCGCCTGGATCGTCCCTTCGGCGTTCTGCACGGCCTCGCACAGATCGAAGAACTCCTCGTACGTGGTCTGACGGAACTCGCCCGAGCCGACGGTGTTCTCGCGCTTGTCCGCCTCACCGCGGAACGGGGCGGTGATCCACCCCGCGCCACCGAAGGCGAACACCCCGATCACGTACAACACCGCCAGGCCGATGACCCCGCTGACGGTCCAAGCCGCCAACCGTGCCCCCTCGCGTACTTGCCCCATGGTCATCCCCCTTCACAGGTATCTCCAGCACACACCGCATCTGTAATGAAGACCGGGCTTGCGCGTACCGGACCCGAATCGTTGGTTGCACGCGAGGCACTCGACTCCGATGAAGGCCGGTCGTGGGTACTGCCTGCAGCTGATGTCCGATGCTAGGGACGGGCATCCGGGACCGGTCCCGCGAGCCGCATGCCCTGATGGTGATCAGAGGCTGGGTCGCCCTCGTGCGGCGACACCTTCAACTCCCGGACCGCGTGAGCACGATCGACAGGCCCTCCCTGCGCGTCGGGTCCCCGATCACCCACCGGTTCCCGATCCGCTCCAGTGGCCCCGGTTACCGCGCCATGGCCTCGCCCTCTGTCCGGCCGAATCCGAGCAGGAACACAACCGATGCCCGAGGACCGCCCACCGCGGTGAGCCCTCGATCGTGTGTGGCGCCGGACCGGCGCGAGTCCGCCGATCGGATGCCGTCGTGTCCACCATGACCAGTTGGTCGCACCGGCATCAGACCGGCCACGTAGCCATCACGATCGCCGGGGACCGCGGCCTCTCCCGAGTGGCGCCTGGTGTGTCGGGCGACCCGGAGCGGGCAGTGCTCGAAGCCGGCCCGCCTCGGGCGGACCCTGCCCACGCAGTGACGAGCGAGCCCCGTCCCTCCGCAACTCCGGTCAGCAAGGGCGGGCGTTCGGGACGGGTCCCGGCACGGCGCCACTACCGTGCCGATATGCCGCGATTCGATCTTGATCAGCGCCCGCGGGGCGGGTACTCCCGCCGAACAGTCGGACTTGTGCTCGTACTTGCGGTGAGCCTGCTCAGCGCCGGGTGTTCGAGCGGGCAGGGCGCGCCGCGGCCATCGTCCCCCCATCCGACATCCTCCGCCTCCGCCTCGTCCTCCCCCTCCCCCTCCGCCTCCGCCTCCGCCTCCGCCGGAGCACAGACCAGCAAGTACACCCAGACGCAGCTGGCGTCGCGGCCGTGCGACGCCCTCGATGGACACGACCTCGCCGCCCTCGGAATCAGCGGCCGGGGGAAACAGGAGTCCGGCAAGCACGAACCGATGTGCCACTGGAAGTTGGCAGGCCAGAACGTCAGCCTCGCACTGGATCTGCCACTGTCCTACGCGAAGACCATGACCAAGAACGGGCGCGTCACGCAGGTGCCGGTGGGGCAGCACAAGGCCATCCAGGCCGAATTTCAGGGGATCTGCTTCATCTTCGTCGCAGTACACGACGTCAATCGCTTGATCGGCACCACGACCATTCCTGACGCCGGGGTCTCGCAGGAGGGCACGTGCCCCGCAGGGGCGTCGGTCGCGGCCGCTGCCCTGACCCATATTCGATGACGTCTTGTTGCGGTACCGACGCTCCCGGTGATGGTGCTGACCGCGCCGTAGGCGCCGTACACCACGGGCTGTCCCTCGACGGTCGGACAAGTGCCGTTCTGGGAAGTGCATTTGGCCCAGCTGCCGGCCGGGTTGCCGACGGGCGCGACGGAGAAGGACTTCATGATGTTGGCCGCCGGGGCGCCGCCGACGGAGACGCTGGTGCAGGCGGTGCTGCCGGTCGCCGTCTTGTAGGTGTACGTTCCGGCGCCGTAGGCCACCGCGCAGGTGCCGCCCTCTCTCGCGCACCGGGTGAAGCCCGGGCGCAGGGTGTCGGTACCCGGCGCGAACCTCACCCCAGCGCGGACTCCACCAGGGAGGCCGCGGCCTTCATGCCGGCCTCGTTCGGGTGGTATGTGGTCCGTCCCGAGGCCGGCTTGTACTTCTCCACCCACGGGTCGGCCGCGCAGGCGTCGTGGCCGTGGCTGGCGGTGGCGAGGCGGACCAGGGTCGCCCCGGTGTCGTTCGCCGCGGCGATGTACGCCTGCGACAGGCGGAGGGCGACGCTGCGCTCGTACACGCGCTGGTCGGCGGTGAGCGGTACACCGGTGCAACCACCGGTGTCGGGCAGGAGGGTGGAGTAGCTCACCAGGAGGACGCGTGCCTGCGGGGCCCTGGTGTGGACGGCGTTCACGACGTTCTCGATCCGCTGGCCCACCACGCCGAGGGCGGTGTTGATCGCGGCCCGGTCCACGGTGCCACAGTTCGTGCCGCCGCTGTTCTGGCAGGAGTACGTGACCATGCTGCCCAGGTAGTTGACGTCGTTGCCGCCGATGGTGATCGTGACCAGGTCGGTCCCGCTGTTCACGGCGTTGATCTGCGGCGGCTGCGAACCCTGGTTGGTGGTGAGGATGTTGGCCGTCGTGGCGCCGCTGCAGGTGACGTCCGTCAGCTTCGCCCCGGTGTCGCGGGCCACGATGGCGGCGTAATTGTTGTTCGACCGGCTGCACGCCGCGGCCCCGCTGCTGGACTGCACGGGTGGGATGCTCGGGCCCGCGGCGAACGAGCTGCCCATCGCGACGTAGTCGAGACCGGCCGCCGTGGTCGAGGCGGTCCCCGCCTGAGCGGTCTTCGTGGTGACCGAGTCGGCGGTCAGGGCCAGTTGGGCCTTCGACTGCCGACTGGAGCCGTCCGCTGTGGCGCTGCCGCCGCAGGCCGTGAGGGTGAGGGCACCCATGACCAGGGCTGCACAGGCCATCAGGGCGTTTCGTCGGGGTGTGTCCGTTGCCACAAGGTGCTCCTGTCTTCATGGTTCATGGGGTGTGGTCCGCTCCGGTGCTGTCAGGGAAGAGCACGCAGTGCCGCATGTGGTTACTGGTGAGACCACGTGATGGCTGTCGCGTGACAGAACCAGGACATCCGGAGGGTCTGGCCGTCGCCCGCTGTGACGCGTGCGCAACTCACTGTCGCCGAGGGAGAGTTCAGACCGCGTGGCCGCGGCGGAGGGCCCCCGCCTCCTTCGCCGGGCGGCCCGTGCCGCCCGTGCCGCCCGTGCCGCCCATGACGATGACGATGACCTGGAAGGCCGCGCCGAAGTAGGCAGTTACGAAGCGGGAGATCCTGCGGGTGCTGCTGTTCGTCGAGCGCGCGCTCGGGTCACCAGTTGATGGCGTCGTCCATCGACTGCTGCCAGTACGTGACCTTGATCGAGTCGTCGATGTAGACGCCCTTCGCGGGCAGCGACGGGTGGGCGGCGACGCCGACGTTCCCGCTCATGGAGCGACCGTAGAAGTAGACGGTCAGGGACTTCGCGGTGTAGCCGCTCTCGCTGCTGCCGTCGGTGGCGGACAGGCTGATGGCCGCGTACCCGGACTGGCCCGGCTCGAGCGTGACGACCGCCTGCGGCTGCGAGTCCTCGATGACCGGCGGCACCGACTGGGCGTCAGTGAACTGGACGGTCGGGTAGCCGTACAGGAAGCAGGACTTGCTGCCGGTGTTGGTCACCGTGAGCAGCATGTGGTTCACGGGGCGGTTCAGCGGGGCCGCCACCGTCTTGGTGTTGGACCCCTCACAGGTGACCGGCTTGCTCGACGAGCCGGGCGCCTTCGACGCGGGGGCGCCGGCGGCGGGCTTCGAACCGGCGGTGGTGGACCCGGCGGTGGACTTGCCGCCGGAGGAGCCCGTGGAACCAGTGGAGTTGGAGTTCGCGCCCGAGGAGGAGGTCGCGTCGGACGACGGGCTCGTGGAGGTGGTCGCCGCCGCACCCTCGTCGTTGGCGCCCGTTCCGTCGTTGCACGCGGTCAGGGAGAGCGCGGCGAGGACGGTGGTCGCGGTGGCGGCGACGAGACGGGCGCGGGAGGTGCGGAACTTGGACATGTTGATGTGCCCCTTCGGCGTTCGGGTGGCGGTGGTGACTGGATGACCGAAGCTTGTGAGGTGATCCGTCCCGACCGCCACGCCCAGCGGGGTATTGGGGACGCTGGAACGCCGAAATACACTCTGACCAGCGAGAACACAGTCACCCTGGAACGGGCGAATGGGATGCGAGGACTGCGGGGAACGGGTGTCAGGGGCAACAGGGAGTGAGGAAACCGAGGCCAGCAGATCGTCGGGCAGTACCCGGATGGGGTGTGGCGACCCCGCGGACGCACGGCCCGAAGTCGTGATCGACCTGGCCGATCAGCTGGTCGCAGACGTAGCCAGGGCCCTCGGCACCCGCACCCGCACCCGCACCCGCACCAAGAAGCAGCCGGTTGTAGACGCCTCGCCAACTGTCGTACCGCTCCGGCAGATGGATCCACTGCGAACTGGTCTCGAACTCCAAGGCGATCGCGTCGCTCACCACGAAACGCCCCGGGAACGGGTCAGGGGTTCCAGTAGACGCTGGTGAACGTGCGGTCGAAGCGCCGCGCGGCCAGGTCCTCGCGCTGGATCACCCAGTGGACGGTGGCGCTCTCCCAGCCCTGCACGTCGATGCCGGCCACCCAGTCGGCCAGGAGCACCCAGTCCGAGACGTCACCCGAAACCGGTCCGTCCCCCCAGCCTGCTTCCACGGCTTTCACCGCGCTGTGTACGGCGTGGGCGACCGGGTCGGTGTCGATGGCCTCCTCATCGGCGTATCCCCCGATCTGTAGCGGCCCCTCGGGGGCGATGTCCGCACGGGTGCTCTCCCAGACCGCGACGAGTTCCTCGCAGCGGGGATGCCCGGGATGCGGCCCGCCCCACGGCATGCCGGGCTGAATGACCGACTTGTGGTGGGGCAGCGACACATTGGCCGTCGCCTGCAGCGGGCCCTGCGGGAACTCCTCGAACATCGCCTCGTAGTCATCCGAGTCGAAGGAGTTCCAAGCGTGCCTGTCCCGTTCGGCCACGGCCGTGCCGACGGGGACGTACACCACGCTGCCCATGGTCTCGTCATCGCCTTCGGTCTCGGGGAAGGCAAAGAGCAGCAGCTGACCGTCGGGAGGCAGAGGCAGGTCCGTCGCGTCGGCGGGCAGGGCCGCGAGGTCGATGGAGGCGACGAAGGGGTGAGCGGGGTCCGGAGTATCGGCCGGAAGCAGGAGCGGACCGCCGAATCGGCCCACGACCGGCCCGTCCCCGCCCCGCGTCAGCGTCGCACAGGGGCGGGCGGTGGCCAGCCATCGCTCCGCGTCGTCGGCCGGTATGCCCCGCGCAATCGCCTTGTCACGGAAGGGACTTAACCGGTCCCACATCTCAGGAGTCATGAGCACACCGTAAGGGGAGGCACTGACACAGCCACTTCGAAGCCGCGGCGGGCAGCCGAGGAGCCGCCAGGGAACCAGGGGCCGACTTCGATGAACGGCCGGTGGTCAGGGCCGCGGAGACCAGCAGAGCCCCGGCGAGTACGGCCCTGCGCTGCGGTGGCCAGAACCGGCCATGGTCACCCACGATCTTCACTTCTGCACCCGGTCGCACAGCGAGGCGTCACGCGTTGTCCGCCTCGCTCCTTCACTCAGAAGCCGAACCCGCCTTCCTCCGCCGTTCGGCCAGAAGTCCACGCACCTGCCTCGGCCATTAGGCCGATCCGCCGGGCGCCGTCCGGCGCCTAGGCTGCGCTGCGTAACGTTCAGAACGTCCGTGGCCAACAACCCTGCCGGGCAGGTCAGTTCACCCGCGCGAATTCGAAGGATCAGCGAACATGTCCTTGAAGAACAGTCGTCTCAGGCTTGCCTCAGTGATCCTTGTCGTGGCGCTCTCCGGCCTGGCCACGGCGGGACCCGCCATCGCGTCCGCGCGGCAGGCTGTCGCCGGAACATCCACGGCTGCGCGGGAACAGGCGCCCGCGACACCCACCGCCTTCGTGGATCTGCCCACGAGCCCCCTCCCGACCGACGGCGAGCAGCACGAGGTCACGGTCACCTACCGCAACGACTCGTCGGCGGACCGGACCGTTGCTCCCCAGCTCCTGGTGGAGTCCGCTGACGCCGGGCCGTTCCTCACCCCGGCGGACATCAAGCTGGAGCGGCGCACCGCGCACGGCTGCTGGGAGGCCGTACAGGTCGGCACCCAGACCGGCACGCTGTTCACCGACCTCCCGGCCGCGCAGCGCACGTTGCGCGCGGGCGAGACCCTCACCCAGGTCTACCGGCTGACCGTCGTCAACCCGCAGGCCAAGGGCACGGTGGCCCCGAGGGTGGCCCTCTTCGACTGAACCCCGACGGGCGTACTCCCCACGAGAGCCGGAAGCCGTCCGCGTGCACGGCACAGGGCGAGCCGCAGGGCCGGGAGCGCGATCGCGCTCCCGTAGGGGAGCTGCCCATCGCGGGGTAAAGGGTTCGGCATCGTCCGTTCAACGCCCTTGTTCTGTGCATGAAGCGCTCGATGGGATGCGCGAAGACCACTTCGAGATCACTTCGAGATCACTTCGTAGGACCGAGACCACTTCGTGAGATTCCGAACCACAGGGGGATTCATGCACATAGCCCGTAGCGGGCGGGGCGTCGCGGCTGCCACGTCCGTCGCCGCCCTCGCGGTCGCCGCGCTGGCGACCGCCGCCCCGGCCGGCCTCGGCGCCACCGCGCCTGCCGCCGTACCGCACACCAAGGCGGTACCGGCCGTCGTCGGGCACACCCTGGTCCACGACGTGAGCAGCCCGCTCTCCAGCGCGCAGTGCCAGGCCAAGTGGCAGGTCAACTGCTACAGCCCGCTCCAGTACCGCACCGCGTACAACCTGAACGCCCTCTACCGCAAGGGTGTCACGGGCAAGGGACGCACCATCGTCATCGTCGACTCGTACGGCTCGCCGACCGTCCAGCACGATCTCGACGTCTACAGCAAGCAGTTCGGTCTGCCCAGCACCAAGGTGAAGGTGGTCAAGTGGGGGCACGTCCCCGCCTTCGACCCCAAGAACTCCGACATGACCGGCTGGGCGGGCGAGACCACCCTGGACGTCCAGATGGCACACGCGGTGGCGCCCGACGCCAAGATAGTCGTGGTGGAGACGGCGGTCTCCGAGACCGAGGGCACCACCGGTCTGCCGGAGATGATGGACGCCGAGAAGTACATGATCGACCACGGCGTCGGCGACGTCATCAGCCAGAGCTTCGGTGCCACCGAGAACACCTTCCCCGGTTTCGGCAAGGGCGACTTCTCCAGCATCAAGAACCTGCGGTACGCCTTCCAGGACGCGAACCGCAAGCATGTGACCGTGCTGGCCGCCTCCGGTGACGGCGGCGCGACCGACCTCAAGGCGGACGGCAAGACGTACTACAAGAAGCGCGTCAACTCCTGGCCCTCCTCGGATCCGCTGGTCACCTCGGTCGGCGGCACCCAGCTCCACCTGAACGACAAGGGCGACCGCGTCAAACCGGACAGCGTCTACAACGACTACGGCTCCGGTGGCGGCGGCCAGTCCCACGTCTTCACCCGCCCGGCCTTCCAGAACGGCGTGAAGAGCATCGTCGGCACCCATCGCGGCACCCCGGACATCTCGATGTCCGCCGCGGTCGACGGCGGCGCCTGGATCTACTCCAGCTACGACCCGACCGCAACGGGCTGGGACGTCAGCGGCGGCACCAGCGAGGCCACCCCGCTCTTCGCGGGCATCGTCGCGCTCGCCGACCAGGCGGCCGGCCACCGGGTGGGCAACATCCAGAAGTCCCTGTACGACCTCTACGCCCGCCACGCCAAGGGCGTCGTGGACGTCAACGACGGTACCGACAACAGCTATGAGGGCGTGGCCGGCTACAAGGCGGTCAAGGGCTACGACCTCGCCACCGGCGTCGGCACCGTGGACGCCCTCCGCTTCGTCCCGGCTCTCGCGCGGGCGAGCCGCCACGGCTGACTCCCCCGACACCACACGGACGGCCCGGGTCCCGCACCCGGGCCGTCCGGATTCACCGCTCCCGTCCCCGTCGCGGCCACCCGTACTCCGGTCAGCGGCCTTCGGGTGGTGGGGCCGTGCCGGCGGGGAAGCGGCGGAGCGCCTGGGCAGGTCGACGCCGCCTCCTCTTCTCCACCTCCGGCACCGGGCTCCGACAGATCGGCGGGGTCGGCGACGCCTTCCGCCGCGGCCTGGAGCATGCCGTCGGTGATCCGCTGATCTCGCATGGTCGTACCGGTCACCCGGTCCACGTGGGCACCGGCGTGCGTGGCCCGCGCCCTCTGGTGGAGCGGGCTCCACCTCCGGTCGGGGAGTGCGATCCCTCGTGGCGACGGGCTGGTGGCGGGATCGTTTGATCTCGCAAGGTCAAGGGCCCCCTTGGCGATGTTCGAACCCCTCCCCGCATGGAGATCACTCCTGGCAGGATCGGCTCCTGCCGCGCGGGGGATCACAGACGGAGCGAGTCTTGGAAGGCGGAGCAAAGTACGTGCGCACATGGATACGCGCCGGCGCAGGTCCGAGCGCCGGCCGGGGAATGAACGAGCGCGCGCACGCGCGGCAACGATGGGCGGCACGGGCGTCGTTGACGTGCGCGGGGCTGGCGCTGATCGCGCCGATGGGAACGGCTCCGTCGGGAGGGCTGGCCCTCGTGGCGGCAGGGGCCGTTTCGGTCGCCGTGAGTCTGGTGGCGGTGTGGTGGATGCTCACCCGTCGGGGGTGGTTCCGGATCGCCTCAGGGGTCCTTGCCGTCGCCGCTCCCGCCGGCGCGGTCACGCTCTTCGTCACGGCGCACCTGTTCTGGCTGCTCCTCCTGCTGCTGGCTCTGTGGGGGTTGGCCGTGTGGACCGGCAAGTTCGCGCTGTCCAGCACGCAGTCCCACGTCGTACAGGTCGTGGAGTACGAGACGCCTCCTCCCGCGAGGCCGTTCCTCATCATGAACCCGCGGTCGGGAGGCGGGAAGGTCGAGCGGTTCGGACTCAGGGCGAGGGCAGAGGAGCTCGGAGCCCGAGTGCATCTGCTCGACCCCACCCGGCCGGACGGCCCCGAAGACGTCGCCGCCCTCGCCCGTGACGCACTCGCTCAGGGCGCCGACCTGCTCGGCGTGGCCGGCGGGGACGGGACGCAGGCACTCGTCGCGGCAGTCGCGGCGGAGCACGATGTGCCGTTCCTGGTGATCTCCGCCGGTACCCGCAACCACTTCGCGATGGACCTCGGGCTCGACCGCGATGACCCGTCGACCTGCCTGGACGCACTCACCGACGGCGTCGAGATCCGGGCCGATCTCGGCTTCGCCAACAGCAACCCCTTCGTGAACAACGCGTCGTTCGGAGCGTATGCCGCGATCGTGCAGAGCCCGGCATACCGTGACGACAAGGTACGCACGACACTGGAGCTGCTGCCCGAACTGCTCACGCGTGAGAAGGGTCCGCGCCTCACCGCGCACCTCACAGGTATGGGCGGCCCCGTCGTCGCCATCGACTCGCCCCAGGCGGTCCTGGTCAGCAACAACCCTTACAGCATTCATGACATCGCCGGCCTCGGAAGACGGGAACGGATGGATCTGGGTGTGCTCGGCGTACTCGCCGTGACGGTGGAGGGCGCGGCCCAGGCTGCCGGGCTGTTGCGCGGGCGACACTCCGAAGGGCTCACCGCAGCCGCCGCCCGGGAGGTCGTGGTGGACGCCGACCAGGACGCCATCGCGGTCGGTGTCGACGGCGAAGCGCTGATGCTCACCACCCCCGTGCACTGCCGCGTCGAGGCGGGGGCCCTACGGGTGCGCGTGCCCCGCACCCGACCCGGCGTACCGGCGGTCAAGCCGGCCCTGGACTGGCGCCGACTGCGCAAACTGGCGGCAAGGGTCGGGTGGACGGCGCTCCCGAAGAGCCGGCAGACACGCCGGTGACCTCAACGGCCACGGCGGAACCGGTTTCCAGGGACTCCGGGGACGGACTGAACGGCGCTCTGTGCCTTGCGGCAGCGAGGGCCGTCCAAGTCCCGCCCGGCGGCCGGATCTTCCCTCGGAGCAGTAGGTCGTCAGGCGGGACCCGGTACGCCGACCGGTCCTGAGCGCCTGTGCGGCACACACCCGACCACAGGGTCTTCAGTGGCTCGACGGTGCGGGCTGCGACGGCACGAGTGCCTGCTCACCGCGCGGTGGAGCACCTGTCTTCCGGACGTCCGGCCGCCTGCTCGTGCGCCGCCACAGTCGTCCCAGTGACCGGTAGAAGCGGTCCGGCAGGAACACGGCGTCCGCGATGATCATCGCGCCGGAGAAGAGCGGCAGCCCCATGAGGACGGCGATACCCAGGTGCATGCCCAGCAGCACGGTCAGGACCGGGTACTTGAGCCGTCCGAACAGGACGAACGGGAAGGCGACCTGCAACAGCACTGTCAGGTAGCAGGCGACGGCGATCAGTACGTCGTGCTCGTCCGCCATGAGGGAGAGCTCGGGCCAGGGCCGGAACAGGTCGAGGTTCAGGACGTAGTGGAGGGCGGTGCCGTTGCCCCAGGTGCCGCCCTGCACCTTGTAGAGGCCCGCGGATCCGTAGAGGAAGCAGACCTGGGCCGCGATGACGAACATGCCGCAGTTGTGCAGCACCGACGTCAGGGTCCGGCGGGAACCACGGAGCCCGGCGGCCGCAGCCCGACCCCCCGGCGGGCGCGGGGTCTTGCCTGCGGAGGCCCGGAGACGGGCTCTGCGCGCATCCAGGGACCAGCGTCGGCCGCATGCGGTGAAGACGAGGTACATGGCCATCAGGAGGACGAGGTTGTCTCCGCCGTCGGTCATGAAGATGGCCCTGGCGTGGAACGAGGCCACCACGACCGCGAACAGCACGGACACCGCTCTGGTCCGCCAACCCACCATGAACAGCGCGGAGGTGACGAGTGCCAGCACGTAGCAGGTCTCGAAGTACGCTCGGCTGTCGGACAGGGTGAGGATGCTGGCCCACCCCGTCTGGTCGAACAGCTGCCTGGCCAGCTCGGGCGTCCATGGTGAGCCGGGGCCCCAGATCTGGTCACGGTGCGGGAACTCGCGCAGCAGGAAGACGAGATAGAGCAGGCCGTATCCGATCCGGAGGACCGCCGCGGCGTACAGCGAGACCGGCCGGTCGGTCACGACGGTGAGCAACTCACCGATCCGCCCGGGTACATGGCGCGGCGCGCTTGCGTCCGCCGCCTCGGGAGCACGCCGGCACGGCGGGAGCGACTGCTCAGTTTCCATGGGAGGCCACCTTCCACCAGGGCAGATACCGCGTTTCGGCAGGCTTCGGCGCCGTGGCGGACGCATCGGGGCCGCTCCCCCCGGCAGGCGCGGCGACGGGCACGGTGATCACCCGCAGCTGGACGGACTCGAAGGTGCCCCCGCGGCGGTCGGCGATGCGATCCGCGGCGATGTTGGTCAGATACCGCTGCACCATCAGCGCCCGCTCCGAGCGAGGCTGGTCGTCGCCACCATGGGTTTCGAGGTACGAACTCCATGCCCGCCGCAGCATGTTCTGTGCCGTATGGCTCGGGAAGGCGTTGTGCTTCACCGCGGAGTTGTCCACGGCGGTCAGGTCGAACCAGCCGCTCACCCGCACCGTGCCGTCCGGGGCGGTGTGCATGGTCCTCGCCGAGATCTGTCGGTTGACGGACTCCGGATCCGGCGCGAAGAGTCTCCAGTTCTGCTCGAACAGGGGGAAGATCCACGCATTGACCTGCCGGCTGTACTGCTGGGAGAGCGGGTTGGGGGGTGCCACGTGCAGAAACACGAGGAGGACGTGGACCAGGGCCGTCGCCAGACACAGGACCACGGCGGCGCTCGTCCCCGCTCTCAGGAGGATGGGCGGAGACTGCGAAGGATCTCGGAGCGCAGGGATTTCTCCTCCCCGGGCCTTCTCCCCTGTCGGCTCGGGCCCAACGGGCCTTTCCGTCCTGGCTTCTCTCACTGCTTCTCCTGAGATCTCGCCGGCGGCGCGCGACGGAACTGTCACGATCCGGCGCGCGCCACCGGTCCTGATTGCTCGCATGGAGCTAGGTGGAGCTAGTCAGACTTCTCCTGGTGATCTTCATGGCCGCCGCCGTAGCCCTCGGGCTTCCCGCCATGGTCGTAGCCGTCGGGCTTCCCGCCATGGCCGTGGCCGTCGGGCTTGCCACCGTGGTCATGGTCGTCGGGCTTGCCACCGTGGTCGTGGTCGTCGGGCTTCCCGCCGTGGTCGTGGTCGTTTCCACCGGTCGCGCCGCCGGTCTGGCCACCTGTCGCACCACCGACGCTGCCGCCCGAGGTGGCTCCCGCGACGACGCCGCCCAGCGCGCCGCCGGTGGTTCCACCGGACGTCAGGACGCCACCGAGAACGCCGCCCAGAACACCACCGGTTCCACCACCCGTCGGCACACCGCCGACGACGCCGACCGTGGTGCTGCCCGTGGTGCCGGTCGTGGTGCTGCCCGTGGTGCCGGTCGTGGTCCCGGTCGTGGTGCCGGTCGTGGTGCCGGTCGTGGTCCCGGTCGTGGTCCCGGTCGTGGTCCCGGTCGTGGTGCTCCCCGTGGTGCCCGTCGTCGTGCCGGTCGTGGTGCCCGTCGTGGTGTCACCTGTTGTGGCACCGGCGATCAGACCACCACTGACCAGACCACCCGTGGTCCCACCGGTGCTCCCGGTCGCGCACTGCCCCTGGAAGATCCTGTTGCTGTCCAACGTCACGGCTCCGTCGTCGACCGCAGCGGCCAGTAGCCGGCCGTTGATGGTCGCCCCCGTGGTGGCCGTGATCGAGGCCGAGGCCAGGATGTTGCCCACGAACGTGGAGCTGGTACCGAGCGTGGCCGAGCTGCCGACCTGCCAGTACACATTGCACGGCGAGGCGCCATTGATGAGACGTACCTCGCTGGCGGATGCCGTCTTCAGCGAGGAACCGATCTGGAACACCCAGACGGCATTGGCGTTGCCCTGGGCGTTCAGGGTGAGCGGGCCGGTAATTTCTGCGGCGACGGGCGCCTT
The DNA here is from genome assembly GCF_000718165.1 of Streptomyces fulvoviolaceus. Taxonomy (GTDB): domain Bacteria; phylum Actinomycetota; class Actinomycetes; order Streptomycetales; family Streptomycetaceae; genus Streptomyces; species Streptomyces fulvoviolaceus. The sequence goes on along the minus strand of NZ_JOEY01000010.1, from coordinate 167,751 downwards.
GTAGACGCCCGGAATCAGCGTCTGACCACCGAACTCATGGGGACTGTCGACGTACGTGACGTCCGGTGCCTGTCCGGCGGCCTGGTTGTACGCAATCCCCAGATCGCTCTGGGCTCCGGCAGCGACGGCGTCACCAGCATGCAGAGCTCCGGGCGGCAGCACGAGGCCGGGCGGGAAACCCACGATGGCCGAACCCGGACTCACTCCGACGTTGCCCTGGATCACCGAGCTGCCGGTGTTGGTGACTGTCGAACCAGCCAGTACTCCGAAATCCGCTGCCGTGCCGAGAGGCACAGGGATGGCAGCGGCATTTGCTCGTGTCGGCGTCATCGCGAGTACGGCAGCGGCGATCACCACGGCCATTACCGCCGCGATCCAGACCGACATGGTTCGCCGTAGAGGCACGTCAGGAATATTCAGCGTCATCGAGGGGCCAACTCCCTTATACGGATGGTCTTGGCGGTTCCCGGTCGCACAGAATCGCCTGTTTCTGGCGTTGGCATATTACTGAGGAGCATGCCGGTCGGTGATCCTCTGAGAGGGATTTCCCCGGAATCACTGAATGGACCGCAAAATGCATAGGAATACTTAATGGGCCGGGCGGCTCTGAAATCGGAACTATCGCCAAAGGCGCCCATCCGGCACGGTCGACGGAAGGGAAGACCACCGCCGGAAGATCGCGCGCTACCTATGGAGGGCCGCCACTCCTATCGGTATCGCCCGAGGCGGGACGACTTCATGATCTTGGTATCCGCGACGAGGATCCGGCCCGCCACCTTGGCTTATCTGATGAGTGAGGGCCTGATCGCGGTCGTCGGGTTACGGGCGATACGCCCGGCAGAGCCAAACTGACACACCACGGTATTCGGTGCATGGTGGGCCGCGGGAAGAGTGGCTTCGAGGCATCGCTCGGGACATGTCCGAACTGCGCTGTCCGCAGTAATATTGGCTGTGGGTTGGTTCACTCTCACGTGCAACCGCCCGGAAGGGCGACTCCGGCGTGTTTGCGCCGGAGTCGTTGTCACCGCCGTCGGCGATACAGGCCAGGAGACGTCGACGCTCGACCGTGGAGCAGACCCGCAGACCGGAAAAGAGAGTGCGAGTTCGGTTCTCGTCATCCGCTCCAGATCGAAGCCCCGGGTCAGCGGCCCGGGGCATACGTTTTGCCGCTGCCCCCCCGCCTGCAAAGGAACTGCCGGGGTGCGCCGCACGGCACCACCCCAACGCGTCGGTCGACCACTCCGCCTGATTGAAACCGTTCAATGCTCTCGCATCCGCCTCGCACGCCGGCCCCGCCCGGAGCCATCGCGAAGTAGCCGCGTCACGAAAAGAATTGCACAACGATTGACCCCGGCCTCACTCGGCTCTACGTTACTCACGCCTCTCACATCTGAATCGATTCATCCATTCCGTGCGAGTGAGGAGTCGTAGTGATCAGCAGGAGGAACATTCTCGCGGGCGCAGTCGCCACGGTCGCGGCAGCAACCGTCGACGGCGTACCGGCGACGGCCGCGCCGGCATCCGGACAGGTTCAGGCGCAGACACAGACCCGGCACAACGGGGTGCGCGTCACGGCGCCGACCGTGGAATACATCCGGCACCCCCTGGGGATCGATGCGCAACGCCCCCGGCTGAGCTGGCCGTTGGTCTCCGACGAGGTCGGCATGCGTCAGAGCGCCTATCAGATCCGCGTTGCCACCACCGCGTCGGGCCTGCCCCGTCCGGACGTCTGGGACAGCGGGAAGGTCACGTCCGGCGAGTCCGTCCTCGTGCCTTACGCAGGTCCCGGGCTCGAGCCGCGGACGCGCTACCACTGGTCCGTACGCGTGTGGGACGCCGACGGGCAGGTCTCCGGCTGGAGCGCGCCCTCGTGGTGGGAGACCGGCCTCATGGATGCCGGGCAGTGGACCGCCGACTGGATCTCCGCACCGGCGGACCTCACGGACGCGCCGTCCTTCGAAGGCGGTTCCTGGATCTGGTTCCCCGAGGGTGATCCGACGAGCAGCGTCCCGGCGGCCACCCGTTGGTTCCGCGGCACCGCCCAACTCCCCGACGGGATCACGGCGGCGACGCTCGCCATCACCGCGGACAACGTGTACGCCGTCTCCGTGAACGGCGTCGAGGTGGCCCGCACCGATCTCGACACGGACCACGAGGACTGGCGCCGTCCGGCCGTGATCGACGTACTGGACCGGGTGCGGGGTGGTGACAACGTTATCGCCGTCGCCGCCACCAACGCGGCCGAGGGCCCGGCGGGACTCATCACCGTCCTTGTCGTCCGGACCGCCTCCGGTGAGCAGAAGGTGTTCACCGACGGCTCCTGGAAGACTACGGACCACGAACCCCCCGCGGACTGGCGCGAGTTCGGCTTCGACGACGGCGGCTGGCCGGCGGCCGCGGTGGCTGCCGCATGGGGCGGCGGACCGTGGGGAAGGGTCGTCCCGGTGTCGTACGCCGTCACCCAGCTGCGGCACGAGTTCCGGCTCCCGCGCCGGAAGGTGTCCCGCGCACGCCTGTACGCCACGGCGCTCGGCCTGTACGAGGCCCACCTCAACGGCAGCCGGGTGGGCCGCGACCACCTCGCTCCCGGCTGGACGGACTACCGCACGCGCCTCCAGTACCAGGCGTACGACGTCACCACACTCCTGCGGCCGGGCGCCAACGCCATCGGGGCCCACCTGGCACCCGGCTGGTACGCGGGCAACGTCGGCATGTTCGGGCCCGGTCAGTACGGTCAACGCCCGGCGTTGCTCGCCCAGTTGGAGGTCGAGTACACGGACGGGACGAGTGAGCGCATCACGTCGGGCACCGACTGGCGGGCCGCCGCCGGGCCGATCGTCGCCGCCGATCTGCTGAACGGTGAGACGTACGACGCGCGCAAGGAGACCCCCGGCTGGGCCTCACCCGGCTTCGACGACACGGGCTGGCTCGGCGTGCGAGGCATGGGTGGCGTCGGTGACGTCGGTCCCGGGCTGATCGTCGCGCAGGTGGACGGCCCGGTACGCGTGGAGCGGGAGCTGACGCCGACAGAAGTCACCCAACCCAGGCCCGGTGCCTACGTGTTCGACCTGGGCCAGAACCTGGTCGGCTCGGTACGCCTGCGCGTGTCGGGCGACGCGGGAACGACCGTCCGGCTCAGACACGCCGAGGTCCTCAACCCCGACGGCACCGTCTACACCGCGAACCTGCGGAGCGCGGCGGCGACCGACACGTACACCCTCAAGGGGCAGGGGGAGGAGGTCTACGAGCCGCGCTTCACCTTCCACGGGTTCCGCTATGTCGAGGTGACCGGATTCCCCGGCACGCCCTCGGCGGAGGCCGTCACCGGGCGCGTCATGCACACGTCCGCCCCCTTCACCCTCGACTTCGAGACCGACGTACCGATGCTCAACCAGCTGCACCACAACATCACTTGGGGGCAGCGCGGCAACTTCCTCTCCGTGCCGACCGATACGCCCGCGCGTGACGAGCGGCTGGGGTGGACGGGTGACATCAACGTCTTCGCGCCCACGGCCGCGTACACGATGGAGTCGGCCCGTTTCCTGTCCAAGTGGCTTGTCGACCTTCGGGATTCCCGGACCGCGGAGGGCGCGTTCACGGACGTGGCGCCGGTGGTCGGCACGCTCGGCAACGGCACCGCAGGCTGGGGCGACGCGGGCGTCACGGTTCCCTGGGCCCTCTACCAGGCGTACGGCGACCGCCAAGTCCTGGAGGACGCCTGGCCGTCCGTCCGGGCCTGGCTGACGTACCTGGAGAGGAACAGCGACCGACTGCTGCGCCCGGCGCAGGGATACGGCGACTGGCTGAACGTCGACGACGAGACCCCCAAGGACGTCATCGCCACCGCGTACTTCGCGCACAGCGCCGACCTCGCGGCCCGGATGGCCGCGGAACTCGGCGAGGACGCCGCCCCGTATCGCGATCTCTTCGGACGGATACAGGCGGCCTTCCAGAACGCCTACGTCGCCTCAGACGGCCGTATCAAAGGCGATACGCAGACCGCCTACGTCCTGGCGCTGTCGATGGACCTGCTGCCGGACGCGTCGCGGAAGGCCACGGCCGACCGGCTCGTGGCTCTGGTCGAGGCCAGGGACTGGCATCTGTCGACCGGCTTCCTCGGCACGCCCCGACTGCTGCCCGTCCTGACCGACACGGGCCACACCGACGTCGCCTACCGCCTGCTGGAGCAACGCTCCTTCCCCGGCTGGGGCTACCAGATCGACCGGGGCGCCACCACGATGTGGGAACGCTGGGACTCCGTCCGGCCCGACGGCAGCTTCCAGACCCCGGACATGAACTCCTTCAACCACTACGCCTACGGCTCGGTGGGGGAATGGATGTACACGAACATCGCCGGCATCTCGGCGGGCCGGCCCGGCTACCGCGAGATCGTCATCCGCCCCCGGCCCGGCGGCGCCGTCACCACCGCTCGCGCCACGTTCACCTCGGTCTACGGCCCCGTCTCCACCCGTTGGCGGCAGCAGTCCGGCCGGTTGACGCTGACGTGCGCGGTGCCGCCCAACACGACCGCCGAGGTGTGGATCCCCGCGTCCGGTCCCGACGCGGTGACCCGCACGCACGGAACGTTCCTGCGCCAGGAGGACGGCTGCGCGGTCTACCGGGTCGGCTCCGGCACCCACCGCTTCACCACCTGATCGAGCCGGATCGAGCCGGATCGAGCCGGATCGAGGCGGTGCGGCTGCCCGGGACGTCACCGGCCCGGGCAGCCGGCGGGTCAGCCCCAGGCCTTGTTGAGCTGGTCGGAGTAACCCGCCAGGTAACCCGTCAGGCTCGGGTGGAAGACCTCGGACGCGTTGTTCAGGTCGTTGATCCACGGGTCGGAGCCGCACGCCCCGTGATCCTTGAACGTGTCGCGCACGTCGACGAACGTGACCGACTGCTGGCCGGCCGCGGCCTTGGTGCCCTCGGCCAGCGCGTCGGCGAAACCGTTCATGTAGGTGCGCTTGGCGGCGCTGAGGTCGATCACCGGGCAGGTCCCGGTCGAGGAGAGCGCCTGTGGGTAGCCGAGGACGATGATCTCAGCCTGCGGCGCCTTGGCCTTGATGTCCTCGTACAGCCCGGCGAGCTCGGTCACCAGCTGGTTCCTGGCGTAGTACGACATCCACGCCGTGGCCGTCCTGCAGTAACTGTCCGTCTCCAGAAGGCAGTCCTGGACCACGGTGGCGAACTGGGCGTCGTTGCCGCCCACGGTGAGGGTGACGAGGTCGGTGCCGCTGGTCACGGCGGCCAGCTGGTCGGCGCGTACGTCCGCGATGGTCGCGCCGCTGCAGGAGACGTCCTTCAGCGTGTATCCGTCGTGCGCGGCCTGCGACAGGGCGGGGTAGTTGAGCGCGCTGCGCTTGCAGTCACCGCCGGCGGTGTCGTAATGACCCGCGCCGACGCCGGATGCGTACGAATCCCCCAGAGCCACGTCTCCAGATCTCCCGCAGCCTGGGCGGGAGCACTGGCCGCCGCCGTCAGCCCGGCGAATGCCATCACGGCGGCGGCAGCGATCGACGTCAATTTACGCATGAGTTCCTTCTGGATCGAGGTGCGGAACGGGATCGTACAGCGAGCCGCTTGTCGCGCAACTCCCAGTTGTTGCACGGAAGTTGCTTGGCAATGCCCGTTCTCTGGCACTGCGAATGCGGTAGGCCGCGACCTGCGTTCGCATGAGGCCGCCGGTGAGGGCTGCCTGGCACTCTCGGGGGGCCCAAAGATGCCTCGCATCTTGAGAAGCCCCAACCTCCAAGTCCCGTACACGCACGGAGATCAGAGAGGCTCGCCACGATGACACTCCCCGTATTACCCAGGATGAAGTCGACCGCGCTGCTGTCCGCGCTCGTCCTTCTGGCCGGCGCTCCCGCCGCCTTCGCCGAGACACGCACTGCCGCGCAGCGCGGTCCCGGGGGCGAAGACATCCTTGAACTGGATGTCACCGATCTTCCCGACACCCGGGAGGGGCAGCCGGTCCTGGCCGTCAACCCCCGGAATCCCAGGAATCTGGTCTACACGGCGACGATCTTCCCGAACCATCCGGCGCTGGAACCCGTCGGGGAGTGCTTCGTCGCCTTCTCGCAGGACCGGGGAAAGACCTGGCAGAGGTCGACCTGGCCGCTGGGCGACCGCCCCCAGTGCGGCGAGCCGATCGTGACCGTCGACTCCAAGGGCGTCTTCTACCTCTCCAACAACCAGATCGGTCCCGACCCCGCGACCACCTACACCAATCACAACGTCGTCTCCCGGTCGGTCGACGGCGGTCGCACCTGGATCGGTCCGGTCGAGACGCCCCTGATGCTCGGCGGTGTACCCAAGCTCAGAGTGGATTCCGCCACCGGCAAGGTCTACGCGGTCGCCGGCGCCGAATGGGAGTACCCCAGTGCGGTCTCCGTCAGCGAGGACAGCGGCGAGACCTGGTCGGATCCCGCTGTGATCCCCGGTCCCATGCCGTGCATCGTGGTCTCCCCCGACATGCCTCCGGCCTGCGGATATCCGGGGCGTGAATTCGCCGTGCACGACGGGATCCTGGCGTCTTCGAGCCAGGACGAGACCGTGTCGTTCCACGTCACTCGCGATGACGGAAAGACCTGGGAAACCCGTCCGGTCACCGACAGCGGCGGCACCCCGATACCTGCCGGCACCGGTGCGCTCGTACCCGTACCCGCCCTGGGCGCGGCCGCGGACGCGGTGCCCTGGGTGTCGGCCGACCCGACACACAAGGGCCGCTTCGCCGTCATGGTGCCCCGGGAGTCGAATCTCGAGGTGTACGTCACCGATGACGCCGGCAGGTCCTGGACCGGCCCGGCTGTCGTCTCAGCACCCAACGCACAACGCCCCTGGATGGACTTCGGCCCGGGCGGACAGCTGGGCATCATGTGGCGCACCACCACGCTCGACGCCTTCTCCGTCGTCTCCTTCGACCATGGCCGCACGTTCAGCCGCACGCTCCAGGTCAACGAGACCACCGAGCCCGCCGGCTACCACGGGCCTCCCGGAGACCGCTGGTCGACCATCACGCTCGACAAGCGCTACGCGTACGTCACCTGGTCCGACGGCCGTAACGGCGAACTGGACGGCATCCTCGCCCGGGTCCCGCTGAGTGCTTACCGGAGGTGACGGCAGCCTTGTCGCGAGGGCTGTCCGGCCGTGGCCGGGCAGCCCTCGTCGTGTCGGGTCAGGGCCTCGGCGGGTTCGGCTGGACGAGGCCGGTCTGGTAGGCGATGACGACGAGTTGGGCCCGGTCGCGGGCGTGGAGTTTCGCCATGGCGTGGTGGATGTGGGTGCGTACGGTCAGGGGGCTGAGGTACAGCCTCTCCGCGATCTCGGCGTTGGTGAGTCCCTCGGCGGCCATGGCCATGACTTCGCGTTCGCGGTCGGTGAGATCGGCCAGGCTCTTCCGGGCCGCGGGGTGGGTGCCCGGCTGGGGGGCGGTGAGGAAGCGGGTGATGAGGTTTCGGGTGGCCTGGGGGGAGAGAAGGGCGTCGCCGCCTACGACGGTGCGGATGCCGGCGACGAGTCCCTCGGCGCCGACGTCCTTGCCCAGGAAGCCGCTGGCCCCGGCGTGCAGGGCCTTGGCGACGTGTTCCTCGGTCTCGAAGGTGGTGAGGATGAGGACGCGGGTGCCCGACAGGGCGGGGTCGGCGCAGATCGTGGCGGTGGCGGTCAGGCCGTCGGTGCCGGGCATTCGGATGTCCATGACGACGATGTCGGGGCGGTGGGCGCGGGTGAGGGCGACCGCTTCGTCGCCGTCGGCGGCTTCGCCGACCACCTCCATGTCGGGGCGGGAGTCGACGAGAATCCGGAAGGTCTCGCGCAGCAGGGCCTGGTCGTCGGCGAGCAGGACGCGGATGGTCATGGGGTGCTGTCCTCGGCGGGCGCGTAGGGGTGGAGGGGGAGTTCGGTGCTGACCTCGAAGCCGCCGGTGGGGCGGTGCCCGGCGCGGAGTTGGCCGCCGATGGACAGCGCGCGTTCGCGCATGCCGATGAGGCCGTAGCCGCTCTCGGAATCGGATGCGGTGGCGGGTCCGGTTCCGTGGTCGGTGATGGTGATGGCCAGCCGGTCGTGGGTGTAGGTGAGGTCCACTTCCGCGGTGCTGGTGTGTGCGTGCTTCGCCACGTTGGCCAGCGCCTCCTGCACGATGCGGTAGGCGGTGAGGTCCGCTCCGGGGGACAGCGGCTGCGGCAGGCCGTGGGTGGTGAGGGTGACGGTGAGTCCGGCGGCCGTGTGCGCGGCGACCAGGCCGGGGAGCTGGGCCAGGCCCGGGGCGGGCTGCAGCGAGTCCTCGGAGGCGTCGCTTCGGCGCAGGAGTCCGACGGTGGCCTTCATCTCGCGCAGGGCCGCGGCGGTCGTGTCACCGAGGGCGTTGACCATCTTCTCGGCCTGGGCCGGGTGGCTGCGGATGAGAAGAGCGGCGGTGGTGGCCTGGGCGTTGGCCAGGGCGAGGTGGTGCGCGGAGACGTCGTGGAGTTCGCGGGCGATGCGCATGCGTTCCTCGGCCACGCGGTGCCGGGCCTCCTCCTCCCGGGTCCGTTCGGCGTACTCGGCACGGGCGTGCACCGACTCCAGGTACGCCCTGCGGAAGCGGGCCGTGGAGCCCAGGGCGGCCGGCAGCAGCAGCCAGGCGACGGGGCCGATCACGTTGAGGGCCAGCGCGTCCCCGGCGGGCTCGGCGATCAGGGCGGCGCCGGCGACCAGGACCACGGCGGCGAGGGTGACGTTCCAGGTCATGGTGCGTGCGGTGTGCGCGGCCAGCGAGTACAGGGCGACCATGAGGGGCGCCAGCAGCAGAGCGGTCATCACATAGCCGGCCAGGGCCATTCCGGCGGCACACAGGACCGCGACGGCAGTCACGGGGAGGGGGCGGGTACGGCGCCACAGCAGCGCGGCGCAGGAGAGGCCGGCCAGCAGCACGCAGGGCCACCACCGGGCAGGGGCGGCCATGTCGGAGACGCCGTACATGCTGCCGGGGAAGGCCACGGCGAACAGCAGCAGGGCCACCGCGGAGTCGACCGTGCGGGGATGGTTGCGCGGGTAGTGCTGCCAGGTGGTGGTCATCGTGCTTCCTGGTGCTTCCTCTCGGATGTGCTGATCATGGTGGCCGACGGCCCGGCGGAGCGCTCGCGGGGCGGCCCCTTCAGGCTGCCACCAAGCGCTCCGCCGGATATGCGGTTCGTCTGCCGGGGGCCGGTGGGGGGCCGGTCGCGCACCCGACTTCCCCTAGGCCGCTCAGCGGACAGGGACGTCCCGTCGCTCCGCCTCGTCAGCCGTCGCGGTGTCGGTCGGTTCGGCGGTTTCGGCCGTGTCGGCCGTGTCGGCCGTGCCGACCGTGTCGCGGGTCAGGGCGTGGCCCTCGACGTCGACGTGGGGCACTATCCGCTCCAGCCAGTGGGGCATCGTCCAGGCGCGCTCGCCCAGCAGCGCGAGGACGGCGGGCACGATCGTCATCCGTACGACGAACGCGTCGAACAGCACGGCGATGGCCATACCGAACCCGATCATCTTGATCAGCGTTTCACCGACCCCGATGAACCCGGAGAACACCGAGATCATGATCACGGCGGCGGCGACCACCACTCGGGCACTGTGGCGGAAGCCGGAGACGATCGCCTGGCCCGGACGTTCTCCCTGGAGGTGGGCTTCCCGGATGCGGGTGACGAGGAAGACCTCGTAGTCCATGGCGAGGCCGAAGACGATACCGACCATGACGATCGGCATGGTGTTCATGACCGGGCCGGTCTGGTCCACACCCAGCAGGCCGGCGAGCCATCCCCACTGGAAGACGACGACGACCGCACCCAGGGCCGCGAGCACCGACAGCAGGAATCCCAGGGCCGCCTTGAGCGGAACCAGCACCGAGCGGAACACGATCAGCAGGAGCAGGAACGCCAGGCCCACCACGAGCCCGAGGTAGGGCACCAGGGCGCCCTGGACCTTCTGGTCACTGTCGATGTTGCCCGCCGTGCTCCCGCTGACCATGAACGTCGCGTCGGTGGCCTTCTCGATCGCCGGGCGGTCGCCGCGCAGGGTGTGGATCAGGTCGATGGTCCGCTCGTCGTCGGGGGCGGTGGTCGGTGTGGCGGTGAAGATCGCCGTGTCTCCCGCCTTGTTGAAGCTCGCCGCCGAGACGGACACGACCCCGTCGACGGCGCCGATCTCCCGGGCAGTCGCTTTCACGGCGGCCTTGGGGTCCTTCGCCGACTTGGCGTCCACGACGATGGTCAGCGGACCGTTGAAGCCGGGGCCGAAGCCCTTGGCCAGGTCGTCGTACGCGCGGCGCTCGGTGGTCGAGGTCGGCTTGGACTCGTCACCCGCCGTCCCCAGGTGCAACTTCGCTGCGGGCAGGGCGATCACGCCCAGGGCCGCCACCGCCACCAGCAGCACGGGCAGCGACCGGCGGACGACCAGGCCGGCCCACCGGCTGCCCATGTTCGGCCGGCCGGGAACAGGACGCGCATCGGCGCGTGCGGCCCGGCGTGCCGAGCGCGCCAGGACGGCGCGGGGAAAGACGCCGAGCATGGCCGGGATCAGGGTCACCGCGACCAGCACCGACAGGGCCACGGTGCCGGCCGCGGCCAGTCCCATCTGGGTCAGCGTCGGGATGCCCACGACCGACAGCCCGGCCAGACCGATCACGACGGTCAGGCCCGCGAACACCACCGACGACCCGGCCGTGCCCACGGCCACGCCCGCCGCGCCCTCCGGGGCGAGGCCCCGGGCGCGTTCCTCCCGGTAGCGGGAGACGATGAACATCGCGTAGTCGATTCCGACGGCCAGCCCCAGCATCAGCGCCAGCGTGCTGGTGGCGCTGGACAGTCCCAGCGCACTGCTCAGGGCGAGGATGGTCGCGGTGCCGATCCCGACACCGATGAGCGCGGTCAGCAGCGGCAGCCCGGCCGCGGCAAGCGAGGCGAACGTGATCAGCAGGACGACGGCGGCCACCACGACGCCGACCAACTCGGTCACGCCGCCCGAGGGTTGGGAGGCCAGGACGGAACCGCCGACCTCGACCGTCAGCCCCGCGTCCCGGCCCTCTTCGACGGCCTTTTCCAGCGCCTGCTTCGCGGCGTCGCTGACGTCCTTCGCCTTCACCTCGAACGTGACCGTCGCATACGCCGTCGACCCGTCCCCGCTCACCGCGTCCGCCTGGAACGGATCGGCCGCCCGGACGACCTGATCGACCTTGCCGACCCGGCCCACGACCTCACCGATGACCGACCGGTTCCGCTGGTCGGTCACCTTCTGCCCGTCGGGCGCCACGAACACGACCTTCGCGCTCGCACCCTCGGCGCTGCCGCCGACGCTCACGCCCGGGAAGCGCTGCTCGATCAGGTCGAACGCCCGCTGCGACTCCGTCCCCGGCATCGAGTAGGAGCCGTCCGGTGCGGCCGGCGCCAGGACCGACGCCGTTCCCGCGGCGACGAGCGCCACCACCCACATCAAGAGGACGCGCCGGCGCCTCCGGAAGGCCAGCCGGCCCAGTCGATCAAGAAAGACAGCCACAGGAAGGGTCTCCACATCCGAACTCGGGGAACCCTTCCAGGCTGTCCGCCCGGCCCCCGCCCGTCTTCGTGTGGCCGCCGGTACGCCGCTACTGCATGCGCAGTAGACGTGCTCACCAGCGGAGTCGGCCGGTGAGCATCGCCATGGCGAGTTCGACGCGTGAGCCGTGGCCCGTGCGGGAGAAGAGTCTCGACAGGCGTCCCTCGACGCTCTTCTCGCTGGTGCGGAGGATCTTGGCGATCTGCCTGTTGGTGAGGCCCTCGGAGACGAGTACGGCGAGCAGGCGCTCGTTCTCCGCCGCGGTCGTCTGCCGCCCCGGCACCGCCACTCCGTGCGTGCGCATGAGGGAACGCAGCCAGAACCGGGGCATCAGCGCGTCGAGTTCGCCGAGCATGGCGTACGTGTCCCGCATCATCGCCGGATCGCCCATGCCGTAGCGGATCAGGTGAGCCAGTACGGCGCTCTCCTCCAGCGGCTGCTGCCGCTGCCGGGCCAGTCGCCTTGCCGCCCGCGCGGCGCCCTGGTCGTTGTGCACGGCCGCGTGCAGGACGAGGCGGGTCATCTCGGCCCGCTCGGTGCCCAGTCTGCGGGCGACCACCTCGACCTTCGCCAGGCACTCTTCGAGGACCTCCGACCGGCCGACGTGCATCGCGGCATCGGCCACCCGCAGCCACAGCAGGTCGGTCCCCGCCACCACACCGTCCGACTCGGCGCGACGCACGGCCGCCCGCAGCAGCGACCGCGCCTGTTCGGCATCTCCGTGGACCAGGTCGCACAACGCCTGTGCGGAATCGAGCAGATGAGGCAGCATCGGCTGCCTGGCCCGGGCCAGCGCGAGGAGTTCGCTCGCGCGCGTGAGCCTGCCGCCGCACACCAGCTGGACCGCCGCGTGGTGGTACATCGCGCTCTGGACGGCGTCGCAGGTGTGCACGCCGGTGACGGCACTCCTGCGCGCCAGGTCCATCGCCTCCCGCGGACGCCCCCGGTGGAGTGCGATGAGCATCCGGCTGGGCAGGCCCAGTTGCCCGGGACTTCGCCCCGTGTCGGCGAGGAGTTGTTCGGCTCGGCGGATCTCACCCAGCGTCAGCAGCTCGCCGACCCGCGAGTGCACCTCGGCGGCCGTCGCCTCTCCCGCACGGTGACGGGCGGGCAGGGTGGCCCTGCTGCGGTCCGTCCCGTCCGCGACGCCCAGCCACAACTCCGCGGTGGCGGCCAGGAATTCGGCCTTCCACTCGACCAGCCCGCTCCTGTCGTCCCGCCGGACCGCCGCCAGCACCTCACGGACCTCACGCCAGCGGCCGAGCAGCAACAGGGCGCACCCGCGGGTGAGGGCACGCTCCAACGGCCCGGCCGGGCCGTGGTGCTGAAGCGTGCCGTCGGCCGCGATCTTTTCGAGGGCGGTGAGTTCGCCGGCCCGGTACAGGGCGGCCATGTGCGCGAAGCAGACGTCGAGCAACTGGTGCGGGCGCAGGTGATCGCGGTGGGCCCGCAGTACGAGCCGCAAGGAGTGCAGACCCTCCTCGGCCCTGCCCTGCGCCAGACAGATCTGGGCGTGCTCCAGCAGCAGGCGGGGCCGCTCCACCGGGTCCGTGGTCAGATCGGCGGCCACTCGCAGCCACCGTACGGCGCGGTGGTCGTCGTACGCGTCGCCGCCCTGGTGCGCCAACCGCTCGGCGGCGGCCCGCAGTTCGGTCCTCGCGCGCTCGGGGTCCACCAGCCGCCCCGCGGCCGCGAGCTGCTCGGGAAGGTAGGAGGGATCGGCGCAGCGCGCGGTGCCCTGCCACAGCGCGGACACGGCGATCCGGGCCAGGCTCCGCCGCTCGTAGGGGCCGAGCGACACCCCGACGGCGGCCCCGGCCAGCGGCAGCCGGTACACCCAGGCGGAGTCCGACCGGCGATAGCGCAGTACGCCCGCGTCCGCCAGCCGCGCGAGCAGGTCCCGGGCTTCCCGCTCGGTGACGGAGAGGGTCTCGGCCGTGAGCCGTGGCACGGCCTCGCCGAGCGGGCCGAGGACGGCCACCGCCTTGGCGGCCTCCCAGACCGGGCCGTCCGACTCCCGGACGGGCAGCACCAGTTCGCCGATGCCGGACGGACAGCGTCCGGAGCCGCCGCTCACTAGTTGGGCGTGCCGGTCGACCACCCTCACGTGGCCCTGGTCCCGGGCGGTCCGGAGCACCGCGCGGGCCGCGGCGGGCCAGCCCCGGGTGAGGCTCCACAGCCAGTCGACCAGCGCCGGCTCGGCCCTGGCCTCCATCTCGGCGGTGATCACGGCGCCGAGCCGGCGCGGCGACAGCGGGCGCAGGTTCACGTGGTGGACCAGACCGTCCTGCCGCAGCCGGTCGAACACCTCGGTGAACGCGGCGCGGGACGCCCGGGGCACGGGCAGCGTGACGGTGCACACGCAGCGCGTGTCCGTCCCGTCCAGCTGCCGAATCACGTCCTCCAGCAGGAACAGTTCGTCCGGGGACAGGTGCTGGAGATGCCTGAGCACCAGGACCGTCGGCCGTTTCTCGCGGGCACCGGCGCCCGCGCGTCGGAACAACCTGTCGAGCACGGGAATTTTGCGTGAAGAATCACCGAAGGAAATGCGCACCGTTTCCGGGGGCGCGCCGATGGCCTCCTCCCGGAAACTCCTGTCGGATGACGACAATTCATCGAGAACGGCCCCGAGTTCGATGGCGGAAGGACCGCTCACCACGACGAGTTTCGGGGATCCGGCCGTGTGGACCGCTGTCAGCGTTTCGACGGCGACGCGTTCGTAAGGCGGGAGGCTATGCCCTGTGTGCATGAATCCTCGCTGGGTCACGGGGTCAACCAGATGCTAACCGGCCGCGTCCTTGTGCAGCGAGGAGCGAAGGGAAGGGGGCCGAGCCGTGTACGGCAGAGAGGCCGAACTGTCGGCCGTCGACGAGGTGTCCGGGCGCGCGGTGCTGCTCCTCGTCCGCGGACAGTCCGGTATGGGGAAAACAACCCTGCTGAAGGAAGTCCACCGCACCTGGCGCACCCGCTGCCCCAGGATCGTACGGATTCGCTGTTCCGCCGCCATTCCACGGTGGGACCTGTTCGGCGCGTGTGCGGTGCTGAAAGCGTTCCGGAATTCCTTTCCCGACCTCGGGGATTCCCCGCCGGCCGACGCGATGGCCGCGGTGAACCGGCTGTGCCGACCGGAGAGTTACGGCTCGGCCCGCGCGCGAGCCGCCCTCTTCACCGAACTGGTACGGCTTTTCGCACACCTCGGCGGGAGCGCTCCCGGCACCGTGCTGATCGACGACGTGCACGCCGCCCCCGATCCCGCGCTGATGGTGGCCGCCGCCCAGCGCGTCGGCTGCACGGTCGTGGCGACGTATCGCGAGGACGGGTGGGGCAGCGGGCGGACCGGTTGGGGATCGGGGTCGGGGTCGGGGTCGAGTTCGGGACCAGGGTCGGGGCCGGGTCCGAGTCCGGGTTCGGGTTCGGGTTCGCTGAGCAGCTTCGCGGATCGCGTCGTCGACCTCGGCCCCCTGCCGGACCACTGGATCGACGCCCTGCTGGCCGACGCCGCGCGCGAGCCGCTGGACGAGGCCGTGGCACCCGCGCTGCGCGCCGCGCTTGGCCCGCCGGCCGGAAACCCGGGCACTGTTCTCGACACCTTCGAGGCGATGCTCCGCGAAGGCGGCCTCGTACGGTTCCAGGGCCACCTGTGCCTGAGCGACCCCGCGACCGAGCCGGCACTGCCCGTCGGCCACGCCCTGGTGCGGAGGGTCGCGGAGTGCGGTGACACCGGCAGGCAGCTGCTCGCGCTGACCGCCTCGGCGGGCCGCCTCGCCATGGACGACCTCCCGGACTTCGCGGCGGCCACCGGCCACGAACTCGCCGCCTGCGGCCGCATCGTGGACCGCCTCGTCGCCGTCGGTGCGCTGGTCTGCGACGACTACGGCGTCCTGCGCATCCACTGCCCCGCGCTGGTCCCCGCCGTACTGCCCGGCACGGGCCGGGACGAGGCGGCCGAGGTGCACCGCGCGCTCGCCGAACACCTGCTGCGCGGCGACCGCACACCGTCGCCGGACCCGATGGCCGCGGCCGAGCACATCGCGCTCGCCGGCTCCGCGCTGCCGGCCACGCCCTCCCTCGTACCGCTCCTGGAACGCGAGGCCGCACGGGCGCTCCCGACGTGCCCCACCACGGCCGCCCGCTGGTACCGCGCCGCCCTGCGGCACTGCGAGCCCGGTGACCCGCCCCACTCACGCGCCCTGGCCGCCCTGCTGCCGCTGCTGGTGCGGACGGGGGACTACGAGGGGCTCGCCGAGGCTGTGGCGGAGGGGGTGCGCGAGGAAGGGGTACGCGCCGAAGGGCCCGGTGCCAGCGGCGACGATCGGCCGCGGACGCAGGAACTCGCGGCGTACGCGGCGCGCGCCGAAGGGCCGTATGCCGGCGGTGACGGTCGGCCGCGGGCGCAGGAACTGGCGGCGTACGCGGCGCTGGCTGCCGTGCACACCGGGCGTCCGGTGCCGGGCCCGGTGTGCGAGGCTCTGGCCGGTGAAACAGTGGGGGGCGCGCTGGAGTTCGCCGCCCGCTGGTTCACCGGACGGGAACCGCTCCGGGCGGGCGAGGTCGAGTCCGCCTTCAGGTGTCTCCGCGTCCGCGGCTCTTCCGCGGGCGGTTCCCCCGACGGCGACCGCTTCGATCCGGTGGCGCTCTTCCGGCAGGTGCTCGGGGCCGCGGACTACGGCGAACCCGTCACCGGCCCGCTGGCGGCCCACGCCCGCATCATGCGGGACTACCGGGACGGGAACTGGGCCGGCATCCCGTCCGAGGCCCGCGCACTCGAACTCGCGG
The DNA here is from genome assembly GCF_000718165.1 of Streptomyces fulvoviolaceus. Lineage (GTDB taxonomy): Bacteria > Actinomycetota > Actinomycetes > Streptomycetales > Streptomycetaceae > Streptomyces > Streptomyces fulvoviolaceus. The sequence continues at coordinate 151,437 of NZ_JOEY01000010.1, read as the reverse complement.
GCCCGCCCCACACCCCCGTCCACCACGCCGTCCGCCTGGTCGCCGCGGAGGTGCACTCGACCATGGGCGACTTCGAGCGGAGCGCCGCATGGCTGGAACTGGCCGGGGACGACTGCCCGTTCCCCGCACTGCGCGTCTGGGCCGCCATGGGCCTCGCCTACCGGACCGGGGACGGGGAGCGCTGCCGGGAACTGGGCCGGGCCTTCTGCGAAGAGCCGATGGAACAGGCCGGCGAGGGAAGCGCGGTGGGCGTCGGCCGGCTGCTCGTCCGGCTCGCGTTCGCCCAGTGGGGGCAGGGCGGTCGCCAGGTGCTGTTGCCCCAGCTGCGTGAGCGGTCGGAACAGTGGTACGCCCGACTGGGCGGAACGGGGCTGCGGGCGGCCACGCTCATCATCCGCGCCTTCGCCGAACGCGACGTCGCCAGCGCGCACACAGCCGTGGACGTCCTGCGCGAGCACGGCGGGCGGAGCGATCTGCTGCGGGCGTGCATGACCGTCGCGTTGCTGGCCGAAGACCCGCTCCCCTGGCACCAGGAGGCCTACGGCATCGCCCGGAGCCTCGGCGACAGCCTCCATCGGACGGCGATCACGGAGTCGATGCGGGCGACCGGTGTGACCCTGACGACCCGCGACGACAGGGGTGGCAAGTACCCCGCCGCCCTCTCCGGCCTGGAAGGGCGCATCACCGCCCTGGTGGGGCGGGGCCTGACCAACCGGCAGATCGCGCGGGAACTCCAGGTGAGTGAGAAGACCGTCGAGAACAACCTCACCCAGGTGTTCGCGAAGACCGGCTGCCGCTCACGGCTGGACCTGGCCCTGGCCGCGATGGAAGGCCGACTCGCGGGGCTCCTCCCGCGTTCGTGAGGGATTCCCCCCGGGAAGCGGCCGTGCCCTCGGACCAAGTGGACTACTCCACCAGGATGTCCGCAGAGGCGCCCCTCCGCCTCACAGCACGTCCACAGCACACCAGCACGGAGGTACGGCACGACCCCCCACTCAGCGCCGAACGAGCCGTAGCGGCTCACCCTCGGACTGAATCGGCCCCGGCGCGACGTCCACGACGCCGGCGACCAGCCCGTCGACGTCAGCGTCATCGCCGTCGTCGACTCGATGGCTCGCGGACCTGATCCGCCCATCGACCAACCTCTGCACACTCTTCGACCCGCCGGGGAGTTCACCCCCGGAGCGGAGCTCTGCCCTGCTTCCGGTGACGTACGGCTCCTCGCGCGGACCAACCCCCCTCATCCCCCACACCCCCGGGGCGCCCCGCCCCTCAGAAAGGAAGATCATGAAGGACCGGGCCAAGGTCGCGGACCTGCTCGTCGCGTCGGATCTCCAGGTGCAGTCCTCGGAGACCGCGTGGAAGCACGTCAGGGCCGAGTACGTCGACATCATCGACGACATCCTGGCGACGCTGGCACCGAGCGGCCCCTACGCGTACACCGTCAGCCCCTCCATCGAGGAGGGCAAGGAGCTCCCGACCCAGCGCATCGTCACCACGTTCGACGAGATCGCGGCGTCCTACCGCGGCATGCACCGGTACGCCGCCGTGGTCGCGATCCGTCCTGTCGCGGAGATCAACGGCTCCTGGTACACCTTCGTCAGCGGCCGCGGGCGCGGGCGCGAGAAGGCGACCGGTGCGGAGAGCGAGCGGCCGGTCGTCGTGATCTTCCCGACGATGGGCTCCGAGGGCATCACCGGGGAGCTGTTCTGGGGCAAGACCCAGCAGGACAGCATGCCGGGAGACGAGGCCGACGGGTTCCTGGCCAGCCGGTACGCCGTGGCCGGAGTGCACGCGACCCTGCTCGACGCGTACCGCAAGGGCGACATCGACACGATCGTCGAGAAGGCCCACCCCGAGATCCAGGGCGGCGTGCGGGACTACGTGTCGCATTCCGGGACCCTGCCCGAGATGCACACCAAGGACGACCTGCGGGCCCGCCTCGACGCCTTCTACGAGGAGTACTCCGTCCGCTCGATCGACGTCGTCCACCAGCACTTCGACGACTGGTTCTTCTTCCACGAGCTGCGGTGGACGGTCGAGGCGCGGCGCGGCCCCAACGCCGGAAAGAGCTTCCGCCACCACACCGCCGAGTACGCCGAGGTGTCGGCCGCCGGACTCGTCGTCGCGCACATCGGCCACGGCACGGACCAGATCCAGCTCGGCTGAGTCGGCCTCCGGACCGTAGCGACCAACCCCCTGAGACCGGGGGCGCCTTGAGCGGAGGCGCCCCCCGCCGCGCCGCATCCCGTGGGGACGGGGAACGGCGCTCCCTTCGGCCCGGTGGCCGGACGACTCCCCGTCCCGCCACCGGGCCCGAGGCGGACACAGCCGGCCGAACAGGAGCCCCCACCATGAGCAACGGTCTTCACGAGCGCAGCGTCGTCGTCACCGGCGCCGGGTCCGACGTCGGCCGGGCCACGGCCGTACGGTTCGCCCGCGAGGGGGCGTACGTACTGGTCGCGGACCTGAGACGGGCGGGTGCCGACGAGACCGTCAAGGCCGTCGCGGACGTGGGCGGCACCGCTCTCGCGGTCGTCGGCGACCTCAGCGACCAGCAGGTCGTGGACCAGGTCGTCGACACCGCCGTGGAAGTCTTCGGGGGCGTGGACGTCCTCGTGCACAACGCCGCGATCATGGACCGGATGTCGGTCGTCAGCGAGACCGGCGACGCCGAGTGGTACCGCGTCCTCGAGGTCAATCTGACGGCACCGTTCCTGCTGACCCGCGCCGTACTGCCGCACATGATGGCCGAGGGGCGCGGCTCGATCGTCTTCACCGCGGTCGGGGCCGGACCGCGCGGCAGCATCGGCGGGGCCGCCTCGACCGCCTCCCGGCACGGCGTCCTCGGCCTGGTGAGGTCACTCGCCGCGACCTACCCCGGCGTCGGCATCCGTACCAACGCCATCGCCCCCGCCCGGGTCGCCACCGCCGTGGAGCAGGCCGCGGCCATCGTGTTCCTCGCCTCCGACGCGGCCGCCCACCTCAACGGCACCGTCCTGCCCGTCGACGAGGGCTGGTCCGCGGCCTGACGCACCAACTCCCGCAGTCCTCCAGAAACTTCGTAATTCGGAAAGAGAGTCTTTTCCATGGCCACGATGAAGTCCGTCCAGACCGGTGGCGTCGGCAAGGTCGACGTGGTGGACGTCGAGCTGCCCGCGCCGGGACCGAAGGACGTCCTGGTGAAGATCCGCTCCTGCGGCATCTGCGGCACCGACGTCACCTTCCTGCACATGGGCGGCATGCCGGCCCGCGCCCACGCGGGCGGCGAACTGGTTCCGGTGGCCCTGGGCCACGAGCCGGCCGGCGAGATCGTCGAAGTGGGCGCCGACATCGCCGACTTGAAGGTCGGCGACCGTGTGGTCGTCAACCCGCAGGACGCCCCGACCGGGATCATCGGCTGTGGCGGGAAGTTCGGCGGCATGAGCGAGTACCTGCTCGTCGAGGACGCCGTCGTGGGCAGAAGCGTCGCGGTGTTTCCGGACACCGTGCCCTTCGACGTCGCCGCGCTGAACGAGCCGATGGCGGTCGCCCGGCACTGCGTCAACCGCTCCGAGGCCAAGCCCGACGACAAGGTCGTGGTGTTCGGTGCCGGGCCCATCGGCCTGGGCGCCGCGATCTGGCTCAAGCTGCGCGGGGTCGAGCACGTCGTGGTCGTCGACATCATCCCCGAGCGCCTGGAGACCGCCCTCGCCGTCGGCGCCGACGCCGTCATCAACTCGGCGAAGGAGAACGTCACGGAGCGCCTCACCGAACTGCACGGCCAGGCCGCCAACGCGCTCGGCCAGCCCCGCGCCGGTACCGACATCTACATCGACGCCGCCGGCGCCCCCGCCGTCTTCCAGGCCGCCGTGGACTCCGCGAAGTGGAAGGCCAAGCTGGTCATGGTCGCCGTACAGAAGAAGGGCTCGGACATCGACCTGGGCGGCATGCTCCGCAGCGAACTGACCCTCATCGCCTCGCAGGGCTACCCCACGGAGATCTTCGAGGTGACCCCGGAGATCGTGGAACACCACGAGCGCTTCGCCGAACTCATCAGCCACCGCGTGCCGTTCGCCGAGGCCGGCCACGCCTTCGAGCTCGCGCTGACGCCGGGCGCCGCGGAGAAGGTCGTCGTCACCTTCGACGAGTAGTCGAGCACGGCGGGAGACGTCAGGGGATCCCGCCGCCTCAACTCCCTTTGTTTTCCACGACGTTCACTACGACGTTCACTACGACGTTCACCACGACGTTCCCCTCGACGGAGGCCGTTCCATGTCCGACGCCCTTGCCCGACCCTCCGACGCCGGGCGTTCCGCGCCGCCGAGGTCGAACGCCGTGGTGGCGGTGCTGGCCTTCGCCGGGATCGTCGCCGCGCTGATGCAGACGACCGTCATCCCGATCGTCCCCGAGCTGCCCCGGCTCCTCGACGCCTCGGCGTCGAACACCGCCTGGGCGGTCACCGCGACCCTGCTCGCCGCCGCCGTCGCCACTCCCGTCGTCGGCCGTCTCGGTGACATGCACGGCAAACGCCGCATGCTGCTGTTCAGCGTCGTCCTGCTGATCACCGGCTCGGTCGTCTGCGCGCTGAGCGACTCCGTGGTCCCGGTGATCACCGGACGCGCCCTGCAGGGCCTGGCCGTCGGTGTCATCCCGCTCGGCATCAGCATCATGCGTGACGTGCTGCCCGCCGAGCGGCTCGCCGGGTCGACCGCCCTGATGAGCGCCTCCCTCGGCGTCGGCGGTGCCCTCGGCCTTCCCTCCGCCGCCTTCATCGCCGACAACTTCGACTGGCACGTGCTGTTCTGGACCTCGGCCGCCCTCGGCGCCTTGGCCCTCACGCTCGTCCTGCTCCTCGTCCCCGAGTCGGAGGTCCGTACCGGCGGACGCTTCGACCTGGTCGGCTCCTTCGGCCTGGCGGTCGGCCTGATCTCCCTGCTGCTGGCCGTCTCCAAGGGCGGCGACTGGGGTTGGACCAGCGCCGGCACGCTCGGCCTGTTCGCCACCGCGGTCCTCGCCCTGCCGGCCTGGGGCCTCTACGAACTGCGCACCGACCAGCCACTGGTGGACCTGCGGACCACCGCCCGCCGCCAGGTGCTGTTCACCAACCTCGCCTCGGTGGCGATCGGCTTCTCGATGTTCGCGATGTCCCTGGTCCTGCCGCAGCTGCTCCAGCTGCCCGAGGCCACCGGCTACGGCCTCGGCAGGTCCATGCTCACCGTCGGCCTGGTGCTGGCCCCGCAGGGCCTGGTCATGATGACCATGTCCACCCTGTCGGCGCGCCTCACCAAGGCCAAGGGCCCGAAGATCACCCTGATGTGCGGCGCCGTCATCGTGGCCGCCGGCTACAGCCTGAGCCTCGTGCTGATGTCCGAGCTCTGGCACTTCACGCTGATCGCCTGCACCATCGGCGGCGGCATCGGCTTCTGCTACGGCGCCATGCCCTCCCTCATCATGAGCGCCGTGCCCGCCTCCGAGACGGCCGCCGCCAACAGCCTCAACACCCTGATGCGGTCCCTCGGCACCTCCTTCGCCGGCGCCCTCGCCGGCGTCATCCTCGCCCAGATGACCACCGACTTCGGCGGCAGCGCGCTGCCGTCCGAGAACGGCTTCAAGGTGGTCATGGCCATCGGCGCGGGCGCGGCCCTCCTCGCCTTCGCCCTCGCCTCCTTCATCCCGGGCCGGCGCACCGCCGCCCAGGAGGAGCCGACCGCGGACGGACCGGCGGACGCGGCGGAGGTCGCCGGGGCGAGGGCCTGAGCCACCGCACACACCCGTGCCGGCGTTCCTGAACGGCTCCCGGGCGACCGCGGTCAACGACGACGCGACGCGTTCTGCCACGCGGCGGTGCGAGCCGTGGTCGTTCACCCACAGCCATGCGGCCGCCCAGGCGCCGTCGCCTCCCGAGCTCGGTGAATCGGTGAGTCGGTGAGTCGGTGAGTCGGTGAGTCGGTGAGTCGGTGAGTCGGTGAGTCGGTGAGTCGGTGGGTCGGTGGGTCACCAGGTCAGGGCGTCGGCCATGGTCGACTGCCAGTACGAGACGCCGATCGAGTCGTCGACGTACACGCCCTTCGCGGGGAGCGACGGGTGGGCGGCGGCGCTCGCGCCCGTGTCGAAGTAGACCTCGAGGGACTTGGCCGTGTAGCCGTTGGATCCGCTGCCGTCCGCCGCCGCGAGAAGGACGCTCGCATAGCCCGACTCGCCGGGGGCCAGGGTGACCACCGCCTGCGGCTTGGAGTCCTCGAAGGCCGGCGGGACGGACTGGGCCTCGCCGAATCGGACGGCCGGGTAGCCGGTGAGGTCGCAGTTCTTCGAGCCGGTGTTGGTGACGGTGAGGAGGAGGTGGTTCAGGGGGCGGGAGACCTCCGTGGCGGTCGTCCGGGTGGAGGTGTCGGCGCAGGGGGTGGAGGCGGACGCCGAGTCCTCCGAGCCCGTGGAACCCGACGAGCCCGTGGAACCCGACGAGCCCGTCGTGCCGCTCGAACCGGCCGCGCCGCCTGTCGAGCCTTCGGAGGTCGAGTTCGCCGGGTCGGTCTGTCCCGTCCCGGTGGACGTTCCCCCACTCGCCTTGGGAGAAGGCGTGGTGGAGGCCGTGGAGGCCGCGGACGCCGATGCCCCCTCGTCGTGGACGCCCTCTCCGTTGTTGCATGCCGCCAGTGTCAGCGTGGCGGCCGTGACCGCGGCGGCGACGAGCATGCGGGTGCGGAGGGTGCGGTGGGTGCGTGTGGACATGTGATCCCCCTGGTGCGTAAGGAAGTTGGCATGGGCCGCTCGACCGGGTACCGGGAGCGGCGTGCTTGGATGGCCAAAGCTTGTGCGGTGATCCGTCCCGGCCGCCACGACTGCCGGAGTATCCGGGACGCCGGAATGCCTGCAACAGCTCTGACCTGGGGGAACGACCTCCCCCTGGAATGCGGGTCCGGGACGTGGGAGAGGGAGAAATGGTGGCGGGGGACGAGTTCTCGGAGCTTCTGGGCCGGTTGAAGGAGCGGTCCGGGCTCAGTTACGGGGTGCTCGGGAAGCGGCTGCACACGAGTGCGTCCACGCTTCACCGGTACGTCAACGGGGACGCCGTACCGACGGACTACGCGCCCGTGGAGCGGTTCGCGCGGGTGTGCAGGGCGACGCCCGAGGAACTGGTGGAACTGCATCGGCGGTGGGTCCTCGCGGATGCCCGGCGGGGGCAGAAGGCGGGGCCGGAGGCGGGGCCGGAGATGGGGCCGGAGATGGGGCCGCCGGCAGGGGCGGAGACGGGGGTGACGGGGCCCGAACCTGCCGCCGAGGCCGTTCTCGAAGTCGAGCCGCAGCCCGTGGCGGAGGCTCCCGTGGCGCGGCGGCGTACCGTCGTCCTCGCCGGGGCCGCCGTGGCCGCCGCCCTCGTGTCGGCCGCGCTCGTGGTGAATCTCGTGCCCGGCAAGGGCGATGACGACCAGAGCGGGAAGCAGTCCGTGGGGGCCGCCGCCCCGTCCGTCGACGACAGTCCCAGCGGCTCCAAGTCGGCCGACGCGAAGGGCAGTTCCGCCTCTCCGTCCACCTCACCCAGCGGCATCCCTACGGCGTCCTCCTCCGCGTCCCGCAGCGCCGGGGCCGGAGCGGCCCAGGGCGGCGGTGTCGAGGACGGGGCGAGCGCGCCCACGGTCGCCGTCAATCCGTACAAGTGGGAAGACCCGTGCGGCCCGCACGTCCTGATCGACCGGGACCCCGAGCGGGTGCCTCCGCCGCCGACCGAGCCGGACGCGCGCGGGTGGATGACCGCGCTCGGCGGGGTCACCGGCGGGCAGCAGATGCTCGCGCTGACCGTGCAGGGCACCGGGAAGGCCACCGTCGTCCTGGAGGACCTGCATGTGCGGGTGGTGGAGAAGAGCGCGCCGCTCGCCTGGAACGACTTCACGATGGGTGTCGGGTGCGGTGGCGGCGTGGAGACGGCGGCCTTCGACGTGGACCTCGACGCCGGGCGGCCCGCGGTCTCCCCCAGGTCCGGTCAGCATGACTTCCCGTACAAGGTGAGCGAGTCGGATCCCGAGGTCTTCTACGTCTTCGCGGACGCGCGGGCGCACAACGTGAGCTGGTACCTGGAGCTGGAGTGGTCCAGCGGTGACCGGCAGGGCACCATACGCGTGGACGACAACGGCAACCCCTTCCGGACGAGCGGGAACGTGGGACGGCCCACGTACGACTACCCGCTCGGTGCCTCCGAGTGGTCGCGGAACGAGTACGAGCCCAACGTTCCCGGCTGAGTGCCCGGCGGGGAGGCAGCGGATGATGGCCGGTATGCGTATCCGTATCGACGCCGTCGACCTGCCCGGCCGCACCGGCCCCTCGCACGCCGGCATCCATGTCGCCGTGCAACGCCGCGACCGTCCGGCCGAACTCCTCGACCCACAGCCCGGCGACGCCGCGTCCGCGACATGGACGCTGGAGTGCACCGCGACCGCCTCACCGGCCGGCGTCGAGGTGAAGGGCCCGTATGTGCAGGACCGTCTGGGCCGCCGGTTCATCTACCTGTCGTGGGGCACGGTCGACGACTCGGGCCGCTTCACCATGTTCCGCCGCGCCAAGCTCATGCTCGACGTCATCCCCGCGGACACGCTCGCCGCCGCCGCACGCGACGGCCTGCTGGTCGGACGCCTCGGCCTGACCGACCACGACGGCAGCCCCCTGTGCGCACGAGTCGAGCCCCCGCACATCACCTGGACCGCCGAACCGGTCGGCTAGGGCCTGTCCGCCCCCGGCGTGCCCGGGTCCGCGGCAGGCTCGCCGAGCCGGTTGATGTCGCGGTTGGAGAGCACCGTGGGGCTGCCGCCCCGGAGCGCCACGACGGCGATCATCGCGCGGCCCAGGTGCTCGGTCGTCGTCACATGGCCGGGGGCCAGCCTGCGCAGCACTGGGTAGAGCCATGAGGTGAGGCGGTAGAGCCGACGGTAGGAGGGGGTCCTGGAGACGATGCCGCCCCGCGGCTGGATGTACCCGGCCCGGAACACGTACGCGTGGAACGGCATCGCCAGCAGCGCGTTCTCCGTGCGGCCCTTGACCCTGGCCCACATGACGCGGCCCGCCTCGGTGCTGTCGGTGCCGTCCCCGGACACGTAGGTGAAGGTCAGGTCGGGATTGTTTGCGCCGACCGCGCGGGCGGCGGCCAGGGTGCAGTCGTACGTGATCCGCGTGTACTGCTCCTCGCTCAGTCCGGCCGAGGAGACGCCGAGGCAGAAGAAGCAGGCGTCGAAGCCCTCGAGCTCCGCCTGGACGGCCGTGAAGTCGGTGAAGTCCTGGTGGACGACCTCCCGGACCTTCGCGTCGCGCCGGGGCAGCGGGGTTCGGCCCACGACCAGGATCTCGTCGACGCCGGGGTCCTCGACACAGGCGCGCAGTGCCGCCTGCCCCGTCATGCCGGTCGCTCCGAAGATGATCACGCGCATCGCTGCTCCCAAGGGTTGCTCGGCCCGGGGAACGACGTTAGGGCAACGGCGGCCCGTCCCGGCCGCGGAGATGCCCCGCACCGGCTGAAGTCCGGATCACTCCGTCGGCAGCAGCAACTCCGTCTCCGCGCCCCCGTCCGGATGGTTGCGGAAGGTCAGGCGGGCGCCGAGCAGACGGGCCTGGCCTGTCACGATGGTCAGGCCCAGGCCGGTGCCGCCGGTCGGGGAGCCCGTGCGGAAGCGCTGAGGGCCGGAGGTGTGCAGGACGGCGAGCAGGTCGGGCGGGAAGCCGGGGCCGTGGTCGCGGACCCGGACGACCGGGCCGTCGACCTCCAGCTCCACGGGCGGGGCGCCGTGCCGCAGGGCGTTGGCGGCCAGGTTGGCCAGGACGCGTTCGACGCGACGCGGGTCGGTCGCCACGACCACGTCCGCGGTCACTCGTACCCGTACGTCGTCGAGGCCGGCGACCGCACGCCTCGCCATCGCGCTCACCTCGCGCTGTTCGGTGTCCACCGCCGCCGACTCGGAGTCCAGCCGGGCCACTTCCAGTACGTCCTCGACCAGCGCGCGCAGCTTCCGCACGCCGCCCGCCACCAGCTCCGTGGCCCGGCCGGGCGGCAGCAGGCCGACCGCGGTCGACAGGCCCGCGACCGGTGTGCGCAGCTCGTGCGCGATGTCGGCGGTCACCCGGCGCTCCGCTTCCAGGCGGGCCCCGAGCGCGTCCGCCATGGCGTCGACGGCGGCGGCGAGCCGGGCGATCTCGTCACGGCCGTCCGGACGGACCCGGGCGTCGAGGTCGCCCTCGGCGATGCGTTCCGCCGTACGCGCGGCGGCTGTCGCCCGGCGGCCCATCCGCACGCCCAGCAGCAGTCCCGTCACGGACACCAGCACGGTGGCGGTCGCGCCCGTGGCGAGCAGCGTCCGGTCGAGCGCGGCCAGGGACCGTTCCTCGGGGTCGTACGAACGGGAGAGGGCGAGCACCTTCCGGTCCGAGATACGGGTCGCCGCCCATAGCGTCGGATGCCCACCGCCGCCGTCCAGGTAGGTCACGCGGACGTCGTCGCGCACGGCCCGGGCCACCGGGCCGGGCAGGTCGGAGGGGTCGAGCCGGGCGGACGAAGGGCGTCCTACGGCGTGGTCGGCGGCGGCGCCCATCAGCTCCGTGTCCAGGCCGGAGCGGGCGGTGGCCAGTTGGTCGACGGCGGTGATCCGGTGCACCAGCACACCGATCGCACCCGCCACGCACACGGCCGCGGCGGCGACGGCCAGGGCGACCTTCGCACCCACGTTCAGGTTCACGGCGGGCCGTCTCACTGGCGCAGCTTGTAGCCGAAGCCGCGTACCGTCTCGATCCGCTCCCGGCCGATCTTGGTGCGCAGTCGCTGCACATGGACGTCCACCACCCGGGTGTCACCGGACCAGGCGTAGTCCCAGACCCGCTCCAGGAGCAGGTCCCGGGAGAGCACGGTCCCCGGCGAGGCGGCGAACTCGCTCAGCAGTCTCAGCTCCGTCGTGGTCAGCGCGAGCGGCTTTCCGTCCCGGTGCACGGTCAGGGACGCCGGGCAGAAGACCAGGTCCCCGAAGCGCAGCCGCGGACCCTCCTCCGGCTGGTCGGCGTGGGCCGCGCGGCGCAGCAGGGAGCGGATGCGGGCCACCAGGACGGGGCCGTCGAAGGGCTTGGTGACGTAGTCGTCGGCGCCCGCCTCCAGGCCCATCACCACGTCCACCGGATCGTTGCGGGCCGAGATCAGCAGCACGGGCACCCCCGACTCCTCGCGGATACGGCCGGCCAGGCTCACCCCGTTCAGGCCGGGCAGCATGATGTCGAGGACGGCCACGTCCGGGTGACGTTCCCGGAACAGCGCGAGCCCGGTCAGGCCGTCCGCCGCGGTCCGCACCTGGTAGCCGCGCTCTTCCAAGGTGAGCCGCGTGGCCTCCCGGATCAACTCGTCGTCCTCGACCAGCAGAACGTCGTGCATGGGTCTCCTCTCCGACGGTCGTCTTCCCGTGAGGTCCGTGAGGTCCGTGGGGACCGTGAGGTCCGTGGGGACCGTGACGTCGTCAGGTGTCCGGCAGGTTCAGGCTCTGCGCGCTGTCGAAGCCTGTCGCCCAGCCCGGTGCGGGGGGATGGACGGGAGTGACGGTCACTTCGCCGTAGTACGCCACGGAGGCGCGCCGCACCCGGCCGCTCAGGACGACGCGGACCCGGTAGCTCCGGGGCCGCCAGTCGGAGCAGGAGGTTCCACAGGACGCCTCACCGGTGGCCACGGTCCGGGGGGCGCCCCAGTCCCGCCACGTCAACCGGTCCAGGAAGACGAGCTCGGTCAGCTCGATCGTCGTGGGGCGCTGCCAGGCCCGCCCGTACTGGTCCGACACGTACGCCGGCCCCGCCCAGGGGATCGCCGTCGCCGCCGGACCCTCGACCCGGACACCGGTGGCCGGCCCGCCGCACCCGGTCAGGCAGGCGGCCAGCACGACACACGGCAGGAATCGACGACTCGGCACGCCCCGAAGCCTGGCCTGCCCTTGTAACAGCTGCCCATCGAAGCGTCATCGACATCGATACGTCGTTGCCGTACAGCCGACGAACAGCTGTGCATCCGCGTTCCTACCGTCGCTCCGGTCACTGCCACCCGGCACTCCAGCACTGGGGGAAACTTTGCGCAGCAGCGTGAGAACAGCATGTGCGGCCACGGTCGCGACGACGGCCGTGGCGGCCCTCGCCACGGGGCTGACCGGCCCGGCACAGGCGACGCCCGTGCCCACCGCCGTCAAGAGCGCGGAAGCCACCGGCAAGCACAGCATCACCCTCATCACCGGTGACCGCGTCATCGTCGACGTCAAGGGCCGGGTCGTCGGCATGGAACGCGCCAAGGGGCGCGAGCGGATCCCCGTGCAGATCCGCAGGTTCGACGGCCACACCCTCGTCGTTCCGACGGACGCGGCCCGGATGATCGCGAGCGGCAGGCTCGACCAGCGGCTCTTCGACATCACCGAGCTCGACAAGGCGGCCACCCGCAAGGTCCAGAAGAACGGCCTGAAGGTCATCGTCGGCTACAAGGGCACGGCGAACACCGCGAAGTCCGACGTCCGGGACACGGGAACGCTCCGCCAGGCCCTCAGGTCCCTCAACGCGGACGCACTCCGGACGCCCAAGAAGGAAACGCCCGCACTGTGGGACGCCGTCACCGACGGCGACACCCTCGCCTCGGGCATCGCCCACGTCTGGCTCGACGGCGTCCGCAAGGCCAGCCTCGACAAGTCCGTGCCGCAGATCGGCGCGCCCACGGCCTGGGCGAAGGGCTACACCGGCAAGGGCGTCAAGGTCGCCGTCCTGGACACCGGTGTCGACACCGACCACCCGGACCTCAGGACCCAGGTGATCGCGTCCAAGAACTTCACCAAGTCCGCCACCACCCTCGACCACTTCGGCCACGGCACTCACGTCGCATCCATCGTGGCGGGCACCGGCGCCAAGTCCGGGGGCAAGTACAAGGGCGTCGCGCCCGGCGCGCAGATCCTCAACGGCAAGGTCCTGGACGACTCCGGTGGTGGCGACGACTCGACCATCCTCGCGGGCATGGAGTGGGCCGCCCAGCAGGGCGCCGACATCGTCAACCTGAGCCTCGGCGCCACCGACACCCCGGGAATCGACCCGCTCGAAGCCGAGGTGAACAAGCTCTCCGAGACCAAGGGCATCCTCTTCGCGATAGCCGCCGGCAACGAGGGCGAGGACGGCCCCCAGACCATCGACTCCCCCGGCAGCGCGGCCGACGCGCTCACCGTCGGCGCCGTCGACGGCAAGGACAGGCTCGCGAGCTTCTCCAGCACCGGCCCGACCGCCGACGGCGCCCTCAAGCCGGACGTGACCGCGCCCGGCGTGGACATCACCGCGGCCGCGGCCCCGGGCAGCGAACTCGTCAAGGAGGTCGGCGAGAAGCCGGCCGGCTACCTGACGATCTCCGGTACGTCGATGGCGACCCCGCATGTCGCGGGAGCCGCCGCCATCCTCAAGCAGGAGCACCCGGACTGGACGTACGCCGAGCTCAAGGCGGCCCTCGTGGGCTCGGCCAAGGGCGGCGACTACGCGCCGCTCGAACAGGGTTCGGGCCGCATCCAGGTCGACAAGGCCATCGGCCAGACCGTGGTCGCCGAGCCGTCCTCGGTGGACTTCCCGGCCCAGCGGTGGCCGCACACCGACGACACCCCGGTCACCAGGAAACTGACGTACCGCAACCTCGGCAAGAAGGACGTCACGCTGGCCCTGTCGGCCAAGGGCAGCAACCCCGGCGGCCAGGCGGCCCCGGCGGGCTTCTTCACCCTCGGCGCGAAGACGGTCACCGTCCCGGCCGGCGGCAAGGCGTCCGTCGACGTCACCGTGAACACCAAGCTGGGTGGAAAGCTCGACGGCACGTACTCGGCGTACGTGACCGCCACGGGCGACGGCACGATCGTCCGCGGCGCGGTGGGCGTCCTGCGGGAGACGGAGATGTACGACGTCACCGTCAAGTTCATCAACCGCCCCGGACAGACCCCGACCCACTTCACCACCCTGGCCTCGACCGTCCGCGGCAGCGGCGGCTACACGAGCCAGACCACCGCGAACACCGTCACCTTCCGCGTCCCCAAGGGCGGGTACATCCTGGACTCGTTCAGCATGAAGGACCCCGACTCGACCGAGGGCGGCGTCGACTGGCTGACCCAGCCCGTGCTGAACGTCACCAAGGACACGACGATCACGCTCGACCTGAACAGGACCAGGTCGGCCGACATCACCGTGCCGGACGCCCGGGCCAAGTCGCTGACCGCCATGGTGGCGTACGAGTACCGGCCCGCGAACGTGGCGTTCAACATGGTCACGCCCTCCTTCTCCGACATCCGGCTCGCGCACGTCGGCCCGGCGATGCCCTCCGGTCTCTTCCAGACCTGGTCCGGTCAGTGGAACAAGGGCAGCGGCGCCGAGTACGACATCGTCGGCGGGGCCGAGGTGAAGAAGGTCTCGGGGACGCGCGTCCACCACTACAAGGCGAGTGAGTTCGCCACGATGAAGGCAGGTCTGGGCGCCTCGGCTCCCGGCAGGACCGGCATCCTCGACATGACCGTCGCCGTGTCCTCGGGCTACGGCCTCCACACCCCGGTCGAGCAGAAGCTGCCCGCCACCCGCACGCTGTACCTGTCGACCGGCGAAGGGGCCGAGTGGTACTTCGACTTCGAGCAGTACTCGGGGAAGAAGGACTCCGACGGCAACCCGATCTCCGACGCGCACTCCGACACCGGTGACTACCTGAAACTCGCCGGGGGCAGGACCTACCAACAGACGTTCAACACCGGGGTGTTCGCGCCGCGGGTCGTCTCCCAGCTGTTCGGTGTCTTCCACAGCACCGACGGGATCTACGGCATGCTCCCGCTCTTCGCCGACGGCAAGGGGCACGCGGCGGGGTCGGATCTGACCTCGGTGCGGACGACGCTGTACCGGGGCGGCAGGAAGGTCGGCTCGAACGCCGACCCGCTCACCGGCAACAAGACGTTCAAGGTCCCGGCGGGCGAGGCCGCGTACCGGCTCACCACCACGGCCCGGCGGAGCGCCGAGGTCCAGGCCGCATCCACCCGGGTCGACGCGAGCTGGACGTTCCACTCCGAGGCACCGTCCACCGGCCTGCCGGCCGAACTCCCCGTCTCCACGGTCCGCTTCCAGGCGAAGACGGGGCTGGACAGCCGGGTCGAGGCCGGCCGCACGGTCACCTATCCGGTCACCGTCGAAGGCGCGGCCAAGCGCCTGGGCCTCAAGTCGCTGTCGGTGTACGTGTCGTACGACGACGGCAGGACCTGGAAGAAGACCGACGTCAGGAACGGAAGGATCACCGTCAGGAACCCGGCGAAGGGCAAGGGCATCTCCCTCCGCGCCAAGGTCGTCGACAAGAAGGGCAACGGATCGACGATCACGATCCACAACGCGTACTACGGCAAGTGAGGCCGTGGCTCGCTGAAGTGGGACGCTGACCGGGTCGGTCTGTCGGAAGCGCGGCCTCCGGCAGACCGCCCCTTCCTGAGCGAGATGCGCTGCCGGACTCGACGCGGCCATGCCGAAATGGCGCGGGCCCGGGCGCGGCGTGAACGCCGGTGCGAGGGCTCAGGTCGGGCAGGCACCCGGAGGCGGCAGATTGGCACGTCGCCCCAGTCGGAACGACCGGAACGGTGTCGGTGAGGCGCATCCGGCGGGCCGTCCCGACCCACCCCGCGGCCTCCACCGCCAGCGGATGGGCGTCGCTGCGCGCCGGCGGTATGGGCGTCGCTGCGCGCCGGCGGTGAGGACCACTCCGGCAACACCTTCAGCCAGACGGTGATCCGGGCCCTGCCCCATCGGCTGACAACGGCCGGGTGGGGGCACAGCGCCCCCACCCGGCCCGGGACCACGATCAGGATGCTGTCTGCTCCAGTTCGAGGGTGATGTGCGGGGACAGCGCCCGGAGGAAGTCGAGGGCGTCGAAGATCTCGCCGGCCGAGGCGACACCGACCGTCTTCGTCTGCCCGGTGAGGATGCGGTGGACCGCTTCCACCGCGAGCGGTGCGGTGACCGCGTAGATGTCCCGGCCCCTGGCCACGGCGCGCCGTTCGGTGTCGCCGGAGCGTACGACGACGTCGACGAGGAAGGTCTGCGCGGACCGTCCCTGCTCGTCGACCGTGGCCGGCGCCGGGGTGTCCGGGGCCGACAGGTCCCTGGCCGCCTCGGTCGTCATGTAGGTGCGCACCTCGGGGATGGACAGGTGGCTGGGGAGGGTGACGACGTCGGCCATCGTGAACTCCCCGAGGACGGCCCTGGTGCCCATCGGCTCGGGGAAGGACCACTTCTCGGTGGGCAGTTCGTCGTCGTGGTGCTCCAGCCGTCCGTTCGTGTAGCGCAGGCGCCGGCCGCCCCGCCGGGACCCGGAGACCTCGCCCGCGGCGCGCGTCCCGGCGGTGGGGTGCCAACTGTCCAGCCCGTAGGCGACGTGGGCCTCGTCGGCCTCCGCCCAGTCACCCATCGCCGCGGTGGCCAGCAGGTCGCCGAGTCCGCCGTAGAAGGCCATCGCGGGGACGACCACCGTTCCCGCGGCGCGGGCGCGGTCCGTGAAGTGCGCGAACGTGTCGAGGTTGGCCTCGATCTCGGCCGCCACGTCCACATACGGGATCCCGGCGCGCAGGGCCGCCTCGATCAGGGGGGCGGCGGTCGTGGCGAAGGGCCCGGCGGTGTTGATCACGGCCGCCGCTCCGGCCAGTGCGCGGTCGAGCGAGGCCGGATCGTCGACGGACGCGGGCCGGGCGTCGAGTCCGGGTGTCGACGTCGCCATCGCCCGCAGCTTGTCGGCGTCACGGCCGGAGAGGACCGGGACGAACCCGCGATCCAGCAGCTGTGCCACCACGAAGCGCCCGGTGTGCCCGTACGCGCCGAACACCGCAACCGTCTGTCCCGATCCCATGGGTTCTCCCCCGTCTGCGACTGATCCGTCACGACCATCCTGTCGAGGGCGGGCATCCTCCCGTGAGTGTCCGGAACGACACACCTCGTACAGTTCCGGACATGACCTCTGTCGCGCTGGCCGTCACCGACGGGATGCTGCACTTCGAACTGTCCGTGGCGTACGAGGTGTTCGGCACCGCCCCGGACGCCGTGGCCGTCCCCTGGTACGACGTCACCGTCTGCGGGACGGACGCCGTGCGGTTCGGCCGGTTCCGGCTGGAGCCCGACCACGGGCTGGACCGACTCCGGCAGGCCGACACCGTGATCGTCCCCGGCTGGGCGGACGTGGACGTGGACCCGCCCGCCGAGCTGATCGACGCGGTGCGGGCGGCCCACGAGGCGGGGGCGCGGGTGGCCTCCCTCTGCACGGGCGCGTTCGTGCTGGCCGCCGCCGGTCTGCTGGACGGCCGGCGCGCGACCACGCACTGGGCGCACACCGAGGCCCTGGCCGACCGTTACCCCGAGGTGGAGGTCGACCCGGACGTGCTCTACGTGGACAACGGCAGCGTGCTCACCTCCGCCGGCAAGGCCGCCGCGCTGGACCTGTGCCTGCACCTGGTCCGCCTCGACCACGGCTCGGCGGTCGCCAACGTCGCCGCCCGGCGGCTGGTCGTGCCGCCGCACCGGGCCGGTGGCCAGGCCCAGTTCGTCGCCACCCCGGTGCCCGCCCGTGACGACCACCCGCTCGCCGCGCTGTTCCCCTGGGTGCTCGAACGCCTCGACCAGCCGCTCACCGTGGAGGACCTGGCCCGCCGGGCGCGGATGAGCTCGCGCAACCTGGGCCGCCACTTCAGGGCGGCCACCGGCACCACCCCGCTGCAGTGGCTGCTGACCCAACGGATCCGCCGCGCCCAGGAGTTGCTGGAGACCACCGACGACGTCGTCGACACCATCGCGGCCGCCACCGGCATGGGCACCGCCACGACCCTGCGCCGCCACTTCAACCGCACGGTCGGCGTGCCTCCGGACACCTACCGCCGCACCTTCCGCTCACGGCCCCGCACCGACCCGACCGTCACCTAGGGCCCGGCCCCTTTGCCCGTGCTCAGAGGTCGTTCACGTCGACCAGCCCGTCCTGGATGGCGCGGGCCACCAGGCTTGCCTTGGTGCGTGCGGGGCGGCCGAGGTTCGCGTACTTGATCCGCACCCGGTCCAGATACGAGTTGACCGTCCGTACGGAGATGCCGAGACGCTGCGCGACCAACTCCTTCGACTCCGACTGGAACCACTCGATGAGCACGTTCTCCTCGCGCAGGGAGAGCTGGGGGCGGTCGGCGCGGGTGTTCGTGCCCAGCGCGCCGGCCAGCGCGGGCGGCATGTAGGGCCGCTCGTCCGCTGCCGCCAGCGTCGCCTCGACCAGGTGGTCCCGGCCCTCGCTCTTGGTCAGAAAGGTCGCGGCTCCCAGGTCCAGGCAGTTGAGCGCTGTCTTCTCGTCGTCCCGCATCGAATAGACGACCACCTGCCGCCCGGCGTCGACGAGTCTTCGGAGGCTGCCGAAGGCGGGGCCGCCCTCGCCCAGTTGCAGATCCAGGACGACGACATCGGCCGTGCTGCCCGGCGCGGTCCAGGCTTCCCCCACGGAGTCGCCGGCCGCGACCACGGTGATGGGCCGCCGTGATGCGGCGTACCACGCCTCCACGCCCGAGAGGATGGCGGGATGGTCGTCGACGACGACCACGCTGACCGGTGCGTTGTCACTCATGCTCATGTCAGGTCAACTCCGGAGGTCGCCGGTCTTCTCCAGCCGGCCTCCACCCACACACTTCCGCCGCGCGTCGTTCGCTCCACGGTCACCTTCGCGTCCGTGGCACGGCCGTGTGCCTGAGCGGCCTCTTCCGTGCCTTCCATGCCTCCTGTGCCTTCCGTGCCACGGCCGTCGGCGCAGTCCTCGCTGACCACGCTCACGCGTACCGCGAGGGGTGTCCACACGACGGTCACCCGCGCGGTCGAGCGGGTCCGGCCCAGGATCACCGCCACCGGGTCGACCAGCTCCCTGCGTACCTCCACGGGCACCTCACCCGGCCGCCCTCGTACGGCCAGGCTCACCGTCACCCCCTGGTGCTCGGCCACCTCCACGCACGCCCGCAACTCGTTCAGCAGCGGGTCCAGGACGGCATCGCTCTCCGCGAACAGGCGGCGCATACGGGCGGCTTCCACACCGCACCGCAGCCTGACCTCCTCGTCGTGCGGGCTCAGCACACCATGGCCGAGGCCCACGAGCAGCGGCACGGTCGTCGCCGTCAGCGCGCGATAACGCTCCTTGTGATCACGCTGCATGTCCTCGTGGATGCGTTCCCGGGTACGCAATTCTTCCTCCCGTGCGGCCGCGGTCCCCGCTGCCGGCGCCGTACCGTGAAGCAGGTTCGTCATCAGTACACCGACGGAGAGCTGGAAGCCGCAGCTGGCTATCGTGGAGATCCCCATGGTGGCCCACTCGGCGGCGGTCGGCGCCCCGGACAGGAACACAGAGCTCGCGTTGAGCCCCACATGCGCCCCGAGGAACGCCGCGTACACCCTGACCCGCAGGTCTGCCAGCAGGAACAGCGCATGCCAGCCGACCACTCCGAACGCCCAGTCCGGCGCGGCTGTCGACTGCTCCGGCGGAAGCGTGAACGCGCATACCGCCGAAACGGCCAGCACCGAGCCCAGGCTCCACCCGCGCACCCTCGGCGGGATCCGCCTGCCACGCAGCAGATAGGCGCCCCCGATCACCGCGACGGCGGCGAGGCAGACGAAGGCGGCTGTCTGTGCCCACGCGGGGCGGTACAGGTCCTGGTGGACCACGAGCCGGCGCAGCGAGATGGTGAACTGCCACACCAGGCTGATCAGCAGCACGGCCAGCTGGGTCCCGTAAAGGAGCCGTCCGCGGATGAAGCGGACGTCGGCCGTGTGCTGTACCTGGGCGCGGGGCGGGCGCGGTACGCCGGTCGCCTGCGCTCCGTCCCCTGCCTGTGACGCCGGGGCCCGGCCGTGCCAGCGCCACTGCACGCAGGTCCCGGTGCCCGGCTGGGAGGTGACGGAAGCGGAGCCTCCGACCGCGTGCATCCTGCCGATGATGGAACCGGAGATGCCCCGGCGCCGTGCGGGGACGGACTCCGGGTCGAAGCCCCGTCCCGCGTCGGACAGTTCGACGACGGCGCCGTCCCCCTCCGTCCATGCCCTGAGCTCTGCCTCCCGCACCCCGGCATGGCGTGCCACATTGGTGACGGCCTCCCGGACCCCGTTGAATATCGCGAGCCCGGGGCCGGACGGAATCGCGAGCGGGCCCTCGATGTACGTCTTGAGCCGCACCCTGGCCTGTCCCTCACCCTCGGGCACACAGCCGAGAAGAGCCGCGAGGTCGACGCTCCCCGTCTCGAATCCGGGTACGGCCGACATGGCCTCCAGATCCTGTCTGGCACGTGGAGGCAGCCACGTCCAGTCCCGGCCGTCGCCCTGGGAGACCATCAGCAGCGTCGCGCTCGCCGTGTCGTGCAGGGTCGCCAGGTACTCGCGCTCGGTCGCCCTGCGTGCGGCGGCGACTTCCATCTCCCGGCGCGCCGCCGCCCTGACCGCGGCCGACCGGTCGGCCGCCCTGGCCAGCGCCCGGACGATGAGGTAGGCGGCCCTCGACAGGCCCACCTGGATCAGCATCCGCACCAGAGGTACCAGGTCGGGGCTCTGCCCGGGCGAGGAGAAGACGTCGCCCAGCACGGAGACGACGGCCCCCAACGCTGCCAGGGCAGCCCCGGCCACCGGTCGCGTCGCCCACTCGTACTGGAAGGCGACGACGCTGATGCCGACCATCGCCTCCACCATCACATCCGCGCCCTCGCCGCCGAGCACCGGCTGAGACAGCCCCGTCAGCACCAGCACGGCCGCGTCCAACGTCCACAGCAGCGCGGAGGGGAACAGGCGCGGGCGGCGCAGCGAGTAAAGGCGCACACCACAGGCGAGGAAGGCGGGCACCAGCAGAGACGCCGCCAGGGGAATCTCCGCCGCATCCGCCGAGACGATGCCCAGCGCACCGCACAGACAGACCACGATGGACCGGAGCCACACCCCGAACCGCTCGAGGGCCAGATTCAACAGGCGCTCGCTGGATCCCCCATGCCCCATGGAGATGAGAGTAGTTGACCGACGATCACGGTGGAGCGCGGCCGTTCCTTGTGAGTCGAATCCCTGTGGGTCGAACGACCGGCACACTCAGTGACCGGGCCGATCTACTGTTTCCGTCGTGCGGTACAGAAAACCCACACTCAATCACGGGGGATTTCCATGCAGAGACTGCAGAGACGGCTTGCGCTGCTTCTTTCCGCGGCGCTGGCAGTTGCCATCACCATGCTCACGGTCACGCCGGCCAGTGCGGTGGATACGCCGTCCCGGTCGAACGGGTCCGGTAACCGGGTCATCTTCGTTCACGGGTTCTCTCCGATCACCGGCAAGGTCGACTGCGCCGACTACTTCCGTTCCGCCCGTACGCATTTCAAGGGCGAGGAGTGGAAGGGAAACCTGCTCACCTTCGGCTACTACTCGGGCGACACGAATTGCTCGTACAAGTACAACGGCAACCGTGACAAGTCCATCAAGACCGTGGCCAGGGCGTTCGCAAACTACGTCTACACCAACTACTCGAAGAAGGGCATAAAGGTCGACGTCGTCGCCCACTCCATGGGCGGTCTCGTCGTCCGCGCCGCGCTGCACCACACCCGCGAGGGCACCTCGGACTTCCCGCCGTACCTCTTCATCGAGGACGTCGCCACGCTCGGCACCCCGCACGGCGGAACCACATCGGCCGACGCCTGCAATCTGATCTGGCAGCAGTGCGTGGAAATGAGGCCGGGCAGTGCGTTCCTCAAGAGCTTCAAGAGCACCATGCCGAATTCCCGCATGGGCACCGACTGGACCACCGTTTCGTCGTTCGACGACAAAACCACCTCCGAAGTATCCGGCATCGCCGGCATTGCGGAGCACGAAGTTCAGTACGACGCCGGAATCAGCCACACCGAAATCAGGACCATCAGCTCCGAAAGACACAAGAGCAGGATCAAGCACACCGCGCGGGGCAGCGTGTGGAGTAGTTGGGACAAGCGCGTCTCTCCCGTGGAGCAGGCACGCCTGGCGGTGCTCTCCCACTCCACGACATAGGTCGACCATCCCGCTTTCCGGTCATGCCGACCCCCATGCCCGACCGTGTCCCCTCGCGGGGCGCTGACATCATCGATGAAAGGTCCGCTATGTCTGCCACTTCTCGCATCCGTGCGCTGACGGCACTGCCCACAGCCTTCGCTGTGCTCGCCGCGACGTTCACGCTCCTCGTCGCGTCCACTCCCTCCGCGAAGGCCGCGAGCTGTTCCAGCACCTACCTCAGCTACGGCAGCCGTGGCACCTGCGTGAAGCTGCTCCAGACGAATCTGGGTCAGCTCAGCGCGGACGGCGTGTACGGCTCGGGGACGCGGAGCCGCGTCCGGTCGTTCCAGGACGACGCCGGCCTCACCGTCGACGGCAAGGTCGGCCCCAAGACCTGGCGGAAGCTGCAGACCTACGGCAAGGCCCTGGGATGGAAAGCCGGGGTCACCGTGTACATGTGCAAGGCGAGTTCGACGCGATTCCGCTACTCCGTGTGGAACAACTCGGGCAAGAACGCCGACTGGGTGTTCTACGTGGAGGGCGGCTACTTCGAGGGAGACGCCATCTCGGACGACCGGATCGCCGCCCAGGGCCAGATCGCCGCCAGGACGCACGACAGCACGAAGCTCGTGGTCTGGATCGGGAGGTACGGCAGCGACAACGCCCAGACCACCACCCGCGTGCGCGACTTCTCGCGCAGCACCCTGCCCGCCTGCGCGTAGCGGGCCGGTTCAGAGACGCATTTCAGGAGGAGTTTTCATGAGGCTCAAGCGTGTGGGCCGGTTCGGCACCACCGGCGCGTTGGTCGCCGCGGCGCTCGGCGCGTCGATCGTCTTCACCCCGTCGTCGGCATCCGCATCAAGCGATTGGTATTGCTACGGCACGCAGGTCAAGCGCTGCGCCACCGTCTGGTGGGACGAGACCGCCGACACCTACCGAGCGCGGGCGAAGATCACCGACGTCGACGGTGGCGGCAGCTACCAGGTCAAGGTCACCGACGTGAAGCTTCAGAACTTCAGCAACACCGCCAACGGCTGGGCCTGGGTGACGGTGCGCTCCGCTAAGGATTACGACGGCTGGCATGACACCGCGGACTTGGCCGCCACCGTCACCGTCGACCCGTGCGACTGGCCAAACCCGACTTTCCGCCCGGTGGCGACGTTCAGTTGGAAGGGCGCGTCCTCCGGCGAGAAGACCTGGAGTCCCGACACCTCGTGGGGCCATAACTGCGACTGACCCGCCGAACGCGTCCGTCCCGCACCGGTCGGTGCGGGACGGACGCGTTCCCCTCGGCGTCTTCCCCGACCGCACCACGCTGTCGGTGGGCCGGTCCTGAAGGGGACGGCTACGACTCGAGGCCGCTGGCCTTGGCGATCGCCTCGACCTCGCGCCGGAGGTCTTCCCGCTCGGCCTCGCTGCGAACGGGTTCCGTGCCCGTGTCCTTGAGGATGCGCAGCAGCAGTCCTTACGACTCGGGGTCGAGACTGCTCCGGAGCTCGGACAGGTAGGCCGCGAACTGCTGGGCGCTCTCCAGGAATCCGTGTTCGTTCACGTGGGCATCGTGGCGGATCCCCCGCTGCGGTATGGGGTGTTTCTGGTGATCGGCCCTCTTTCCTCGGCTGTACTCGACAGGGGTTCGGCTCCGCATCGGACCACCGGGCGTTGTTCACCGCTGCGGACCGGGTGACCGAACAATCCGTGCCGCGTTGAACTGGGCTCACGGTGCCGGCGGACGGCCCGTGACGTCGGAACCACCGCACGGAGAGGGGCAGTTGGATGGTCAAGAGGGGAAGCGTCGCGGTGGTGGCCGCCGGGCTGGTCCTGACCCTGGGCGCGTGCGGGGGCGGGGCCGGGGGCGATGACACGAGCTCGGGGCGGCCGGCACCGACGCCGTCACGTACGCCGTCCAAGGAACTGGTGACGTGGGTCGGCGGCATGTGCGCGTCGACGGCCGAGCTCGGGAACCTGCGGACGGAGAGCGCGGCGGATCTGAAGGAGATCCGGAACGCGGACAGGTCAGCGGACAATGCCGGTCTGCCCGCCGAAGCCCTCGCGGTGAGCTACGTCTCCGGGACACCGTCGGAGGTGGAGGGCGTGCAGAGCGATCTGGGAGGCCTCGGCTCGTCCGGCGTTCCGGTGGCCGACCGGCTGCTGGACGCCTGGCAGACGAAGCTGAGGCGGGTCGTACCCCAACTCGACGCGATGTCCCCGAGCGCGGCCTTCGACGACGCCGAGGGCAGTGCCGCCGACGTCGACAAGCTCGTCCAGTCCCTCACCCCGCCCTCGCCGGACCTGCCCGCACTGACGAAGAAGGACCCCCTGCTCGCGGCCGCGTACGAGCGTGCCGAGCAGTGCGCGCCGGGCTGGAAGCCCACCGACGAAGCCGAGGGGACGCCCGAGCCCGACGCCACCGGCCCGCTGCCCAAGGCGGCCGACGGCAAGAACACCAAGGCGTGCTCGGACGGCGCGTGCGAGATCCTGGTGACCTCCACGGCGGACATCACGGCGAACGACATGAGCGTGCACATCACCGTGACCGACGACTTGGTCAACTTCCAGACGGAGGGCTCCTGGATGCAGCTCGGCGGCGCGGGCGGCGAGGCCACGTTCGGCAGCGCCCTGAAGGCGGTCGTCGTCGCGCACAACGAGGAGGGTGCCGTACTGAGGTTCTCCGCCCCCTAACAACCCTTGGCGCTGGTGCGGACACCCCCGGTGTGTGCGCAGACGTAGTCCGCCGCGCGGTCCGGGTCCAGGGTCCACACCCGGGCCGTCAGGTCGTAGCCGACGGAGGCGAGGGCGTCGCCGTCCGGGCTGAAGGCGACGGAGGTGACGGTGTCGAGATGGCCGGTGAGCTCCTGGCCGTAGGGCTCGGCACGGGCCGGGTCGGCGACGTCCCACAGGCGGACCGTGTGGTCGCCGCTGCCGGTCGCCAGCGTCTTCCCGTCCGGGGCGAAGGACACGGACCTGACCGCCCCGCGGTGCCCGGCCAGCTCCTTCCCCAACTGGCGTACGCGGTCTACCTGTTCCACGTCCCACAGCCGCACCGTACGGTCGTCGCCGGCCGTGGCCAGCGTCTTCCCGTCCGGGGCGAACGCGACCGCGTTGATCTGCTCGTCGTGCCCGGTGAGGGCCGCGCCCGCGGGCGTGCCGTCGCCCACGTGCCACAGCCGCGCCGTGGCGTCCCAGCTGCCGGAGGCCAGGGTGCGGCCGCCGGGGCTGAAGGCCACGGAGCTGACGGCGTCCGTGTGGCCGCGCAGCGGTTCGCCCAGCGGTCTCCCCCTGTCGGTGTCCCACAGCCGCACCGTGTCGTCCTCGCCGCCGGTGGCCAGCGTGCGGCCGTCGGGGGCGAACGCGACGGCGAGGGCGCCGCCTTCGTGCGCGTCCAGCGGTTCGCCGAGTCGGGCGGGGTGTTCGGGCGAGGAGACGTCCCACAGCCGTACGGTGCCGTCCTGCGAACCGCTCGCCACCGTACGGCCGTCCGGGGAGAAGGCGACGGCCAGCACCGCGTCCTCGTGGGCGAGCGTCCGCGGAAGCCGGCGCGGGCGGTCCGGACGGCGTACGTCCCACAGGCGGATCAACCCGTCGTCGGTACTGGCGACGGCGAGCAGGCTGCCGTCGGGGCTGTACGCCACGGCGGTCAGCGGGTTGGTGAAGTCGGTGAGGACGGTCGGCGGCCGGTGCCAGAGGCGGACGCTGCCGTCGGCGCCGGTGCTGGCGAGGGTACGGCCGTCTGGGCTGAAGGCCACCTCCCACACGGCCTCCGTGTGGCCGGCCAGCGGCTCCCCGAGCTGCTGCGGGTAGGCGGGGTTGGCCACGTTCCAGAGGATGGGCGAGTCGTCCTCGCCGGCAGTCGCCAGGGTTTCGCCGTCGGCACTGAACGCCACCGACATCACGGGCGCGGTGTGCCCGGTGAGCGGTTCGCCCAGCGGCCGCACGCGGCCGGGGTCGGACGCGTCCCACAGCCGTACGGTCTCGTCGAAGCCGGCCGTGGCCAGCGTCCGGCCGTCCGGGGAGAAGGCCAGCGTCCAGGCAGGGGCGGTGTGTGCGCGCAGCGGCTTGCCGAGCGGCGAGATCTGGTCGTTCCCGTCGAGCCGCCACATCCGTACGGTGCCGTCGTAGCCGGCCGTGGCCAGCGTGTTCCCGTCCGGGGCGAAGGCGACGGCGCGGACGCTGCGTGACTCGGACGCGTCGGCCTCGACCGGCTCGCCGATCGGCGCGGGGCGGGCCGGGTCGCTCAGGTCCCACAGCCGTACGGTCCCGTCGTCGCCGGCGGTGGCGAGCCGCCGGCCGTCGGGGGCGAACGCGACGGAGACGACGTTCTGCTCATCGTGGCTCACCAGCGGCCGGCCGAGGGCGCGGGGCCGCAACCGGTCCTGTACGTCCCACAGTTGGATGCCGCCGCCCTTCCCGGTGGCCACCAGCAGGTCGGCCCCGGGCGGGGAGAAGGCGACCGCGCCGACCGGTCCCGTACGCAGGCGCAGCGGGTCGCCCAGCGGTCTTGCCCGGTCGGTGTCCCACAGCCGGACCATGCCGTCGTGGCCGCCGCTCGCGAGGGTGCGGCCGTCGGGCGCGTACGCCACGGAGCTGCCGATACCGTCGTGCCCTGCCAGCCGGGTGGCCTGCACCCGGCCCGCGTCCGAGGCCAGCCGCGTCCGCAGGTCCGGGGTGGAACGCATGCGGTACGCGGCGACGTCGAGCCGGGCGGCCAGGCCGGCGTCGGTCTCGCGGACCTGGTCGGCCTCTGCGGTGAGCCGGCCGAAGACGGCGTCGTCCCGTTCCGCCTGCGCGGTGGCACGCGCCTGGAGGGCGACGACCGCGGTGCCGGTGGCGAGCAGCACGAGCGCGGCGAGTACGGCCACGACCGTACGGCGCAGGAGGGCGGCGCGGTGCCGACGCCGGAGCGAGGCGGTGAGGAACTGCCGCTCCGACGGGGTGAGTTCGTCGCCACGGCGGTCCTCCGCTGCGGTGCCGCGCGGGAAGGCGTCGCGGGCGGCGGACAGCCGGGAGCCGGCGTAGAGCGCGGCGTTCTCCCGGCCGAGTGCCTGCCAGGTGCGGGCCGCCTCGGAGAGCGAGCGGTGGACGCGCAGCCGGTCGCGTTCGGCGTCGATCCACGCGCGCAGGCGGGGCCAGGCGGTGATGAGGGCTTCGTGGGCGAGGTCGACGGTGCCGTCGTCGAAGGTGATGAGGCGGGCGCGGACCAGGCGTTCCAGTATCACTCCGGTGTCGGCGGAGCCGCCGAGGTCGAGTTCCGCGTGTTCGGTGGGGCGGCGTGTGTCGGGTGTGCCGTCGCCGGGGGCGACCAGGCGGAGCAGGATACGGCGGGCCAACTCGGCCTGGGGCCCGGTGAGTTCGTCGTAGACCTGCTCGGCCGTACGGACGACGGCGCCGTGCAGCCCACCGGCCGTCTCGTACGCGGTCTCGGTGAGGACGCGGCCGCTGCGGTGGCGCCAGGTCTCCAGCAGGGCGTGCGACATCAGCGGCAGTCCGCCCGGTGCGCCCTCGACCTCGTCCAGAAGGCGGTCGGTCAGGGAGCGTTCGACGATCAGGCCGTCCGCGGCGGCCGGGCGGACGATGGCCTCCCGCAGCTCCGCGCGGCTCATGGGCCCGGCGAGCAGGGTGGCGTCCTGCAACACGGCGGTGAGGCCGGGGTGTTCGGCGCAGCGGCCGAGGAAGTCGGCCCGCACCGCGATGACGACCCGCAGCCGGCTGTCGGCGTCGGTGGCGGCGACGAGGCGGTCGATGAAGGCGTCCCGGTCGGCCGGGTCGGCGCCGAGGGTGTACAGCTCCTCGAACTGGTCGACGATCAGCCAGGTGTCGGCGTCGGTGCCGGGTACGGGCGTGAGCCGGTCGGCGTGTGTGCGCAGCGGGTCGGCGCCGGGGGTGAGAATCCGTACGGCAGCGGGGACGTCGTCCTGCGCTGCGCGCAGCCGAGGGATCAACCCGGCCCGCAACAGCGAGGACTTGCCGCTGCCCGAGGGGCCGAAGACCGCGGTGAACCGGTGCTTGCGGTTCAGGTCGGTCAGCCGCTCCACGAGCTGGTCGCGGCCGAAGAACAGATCGGCGTCGCCCGGTTCGAACCGGGTCAGGCCGCGGTACGGCGGCCGGGCGGCCTCGTCGGCGGCAGCCGCCTCGGCGGCCAGCACGTCCGACACCTCGCGCCAGCGCCGCTCCCACTCGACGATGTCCCCGCCGCACGCCTTCACGTAGGCGAGCAGCACCGCGCGGGTGGGCAGCTGCTTCCCGGCCGCCGCCTGCGACAGGGTGGTCACCCCGTACCGCGCCCGCTGGGCCATCGCCCGGTACGTGGGTTTCCCCGCGGCCTCGCGCAGCGCGCGCAGTTCGGCGGCGAACCCCGCCACCGGCCCGGCCTCCGGATCCAGCTCGCCCTCGGTGCGCCCCGGCCCTGGCTGTCCCGACATATGCCCGCAGTCCCCTCGTTCACCCTCGATCGACTTTCCGACCTGCCGCCGGGCAGGGCACGGGAGTTCACCCGATCCTCACGCTTCCTCCCGGCCACTTGGTGCACCCGGCTTGTTCGGTGCCGGGAGAGGGCCTGCCGAACAACCGCGCACGGCGGTCGACTGGTCGAGGCACACAGGGTGGCCCGAGCCCGGCGAGGGGAGGGCTCGGGCCACCCCTCGACCGAAGGAGACTCATGTACGGACGTCACCTCGCCCTGGGAGTCGCCGCGGCACTCGCAGCGGCCACGGTGAACGCCGCCCCGGCACCCGACCGTCCGGCGACCGCCGCCGAACGGTACGGCTGGGGCGACCCGCTGCCCGAGTGGTCGGACGAGTTCGACTACGGCTCCGAGGCCGCCCCCGCCGTACCGGACCGCGACAAGTGGCGGGCGGCGGTCCCGGCGCGTGCTGGCCCGGCCACAGCGGCAACGGCCGCCGCTGCGACGTCAACACCCGGGTCGTCGGCGGCGTCCTGCGCATGACCGGCGAGGCGAACGGCGACACCGGCTGGCTCGCCTCGCCGTACGGACAGCGCTACGGCCGGTGGGAGGCCCGCGTACGTTCCCGGGCCACCGCCCCCGACAACGGGCGGCCGTACCACCCGCTGCTGATCCTGTGGCCGGACTCGGACGAGCACCCCGAGGACGGCGAGTACGACTACCTGGAGAACGGCGCCCCGGGCGAGCAGTGCGCCGAGGCGTTCCTGCACTACCCGCACCCCGAAGACGTGCCCGTGCAGCAGGAGTTCGCGCAGAAATGCGGCGTCGACCTGTCGCAGTGGCACGACGTCGCCGTCGAGTGGACCCCGGACCACGTGCGCGGCTTCCTCGACGGCGAGGAGTGGTTCCGCTTCTCCGGCGGCGCGAACGCGGACCGCGACTGCATCCAGTGCGCGCCGTCCATGCACCAGACCATCCAGCTCGACAACTTCCACGGCGACGACCTGCAGAGCGCTGTCTACGAAGTGGACTGGGCCCGGGTCTACGACCTCCACGACCTCCACGACCTGCCGGACAACGAAAGCGTGAGGTGATCGCGATGCAGAACTCTCCGAAGGTACGCATGCCCTGGGCCATCATCTTCGTTCTCGTGATCGTCACCGTGAACGCGCTGAGCGCGGCCCTCGGCGGCTGGGCGATCCTCCAGGAGAACTACAGCAAGCAGGAACACAATCAGGACCTGCTCATGCCGATGGGCACTGCCTGGTTCGTGGCGCTGTTCTGCTCCGGGACGGCGGCACTCCAGATCGTCTGCGTCGTACTGGCTCGCAGGCGCCGCCCTTGGGTCAATGTGGTTCTCGTCGTGTGGCTGATCTTCGTGGCCTTGTCGACGGCCGTCGGCTTCCTCGCCTCGCTGGTCTCCGGGGCGCCCAGCCTCGCGATGCTCGTGCTCTTCGGCATCGATGTGGTGGCCCTGTGGATGGCGCTCGGCAACGCCGCCACCTACTGGTTCTCCGTACGCGGCCCGGCGCCCACCGCACGTCAGGGGTTCCCGGCATGACCTACCCGGCATACGAACCCGACCCGGACCAGCCGCCGGAGCCGCCCTCGGCCCCGTGCGATCCGCTGGCCGCGGCACTCGGCAACGCCTCACTCCTCGGCATCGGCTATCTGATGCTGCGCTGTTGGAAGCTGGCCGCGTTCACCCTGATCGGCACGGTCTGGCTCCTCAACGTCACCGCCTCCACCGCCTCGACCTGGGCCGAGATCCTGCTGCTCCTGTGGTGGGCGGCCGGCATCGCGCACGGCTGGTCCCTGGCGCACGGACGCGCGGAGCACGTCGTACGACGCGGGCAGCGCGCGGGCGCACTCGCCGTCACGCTCGCGGTACTGCTGACCGCCGGGCTGCTGCGCTTCGACGCGTACGGCATCGAGGACCGCGTGACCCAGGCCCGCGAGGGCGGCGACTGCGAGGCGGCCGTGGCCGCGCAGGGCGAGGTGTGGTGGGGCCACCGCCTGGCGGCCGCCCCGGTGCTCGAACCCGGCGAGGCGGCGGTGGCGGCGTGCCACCGGCTGGAGAACGCCGCGTCCGCCCTCGCCGACGTCGCGCGGACCGGGGAGACCGACGACCTGGAGCGAGGCTTCCGCATCCTCACCGAGGTCCTGGACGAGCCCGGCAACGAGCAGACCGTCAGGACGGTCCTGGACGCCTTCCTCGACGGCCTGCCCACCGAGGACCCGTGCGCCACCGCCGACATCACCGGCTGGCTCCACGACCGTAAGCCCACCCGTGACGTACTGGACCGGTCCGCCGCCACCGTGGCGCGCGCGGAGCCCGCCGCGCTGACGGGATGCGGCGACGACCTGATGGCCGAGGAGGACTGGCAGCAGGCGCGGGCGCGCTACCAGTACCTCCTCGACGAGTACCCGGACGACGCCCGCACGGACAAGGCACGCAGCGGTGTGGCGAAGGCCGACCGCGCCCTCGAACTGGCCCAGGTACGCCGTCTGCTCTCGGGCACGACCGGCGTGGACTCCGGCTACTGCGCCAGGCCCGTCAAGTACAGCGGCGCCCCGCCGTACCGCAAGGGGCTCAACCAGGCGCTGTTCCTCGGCGACGCCGAGTACACCGACAAGCTCCCGGCCGGCTGGCGCACCCCCGACCCGACCGAGGCCGCGCTCGTGGTCTGCGCGGACACGGCGGAGCACGGAGCCTCCGTCGAGACGTGCTCCTACGAGAACGACCGGTCCGAGTACCTCCCCCACGAAGTGACCTTCTACAAGATCAAGATCCCGCTGAAGGTCTACGCGCTGCGCACCGGAAAGCGCATCGATCCGCGCGAGGTGCAGATCAGCGGGGGAAGCTGCCCGGGCGTCCTGCACTACAAGTCCTACGGCACGTACGACTTGGGGCCGGGCGACCAGTTCGTCTCCACCGCCAAGTCAGACGTACGGGACGCGTTCCGTCCGGTCGTCGAACGGTGACCGCGGCCACCTCGCGGGGCGGGGGTCAGCTCCAGGTGGCCTTGAGCTTCGCGGCGTAACCCTTCGTGTAACCCGCCGCGTTGGGGTGGAAGACCGCGGACGCGTTGGTCAGGTCGTTGACCCAGGAGTCGGAGCCGCACGCCCCGTGCCCCTTGAACGTCGCGCGCATATCGAGGAATTGAAGTGCTCTCCTCCCTTCGGCAAGGCTCAGGAAGGAGATTCCTACCTACCTTGCGGTGGTGGGCTTGACGCCGCGAGTGCGCCTTGCGACTGCCCTTCCGGCAGCCGGGATGAGCGCGTGGCCCATCCGGTTCAGGTGCAAGATGTTCCGGGCCGCGTTGTGGTCGGCGTTGCCTTCCCATCCGCAGTCCGGGTTCTTGCACACGAACGTGGCCTGGTCCTCCCGGCTTCCAGGGGTGATGAACCCGCAGGCGGAGCAGCGTCGGGACGTGTTCGGGGCGGGAACCTCGTGGAGGGTGCCGCCGTATCGGGCGGTCTTGTACGTCAGCAATGTCACGGTGCGGCCCCATGCCTCTTGGCTGATGGAGCGGTTCAGACCGGACTTCTGCGCGACGTTCTTCCCGGGTTCCTCAAGGGTGCCCTTGGCGGACTTGACCATGTTCGTGATCTGCAATGCCTCCACCACGATCGTGCCGTACTGGCGGGCGATGGCTGTGGTGGTCTGGTGCTGCCAGTCAACGCTACGGCGCGTGGCTCTTGCGCGGAGCTGCTTGATCTGGTCGTAGGTGCGGTGCAGCCGGTTGGAAGACTTCCCCTGGGGCTTACGGAAGCTCTTGCGGTGCGCGGCCCGCTGCTCCAGGCGGAGCAGCTTGGCCTTCTCGTCCGGGTTCAGCCACTTGTCCCGGTCGGCGGTGCCATCCGGGAGTCGGGGCACGCGCCCGTGGTCCTGGTGGTTGCCGTCGGACAGAGCGAGGGGCAGGTTCACCCCGGCGTCGATACCGACCTCGGGACCGGCGTGCGGTGCGGGCTTGACCTCTAGCCTCGATCGTTCATGAGTCCTCGTCAGTTCTCTGACGGGGACTCTGTGTCTGTGGGGTGCGGCCTTTCTGTGCCAGGGCATGGGGAGGGCCCGGCTGTCGCGTCGGGTGAGCGCCGGATTCCACTTCGCCGGTGCGATGGTGCGGGTTGTCGGGACGGTCGAAGTAGCTGGTCAGCCGGGGTTCGGGAGAGTGTGGAGCCTGTCGATCGCGTGGGTGATGAGGTCGGTCCAGGGCCATCGGGTGGTGAAGCGGAGCCAGTGGCGGCGGCCGGTGTTGACCAGTTGCGCGGCGGCGGAGAACAGGCGCAGGCGGAGCTTCTTGGGTTCCCAGCGGCGGGTGTTGCCGGTCAGGGCGAGCATCGGCATCCAGGCGAGGAGGTCGAGTGCGAGGGAGATGATCTCCAGCCAGATCTGGTTCTGTGCGGTGTCGTGCAGGGGCAGGTTGCGCAGGCCGGTGTCGCGGGCGCCCCGGATACGGTCCTCACAGCGGGCCCGTCTGCGGTGACGCAGTTCCAGGCCGGCGAGCTGGCCGCCTTTCGTGTTGGTGGCGAAGCAGGTGAGCCGTAGTCCGTCGAGGTCGGTGAAGCGCAACTGGGCGCCGGGGTGCGGCCGTTCTTTGCGGACGATCAGGCGCATGCCCGTGGGCCAGGTGCTGAGGTCGGGGATGTCGGTGATCTCGGCGACCCAGGCGCCGGGCCGCTCGGTGGCGCCGGCGTCGTAGGCCGGTGTCCATGCCTTCTTCGGGATCTTCAGGACGGCCTGGTGGAGGGTGTCGGTGATGGTCATTCCGACGGAATACGACAGCCACCGGCCCGGCTTGGAGAGCCAGTTGAGGAAGGCGTGGGTGCCGCCGGCGGAGTCGGTGCGGATCAGCGTCTGCCGTCCCCGCCGCAGGGCTTTGGGGAGTTGGGCCAGGGCGAGCTGGGCGGTCGCGATGTGATCGCTCGCGGTGTTGGAGCCTGCGTTGCCGGGCCGCAGCAGCGCGGCCACCGGCTCCCCGGACCCGGCCTGGCCGTGGTCGACGAACGCGACGAGCGGGTGATGGCCGAAGGTCTTCTTCCAGGTCGCGGTGGCGTCCTGCTTCTCGGAGTGCGCGAGGACCAACACCCCGTCGATGTCCACGGTCACCTGCCCGTCGGCTGCCGGACCGTTGGCACCGGCCAACTCCCAGACCTGCGTCCGCACTTCGGCCCGCGCCGACCTGATCGCGGCGAGGGCCTTGGGGCCGGACGCGGCGAGAGTGTCGATCAGACGGGAGACCGTCGGGTCGGAGGCCACCGGGCCGAACAGGTCCGGCTCGGCCCGCAGCAGGCCGACGTCGGCCAGGCAGTCTCCGCCGAGCGCGACGGCCAGGGCCACATCCAGCAGGATCTTGCCCGGATCGTGCACGGCCCGCGGCTTGCGCCACGACGCCAGTGCCGCCGATATCGCGGTGTCCAGGCCCACCTTGCGGACCGTCTCGACCAGTAGCACCGACCCGGCCTGCGCGACCACCCCATGACCGCCGCCCTCGACACGGACACGCGGGTACGACCCGGTAGTCTTCTTCACCTGGAGAGTGCTTCTTTCCTTGCAGCTGACAGGACCCTCGACAAGTCCCATCGTTGCAGGTCAGCAGCACTCTCCGCTTTTTTGATCAAGACCCGGACAGACCCACCCGCGAAAGCGCGAGGCTAGAGTCTGGATACGGAAGGCGATATGCCAGCCGAGCGCGTCCTTGACGAGCCGCGCCCCGGTGATCCGGTTCTCCTTGTCGGCCTGTTTGCCGACGGGCAGGTCTTTGGTCCAGCGGAACCGAACCCGTCCGACCTTGGGGATGTTGACCATGCCCCATCGTCGGTGCACCCGCTTGATCTGGAGGTCCCGGCCCTGCGGGACGTCCACGGACATCACACTGCGGATGCGAGCCTTGAACGTCGGCTCCTCAGCGCGGCCGGCCCAGCAGTTCTTCCACGCCTGGACGTACGTTTTGAGTACCGCCTGCGCGGCCTGCGCGGGAAGGACCACATACCAGTCGATCTCCTTGCGGGCCTGCCGCAACGTCTCGTCCATACGGGACAGCGACCTCTGACACTTGGGTGTCATCGTCCACAGGTCGTGGAGCTGGTTCCACATCGCCCGTGCCGCATGAGCCTGATCGTCCATGAGCAGGACCTGCGTAGGCGTCAGCGCCAGTCGGGCGCGATGCCCGAACTGCCGCTTCACATACGCACGTTCCGTGTTCATGTGATCACTGTACCATTTGGGTTATGTCGCCACGCTGGACTCCAAACCCCGATGTACGCACCGGCCGTCACGTCGTCCACAGCCTGCATGTCCACTTGGTGTTTGTCACCAGGTACCGACTCGGCGCCTTCACCGACGAGATGCTGACGCGCTGCGAAGAGATCATGCGGGAGGTGTGCGCGGACTTCGAGGCAGAGCTGAAGCAGTTCAACGGCGAACAGGACCACGTACACCTTCTGGTGCACTACCCGCCCAAGGTCCAGCTCTCCAAGCTGGTCAACTCCCTCAAGGGAGTCTCCGCCCGGCTGCTCCGCAAGGAGTACGAAACCCACGTACGCCGGTACCTGTGGGGCGGCCACTTCTGGTCCGGGTCCTACTTCGCCGGAAGCTGTGGCGGGGCGCCTCTGACCGTCGTGAGGCAGTACATCGAGAACCAGAAGCGCCCCGCGGGCTGAGACGAACAGTGGCGACGCGTACTCCCGTGCGGGTCAGAGCAGTCCCGAGATGGCCTTCACCCCCGCCGTAAACGCCGGAACGCTGGCCAAGATCAAAGATCGATCTACAGCGGGTGGGCGGCCCTGCAGGCGACGGCGGAGGGCACGCCCCCGCAGAAGGAGAAGCTGCAGGAACTGGCGGACGAGGCCAACACCCACTGCTCGAATGCGAAGATCACCCTCGAATTCCCTCCGATCGCGTCCTGACACGCCGCGACAAGGGGGAATTCAGCTCATGAACACGACTCAAGCACCGGACAGGTACGCGGCCAGCGGTGAGCACATCGCGGCAGCCGTGGATCTGGTCAAGGTCTACCGGCAGGGGCAGGCAGAGGTCCGGGCCCTGGACGGAGTCACGGTCGGTTTCGCCCGGGCGCGGTTCACGGCGATCACGGGCCCGTCGGGCTCGGGCAAGTCGACGCTGATGCACTGCCTGGCCGGTCTCGACTCGGCCACCTCGGGCCAAGTGGTCCTGGGCGACACGGAGTTGACCGGTCTCTCCGACCGGGAGCTGACCCGCGTACGGCGGGACAAGGTCGGCTTCGTCTTCCAGTCGTTCAATCTACTGCCCCAGTTGACGGCTCTGGAGAACATCGTGCTGCCCGTCACCCTCTCCGGCCGGGCGCGGAGGTCCTCGACCTCCTGCGCCGCTCCGTGCGCGACCTCGGCCAGACCGTGGTCATGGTGGAGTGCGAGTCCAGGTTGCCGGTGGGCTCGTCGGCGAAGAGCACGACGGGGCGGGCCAGCAGGGCGCGGGCCAGCGCCACGCGCTGCTGCTGGCCGCCGGAAAGTTCGGCGGGCCGGTGGGACAGGCGGTCACTGATGCCGAGCAGACGCACGACCCGCAGGCCGCCGCCCACTCCGACCGCGTGCTCGCCCTCGCTGACGGACACATCGTCGACGACGTCGATGACGTCAATGCCGCTCAGGTCGTGGGAACCGTCGGGAGGGCGAGGTGAACGCCCCCTGGCGCGCGAGGGTCCTCGGCTCGCAGCTGGCCGAACTGCTTCGGCGGCCCGGCCGGTTGCTGACGACCGACCTCGCCCTGATCGGCGCGACCTGGCTGACCCTGCAGCCGCTGACCTCCGCCGACGTGGCCGCACTGCTCGCGGCGCACGGCGAGGACGTCCTGCCCGAGGAGGCGGCGGCGCTGCACCGGCGCACGGAAGGGAACCCGTTACCCTGACCGAGCTGATCAAGCTCCCGGCCGGAGAGCGCACCGGCCCGCGGGCGCAGGTACCGGCCGCCGTACGCAACATCCTCCACGCGCGGCTTCTCGGACTGCCCGACCCGGCCCGCACCATGCTCACCTACGCCGCCGCCGACGGTGACCGGCTGGACGTCGGTCTGCTCGCCGACGTCCAGGGCCTGGCACCGGACGAGCTGCTGCCGCTGATCGACGCCGCCGTCACCGCCCGGATCCTGGTCTGGGACGCGGACACCGGCGGGGCCGGCACTGGCCGCTACCGGCTGCCCGAGCTGCCCCGCGACGTGGTGCTGAGCACCCAGACCCCGTCCTCCCGGCAGCTGCGGCACGCCGCGCTCGCCCGCGAACTGGCGGGACGTGCCGACGCGGACCCGGCCCGCCTGGCCCGGCAGCTGCGCGCGGCGGGCCCCATGGCCCCGGCGGCCACGCGATCGCCCTGAAGCCGAACTGACCTGGGACAACAGGTTCAGAGACCGAACCGCGTCCGGAAGAACTGGTCGAGGTCGCGACGGACGGCGGCCGGAGGGGGCGGCAGCGTCTCCGGGCCGGGGAACGCAGGCCGTCGATGGGCGGCGCGATCTCCGAGGACGTCACCGAGGACGCCATGGCCTTCTCCCGCGAGGGAGCCACCCGGCTGGGGGACGGCCGTCAACATGTGGGTCGAACCCGACCACGACCGCCGGCTGACCCCAGCCCGGCCAGGCCCTCACCTGTGACGCAGCACACCATCCGCCGCCGATGACTTCGTGCACGGCCGTCGGTCGTACGGTCGCCCACACTCTCGCGGAGCGTTAACCTCCGCAGAGCTCACCTTTGCACCACTAAGGGAGGATTTCATGGCATCGCGACTCAATCCCTACATCAGCTTCGGCGGCGACGCCCGCCAGGCGATGGAGTTCTACAAGGAGGTCTTCGGCGGCACGCTGGACCTCAACACCTACGGCGCCTTCGGCCAGGGGGACGCCCCCGAGGCCGACAAGATCATGCACGGCCTGCTGGAGACCCCGAGCGGCTTCACCCTGATGGGCGCCGACAACCCGCCCGGGATGCCGCGCAACCCGGGCGACAACTTCTCCGTGAGCCTGAGCGGCGACGACGACGCCGAGCTGCGCGGCTACTGGGAGAAGCTGTCGGCCGGCGGCACGGTGGCCGTGCCGCTCGAGAAGCAGATGTGGGGCGACGTGTTCGGCATGTGTACCGACCGCTTCGGCGTCCCGTGGATGGTCAACATCAGCCAGGCGCAGGGCTGACCGGGCGGCGGCCGGGGTTCAGGACACCGGACCCCGGCCGCCCCCGCGGCGCAGGGCGCGGGAGCACCAGCCGATCA
Source organism: Streptomyces fulvoviolaceus (assembly GCF_000718165.1). Taxonomy (GTDB): domain Bacteria; phylum Actinomycetota; class Actinomycetes; order Streptomycetales; family Streptomycetaceae; genus Streptomyces; species Streptomyces fulvoviolaceus. The sequence continues at coordinate 113,796 of NZ_JOEY01000010.1, read as the reverse complement.
CCGTGGCGTTGACCAGCGCCCCGAAGGCGACGGCGACGACGAACATCACGGCGCCGTCCGGCAGCGCGAGGAAGACGAGGCTGAACGGAGCGGTGGCGAGAAGCGGGATCACACCCGCCATGGACTCGTCCGAGCTGTCGGTGGCCGTCACCACGAGCGCCCACACCAGCAGGACGGCACAGACGGCCAGGTAGACGAGGGCGACGACGTCGGTGAGGGCGTGACGCAGACGGTGGGGCACGGGGGTTGGCTCCTCGGTCGTAGCGGTCGTAGCGGTCGTAGCGGTCGTGGCGGTCGTGGCGGTCGTGGCGGTCGTGGCGGTCGTGGCGGTCGTGGCGGTCGTGGCGGTCGTGGCGGTCGTGGCGGTCAGAGGTGGGTGCCGGGCGGGTTCGGGTGGGCGAGGCCGAGGTCGTAGGCGAGGATCGTCGCCTGGACGCGGTCGCGCAGGCCGAGTTTGCGCAGCAGCGCGTTCACGTGGGACTTCACGGTGCCGACGGTGATGCCGAGTTCCTCGCCGATCTCCGCGTTGTTGAGCCCGGCCGCGAGCAGGCCGAGGACGTTCCGTTGGCTCCCGGTGAGACTGTCCAGCTCGCGCGGGCCGCTCCCGGACCGGAATCCGGCGCCCGCCCCGGACGCGTAGTGGCCGATGAGGCGGCGGGTCGCGGAGGGGGCGAGCACGCTCTCGCCGGTCGCCACCACCCGGATGCCCTGCAGCAGTTCGGAGGGGTGGACGTCCTTGAGGAGGAACCCGGAGGCGCCGGCGCGCAGCGCGTCGAAGACGTACGAGTCGAGGTCGAAGGTGGTCAGCACGAGGACCCGGGGCGCGTTCTCCCGTCCCGTGATGATGCGGGTGGCGGCGATGCCGTCCAGCTCGGGCATCCGTACGTCCATGACGACCACGTCGGGCGCCAACTCCCCGGCGAGCCGCACCGCTTCGGCGCCGTCGGCGGCCTCTCCCACGACCGTCATGTCCTCCTCGGCGTCGATCACGGCGGCGAACCCCGCCCGGACGATGCCCTGGTCGTCGACGACCAGCACCTTGAGACTCATCGTTCCCTCTCCTCGTCGACCGGCGCGAGTGGCAGCCGGAGGCCGACCGTGTCCGACGGACCGGTGGTCACCGTGCCGCCGAGTGCCGCGACCCGTGTCGCCAGCCTTTCCCGTACGACGGGGTGGGCGGCGCGGGGCACCCCGGTGGCCGTGAGCGTCAACGTACCGTCGTGCGCGTCGAGTTCGAGCACCGCGGGCTCCTCGCCGGCGGCCGCGAGTACCGTCTCGGCGGCGTGGTAGGCGGCCAGGTCCACGGCGGTGGGCAGCCGCTCGGGTACGCGGGCGGTCAGCCGTATCTCCACGTCGCGGCCGGTGGCCCGGCTCTGCTGGGCGAGCAGGTCGAGGGCCTGGAGGGTGGGCTGCGGGCGCAGCTCGGGCCCCGTCCCGCCGTCCCGGACCGCGTCGAGCAGGGCGCGCATCGCGGCCAGGGCCTCGCGGGCGCGGTCGGCGGTCGCGTCGAGGCGGCCCGCCTCGGCCTCCGTGACCATGTCGGCGGTGCGGGCCAGCACGGTTGTCTCCAACCCTGCGGCTATGCGGCGCCGTTCGGCCCAGGCGTCGCGGACGGCTTCCTCGGTCCAGGTGGCGAGGCGTGCGTTCTGAGTGCCCTGGGCTGCCCGGTCGCGCCGGGCGCGTAGGGCTCCGCCCCAGTGGGCGGCGCCGACGGCCAAGGTCGCCCCGGCTGCCGACACCACGACGACCGCCCAGATGGGGAAAGTCGTGCCCCGGTCCAGTACGGCGATGGTCAGGGCGGTGGTGTGTATGGCTGCGGCCGCGATCGACACAAAAGACAGGGGGAATTGGGGTCGTGGGTCACTGCGGGCCGGTGGGGGCTTGTCGCTCCCCCACTCTCGGCTTCGCTCGAGCGGGGGGACCCCCATCGCGGCGGAGCCGCAAATCGATACAGCCCCGCGCCCCTGAGAGGCCGCTGCCACGGCCATCGCCGTGCACGTGGCCAGCATGCTCAATGCCGGCGGCAGCACCACCGGGCCCGTGTAATCCCCCACCGTCATCGCCACCGGCCACAGCAGGGCCAGGCCCAGCAAGGCGCCGTACGCAGCACGCGGCGCCCTGCGGATCCACAGCAGCGCGACCGCCTGGGCCGCCGCCAGCAGCCCGAAGAGCATGCCCGCGGAGACCTGCGACCCGCTCGACGCGTCCTCCGTCCGGATGACCAGTGCCGGGAGCAAGGGCTGAAGTACGAGGCCCACCGCGGCCACCACCTGTGCCAGGCGATATGTCCGCGGTACGGCCCTCTCCACCGCCCCGGCGGTACGACCCGGCAGCACCGCCCGTACCTCCCAACCGCCCTCCGCCGTCGGGCCGGTGTGGAGGGTGCCGCCCGCCTCCCGGGCCCGGGAGCGCAGGAAGCCCTGGCCGCGTCCGCCGCCGAGGTCCGCGCCGTGGGCCACCGAGTCGGACGGCGGGGCCGCGCTCGTGACCACGACGTCCGTGCGGGTGTCGCCGTAGCGGCACAGCACCGTCGTCCGCGCACCGGGGGCGTACCGGGCGACGTTGGTCAGCGCCTCCCGGACGATGCCGAACGCCGCGTCCGCGACGAGGCCGTCCGGCAGGGGGTCGATCTCGCAGTCCACACGCTGGTCGAGGCGGCGGAATCCGGCGACCAGGTCCAGCAACCGCTCCTCCGGCGAGGGCAGTTCCTCCCGCGAGGGCGCCGGGGCCCGTACCGCGCCGAGCGCCCGGGTGACCTCGCGACCGGTCTCGACCGCGAACTCCAGGGCCTCCTCGGCCAGTTCGGGACGACGCTCGCGCAGCCCGAGTGCCGCCCCCGCCGTGACGACAACCGCCGTCAGGTGGTGGGCGCTGACGTCGTGCAACTCCCGTTCCATACGGCGCCGTTCGACCGCCGGGAGCCGGTGGCGCTCGACCTCGGCCCGCTTCAGCAGGCGTTCGGCCGCCTGCCGGGCGCGCCGGGTCCGCCGTACGACGAAACCGGCGCCGCATGCGGTGACGTACAGCAGGGCGGTCAGGACGAGGTCGAGGCCGTCGCGGTCGCTGAGTCCGTGCAGGGTGATGCCCTGCAGCAGCTGCCATACGGCGAGCGCCACCGCGCACAACACGGCGGTGAAGGTGTCGCGTTCGGTCGCCACGGTGAACAGGGCCAGCGCGACGCCCGCGGTCCCGAGCACCGCCATCGCCCCGGTGGGCAGCGGCCCCGCGCCCAGCGCGCAGGCGGCGGCGACCAGGACGAGGGCGGCCACCGGGCGGCTACGGCGCAGCGCGAGCGCGGCCGTCACCGGTCCGGCGACCAGGGCGGCCACGAGAAGGTCGGACGCGGACGGGACGGACCCGCGCACGAGTGCCGCCCCGGGCCACACCACGGCCTGGGCGCAGATCAGCAGGACCGGGAGGAGCCGGTCGTCGGTTCGGTTCATGAGGATGGCGGTGTCACATCGTCTCGAGGCTGGCGTAGAGCAGGACCGCGAAGCCGGAGACGACCGCGAAGTACGAGCCGCCCGCGGCCAGCAGCGCCTTGTCGGCGCCGATCCGGGAGCGCGTCACGGCGTACGCCACGATGGCGGCGCCCAGGCCCAGCACCACTCCGTACAGCGCGAGCAGCCACCCGATCCCGACGGCCGCGAACGTCACGGCGGCGACCAGCGCTGCCCGGCGGGTGCCGACATCGCGGCGTACCAGGGCGAACATCGCGCCCCCGCCGACGAGTCCGCCGATCAGCGCCACCATCACCAGCAGCATGTCCACCATCGCCTCCCGGCCGTTGACCCTGTTCGGCTTCCTGTTCCGGCTTCCGTTTCGGCCGCCGGATCAAGGCTATGGGCGTGGGTGGGCGGACCGACTCCCGCTGGAGGGGGAGTCCGTTCTCCTACCTGGGTTAGAGGCTCTCTACCTGCGGTTCGACGGCGCAATCGTCCCGCAGCCCGAGGACTTGGCCGGGCCCCCGACCCTAGGCTCGATCACATCGAGGAAGCCGGTCGACCACCGCTTCCACTCTCCGAAACTCTCCACACATCACCTCAGGGGGAACTCCCATGTCCAAGCGCATTCTCGTGTCCTCGATCGTCGGCACCCTCGCCCTCGGCACCGTGGCCGTCGGTGGCTTCGCCATCGCCTCGGCCGCGACGGAGCTGGCCGTCGAGAACGCCTCCGCCCGCTACGTCGCCCCGTCCGACAGCGGCGCCGGCAGCCTCACCTTCACGGCGGACGTGAGCGACGACTCCGGCGTTCGCGGTCTCAAGGTCATCGCCTGGCCCGCGAGTTCGAAGCTCGAACCGACCGAGGCGGACATGCGGCACGTGGAGAGCGCCACGTGCGAGAGCACCTCGGACGAGACGGCCCGCTGCACCTACAAGCTGAAGGTCACGAAGGCGGAGGCGGCCGAGGCGGCCAAGGGCACCTGGTACATCTCGGTGCTGGCGACGGCCGAGGACGGCGACACGAAGTTCGTGTCCCGCGCGGCGACCTTCGACATCGCACGCTGACCCACCACCGCGGCCGGGCGCCTCGCAGGCGCCCGGCCGAAGCACGCGTACGGACTCAACGGTGGAACCACGCGCGCGCCGGGGCTCCCAGCATCGTCTTCGCGATCAGGGCGGGGAGCACCAACCCGATGACCGCGGCGGGCACTCCCACGACGAAGACGTTGATCAGCGCGAACGGCAGAGCCATGCACTCGACGACGAGCACGGTGATCCGCACCCAGTCGAACCGCTTCCGCGCGAAGACGCCGGAGACCAGGAGCACGACCGACGCGACAAGGCTCATGTACAAGGCGAACCGGGCCAGGCCGAGGTGCGGGACGTCCTGGTTGTGATCGAGACGGTCGGTCACCAGGGTCAAGTAGTAGGACGAGGCGAAGAAGTTGGCCACACCCTGGAGCCACACCCCCACCAGTGCTCCCTTGACGCTCCCCGGCATACGCGCCTCGGACACCTGAACGACCATGAGCTCTCCCCCTCTGCCCCCTGCGCGTTCCCTTGCGCGCCTGGCCACCCACCTTCCTTGACTGTCCCGGGACCCCTCCCGGCCTCACGCCGCGTCGATCAGCGCCAGGTCCAGCGGTACGAGCGTGGTCGACGCCAGCAGTGCGCGGATGAGGTGGTCGTTGAGCGCGTTGCCGACCGGTTCGCCGAGTTCCTCTCGGGTCAGCCAGGGCACCCCGTCGCGCGACAGCCGTGCGCGCACGCCGTTGACCAGGTGCTCGACGCGCTTCTCCGTCCAGCCGGCCCGCGGCTGCGTCTCGGCCAGTTCGGCGGCCGTCTGCCTCCAGGTCAGCGGCTGCGGCCGCGGCTCGTGCAGCAGATACCGCCGGCCGAGCACGACGAGGGCGAGCTTCTCCTGCTCGGTGAGCACCCACACCCGGGGCGGGCGGGTGACGTCCCCGTGCCGCGCCACCGGGCGCTCGCCCTCGGGGCCGGTGACGAAGACCTCCAGCAGATGCTCGCGGCCACGGGAACCGCCGAGGAACAGCGGGGTGTAGCCGGTGTCGAGCGGCAGCGGCTCCTCGTCCCGGAACAGCAACCGGGCCGCTGCGCACCGGATCGGCAGCCGCCCGGAGTTGCTCACCCACCAGCTGCCGTCCCGGTGGGTCAGCGTGCCCTGGTGGCGGCTGACCTGCGGGTCGTCCTCGCCGACGCAGACGTGCACCTCGGGCCGGTTGCGGCCGAACAGGACCTCGCGTCCGTCCCGGGGGCCGAGCGTCATACCGCCGGTCAGCGCGAGCGCGAAGACGGTGCCCGGCAGCGGCGCGGACGCGCCCCGGGCGAGGCTGCCGTGGGTGGCGGGCAACCGCCTGGCACCTGTGCCGTCGGGAGTTCCCTGCCCGGTCATGTCACGTCCCCGGCAGTCGCTTCGCGATGTTCCGCGCGACCACGGCGGCGAACTCCGCCGCACTGTCGCAGAGTTCCTTGGACGGCTGCGGTGCGTACACGGTCAGCTGGAACAGCTCGGTGGTGCGGTCGCCCACGGAGTCCGTGTACGTCCGGTGCGGTGTCCGTACGGTGCAACTGTCGTCCTCGGCCTCGTCCGCCACGTAGTAGCTCCGCGTCCCGGCGACGTCCACCGGCGTTCCGTCCTCGGCGTCCAGCGAGTTGTCCCTGCTGAACTGGACCTCGACCTCGCGCTCGCCGTCGTCGCTGGACCAGTCGCAGCTCCAGGAGCCGAAGCCGGGGTCCTGGTTCCCCACATCGACGCCGGGCAGGCGCTCGAGGGCGGTGGCGTCGAGCAGGGTGCAGGCGTTCACGCGGGCCAGGGAGTTCGCGGCCGGCGCCGACGTGCGCCGGGGCACCGGGCCGTCGGCCAGCACGCCGACCACGTGGTCGGTGGCGGCGTCTGCGAGCGCGCACTGGTCCGGCCCCTCGGGGGCGAACTTCTTCCCGATGATCCGGATCTGCTTCCCGTCGGTGGTCAGGACGGCACGCTCGCAGGCCATCCCGTCCCGCTTCAGTGTCACGACGGTGAGATCGCCGGCCAGCCAGGTGGACAGGACGCCGTCGAACTTGTCCCGGTCGCCGTCGAGGTTGACCTGGACGTCGCCGATGTCGTCCCCGCTGCTGTTGACAGCCAGGACGTCACACCTGTCCAACTCCCCGTAGTCCGGGTCGAGTTCGGTGTCACCCAGGCGGCTCAGCGAGGCCGCGTCCAGCAGCCCGCAGGGGTCCGCCGTACGGGCTTCACCGATGGCGCCGGCCTTGGCGGTGGCCGTTGGCGTGGGCTTCGCGTCACTCGCCTCCGCCCCGCCGTCCTTCGAGCCCCACGGGTCGAGGAGGACCAGACCGGCCGTGACCGCACCCGCCACGGCCAGCGCCGCCGCCGTGATCATCAGGGGGCGACGACGACGCCGTACGGGGCGCGGCGGCTGAAGCATGAAGGGAGTGGAGTCCCGCGCGCGGCGTAGGAGCCGGTTCAGCCGGAGCGTCGAGGACCCGAGATCCAGGGTGCGGCGGTCGTGCAACCGCTCCTGGAGGTGCGCGGGCGGCGGGGCTGCGCGCGTCAGCAGCTTCCGTGCCGCGGCCGCGTCGGGCCGCCGCCGGGGCTCCACCTCCAGCAACGCGGCGAGCGGCTCGGTCAGCGGGCCGGCCCGGCGCGCGGGCTCGATGTGCCCCTCGACGGCCCGGGCCAGATACGCCATGAGGTGCTCCGCCTCGCCGTACGGCGACCGCCCCTCGACCGCCGCGAACAGGGAGGCGCCCAGGGAGAACACGTCGGACTTCTCACCCGCGGGCTGCCCCTTGGCCAACTCCGGTGCCAGATACCGGGGTTTGCCGCGCACACTGCCCGTCGTGCTCTTCGTGACGTCGTTCCACAGGGCCCTGGAGATCCCGAAGTCGGTCAGTCTCGCGATGCCCTCGTCGGTGACGAGGATGTTCTCCGGTGTCACATCGCCGTGCACCACACCCGCGCGGTGGGACTTCACCAGCGCGTCCGCGATCTGGCAGCCGATCGACCCGGCCTCCTCGGGCGCGAGCGGGCCGCGCTCCGTCACGATCTGCGCGAGACTGCGCGAGGGGACGTACTCCATGATGATCCAGCAGGTGGTGCCCTCGTCGACGAAGTCGAAGACGGCCACGATGTTCGGGTGGTGCAGCCGCCCGGCGTTGCGCGCCTCGCCCATGAGCCGTCGCGCGGCCTGATCGTCGTCCAGACGCGCGCATTTGACCGCGACCGCCCGCTCCAGCCGCTCGTCCCAGGCCCGCCATACGACGCCCATCCCGCCGCTGCCGACGGTCTCCTGCAAGAGATACCGGCCGGCGACCTTGTCCCCGGCCCCTGGCGTCACCAGCACCGACCCACCCCTCGCCCCACCCACGCACGGTCCTGCCAGGTCACGCAGTGTACTCAGCCCGCGATCGGCAGTGATCTCGTTCACAGGACTTCGCACAGAAACCCCCGGAACCCACACGCCTCACCGACGGGCCGGCGCATGGCCCGCGCTCAGCCCGCTCACAACGTGCCCTGACAGCGTGGCCGTATGAATGGCATCTCTGCGGCCCGCGAAGGTTCCGTTCGCGTGCTGATCGTCGACGACGAGCCCGAGCTCACCGAGTTGTTGTCCGCGGCCGTCACCGAGGCGGGATGGCGGGCCTTCGCGGCGGAGGACGGGCGCAGTGCGCTGCGGATCGCCCGGGGGTGCGCCCCGCATGTCGTCGTCCTGGACGGGATGCTGCCCGATGTGGACGGCGTCGAGGTGCTGCGCAGCCTGCGAGGCGAGAACGCGCGACTGCCGGTGCTCATGCTCACCGCCCGCGACGGGCTCGAGCACCGGATCGACGGGCTGTCGGCGGGCGCGGACGACTACGTGACTGCCAGTCTCCCGGCCCCCTCGCGGGCGCCTACGGCGCGACCCAGGGTGACGGTGCCACGCAGATGCACGTCCACTCCGTCATCCGTACCCCCAACGGCAACGACTACGGGAAGGAGCTCCTCAGGCAGCACTACCTGACCTCGCCCCATCACCGATGAGGAGTGGGCCGAGTCCCGTCATAGTCAGGGCCGCACCCCTTCCCCGGGGGTGCGGCCCTGGCGCGTTGTCTAGCCGAAACTCACGTCGAGGCTGCCGTCCGAGGCGAAGGACCAGCTCAGACCGCCGCTGTACGACGAGCACCGCGACCCGTTCGTCCCCGACCAGAACTGGTTCGAGCTGTCGGAGTCGCCGATGATCCGGTCGTTCGTGCCACTGCTGCTCCGGCACGAGGTGTTGTCGCGGAACACCGAGGTCCCGCCGTCGAAGTTGAAGTTGCGCTCGGTGTTGTCGATGCTGACGTTGCCGGACACCGCCATCGTGCCGGGGTTGCTGTTCCAGGTGAACCCGTGCTTGCCGTTCTGGTAGGCGATGCTGTTGCGCACGATGTGGTTCACCGCGATGTCGTCGCCGCCGAGCTTGTAGCCGTTGCGGTCGCCGTTGCCGGCCTGGGAGCCGTCGCTGAGGGTGCCGTTCTCGTAGGACAGGGAGTTCTCGATGGTCACCGGGCCGATCGCGCCCGTGTCCGTCTTGGTGTAGAGGTCCCAGCCGTCGTCGATGTTGTTGTGGGAGACGGCGTACCGGAAGACGTTGCCGGTGCCGGTGGTGAGCTTCGCGGCGAAGCCGTCGGCGTCCTCGCCGTCGGAGTCGGCGTTGTCGTGCGACTCGGCGCTCAGGATCAGGTTGTTGGCGGGCCACTCGGCGGTGGGAGTACTGGAGGAGATCCGGCCGAGCTGCAGCCCCGAGTCACGGTTGAAGCGGGTCACCGTGGACTCGATGACGTTGTTGCTGCCGCCGACGTAGATGCCGTTGTCCCCGGCGCGCTCGACGACGAGGCCGTCGACGTGCCAGTAGGACGCGTTGAGCTGGAGCCCGCGGTTCGACGAACTCTCGCTCTGGGCCGAGAAGTTGAGCACCGGCGTCTCACCCGGATAGGCGGCCAGGGTGGTGCGGGCGCTCGACGTGCCGTTGCTGCCGGCGGGGATGGTGACCGTCGAGGAGTAGGCGTACGTCCCACCTCGCAGGTAGATCGTGCCGCCGGACGTGACGCGGCTGATCGCCGAGGTGAGGGTGGTCGGGGCGCTCGACGTGCCGGCCGCGCTGTCGGTGCCGCTGGGCGAGACGTAGATCGCGCCGGCCTCGGGCGTCGTGGTGTCGCCGGTCGTCGTCACGTCGAGACAGTCGATGTTGGGCAGGCCGTTGGCGCTGGTGGGGTTGAACCGGATGGTGTTGCTGCCCGCGTTCACCGGCACGGTGAGCGTCTTCGTCGTCCAGCCGGTCCAGGCGCCGGTGGACTCGAACGACGCCGCGGTGGCCGTCGTACCGTTCACCACGACGTTCGCGGCCCGGGCCGTGGTGGTCCCGTTGGCGAAGCGGACGGCCAGGGTCGCCGTGCCCGCCGCGGGTGCCGTCACGGTGAACTGGGCATACCCGCTCGTGGCGTTGGTGCCGTTGCAGAACCCGGTGCCGGAGTAGCCGGCGTACTCGGACTCGATGGCGCCGGTGCACACCGCCGGCGAGGTCTCGGCCTCGTAGCGGGCCGTCGCTGCCTGTGCCGTGGGGCCGGACAGCGCGACTAGGACGCCGGCCACGAGGGCGGCGGACGCGATGACTGGTCTCAGGTGCATCGTTCGTCTCCATGTGGGTCGGTTCGTGTGACCTGGGGCGCGGTGAAGGCGGTGCGCACGCATGGCTGTGCGGCTGCTGATGCGGCAGCATGGAGTGTTCGAGAGCGTGAACGGAACGCGCGGGCGGGGCACCACATTCAGGGCGTCAAAGCACTTCCTCCGGGAAGGTAAGCGCTTGCCATGGTCGCGTCAATGGTTGTGTATGTGATCCGTGTTCATGGACGCGAATTTATGACCCGTCGCCGGAACGGCGTTCCTCGGCCGTGATGAGCGCGCCGGCGGTGAGACGGAGCGCGGGGTCGGCCGCGGCCGACATCAGCCGTGCGGCCGCGGCCGTCCCGGTTCCGGGCGGGACGACCAGCAGGTCCCGGCGCCCGATGCCGTAGGCGAAGATCCGGATGGCGTGCGGGTCCAGTCCGGACTCGCGCCACGCGGCCCGCACCGTGTGACCGTGGACGGGCAGGGCACTCAGCTCCTGCGACCAGGTGTCGCGATGCGCGGCGATACGCGTCACCCGCCCCCAGGACGCGTCGAACGCGCCGAGGAGAGCGGGCAGTTCGGCCCTCAGGTCGTCGGAACGCGGCCACCAGGCGCCGGCCACGAGGCCGGGCGGGAAGGTCGGCGGGCGCAGCGCGAGCCGGGCGGGCAGCACAGCCGCATCGGGGTGATCCCGCTCGGGCCAGGCGCGTTCACCGGTGGGCGCGTCCATGTCGCGGTCCCTGTCCCCGGGCCGCCGTACGACGGACCGGTGCCGTGGTACGCCGGAAACGACACCGGCGAAGAGCCGGCATACGAGGAACTCCCGGTGGCTCCACGCTACTCCGCACCGCCGGTTCCGGACCGGTCCACGGGGGCCGCTCCGGTACGCGCACGGTCGGCGGGGTTTTCACTTGGGCAAACCGCACCTACTCTTGCGGTGTTCGGACATGCCCAGGATTCCGCAGGACCGCACACGCTGTGGCAGCCCATGGGCTGCCCACGCCCCGTGACCCCGGGCAAGCACCGATTCTCAGCCACAGCCGGGCAGTTGGCCGTAGCCCCGCCCGCCCCGGCCGGCCCTTGTGCACCCCAGTGCACTCCCCTTCACCTCCCCTCGTCGCGAGACCGGCCCGGTGGCCTCCTGCATGCCGTCGCCGGTCCGACGAGGGGCACCCGGCTCTCGATCGCGCGCCCGCCCGGGGGGAACGGCGGCGCGAGGGAGCCTCGGACGGCCGCCGTCAGTACAGGGCAACCGACGGCGGCCGTCGGAACGTACGACCTACCCGGCGCCTGTGCGACCGGGCGTACGCTGAAGACACCGGGAGCTCTTCGTGCGCCGGCTGCCACGCCGGTGCCGTTCCCGGCGATCCACGACACCGGGCCGGCCCCGTCCGCGCCCGGGGCAGGACTCGCCTCATGGTCGTGTACGTGCCGGACGACGCACCCAGGCGTCGCCAGAGCCCGTCGCCGATGGCAGGGGAATGCCTCCGTCCGCTGAACCGGCGGCAGCTCGAGGACCGGTGGGGGGAACTCGGCGATCTGTACATACGCACCACCGGCCATGAGCCGGCGGCGTGGGACCAGGACCGTTCCGAGTTCCTGCGGCGACTCGCGGGCGACATGCGGCGTCCGGGGTTCGCCCTGCTGGCCGCGGAGGCCGTCGTGCCGCCCGGGACCACCGTCCTGTCGGGATGCGCCTACGGCTTCCCCGTGCGCGGCGAGGGTCCCTGGTGGCACGGCCTCGACGACTGTCTCCCGAGCAGCCTGCTCCGCGCCGCCGCGGCCGGAGAGCTCTTCGCGATCTCCGAGATCGTCGTCGAACGCCGGGTGCGCACCCACGACCAGGACCGCGACTGGAACCTCGCCCGGCGCCTGCAGAGGCGGCTGCTCGCCGACCACGCCGCGACGCTGGGCGTGATGCTGGTGGAACGCCACGACGTCGAGACCCTCGACGCGCTGTGGTCCTGGGGATGGCGGTACGCACCGGTGGACGCCCGGGGAGCACTCCTGGCCGCCCCCTGCCGGGTCCTGATCCTGCGCTGACACCAACACGACCGCACGGCACACGACACACGGCGGCCCAGCCGGGAAACGCGCTCACACCGGCGTTCCCACACGACCACACCCCACGGCACAAACCCTCCCCCCACCGCCAACCACCGCGCGTGCATCGCCGACCGCGCACCGACCCGACCCGAAAGCGCGCCCACACCGGCACCCCGCACGACCGCACGCCCCATGGCGCAAAGCCTCCGTCCGCCCCCGCGGCCAACCGCCGGGTGTGCTTCGCTGGCTGCGCGACGGCCCGGCCGGGGGGTGCGGGGGCGCCGGGGACGCATGTGACCGATGATCCCGAGGCACGCAGGGAAGGGACGCGCGGATGCCCATGTCATGGGCCGGCCGGACCGGAGTGAGGATCACCGGGTGGACGGGAGAACGGCTCCTCGCAGCCGCCTCCCGGCTGACCGCCCCGCTGACCAGCCCGTCGACCCCCGACGACTACCTCGGCCTGCTCGACCCGCTCCTCTCCGCCCGGCATCCCGCCGGCCGGGTCACCGCCGTGCGGGCGGAGGGGCCCGCCGCGGCCACGCTGGAGATCCGGCCGGGGCGCGGCTGGGCGCGGCACCGGGCCGGGCAGTATCTGCCGGTGGGCGTCGAGATCGACGGCGTACGGCACTGGCGTACGTACTCGATCACCTCACCGCCCGATGCCGCCGGCGCCCCGATCACCATCACGGTGAAGGCAGACCCACGCGGTCGGGTCTCCCCGCACCTCGTGCACCGGACCGCACCCGGCACGGTCCTCCGGCTCGGCCCGCCCCAAGGGGAGTTCACGCTCCCCGAACCCCCGCCCACCCGGCTGCTGTTCGTGACGGCGGGCAGCGGCATCACCCCGGTCATGGGCATCCTGCGCACCCTCGCCCGCCGAAGCCCACCAGCCCCGGACGTCGTACTCCTGCACAGCGCCCCCGATCCGCACCAGTGCCTCTTCCACGCCGAACTCGCTGATCTCGCCGCCCGGTTGCCAGGGCTGCGGCTCCAACTGACGTACACACGCACGGACGGCAGGCTCACCCCCGACCGGATCGCCGGGCTCTGTCCCGACTGGCGGCAACGCGACGCCTGGGTGTGCGGTCCGGCAGGACTGCTCACCGCGGTCGAGGGGTACTGGACCGCGGCCGGTCTGCGACACCGCCTCCGTATGGAGCGCTTCCGGCTGACGCCCGTCAGGCCGGCGGGCGCGGAGGACACCGGCGGCCGCGTGCGCTTCGCGCGTACCGGCACCGAGACCGACGTACCCGCGTCGGCCACGCTGCTGGGGAGCGGCGAGACGGCGGGCGTGGTGATGCCGTACGGCTGCCGCATGGGCATCTGCCACGGCTGTCTCGTCCCGCTCCTGGACGGGCAGGTCCGCGACCTGCGGACCGGTGAAGTGCACGGAGAACCGGGCGAGTTGATCCAGACCTGCGTCAACGGAGCCACAGGTCCGCTCGTCCTCGACCTCTAGGACCTCCCAGGGAGGCCCCCATGGCCACAGCAGTAACTGCCGTACCCGACAAGCAAGTCGACCTGACCGAGGAACTGGGCCGCGAACTCGACCGCATCCGGTCCGAGGTCGTCGCGGCGCGCGGGGCGGACGACGCCCGCTACATCCGCACGGTGATCACCGTCCAGCGTGGGCTGGAGACCGGCGGCCGGCTCGCCCTCGCCGTGTCCGTCCTGCCGCCCGCCTGGCTCGCGGGCACCGCGATGCTGACCACCGCCAAAATCCTGGAGAACATGGAGCTGGGCCACAACATCCTGCACGGCCAGTGGGACTGGATGGGCGACCCGGCGATCCACTCGACGACCTGGGAGTGGGACTTCCTCTCCCCCGCCGACGCCTGGAAGCGCACCCACAACCACCTGCACCACACGTACACCAACGTCGTCGGACGCGACCGCGACCTCGGCTACACGATCCTGCGGATGAGCCCCGAGCAGCCCTGGTACCCGGTCCACCTCCTCCAGCCGCTGTACAACGCGCTGCTCGCGCCCGTCTTCGAGTGGGGCATCGCCGCGTACGACCTGGAGGCGGACACCGTGGCCGCCGGGCGCAAGAGTGTGCGGTCCTTCCTCGGCGACCTGGCGGGCCTGGCCCGCAAGACGGTCCGCCAGCTGGCCAAGGACTACGTCCTCTTCCCGCTCCTCGCGGGCCCCTCCGCCGTGCCCTGCCTCCTCGGCAACCTCACCGCGAACGCCCTGCGCAACGTCTGGGCACACACCATCATCTTCTGCGGCCACTTCCCCGGCGACGTGCAGACCTTCTCCGAGGAGCAGATCGACGGCGAGACCCGAGGCCAGTGGTACCTACGCCAGATCCAGGGCTCGGCGAACATCGAGGGCAGCCCCCTCTTCCACGTCCTCACCGGCAACCTCAGCCACCAGATCGAGCACCACGTCTTCCCCGACCTCCCCAGCAACCGCTACGCCGAGGTCGCCCCCCAGGTCCGCGAGCTCTGCGCCCGGCACGGACTGCCGTACGTCACCGGACCGCTCCACCAGCAGTACGCGTCGATGTGGGGACGGGTGCTGCGGCACGCCCTGCCGTAGACGTCCGCAGGAGTACGGTGGAGGACGACGGGTCCGCCCGTCCTTCCCCACAGGGGCAGCCCGTGACCCCGGCCGCGCCATCCGCATCCAGGCCGAGGAGTCACGTATGCCGCTCAGTCCCACCTCGTCCGCGACGGTCGCACCGCCGGACACCCTCCCGAAACCCGAGACCTACGACGGCACGTCCCCCTTCCCGTCGGACGACGCGGCACCCGAGCGCGACGGCGGTGAGCGGCTGTACGTCGCGATCACGGCGGTGATCGTCGTCCTGCCGTTCGTGGCGATCGGCCTGGCCGGCTGGCTGCTGTGGGGCCGGCTGATCCACCCCGCGGACATCGTCCTCGCGCTCGTCCTCTACACCGTCACCGGCCTGGGCGTCACGGTCGGCTTCCACCGCGGCCTCACCCACAGCGGCTACCGGGCCGTCCGCCCCGTGCGCATCGCGCTCGCGGTGGCCGGTTCGATGAGCTTCCAGGGCGATGTCATCGGCTGGGTGGCCACGCACCGCCGCCACCACGCCTTCACCGACCGGCCCGGCGACCCGCACTCGCCGTACCGCTACGGCACGCACCTGCGCGGCCAGTTGCGCGGACTGCTGCACGCGCACGTCGGCTGGCTGTTCCGCAACGACCGCACGCCGCCCGAGCGTTACGCCCCCGACCTCCTCGCCGACCGCGACATCCGTGCCGTCAACCGCGCCTTCCCGGCGCTGTGCGTCCTCACGCTCGCCCTTCCGTTCGGGCTGGGCTGGGCCATCGGCGGCTCCTGGCTGTACGGCGTGACCGCCCTGGTGTGGGCGGGACTTGTCCGCATAGCGCTGCTGCACCATGTGACCTGGAGCGTGAACTCCCTCTGCCACATGATCGGTGAGCGCCCCTTCCGCACCCGGCGCCACGACCGCGCCACCAATCTCTGGCCGCTCGCCCTGCTCTCGTTCGGCGAGAGCTGGCACAACCTCCACCACGCCGACCCCACCAGCGCCCGCCACGGCGTCGACCGCGGCCAGATCGATCCCTCCGCCGCCGTCATCCGCCTCCTCGAACGCGCCGGCTGGGTGTACGACGTGCGCTGGCCGACCGCGGAACGGGTAGCCGCCCGCCGCACCTGAGCGACACAGCCCGAGGAGCCCTCATGGCCATCGCCCTGCACCCCCCGCTTCCCTCCCACCCCGTCCTCCGACTGCGGCTCGCACCCCGCAACGGCATGCCCCTGCCCATCGACGGAGTGTGGTGGCCGCGTTCCTACGACCTCCTCACCGAACTCCCCGGGCTGCTGGCCGGGTTGCCGCGCACGTGGGGCCACATCACCAACGTGACGGTCAGCGGGACGGCGTGGTCCGCGACGCCCGGCCGGATGCTGGTCGCCAACCAGGTCGTACAGCTGCACAGGTCCCTGTCGACATCCGGCCCGCACACCATCGTCCTGCTCGCGCCCGGCCGGGGGCGCTGGGACCTGTTGATCATTCCGCCCGATACGACGGCGGAGGCCGCGGAACCGCTCATGGCGGCCGCGACGGGCGGTCACGGGTGAGTCACATCCCCACAGCGCTCCGCCGATGCCGGCCGGTCGACGAGCCGTCCCCGTCTTCCCCGGCCGCTGTCATCAGCGCGCTCGCGGTCATCGGCACGCCGGTGTTCTCACTCGCGGCGGCCATCAGCCGGGCGGCCGCGGGGGTGTCGGTCTCCGGAGGGATCACCAGGAGGTCCCAGCGGCCCGCGGTGTAGGACAACAGCGTGATCTGGTGCGGATCGAGCTCCGAGGCGAACCAACCGACCTTCACCACATGGCCGTTGACGTAGAACCTGGGCGGAAGGATCGGCCAGTTGCGGGGGTTGACCGCGATCCGGGTGATCCGTCCCCACAGCGGATCCAGCACGTCCGCCAGGGCGGTGAGTTCGCTCGTCAGGTCACGTGAACGGGGCCACCAGGCGCCGTCCAGCCCGACGGCCCCCGCGGAAGGGCTCACGGACCTCAGCGCGAGGCGCGCGGTGGGAACCCTGAAGGGAACGGCCCGCAGCGGGAGTTGAGGGATGGTGGTCGCGGACATCGCGCGAACCTGTCTCCGGACCCCTGCGCGCAGGCAGTCGCCCGGTGTCGTCACTCTCCGGGAACGACACCGGCATCGGGGCCGATGCGCGAAATACTCCCGATGGGTCAACGCTACTCTCCGAAGAGGCCGGACGGACCGTTCCCGGACGCCGACTCACTTCCGTCGGCGGCCGTCCTGAGCGGACGAGCTGCTCTCCAGCCAGGACCGGGCCGGTTCCGCCGCACGGTCGGTGTCCACGGTGAGCTGGAGGCGGGTTCCCCCGTCGGCGCCCGCGGGATAGCTGCGTTGCTCGGTGGCGGCGAAGCAGTGGCGGAGAACCTCCGCGACCCGGCGGGCAATCTCGGGGGAGGCGGCGACGATCCGCACCTCGGCGTGCCCGTCCGAGGGTGTGTGCGCTGGCTGCATGGCGACCTCGGCGTTCGGTGTCCCGGTGGGAGACACACCGGATCTTCACTCTACGCCGTCGGCCGGGGAGGGCCGTGAAACGGCCGGGGCTTCCGCGGTCAGCCGCGTGGGTCCTCGCTCGGGGCCGGTGCCGGTGCCGGTGCCGGTGCCGGGATGGCCGCGGTGTCGAAGTCGCCCTCGATGATCCGCGCCGCGAGCTCCGACAGGCGCAGGTGACGGGCGCGGGCGTAGGACCGGAACACGGCGAAGGCCTCGTCGACGGAGGTGTTCCAGCGCTCCGCCAGGACGCCCTTGACCTGCTCGACCAGGATGCGGCTGGTCAGCGCGTTCTCCAGCTGGCTGTTCTCGACGTGCGACTGCTCCAGCGTGCGCTGCTGCAGGATCGCGATGGTGGCCACGTCGGCCAGTGCCTGGGCTAGCGCGATGTCCCCGTCACCGAGGCGCCGCGGGGTGGTCTGGAAGAGGTTGAGCGCACCGACGACGCGGTTGCGCAGGCGCAGCGGAATAGCGTGTGTCATCACGTACCCCGTCTCGCGGGCCCGCGCCGCGAAGCGCGGCCAGCCGTCGGTCGCCTCCGCCCCGGTCAGGTCTATGTTCGCCCGGGCGGCGCCGGAGCGGTAGCACTCGACGCACGGGCCCTGGTCGTGCTGGAGCGCGAAGAGTTCCAGCAGGCGGGCGTGCTCGTCCGAGGCGGCGATGATCTGCAGTTCACCCTGCGCGTCGGCGAGCAGGATCCCGGCCGCCGACACGTCGAGCAGCTCGAGGCAGCGCGCGGACAGCCGGTGCAGCAGGTCGATGACATCGAAATCCTCGACGAGGGAGTCAGCGACCTCCACGAAGATCTCGGCCAGACGTCGTTCGCGGGCCATGCCGATCATCCCTTTCCACCGTCGGGCGACTTCGGCCCGCTTCCATCGTCGTCGAGATCGTGGTCGAAGTTGAAGTCGTCGTTGAAGTCGTCGTTGAAGTCGTCGTTGAAACGGAGTCTGCGGGCGACCACATCGGCCGCGACCTCTCCGAGGGGGCGCTCAGTGCCGTAGGCATGGGCACGCAGACGCAACAGGGCCTCCTCCATGGACACGCTGAGCTGGACGCTGACCATTCCCGTGGCCTGGTGCACGGCCGCCCTGCGCAGCCCCGACGGCGGCTCCAGGAACATGCCGAACCCGCGAACACGCCCGTCGCCGCGCGGGTCCCCGTTCAGAAACGCGCCGGTCAGAGCGGACGTCAGGGCGGTGACGTCCGTGTACTGCTGCGCGCTCAACCGCCGGTCCCCGTCGCACAGCACGGTCAGTACGGCGAGCCGGATGGCCCCGATACCGATCGGGAAGCAGCACACCCCCGTCACGCCCAGCTCCCGCGCGGCCGGCAGCAGCGCGGGCCACCGCCCGGCACGCACCCGGCCCAGATCCGGCTCCACGACGGGCGAACCGCTGCGGACCGCGTCCGGGCCCGGGCCCTCGCCCAGCGTGAACTGCAGTTCGTCGAACCGTGCGCTCAGCTCGGGGTAGCACCACAGCAGCTCGGCCGTCCGGTCGGCGCCGACCAGCAGGGACAGCGCGAGCCCCTCGGCACCCAGCGCCCCCGCACAGGCCTGCGCCGGGTCACCCGCGCCGCCCAGGCGCAGCGACCGCAGGACCTCGGCCATGCCGTCGCTGATCACGTGGCCCAGTCTGCCACCGCTCGGTCCGCGGGCACGTCGTACCAGGCGTCCCGCGTGGTCGCGTACCGCGGGAAACCCTCCAGCAGACCGGCGGCCCGGAACACGAGACCCGTTCCCGGGCGGGTGTGGACGACGCGCACCCACCCGCCCCGCTCATGGCAGTCGTGCCACGCCGCGCACAACGGGTCCAGGACACTGCCGTCCATGAACGTCGCGCCACGCAGGTCGACGATCAGGAACACCTTGCCGGTGCCGTGCCGGGCGTTCTCCAGGTCACGCGCGAAGGCCGCCGCGGTCGTCACGTCCAGTTCGCCGCCGACCCGGAGCACACGGCATTCGTCGAACAACTCGGGATACGGGCCCATACGTGCCCATCTCCTATGTCGGTGAGTTGGCTTTCGCCTTGCGCAGGGCCTCTGTTGCGCGGAGCGGTACGACACGGAGAGGGCCGGGGGCACGGGCGGCCGTACGACGAGCGTACTGCCGTGGACGCGGGCATGTGCCCGCAACAAGGGCATCCGGACACGGGAAGTACCTTGGGCGACGTGAGCAACTCCCTGTTCGTCAAGATCTGCGGTCTGAAGACCGAGCGGGACGTCGACACGGCCGTCGAGGCCGGCGCCGACGCCGTCGGGTTCGTCTTCTCCGAGAGCCCGCGCCGCATCGACGCCGGCACGGCCGCCCGGCTGTGCCGCCGCGTCCCGGACAACGTCCTGACAGTCGGCGTCTTCCGCGCCGAACCCCTGGACGACGTGCGGTCACTGGCCGCCGACTCCGGAATCCGTGCCGTACAGCTGCACGGGCCGGAGGACCGCGGCTACTACGACGAGCTCGCGGCGGCCGGCGACTGGACGCTGATCCGCGCCGCGGCGTTCGGCGACTCGGTGCCGCGCTGCGGGGAGCTGGGCGAGGACATGCTCCTGATCGACGCCCCCGTGCCGGGCTCCGGCGTCGCCTGGGACTGGACCAGCAGGCCACCGGTCGGATCCGGGGAGAAGTGGCTGCTCGCCGGCGGCCTCACCCCGGACAACGTGCGGGACGCCGTCGACGCCGCGCGCCCCTGGGGCGTCGACGTGTCCAGCGGCGTGGAGCGCAGCCGGGGCGTCAAGGACCCCGCCCTGATCAGCGCGTTCGTCAAGGCCGCGCGCGATCTGCCGCTCGGTCGGTGGTGACCCCCGCCCGCGCCGGCGCCCGGGCTCAGTCGGCGTCCGAGGAGTCCGGCTTCTCCTGCGCGGCGCGGCGGTACTCGGCGTTGAGGCGCTGCGCCTCCTCCAGCTGGTCCTCGAGGATCACGATGCGGCAGGCGGCCTCGATCGGGGTGCCCTGGTCGACGAGCTCGCGGGCGCGCGCGGCGATCCGCAGCTGGTAGCGGGAGTAGCGGCGGTGCCCGCCCTCCGAGCGGAGCGGAGTGATCAGCCGGGCCTCGCCGAGGGCCCGGAGGAAAGCGGGGGTGGTGCCGAGCATCTCGGCGGCCCGGCCCATCGTGTACGCGGGGTAGTCGTCGTCGTCCAGACGATGGCTGAGCGGATTGTCTGCTGTCATGTCACCTCGTTGAGCAACGCGTCGAGAGAAATTCAACACCATCGCGCGAGGCGTGAGACGCGGCGAGGGCCCCGCCGACAGACGTCAGCAGGGCCCTCAGGGCTGTGCGGTACGGCTTGTGCCCGTCCTCACTCGTTCAGAGGTTCGCTCCGGCCGAGCAGGTCCGAGGCGGTCTGGAGCGGGGTGAGCGCGCTCACCACGGGCGCGACCTCGGGGTGCTCGTGGCAGGTGAAGCCGAGACGGGTCATGGCCCGGACGACCTCGCCGCTGGTGAAGTCACGACGGTCCTGGCGTGTGACGACCTCGCCCACCTGCTTGACCGGGTAGCGGCGGCGGCCGATGGTCACGGACTCACCCGTGATCAGCTCGGGCGTGACGCCCTTCATCGAGTCAAGCACCCCGTTCTTCGTCAGATCGAACGGGTAGCGGGCGATGACACAGCGCATGATGCCTCACAGAGGGTAGGGGGACGGGCCTCAGGCGGATCCGGTCCGGTGACGTGGAGCTGGTGCGGAGAGCGGCGGTCTGGGCTCGACGGCCGACGTCACAGACCTGCGGTCCGGACCCGTCCGTGTCCTCGACCATCCTCGCGCGGGCGGGATCCCCCTGGTGCCGCTGCGTCCGGATTGTTGTCAAAGTGCCTCCTGCGGAAAACTCAGGCGGCAGAGTCGAAGGCGGACCTCCGTCGCGCGGTACTACGCCGCGCGGCCTCCCCGGTGGGCCGTCCCTGTCCGCTACGGCCGCGGCGGCCGCGGGACGAGGAGGACGACGACGAGGACGCGCCGCGGCGGGGACGCTCCGTCACCGGCACGGTGATGACGACCGGGACACCGGAAGGAGTCCGGGCACCCGTGATGCGGCTCAACTCCTCCTCGCCCGAACGCACTTGGGTGACCTGCGGAGTGATGCCGGCGGACGCCGTCAGCCGGGTCATCTCCCGGCGCTGACCGGGAGTCACGAGGGTGACGACGCTGCCGGACTCGCCGGCCCGGGCGGTACGGCCGCCGCGGTGCAGGTAGTCCTTGGGGTCGCTCGGCGGATCGACGTTGACGACGAGGTCGAGGTTGTCGACGTGGATGCCGCGCGCCGCCACGTTGGTGGCGATCAGGGCGGTGACGTGACCGTCCTTGAACTGGGCCAGGGTCCGCGTGCGCTGCGGCTGGGACTTGCCGCCGTGCAGGGCGGCGGCGCGGACGCCGTTGCTGAGGAGGTGCTTGGTCAGCCGGTCCACCGCGTGCTTGGTGTCCAGGAACATGATCACCCGGCCGTCCCGCGCCGCGATCTCGGTGGCCGTCCGCTGCTTGTCGGTGTCGTGCACGTGGAGGACGTGGTGCTCCATCGTGGTGACCGTGGCGGCGGAGGGGTCGACCGAGTGGACCACGGGGTCGTGCAGGTAGGTGCGCACCAGGCGGTCGACGTTGCGGTCCAGGGTCGCCGAGAACAGCATCCGCTGGCCGCCGGTCTTCACCTGGTCGAGCAGGGCCGTGACCTGCGGCATGAAGCCCATGTCGGCCATCTGGTCGGCCTCGTCGAGGACGGTGATGGCAACGTCGTCCAGCCGGCAGTCGCCGCGGTCGATGAGGTCCTTGAGCCGCCCGGGCGTCGCGACGACGACCTCGGAGCCGCCCCGCAGCGCACCGGCCTGGCGGCCGATCGACATCCCGCCGACCACGGTGGCCAGGCGCAGGCCCACGGAGCGGGCGTACGGGGTGAGCGCGTCGGTGACCTGCTGGGCCAGTTCCCGGGTGGGCACGAGGACGAGCGCCAGCGGCCGCCGCGGCTCGGCGCGCAGGCCTGCCGTGCGAGCCAGCAGGGCGAGCCCGAAGGCGAGCGTCTTGCCCGAGCCCGTACGGCCACGGCCGAGGACGTCACGACCGGCGAGGGAGTTCGGCAGGGTCGCCCCCTGGATCGGGAACGGCACGGTCACACCCTCGGCGCCGAGAGCGGCCAACAGCCGCGCCGGCAGGGCGAGATCGGCGAACGCCTCCACGGCGGGCAGCCCGGGCGTGATGGTCTTCGGCAGGGCGAACTCGCCCTGGAGAGCGGCCGGCCGCCTACCGGAACCCTTACGGGTGGGGCGGGCGGCGTAGCTGGTGCGAGAGGTACGGGTATTGCGGGCGCGGTTCAAGTGGAACCTTCCTTGATGCGGCACGTATCAAGGGATTTCCGCAGCAAAACGAACGGCGCAGAGAATCGCGAGAACGAACCGAAGACAACGGGAAAAAATATCCCCGGAAAACACAGCGAGCTGGGGCCCGCACCCCAAGGTGCGGGCCCCAGCTGCGAAGTAAGCGTCAGTGGCAGAGCCAGTGAGCCAGCGATCAGGCGGGAACGATGTTCTCGGCCGTCGGGCCCTTCTGGCCCTGAGCGATGTCGAAGGACACCTTCTGGCCCTCCTGCAGCTCACGGAAGCCCTGGGTGGCGATGTTCGAGTAGTGGGCGAAGACGTCCGGGCCGCCGCCGTCCTGCTCGATGAAGCCGAAGCCCTTTTCCGCGTTGAACCACTTCACGGTGCCAGTAGCCATTTTGTTTCTCCTTCAGGAACGGTGTTCGGAGCACGCCTTGTGCGGACTCCGGTCGCCGTGATGATCTGCCCGTCGGAAAAACCTTCTGGCAACCACAACTGCAACTGACACCGACAGTAACATGGCGCGATCGCCCGGCGACAGCGACGTATTTCACGTGGCCCTTTCGCTCGAGAAATAGTCGTCGCGCGCCTCGGTAAATTCTCCCCTCGCCACTACAGATATTGCTCCCCCCGGGCCGCAGCCCGGTGCGGTCGGCCAGGTGACGACCCCGCCAACTACCGCCGGGAAGCGGAGAGATGGGACAGAAGGACGCCCACGACGCCCTGCCCCGCGGCCTCTCCACGCCTCCTCAGCCGGAAAATCCTCGAACTCACTGTCACCGGCGAGTCCTTGGCGAGGGCCGCCTCTCTTCCCCTTCTTCCCCAATCTCCCCCTCCCCGTTTCTTCCCCGCGTGCGCGCGTGCGCGCCCCCGAAGACGACCGCATGCGGGACAATGGGCGCATGAGCATCGTCAAGATCAACGCACTCACGGTTCCCGAGGAGCAGCGCGAGCTGTTGGAGAAGCGGTTCGGCGCTCGCGCGGGCACGGTGGAGAGCTCGGACGGGTTCGAGTGGTTCGAGCTGCTGCGCCCGCTGGAGGGCACCGACACCTACCTCGTCTACACACGCTGGCGTACAGAGGAGGACTTCCAGAACTGGATGTCCGGCCGTGGCCAGGCCTCGCACGGCGGCGGCGCCCCCGAGGGCGAGCGTCCGAAGCCCGCGGCGACGGACTCCCAGGCGTGGACCTTCGAGGTGGTCCAGCAGGCCGGTCCAAAACTGGGCTGAACATCTACAGCCATTCGGCCCCGACCTGTGCTAGCGTGATAGAAGTGGCAGTTTTGGTTACCAGAGACTTTTGAGTGCTCTTCGACCTTCCCGTCGACGAGCACTCTTTTTTGTTGTCCAGGGCTGCGACTCCGGGTCTGCAAGGTGTGGACTCCGGGCACTGCCTTGAAGGAGATTCAATATGGCATCTGGCACCGTGAAGTGGTTCAACGCGGAAAAGGGCTTCGGCTTCATCGAGCAGGAGGGTGGCGGCCCGGACGTCTTCGCCCACTACTCGAACATCGCCACCTCCGGCTTCCGCGAGCTTCAGGAAGGCCAGAAGGTTACCTTCGACGTCACGCAGGGTCAGAAGGGCCCGCAGGCCGAGAACATCGTTCCTGCCTGACGCTGACGCGTTCTACGAGTCCGGGGCCCGCACACCTGTGGTGCGGGCCCCGGCTCATGGCGTTTTCCGGACCGGAAACGACCAGTGTCGACCGGTGACGACCGTTGTCCCGACAACGGCCTCGTCTCACATTTTTCTTCGGCTCAGTCTTGCGAATCCTCATGCGGTCCGTCGTACGTTCACGTCGTACGGCCCGTCGCGCGGCCCGTCCCACGGCCCGTCGCCGGAGGAATTCCTCGATACGTGCCGCATCGAGGAAGGTTCCGCATGAACCGCGACCGCACGGCCCGTACGGGCAACGGCTCCGCCCGCTCCCGCACGGACAGGGGCGCCGCAGGCGCCCCCCGGGGCAACCGTCTCCGATCGCAGGCGGCTCCCAGCCGCCAGAACGCCCCCTCCCGTTCGGCCAAGCCCGCCGGGCGGAACGGCCGTGGTGGCCGTTCCTCCGCGCCCGGCGGCGACTTCGCCCTGCCGGTCACGATCACCCCGGCCCTGCCGCCGGTCGAGGCGTTCACCGAACTCGACATGCCCAAGCAGCTGTTGACCGCCCTCGGCACGGAGGGTGTGATCACCCCGTTCCCGATCCAGGCGGCGACCCTGCCGAACTCCCTCGCCGGCCGTGACGTGCTCGGCCGTGGCCGTACGGGCTCGGGCAAGACCCTCGCCTTCGGGCTCGCCCTGCTCGCCCGTACCGAAGGACAGCGGGCCGAGCCCCGGCAGCCCGTGGCGCTCGTCCTCGTGCCCACCCGGGAACTGGCCCAGCAGGTCACCGACGCCCTCACCCCCTATGCCCGCGCGCTGCGCCTGCGGCTCGCCACCGTGGTCGGCGGACTGTCGATCGGCAAGCAGGCGAGCGCCCTGCGCGGCGGGGCCGAGGTCGTCGTCGCGACGCCGGGCCGGCTCAAGGACCTCATAGACCGAGGGGACTGCCGGCTGGACCGCGTCGCCATCACCGTCCTCGACGAGGCCGACCAGATGGCCGACATGGGCTTCATGCCGCAGGTCACCGCGCTGCTCGACCAGGTGAAGACCGGCGGCCAGCGGATGCTGTTCTCGGCGACGCTGGACCGCAACGTCGACCGCCTGGTCCGCAACTACCTGCACGACCCCGTCGTCCACTCGGTCGACCCGTCCGCGGGCGCCGTCACCACGATGGACCACCACGTCCTGCACGTGGAGGACGAGGACAAGCACGCCACCACGACGGAGATCGCCGCCCGCGAGGGACGCGTGATCATGTTCCTGGACACCAAGCACGCCGCCGACCGGCTGGCCAAGAAGCTGCTCGCCGTCGGCGTGCGCGCGGCCGCCCTGCACGGCGGCAAGTCCCAGTCCCAGCGCACCCGGACCCTGGCCCAGTTCAAGGACGGTCACGTCACCGCCCTGATCGCGACCAACGTCGCGGCCCGCGGCATCCACGTCGACGACCTCGACCTCGTCGTCAACGTCGACCCGCCCGGCGACCACAAGGACTACCTGCACCGCGGCGGCCGTACGGCTCGCGCCGGCGAGTCCGGCACCGTCGTCACGCTCGTCCTGCCCCACCAGCGCCGGGAGATGACCCGCCTGATGGCCGACGCGGGCATCACTCCGCGGACGACCCGGGTGCGGTCGGGCGAGGCGGAGTTGAGCCGGATCACGGGGGCGCAGGCGCCGTCGGGGGTGCCGGTCATTCTTCCGCCGCCGCCTGCCGCGGAGCGGCCGACGCGTTCGGCGGCCTCCTCGCGCGGTCGGCGCAGCCGGCCCGCCCAGGCCCGGCGCCGTTCGGCCGGCAGGCCGACGGACGGGCGCGGGAGCAATGCCTGAGGCTCAGGCGTCCCGTACGTCTCTCACGCATCGGAACCCCATGTGCCCCGTCGTACTGTCCGGGGTGTTCGACGTGCGGGCCGCCACGCGGTAGCGGTTGCAGTACGAGCGGTGGCAGAGGTAGGAGCCGCCGCGGATCACTTTCGACGCGCCCCGCGCCGGCCCCGAGGGGTCGGTGCGCGGGCGCGTTCCGTGTTCGGTGCCCCACCGGTCGGCGCACCACTCCCACACGTTGCCGGACACGTTGAACAGCCCGAAGCCGTTGGGCGAGAAGGCGTCCACGGGTGCGGTGCCGCGATAGCCGTCCTCCGCGGTGTTCTTGGTGGGGAAGTGCCCCTGCCAGATGTTGCAACGGTGTGCGCCGCCGGGCGTCAGCTCGTCGCCCCACGGGTAGCGGGCCTGCTCGAGCCCGCCCCGGGCGGCGTACTCCCACTCGGCCTCCGTGGGCAGCCGTACACCGGCCCAACCGCAGTAGGCCACCGCGTCGTTCCAGGACACGTGCACCACCGGATGGTCGCCGCGTTCCGCGACCGTACTGCCGGGCCCTTCGGGAGCGCGCCAGCAGGCGCCGTCGACGCCGCACCACCACGGCGTCTGCGCGGGCCGGGCGGCCCCGCGGCGCAGCGCGCCGGGCAGGAACCCGGCGAACACGTACGACCAGCCGAAGCGTTCGGCCTCGGTGACGTGGCCGGTCTCCTCGACGAAGCGGGCGAAGCGGTCGTTGGTCACGGCGTACGGGTCGATGCGGAACGGGGAGACGGTGACCTCGCGGACGGGGCCCTCGCCGTCGGCCGGGAACCCGTCGGCGTCGTCGGCGCCCATGAGGAAGGTGCCGCCGGGCAGCAGCACCATGCCGTCGTGCTGGGACGTACCGTCGCCGAGCGGCACGACGGGGGCCGCGCCGTCACCGTCACCGCGCGACGGGGCGCAGCAACCACGGGGTTCCGGTCCCGCGTGCTCCATACGACCTCCCACGTCAGAGCGGTTTCGAACGAGGCTACGACAACGCCATACGGGGACGTACGGGTGTGGCGCAGGCCACAGGAACCCCACCAGGCCCGCGGAGAGTAACGAGTGTGAGGGACAGAGACAGGGATACAGAACCAGCGGATCCGGTGCGGGCCCGCATACGGGCAGGGGACCGTACAGCGTTCGCCGAGCTGTACGACCAGCACGCGCGGGCGGTCTACAACCACGCCCTGCGGCTGACCGGCAACTGGTCGGAGGCCGAGGAGGCGATGTCCGAGACCTTCCTCGCCGCCTGGCGCACCCGGGAGACGGTGGAGCCGGAGGGCGGCTCGCTCAAGCCCTGGCTGCTCGGCATCGCCACGCACAAGGCGCACAACGCCAATCGCGGTCTACGGCGCCGACTCGCGTTCCTCGCCCGCAGCCCCGAGCCGCGTCCCGTCGAGGACTTCGCGGAGGAGACCGCCGGCCGGATCGACGACGCCCGCCGACTCGCCCTGGTCCACCGGGCGTTGGGGCAGTTGCGCCGTCAGGACCGTGAGGTGTTCGCCCTGTGTGTGTCGGCCGGGCTGGACTACCGGCAGGCCGCGGAGGCACTCGGGATCCCGGTCGGGACGGTGCGGTCGCGGTTGTCGCGGGCGCGGGCGAGGCTGGCGCGGCTGAGCTCGGGTCAGCCCGGCGGCGGAGAACCGGAACTCCCCGGCCCCCGCGGAGAGATGGAGAGTGAGGCCGCGCTCGCGGCCCTGGTCCTGCAGGAGGAAACCCCATGAGCACCAACCGGAGTGAGGCCGAGGAGTTGCTGTCGGCGCCGGCCGAATGGGATCTCCCGCGGAGCCGGCACCTCCACTTCAAGGACGTACTGATGCAGCAGATCGACGAGGATCTCGCCTCCGCCGCCGCCCAGACCCCCCGCCGTAGGACATGGCGTCCCGCCGTCCTGTTGCCGCTCGCGTCGATGGCGCTGGCGGGGGCTCTGCTCGTGACCTTCACCAGCGGCGATCCCGAGACCCCGGCGCCGGTCAGCGCCACCGCCACGCTGAACCGGATCGCCGTAGCGGCGATGGCGAGTGACGAAACGCCGGTGCGGGACGACCAGTTCGTGTACGTGAGGAGGCTGGTCATCGAGAACAAGGGCACCTTCGAGGGCCCCGTACGGCTCGGTGCCCCGCACACGTCGGAGGTCTGGACGTCGCAGAACCCCGAGCCCGTCCGCGTCCTCGGCTGGATGCGCGACTCGGGCAAGGATGCGATCATGCCGGGTCAGATGCTCCCCATAGAGTCCCCCTCCGCGGTCCCGGCGGGCTTCGACCACCCCACGTACAAGTGGCTGGCCTCGCTGCCCACCGACCCCGACGCACTGCTCCAACTCCTGTACAAGCAGGTCAGGGTGGCCGACGACGAGTCGAAGGAGCAGGCCGTCTTCTCGCAGATCGGCGATCTGCTGAGCGGGACGGTCATGCCGCCCGAGAACACCGCCGCGCTCTACAAGGCGGCCGCGCGGATCCCCGGCGTGCGGGAACTCCCCGACGCCGTGGACGCCGCCGGCCGGCACGGCATCGCCATCACGCGCGAGGACGCCCGGTCGGCGACCCGTGACGAATGGATCTTCGACAAGAAGACCCTCGCCTTCCTCGGCGCGCGCAACTACATCACCCACGACGAGACGAAGGGCATCACGTCCGACACCCTGTTCGGCAGCACGGCGGTCCTGCGGCACGCGGTCGTCGACCGGCACGGGGAGGAGCCCGCGAAGAGCGACGGCTGAACCGATCGCAGCGGTCCATCCGATCCACACACGGAGACGTGAGCAGACGTAGGAACACGGAGGCTTTCGTGAAGTCTTTCCCACCCGTGCCGTGTGTGGTGTTCTCCCTCGCCCGGGAGCGCAGCGGTCGGCTCCTTCGGGACGCGCGCAGAACCCAGTTGCTGCCCCCGGTGGTCAACTCCTGGGGCACGCTGCCCGCGTACGGCGAGCTCCTGACCCGGCGCCCGCCCCCGCTGGCGGTCCTGGACGTGCCGGACGAGGACTGCGCGTACGAACTGCCCCACCGGGTCGCCCTGTTGAGACGCCTGGCACCCGTGACGGTCCTCGCGCCGGCCGGCGTCTCCCCCGCGGCGCTGTTCGAAGCGGGTGCCGAGAACGTCCTGGACCGGAGCATGCCGGTCGAGGAACTGGGCGCGCGGCTGAAGGCGGATCAGCGGTGGATCGCCAGGGAGGCGGAGCACAAGCGGTACGGGGCGCCGGGGATACCGCCCCACCTGCTGCCCCCGCAGGCGACCCAGCGCGTCCTGGTCAGCCTGATCCTCGCCGACCCGCACCCCTGGTGCTGCCACGACCTGACCCGTCTGCTGGGCTCGGCCGAACAGCCGTTGACGAGGGCGGCTCTGCGGGCGCGGATGCCGAGGCTGGGGCCGCATCTGGCGCGGCTGGGGCTGGAGTTGCACAGGACGGGCGGGTGGGGGCGGTTCTCGTACCTGGTCGTACCGTCGGCCTCTGCAGAGCGTGGTCACGCGGCGTGAGGACGCCGGCTCCGGCTTCGGCTTCCGCTTCGGCGGAAGGCGGGCCGGGTCAGCAGCCAGGCCCAACTGGCCGCCAGTAGTGGGCGGATGTGTTCGGCGGCGCAGTGGGTGGCGCCGGGCACGATCCACACGGTGGTGAGGCGGGTGGTGTCGGCGCGGGGGATGAAGTGGTCGTGGGCGCCGTTGGCGGCGAGGAGGGGTACGCCGTTGTCCACCTCCGGGTTCAGCAGTCCCTGCCCGCGGAGCGAGAACGCGGCCAGCATGTCGTCGATCTCGGCGGCCTCCGGGAGGCCGTCGAGGCCGAGGGCGTTGCCGAGGATGCCCGGCATGCCGTAGGGAAGGGCGAGCACGTCGACCGTTTCCTCGGGCTCGGCGGCACCGGTCGGCCCGCCGATGTCGACGGCCGCGTCGACCAGGCCGCGTGCGGCGAGTTTGACGGCCCAGTGCCCGCCGAAGCTGAGCCCGAGGCAGGCCACGGGTTCGCCCGGGTGCCGCCGCCGCACCTCGCCGATGAGCCCGGCCAGCAGCCGGTCCCCGTCGGGCGTCAGCGGCCCGGGTGCCTCACCGGTGCCGGGCATGTCGACGGTCACGACGAGCAGGCCCGTCACCAGCGCCGTCGCGACGGCCATGCGGTGCAGCTCGACCTTCCAGGTGTCGACGCCGCCGGAGAGCACGAGGACGCCGGGGCGGCGGCGGTGGCGGCGGGCCATGAGGTGGAGGGGAAGGGGGCCGTCCACCGGGACCTCCATGGTCACGCGCTGGAAGCGCACCGGCAGCCGGGGTCCGGCGGTCGCCTTCGCGTAGGCGGCGAGCTGTCGGTCGTACGCCTCCTGCCGCTCGGCCGTGGCGAGCGCCGGGAACCGGGCCGCACCCCACAACTGCGCCGCGCGCAACCACTGCCCGTCCGCCTCCGCCTCCCGGGCCAGCCGCGCCCAGACCGGAACCCAACTCCCCGCGCCCGTACCCCACATGTCGGTGATCCCGGCCCGCGCCCGGGCGACGATGGGCGGGGGTATCCCCCAGGCGGCGAACTGCCGTTCGCGCTCGTCGAAGAGTGCTGCCGGAGCGATGTCGAAGGTGAACATCGCCCTAGAATGCGAGCAATCCTCAGTACTGACAACTCGCATTGGACGGCCTGTGCCCCCACCCGCCGTACCCCGCAAAAGGCCACGTCAGGAGCGTTCCCGGGACACCTACGACGCCATCGTCGAGGCAGCTGCTCAGCTTTTCCAACGGGACGGCTACGCGAGGGCGACGACGAACCGGATCGCGGAGCGCGCGGGCGTGTCCATCGGGACGCTCTACCAGTACTTCCCGAACAAGGACGCGCTGCTGTACGCGATCGGCGAGGAGCATGTGCACCGCGTGCAGGCCGAACTCGCTGACTTGGCCGAGGGGTTGCGCCGCGACCTG
Organism: Streptomyces fulvoviolaceus; assembly: GCF_000718165.1. Classification (GTDB taxonomy): domain Bacteria; phylum Actinomycetota; class Actinomycetes; order Streptomycetales; family Streptomycetaceae; genus Streptomyces; species Streptomyces fulvoviolaceus. Next base: position 83,004 of record NZ_JOEY01000010.1, on the reverse strand, counting down.
CCTCCCCTGCCGGACTGCGTGCACGCCTTGCTGCGCGCCCTGGCCGACCTCCACCTGGCCGACCCTCGCATGCACCGGCTCCTCTACGACCAGGCCCCACGGCCGGCGGAGACGGCGGCCCAACTCCGGGAGGTGCAGGGGGGTATCGCGGCCGAGGTGGAGTTCCATCTGCGTCGGCTGGGGGTGGGCGGCCCCGATCCGGGCCTCACCGCGATCCTGGTGGTACAGGGGGTGGAGGGGCAACTGCACGGAGCGCTTCTGGACCCGCCGGCGGGACGGACGGTCGAGGAGGTGCTCGGGGCGGTGGAGACACTGTGCTTGAAGGCTCTCGCCTCGTGACGACAACCTGTGGCGGGGACCGGTCCCGGACAGTGGCCCTTACCGTCCGGACCATGAACCTACTTCGCAGACCGCGGTTCTGGGCGCGACTCGTGTCGGTCATCGCGCTGCTGGCGGCCGGCTGGCTCCTCCTGGTCCCCCGCACGGCTGCGTACTTGGTGGATGACGATGGCCATCCGTACGACGTGAGCGTCCTGTACTCCAGGGGAGACAGGAGCGATCAGACGGTGATCCTTCCGAAAGACCTCTTCGACGAAGACCTCGACACCAGCAAGCCGCTCGAACTCGTGACGATGGTCAGAATCGACTGCGGGACCGCGTTCACATCCGGTGAGAACGAGGACACGCGGCCCGGCCACGAGCAAGAGGCGTGCTCCGAAGTGGAGACACCGAGGCGGTTCTTCGGCCTGTGCCTCATCCTGCTCGGTTCCGCCGGGCTCTGGGCCGCCCCCAGGCTGTCCCACCTGCGGTCCCGCGTGCCCTGGGCAACCAGGGGGCAACGAGTCCGACCGACGGAGTCGTAGGGGATGGGCGGTGCCGGTCCGCCCCACGAGCCGTGGCACACTCGACCGGCCCGGTTCGCGGGCCTACTCGACCCGGGAGTGCGTATGACTCCGCGCTTGAGGAGACTCGGCCGCGGCCTGATGAACTGCGTCGCCGTGGCTTGGTTCGGCTACCAGGCCATCTATGGCGAGGGACCGATGCGTATCGCCTCCATCATCTTGCTGATCGCGGGCGTGGTGCTGACCGCGGCCACGGTCCTCGATCATGTCCTCCCCCGACCGAAGCGGCGCCGGGCACTCGACAAGCGGGACGCCGGCTGAACCGTGGCGATCACGGTGGACACGAGGACGGTCATGGCGAGGGTCCCCGTCATGACCAGCATCACGCCGACCATGAAGAGGCCGCTGGCGTCGTCCGACCAGTCGTAACCGGCCGCGACGGTCAGGCCCATCGTGGTGCCGAGCACCGCGCCCACGAAGTGCCGCCGGGACGCCGCCCAGTACACAGGCACCAGCAGCGTCAGCACCAGCCCGATCACCTGCCAGGCCTGGTACGGGCCGGTCGTCGAACCGTCGGGGTGCACGTCAAGATGCTGGTCCCAGCCCAGCCAGGCCGCCCACAGCGCGAGCGACACCCCAGCCGGCGCCAGGATCGACAACAACTGGAGAACAGGTTTCGGAAGTCCTTGGCTCATGGTCCAAGGGTTTCGGCTCGCCCCGGCACCGGCCAGAGCGCAGGTACTCAGCTCCACCCGAGTACCTGCGCCATGACCCGATCACGATCTCGACGAGCAGATCAGTACAGGTCAGGGAGTGTCGGACGTACGAACACGGGCCCGAGCGGGCGCGAGAAGGCGGGGTCCCGGCAGGCCGCCCGGACGGCGAACGACCGACCGAGGAGCGGCCGAGGTCACATCCGGTGCCGCACAGTGGAGTCGACCGACCGCAGCGAACAGATGCCCCCCGGGCGCATACTGGAGGCAATGACAAAGCCAAGTGCACCGAAGCGTTATTTGCCCACCAGCCCCTTCAAGGCCCCGGTAGCGCCGCCCGCCAAGCAGTTCGAGGTGGGTGACCGGGTAGCACACGACTTGTACGGCCTCGGCCGAGTGATCGGCGTCGAGGGCGGGATCGCAGTGCTTGTGGACTTCGGCTCGACGCAAGAGCGGATCCTGAGCCCGTACGCCAAGATGAGCAAGCTGTAGAACCGCTGCGCCCGGTCACCGCACGCCAGGCCTGCTCCACGTCCCTGTAACGATTGGACAACCTCCCATCGACCTGACCTCGCTGTTCTCCGCTCCGGAAGCGGCGGTGCACCATGCCGCCGCGGCATCGCCGCCCCCGATGACCAACCCCTTCCAGGCACCGGACTTCGGGGAGGACGAGACCTTCCCGCTCGACGAGGCGGAAGCAACCCCCGCGGACATGGGCACGGCTCGACGCAAGGCAAGCTAGCTCCGACCAGCGACGATGGCTTCGGCAGCCGGCCACGGGCTGCCTCGTTTCCCGTTTCCGGCTCATTCGTCACCGTATGGGCCGTTCTGTGCTGCACAGCTGCGGCTCGATCCGTACCCGCCGAGCAAGCCCGGACGCAGGTGCACGGCCTGGTCCACGCGGCCGACCGGCGCCACCAGACCTGAAGCGCGTGCGTTGATCCCCGGCGTACGGCAGCGGTTGGGTGCGCGGTCGGCGCCGGCAGGTCTCACCATGGCCATCGACGAAGCCCGGACGTCGGTTGGGTCCCGGGCACTCGGATGCGCGGCGAGCTCGTCGGACGGTCGCTGGAGAGCATTCCCCGGCGTGATGCGCCGGGGTGGCATCGGATTGCGGGCTGCCTGTTCGGGCCGCAATCCGAGAACAGCACGACTCGTGCGTCGCCGATCAGTGCTGAGGAGCGCCGCAGTACGGCTACGAAATCCGACAGAACATCCGGACGTTGGTGGCGCAAGGCCGGCTATTGGGGTCCTGCCACCGGGTGCGGTCGGTAGTCCGTTTCCAGGCGCTCCACCTGTTCCGGGGAGAGCGTGACGTCGAGCGCCGCGACGGCGTCTTGGAGGTGGGTGAGCCTGGTCGCACCGACGATCGGGGCGCTGACACCTTCCTTGCCCAACAGCCAGGCGAGGGCGGTCTGCGCGGGTGGCAGGCCGAGTTCGGAGGCGACGGTGCGGAGCGTGTCGATGATGTCGAAGTCGGCTTCCGTGTAGAGGGTGCCGGCGAGCGGGTCGGTGCCACTGCGCGTGGTGGTGTGCTCGCCACCGCGGGCCCGGCTGCCGGCGAGGAGCCCGCGTGCGAGCGGGCTGTAGGGCAGGACGCCGACCCCTTGGTCGAGGCAGAGGGGGATCATCTCCCGTTCCTCTTCGCGGTAGATGAGGTTGTAGTGGTTCTGCATGGCCACGAAGCGTGTGCCACCGGCGAGTGCGGCGGTGTACTGCGCCTTGGCGAACTGCCATGCGTACATGCTCGATGCGCCGAGGTAGCGGACCTTCCCTGCCCGTACGACGGCATCTAGTGCCTCCATGGTCTCCTCGATGGGCGTCTCGTCATCCCAGCGGTGGATCTGGTAGAGGTCGATGTGGTCGGTGCCGAGACGGCGCAGGGAGGCGTCCACGGAGGCGAGGATGTGCTTGCGCGACAGCCCGCGGTCGCCGGGCTTCTCGCTCATCGGGTAGTGCACCTTGGTGGCCAGCACGTAGTCGTCACGGTCGTCGAACAGCTTGGCGAGCAGCCGCCCGGTGACCTCCTCGCTGGCGCCGCGGTCGTACATGTCGGCGGTGTCGAACAGGGTCACGCCCGCCTCCACCGCGTGCCGCACGATCGGCTCGGCCCTCTCCTCGCTGAGATGCCAGGCACGGCGGCTGGTGTTGCCGTAACTCATCATGCCGAGGCCGAGCCGGGACACGATGAGTCCGGAGTTGCCGAGACGGGTGTACTGCATCGCTTCACTCCTCAACTCGTGCTCCATGACGCGCTATCCGGCGGATCGCCGCGTACAGATCGGTCTTGGATTTCGACATGCCCATCGGTGCCCCCAGCGGGAGAAGCACGGCCATCGTCCCACCGCAAGGCCCCAAGTGCCGCTAAAACTAGGCGACTTCGGCTTCGCCGACATGACGGTGCCATCCACGCTCAACGACAAACGACATCACGACTCACCGGCAGAGCCAACCCACTCCGGGGCATGCGATCACGTCGCCGGGAGCTGGTACGACAGCACGTAAGCGTCGGCGGCCATAACCGTGTCGCAGACCTCGACGGCCCGCCCCTCGGTGTCGAAGGCGGTACGGACGAGATGGATGACGGGCACGCCGGAGGCCAGGTGCAGCGTCTTCACCTCGGGCGGTGAGGGCATCCGGGCCCGGATCTCCTCCTCGAAGTGGTCGAGGCGATGGCCGAGTTCTTCGAGACGGGCGTAGATGCCGCCGGGACCGGGGTTGGGCTCGGCGATCTGCGTACCGCGTGCGATGTCGAGCGGGAGATAGGAGGCGGCGAACTCGACAGGCCGCCCGTCGAGGAGATACCGGCGCCGACGGGCGAGCACACGTCGAACGGACCCAAGCCGGGTGGAAATGTCCTGACTGGCCTTCTCCTCCTTCACCTCCAGGCTGTCGACCTGCGGATGGCTGCCGGCGGCGTCGGCCTCGACGATGAACGCGGACTTGCCCTGCTCGCGATGGCGCCGGGCGAACCGGTCGGAGGCGAGACGCCGCACAGGCGGCCGGGGCCGCACGAACACCCCTTTGCCATGCTCTGCATGCACGAGCCCCTCGCCCTGGAGGACGGAGAAGGAGTTCCGGACCGTCATCCGGGAAACCCCGTAGTGCTCGACGAGCTCCGCCTCCGAGGGCAGCTTGTCCCCCTCCCCGAACCGCCCACGGCCGATGGCCTCACGCAGCTGGTCGGCGATCTGCCGGAAGACCGCACGATCACTCGTAGGGTCGAGACCGCCGAGGAGGCTCGGAAGAGACGTCACGCGTACTCCTTTAGATATCTAGACGAGTGGGCGAGTGTTGTTGCTACGGTGGAGAGCCTAGCCAGCCGAGAGGGCCGAGGAACGTGAGCACTGACCGTCCGCACTCCGTGAGCGTTGCCGGAGTCATCGTCGACGACCAGGACCGCGCTCTCCTGATCAAGCGCCGAGACAACGGCAAGTGGGAACCCCCGGGCGGAGTCCTCGAACGTGAGGAAACCATCCCCGAGGCCCTCCAGCGCGAAGTCCTCGAAGAAACCGGCATCAAGATCGCAATTCCCGCGACCCTCACCGGCATCTACAAGAACATGACGGGCCTGATCGTCTCCCTCGTCTTCCGCTGCGAAGCCGCCGACGGCACGCCCACCACCGGCGACGAAACCCGCGCACTGCGCTGGGCCACCCACGAGGAAGTCACCGAACTCGCCGACGAGGCGTACGCGATCCGCGTCCTGGACGCTTTGGACGCGGCATCCCCGCCGGCCATCCGCGCCCATGACGGCGTGAAACTCGTCTAGCCCTAACCCGCTGCACATGGCGGCCTACCAGCACGAAGGAACTTGTATGCACGAGTATATGAGTGAGGCCCGAGTCTGGGGGCTCACTTGCCCAGGTTTCCCGGAAGAGGTCAGCCGGGCCCGCCGCTGGACGCGGGACATCCTGCGCGGTTCACCCCTGGCCGAGGACGCCGAACTGATCGTGAGCGAGCTGAGCGCGAACGCGATCCTCCACACGGCCAGCGGCCTCACGTCCGGCAGCTTTCATCTGGCCCTTGCGGTCTCTGCTCAGGTCATCGCGCTGTCGGTTACGGATGCTGGTGGCACCGGCACGGCCCCGAAGGTTGAGCACCAGGACCAAGAGGCGGAGCACGGGCGGGGGCTGGGCATGGTCAGCGCGATTGCGCACCGGGTTGTGGTCCACGACAGCGGCGGCGGCCACACCGTCACGGCGGAGCTCTACAGCGATGCCCGCCCAGGAGGCCACCCGTGCTGACGCTGATGACCGGGGAGCCCTTAACTGCCGAAGAGCGGGGCAGCGCCTACCGCTGTTGGGCAGCCGCTTACCCCCTGCACGAAATGCGTGCCATTCAGTTTGGGTCTCACGGTGCGGCGAGCCCCCGCCTGGCACTGCGCTGGCTGCGCGAACGAGCGCGTCACGTCACGGACCAACTCGACACCGCATACGCCCAGCCGGGCCACTACTGGCTGACAGACGAGGCGGAGCACGAACGCGCTCTCGCCTACCTGACCACGGCACGGCCTACCAACTCACGCTTTACAACGAGAACACCCGCTACATGCTCATGGCCTGCCCATCGGGAGGCGCCGCGTGAACGGACTCCCCCGCGGCTACTGGTGCGAATGCTGGACCCAGAACCTCAGCACGGACCAACTACCTGCACTGCATGCCTCCTTCGACGCCTACTCAGCCGCCCAGGCAGACCGGTGGATCGCCATCGCGCTACGCACCATCAGCCCAGCACTCGACACCGCAGCCTCAGAGCAAGCGTGGGAGTGGCTCTACGAGGGCCGTGTCGACACCAGACGGGCCCTGCTCCGAGCGGAACCCTGCTCAGTCACCGTGCACCAGGCCGGTACACGCATCACGTGGACGGTCCGCCCGGTCATCTTCCTACCGCTCGCAGACCGCCAGAGCATCGAACTTCCAGCCTGCGCATACGATTTCAAGCCCCACGCGACCGACTGAGTTACAACTTTCTCTACTCGTTCAAGGCCCGCGCACAGCGCGGGCGCGCGCATGCGGGCTGAGGTAGGAAGATCCGCTGTGGCTGGGACCGGTCGATACGGCTAGCCGCGTAGCTACACAAGGCGTACCGTTTGAGGAGCACACAGGGCGGTAATCGTCCTAGCACCTGATGAAACTGCACCTAGCCCGTGAGGTAGTCATGCTTCTGAGGTTCCGCGTCACGAACCACAAGTCCATCCGCGACACCACAGAACTCGTGTTCACCAAGTCGAGCTTCGAGGGGGTGCGCCCTCAGGATGGCGACTGGGGCTCAGTGACCAACCGAGTCCTCGGCATCTTTGGACCCAACGCGTCAGGGAAGACCACTCTTCTGGATGCAATTGATTTCGCCGTTAAGGCCATCAATAATTCCGCCAAGTGGAGTGAGCGAGAATCATTTCCTCACGCCCCATTCCTGCTCGATAAGGAATCTAGAAGGGAAACCTCTGCATACGAATTTGACTTTACAGTCAAGGGGACACGTCACGTATACGGTTTCGAGAGCGACTCCGGCGGTATCGCCTCCGAGTGGCTGCATTCGTTTCCTGAAGGGCGCCGCCGAGCCCTCTTCGAGAGGAATGGACCCGAGCCAGAGGACATGATTTTCAGTAGAAATCTCAAAGGGGAGAATGTGCGAATCTCCCGCCTGATGGGCCGCTATAACTTGTACCTCTCCACGGCAAGCATGGCTAACCATGCCTACTTGCGGAGAATTCACCACTACCTCACCAAGCATTTGCCTTACGCTGCATTCGCCGAGTACTACAAGCAGAGCAGAATCATGTCAGTCAAAAAATGGATAGAAGACAAGGAGGCTCTACAACAAGCCCAAAGTTTGCTGCGCTTTGCCGACCTGGGGATCTACCGTCTCTCGTTGGATGAAGTTGAAATCGATGAGAAGACGCAGTCAACCATGCGTAGGGCTATGAAAGCCCTTCTAGACGACGAGGATGACGAAGAAAAGTTCTTCGCAAACTTTCTCGAAGAACAGAGGAAGGTAATCAGCTTCTGGCATAAGGGATCACCTTCCGAGGATTCTCACAATCTAGGATTGAGCGACGAGAGCAGTGGCACAGTCGCGTGGCTTTCACTTGCGCTGCCTGCGCTACGAGAGATCAAGTATGGCGGCGTACTAATTGTAGACGAACTCGACTCCAGCCTGCACCCTAGGCTCGCGTCTGCACTCATTGCCATGTTCAAGTCTCCGGAAATCAACCCGCTTGGGGCCCAGCTCGTATTCACGTCACACGACACTTCCCTGATGGGACACCTATCGGGCGATGGTCTAGACAGGGAGGAGATGTGGTTCGCTGAGAAATCTTCCGAGGGAGTCACAGATGTCTACCCCCTCACAGACTTCCCCATCAAGAAGGATCACAACGTGGAGCGTCGATACCTCGGCGGAAGGTATGGGGCAGTCCCCACGCTCGCCTGGGAGGAATTGATTGCGTCTCTGCAAGTGGTGGAGGCTCAAGCATGAGTCGTCGGCAGTTGCGTGGCTCACAAAAGATTTCGAAGTCAAAGAACAAGAGATCCGAAAACATAAAGATTCTCATTGCCGCCGAGGGCGTTAACACGGAACCGCAGTATTTTGAAAAATTCTCCGCGCTAATAAGGGCCAAAGCTGTTCAAGTGGTCAGCGTTAAGCCTGTCGGTGTCGGCCGAGATCCTTTGAGTGTCGTGAACGAGGCGAAAAGGCTCCGCGATCTCGAAGACAGAGGTGGCGACCCCTTTGATGCCATCTGGTGTGTAGTCGATGTAGATGAACATGCCAGCCTAGAGAGAGCGTGCATCGAAGCTCGTCGTTCGCGCATCGAGATGGCCATTAGCTCGCCGTGCTTCGAAATTTGGCTACTATGGCATTTCGATAACTGCACGACATGGATAGATGCTGCTACGCTCTCCAAGCTTCTGCGTAAGCAAGGATTCTCTGGCAAGAACATGCCGGATGGGTTCCCGTATGAAAAATACCCAGAAGCCATGACTCGCGCTTCAAAATGTGAGCACGTGAAAGCGCAACACGCGCCACCAAATCCGCATAGTTCAGTCGGCGAACTGATCTCGGTACTACTCAAAGCGTATGGCCATGAGGTATAAGCTGTGCTGCAATATCAAGGGTTCATGCGCCACGTCCACTGCGTTCAAGTGAGCCAGTCGATGACGGAAACAAGATTATACGGCGATGGATCTGTGCGACCGCTGGCGCAACCGATAGCTACTGTCCATGTCCTGTTCAAGGCTTGTGCTCGCATCTTCTAATAGTCGGGCCGCACTCTCTTCGTCATATCGGGTGAGTTTCTCACTGTGTTACAACACCCATGTACAACAGCGGATAACCATGCACACTCTTGGACCATCGACATAGGTGAGAGACGCCGAGCGCAAGCTGAGGCACCCGCCCAAGTTGCCTCGGGACCAAGAGGTCACGACTCAAGGTGGCACCCAACGCGCCCGCCGTCGAAACTTGCTCTGGTCTACGGCCAGCAGCGTGGCTCATGCCGGCGGGGGTGCAGCGAGGCACACGCGCGCCTGGACGGTCGACTTACCCGCCATTGTGGCTGACTTTCGTCGACTGAGGCTCAGGCACTCCTTGGCCCAGCTCCGCCAGGGGATGTTCGAAGTAGAGGGACCGTGCCATTTGCGTGCCAGATCCTGCGGGGAACCACGGGGAACCACGGGAACAGCGGGAAACTGCCCAGGGTACGACCAGGACTCCAACATGACTCCGCCGCAGGTCAGCGCAGCATCCGCCGCCAAGAAACCCAAGCTCAGGTCTCGGCAGCCGCGACCGAGAAGCCTGCTCTACTCGACGACACCCGACAGCGTGGCTGAGGCCAGTGGTGGTGCAGCGAGACGTAACGTACGCGCGCCTGATCGGTCGGCGCACCCATCGTCGTGACTGACTGTCGTCGGTTGAGGCACAGTCACCAAAGCTGCCCCTGCTCCGTTCAGGACGAGGGTGTGAAAGCTGGCGGACTGGTCGAGGTGGAACGGTGAGCCCAGCGCCGTCGGGGTCCAACCCTCGTCAAGCGCACGCTGAATGGCTCTGAGTCAGTGCCTGTAGATGGTGGCGTGCGATTCGGCGGATGTGGTGCCGTCCCAGACCACGTGAGAAGTACCGCCGCGAAGCGCAGCCAAGGCGGCCAGCGACGTCTCGTCGCCGCCGGCCAGCAGCCGTTCGAGTTGTTCCCGCTCCATATCGTCACCCCGCTCAGGATCTTGCTGTGTAGCAGGCCATCTGCTCGCCGCGTGCGGTGCTTGTCATCATCATGGGATGACAAGCAGGCAACTACCGGCAGGTTGGACCCTGGAGGAGATCCGCGAGGTCTCCAGCGATCGGGAGGCCACACCTCTCGAAATCGATCGCGTCGTGACGTGGATGGGATGGCCGGCGCAGGATGAACGGCTCCATCCCGAGATCGTCTTGGGGTTCCATGAACTGTGTCTGGTGAAAGCCATCAACGACGACGACTGGTACATGGGCAGTCTGAATGACGATGGCAGCATCATCTGCTGGAGCGCCTACTGCGACCTCTACGAGGCACTGCGCGGCCTGTAGCCCGACGACGCCCGTCTCGCCCTCCGTCCCCTTCAGCGCCGTTCACGGTCGTTCAGACGAGACCCGAAGCCGCCCCTGATGCGGACCCAACTCCTGCAATACATCCCCGAGTTGAGCGGCAGTGAGAGCCGTGGCAGGGAGGGGCGGCGAGGCCGGTGACGTGCGTAGGCCGTCCAGGAACAAGGCGAGTGGGCGGCGCCATGCGTCAGGCGTCGTCGCGTTCGTCAGGGCCGGTACCGCTCGGCCTAGCGCCGCCAGGGCGAACAGGGCGTCCTCGACTGTGACGTCGGCGCGGATCGTGCCCTGCTCGCGGCCCCGGTCCAGCAGCAGTTCCATCGTGTGGTGGTTGTGGGTGTGCACGGCTTCGAGGGAGGTGACGCCCTCGATGCGCGTTGTCATGAGGTCGTTTGTGCCTCGGTCTGTGGACAGGGTGGTGAAGACCGTTTCGAGGTAGGTGTGGAGGGCTGTCCAGGCGTCCGGTGCCGTGCGGGCCTTCTCTCCGGCGGTCATCGTGTGGGTCAGCGTGTCGTAGAAGACTGCGTCGATGAGGGCTGCGCGAGTGGGGAAGTGGCGGTAGAGGGTGGCGTTGCCGATGGCTGCCCGGCGGGCGATCACGTCCAAGGGGGCGTCCAAGCCCTGTTCGGTGAAGACCTCGTGGGCCGCCTCCAGGAGGAGGTCGCGGTTGCGTTGTGCGTCGCGGCGTCGCCGAGGGGGCTGCGGCGTTGCGCGGTGGGCGCCCTCGGTCATTTTCGTCCTCCGGCCCAGGTGGCAAGAACAGCGTTAACGGCAGTAAGTGGGGAGCGCTCCCCGGTGCTGATGCTATCTTCGGGGCTAGAAGTGGGGACTACTCCCCACTTAAAACCTCACTTCGGGAGGACATCCCATGGGCGACACCGCACTCGTCCTCGGCGGCGGAGGTCCCCTCGGCGGTGCCTGGCTCACCGGCGTGCTCGCCGGTCTCGCCGACGCCGGGGTCGACCTCGACCGGGCCGACGTCGTCATCGGCACCTCCGCCGGCGCGATCTTCGGGGCCCGGCTCGCGTGCGGGGAGTCGCCGCAGGAGATGTACGAGCGGCAGCTCAGCGGTGCCGATCGGCTGGTCATGAGGGTGAGCGCCGGCCAGACGCTTCGGTTTTTGTGGGCCGCACTCGGCTCCCGGGATCCCGAGCGGTCCGTGCAGAGGCTGGGGCGTGCCGCCCTTGCTACTCGGCCCTCCCCCGGGCCTGGCTTGACCGAGCTCCTACGGCCGCTGCTGCGCGGGGCACTTGAGTGGCCCGACCGTGCAGCACTGCGGATCACCTCCGTCGACGCCCACACCGGGCAGGTCGAGACCTTCGGCGCGGAGTCGGAGCTCACGCTCGTCGAGGCCGTCGCCGCTAGCTGCGCCGTCCCCGTGGTCTGGCCGCCCGTCGAGCTCGCCGGGCGGCGGTGGATGGACGGGGGCAGTCGTTCCACCAGCAATATCCAGCTGGCCCGCGACCACGAGCGCGTCCTCGCCCTCTCCCCGATTCGGGCCGCCGTCGGGCCCCATCCCAGCGCGCAGCAGCAGGTCGCCGAACTCGCCGCCGCCGGAGTCGCCGTAACTCTTCTCGTCCCGGACCCCGACTCCCGCCGGGCCATGGGCCGCGACATGACCGCCGACGCCCGCCGACCGGACGCCGCCCGCGCCGGATACGCCCAGGCCAAGTCCCTCGCGGACACCGTGGCCGACGTATGGCACAGCTGACGTACAGCACGGCCGACGTACGGCACAGCTGACATCGACCGACCCGACCAGGAGCCGACGTCTGGCACGGCTGACATCAACCGCCCCGACCAGCAGGCGACCCGACCAGCAGGCGACCTACGGCACGGCCGACATCGACCGACCCGACCAGGAGGCCAACCTCGTGCCCGCACCCACCCTCGAGCAACTCGCGCCCGACGGGCACGACTTGGCCGACGACCCCTACCCCCTCTACGCCGCCCTGCGCGCCAAAGCCCCCGTCCACCGCATCCTCGTCCCGGGCAGCGGCGAGTGCTGGCTGGTCGTGACCCGCGACGCGGCGCGTGCCGCACTCACCGACCCCCGCCTGCGCAACGACATCCGCCACTCCTCCTCCTGGCAGACCGACGGCGGCCACGCACTCGGCCACAACATGCTCCAGAGCGATCCCCCGCACCACACCCGCCTGCGCCGACTGGTGGCGGCACACTTCACGCCCGCACGAATAGCCGCGCTACGCCCACGAATCGAAGCCATCGCCTGCGAACTCCTCGCCGCACTCCCCCGGCACAGCACCGTCGACCTGGTGAGCCGCTACGCCCTACCCCTCCCCGTCACAGTGATCTGCGACCTCCTGGGCGTCCCCGACGCGGACCGCACCGCATTCCACACCTGGTCGAACGAGCTGGTCATGCCCACCTCGCCCGAGGCCGCGGCATCGGCCGCCACCGCGCTCACCGCCCACCTCAGCGAGCCCACCCACCGCGAGGCGGGCACCCTCCTCAGCGACCTGGCCGGCATGACCGACCTCACCCCCGAAGAACGCCTCGGCATGGCCTTTCTCATCCTCGTCGCCGGTCACGAGACGACGGTCAATCTCATCTCCGCGACGGTCCACAGCCTGCTCGTCCACCCCGACCAGTTCGACCTGCTCCGCGCCGAGCCGGACCTGACCGGAGCCGCCGTCGAGGAGTCGCTGCGCTTCAACTCACCCGTCCACGCAACGGCGTTCCGCTTCGCCGCCGAGCCAGTGAACCTCGCGGGGACCGACATCGAAGCCGGCGACGCGGTCCAGGTCTCCCTCGCCGCCGCCTCCCGCGATCCCCTCCACTTCCCCGATCCCGACCGCTTCGACATCCAGCGGCAAAAGACACAGGGACACCTCGGGTTCGGTCACGGCCTCCACCACTGCCTCGGCGCCCCCTTGGCCCGTCTCGAAGCCGAGATCGCCGTACGGCTGCTCCTGGAGCAACGCCCCACGCTCGCCATGCCCAAAGACGCAGAGCCGTCCCAACTCACCTGGCGAACCAGCACTTTGCTGCGTGGCCTGGCCGAACTCCCTGTGTATCAGGCCTGATACAACTACCCGCGCATCGAACATACGCAGTTGTGCCTACTGTTCGATCTTTTCGATCGCACATATTTTTGCCCGTCATGAGCATGACGCGCAGATCGATCATCAAGGGCATGGCGGCCGCACCGGCCGTCGGCATAGCGGCCAACGCACTCGCCCCCGCCACCGCCCACGCCGCCACCATCACCCCCGGCCGGTTCCGGCTCGCCGGCCGGGCCTCCAACGGCTACGGCACATTCGCCGCTCTCAACGCCGGGTTGGCGGGCAAACTGACCAAGGTGAGCGCGAGCGCCGTCATAGCCGACACCAACCGCAAGGCGAAGCGGCTGACCAGTGCCCCCAGTACGGCCAAGGCGTTCCAGACCGGGTTCGCCTGGGACGACGCCGACCAGAAGGTCAAGTACTGGATACCCCAGGGCGTCAGCACGAGTGCGGACGCCTACAGCAGTGGGTACTACAACGGCGAAAAGGTCGTCCTCGTCTCCTGGTACTTCGAGGGCAACACCGACGACGACGCGGCGCTCGAGTACCCGCTCGACAAGGGCATGCGCCTGACCTTCGTCGACTACAACTCCGCCGCCGCGCCCACCTATCGCCACGTCCTGCTCGTCGAGCCCAGCAAGACCGGCTCCGGTGCCCACTCCTTCAAGCCCATGCGCAAGCACGCCGGCGGCATCATGTGGTACGGCGATCTCCTCTACGTCACCGACACCTACAAGGGGCTGCGGGTCTTCGACCTGCGCACCCTCTTCAAGGTCTCCGCCACCCAGGCGAACGTGTGCGGTCTGCACACCGACGGGACGTACCAGGGCTACGGGTACGACTACGTCCTGCCCCAGAGCTATGCCTACGACAACGCCGGCACCGTCCTGCGCTACTCGGCGATCGGACTCGACCGCGCCACCAACCCCGACAGCCTGGTCATCAGCGAGTACTCGAAGTCCGGCACCGTCAGCTACACCGACGGCGACTTCAACGGCACGAACACCGGCAGGACCACCACGCCCAAGCTGGTCCGCTGGCCCCTCGACCAGACCGACCGGCGCCCGTCCTCGCTCACCGCGACCGAGGCCGTCACGGTCAAGCAGAAGAAGATCCAGGGTGCCGTCTCCCGCAAGAACCGGCACTACCTCTCGGTGAGCGGCGGCCCGGAGGCCAAGGGCGCCCTGCGCACCTTCACCTCCACCGGCTCGACCGCGACCACCGTCACCAACCTGGCCGTCGGCTGCGAGGACCTCAGCTTCCACAGCAAGGACGCGTCCGGGTGGGCGTACAGCGAGTCCGTGATCTGGAACGTCAGCGAGTACGACAAGACGCGCTACGTCTACGCGGTCCGCGCCGACGGATCCTGACCGCCTGACCGCCGGGCGGGCTTCCGCGCTCAGCCCCGCACCGGCACCGGCTCAGCGTCCTTCCTCTCCTCCTGTACTGCGGTGATCGCGCGGACGACGAAGATGCAGGCCACCGCCGCGCCCACAACCGCCGCGTCGGCGCACAGCAGCCCCGGCAGGCTCGTGTAGGCGCGGGCGATGATGGCGTCCGTGTCGCCGCTGGAGGCCTGGTCCAGGCCGCCGAGCAGGGCGGCCAGCCACAGGCCCCACCACACGTTCACGGAGTGCGGCAGCCGGGTGCCCGGGGCGCTCGCGCGATAGATGTCGGCGACGATGCCGCGAGGGAACCACAGGTTCACGATGGGCACGACCCAGCCGAGGTAGATCCAGGGCCAGGAGTAGCGCGGCGGCCGGCCGGAGAGGGCCCGGGCGTTGTCCCGCACGCTCCACAGCCAGGACACGAACGCGATCGCGCAGACGACCGTGGCGATGTCTCCGACGGTGCTGATCAGGTGGTACGTGTCCTCGAGGGAGGTCAGCTTGCGGTGCTGGCCGCCGCCCTGGTCCGGCGGTCCGGAAGCGGGCTGTCCCGCCATGTGGAGCCGGAGCTGCCACCCGGCCCGGGCCACCCAGGCGGCGCCGGCCAGGCCGAGTGCGGCCACGGCGCAGTGAGCGGCGCCGCGGACCGGGCGCGTGGCGGGGACCTTGGCTGCTTGATCGTTCATTGCGTCGTCCTTGGGACTCGGGACCGGGGACTGCGGACTCGCGACCTGGAGAGGTCGGCTCACCCGATCATCGTTGCGAACCCCCTGATCGGTTCACGCGGGCATCCTGGAGTTATGGAGGAGCGACGACGGTTCGACGTGTGGGAGGCCGGGGGCGCCTACGAGCGGTACATGGGGCGGTGGAGCCGGGGCGTCGCGCGGGAGTTCGTGGACTGGCTCGGCTGCCCGGGCGGGCTGCGGTGGCTGGACGTGGGATGCGGTACCGGGGTGCTCGCCTCGGTCGTGGGCGAACGGTGCCGGCCACGGGTGGTGGTGGGCGAGCGGATAAAGCAGGTGAGGTGCGAACTGGACTTCGCGGAGCGGTATTTGGGGAACTCCGGCCCGTCTGGCGCGTGATGTTTTCGCCCCCGCCGCCCCTACCCGTCCCATCCTTCTGGGGCTCCGCCCCAGACCCCGCTCCTCAAACGCCGGAGGGGCTAATTTCAGCCCGTCCGGCGTTTGAGGACGAGGCCGTTCAGGCCGAAGGGGGGTCTGGGGGCGCAGCCCCCAGGGACGGGAAGGGAAGGGGTGGCGGGGGCGAGAACGACCCTCTACGACCCGGCCCCTGCGGCGCTGGACGAGGGCCGTCGGTTCGCCGGCTGGCGCCCCCAGTCGCTCCACAGCCTGTGGACGGAGGCGGGCCTCATCGACGTACGGACCACCGCGATCGAAGTGCCCACCGTCTTCGGGGACTTCGCCGACCTGTGGGAGCCGTTCCTGGCGGGTCAGGGTCCCGCACCGGGCTACGTCGCCGCCCTCGCCCCGGACGAGAGGGACCGGCTGCGCGACGCACTCCGCGCGGCCGTCCCGACCCGCCCGGACGGTGCGATCCCGCTCACCGCCCGGGCCTGGGCGGTGAGCGGACGTCTCCCCTGAGGTCGGGCTGCTACTTCGCGTCGATCAGGCCGTGCGGCGGCACCGTCACCGTGCGGTTGCCGGGCGTGCCGCCCAGGATCACCTTCCGCAGAGCGACGTTGTTCTTCAGGTTGGTCTCCTGGAGGCGCTTCTCCGGGTTGGCGATGACCTGGATGTAGTACGTGCCGTTCGCCAGGTCCGTGATCTCGAAGGACTGGCCGGGGCGGTACTGGGTGTAGGTGTCGCCGGAGCCGACGTCGAGGACCTCGCGGACGGAGATGGAGTTCTGCTGACCGCAGGCGGTGGACAGATCGGTGTTGTACGGCTTGAAGTTGGCGTTCTTCACCGTGTAGTCGACGGCGTCGGTGTTGGCCAGGCAGAACGCCTCCTTGCCGCTGCGCACCTCCTTCGTCTGGTCCGCGCTCAGCAGGCGGTAGCTGGCGAAGTCGGTGAAGTGCCAGTGCTCGTGGCCGATGCGCGGGTCCCACTCCATGGTGCCGGTGGGTGTGTAGCCGACCTGCTTGCCCTTGGCGTCGTAGAAGTACTGGTAGGCGTCCATCAGGTCGGCGCCCGGCTTGCGGAAGCCGTCGACGACGAGCGGGGCCGGGCCGGCGTTCCAGACGTTCGCGCTGAAGGCGAGGTAGTCCTTGCCCGGTACGTCCCCGTCCTCGCCGTCGGTGATGGCGATGTCCCAGGCCGGCAGTGAACGCAGGTCAGGCTTGGGCACGCCCGCGGGAACGCCCGCACGCCCGGTGGGCCGCTTGGAGTTGGGCTTCAGAGCGGGTGCGATGCGGGAGCCGTCGGTGTGGCCGGAGCCGTCACCCAGGTGGTGGGCGGCACCGCGGTCCTCGAGGGCGTGGGAGAGGGCGGAGGGCGTGGGCTCGTCGGCGCCTCGCGGGCCGTAGTGGTGGGCGGCACCGTGAGCGCCGCTGTGGTGGGCGGTCAGCCCCGCGCCGCCACCGCCGCCGTTGTCACTGTTCTGCCGGACCGTCACCTTGATCGTCGGCTGGTCATTCGGGATGCCGAACAGGTCCCGGTACTTCTTGGCGACCGACACCTTGGCCGTGTACTCGCCCGCCGGCAGATCCACCGGCTTGTCGTAGTCGACCGTGCTGGAGTTGGACGCCCACCCCTTCTCGACACCCCACACCGAGCCCAGCGTGAACGGGTTCGTGGGGCAGCTCTCCGGATAGTGCGAGGTCGCCGGGGCGCCCGGGCGGATGCGTCCGGAGGCGTTGTTCGGGCAGAAGGTGCCCTTGCTCTTGGCCACCTCCTCGCCCGCCGCGTTCTTGATCGACACGTTCAGGAAGCCGGGCAGGCCGGAGAAGTCCTTCACCAGGCCGGCCGGCAGGGTTCTGGTCTTGACCTTCGTGCCGTCGCGGAGGATCTGCTTGGCGACGACGGGGTCCTTGTAGGACTTCCGCGTCACCTTGAACTCGAAGGGCGCCTTGTCGACGGTGACGTACGTGCCGAGGTCGAGGTAGACCCCGTCGGCCCCGTCTTCTCCCCCGTCCCACCGGTCGAGCGTCACGGACTTCGACGCGGCGATCAGCTTGAGCTTCGGCGTGCCGGGCGTTGCGGCCTCCGCCGACCCGGGAGCGATCGCGGCTCCGGTGACGACGACGGCGAGCGCGGCTCCGGCGCCGAGCGCGGGACGCCGTAGACGGCGGTGGCGGTGTTGCTGACTGGTCATCGGGTTCCCCATCTGCGAGTGCCGTGGTCAGCGGCATCCGGTTCTGTGAGCAACCTGTGAGATTGGTAAAGGGAGGGTCGAGGTTGCCTGTTGAAGCGGAATTCAACCGACGGGGCGACGCGGTCAGGCAGCCCCCGGCGCCTCCACCGGCAGCCCGCGTTCGACGGCGGCCGCCGCCAGCCGCTTGTCGTAGGTGACGAACGCGGTGAGGGCGTGCTCCAGATACTCCGCGCTCGCCAGATGGATCGCGTCGAGGCTGCGCAGGTCCCGGACGGGGAACATACCGGCGGCCCGCAGCACCGGATCGGTGATCCGGATGCGCAACAGCCGGTCGAGCAACTCCTCGGCCGCGTCGCCCACTTCGGGATCCGCGTCGGCCCTCACCAGCGCACGGAACACCTCTGTCTGCGAGAGCGCCGACGTCACATGCCCCTCGGCGGCACGCGCCGACAGGAAGGCGCGCAGGGCGTCGGTCTCCGCCTCCGGCAGGAGGAGCTTGAGCAGGGCGCACGAGTCGAGGTAGATCAACGGTTCTCTTCCTCGCGCATCCGGAGAAGCACCTCGGACAGCTTCGACGGGGCACCCGGGCGAGCGGGCAGGGGTTGCCAGTCGCCGAGCCCGCGTGCCGAGGCGGCATTGTCCGGATCCACGGTTCCCGTGCGCACCAGGTCTTCCATGACGCGCTGTTCCGGGTCCGGCGGTCCCAGGACCGCGATCAGCCGTCCGTTGCGGGTGATCTCCACCCGCTCTCCCGCCGCCACCCGGTCGATGAGTTCGCTGGCGTGCTGCTGAAGCTGCCGAATGGGCACGCGTGTGGTCATGGACTCACGCTACGAGCGGCGTGCGGCGTTTTCCATGAATGTGCGGCGTTTTCACTCGGGCGAGCTACGAGGCCGGGGCTGAGCTCGGGCACGCCGCCGGCGCACCTGCTCGTGCGCCGGCGTGCGGCCCGGGCCTACGGACGACACCGGGAACCGTCACCAACTCCACGGCGTCTCCAGGGCTTTGAAGGCCTACGGGGGAGATCACCATGACCAGGAAGACAGGACCCCAGCGATACCCCGGCGCGAGCCGGGCCAACTGGTACCAGGACGACTTCGGCGGCAGCGCGATGGAGGTCAACGTCGTCGTGCTGCACACGACGGAGGGCCGCAGCCTGCCGACGTACAGCGGTGGCGCGATGGCACCGAACCTGACGGCCGTGCCCGACCTGGCCGCCAAGAAGCTGAAGTGGTATCAGCACTTCGACATCGAGACCTCGTCCAGGGCGCTGAACAACAAGCAGGGCGGCGTCGAGACCAACACGCTGAACGTGTGCCAGGTCGAGCTGGTCGGCACCTGCGATCCCAAGACCCACGCGAAGTGGCAGGCCGCGGGCAAGGAGTACATCTACTGGCCGGACGCCCCGGACTGGGCGCTGCGGTCGGTCGCGCGCTTCCTCGCCTGGATGCACGAGGAGCACGGCGTGCCGCTGACCGGGCCGGCGGCGTGGCCCGCCTATCCGACGTCGTACGGCAGCAAGGGCGGCCAGCGCATGTCGGGCACGAAGTGGTCGGCGTTCAAGGGCGTGTGCGGGCACATGCACGTGCCCGAGAACGACCACGGCGACCCGGGGGCGATCGACTTCTCCCGCCTGGTCAAGTACGCCAAGGACGAGCTGGACCTGGACGACCCGGCCCCCGAGGAGCCGACTCCCTCGAAACCGAAGGTCCCCGTCTTCCCCGGCCGGAAGTACTTCGCGGACGGCGCCTCCAACAAGTACGTCCTCCAGCTCGGCAAGCAGCTGGTCGAGCTCGGCTTCGGCGACCACTACAAGGTCGGCCCGAGCCGGGACTGGGGCGAGGCGGACCGGCTGAACGTCCGTGACTTCCAGAAGTCGCGGACGGAGCTGCGCGGCGACGCGGACGGGCACCCCGGGCCGCTGACCTGGCGCCTGCTGTTCTCCTAGCGCCCGCTACGGCCTCACCCGTACGGCTCTCCGCGCGGGGCGCCATGACGTGCCCGTTCTTAGCGTGGTCGTGTGACCGCCCTGAAGTGTGCGAGCCGGTACGCCGGGCCCCGTGACGGGGAGGAGTGCGGGGCGCGTGCGCGGTTTGAGATCGCCTGCCATGGTCGGCCCGCGCTGATCGTGTGCGCTCAGCATCTCGGGCCGTCGTTGTTGTTGGCGGACGGGGTTTTGTGGCCACCGGAGATCAGGCTGGTTCGGTAGGTCGTGATGAAGCTGTCGGCCGGTGGGGGCTGGTCGCGCCCACGCGGCGGAGCCGCATATCGATACAGCCCCGCGCCCCTGAAGAAGAAAACGCACCGGCGTTCGTCATGGGCGCCTAGCCCCTCGCCACCAAAGGCAGCGGCGCGAACACATGGTTCTCCCACAAGGCGCGCGACGCCTCCTCCGGGTAGGGCACCACCGCCCGTTCCACGTCCAGGAGTTGGGTGAGGCGGTCCTTCGCGTCGTACGGGGCCCAGCCCGGGTCGCCCGTCGTCGCGAAGGCAGTCCACGCAGCCCGGAAGCGCGCCGACAGCTCCTCGGCCTCCGGCGTCGGCGTCGGGCCGATCAGCTCGCTGCCGAGGCCTGCGAAGGTGCCGAAGGTCAGGGGGACGTCCAGGCCGTGGCAGGCGCCGAGGCCTGCCGGGGAGGGCCAGGTGAGTTCGTAGAAGTGGGCGCGGCCGCCGCCGGACACGTGGGCCTCGGCCAGGTGCAGCGAGGGCATGCGGAAGAGCCAGTCGGAGTTGACCAGTTCGAAGAGCTGCTCGGCGGAGGCGTCGGGGTAGGCGGCGCGGTACGACTGCTCGGCACCAGGTGTCGGCCCCAGCGCCCGCAGTGCCAACCCCGCCTGCTCCTCCCCGACCTGCCCGAGCAGCCCGCCCAGCGCGAGGAAGAGCCGGAACTCGTCCCGGTTGTGCCCGGCGATCAGCTCCACCTCGCGGGCGGCACCGGCGGCCAGGGCCTCCCAGGGCGCGGCGGGCAGGATGTCGCCGTCGACGACGGGGGAGTACGGCGTCGGGGTGAGCGCCACCGCGCCCCACCGGTCGCCGTACTGGAGCATCCGGCCGCTCACCGCGGCGCCCGCCGCCGTCAGTTTCCGCGGGTCCACGGTCGACAGGTCGGCCACCGTCGGGCGTAGACCCAGCTCGCCCGCCAGGACGGTGGCGATGTCGGCGGCGAGCTCCGGGGAGAAGTAGGTGCCGGGCACGCTCTGGGCGATGGCCCGCCGGAACAGGCCCCGGGCGCGGGGCATGGCCATCAGCGCGGCGATGGAGCCGGCGCCGGCGGACTCGCCGAAGACGGTGACCTTGCCGGGGTCGCCGCCGAACGCGGTGATGTTCTCCCGTACCCACTCCAGCGCGGCGACCTGGTCGAGCAGGCCGCGGTTGGCCGGGGCGCCGTCGATGTGGGCGAAACCCTCCATGCCGACGCGGTAGTTGAGGGTGACGACGACCACGTCGCCGTCCCGGGACAGACGGCCGCCGTCGTAGCCGGGGTCGTCGGCAGAGCCCAGCTTGTAGGCGCCGCCGTAGATCCACACGAGCACGGGGCGGTGGGCCGCCGGGTCGGGCTCCGGGCTCCACACGTTGACCGTCAGCCAGTCGTCGCCGGTGGGGAGGTCCCCGGTCACGGGCGGCGGCGGTCCCAGCGGCTCCTGCGGGGGCGGCGGGCCGAACGCGGCCGCCTCCCGCACCCCGTCCCAGGCGGGCGCGGGCCGCGGGGCGGCGAAGCGCAGCTCGCCCACCGGGGGCTGGGCGAACGGGATGCCGCGGAAGACGGCCGACCCCGCCTCACGGCGCCCGCGCACCGCGCCGGCCGCCGTCCTGACCTCGGGAGATTCTGCTGTGCTCATGCGGGGCTCCTCACGCCGTCGTATTGAAGAAAAGACAGCCAGGCCGGACCCTACGACAGAGTTGTTTAAGTTTCTAGTAAAAGAGGCGGGAGTTGTAGATTGACCGACATGGTCCGTATGCGCCTGCCGAACGGCATGTTCCTCGCCGGTGTCGTCGGCGGGGCCGCCGCCATGGCCGGCCTCTTCTGGCTCGCCACCGCCCTGATCGCCAGGAACGAGTCGACCACCGAGCTCAACCAGTACGACACCATGCTGGTCGACGGCCACAAGGCCCTCAAGCCCCAGATCGTCGCAGGCCGCACCCAGAGCCTCTACCACCCGCTCCCGTGGGTCGGCACCAAGGTGGAGGTCTCCTGCCCGACCGGCCTGAAGGCACTCGCCGGCACGACGATGACCTGCACCGGCGAGCGCCACGACGGCTCGACCATCGACATCCCGGTGACCGTGATCAGGGCGACGGACACCCACATCACATGGAAGTTCGAGCGCTGAGAACGCCGTAGGCCACTGACTGCGGCCACCGACCGCCCCGCCTCACCGCCGACCGGTGCGCCCGGAGCGGTACCTCACGCCCCGGTTACGTTTTGCTCAACCTCTGGTTGCGATGCGGTGAGCAGGTGACCATGGAGACATGACTCTGGCCGAGCGTGCCCTGGCGCGACTGGAAGTGTGGTCCGACCTCAGTACGGGCGCGCCCAGTTGTGGCACCGGGCGGGCTCTTCGCTCCGCCCACAGCGAGATCGTCCACTTCCACTCCGGGCACGACGTGGACCTCCACCTCACCGACCCGGCCATACGGCGGTTCCGGCACGACCTCCAGGAGTCCACCGCGGTACGGCTGGTGCCGGGATCCCGCTGGGTCACCATCCACCTCGACTGCGACGCCGACGTCGACCTGCTGATGAGTCTCGTCAGCGTGGCGCTCAAGGCCCACCAGGCGAAGGCCGACCCCGCGGACGCCCCCGCCGCCTGCAACTTCCACCGTGTGACGGTCGTGCCGCGCGAACACGCCGGGGACAGCTGACCGCTTTTGGGGTGAACACCGCATAACGGGGTCATGAGCGCCCCAGCCATGCCATTCTGACTCCGGGCCAAGTCTCCTGTGGGGACGAGGATTTGGCATGGGGGAACAGCACATGGTCAACGAGGTCGACGTCGTCGCGATCCACGGCATGAACATGCACCGCGCCCAGCGCAGCGAGATGCAGCGCACCTGGCACGCGGCGATGGCCGAGGGACTCGCCAACATCCGCAGCGCACACGCCTCGACGCTGACCGTCGAGTGCGCCTTCTACGGGCACGAGTACAACGACGGGAAGGCGGGCGGGGAGCCGCGGTACAGCCGGATCGACATCCGGCCCGGCTTCGAGGAAGAGCTGCTGATCGCCATCGGCGACGCACTCGAGGAAGCGGACGGGGAGGCCGACGAACCGACGAAGTTCCACCTTCCGGGCAAGGTCCAGCGCGCCCTCGCCGCGATCGAGCGCCAGGAACTCTTCGAGGGCCGGGACAGCAGGGCGATCTCGTACGTCAAGCAGGTCGACCGCTATCTGACCGACCCGGACTTCCGCAAGGTCGTCCACGCCGAGGTGACCACCGCGATGCGGCGGTCCCCGCGGGTCGTCGTCGCCCACTCACTGGGCAGTGTGGTCGCCTACGACTGGCTGCGGGAGAACAGGCCCGAGCGGCCGCCCGCCCTGATCACCATCGGCTCGCCGCTCGGACTCGCGGCCATCCGCCGCCGCGTGAACGCGCCCGGCTGGCCGGGGAACACCCGCACCTGGACGAACATCGCGGCCGCGCACGACGCCGTGGCGATGGTCAAGGAGCTCGCCCCGCTGTACTCGCCCGACATCCGCGACCTCCCCTGTGACAATCCGCGCAAGGAGGCGCACTCGGCCGTCCAGTACCTGACCAACGTCCACACCTCCCGGGCCGTCGAAGCGGCGCTGGCATGAGCCGGCGGGGCATCTTCTGCCTCTCGGGTGTGGGCACGCACAAGGAAGGGGTCTGCGAGCGGCTCGGACTCGTCGACCTCACCCGGGTGCCGGAGGAACTCGCCACCATGCGGCGGGCCCTGACCTCACTGGGTCTGGAGGAGCATCTGCCGTTCGACACCGAAGAGCGCGAACATGACGTGCTCGCACGGGAGTTGAACAACAGCGAAGCCCCGCAGGACGCCCGGACCCTGGTCGTCTACTGCACCGGTCACGGCATCCAGGGCGATCACGGCTTCGAACTGCTGCTGTCGGACGGGTACAGCGAGGAACCGGCCCGGCTGATCAAGTCGCTCGGGCAGGAGAAGTGGCGGAATCTGCAGGAGATCGTCCTCATCATCGACGCCTGTTCCGCCGAGCCCGGCCTGGACGCGGCCCTGATCGAGGCCCGCAAGGCGAACACCTGGACGTCGCTCAAGGGGTTCTGGGGCATCGGCGCGAGCCGTCGGCTGGAGCAGGCCACGCAGGGATCGTTTGCGACCGCCTTCGCCGAGGCCGTCGAGCGGGCCGTCCGGCCCTCCTGGAACATCTCCCACCTCGATCCCGGCACGCTCGCCACCACGGTCAACGAGGCGCTCGGCCCGAACCAGAACGTCTGGCTCGCCGAAGGCCACCCCGCCGAACCCTGCCGAGCCCTCCCCAACCCCCTCCACCAGAACCCCCGTCCGCCCACCGGCCTCTCCCTCCCCGCCACCTGGGCGGCCCGGGCACGCGGTGTCGCGGCCCCTGACCTCCCCGGGTTCTTCTTCACGGGCCGCACCGCCCTCCTCGCCGAACTGCGCGCGCACCTCACCGCCACCGACGACAGCGACCCCCTCACGGCCGTCACCGGAAGCCCCGGCACCGGAAAGTCCGCTCTGCTCGGCCACCTCGCCCTGACCACCGGTGCGATGGCGGGCAGGGGAGACCCGCAGCACCTGTTGGAGATGGTTCGAGCGGCCCCCAAGCCCCTCGCCCTGGTCCTGGACGACCTGGACAGTCCTGACAGTCCTGACAACCCTGACGAGACGACGACCACCCCGGAGCAGTGGACCGAGTTCCTCTCAACTCTCCGGTCCATAGAGGGAGTTCGGGCGGTCCTGGCCCTGCCCGCCACCTCCCGTATCCCGCTCCCCGCCACCACCCACCGCCTCGACGACCTCCAGGACGAGTCCGCCGCGGCGATCCGCAGCTACCTCGACCGGCAGATCCGCCTCACGGTCCCGGGAGCGCGCGAGAAGGACATCGCGGAGACCCTCGACTCCCTTGCTCCGCACGCCGGTTCGGAATGGCCCGTCGCCGTCGGCGTGACCCTCCCCCGTGTCACGAAGGACACCCGCTCGATCCGCGACTACCAGGCCCGCGCCACAAGGGAGTTGGATGCGACGGCCCACCGCGTGTGCCGGGAGCGCGTCGGCGCGGTGCTCGGCGGCGACAAGGCGCGGGCCGTCGTCTCGGCCCTCGCCGCCCTGTGCGGGTACGACGACACGGTCGCCCTCCCCGCCCTCGAGTGGGCAGCCGCCGCGGCCGTGGAAACGCAGGACGTCCTGACCGCCGTACCGCTCATGCGCTCGCTCGTCGAGAGCCGACCCGCGGAGGACGGAACCCCGCGCTGGCGGGCCCGGTTCGGGCATCCGGAGGGCGGCGGACACGCGAAGCCGGAGGAGTTCCTGCAGCGGCTGCCGCAGGTGAGCGGGTGGCGGGAGGTGGAGTGGCGGACGCTCGACCCCGGCCTGCTGGCGCTGGTGTCGGACGCGGCCGCGCGCGGGCTGATCGACGGGCGGCTGGTGGACGAACCGGCGTTCCTGCTGGGCGTACCGCCGGGTGTCGCGTCCAGGGCGATCCGGCGGCTCGGTGCCAAGGGCGACAGCCGCGCGGACCTCGCCCGCCGCGCCCGTATGTGGCAGCTGGTCCCCCGCACCGCCCCCGACGCCGACCGCGCCCTGCTGCTGCGCGTCGGCGCCGAACGCTTCGACGTGAAGCCCGTGGTGAACGCCTTCCGTACCGGGCGGCCGCGGACGCCCGTCGAGTGGGTGCAGCCGGACCGGTCCCGCACCACCCGGCTGACGGCCATGACGGCCACGTCCGCCGCGGTCGTCAGCGTGTACGACGACGACTCGCTCTCCTTCCACGACCCGGCGGACGGCACCGTCCTGCGCCCGCCGGTCCCGGTGCCGGGCACCCCGCGGGACGTGACCGTGGCCGTCGTACGGGACCGCCCGGTGGCGCTCGTGTCGACCTGGCGGCACGAGATCTGGCGGGTGGCGTGCGACGAGGACACGGCGCCGGTGCTCGTGCCGGAGCTCGTGCCGCCGCGGGGCGAGCAGAGCCCGCTGCTGGTGTCGCTGCACCCGGGCGGCCAGGTCGTCGTCGCGGCGGGGCCGGAGGTGTGGACCGGCGGGCTCGACACGGGCGCGGCGGTGCGCAGGCTCGCCCTGCTGGACACGGACGTGCTCGCGGTCCGTACGGCGGGGGAGGCCGCGGAGCCGGTCGTCTGGCTGGTGCCGGCGTCCGGCAGGCTGCGCCGGCTGCGGCTGGGCGAGGTGCCGGGGCCCGCGGTGTCGCCGTTCCCCGTCCCGCACCGGCCGCTCGCCGTCGCGGTGTCCGAGGGCGGCGACCAGGCGCTGATCGTGGACACCGCCGGCGGACTCCAGCTGCGCGGGGCGGGCTGGGAGGGCGTGGTGCTCACGCCGCCCCCGGGCGCCGGGACGCTCGCGGCCGCGCTCGACGGTTCGACCGTCGTGGTCGGCGGCCCGGTCGGCCGCGCCGGCTGGCTGGACGTCCACCGTCCGGCCCGCGCCGCGGCACCGGCGCGACTACCCCTCGACGACGCGGCGGTCGCCGTCGCACTGCACGGGAAGGACCGCTTGATCGTGGCACGCACCTGCGGACTGCTGTCCCTGAACCTGGCGGGTCCCCATGACTGAGATTGAGACCGGGAGCGGGGCCGAAACCGAGGCCGGGGCGAAGGCCAGCGCCGAAACCGAGGCCGAGACCAGGGCCGAGACCAGGGCCGGGACCGAAACCGGGGCCGGGACCGGGACCGGGACCGGGACCGGGACCGGGACCGGGACCGCGGCTGGGACCGGGGCCGAAACCGAGGCCGGGGCCAAGGCCGGGACCGAAACCGGAACCGAGGCCGGGGCCAAGGCCGAAGCCGGGACCGGGACCGGGACCGGGACCGGGGCCGGGGCCGGGACCGGGACCGCGGCTGGGAGCGGGGCCGAAACCGAGGCCGGGGCCAAGGCCAGGGCCGAACCCGAGGCCGAGACCAGGGCCGGGACCGAGGCCGGGGCCAAGGCCGAAGCCGGGACCGGGACCGAAACCAGGGCCGGGACCGGGACCGAAACCGCGGCCGGAACCGAGGCCGGGGCCGAGGCCGGAGCCGGGGCCGGGACCGAAACCAGGGCCGGGACCGGGACCGAAACCGGGGCCGGAACCGAGGCCGGGGCCGGGGCCGCGGCCGGAGCCGGGACCGAGACCGGGGCTGGGGCCGAGGCCGGGGCTGGGACCGGGGCCGAGACCGCGGCCGGAGCCGGGGCCGAGACCGCGGCCGGGACCGGGCCCCAGGTCAGGACGAACCGCCTCCCGGCAGTGCAACCACCGTTCATACCGGACCTGTTGACGGCAGGCCTCGTCCTGGTTCGCGTCGTCCTCGCCGACCCGGCCGGGGCGAGCGCGGCTGTCTGGCGGGACGTGGCCGACTTCCACGGCGTCGTCGTGCGACCGCTGCTCGCGGGCGAGGACACGGCCGCGGGGCCGGTCGACGGCACGGCGCTGATGGCGTTGGCGTCGGCCGCCATGGACGCCGACGCCCCCTTGGACGACGTGGTCCTGGACGACCTGATGACCCTGGCCGAGCGGACAGCCGAGACGGAGGCCCGGGCAACTCCCGACCCCCGACCCGTCCTCCCCCTCGGCACCCTCGACGGCCGCTTCGTCCCCCTGGCCCTCACCACCCCCCGCGACGACCTGCCCTGGCACTTCCCCCTCGCCGAAGCCCGCCGCGCGGCCGCCGAGGCCGCCGTCGACGCCGTACTGTCCGCCTTCCCGGGCAGACCCACGGCGGCGGAGTCCTGGCCGTACACCCCCCACTTCTGCCGGCCGCCCGCGGTGCCGCTGTCGGAGGAGGCCGTCGACCTGCCGTTGGCGCTGTGGCTGCTGGGCCGGAGCTTCGGGCTGGAGGCTCCCGCGCTGCTCGCCGCGGGCCGTTTCGACGGCAGGGAGTTCGTGGCGACGTCACAGCCGGGCCTCGCGGCGGACCGGGACCTGCTCGTCCCCGCGACGGGGGGCTGGGAACTGCGTCCCGCCGACGGCTCGAAGCCCCGCCGCACCACCGCGCCGCGCACGCTGGACGGGGCCGCGTCGGTCGTGTGGGGCACGGAGTGGGAACGGTGCAAGCGGGACGCGCACGCGGCCGAACTCGACCGGCTGGGCTGGCACTTCATCGACTGGAGCGAGACGCCGGAGGAGCAGCCCCTGCCGGACCTCCCGGTGGTCCAGGTGCACAACCTGCAGCGGTACTGCCTCGACAAGAGCGCCCCCGGCTCGGTCGCGATACTGGGCGGCACCCGGCAGAGCGGCCGCAGCGCCGTCGTACGGCAGGTGGCCCGGCGGCTGAACCGGCACAAGCGGCCCTGGCTCGTGCAGGTGATCGCCGGGGCGACCCGGGTGCTGCCGGACCGGCACACCGCGCTGGAGGTCGCCACGCACGCCCTGGGGGCGGGCCCGGGAGAGGAGCCGGCGCGCCGGCTGCTCGTCTTCGAGGACCTCCAGCCGACCGGTGACGGCAACGCCGCGGAGGTGCTGCGCCTCGTCGCGCAGCGGCTGCGGATCACCGTCCTCGGCGTGCTGGAGTACGCCGAGGGCTCGACGACGGACTGGGACACCGACGACACGTTCGTGGCCACGGCGGTCGTCGGGCAGGAGGCGCGCAGACTCTTCGTCGAGGAGCTCGCGGCCGCCGACAGGACCCTCGACCCCGCGCGGGCCTTCGACGCGGTGGCTGCCCGGACCCCGGTCGACCTGCGCACGCTCACCAAGCTGATGAAGGGCGACACCGGGGCCGCGGCCCGCCGGTCCGCCCGTTTCGCCGAGCTGGACGAGGACCGGCGGGCGGCCCTGGTCCGCGCGGCGGCGCTCAGCCTGGTGTCCGCGGACGTCCCCGAGGCCACGCTGGCCACGCTCCGGGACGAGGACCGCGAACTCTTCGGCATCGGGCCCGGCCGGGCCCCGTCGACGGCACGGCTGACCGGCACGGACGACTGCCTGGCACTGCTGGAGCTGCACGCGCCCGCGAAACCGGGCGCCCCGCGCCGGCGGGCCGCCCTGGGCGCGCTGGTGGAGCAGCAGGTCCGGCCGGAACTGGAGCAACTGCTCATGGACGGCGACCCGTTGGTGGTGGAACGGCTGCGGGGTGTCCGGCTCTACCAGGAGCACGTGGCCCGGTCCCTGCTGAGGACGGCGGACCAGGCCGGCCTGCTGGCGGAGTGGGCGGCGACGGCCCCGCTGCTGAGCGTCGCGGACCTGACCGGGCTCAGCGAGCTCATGCCCGACCGGATGGCACAGAAGGTCGTCGAGAAGCTCGCGGTCAGGGCCTGCCAGGCCACCGAACCGCTCACGCCCGGCGGGCTGCTGGCCCTGATGCACGCGCGCGAGCGCTTTGACACCCTGCTGCCCACGGACATCAACGACGACCTGGTCTCCTGGCTCATCGACGCCGTCGACGACGTGTTCCACCGGTCCGCGGGGCGGCCGGACGAGCGGTTCGCGATGCTCGGGCTGCTGGAGCGGATGGACCGCGACGACGCCGCCGACCTGGTGGCCGCGCGGGCCCTGGACGTCCTGACCGGCCTGCGGGTCCGGGTGGAGGACTACCGGCTGGTGCAGAAGGTGGACCAACTGCACCGGCGGGTCTCCCGGCGCACCTGGCAGGACGCGCCGCTGTTCCCGGTGGACCAGGAAGGCCCCGTCGAAGAGCTGCTGGAGCGCAAGCCGGACCCCGCCGACGGCATCCCCGTGCTGTTCGAGGCCATGAACCTGCGGCTGTGCCTCGTCGACCGGGGCTGGCTCATCACGTACGAGAAGTACCAGACCGCACTGAACCAGGCCCTCCGCTCGGCCACCGCGCACGAGCTGGCGCTGGCCCTCCAGGGGATCCGCTCCCCGATCCCCCAGTTCAGCACCTGGCTGCTCAACAGCACCAACAAGGAGAGCTGGCAGGACTTCCCGGACCGGGCCCGGACCCTGCTGCACAAGGCGAGCCCCTCCGACGCGGCGACGCTGCTGGGCGCCGTGGCGCGGGCCAACGGCACCACCGCGCAGACCATCATCTCCGGCGGCCCCGACCCGGAGAGACTGGCGAGGACACTCGCCGAACGGGCCGCCACCTCCGGGGACGCCAAGGGCATAGGACAACTGCTCTCCGCCGCTCAGTCGATCGAGGACCTGTTCCAGGAGGGGGCCAGCTCCTTCGCGAACGACCTGGCCGAGACGCTCGGCGTGCAGAACGTCCTCAAGATGATCAGGTACGACCCGCGCACCTCGGTCCGCTACCACGTCATCAAGGGCGTGTGGGACGCCCGGGCCAGTTACCGGGGCGAGCTGCTCGACGAGGCGCTCACGGTCGTCGTCGACTCCCTGCGCCACGGCCGCAAGCACTGGGGCGCCGAGATCGCGCTGCGCCTCATGCAGGAGCCGGAGCTCGGCCTGATCGCCCTGGAGGAACTGCACGACCGGACCACCCCGCAGATGCTGCTGCGCGGCATGACCTCGGCCAACACCGCGCACGGACGGGCCGCGTTCCACCGGCTGGGGCGGGCCGTGCACCCCGAGGTCCCGGCCCTCTTCCTGCAGAAGTGGGAGCTGGAGCCGTTCGTCGAGGGGCTCACCACCGCCTCGCCCACCGCCGCCCTGGAGGTGTGCGCGGCCGTGGCCCGCACGCTGGCCGACGCCGACCTGCCGGAGCCCGGTCCGCTCATCGCCGCCGAGACCGGCGGCGCCGAGCTGTGGGCGCGGCGCCTGCGCGAGGGGCGCAACCAGGAGGCGTTCGTCCAGGCGGTCCGCCATCTCACCGCGCTGCGCCCCGAGACCGCGGGCGAGGTGCTGGACCGGCTGCGGGCCACGAAGAGCCGGCGCAGGGTTGCCGGCCAGGACGCGGACGCCCTGTTGATGCGGCTGCGGCACGCGCTGTTCGCGGAGCCGACCTGCGCCCCGGCACTGCTGCGGGCCGTCCACCGGGTCCGCCCGCAGCTCGCGCGGGACCTCGCGGCCGACGTCGCCGAGGACAAGCACGCCACCTTCGTGTTCTGCGGCGAGCTCCAGCAGATCCAGAACCCCGTCGCCCAGTCGGCCGCCGCCCTCGACCTCGTCCGGGTCGGCGTCGCCCGGACCTCGCCGCTGGTCAAGTCCTGGATCGACCAGGTGAAGACCGTACGGATGCAGAGCGTCCAGCGCTTCGCCGGCCCGCGCGCGGTGACGTCCCTGCTGCGCATGCTGGCGGCCTGGGAGCAGGGCTGGGGCCCGGACGCCGCGAAGCGGGTGAACGTCCGCAATGTCGTACGGCGCCTGTCGCGCGGCGCGCTCACGGACGTCACGGACGCGGTCGCCCTGATCCGTACGACGGCCGCCCTGGACAACCCGGACGGCGCCCGGCAGATCCTGGCGGAGCTGCTCAGGCCCGGCATCGCACGGCTCGCCGACCACGTCGACCTCGACACGCTGTGCGCGCTGGTGGACGTCGCGGGCGAGCTGGCCCCCGAGGAGGTGCCGAAGCTGTCGCACGCGCTCGGCGCGGCCCTGCGCTCCTACGTCGGCCGGCCCGTGGTCAGCGACGAGCGCGCGCACTGGCTGCGGGTGGGGCGGGCTAGCCGCACCCTGAACCGGGTCAAGGCGGGCCCGCTGTCCGTGGGCGACCCCCGCCTCCCGCCGAACGCCGCCTACGCCCCGGTCGTCGCCTGGGCGGCCACGGGCCTGGACCAGCCCGGCTGGGGCAACGACGCGCTGGGCCGGGCGGCGGGGCGGCTGGCAGCCCTGCGGTCGCAGCCGACCGTGCAGTCCGTGCCGACCGTGCCGGCCGCACCGGTCTCGGTGCCCCTGCCCGATGTCACGGACCGGGCGTGCGCGCTCTCCGCGACCGGCCGCGGCTGCGCGCCCGAGCTCCGGGAGAGCCGCACCGACTGGGACGTCGGCTCGGCCCCGTTCTGGCTGCTGCGGATCCTGTACGCGGAGGCGGCCGACGATGCCTACCTGGCCGCGGCGCTGGCGGCGGGCGAGCCCGTCGTACGGGAGCGCGTGGACCGGGTCACCAGCCGGGCGGACTGGGACGCGGGCCGGCTGCAGCTGATGCTCGACGCCCGGGGTGTCCTGGGCAGGGACCGGCGCAACGGGTACCGGGGCCCCTACCCGGGCCCGCGCCCGCGGGGCGCCTGAGAGGACAGGCCACTGGAGGTCCCCATTCCGGGGATTTCGGCGATAATCGGAATATGAGTACCGCGACGTTTGTACTGGCGGCCGCGTCGAGTGACGTACTCAACGTGATCGCCGCCTTCGGTGGTGGCCTGATCATCGCCGGCGCATTGATATGGGCCGTCGTGTTCGGCATGCGGGTCCAGGACCGGGAGCTGCCGCGGCCACTGCTCAAGGAGCAGCCGCACGTTCCCGACTCCGGCCCGGTCCACGAGATGAGGGAGATGCGGGAGCCGGACGAGGTGCCGGTCGCCGCGGACAAGCGGGAACGGCTGATGCCGTACCAGCTCCATCACTCGGGAAGCAGACGAGGAAAGGACCAGCACCGCAAGCGCTGGCTGCCGGGATCGAGCGGCGGCTTCGGCAGCGGAGGTCTCGGGCACGTGTGACCCGGGCGGCCAGGGGGCTGCCCCGCCGACCAGGGCAGCCCTTCCTCGCTGGTGCCGCCGGGGACGCGCGGTGCCGGGCGTCCTGCCATGACAGCCGTGGGGTTTGACCAACACTGCCGACGCCCGGCACGTCCCGTCCCCGGCGGCACGTCCGGCCTGCCGCGCAGGGGCGGCCGCCGGGTGCCGGTCGCGGGAAGATCCGTACACCTGGCTGTGGCAGCCATGTACCTACGGGGATACCTGTCTACGGCCCCGCCACCGCCGGGATCTCCGTGCGCGAGGACCACGCCCTGGGCGGTGAGCGTGGCGCCGTACAGCCGGCGGTCGCCCGTGCCCTCCAGGAAGGCGAGGCCCTCCTCGCACAGCCGGAGCGCCCCCCGTGTCGCCCAGCACGGCCCGCAGCAGCGCGCCCTCGTAGTGGACGGTGCCGATGCCCTTCAGGTCGCCCGAGGCGATGATCCGCACCCGGGCCTCCTCGAAGGCCGCCAGCCCCTCGTCCACGGCTCCGCCGAGCGCCGTCAGCGCGCCGAGATAGGCCTCGGCGAGTGTCACCACATAGCCCTCGCCAGTGCGCCGGGCCACCTCCACAGCCTGTGGAAACCGCTCCAGAGCGGTCTCCAGATCACCCGACCACACGCCCATCGCGCCGGTCATCAGCAGCGCCCAGGCCCGCTCGGGGCGGTCGGGCGGGGTGCGGTCGAGGGCCGCGTCGATCCAGTAGCGGCCCTCGGACAACGCCCCCGCGGCCCGCCAGTACGGGGCGAGCCGGGTCGCCGACCACAGCGCGTCCACCGCACGGTCCCCGGCACCGCAGCCGTGGAGCGCGGCCCGCACATGAGTTCGCGGGTCAGGCCCGCGCGTCCGCCGGCCGGTACACGGCCAGCGCCCAGATCACGAAGAAGTCGATCGCGATCATGATCACCGACCAGACGGGCGCGTACGGCAGGAACAGGAACTGGAAGACCATGCTCAGCGAGGCCAGGAAGATACCGGTCATCCGGGCCCAGCCGGCGCCCTTGAGGATCCCCGCGCCGGTGACGGCCACGACGGCACCCAGGCACAGCATGATCACGCCCCAGCCGGTGAGGTTGATCTTGTAGACGTAGTCGCCGACGCCCGCCCACACGTCGTCCTCGGCCAGCGCGGAGATGCCCTGGAGGACGGCGAGGACACCGTGCACCAGCATCAGCACACCGGCGAAGACGACACCGCCGGCGGCGAAGCCGCTCTCCCTGGGCGACATGGCGTAGTCGCCGCCCTGGTCGGCCGCGGGGCCGGTGGGCCGGCCGGACGTGCTCCAGGCCGGAGGAGGCTGCTCCTCACCGCCGGGGGTGGGCGGCTGGGTCGCGTGCGGCTGCTGGGTCATGGTGGTACCTCCGTCGTTCGTCCGTGCTTCGACGATCGGGCGGTACGGGGGTGCTCACCACGAGGGTGGGCCGTTCGGGTGACGGCCGGAGTGCGGCCGCAGGGATACGGATCTTCACTGGAACCGGACCGAACGAACTCCCGTGGAGGCGAGATGGCAGGTCACCGGGCGCGGTGGGGTACAGCCGCGGCACTGACGGCAGTGACGGCGGCCGCGCTGACCGGCTGCTCCGACGACACCACCCCGTCGTCGGTGGCCAGCAAGGCCGCGTCGATCGCCTCGAAGGCCTCGGACGTGGTCGCGTCGGCGACGGCGGAGGCGGGCCGGAGGTTCGACGACATCAAGAACGGCGTGAACGCGAAGGACGACGTGCGGATCGGCACGCCGGCCACGGCCTCCGACGGGCGTACGACGGTGGAGGTGACCGCAACCAACACCGCCGACTCTTCCAAGTCCTTCGCGGTGCAGGTCGACTTCACCAACGGGGACGGCAAGTTGGTGGACGCGGTGGTCGTCACGGTGTCGGACGTGGCCGCGGGCGGGTCGGGGAAGGGCACTGCCCGCAGCACGCACGACCTGTCGGGCGAGGTGAAGACGAAGGTGAGCAGAGCAGTCCGCTACTGAGCCCTCACTGAGCCCTCACTGAGCCCTCACTGGGCCATCCAGAAGAAGACGGCCGTCATCCGCTTCTCCTCCAGCGTGGCGCCGGAGTAACCGGTCGCGCTGTGCACGAGGTTGGCGTTGTAGAGGAGCAGCCGGTTGTACTTGTGCGGCACGCGTACGTCCTCCTCGAAGGCGTCGGGCGCGACGAACCGCGTGCCGAGGGCGTCGACGAGGTTGTTGTGCGGGGCCTGGACGACGTTGCCGCCGAGTCGACCACCGGGCAGGGACTGCCGGTAGAAACTGGTCCCGCAGTCCTTGGGGACGGACGGGTTGAGATACAGCACGGCGGCGTACCTGCACAGCGCGCGGGAGTCGGTGTGCGGCCGGGGAGTGCTCTCGCCCTCCCCCACGACCTGGATGCAGTTGTGGTTGAGGGTCCCGCCCCCGGGCGTCTGCTGCACCCACAGCTTCCCGGCCCCGGTCGCCTTCGTCACGAGCCGCTCGACGCGCGCGAGTTCGGCGGGCTCCAGCCCGGGCATGGTCCGCAGCCCCGGCCAACTCTCCGACGTGTACGGATACCCCTCGACCCAGTCGTCCTTCTCGAGACACCGTTCCCGTACGGCGTCCACATCCGGGAGCACGTCGTCCAGCACCCAGTAGTCACGGCCCTTGGTGGGCTTGCGGTACGGGAGGACGGGGAGGGGCGCGGCAGCCCTGACGGGCTGGGGGCGCCGCAGTGGCATGGACATGTGGAAAAATCTAGGCGGGGGGCCGGTCAGGACTCTCCCGCGTTTTCCCCCGGACTCGGGCGGGAACCGGTCAACGTTCGGTCAACTGGGGGTGGGGGTGGGGGTGTCGTCGCGGAAGAAGTCCTCGCGATTCGCCGAGCGCACCATGAACACGTCCACCGGGTCCTCCGTCTCGAGCGTGAACCCGTACCGCTCGTACAGTCGCCGGGCCGGACTGCCCTGCAGCACGTTCAGCCGGACCGGAACGCCTTCGCGGTCGCACCGCTCCAGCATCCTGCTCAGTACTGCCGTACCGATGCCGCTGCCCTGAAGGTGCGGGGCCAGGTAGAAGTGCTCCAGCCAGTGGGCGTCCTCGGCCGGTCGCAGCGCCACGCAGCCGGCGAGCTCGCCGCCCACCTCGATCACCCAGGTGTGCGCCGGTTCGAACGCGTCCCGGAACCGCTGCCGCACCCGATGCTCGTCGTACCGCCCGAGCCGTTCCAGATCCGGCCGCATCGCCACGGCCCGCACCTCGACAATCGCCTCGACATCCGCCACCGAGGCCGGCCTTATGTCCCAGTCACTCATGATCGCCACGCTAAACGAACCAGGTGAAGGCTGCGGAACCGCGCCCGTCAGGGGCGCTGGGCTGTATCGATATGCGGCTCCGCGCCGATGGGGTCCCCCCGCTCGAGCGAAGCCGAGAGTGGGGGACCGAGCCGAGCCAGCCCGGCAACGGCGCCGCCGGCTACTTCGCCGAGAAGGGCGGCTGGTCGACGGTGATGGCGTACGAGTCGAGCTGCCGCTCGGCGACCAAGGGCACCTGCAACCGCATCAACCGGTCCGCCGAGGCGGTCTCCGCCTACCGCGCCACGAAGACCACCTCCGGCGGTGACGAGGAGCAGCATGAGGCCTGCGCGGCCGTCCACTTCGACGAGAGCGGGCACACGCTGACGGCGGTGTTCGCGAAGAAGTGAGTCACCGGGTCCGGCGGGTCGTCGTGCACCTCACACGGCCCGCCGGGCACCGAATGAACACCCGTGCCCTCGCGTACGTACCTGTGTACGTCCGACCCGCCCCGGCGGGGATCCCTACCGGGCAGGAGGCACGGTGCCACTCTCGCGCAACGCGATGGGAACTCTCTTCGTGGGCGGAGCCCTCACGCTGACACTCGGCGCGCTCGCCTACCCCTCGATGCTGGGTCTCAGCACCGTCTCCAGCGCGCAGGACAGAGTGATCGCGCAGACCCAGTGGGGACCGCTGACCGAGCAGGACCGGGACTTCGTGGTGAAGGTCCGGGCGGCCGGGCTGTGGGAGTACCCCCTGGGGAAGATCGGCATGGAGAAGGGGACGACCAAGGAGGTCAAGACCGCGGGAGAGCATCTCGTCGACGGACACGCGGCACTGGACACCACCTGCCGCAAGATCGCCCAGATGCTCAACATCACCCTGCCGAACGTGGCGAGCCCCCAACAGGTGGGCTTCGTGAACCAGATCGACTCGAGCTCCGGCCAGCAGTTCGACACGAACTTCGCCAACATCCTGCGCACGACGCACGGTTCGATCTTCAACACGGTCGCCAAGATCCGCTCCACCACCAAGAACACGCTGGTGCGGGCGCTGGCCGACCAGGCCAACGACACGGTCCTGGACCACATCACGGTCATGGAGAAGACCGGCTTCGTCAACTTCGACCAGGCCCTGTTCCAGCAGACCACCCCGCCGAAGCTGCCCTCCGACAACCTGACCCCGCCGGCACCGCAGCCCGGCGAGCCCCAGGTCGTGCTCACCCCGCCGGCGAACGCGACCTCCTCACCGGTCGCGCTCCCGGGTGACTCGTCGTCGAGCGCCACCCCGGCCCCGGGCGTCAGCCCGACTCCGGCCGTCGGGTAGCCAGGGCCGCGGCCCGAGTGGACCTGGTGAAGTCGGCTGCGGAACCGGGCCCCGTAAGGGGCGCGAGGCTGTGACATCTGCGGCTCCGCCTCGTGGGCGCGACCAGCCCTCACCGGCCCGCGGCAAACGAACCGCACAACCAGCGGAGCGCTCAGGCCAGCCACACCGTCGTGTCCGCCGCCAGCAGCCCGTCCTCCAACGGGCCGCTGGTGATGAGCACTTCCCCCGCCGGGAGCGGAACCGCCGCGTCCGACAGGTTCGTGACGCACCGCCAGCCCTCGTGCCGGGAGAAGTCCAGCACCCCGGCCGGGCTGTCGTCCGCCCAGGTCAGCGCCTCCCCCTCCAGCAGCTTGCGGCGCAGGCGCAGGGCCGTGCGGTAGAACTCCAGGGTCGAGCTCCCGGCCCCGTCCTGGGCCTCGACGGCGTACGCCGCGAAGCTCTCCGGCTGCGGCAGCCAGGCACCGCCCGCCCCGAAGCCGTACGACGGACCGGTCGTCGTCCACGGCAGCGGCACCCGGCACCCGTCGCGGCCCTTGCGCACACGTCCCGTCTGCTCCCAGATCGGGTCCTGGAGAACCTCGACGGGCAGGTCGGCGACCTCGGGCAGGCCGAGTTCCTCGCCCTGGTAGACGTACGACGATCCGGGCAGCGCGAGCATCAGGAGCGTGGCGGCGCGAGCGCGTCGTAGGCCCTTGGCGGCGTCGACGGCGGGCGCGTGGCCGCCGGACAGCAGCCACGCGTTCTCGTCCGTGCCCGGCGGGAGCATCAGCCGTGAGGCGTGCCGTACGACGTCGTGGTTGGAGAGCACCCAGGTGGCCGAGGCGTGGGCCGCCTGGGCGGTCGTCAGGGAGTCGGTGATGACCTCGCGGAGTTCGGCGGCGCCCCAACCGGCTTGCAGATACTCGAAGTTGAAGGCCTGGCCGAGTTCGTCGGCGCGGGCGTAGAGGGCGCGGCGGGCGCCCGGGACCCAGGCCTCGGCGACGGCCGTGCGGGGCGGGGTGTAGGCGTCGAGGATCCGGCGCCAGTCGCGGTAGATCGCGTGGACCTCGTCGCGGTCGAAGAAGGGGTGGGTGCCGGGCGCCATGGCGGCGAGGGCCTCATCCCCGCTGAGCTCCGGGGCGCCGAGGTCGCGCAGCGGCTCGCTGAGGTCCTTGGCGAGCGCGTGCGCCACGTCGACACGGAAGCCGTCGACGCCGCGGTCGGACCAGAAGCGCAGGGTGGTGCGGAAGTCGGCGCGGACCTCGTCGTTCGCCCAGTTCAGGTCGGGCTGCTGGGGTGCGAAGAGGTGCAGGTACCACTGGCCGTCCGGCACCCGCTGCCAGGCACTGC
The DNA here is from genome assembly GCF_000718165.1 of Streptomyces fulvoviolaceus. Lineage (GTDB taxonomy): Bacteria > Actinomycetota > Actinomycetes > Streptomycetales > Streptomycetaceae > Streptomyces > Streptomyces fulvoviolaceus. The sequence continues at coordinate 44,599 of NZ_JOEY01000010.1, read as the reverse complement.
CGCCGAACACGGACTGCCAGTCGGTGGGCGGGAGTTCGCCGTGCACGCCCTTGCCGTCGCGGAAGACATAGCGCTCGCGGGCGGCCGAGCCGGGCCCCGCGGCGAGGGCCTCCTGGAACCACACGTGCTGGTGCGAGGTGTGGTTCGGGACGAGGTCGACGATCACCTTCAGGCCGAGCCGGTGTGCCTCGGCGACCATGGCGGCGAAGTCGTCGAGGGTGCCCAGGCGCGGGTCGACGTCCCGGTAGTCGGCGACGTCGTAGCCGCCGTCGGCGAGTTCGGAGGGGTAGAAGGGGCTGAGCCACAGTGCGTCGACGCCGAGGGCACTCAGGTGGGCGAGGCGTTCGGTGATGCCGCGGATGTCGCCGAGGCCGTCACCGTCGGCATCGGCGAAGCTGCGGGGGTAGACCTGGTAGATGACGGCCTGGCGCCACCAGTTCGGGTCCCTGGACGAGAGGTCGGGGGTCACACGGACTCCTCGGTGCTGTGTACGTACCGCAAAGACGAACAAAGAGGAATCTGTCCACAGCTGTGGAGGAGCGAACCTCGATTACTAGCGGAGCGCGCTGTTCCCCGTGTGGCGGAAATGTGATGGCGCGAGAACGAACCTTGCATTCCCGCAGGTTGACACTGTTGCGCGGCGAGATCCACGATGTCTGCACGCTGTGGCGCATGTGACCAATGGGCCCAGTGCTTCTCAGTGCTTCTCATTCTTTCTCAGTGCTTCTCACTGGGTTTCGACCACTCCATCCTGATGGGATACGCATGTCCATAGCGAGACGTGTCACCATGCGACGCCTGTTGGGGACGGGCGCCGCGACGCTCGCCCTCTGCGCCGCCTCCGCCTCCGTCGCCTGGGCCACCGACTGCCCCGGCGGCGAGGGCTGGGAGTCCGGTGGCAGCTACAAGCCCGGCACCGGCGCCGGCACGAAGACCGAGACCGAGCGCTGCCAGTTCTCGCTCGACGGGACGAACTTCTACGACTCGGTCAAGGTCGACGACCAGAACCTCAAGCCGACCGACGACGGCGAGGTCCACGTCAAGGTCCGCACCGCGAGCGACGCGACGACGTGCACGGCGTCCCTCGCCTCCTACCTCGCCCACGGCGCCACCTTCGCCACCTCCGGCGAGCAGGTCTTCCACGACTTCGACACGGTGACCGTCAAGGCCGGCCAGACCGACTCCCTCGACATCTCGATCCCCGACGCGGGCTGCTTCGCGCAGGTCGACCTCTACCGCGGCGCGGTGAAGTACGACGGCAAGCTGGACGCGAACGACGGCTTCGAGCACGGCGAGCTGCCCAAGGGCCCGGATCGCCCGGTCATCAAGGACAAGCTGATCGCGGCCTGGAACGGCGGCACGAAGGACTGCACGGCGACGGAGACGACGCCCCCGGCGACCCCGACGTCGCCCGCCCCGGAGTCCTCCGAGCCCACGACCCCGGCCGAGGAGACCACCCCGCCGGCCGAGGAGACCACGCCTCCGGCCTCCGAGTCCCCGTCGACGGACACCCCGACCCCGTCCGCCTCCGAGTCCACCACCGCTCCGGCCGCCACCCCGAACGGTGGCGGCGACGACCTCGCGGAGACCGGCGCCAGCAGCAACACGCCCCTGATCGCGGGCGGCGCGGCGGTGCTCCTCGCGGGCGGCGCGGCCATCGTCCTGGCGACGCGCAGGCGTAAGGCGACCCGCTCGTAATCACCGTCAGGTGACGCCTCGGTGCCGGACGGGCTGAACGCCCGTCCGGCACCGGTCAGTTCGCGGTGGCGCTCGCGGCGGCGGTCGGCTGCCGGGCGGTGGGGCGGTCCGGACTCACCGAGAGGGCCGTGCCGAGCGCCGTCGCCACGATCGCGTCCTTGACCAGCAGCAGGCTCGCCCCCTCCGTCACGCCCCCCGCGCTGTCCAGCCCGGCCGTGTGCCATCGCTCCGCGCCGGTGTCACGGTCCAGCGCCGGCAGACGGCCGAATCGACTGACGAAGTACACGCTGTCGTACGTCGTCGACACCACCGGTCCCGACAGGCTCTCCATCTCCGTCGCCTGCCGCCACAGTTGTCTGCCGTCGGCCACCGACACGGCGGTGACCGTTCCGTCCTCCCGTACGACGTAGACGACGCCGCCCGCCAGGGAGGCGACGCCGGTCGGTGATCCCGTCAGCGGAACCCGCTCGACGGCACCGCTGCCCGGGTTCACCCGCAGCAGCGCCTCGTACGCGTCGCCCCAGGTCACCGCGGAGTCCGTGTCAACCCGCGGAACGGCGAAAGAACGCACCGCTCACCCGCCGGGCCGCCGCGATCTCCTGCCGGAACCGCGCCCGGAACTCCTCGTCCAACGCGTACTGCGCATGCACGACCTTGACCGCGACCTGCCACCCCGAGGCCGCGCGTCCCAGGTAGACGATGCCCATGCCACCGCTGCCGAGCCGGTCGACGAGCTCATAGCCGCCTATGGACCCGATGGACTCCGACTCCCCGGTGCTCAGCGGCATCGCCGCCACCTTTCCCGATTTCCGTGCGTCGAAAGGTCGTTCAGCGGCAGCAGCCTAGTACTGGGGCCCGGGTGAGAAGGTCGGTGCCCTTACGGGATCTCCGGTGGGGTGGCGAGCAGTTCAGCCGCCTGGTCGCGGGCGTGACCGATCGGGTCGGGGAAGATGCGCAGGCCGTGGGCGACCAGGGCTCCCTCGTGCAGGAGCATGAGGGAGCGGGCCGATCCGGGAGCCAGGTCGGTGAACAGCTGGAGCATCCACTCCTTCTGGCCGGCGATGATCGCGTACGCCGGATGAGCGGGGTCGCTGATCTCGGCATGCGCGTTGACCATGCTGCATCCCTTGGAACTGTTCTCGTCCATCCATGACTTCGAGGCGTCGAAGACCGCGAGGACGCGCTCGACGGACCCGGGCCCGGCGTGTTCGAGCCGCTCGGTGACGTACGCCCGCCAGCGCTCGTCCCGGTCCGCGAGGTACTCGACGACGATCTGTTCCTTGGACCCGAACCGGTCGTAGAGCGTCTTCTTGGTGACCCCGGCCTCGGCGGCGATCAGGTCCACACCGACCGCGTGGATGCCGCGCTCGTAGAACAGCCGGGACGCGGCCGCGAGGGCGCGGCGCGCGCCGGGGGTCATGGTGATCCGCCTGGTACCCATGGATCCAGACTATACCGATCTGTATAGTGGGCGGTTCGACAGGTATACCGATCTGTTTAGTCAATGCAGTCAACGGTGATGACCATGGACTTCCTGCTCTCCGCCGCCTTCGTGCTGTGCTGGAGCTCAGGCTTCGTCGGCGCCAAGCTGGGCGCTCAGGACGCCGGGGCGGTGACGATCCTGATGTGGCGGTTCCTGCCGCTGGCAGTCGTCCTGGCCGCGGTGGCCGCGGGCCGCGGCTGGTGGCGGACCCTGACCCCGAGCACCGTCGGACGGCAGGCCGTGATCGGGCTCCTCTCCCAGAGCGGCTACCTGCTCACCGTCTACTACGCCATCCAACTCGGCGTCTCCAGCGGCACGACCGCCCTGATCGACGGCACCCAGCCCCTGGTGGCGGGAGCCCTGGCCGGCCCGCTCCTGCACCAGTACGTCTCGGGCAGGCAGTGGCTCGGCCTGTGCCTGGGCCTCGGCGGCGTCGCCGTCGTCACCACGGCCGACGCGGGGGCGAGCAGCGGCGTGGCGTGGTGGACGTACCTCATACCGTTCGCCGGGATGCTCTCCCTGGTGGCGGCCACCTTCCTGGACCAGCGTTCCCGCACCCCCGTCCCGCCCACCGTGTCGATGACCGTCCACTGCACCACCAGCGCCGTGGTCTTCACGACCGCAGCCCTCGCGACCGGGGCTGCCGCCCCGCCCTCCGCCCCGTCGTTCTGGCTGGCGATCGCCTGGCTGGTCACCCTCTCGACCTTCGGCGGCTACGGCCTCTACTGGCTCGTCCTCCAGCGCTCCGGCATCACGAGGGTCAACACCCTCATGTTCCTGATGGCACCCGTCACGGCGGTCTGGGGCGCCGCGATGTTCGACGAACCGTTCACCGTGCAGACGGCTGTCGGCCTGGGGGTCGCTCTGTCGGCGGTGGCCGTGGTGCACACGGCGGGCCGAAAATCCCTCGCCCCCGCCCCCTCCCTCCCGCTACCGTCACCCCCATGCAGCGCGCCCACTTGTCTCTCACGACGACGCCGGACAGTGTCCCGGCGCGCTGACTGCTGACTGAGTCCGAAGCCCCGGGGCGAGTGCCCCGGGGCTTCGCCGTTCCGTCCCCCGGTTCCTCTCGCCCCTCCCGAGCGAGGGAGACCGCCATGACCGCCGTCCACGACCACCGCCGACTCGGCCGTGAACTCGACCTGTTCGACACCGACCCGTTGATGGGCGCGGGGCTGCCGTACTGGCTGCCCGACGGGGCCGTCGTACGGCACGCCCTGGAGGAGTACGTCCGGGAGGCCGAGCTCGCGGCCGGCTACCGGCACGTGTACTCGCCCGTCCTCGGCAAGCGGGAGCTGTACGAGATCTCGGGGCACTGGTCCCACTACAGCGACGACATGTTCCCGCCGATGCAGCTGGGCGCGGAGGAGGTCGTGCTGCGGCCCAGCCTCTGCCCCCACCATGCCCTCATCTACCGGTCGCGGTCGCACAGCTACCGTGAACTGCCCTTCCGCATGGCCGAGTTGGGCGGCATGTACCGCTCCGAGCTGTCGGGTGTGCTCGGCGGGCTGACCCGGGTCCGGTCCATCCAGCTCAACGACGCGCACGTCTTCTGCACCCTGGAGCAGGCGGTGGAGGAGGCTCGGGGCGCGCTGGAGCTGATCGGTCGCGCGTACGCCGATCTCGGCATCCGTGCCGCCCGGTACCGCCTCTCCCTCCCGGGTGACGGCGGCAAGTACGTGGCCGATCCCGAGCTGTGGCGACGGGCCACCGCCCTGCTCCGACAGGCGCTGGACGGGATCGTCTACGAGGAAGCCGAGGGCGAGGCCGCCTTCTACGGCCCCAAGATCGACGTCCAGATCCAGGACCCCGCCGGCCGCGAGTCCACCCTCTCCACCGTCCAGATCGACTTCCACCAGCCCGAACGCTTCGACCTGCACTACATCGGCGCCGACGGGGCGAAACACCGACCGGTCATGGTGCACCGCAGCGTCATCGGCAGCGTCGAACGGGCGGTCGCGCATCTCGTCGAGGAGCACGGCGGCGCGTTCCCGGCGTGGCTCGCGCCCGTGCAGCTGGTGGTGCTGCCGGTGGGGCGGGAGCAGGAGGAACAGGCGCACACCGTCGTACGGCGGGCTCTCGCGCACGGTCTACGGGCCGAACTCGCCGGCCCCGAGCACGGCACCCTCGGTGCCCGCGTCCGGGCGGCGCGGCTCGTGCCGTACCTGGCGGTGATCGGGGAGAGGGAGGCCGAGGGCGACTGCGCGGCCGTACGGCTGCGGGACGGCCGCAGGCCGGGAGCCGTGCCGGTGGAGGAACTGCTGCGGAGGATCGGGGCCGTGGCCGGGGCTCGGGCCGCCGAACTCTGGTCGGCTGCGTAAGGTCACTTCACATAAGCCCGCAGAGAGGAGCACGGCCGTGACCGGTCAGCCCATCCCGGTGATCATCGACTGCGACACCGGTGTCGACGACGCCCTGGCCCTGCTGTTCGCCGTACACCACCCGGGGCTCGACCTGCGCGCGGTCACCTGCGTGGCCGGGAACACGGACGTCGACGGGGTCGTGCGCAACACCCTGACCGTGCTGGAGCAGGCGGGGGCGCCGGACATCCCGGTGGCGCGGGGTGCCGAGCGGCCGTTGATCGAGCCGGTCCGTACGGCCGCGCATGTGCACGGGCAGGACGGGATGGGCGACCTGGGGCTGCCCGCGCCGACCCGGGTGCCTCTCGACGTGGACGCGGTGACGCTGCTGCGGCGGGAGATCCTCGCCTCCCCGAGGCCGGTCACGCTGATCCCCACCGCACCGCTGACGAACATCGCGCTGCTGCTGCGCACCCACCCCGAGGTGGTGCGGAACATCGAGCGGATCGTGTTCATGGGCGGCGCGGTGGCCACCGGGAACGCCACACCGGTCGCCGAGTTCAACGTCTGGCACGACCCGGAGGCGGCCGCGGTCCTGCTGACGGCCGGGGTGCCGATCACGATGTACGGCCTCGACGTGTTCGAGCGGGTCATCGTCCCGGCGGCGGACGTGCAGCGACTGCGCACGAGTTCGGAACCGAGCCTGCGCATGGCCGGCGAACTCCTCGCCCACCGCGACCCCGCCACCTCCGGCGACCCCACCCCCACGGGCGGCCTCGGCGACGCGGGCGCGGTCTGCGCGGTCGTCGACCCCGGGGGCATCACCACCGCACACCTCCCGGTCGAGGTCTCCCTGTCCCCCGGCCCCACCCGCGGCCAGACGATCGTCGACCGCCGCCCGCGCCCCGGCGAGTCCGAGATCCACGAGGGCGAGCGCGAACTGACCTTCGTGGACGTGGCGTTGGAGGTGGACGTGGAGCGCTACGTGAAGCTGTGGCTGTCGACGGTGGAGCAGATCTAAGCGGGTCCGGCGAAGTCCGGTACGGTTCGGCAGCTCCCCAAAGGGGCGCGGGGAACTGCGCGACCAGCCACAACGGACCCGCGGTCGACGCACCGGACTTCCAGCGGAGCGCTTGGCAACAGGCGCTGTTCCTTCAGGAAGGTGAACTCGTCGGCGTAGAGGGGGAAGGCCGCGTCATGGTCCTGTGACCTGTAGTACCGGAACGCGGCCTCGACGACGTCTTTCGGACTGTCGGTCATACGGCCACCGCATCGCCGCGCTCCGCTCAGCGCGTGTCCGCGGCGGGCTGCACCACCCACCTCTGTTCCACCTTCGCGAGCCGCCAGTACGCGATGGCCGCCGCCCACACCACCACGAACAGGCCGACGATGATGTAGCCGACGCTGTCGAGGTCGATGCCCGCGATCCAGCCGGTGACGGAGTCGGTGAGGTCGAACTTGTCGTGCAGGACACTGACGAGCTCGATGGTGCCGATGAAGAAGGCCACGGCGATGGACAGGCCCGTGATGGCGAGGTTGTAGAAGACCTTGCGGACCGGGTTCGAGAACGCCCACTGGTAGGCGAAGTTCATGAACGTGCCGTCGAGGGTGTCGAACAGGCTCATCCCGGCGGCGAAGAGGAGCGGCAGGCAGAGGATCGCGTACCAGGGGAGCCCGGCCGCCGCGCCCGAGCCCGCCATCACCATCAGCGTCACCTCGGTGGCCGTGTCGAAGCCGAGGCCGAAGAGGAAGCCGAGCGGGTACATCTGGCCCGGGCGGCTGATGGACTTGGTGAGGCGGCCCAGGATCCGGTTCATGAACCCCCGGGAATCCAGGTGCTGTTCGAGCTCCTTCTCGTCGTACGCCCCCGCCCGCATCGCCTTGAAGACCTTCAGGATGCCGAGCAGGGCGACCAGGTTGAGGGCGGCGATGAGGTAGAGGAACGAGCCGGAGATCGTCGTACCGAGAACGCCGAGGACCTGGTGGGTGCTCGAGCCCTCGTTCATGACCTTGCCGGCCAGTTGGGTGCCGCCCGCGATCAGTGCGGCGAGCAGCACCACCACGCTGGAGTGGCCCAGCGCGAACCAGAAGCCCACCGACACCGGCCGCTTGCCGTCGGCCATCAGCTTGCGGGTGGTGTTGTCGATCGCGGCGATGTGGTCGGCGTCGAACGCGTGCCGCATGCCGAGGGTGTAGGCGGTGATGCCGAGTCCGACGCCGAAGGCCTTGGTGCCGACCTCGTAGTGCTCCGGCACGACGAGCAGGAAGAGGATGCCGAAGGCGACGACGTGCAGAGCCGCGATGACCGCCATCAGCACGGCGGTCCTGAGGGTGTCCTCCCGGCGCCACTTGAAGGACGCCGTCCGCGCGGGGGCGGTGTCGGGCAGGGTCATGCGGTCACGCTCCAGCACCTCGTGGATCACTTCGTGAGATGCCGTGGCCGGTCTCCTGGCTTGGGGGAAGGTCAGACGTTTCCGTACCTGCCTTCCCGGCCTTGCGGCCAGTGACCCGGCGGGTGCCGGACGGTACGGGAACTCCCCGCATCACAGTGGCGAGGGCCGCGTCGGCTTTCCACCGACTTCCCGAGCACCACGGCCCGCCCACGGTAGGGGGGCGACGGCTCTCCTGCATAGCTGCACACCTGCGCAGGTATGCAAGATCACATACCGCTGCCTGCGAGGATGCCGTCATGCATCTCGTCCCGGCCGACCGTGCCGACCGCCGCACCATCGACGGCCACCGGGTGTGCGACGCCATCGCCGCCATCGGCGAACCCGACCACGTCCGCACCTGGGCCGACCGCTTCTCCCTCCTCGCCGACGCGAACCGGCTGGCCCTGCTGCTCGCGCTGTACCGGACGGGGCCGCTCGCCGTGTCCGACCTCGCGATCGCCACCGGCATGAACGACCCCGCCGTGTCGCAGGCGCTGCGGTTGCTGCGGGCGGCGGGGGTCGTGGAGGGGGAGAAGGAGGGGCGGGTGGTCCGGTATCGAGTGGTGGACGAGGACGTGCGGGGGTTGTTGCGGCAGTGCGGGGTGAACGCGGCGGGGTAACCCGGACGGCCCGGACCGCTGGTGGGTGGGCGGACACGGTGATCACGTGGAAGCACGTACGGGATCCGTACGGCGTCCACGTCCCGGCAGGCCCCAGGAGGCACCCCCGATGACCCGACCCCCGGCCCGCACGCATCTCACCGCCTCCGTGCTCGCCCTCTGCACCCTCCTCGGCACCACCGCCTGCTCCGCGCTCAGTTCGCCGCCCACGGCCGAGCAGGCGCCCATCGTGCCCACGACCAGCGCGCCGCCGAAGTCCCCCACCCCTTCCCCGGCCGCCGCCGGTCTCACCGCGGCGCAGGCGCAGGCCGCGCTCGTCACGGATGCCGATCTGGGGGAGCCGTGGACGCCGACGCAGGGGGCCGCGACCTGGCGGGACGGGCTGCTCAAGGCGAAGACGAAACGCCCCGACTGCCAGCGGCTCCTCGACGCCCTGTACGCCGACGACTTGTTCGGCGCGGACGCGCAGCCGCGGGCGGTGGTCGGTCTGGACGACGAGTGGAACGAGGCGCAGCTCCGCTACCAGGTCGTCGCCCGGAAGCCGGCGGACGTGGACCGGACGCTGGCCTGGCTGAAGACACTGCCGAAGAAGTGCGGTCAGTTCGCGGCCAGGACCGTGGCCAACGGTGTCCAGGGCGTCCAGGTCACCGACTCCCGGCTGCCGAAGGTGGGGGACGGCCGCCAGGGGCTGCTGATCATGATGACCGGCGAGTCGCCCGACGGTGAGCCGACCACGCTCACCCTGGACGTCGCCGCCGTCCGCGTCGGCGACGACGCGATCGGCCTCACCAACGGCGGCCTCGGCGACGTGATGACCGACGCGACGCGGACGGCCGTCCAACTCGGGGCCGAGCGGCTGAAGGAGATCAGGAAGCAGGCGCGGGTGCAGGTCTGACCGACGCCGGGCCGGCTCAGTCGCGGTCGATCCGCGTCCGGTGCTCGATCACCTCGCGCGCCATCTCCAGGGCCGTCCGGTCGTGGGCGAAGGCGTGGGCGCGCAGACGGGCCAGTGCCTCGTCCGCGCCCGCGCCGAGCTGCACCATGATCATGCCGACGGCCTGGTGGACCTCGTCGTGGTCGGCGGTCAGACCGCTCAGCCAGGCCTCGCCTTCCAGGAAGCCGTTCTCCTCGCCGTGGGGGAGCGCCATCAGGGCCACCGTCATGACACCGGCCACGAGTTGCGCGGCGTGCAGGTCCTTCAGGCCCAGCTCGCCGGGGACGTCGCGGTAGAGGTCGAGGGTGCCGACGCACATCGTGTCGTTGCCCAGCGGGATCGAGTACACCGCCCGGACCCCGGCCGCCGTCGCCTCCTGGGCGAAGACCGGCCAGCGCAGGGCGTCCTGGCCCGCCGTCAGATCGGTGGCGAGGACGGGGACGCCGAGCTGGGCGGCGTAGAGACACGGGCCCTCGCCCAGGGTGGCCTGCACCTCCGACAGTTCCGCGGCCCTGTCCCCGCTCGCGCTCAGCTGTACGGGCATGCCGTCACCGCACAGCGACACGCTGGCGCCGCTGATCGGAAGGAGTCTGACGGCCACCGTGCACAGCCGACCCGGGATCTCGCCCGGTCCGGCCCCCCGCACACCCTCGGCGATCATGTGGGCTGCCCGCGCCCCGTCCGGCTCGGGCTCGCGCTCGCGGTCGTCCCTGGGCCGCACAGCCACCGCCTCCTTCGGTCGGCGTGGCGCCGCCCGACTACCCGTCGTCCACCGGGCGAAACCCCTGGGGCCGGTCCGGCGGATCCTGTCGCGGGCGCGAGGTCTGGCACGCACTCCTCCACTGCCTCAAGGGCGTGGGGGACCCAGCCGCGTTGTCGTCGGTCGCCGACTCCCCCACGCTCGAACGACCTCACGCGGGGAGACCCTCATCGCGTCGCCCGCCGCGGCAGCGGCTGATGTCAACGCCTCCTCCGCCTTGCAGCCGCACGCACCGGACCCCGCTCACCGGCGCCGGTGAGGTGCCGCTGCTTCCCTGCGACTTGATCCGCCGGCCTCAGCCCCTCTCACCACGCAGCGGAGAGTTGCGCGGCCACAGTGGGCGTACGGCGGGTGCCTCGCCGGAGACGTTGCGGACGAGGTCGGCGGCGAGGTCGCGGAGCTTGATGTTCCGGGTCTGCGAGGCGCGGGTGAGGATGTTGAAGGCGCGTTCGGCGGTGCAGCCCTGCCGGGACATGACGATGCCGAGCGCCTGGTCGATGACGGTGCGTGAGGCGATCGCGCTCTGCAGGTCCAGGCTGAACTGCTGCTGCCCGGCGAACTTCAGGGCCACCCCGAGCGCCCCCGACGCGTGGCTCGCGAAGACGGCGGCCTGCTCCCGGACCGGCCCGGTGAAGGCGCCCACCTCGGTGGAGTACATGTTCAGGACGCCGGCGACGTGCTGCCGGGGCGGGGCCAGGGGCAGCGCGAGCATGCTGCGCAGGCCGTTCGCACGGGCGAGCCCCGGGAAGGCGCCGAAGCGGTCCTCCTGGTCGACGTCGTCGATGTGGTGCGGGATGCCGGTGCGCAGGGTCTCCAGGCAGGGGCCCTCGTCCACCTCGTACTGCCGCTGGTCGAACAGCTCCACGAGTTCGTCGCTGGCGGCCGCGGTGTACGGGTGGGAGCGCTTCTCGCCGCTGAGGGTGATCGAGCAGTACACCGGGGCGGGCAGCGCGGTCGCGGCGAGCCGGACGAGCTCCCGCAGGAAGTCGTCCAGGCCGTCGGCCTCCAGCAGCAGGGTCTGCAGCCGGGCCAGGGTCCGTTCACCGCGCCCCGGTCCGCTGGGATGTTCATCGGTCACGACGAGCCCTCCAGGGACCGGGAAGGGGTACGGCCCGCCCTCCGAGTACCCGGGGCCCGCCGGCCTACCGCTGCTCGTACGGATCCGCCGGCTGCTTCACCCGCTTCACGGAGCTCACGTCCAGCACCGCCGGCCACGCCGCGTCCGTGCCCAGCTTGCCCTTGGGATGCCAGGTGCCGGTGACCGTGACCCAGGTGTCGACCGGCGGAGCCCCGTCCGCATCGCCGCGGACCTCGACCTTGCTGGTCGACGCGTCGGCGGCGCAGCAGGTGACGAGGAGCCGGGTGACGTACCAGGCGCCGTCGTCGCCGTGGGTGACGAACCCCGTCATCCGGACGGTACGGCCCTTCAGCGAGCGTCCGCTGTCGTAGATCGCCCGCGAGCTGAACTCGGCGAGGGTGAGCGCGACGGGGTTCCCGGCGGGCAGCGCCGGGAAGGTCCCGACACCCTGCGCGGCCGTCCGCGCCGCCTCGCGTTCCGCGCTGTAGGAGCCGAGGGCGGGCGGGGGGAAGAGGAGCAGGGCAAGGGCGGGGAGGGTGAGGAGCCAGGCGATGCGGGGGCCGCCGCCGCCGTGGCCATGGTGGTGATGGCCGTCTTCATCGTCTGCACCGTCATCGTCGTGCCCGGCTTCGTGCCCGGCTTCGTGCTCGTCGTGCGTTGTTCTCCGTACGACGGCCATCGCGACGCCCAGCAGCACGAGCACCGCCCCGGACACGACCAGATACGGCCTCAGCCCCGCCTGCACATACCGCAGATACAGCTCGCTGAAGAGGGAGATCCGCAGGACCGCCGCGCCCACGAGCACCAGCAACAGGGAGGACCCGTACCGCCTCACAGCAGCCACCACCCCACGAGCACACTGCTCACCACGGCCACCACCCAGGTCACGGACGAGAACCGCACCGCGAAGGCGCGCCCGAACGTCCCCGTCTGCAACGCGATCAGCTTCAGGTCGACCATCGGCCCCACCACCATGAACGCCAGCCGCGCGGTCGGCGAGAACCCGCTGAGCGAGGCGGCAACGAACGCGTCGGCCTCGCTGCACACGCACAGGACGACCGCGAGGACGGCCAGCAGCAGCACCGACAGCCAGGCCGAGTCGGTGAAGAGGTCGAGGACGGAGCGCGGAACGGTGATGTTGAAGGTCGCCGCGGCCGCCGCGCCGAGGACGAGGAAGCCGCCCGCGTGCAGGAAGTCGTGCTGGAGTCCGGCGCCGAAGGCGCGCAGGCCCCTCCCCGAGTGCGTGGTCTCCCGCTTCGGCAGCCGCAGCCACTCCTCCCGCCCGAACCGGGCCCAGAGCCAGCCCATCACCACGGCCGTCGCGAGCGAGGCGACCAGTCGGCCGAGCACCATCTTCGGCTGGCCGGGGAAGGCGATCGAGGTGGCCACCAGCACCACCGGGTTGATCGCGGGTGCGGAGAGGAGGAAAGCGAGGGCGGCCGCCGGGGCCACTCCCCGCCGCATCAGGCTCCCGGCCACCGGAACCGACGCACACTCACAACCGGGGAGTACGACTCCCGCGGCGCCCGCCACCGGCACCGCCAGTGCCTGGTTGCGCGGGAGGAGGCGGGTGAAGACCTTCTCCGGTACGAAGGCGCCGATCGCCGCGGAGACGACCGTACCGAGGAGGAGGAACGGCACGCCCTGGACCGCGACCGCCGTGAAGACGGTCCACCAGGCGGCGACGGGCGGGGTGTAGAGGTCGAGGGCGAGCATCGGCCCGAGCACCGAGACGACGGTGGCGATGGCGAGCAGCGCGGCGCCGCCGAGCACGGCGTACACGAGCGCGCGCACGGCGAGCCGCAGGCCGTCGGCCACCGTCCGTTGATTCTCCACGCGCCCCGCCTGCTCGTCCGTATCCCCGCGAAGGCTAACCCCCGGCCGCTGTGCGCCACCTCGGATTGGTCAGAGAGGAGGCTGTGCGGGTGCGGGTCCCAGCGTGGTGGTGCCGGGAGCCGTACGGTGGCCGAGGCCCGTCCGGTACGCGTCCAGCGCGGCCTCCACCCGGCCCGTGCGGCGCAGCAGGTCGCCGAGCAGCCGGCACAGGTCGGCCAGGTCACCGGCCGCGCCGGCCCGCTCCAGCACGCTGAGCGCGCGGACGTAGTGCTCCTCGGCGGCCTCGGTGTCGCGGGCGTCCTCGGCGATGATGCCGAGGAGGCGGTGCGCGGCGGCGGAGTGCAGGGCGCCGCGTTCGGGGCTGAAGTCACTGAGCACGTCGTGGAGGAGTGCTGCGGCCTCCTCGGACTTGCCGCGGCGGTGCAGTACGTCGGCGAGCTCGACCGCGGCCTGGCTGGAGTAGAGGGCGGCCCGCTTGGCGGAGAGCATGGCGAGCGCCTGCCTCAACTCGCTCTCCGCGCCCTCCAGTTCGCCGTTCTGGGCGTAGACGTAGCCGCGCATCCAATGGCAGTTGGCGAGTTCGGTGCGCAGCTGCAGCTGCCGGTACAGCTCGGCCGCCTTGGCCAGCGAGGCGTCGGCCTCGGCGACCCTGCCCTCGGCGAGCAGGGTACGGGCGACGGACCGGTGCATCCGGGCGACGAGGGCGGGGTCGCCGACCTGCGGGGCGAGGGCGAGGGCGAGTTCGGCGGCCTGGGCGGCGCGGGCATGGGCGCCCATGTCCATGTAGGGGGCGATGACGCTGGCGTAGAGGAGGAGCAGCGCGTCGGGGTCGTGCAGGCCGCCGCGGTTGAGCTCGTCGATGGTGGATTCCAACAGGTAGACGGAGTAGCGGAGTTCGCCCGCCAGGTAGTGGGAGAGGGCACGGCCGCGCAGGGCGGGGACGCGGGCGGGCAGCGGCACGTCGCCGAGCGCCTGCTCGGCCCGCTCGAAGTACTGCCGGGCCGCCTCCAGCTCCCCTGTCTCCACGGCGCATTCACCGAGTCCGAGCAGCGCCTCGGCCTGTATCTCGACGAGGTCGAGCGACTCCACCTCGGTGAGCAGGGCGGTGTACTGCCCGGCCGCCTCCTCGGCCTCCCCGGTGGCGAGGGTGCGCTGGGCGCCGGTCAGCCTCAGGCGCAGATCGGTGACGAGCCGAGCCGGGCGGCCGGTGGCCAGCTCCTCGAAACCGACGCCGAGCCGCTCGGCGAGATGCCGGAGCGCGTCGTCGGAGGGGCGCACCCGGCCGGACTCCAGGGTGGAGATGTAGGCGGGCGTGTAGGCCGGCTCGGCCAACTGCTTCTGGGTCAGTCCGCGTTCGACGCGCAGCTGCTGCACCCTGCGCCCGATGATGCCCGGGTCGTCCCGCTCCGACATGGCCAACTCCCCCAGTGCCTCTTGCCGTTCGGCTTCCGCAGCCCCTAGGTTAAACGGCGTATTAAGCAGGCTTAATACGCCGTTGACCACTGTTCAGTTTCGCTGTTGCGAGGTCGCCGTGCTCGAACGCACCAGCACCACCGCGCGTTACGCCAGGGGTTTCGCCGCCGCGGTCGCCGCCGTGACCGCGCTCGTCCTGGCGGCCAACGCGGGCCCGGCCCGGGCGGCGGAACCAAGCCCGCGGCACGACCAGGTCCAGCCCGCTCAGGTCCAGCACACCCCGGGGCAGGCACAGTCGCGCTGACCCTGCCGACGTGGCCCCCGGGTCATGCGGTCCGGGACACCAGCCGACTCTTTCCCCCACTGACCCCGAAGTAGATCGCACCCGCGACCAGCACCCCGATGAACCAGGAGTACGGCCCCAGCGCCGCCCCGTACCCGGACGGCCCGTACGTCGGCAGGATGCTGGAGAAGATCGCGCCGATGCCCGCCGCCACGAAGGCGCGTACGTTCCAGCCGCCCTGGAAGCGGAACTCGCCGTCCTCCTTGTAGAGGTCGGGGACGTTCAGCTGGGCCTTGCGGAGGAGGTAGTAGTCGACGACGACCACACCGAAGATCGGGCCCATCGTCGAGCCGATGGCGTTGACGAAGCTCGGGGCGTTGTCCCAGGGGTGGAGGGGGTAGAGGAGCAGGGCGATGACCGCCGCGATCAGGCCGCCGCGCTTGAACGTGATGTGCTTCGGGGCGACGTTGGCGAAGTCGAAGGCCGGGCTGACGAAGTTGGCGACGACGTTGATGCCCAGGGTCGCCACCGCGAAGGTCAGGGCGGCGAGCAGGACCAGGAACGCGCTGTCGAACTTCGCCGAGATCGCCGCCGGTTCGAGGATGACCTCGCCGTATACCTTGCTCGCCGCGGCAGTGGTGAGCGCGGCCACGAGCGAGAACAGGATCAGGTTGACCGGCAGGCCCCAGACGTTGCCCTTCTTCAGCGTCTTCTCGTCCGGCGTGAAGCGCGCGAAGTCACCGAAGTTCAGGAACAGCGCGGCGAAGTACGTCACCCAGGTCGCCGCGATGGCCGCTATCGCCGCGAAGGAACCCGGCGTCACGTCCAGGCCCGTCGCGCTCTTCGCCAGTGCCGCGAGGTCCTTGGCCGGCATGTCCACCGAGAAGGAGAGCGTGCCCGCCTTCACCGACAGGGCCACGGCCAGGACCAGCATCATCAGCCAGACCGCCGGGCCCGCGAAGTCCTGGAAGCGGCGGACCGTCTCCATGCCCTTGCTGATGATCAGCAGCTGCGCCGCCCAGACGCCGAGGTAGCAGAGCACCTCCAGACCGCTGTGGTCGAAGAGGTGGCTCGTCTCGTGCAGGTGCTTCGGGCCGTCGTAGCGGACGAGGAAGGCGACGATCGCGCCCGCCGCCGCGCTGGTCTGGGCGCCGTACCAGAACGTGGCGACGACCGCCCTGACCAGTGCGGGGACGTTCGCGCCGAACGTGCCGAAGGAGGCGCGGGCCAGGACCGGGTACGGCACGCCGGTCTTCACGCCCGCCTTCCCGATCAGCGTCATCAGGTAGTAGATGACCAGCGAGCCGACGCCGATGCCGATGAGGAACTTGAAGGTGTTGCCCGCGATCAGGAACAGGCTGGCGGCCAGGAAGTAGCCGAACAGGCTGTGTACGTCGGAGGTCCAGACGTTGAAGATGCTGAACGCGCCCCACTTGCGCTCGGTGGCCGGGGCGAGGTCCTCGTTGTAGAGCCGGGGGGAGTACCCCTCGGGTATGGCCGCGACCTTCGTGTCCGTGTCGCCCGTGGGCTGCGTGTCCGTCATCGCGTTCTCTTCCTGCGCAGGCCGCCACGATGGCGCCGGATGGCGTAAAGAGAACGGGCAGGCTGTTACTCCCGGATGCCGAACACGTTGCTGACCTGCAAACCTGCGACGGCCCCCACGAAAGCGGTGTATGCCTCCGGCGAGAGGGCGAGGATGCCGACGCCGGGGTTCTTGGAGTCGCGGACGGCGATGTGGGGGGTGAGGTCGGCGACCTCGACGCACTCGCCGCCGCTGGAGCCGCTGTAAGAGGACTTACGCCACAGGGCGCGCGTCAGGTCCAAGCTGCTTCCCATAGCGTTCCTCCATCACGCGAGCGATCAGTGCCGCCGACTCCCTCGTGGAGAGGGCGTCTGCCTGCAGGCGAGCGTAACCGACCGAACGCTGCCTGATCACTTGCGGGTTGGCGGTCATATGGCCTGAGTCGTAGCTCTCGCTGTAGTGGATGTCCGGGTCGTCATCGAAACGCAGCAGAGTGAACGAGCCCATCATTCCGGTGTGCTCCCCCACCGAGAACGGCAGTACCTGGAGCTGCATCCACGGCTGGTCGAAGAGACCCAACAAGTGGGCAAGTTGCTTTCGCATGACATCCCGGCCGCCGATCTGCCGGTGCAGCACCGCCTCGTCCATCACCACGTACAGGACCGGCGGCTGCTCGCGCTTCAGAATGCGCTGGCGTTCCATCCGCGCCGCCGCCACCTCGTCGAGCTTGTCCGTATGCTCCACGCCGAGCACGGCCCGCGCGTACGCCTCCGTCTGGAGAAGGCCATACACCAACTGGCACTGATACGTGGAGAGGTACGTCGCCCGCGCCTCCATGTCCGCGAACGCCTGAAACCACGTGGGTAGTTGGCTTCGCAGAACCAACCCCACCAGCCTCGAGAACGCCCCGTCCGTCATCAGCGCCGCGTCGATCCGCTCCGCGAACTCGCGGGTCGGGACCTTGTGGGCGGTCTCGACCTGGCCGATCAGGGAAGCCGTGCAGAAGATGATGTCGCCCAGCTGCCCCTGCTTCAGACCCGCCGCCTCCCGCAGACGGCGTAGCTCCGAGCCGAAGTAGTCCAACGGCGAGGCGCTGGGGTCGAGTACGCGGATGTTGGGCATGGGACGGTCACCCCCGGGTCCGAACGCGTGGCGGCGTTCACTTCGATCTGTAGCCGAGAGTAACCGCCCGACTCCACGCTGATCGCATGAATCACGTAACTGGTCCGCCGCACACCGGACTTGGCCCCACCTACGGCCTCACCCTCACGCTCGGCGACCACTCCGCCCGCCATCTCCGCCGGGTCCTCCGCGCCCACCTCCACGCCTGGGAGATGCCCGAGCTCACCGACCCGGTCGCCCTCGCCCTGACCGAGCTGGTCTCCAACGTCGTACGACATGTGCCGGACCGGAGAGCCGCGCTGCGGATCCTGCGGCGGCCGGACGGGGTGCGTGTGGAGGTGACGGACACGGACCCTTGCCCGCCGCTGTCCACAGCTGTGGACGGAGCGGACGAACTCGCGGAGGGTGGGCGGGGACTGCTGCTGCTGGACGCCTTCACCCAGCGCTGGGGGTGGCAGCCCCACCACCCCGGCAAGACCGTCTGGTTCGAGTGCGACACCCCGCCCGCCCCGTCCGGCATGTGACGGAAAGCATCCCAAACACCCCTCCTCCGCCACAGAAGGCCCCTTTACCGTGGAGGAATGTCCCCCTTGGCCAAGATCAGCAGCTCCTTCGCACCCCGCTTCGCGGAGTTCGCGTTCGAGCCTGCCTTCGTGGCCGCCGTGGACCAGCACGTGGCCGAGCTCAGGGAACGGCTCGACGCCAGTCACCCGGGGCTCGTCCCCCGCCCGCCGCACCGCGAGGTGCTCGCCGACTACGCCCTCGGTTTCCTCGACGCGCTCGCCGAGACCGACTGGCGCGAGCCCGTGGGGCACGACTACGCGGTGTGCCGCCTCACCGCCATCAGCTGGCTGGTGACGCGGCACGACCTCGTCTGACGGTCAGAGCTGGAACTCCGCGGGCGACAGGCCCAGTGCCGCGCAGGCCTCCCTGAGGACCGTCGCCTCGGCCTGGGAGAAGTGGCCGTCCGCGCCGGCGATCACGATGCCGGTCTGGATCACCGCACGGGCCTCGGTCGGCTTCTTGGCGGCCTTGGCGATCTCCTGCATCGCCTCGGCCTTGCCCTGCTGGAAGTCGCGGGTCAGCTGGCTCACGTGCTTGTGGAAGCGCGTGCGCAGCTGCTCCGGCGGGAAGTTCTGCAGCACGTCGTTGCTGAGGATCAGCGACTCCATCTGCTGCTGCTCGGCCGGGTCCACGTGCCCGTCCGCCGCCGCGACCAGGGCGCACATCGCCATGCTGGCGTCCCGGTACGCACCGCTCTTCAGCTCGGTCTTGAGGGAGCCCAGCTGCGTCTTCAGCACGCCGACCAGCTGAGCGCGCGAACCGCCGCGCGAACCACCGCCGGACGCGCCACCGTGCCCGTGCCCACCGGTCGTCGTGCCGCGCCCGCCCTGCGCCTGCTGCTGCAGGTTCTTGGCCTGGTCCTTGAGCCGGTCGAACAGTGCCATGAACGTCACCTCGGTACTCGTCTGAGTGATCTCACCGCCTGAACGGCCGGGCACAGGTAAAGGTTCCACCAAGAGGCATCAAGAGGCATCAAGAGGAGTCAGCAGATCTTCCGGTACTCCGCGTCCGGAATGTTCGTACGCCACTGCGCCCTGCTCAGCCCACCCCCCGCCCGCGCGCACACCTCGCTCACCGCGTGCTCGGGGGCGATGGCGTACCGCTGGAGCGGGACGTGCGCGCTGCCCGCGTACACGGTGTCGCTGTCGCGGCTGAAGGACACGGTCTCGATCGCCTCGCCGGACGTCGTCAGGGGGCTGCCCAGCGGCTGCTGCGTGGCGATGTCCCACAGCTGCAGGCTGCCTGCCTCGCCGCCCACCGCAAGGGTCCTGCCGTCGGGGCTGACGGCGAGGGCGTCGACGGCCTCGGAGGTGTCGCCGAAGACCCCGTCGCCGATGTTGTCCGGGAGGGCGGGGAAGACATTGCGCAGGAGGCCGGCGCGCTGCCGCAGCTTCCCGTCCCACAGCGCGACCCGGCCCGTCTGGTCTCCGGCCACCAGCCGCGAGCCGTCGGGGGTGAAGGCGAGGGCGCCGATCTCGTCGCCCTGGACGAGGGCCCGGCCGGTGACCTTGCCGGCGGGCAGGGCGGCGACCCGGTTGTCGCCGGCGAGGACGCGGCCGTCGGGGCGGGCGGCCAGGTGGCTGCTGGAGAGGGTGGGCAGGACCGCCGTTCTGCGGTCGCGGGCCGTGTCCCAGACCTCGTTGCTCAGGGTGCCGACGCCGCCGGCGCCGGTGGTGGAGAGTCCGGCGCGGGTGGCGTAGAGGGTGCGGGCGTCCGGGCCGAGGGCGATCGTGACCATCGCCCCGGTCGACGTCTTCGTGGCCAGGTTCAGGGTCGTACGGGTACGGCCCTCGGTGACGTCCCAGATCGTGAGGGGCTGCCGGGACGTATCGCTGCTGGGGGCCGAGATCCCGTAGGCGAGTGCCTTGCTGTCGGGGGTGAACGCCAGCAGCGCGGAGGTCTCCGGCGGGTACACCGGGTAGGCGGGGTCGGTGGAGACGGGGAGCGGCGGGGCGGGGAGTGTGCGCAGCAGGCGTCCGTCGCGGGTGTCGCGCAGGTCCACGCGGTAGCGGTCGCCGGTGCGCCTCGCGGTGGCGAGGGTGCGGCCGTCGGGGCTGAGCAGCACGTTGTCCATCGGCTGGTCCTGCCAGGCGGAGGTGACGGCCGCCGAGACGTCCAGCGTGTGCACGGTGCCGCCCTCCAGGTAGCGCAGCACCGGGCGGGAGGGGTCCCAGTCCAGACCGCCGTACAGGTGCTGGTTGTTGAGGGAGTGCCGGAACACCGGGGCCTCGACGCCCGGCCGCCACACCCTGACCTCCTGTGCGTCGGCGGTCGCCAGGAACTTTCCGTCCTTGCTGAAGGACACGTACGTCACCCCGATGTCCTGGAGGTCGGCCAGCTGCTCCCCCGTCCGGATGTCCCAGACGAGCACCCCGGTCGGGGTCAGCGCGGCGAGCTGCTGCCGGCCGCCGAGCACGATCTGCGACCGTTCCCGGCCGCAGATGTCGGCCGACCGTTCCCAGCGGCCGTGGACCGTGCGCTCGGTGCGCAGGTCCCGCACCTGCAGCGGGCCCTCCCCGGCCGGGCAGGCCGCGACCAGCCCGCCGTCCGGGCTCGCCGCCACCACGGCCGAGTCCTCCGCCTCCGCCTTCGTCTCGAACAGCAGCCGGTCGTCCGCGATCGAGCGCACCCGCACCTCGGGGGCGTCCGTGTCGCTCACGAGGTAGCTGCTCCCGGAGAACTGCACGAAGGCCGAGTCCGGCAGCCTCTCGCCGCGCCAGCGCGCGGCGGCCGTGTCCCACAGCCGTACCCCGTCCGCGGAGCGGATCGACAGCAGCCGTCCGTCGGGGCTCGCCGCCTCCGCGCGGCCGCCCTCCGGCAGCCGCCCGGAGGCGGTCGGCCGGTGTGTCACCGTGTCCCAGGTCCGCCACTCGCGTCCCGAGACGCTGAGCAGCGTACGGCCGGAGGCCGTGAGGTAGCGCGAGGTGCCGTCGCCCAGTGCCGGGTCGCTGAAGACGTCCAGTTCCGGCTGGCCGAGCGAGCCCAGCAGCGCGCTCCGGGTCTCCGGCAGGTGGGCGACCCGCCAGGCGGCGACGCCGAGGAGCTGTGCGGTGCGCGGGTCGGTGGTGCGCATCGCGTCCGCGACGGAGGCGATGCGGCGGGCCGCGGCCTCGGTGCCGCGGCGCTCGTTGTCCCGGCTCTGCGTCCAGGCGGTCAGGCCGGCGACCAGGGCCACCACCAGGACGGCCGACAGCACGCCGATCGCGGTCCGGGCCCGGCGCGTGGAGCGGACGGCGGCCCGGCGTTCCGTGTCACGGGCCTCGAACGCGGCGATCAGGAACGTCCGTTCCGTGCCGGTCAGCGCCGGGTCCCGCTCATGATCGGGGAAGTGCTCCTCGGTGCGGTCGAGGCGGGTGCCCCGGTACAGGGTGCCGGGGTCGCGGTCGTGCTCCAGCCAGGTGCGGGCGGCCTCGGTCAGCGCGCGGTGGGCGCGCAGTCGTTCACGGTCCTGCTCGATCCAGCCCTGGAGCCGGGGCCAGCAGGTGATCAGCGCCTCGTGGGCGAGGTGGACGCCCTCCTCGTCGACGGTCAGCAGCCGGGCGCGGGCCAGCCGCTCCACCACCACCGGCACGTCGACGTCGCCCCACTCGTCGAGTTCGGCGCGGGTGAGGGGGCGGCGGGTGTCGGGGGTGCCCCGGCCCGGCTCGATCATCCGCAGCAGCAGCTGCCGTGCGGCACGCTGCCGGGGTGCGGTCAGCTGTCCGTACACCTCCTCGGCGCTCGCCGCGATCGCGCCGCGTACCCCGCCGGCCGCCTCGTACGCGGCCAGCGTCAGCATCCGGCCCTGGCGCCGGCGCCAGGTCTCCAGCAGGGCGTGCGAGAGCATCGGCAGGCCGCCGGGCTGGTCGAGGACCTCCTCGACGATCTTCGCGGTCAGCTCCCGTTCCACCAGGTGTCCGACCGCCTGCGCCGGTTTGATCACCGCCTCGCGCAGTTCGTCCGCGGTCATCGGGCCGACCAGCAGTCCGGCGCCGCGCAGGGCGTCCGCCAGGCCGCGGTGCTCGGCGCAGCGGGCGTAGAAGTCGGCCCGTACGGTGATGAGGACCCTGAGGCGGCTGCCCGGGTCGCGGGCGGCGAGCAGCAGGTCGAGGAAGCGGGAGCGCTCCGCGCGGTCCCGGCACAGGGTGAAGAGCTCCTCGAACTGGTCGACCACCACCCAGCTCTCCGGCTCCTCCTCGGCGGGCGCGAGCAGATGGCCGTAGGTCTGCGCGGGTCTGTCTCCCGGTGTGAGCACCCGCAGGACCGCCGGGCGCCCCCGGGTCGCTATCTCGTCCCTGAGCTGCGGGATGAGCCCGGCCCTGAGCAGCGACGACTTGCCGCTTCCCGAAGCACCGAACAGCACCGCGAACCGGTGGTCGCACACCAGTCGGTTCAGCTCCTCGACCAACCGGTCGCGGCCGAAGAACAGCTCACGGTCGTCCGGCTCGAAGCGGGTGAGCCCCCGGTACGGCGGTTTCTCGTCCCCCTCGTCCGGGACCGGCACCCCGGCGCGTTCGGCCTCGGCCTCCTTCCACCGGGCTTCCCACTCCCCGGGGTCGGCCCCGCAGGCGCGGGCGTACCCCTGGACCACCGCGAGGGACGGCAGCCGCTCGCCGGCCGCCGCCTGGGACAGCGTTGTCGCGGAGAAGCCGGCCGTCTTCGCCATCGCGCGGTACGAGGGTCCGCCCGCCTCCCTGCGCAGCTCGCGCAGGCCATGGGCAAGGCGCTGTACCGGTCCGGCCTCGGGGTCCAGCGACCGTTCGGGACGTCCCACAGGTCCACCCACTTCCGTACAGCAGATGAAAACGATGTTCAGGGACGATCAACCTACGTTTCCCCGCGATCCGCCGTAAATCAAGATGTGAGGTGGATGACGTCCGCGTAATTGATTGTCCTGACAAAGAGGACGTCACAATCAACTCCCAGGTTGCACATCTCTCTCATGTCACAAGGAGCACCACCCGCAACCGAAGGAACGACGCACAAGTCCCAGGCAGTCAAGAAGAAAATGAAGTCCCGCCTCGCCAAGGTCGCTCTCGTCGCGGGCGGCGTCGCCACCCTGACCGTCGGCCTGGCGGGCAGCGGCAACGCCGCCATCCTGAACAAGCTGCCGTGGAACGCCGGCACCTTCGAGAACAAGTACATGCCGCTGTTCGACTACGACACGAACGGCTGCTTGCAGAAGCAGGGCGAGGAGCGTCCCCGCTTCCTGGCCGCCTCCCGGCACGGCGGTTACAGCACCCACCCGATCAACGAGGTGCCGCGGGTCTGGGGCAACGGCACCTGGGACCAGCCCTCCCTGGTCGACATGTTCCAGATGGACAAGGCTCCGCGCGACGCCCTGTGGAACTCCACGTGGGGCAAGGCCAACTTCCCGCTGGCCGGCAAGCTCCAGGCCAACATCAACAACGCCCGCAACGCCGACAGCCGGGCCAAGGCCGCCATCCCCGCGTTCTGACGCACGGCCCCCATGCCGCGGCCGCCGACGCTCACTCCCCCCTCGCGTCGGCGGCCGCTTTCCCGTTCCCGGGGTGTCACATGTCGGTGCCCATGTCCCGGCCGGTGCCCATGTCCGGGCCGGTGCCCATCTGTCCGGAATCCGTCCGCTCCCGCGCCGGCTGGTTGCGCATCGCGTCCTCGCGGCCCGCCTGGTAGGCGGCCATGCTGCCCTTGGCGCGCATCGACTCGGTCTCCGCGGTGGACAGCATCCGCTCCCAGCGCTGCCGCATCGGCGTGATCATGCCGCCGCCGACACCGACGATCAGGATGCCGGCCACGGTCGCGAGGGCCGCGTACAGGACGGGCTGGGTGACCGTGGTCGCGATGCCCGCCTGGCCGAGGGCCGCGATCACGCCCAGCGCCAGGATGCAGGCCCAGACGATGGTGGCGAGCGTCTTTCCGTACGACACCGACGACAGCGCGCTGCCCACGATCCCGCGGACCGCGTTGGCGATGGCCATCGCGACCACGACCAGGACGACGGCGACGATGCCGCGCGGCAGCCAGGCGACGATGCCGTTGATCATCGTGCTGACGGGGTTGGCGCCGAAGACGCCGAGCGCGAGCTGGAGGGTGATCAGCATCAGCGCGTAGTAGACGATCTTGCAGACGATGCCCGTCATGTCGTACTTGGAGTCCCGCAGGAGCCGTGCCGTGCCCGCCCGTTCCGACAGCCGCTCGGAGCCGACCTTGCGCAGCACCCGGTCCAGGACACGGGCGATCATCTTCGAGACGAACCAGCCGATGGCCAGGATGACCAGGAAGCCGACGAGTTTCGGTACGAACTGGGCGACCTTCGACCAGGCGTCGTCGAGACCCTGGGTGAAATCTATGGAGAGGGTGCTGGCCATGCGGGGCACTTCCTTCGGTGGGTGCTTCCCCCTGCTTCGTGGATAGCAGCGCCACAGGTGTGAGGCCCCGGCGAACACCGCCGTACGAGTGACACCCGCCGCCTACGCTGACGTCATGACGTCTCCCGCCGCCCGCACCGCGCTGGACCTCACCGCCGACCTCCCCGTGAACGACCTCGAGGACTTCTACCGGGACCTGCACCGCCACCCCGAGCTGTCGCTGCGCGAACACCGCACGGCCGGAAAGCTCGCCGAACGCTTCGAGCGGGCCGGGTTCGAGACCGACGGCGGCATCGGCATCACCGGAGTCGCGGGTGTCCTGCGCAA
The DNA here is from genome assembly GCF_000718165.1 of Streptomyces fulvoviolaceus. GTDB lineage: Bacteria > Actinomycetota > Actinomycetes > Streptomycetales > Streptomycetaceae > Streptomyces > Streptomyces fulvoviolaceus. Next base: position 19,898 of record NZ_JOEY01000010.1, on the reverse strand, counting down.
CGGCGACGGGCCCGTCGTCCTGCTGCGTGCCGACATGGACGCCCTGCCGGTGCGGGAGGAGACCGGGCTGCCGTACGCCTCCCGGACACCCGGGCTGATGCACGCCTGCGGGCACGACCTGCACGTGACCTGGCTGGCGGGGGCGGCGAAGGCGCTGGCCGACGGGCGGGACGCCTGGTCGGGAACGCTGCTGGTGGTCGGGCAGCCGGCCGAGGAGACGGGGCTGGGCGCGGCCCGCATGGTGGCGGACGGGCTGTACGAGCGGTTCCCGCGCCCGGACGTGCTGCTGGGCCAGCACGCGGTGCCGGGTCCGGCGGGGCTGTACGGGCACGTTCCGGGCCTGATCCTGTCCGCCTCGACGGACATCGACATCGTGGTGCACGGGCTGGGCGGGCACGGTTCGCGCCCCGAGACGGCCGTGGACCCGGTCGTCACGGCCTGCTTCCTCGTCACCCGCCTCCAGACCGTCGTCTCGCGCGAGGTGGCCGCCGGGGAGTCGGCCGTGCTGACGGTCGGGCGGATCGAGGCGGGGACGCGGCCGAACATCATCCCGGCCGAGGCGCGCATCTCGCTCAACATCCGTACGCAGTCCGAGCTGGTCCGGGAGCGGATGATCGCCGCGGTACGGCGGATCGCGGCCGGCGAGTGCGCGGCGGCGGGCTGCCCGCGCGAGCCCGAGGTGACCGTCGGCGCGTCCTTCCCGATCACCGTCAACGACGCCGAGACCGACCGGCGCGTGGCCGCCGTGCACGGCGAGGTCTTCGGCGCCGGCACCATCCTCGACCCGGGCCCCGCGATGGCCAGCGAGGACTTCCCCCACCTGGCCCCGGACGGACTGCCGTACGCCTACTGGTTCGTGACCTCCACCCCGGCCGAGGTGTGGAACGCGACCCCCGGCGACGACCTCGCGGAGAAGCTCGCGGCCGTCCCGAGCAACCACAGCCCCCACTTCGCCCCGGACCTGTCGACGCTCAAGCCGGGGGTACAGACGCTGGTGTCGGGGGCGCTGGCGTTGTTGTCCGAGGCATGACTTAGTCGTCCCGGCATCCCCACTTCTCTTTCAGCAAGTGAGGCCGCTCCCGCATCAGTTCTGGATCTGGAGCTGACGCAAGTGCCGATGGACGTGGTCCAGTGCGCCCTTCTTGCGCCCCGGCACCCGTGCGCGCAACTCCGCGATCGTGGGCCCGAGTTCACGGGCCCGCGCCGGATCGGTGATCTGCCCCCACTGGTGGTGGGCGCGGTCCACGGCCGCCTCGACGGAGGGGGAGTCGAGGGCCTGCCCGGCGGCGAGGCGGGCGTTCGCGAGGGTGAGCCAGGCGTGACAGCTGCGGACCGGGTCCCCGGCCAGCATCGCGAGGTCCGCGCGGACTTCGGTCCAGTGCAGGGCCTGTTCGGAGGCGGGGCCGTAGGCGCGCAGGGCGGCCAGTTCGTGGTGGGTGGCCAGCGCGTCGGCCTCGGTGTAGCGCCGTCCCTGGACGGCGGCGGCGATGTCGGCGTGAGGGTCGGCGGCTGTTGGCTTGGGTGCGTGGGGCGTTGGGGCGGCGGGCGTTGGCGCGGTCGGCTTCGACGCGTCCGGCATTGGCCCGGTCGGCCTCGACAGGTCCAGCGTTGGCGCAGCCGACTTCGGCGCCGCCGGAGTCGGTGGAGGAGGCGTCGCGGGCCGGTACGAGGGCCTGGGGGGAGTGCTTGCGGGAACACCGGCACCGTGAGGAGCCCCCGCGGGAACGCCGACGCCCTGTGCTCGCGGCGGTGCGCCCATCTGCCCGCCCAGCACCAGATCCTCGGCACCCTTGCTGCCCAGCCGGCTCAGCGCCAGCTGGTGCAACTGCTCCAATGGCGGCCGGTGTCCACTGCGCAGGATCGTCGCCACCGCCTTCATGTACGCGGGTGCCGCCACCGTACGTCTGGACGGCGGGGGTGCGATACGGCCGTAAACCACGTTGTTGCGGCCCGAGTCGAGGGGGTTCGTCCGCAGCCACTCCCAGGTCTCCTGGTCGGCGTGCAGATCGAGGACGAGGTTCGTCGTGCCCGGCGGGCGGAGCCGGAACTCCTCGCGGATCCAGTGCCAGGGCAGGGCGGTGTAGCGGACGGTGGCCGTGGTGGTGCGGGCCAGCGCCAGGTGGGGCAGGTGCTGGCGGCGGTCCAGGACCAGCTGCCCGGCGACGAAGACGGTGAGCGGGCCGGGGACGCCCGCGGCGGCGCGCAGCCGGGTCAGCACGGCCTGCGGTTCCAGCGGGTCGGCGAGTTCGACGACGTTGGCCGTGTCGGTGCCGGACAGCACGGCGGGCGGTACGGCCGCGAGGACCGGGAGCACGGAGGCCGCGTCCACCAGACAGCCCTTGCCCACCGGTGAGGCGGCGAGCAGCAGCACGGTTCCGGGCATCGGTCCCTCCCCATCCCCCGTCGATCACGTACGTCAGCACCGTAACCGCTGCGGCTGCGAAGGTGGGGCTCAGGACCGCAAACGTCCGTTTCCGGATGGTTCTTCGGCCCTGCGCACCGCGAACACCGTGGTGTCGTCGGCCAGTCGGCCCCCGCAGTGCCGCAGGGTGCCGTCCCGCACGAAGGCGACCAGACGCCGGGGTGCGGCGGTGCCCGGGTCGGCGGCGACCGCTTGGGCCACCTCGTCGGCGAGCGCGTAGAACACCCCGGCCGCGTCGCGGGCCTCGGTCACCCCGTCGGTGGTCAGCAGCACGGTCTCGCCCGCCGCGAGGGGCACCCTGACGACCGACGGCGGGTCGTCGTCGGCCGCCAGTGAGCCGAGGCCCAGCGGGAGCCCGTCGCCCGGCGGCAGGGGCCGTACGCCCGCGGGCCCGACCACCAGCGGCGGCTCGTGGCCGAAGAGGACGGCCTCCACCACGCCGTCCTCGTGCTCGGGGAAGCCGAGCAGCACGGCGGTGGCGAAGCGGTCGCCGTCGTCGCGGAGGCCGCTGCCGTCGAATCCCCGTCGTCCGCCCGAAGGGCGGGCCCCGCGCCCGCCGCGCCGGCGGCTGATGTTGCTGTCGGTGCGTGCGAGCGTGCGTGCCGGGCGTTGCGGGGCAGGCGGGGATTCGACGGCAGCGGCCAGCGCGGTGAGGTGGACGCCGTGCCGGAGCATGCGGGTCTCGAGGCGGGCGGCGACGGTGGCCAGGTCCGGCTCGTGGTAGGCGGCCTCGCGGAACGTGCCGAGCAGCGCGGCCGCCGCCTCGACCGCGCCGAGCCCCTTGCCCTGCACGTCGCCGACGAGGACGCGGGTGCCGTGCAGGCCGGGCTGGATGTCGTAGAAGTCGCCGCCGACGCGGGCCTCGGTGTCGGCGGCGAGATAGACCTCCGCGTGTTCGAGGCCGCCCCAGACCGGCGGGAGCGGGCGCAGCAGGGTGCGGCGGGTGGTGTCGGCGACGTCCCGCATGTGCAGCATGCGGCGCTCGCCGCGCACCCGGACCTCGCAGGCCAGGACGGCGAGGATGCCGCCGACGGCGACGAGGATGAAGTCGGGCAGGCCGCTCTGGTACTGGTCGGGCCAGGAGGTGTCCGCGAGGAAGTACGTGATCAGCGCGAGCGCAGCGAAGACCATCGTGCCCCACACCCCGCAGATCGCGGCGGCGATACCGGGCACCAGCACCACCCAGGAGATCATCCGGAACTCGCCCGCCGTGTTGAAGTCGATCGCCGTGATCGCGCCGAGCAGCAGCAGCGGGGGCAGCCAGGTGACGGTGCGGCCGCGCACCCTCAGCATCTGGTGCCGGCCGACGACGTCGCGTGGCGGCCCCACGGGGCGGGGCAGACGGGCCCGCCGGCCGCCCACCGGCCGCAGGGTTCGCCGGCCGACACCGCTCATGCGCCCAGCGAAGCACGGGGTGCTGTCTGCCGCCAGTTCGCTCCGCTCGGTGTGCGGTGCGTCAGCTGCGGGTTCGTTGTGGCTGGTCGCGCCCACGCGGCGGAGCCGCATATCGATACAGCCCCGCGCCCCTCCGGGGAAGGGCTCCGCCCTCCCCGGATCCCCTCCCGACTCGGTGGGGCGGAAAGTGGCCTCGAAAAGCGGTCGCCCCGACTTGCCAGCCCCCTTCCCCAGGTGTGCTCTGGAGTCGGGGGCGAGGAGAGAGAGGAGTGCTCTCATGGCTCATGCGGCACCGGCCGGCGGAATGCCCCGGCCGACGAACCGTACGCCCGACATCTTCAACGCACAGGTGCACAGGGCGGCGAGGTTCGGCGTACCCGTCGTCCTCGGGCTCGTCTACGGCTACTGGGCCGCGGCCAACCGGCGCGGCGGCGGTCCCATCACCGGCTGGAACATCCTGTTCGGCTTCGTGACCGCGCTCGCGTTCATCGTGCTGTGCCTCGCCGTCGCGACCCTGGCCCCGCGCCTGAAGCGGGAGCTGCACTCGGGCGTGAAGTCCGGCTTCGCGGGCGCGGCGATCGGCTTCCTGTACAGCCAGACCGGCGAGAGCGTGCTCAGGTCCACGGCGCTGGGTCTGGCGGTGGCAGCGGGCATCTTCGCGGTGTTCTTCTACCGCTACTACACGCGGGAGGACGGCGAGGGAAACCGCATCCGGTGAGCGTGCGTGGGCCCCGGCACGAATGCCGGGGCCCACGCCTTCCCTCATCCCTCCACTCACCAGACGCCGGGGCCCCAACTCCAGGCGTCCGACGAGGACCCGGACGCGCTCCAGCTCCAGGAGCCGGAGGCGCTCCACGAACCGGAGGCGCTCCACGAACCGGACGCCGAGGAGGACCAGGACTCGTTCCAGCTCGGGTCGTTCCAGTTCGCGTTGTTCCAGTTGCCGTCCCGCCACTGCGGACACGGATCGGCACAGGTCGGCACCCATGCCCCGCCGACGTCGACGAAGGCCGCGGACACCCAGCCCTGGGCGCCGACGAACCAGTACCAGTACGGGTTGCCGTTGACGCTCTGACCGCGGACCATGCACTCGACACGGTCCTGGCTCCAGGGGGAGAGCCGGTCGACGGCAACGGAGTGGGTGGTGGGCGCCGCTCTCACGTTGAGGGCGGTGCGGGAGACGATGGTGCCCCAGATCGGACCGCCGTCACCGTGGCCCTCGGCGTACGAGGGCGGGGCTGCCGCCGCCGTGGTACTCACCGCCGAGACAGCGAGAGTGCCGCCGGTGAGCAGGGCCGCGGCCAGGATCCGCAGGGCCGGAGTGGTGCGCATGAAACGGCCTCCTTCTCCCAGGATCTCCCCCCGAACCTCCCCAGACCCATGAGACACCCGTTCGGGTGAACCCTCCACCGGAGGGCGGAACCACCGGCTCCACGGCTCGCGCGCGTCTCGGGGAGGCCGTTGCCTGAACACGTGTCCTCACGCCTGCGGAACGCCCTGTCGGCCGTACTGATCGCCCTGTCCTGCCTGCTGCTGCCGTTCGGCGCGCTGGCGGCCTGGGCGGCGTACGGGCTCGCCGACACGGGCCGGTACGTCACCACGATGGCGCCGCTCGCCACGGATCCGGCGGTGCGTGACGTGGTCACGGACACGGTCGGGGCCGGAATCCTGCACGAGGTCCCCGTGGGCGGTCCCATGCGCCCGTTCGTGCGGGACGCGGTGCGCTCGTTCGCGCGGACGCCGGCCTTCCGCACGGCGTGGGACGCGGGCAACCGGGCCCTGCACGATGCCGTGCTGACCGCGCTGCGGGACGACGGCGAGCACGTGGTGACCGTCGATCTGGCCCCCGTCGCCGCCCAGGTCAAGCGCCAACTCACCGACGACCACGTGCCGTTGGCCGGCCGCATCCCGGTCGAGCACACCCGGGTCGCGATCCTGCCGCCCCGGGACCTGGACCGTCTCCGGAAGGGCTACGACGTGCTCGAAGTCGCCGGTTTCTGGCTCCCCGTCACCGCCGCCGCCCTCGCCGTCACCGGCATCGCGGTCGCCGCCTGCCGCCGCCGCGCGCTCACCGCGACCGCGCTCGGCACGGCCCTGGGCGGCACGTTCCTCGGCCTCGCCGTCGCCGTCGGCCGCCGCCTCACCCTCGCCGACCTGCCCGACCCGGCCCACCGCCCGGCCGCGGGCGCGATCTACGACGCCCTCACCGAGACCCTGCGGACGGTGTCCTGGCTGCTCGCGGCGGTGGGCCTGACGGTGGCACTGGGCTGCTGGCTCACCGGTCGCTACGGCCACCTCATGCGAGCTCGGCGCCCGCCCGCCGCAGATCCGGCACAGCAGCCGACGCGAGTCCAGGCCTGACCTCGTCCGGCGTCCGGCTCGGGTCCACGGCGAGTTTTCGCCCCCGCCGCCCCTACCCGTCCCGTCCCTGGGGGCTTCCGCCCCCAGACCCCCGCTTCGGCCTGAACGGCCTCGTCCTCAAACGCCGGACGGGCTGAAAATCAGCCCCTCCGGCGTTTGAGGAGCGGGGGTCCGGGGGCGGAGCCCCTGGGGATGGGACGGGTAGGGGCGGCGGGGGCGAGAAAAGTCCGGTGTCGCGGCGTCGACCAGGGGTCGCCCCAGGTCAGCACGTTGCGCCGAGGACAAATATCTTATTGAACCGAGGAGTTGGGGCGACCTAGGGTCGGCTCCATGGCAACCCCCCTTGTTCTGGTCCACGGCCACCCCTTCGACCACACGATGTGGAACCCGCAGCTGGCGGCCTTCTCCGCCACGCGCCGCGTCATCGCCCCGGACCTGCGTGGCTACGGCGCCTCCACGCCGTCCGACCGGGTCACGGACTTCGGGCAGTTCGCGCAGGACATCGAGGCGCTGCTGGACGAACTGGACGTGGCGGCGTGCGTGCTGGCGGGCCTGTCCATGGGCGGCCAGATCGTCATGGACTGCTACCGGCAGTTCCCCGACCGGATCCGGGGGCTGGTGCTCGCCGACACCTTCCCGGCCGCCGAGACACCCGAGGGCGTCGAGGTGCGCCACGCCATGGCGGAGCGGCTGCTGCGGGAGGGCATGGGTGGGTACGCCGACGAGGTGCTGGAGAAGATGGTGGCCCCGCACGCCGACGCCGAGGTCAAGGCGCACGTCCACCGCATGATGACGGCCACGTCTCCCGAGGGCGCCGCTGCCGCCCTGCGCGCCCGTGCCGCCCGCCCCGACTACCGCGACCTGCTGACCCGCGTCACCGTCCCGGCCCTGGTCGTGGTCGGCACCGACGACACCTACACCCCGGTCGCCGACGCGGAGGCGATGCACGCGGCGCTCCCCGACTCCACGCTGTGCGTGATCGAGGGCGCGGCGCACATGCCGAACCTGGAGCGGGCCGAGGAGTTCAACAAGGCGCTGGGGGAGTTCCTGGCACGGGTGGACGGCGCCTCGTAACCTCGGAACGATGAACAACCCGCGGGGACGGCGACTCGGCATCTGGACCGCGGCTCTGCTGTTCGCCGCCGTCAGCGTGGTCGTCGGGTGCCGCCTCGCCGACACCGACGGCATCACCCCCGTCCCCCAGCTCCTCGCCTTCCTCCCCTGGCTGCTCGCGCCCGCCGGAGTGGGCCTGGCGCTCGCGCTGCTGACCCGGTGGTGGGCCGGGACGGTGTGGGCAGCCGTCGTACTCGGACTGCTGGCGTGGTTCATCGAGCCGTACGGGAAGAGCGGCGAGCCCGACGGGACGCCGATCGCCTCGCTGCGGGTGCTGACCTCGAACGTCGAGTTCGGGTGGGCGACCGACTCCCTCATCACGGCCGTCCGCCGCGAGGACCCGGACGTCGTGTTCGTGGTGGAGTGCGAGACCACCTGCGACGCGGCGCTCAAGAAGACCTTCGGCACCGCCTACCCCTACCGGCAGGCCGTCGAGTCGTCCGGCTCGATCGGCTCGGTCCTCCTCAGCCGCTTCCCGCTGCGCGGCACCGACGGCATCCCCGCCACCATGGGCATGCCCGGTGCCGTCGCGGACGTGGACGGCCACGCCGTACGGCTGCAGCTCGCGCATCCCATGCCCCCGCTGCCCGGCCAGATCGACGTGTGGCGGCGGGAGCTGGGCGCGTTGCGCGACTTCGCCGCCGACGCCGAGGGGGCGACGATCCTGGCCGGCGACTTCAACGCCTCCCAGGACCACGCCGCCTTCCGCGACATCCTCGACACCGGCCTGCGCGACGCGGCCCGCCTCGCCGGATCCGACCGCACCCCCACCTGGCCGGCCCGCACCGCGCCGGCGATCGGCGCGCAGATCGACCATGTGCTGGTGTCGCGGGACTTCTCCGCGGGCGACGCCCGCTTCCTCGACCTCGCCGACACCGACCACCGCGCACTGGTCGTCGACATCACGCTGCACCGGCGTGGATGACGTGTAATGGGCGCATGTCCCGAGAGTTCCCCATCGGCCTCACGCCTCCCGACTGGCTGGTGAGAAACCTCCAACCGCAGAAGGCGCCGCCCGTCAACCGGGCCGCCCTCGCCCGCGCCGCGATCGCGATGTCCCTCCCCCTGGCGATCGGCCTCGCGGTCGACGAACCCGCCTATGGCGCCCTGGCCTCCATGGGCGCCCTCTCCGGCGTCATCGGCGACACCGCGGACGCGTACCGGATGCGGATCCTCAACATCGCGATCCCACAGCTGTTCGGGGCGGTCGGCATCACCCTGGGGTCGGCGGTGTACGGCCATGGCTGGCTCGCGGTCGCCGCCGTCACCGGCGTCGCGCTCGTGTCCGGGATGATCTCGACGATCGGCGCGGTGGCCTCCGTGTCGGGGCTGCTCCTGCTGCTCAACTCCGTGATCGGCGCGGGGCTTCCCATGCCGGGTGCGTGGTGGCTGGCGCCGGTGCTGATGACCGGCGGCGGCCTGCTCGTCCTGGTGCTGGCGCTGCTCGCCTGGCCGCTGAGGTCGGGGGTGCCGGAGCGGGCGGCGGTCGCGGGGACGTACCGGGCGGTGGCCGAACTGATGGCGGCCGGCGGCGGGGAGGAGTACGACGCCGCTCGCCACGCCGTCACCCAGTCCCTGAACCAGTCGTACGACCTCGTCCTCGCCCGGCGCGCCCGCCACCACGGCCGCAGCCCCGAACTCACCCGTCTGCTCGCCCAGTTGAACGCGATCACCCCGGTCGTCGAGGCCGCCCCCGCCGCCCGGCTGTCCGGCAGCCCCCTCCCGCCGGAGGTCCCGGAGGCGGTACGCCACCTCGCCCAGGCGGTGGAGACCGGCTACACGGGACCGACAGGGCTGAGCCTGCCCGTCCCGGTGACGGAGACCGCCCGCGCCGTCGACCACGCCCTGCGCCACGCGGCCGGGGTCGTCGCGGCGCCGGACGTGGACCCGAGGGGCATCGACGACCGCCTCGGCCGGCCGGCGGCCCTGTCGATCCGCACGGCCCGTGCGGCCCGGAACGTCGTCCTCTCCGCGGGCTCCTGGCGCTACGGCCTGCGCCTCGCCCTGTGCATCGGGCTGGCCCAGGCGCTGGTCTCGATCATCTCCGTGCCCCGCTCGTACTGGGTGGCCCTGACCATCACCTTCGTGCTGAAGCCCGACTTCGGCTCGGTGTTCTCCCGCGCCCTGCTGCGTGCCCTCGGCACGGTCGCCGGGCTGGTGGTCGCGGCGGCGGTCCTCTCCCAGGTGGCGCGGGGCTGGTGGGACGTACCGGTGATGCTGCTGCTCGCCCCGCTCATCCCGGCGCTGACGCCGCGGGGTTACGGCTACCAGACGGCGGCCATCACTCCGGTGATCCTGCTCCTGTCGGACGTCCTGAACCACCAGGGCACCGCCCTGCTGCTGCCCCGCCTGGTCGACTCACTCATCGGCTGCGCAATCGCGCTGGTCGCGGGCTATCTGCTGTGGCCGGAGAGCTGGCACACCCGCGTCGGCGACCGGCTCGCGGACGCGGTCGCGGACACGGCACGGTATGTGGAGTGCGCGTTCGGGGAGTCCCTCGAGCCCGCCGCGCGGGCCCGGATGCGCCGCCGTCTCTACCGCGATCTCTCCGTCATCCGTACGGAGTTCCAGCGCGCGCTGACCGAGCCGCCGCCCACCGGACGCCGGGCCGCGGCCTGGTGGCCGCTCGTCGTCGCCGTGTGGGGGTCCCCCCAGGCCCTTTAGGCACTGGGGGAGGATCGTGCGACGACGGCGGCCCGGGTGCGGGTACGGCACGGGGCGTCCCCGCCGTCTCCGGCCGAGGTCGGCCAAGTCGCTCTGCAGCTGCGGGAGTTGGCGGACGGGCTGCGGGAGGTGGAGGTGCTGTACGCGGTACGTACGGACCTCACCGGGCCGGCGGGGAGTGTGCTGGAGCCACTGCGGCAGGAGGTGGCGGCGGCGAGGGCGATCGCGTCGCCGCACTGACGCGATCGCCCTCCTGGGTCACGGCTCAGACGCCGATGTCGTCGCCGTCCTTGCGCCAGACCGCCACGACCGCCGGCCGCACGATCTTGCCGGGGCCGTCGGGCCAGGTGCTCGCCGGGTTCTCCACCGTCGCCCCGCTGATCTCGCCCGGGTGCTGCACGGCGACGAGCACCCGCCGGTCCTGGACGATCGGGCCGCAGGTCTCGGCGCCCTTCGGCATGGTCAGGAACTGCTTGAGCTCACCGCGCCGGTCGCCCTTGGTGGCGACGCCGAACAGGCCGTCGTGGTAGCCGAGCTGGGCACCGTCGGTGGAGATCCACAGGTTGCCGTGCGGGTCGAAGGCCACGTTGTCCGGGCAGGAGATCGGGCTGACGTCGTCCTTCGGGAAGCCCGCGAAGTAGGTGGCGGGGTCGTCCGGGTCACCGGCGACGAGGAACAGCGTCCAGGCGAACTTGGTGCTGTCGGCCCGGTTCCAGCGCTCGGTGAGCTCCAGGATCTGCCCGTGCTTGTTGGCGTTGCGCGGGTTGGCCTCGTCGGCCGGGGCGTTCGTACCGACACCGCGGTTGGTGTTGTTGGTGAGGGCGACGTACACCTTGCCGGAGTGCGGGTTCGGCTCGATGTCCTCGGGCCGGTCCATCTTGGTCGCGCCGACCTTGTCACCGGCGAGGCGGGTGAAGACGTAGACCTCTTCGGCGCTCATGCCCTCGACGTGCGAGACGGCGCCGTCGGCGGTCGCGGTGGCGAGCGGAATCCACTCGCCGCTGCCGTCGAACTCGCCGTCGGCGGGGAGCGTGCCGGTGCCGTCGATCTCGATGGCGGGGGAGTCGCCGGTGAGGCGGGCGACGTACAGCGTCCCCTCGTCGAGCAGCGACAGATTGTGCTCCCGCACGGCCCGGCTGCTCCCGTGCTTCATCCGCTTGCTGCCGACGAACTTGTAGAAGTAGTCGAACCGCTCGTCGTCACCGGAGTAGACGACCGGCCGCCCGTCGTCCGTGAGCCGCACGGTCGCGCCCTCGTGCTTGAACCGGCCGAGGCCGGTGTGCTTGCGGGGCGTGGAGGAGGGGTTGTACGGGTCGAGCTCGACGACATACCCGAAACGGTGGACCTCGTTGGGCTCCTGGGCGACGTCGAACCGCTTGTCGAACAGTTCCCACTTGCGCTCGGTGGCGCCGGTGCCGATGCCGTACCGCTTGTCGGTGGTCCGGCTGCTGTTGGCGAAGTACTGGTTGAAGTTCTCCTCGCCGTGCAGCGTGGTCCCCCACGGGGTCGTCCCGCCGGAGCAGTTGTTGAGGGTGCCGAGGGCCTTGGTGCCGGTCGGGTCGGCGGAGGTCTTCAGCAGGTCGGACCCGGCGGCAGGCCCGGTGAGCCGGAACTCGGTGGTGGCGGTGACGCGCCGGTTGAGGTGATGGCGGGGTACGGCGGTGAGCTTGCCGCTGCGACGGTCCTCCTCCACCACCACGGCGGACAGGCCATGCGCGGCCCAGGCGATCTCGGCCTGCTCGCGGGTGGGGTTGGCGGCGTCGTAGCCGCGGAACATGAGGACCTCGTCGGTGTACTCGTGGTTGGCGACGAGGATCTGCCTGCCCCGCTCACCGGGCAGCGGGAGCAGGGAGAGGAAGTCGTTGTTGTACCCGAACTGTCCGGCCTGGGCGGCGGCGGTCTGGTTCTCCGGGTCGAAGGCGGGAGCCCCGCGGAGGATGGGCTCGCCCCAGCGGATGACGACGTTCTGGGAGTATCCGCCCGGAATGGTCACGGTGTCGGCGGTGTTGGGAGCGACCGCGGTGAACCGCAGCCCGCGGGCGGCCTTGCCGGTGCCCTTGCCGCTGCTCGCGGTCTCGGAGGCGGCGTGGGCCTGCCCCGGCGTGACGGCGGTGCCCGCGGCGGCGGCGACCGTGACGACGGCGGCGGCACGCACCACCGAACGGCGGCTGAGCGCGGTGGCGATGACATCGCCGACGTACGGGTTGGTGGTGGTGTTCGGCACCTCGTGGAAGCAGGCGTCACCACACCGGAACCGGCAGGTGAGGGCGGAACGCCCACCGGGATGCGAATCGGACTGGTTGTCGGTTCTGATCAACGGCAACTGTATGCGCACTTTGCTCTCCCCTTGCTTCCCCTTGGACCCGGCGTGACGGACGGTAGGCGGGCGTTTGTGCGGGAGCGGGGCGGTGCGGTGAACGGGGAATGAACCCGGGGTGGACGTAGGTGAGTTGGGGGTCGCGGCGGAGTGCGGCCGGATGTACCCCTTGACGCCGGAGGCCCCGCATGGGCGCCCCTGCCCAAGATCACCATCCGGGGCCGCTAACCTTACGTGTCCGTCCTGGCCAGCGATTGACGGGCTTCAACTCACGCGAAGGGTTGCGCACATGGGCATTCTCACTCTCCTGCGGAATGCGTTCGGCGGCCGCTCCCGCAAGGGGCAGACCACCGAAGCAGGGCCTTCGCAGGAAGCGGCCCCTTCACAGACGGCGGCTCCGACGGAGGCAACGGAACCGAAGGTCCCGGCCCCGTCGACCGAGCCGACCCCGGCAGCGGAGCCGACGCCGGCCCCTGCCACGGCGGCGGTGCCGGAGCCCCGCACGGCGACCCTGTCCACGAAGGACGAGCACGACCTGGTCTCGGCGGCCTTCGACAAGGTCGAGGTGCCGAAGCAGGCGCCTCCGGCGGAGGAGCCGGAGACGGCCGCGGAGCCGACCGCAGAGTCCACACCGGAGCCGGTCGTCACGGAGGAAGCGGTTGCGGAGGTGGCGCCGGAACCGGAGCCGGTCGTCGAGCCGGAGCCGGTCGCGGAGATCACGCCCGAGCCCGTCGTCACGCCGGAGCCGGTTGCGGAGGTGGCGCCGGAGCCGGTCGTCACGGACGAACCGATCGCGGAGGTGGCGCCGGAACCGGAGCCGGAGCCGGTGGTCGAGCCGGAGCCGGTCGCGGAGATCACGCCCGAGCCCGTCGTCGAGCCGGAGGCGGAGCCGGTCGCGGAGACCGCCGAGGAGACCGCCGAGGAGGCAGTTGCTGAGACCGCTGCGGAGCCGGTCGCGGTCGAGGAGCCGACGGCGGAAGCCGAGCCGGAGCCGACCACCGTGGAGGAGCCGGCCGCGGAGATCGCTGCCGAGCCCGAGCCGGAGATTGCCGCCGAGCCGGTCGCCGAGGCCACTCCCGAGCCCGAGCTTGCTGCCGAGCCGGTCATCGAGGCCACTCCCGAGCCGGTGGTCGAGTCGGAGCCGGAGCCCGTCGTCGAGTCGGAGCCCGAGCCGGTGGCCGAGGTCACGCCTGAGCCGGCCCCGGAGCCCGAGCCGGAAGCGGTCCCGACCCCCGAGCCGGTGGCCGCCGCAGCGGAGACCGCCGTACCGGCAACGGACGACGCACCCGCGGCCGCCGACGACGAGGACACCCCACAGGGGCCACTCGCAGCCGACGACGAAAGTGGTACGGGTGGTGCGGGTGGGAACAACAACCCGGCCGAAGGCCGGGACGTACCCGCCACCCTCCTCACGGCTTACAACGCGGCCGAAACCGCCCTCAAGGCCACGAACCTCACCGGCACCACCGCCAAGGTCTACCTCGTCCTCGACCGCTCCGCGAGCATGCGCGCCTACTACAAGGACGGCTCCGCCCAGGCCCTCGGCGAGCAGACCCTCGCCCTCGCGGCCCACCTGGACCCCGAGGCCAAGGTCCACGTCGTCTTCTTCTCCACAGAACTCGACGGCACCGGCGAGCTCACCCTCACCGACCACGACAACAAGATCGACGACCTGCACGCAGGGCTCGGCCGCATGGGCCGTACCAGCTACCACGCCGCCGTCGAGGCAGTCGTGACCCACCACGACAAGGAAGCCCCCGGCACCCCCGCCCTGGTCGTCTTCCAGACGGACGGCGCCCCCGACGCCAAGACCCCCGCCACCCAGTCCCTCACGGACGCGGCGAAGAACCACCCCTCCGTCTTCTTCTCCTTCGTCGCCTTCGGCGCCCCGGAGAACAAGGCCTTCGACTACCTCCGCAAGCTCAAGCTGGCCAACACCTCCCACTTCCTGGCAGGCGAGACCCCGCGCGAGCTCACGGACACGGAGATCTACGAGGGCATCCTGGCCACCTGGCGCCCGTAGCCCTCCCGACCCACCCCACGCCGTCCGCTTCTCACCCCATAAAACGGGAGGCGGGCGGCGTACCCATGTCGGCTACGATTTCAAGGTTCCGTACATAGCAACCTGGGAGCAGCCCCCGATGGCTCGACACCTCATCACCAGCGCCCTTCCGTACATCAACGGGATCAAGCACCTGGGCAACATGGTGGGGTCCATGCTCCCGGCGGACGTGTACTCCCGGTACCTCCGCCAGCGCGGCCACGACGTCCTCTACATCTGCGCGACGGACGAGCACGGCACTCCGGCCGAGCTCGCGGCGAAGGAGCAGGGCATCCCCGTAGCGGACTTCTGCGCGCAGGCACACGACGCGCAGAAGGCGGTCTACGACGGCTTCGCGCTGGCGTTCGACTACTTCGGCCGCAGCTCCAGCGCGCAGAACGTCGAGATCACCCAGCACTTCGCCCGCCGCCTGAACGAGAACGGCTTCATCGAAGAGCGAGCCATCCGCCAGGTGTACTCGCCGGCCGACGGCCGCTTCCTCCCGGACCGCTATGTCGAGGGCACCTGCCCCCACTGCGGCTACGACAAGGCCCGCGGCGACCAGTGCGAGAACTGCACGCGCGTCCTGGACCCCACGGACCTGATCAACCCGCGCTCGGCGATCTCCGGATCCACCGAACTCGAGGTCCGCGAGACCAAGCACCTCTTCCTCCTCCAGTCGAAGCTCCAGGTCGAGGTCGAGGAGTGGGTGGCGGCCCACGAGGACGAGTGGCCGCAGCTGGCCTCCTCCATCGCCCGCAAGTGGCTGACCGAGGGCCTGCACGACCGCGCGATCACCCGCGACCTGGACTGGGGCGTCCCGGTCCCGTCCGACACATGGCCGGAGCTGGCGGCGGAGGGCAAGGTCTTCTACGTCTGGTTCGACGCCCCGATCGAGTACATCGGCGCGACGAAGGAGTGGTCGGACCTCGACCCGGAGAACCGCGACTGGAAGTCGTGGTGGTACGACGTCGACACCGACGTCCGCTACACGGAGTTCATGGCGAAGGACAACGTCCCGTTCCACACGGTGATGTTCCCGGCCACGGAACTCGGCGTCCGTGAGCCCTGGAAGAAGGTCGACTACGTCAAGGCCTTCAACTGGCTGACGTACTACGGCGGAAAGTTCTCCACGTCCCAGAAGCGGGGCGTCTTCACCGACCAGGCCCTGGAGATCCTGCCCGCCGACTACTGGCGCTACTTCCTCATCGCCAACGCCCCGGAGTCGGACGACTCGTCCTTCACCTGGGAGCACTTCACGGCGACCGTGAACAAGGACCTCGCCGACACCCTCGGCAACTTCGTCAACCGTGTCCTGTCCTTCTCCAAGAAGCGCTTCGGCGAGGAGGTCCCGGCGGGCGCGGAGCCGGGCGAGCCGGAGGCACGCCTCGGCGAGGAGATCGCGCGCCTGCTCGCGGAGTACGAGGAGCAGATGGAGGCCCTCCAGTTCCGCAAGGCCGCGGCAGCCCTCCGCGCCCTCTGGTCCGCGGGCAACTCCTACCTGGAGGAGAAGGCCCCCTGGCTGGAGATCAAGACCGACCAGGAGGGCGCGGCCCTCACCCTCCGCACCGCGATGAACCTCATCCACCTCTACTCGGTGGTCTCGGAGCCCTTCATCCCGGCGAGCGCGGCGGCAATGCGCCAGACCTTCGCCCTGCAGAACGACACGGCGACCTGGGTCACCCCGGACGAGGCACGCACCCTCTCCTCCGTCCCGGTCGGCACCCCCTTCACGGTCCCCCCGGTCCTCTTCGCCAAGCTGACGGAAGAGGACCTGGAGGCCTACAAGGAGCGCTTCGGCGGCGACCCGGCGTAGCCACCCCGGACACAGGCAAGGGCCCGGTGAGCGCAATGCTTTCCCGGGCCCTTGCCATACCCGCCACCAGCATGTCCGCGCCAACCCGTATGGTTTCCGCCATGGCAGTCCCCGATGTCATTCCGATCGCGTATGTGCCCAGGCACCACACTGAGACCATCGGCCGATACGCGGACGGTCAGTTCCTGGCGACGATCACGTATGCCTTCCCGCTAGGGTTCCAGCTCGACGAAGGCTGGGAAGAGCACAAACGCCTCTACGTAGTGCTCCACACCTTCGACGCCGACGGCCGCTACCGCGACTCGGACATCTGGTGCGGGGGCACCTGGGCCGAGCAGCAGCGCGACCCGGACGGCGCCGACTCGGTCCTCGGCCGCGCCCGTATCCACCTGGCAAAGCTCCTGCGCAGCCTCCCCCGCCGCGCCTACACGAACATCGCCGTCCGCCCCTTCCAACTCACCGTGGACGACGTCCTGTTCGGCATGGTCATCCGCGAGGACGAGGGCGAGACCTGGGCCGAGCTCTACCCGGACCGCCTCGAGTTCGGCGAACCGTGGGACGGCCGGTACGTCGCCTGATCCGCAGTCGGTACAGGAGGGCAACGGCCTCGCCGGCACTGCCACCACCGCGGAGGAACTCTTTGCCATGGAGTGGGCGAACGGTGCGTAGAGCGTGCTTCGGTGGGGACGATCCCGTTCAGGGAGGGCCCCTCGCGGGGAGGGTCCGACTCATCCGTGGTTGTGGAGATCTAAAAGGGTGCCGTGAATCTTTCGGCAGGATGGTGGTCAACTCATGGCCGGGAAGCGGATGTTGCCAGGTCGGATACGTAAGGTCCTCGCCATGGCAGTCCCTGAGGTCATTCCGATCGCCTACGAGCCGCACGGCCGTACCCAGGCCATCGGCCGTTACGCGGGCGGGCAGTTCCTGGGGTCGGTCGCCTACGCCTTCCCCGAGGGCTACCGGCCCGACGACGGCTGGGAGGAGCACAAACGTCTCTTCTCGGCCCTGCACGTGTTCGACGCCGAGGGCCGGTACCGGGACTCGGAGATCTGGTGCGCGGGCACCTGGGCCGAACAGCAGCGTGCCCCGCACGGCCCGGACTCGGTCCCGGCCCGAGCCCGGGCGCATCTGGCGACGCTGCTCAGGAGCCTGCCCCAACGCTCCTACACGGACATCGCGATCCGCCCCTTCCAACTCACCGTGAACGGCGTGCTGTTCGGCCTGGTGACCGGAGAGGACGACGGCGAGGCGTGGGCCGAGCTCTACCCGGACCGTCTCGGCTTCGGCGAACCGTGGGACGGCAGCTACGACACGTGAGCCCACGGGGTTCCCGGGACTTGGCTGTCCCGGGAACCCCGCCTGTGCCGCCTAGGACAGCACCCCGGCCCCAGTAGTCGTGGCCAGCGAAGTCGGCAGGCTCTTCGCCGAGGACTCCAGCCCCGCCGTGAGCGTCGGCGTCCAGTTGACCGTCGTCTTCAGGTCCTTCGACGACGCGGCGTTGTACGCGGCGACCAGGTCCGTCACCGTGCCGTTGACCAGGTTGCCGCTGCCCGCGATCGAACCCGTGCCGTCACCGCTCAGCAGCTTGGCGACCTTCGCGGTGGAAGGGACCTTCCAGTAGTTGTTCGCGGCGACGACCTGGGCCTTCGCCCGCGAGTTGATGCTGTACTGCGGCGCGTAGCCGTTGAGGGTCGTGACGTCGTAGTAGTTGTTGTAGATGTGGATCTGGCCCACGCGGGCCAGCGGGGCACGCTGGCCTATGCCCTTCCAGATGTTGTGGTGGATGGAGACGCGCAGCTTGCCCGAGGGCTCGCTGTCGCTGCTGCCGATCAGCATCGTCTTGTCGTGGTTGGTGAACTGGTTGCGGGAGACCGTGACCAGGTCGGAGCTCTTCGTGATGTCCAGCGCACCGTCGTGGATCTGGTACTCACGGCCGTAGTACTTCGGGTTGGCGCTGTCCAGGTGCGGCGCGTCCGTGAACGTGTTGTGGTCCGCCCAGACGTGCGTCGCGCCGCGCAGGGTCACGGAGTCGTAGTTCGAGTTCCAGTTGCCGTCGTCGCCGTCGGTCGGGTCCCACTGCGGGAAGCAGTCCTCGGTGGCGGAGAACGCCAGGTTGCGGACGATGACGTTGTCCACGTTCTGGATCTGGAGCATGCCGCCGGTGATCCCGGCGTTCGTGCCCGGCACGCCCACGATGCTCGTGTTGGCCGGCACCTTGAAGGCGATGTTCTTCGCCTGCTTGGTCTGCGCGGCGGCGCGGGCGGTCTCCTGGGTGCCCGACGGGAGCTTCGAAGTGCCGTACGTGGAGGGGTCGTAGGCCTTCAGGTACGACGTCAGCGAGTAGCCGGTGCCCGACGCGTAGTCGGAGCACGTGAGCTTCTTGCCCGCGTCATTCGTGTTGGCGTCGATCGTGCCCTTGATCTTGATGATCCGCGGGGTGGTGTCGGAGGCCGAGCCGAGCGCCTTCACCAGCTGGGCCCGGGTGGAGACCGTGAAGGTGTGCGCGGAGTCGGCCTTCGCACCGCCGGTCGTGCCGGTGCCGGAGGACGCCCAGCCGTCCTTCGCCGCCAGCGTCTGGTGGTAGAGGTCGACAGCGCCTGCGTTCGCGTTCATGACGAACACGGCGGCGCCGAGACCGGCGGCCGTCACGGCGGCGGCGGACACCAGAACGGTGCGGCGCTTGCGAAGGGACCGGCGGTGCGAGGGGGATGCCACAGAGGAGTCCTTACCAGGTCGTACTGCGTGAGCGGTCTGTGAAGCCCACGTGAAGGGGGCTTACGACTCCTCAGTGGCCGCCGGTCCCGGAAGGGTTGCCCCGCTCGGCTTCCTTCATGGAAAGGACTGTTAAAGTCCGCGCACTTGTGCGGGGGGAGCGTGTCCCTCCGCGGGGAGGGACGAACAACGTGGGCAGATCCGCCCTGAGCCGCGGCCGCCGCTGTCGTCGCGCTCGTCGTCGCCGGCATCGGCGCGCTTCCGTCCGTGGCGTCCGCCGTGGACCTCGCCCCCTGGAAGGGCGGGAACGAGATCACGTTCACGGACGAGGACACGGCCGTACTGGACGTAGCCAGCGCCGCCGACGGCACCGCACTGACCCTCTGGAACCAGGGGGACCTGCCGAACGCCGGCACCCGGAGCCTGTACGCCGCGGTGCGCAAGCCCGCCGACGGCGTCTCCTTCGGCGCCGGACAGCTCCTCGCCACCACGCCCACCGAGCGCGGCGACGCCCGGCTGCTGGCCCTCGCGAACGGCGACGCCCTCGCGCTGTGGACCGAGTTCCCGAACGAGACCTCTCCGGGCTTGGACGCAGTACGACGTCCTGACCTCGCCCGGTGACATGAGCGGCGACGGGCGACGGCATCAGCGACCTGATCGCCCAGGACAAGGCCAACAACCTCTACCGCTACGACGGCAAGGGCAACGGCACCTTCGCGGCCCGCGTGAAGCTGTTCACCAACTGGGGCGGCTCGTACAACGTGATCGTCGGCGTCGGCGACATCACCGACGACGGCAAGTCCGACCTCGTCTCCCGCGACACCAGCGGCAACGTGTACCGCAACAACGGTGACGGCAAGGGCTCGTTCGGATCGCGCACGAAGATCGCGACCGGCTGGGCAGTTACAAGACCGTTTCCTGACCGACCGCTCAACCACCAAGGGCCGCCCGGGAGTTATGGCATCACGCTCCCCGGCGGCCGCGTGGTTCCGCACGACGGCGAGCAGGCCTACCCCCGCCCGCCCCGCCCCCCCCCCCCCCACCCACCCCCCCCCCG
>NZ_JOEY01000009.1 GCF_000718165.1 Streptomyces fulvoviolaceus | reverse complement strand
CCGTCCGGCGTTTGAGGACGAGGCCCCTTCAGGGCCGAAAAGGGGGGTCTGGGGGCGCAGCCCCCAGGGACGGGAATGGGAAGGGGCGGCGGGGGCGAGTCAGGTGGACGCGCACCCCCCCCGCAACCGTCACCGCCCCGGCAACATCAACCCCAACGCCCCCTCCCGCACCGTCCACGTCCGCCTCCGCACCGGCCCGCACACCCCCGCATCCGCCCGATACCGAAAATCCGCGCCGACCACGGTCACCGTCTTCCCCGAGGCCCGCAGCGGCGACGCCTCCGCGCCCACCGACGCCGGCCGCACCTCGACCTCGGCCAGGCCCGACTCGCCCGGAGTCACCGACACCGCCTCCACGGGCTGGTCCAGATCCACCAGCGTCACTCCGTCGACCTCCACCCGGAGACGGGAGGGCCCGGCGACCGGCGGCACGGGCTCCCGGGCGGGCCGCGCCGGCACCAGCGTGCGTACGAGGGACTGGTACGTCCGCAGCCAGGGACGGCCGTGCGCCTCCTCCGTCGCAGCCACCGGCACCGGAACCGGCGGAATCCGCAACGCGCCCAGCACCACCCCGTCGCTGTCGTCCACCAGCATGTCCAGCCGCCGCTCGACCCCGTCGAGGACGGCCCGCGCGGCCGCCACCGCCCCCGTGGGGAGGCCCAGGGAGCGCGCCACCGACAGGGCGGCCCCCACCGGCACCACCGACAGCACGCATCCGGCCAGCTCCCGCTGCCGGTGCAGCAGGGCCACCGTGCGCATCAGCGCGCGGTCGTCGCCGACGAGCACCGGTCGCCGCGAGCCCCGCCGGGCCAGGACCCGGGCGAACTCCTCCGGCCCCTCCGGCATGCACACTTTGACCCCGGCACCCGCGCTGAGCACGTCTTTCGCGATCCGGACGGACTCGCCGTCCGTCTGAAGGGCGACCGGATCGATGACCACCAGCAGGTGATCGGAAGTCGCGAAAGTCGCCACCTCGGCCATGCCTCGCTTCCTCGGGTAGCATCTTTGTGCAAGAGCCCCTTGCGCTATTGCGCCAGGGGCTTCGTCTATTCCGGGGCATCCGGTCCGACGGGTTGCGGCCAACGAAGGCCGCCGGTGTACGAGGCACGTGCCGTGTCGCGTACGCCCCTGACCTTGGACATGCCCCGCCCGGAAGGGGTGTACGCGCGTGCCCGCACTTGTGCTGCTCGGTGCTCAGTGGGGTGACGAAGGCAAGGGAAAGGCGACCGACCTGCTCGGTGGCTCGGTGGACTATGTGGTGCGCTACCAAGGCGGCAACAACGCCGGCCACACGGTAGTCGTGGGCGATCAGAAGTACGCCCTCCACCTCCTCCCTTCCGGAATCCTGTCGCCGGGGTGTACCCCGGTCATCGGTAACGGAGTCGTCATCGATCCCTCGGTCCTGTTCTCCGAGCTGAACGGACTGAACGAACGCGGCGTCGACACGTCCAAGCTCCTCATCAGCGGAAACGCGCACATCATCACGCCTTACAACGTGACGGTGGACAAGGTGACGGAACGCTTCCTCGGGAAGAGGAAGATCGGGACGACCGGCCGCGGTATCGGTCCGACCTATGCCGACAAGATCAACCGCGTCGGCATCCGCATCCAGGACCTGTACGACGAGTCGATCCTGGAGCAGAAGGTCGAGGCGGCGCTGGACGGCAAGAACCAGCTCCTCACCAAGGTCTTCAACCGCCGCGCCATCGAGGTGGGCCAGGTCGTCGAGGAGCTGCTGAGTTACGCGGACCGGCTCAAGCCGTACGTCGCCGACACGGTCCTGGTGCTCAACCAGGCCCTGGAGGACGACAAGGTCGTGCTGTTCGAGGGCGGCCAGGGCACGCTCCTCGACATCGACCACGGCACGTATCCCTTCGTGACGTCCAGCAACCCGACCGCCGGTGGTGCCTGCACCGGTGCGGGCGTCGGACCCACGAAGATCAGCCGGGTCATCGGCATCCTCAAGGCCTACACGACCCGGGTCGGCTCGGGTCCCTTCCCGACCGAGCTGCTCGACGCGGACGGCGAGGCGCTGCGCCGTATCGGCGGCGAGCGGGGTGTGACGACGGGCCGTGACCGTCGCTGCGGCTGGTTCGACGCGGTGATCGCGCGGTACGCGACCCGGGTCAACGGCCTGACGGACTTCTTCCTCACCAAGCTCGACGTCCTCACCGGCTGGGAGGAGATCCCGGTCTGCGTGGCGTACGAGATCGACGGCAAGCGTGTCGAGGAACTCCCGTACTCCCAGACCGACTTCCACCACGCGAAGCCGATCTACGAGAACCTCCCGGGCTGGTCCGAGGACATCACCAAGGCGAAGTCCTTCTCCGACCTTCCGAAGAACGCCCAGGACTACGTGAAGGCGCTCGAGGAGATGTCCGGCGCACCGATCTCCGCGATCGGTGTCGGCCCGGGCCGGGACGAGACGATCGAGATCAACTCGTTCCTGTAGAGAGAGTTCTGTGGAGCAGGATCCCTGCTGGTGCAGGGCCAGAAGCGGCGGCCGTCCTCATCACGATGACGGTCGCCGCTTCAACTCCAGCGTGGTGACCTCCGCGTTGGAGTGCCGGGTGAGCGTCGCGGAATCGCCGCCGCCCTCGACGTCGTAGAGATACGACACCTTCGCGGACCGGCAGGCCGGGTCCGACTCCTCCGCGATCACGTGCGCGCCGGTCGTCGCGAGCGTCGTCGGCCGTACGTCCAGGAGCGCGGCCTCCCACTCGCAGTGCCGCCCGTTCCCGTCGTCGACGCCCTGCACGGCGAGGGTGCCCGCGGTGCCCGGGCGGACGGTGACCTGGAGGCTGCCGCGGGTGTCGTACCAGTCGCCGAGGAAGGCCTCGGGGACCGCGACGGACGCGGCCGAGACCCGGTCCACCTGGACGGAGGTCATGGGCTTCTGCTCCCACATGATCCCGCCGTTGCCGGGGTCCGACACCAGCTTCATGGTGGCGGGCAGGCCGCAGTCGTACGTCGTCCCGGAGCTGGCGCCCGGTCCGGTCCGCCGTACGTCGAACCCGCCGAGCACCAGCGTGTCCTTCGACCGGGACTGCACGGTCGCGCGGCCCGAGCAGACCGTGTCGCTCGTGGCCGAGACGACCGTGGCGCCGTCCTCGCCCGCCCGGGCGCCGGGCAGGACGTCGAGCCGGATGCTCAAGAGGTCGCTGTCCTCGTCCAGGCCCGTCTGCCAGGCGCCGGCGAAGGTCTTGGAGCCCGGCACCTCGTCGCTCGCCGCGACCCCGACGCCGAGGTGGTCCTCCAGAGCGCGGGGTCCGACCGTCAGCCACAGCACGGCGAACACCGGCACCACGGCGGTCGCCGCCCAACGTCCGGCCCGTTTTGCTCTCATGATCCGGGATCATGCCAGGAAATTGACCTGGACATGGTCTGTTCCTGGTTCCCGGCGCACGGGTGTGCGACCAGCATCTACGCGTGTAGTCCCCGCATGGCTCACCCCGGCTCACCCCTCATCCCGTTCTCGCAGGAGACCGCATGCCCGTCAGTCCCATGAACCGCAGGCAGTTCGTGAAGAAGTCGGCCGTCACCGGTGCGGCCGTCGCCGCCGCGGGGAGCGTCGCGGCAGGCCCCGCCCAGGCCGCCGACCGCAAGCCCGAAAAGGCCCCCCGAACCTGGTCGTTCTCCATCCTCGGCACCACCGACCTGCACAGCCACGTCTTCGACTGGGACTACTACACCGACGCGGCCTACAAGGACAGCAAGGGCAACTCCGTCGGCGTCGCCCGTGTCGCCACGCTCGTCAAGCAGCAGCGCGAGGCCAAGGGCGCCGGCCGCGTCCTGCTCGTCGACGCCGGCGACATCATCCAGGGCACGTCACTGGCGTACTACTACGCGCGCGTGGACCCGATCACCGGCGACGACGCTCCCGAGCACCCGATGGCCGTCGCCATGAACCACATGCGCTACGACGCCGCCGCCCTCGGCAACCACGAGTTCAACTACGGCATCGACGTGCTGAGGAAGTTCGAGCAGCAGTGTCACTTCCCGCTGCTCGGCGCCAACGCGCTCGACGCGAAGACGCTCCGGCCCGCCTTCGCCCCGTACACCGTGAAGCGGATCTGTGTGCCGGGCGCCCCCGACATCAAGGTCGGCATCCTCGGCCTGACCAATCCCGGCATCGCGCTGTGGGACAAGGACAACGTCAGCGGCAAGATGGTCTTCCCGGGCCTGGTCGAGCAGGCCAAGAAGTACGTGCCCCGCCTCCGCGCGCTCGGCTGCGACGTCGTCTTCCTGACCGACCACTCGGGGCTGGACGGGAGTTCGTCGTACGGCGACGAGCTGCCCTACGTCGAGAACGCCTCGAACCTCGTCGCCGAGCAGGTCCCCGGCATCGACGCGATCCTCGTCGGTCACACCCACGTCGAGGTGCCGTCGTACACCGTGACCAACGAGGAGACCGGCGAGGACGTCCTGCTCTCCGAGCCGTACTGCTGGGGCTACCGCCTCACCGTCTTCGACTTCGAGCTCGAACTCCACCACGGCCGGTGGAAGGTGACGAGCAAGAAGGCCCAGACCCTCAACCCGAACACGGTGGACGAGGACCCCGAGATCACCGAACTCCTCCAGGCGGACCACGAGTTGGTGGTGAAGTACGTCAACACCGCCGTCGGCACCTGCACCGAGGACCTCTCGGGCGCGGAGGCCTGCTGGAAGGACGTACCGATCATGGACTTCATCCACGAGGTCCAGATGAAGACGGTCGCGGCCGGCCTGTCCACCTCGGACGCCGCCCTCCCGCTGATCTCGGTGGCGGCCCCCTTCAGCCGCACCGCCGACATCCCGGCCGGTGACGTCACCATCCGGGACGTCGCCGGGCTCTACATCTACGACAACACCCTGTACGGCAAGAAGCTCACCGGCGCCCAGCTGAAGGACTACCTGGAGTACGCGGCGAAGTACTACGCCAAGGTCCCGAGCGGCACCAAGGTCGACACCGCGACCCTCACCAACGCCAACAGCTTCTGGGACTACATGTACGACACCGCCGCGGGCGTCTCGTACGACATCGACATCGCCCAGGCGGAGGGGGCGAGGATCAAGAACCTCGCCTACGACGGCACTGCCGTCACCGACGACCAGGTCTTCGTCGTCGCCGTCAACAACTACCGGGCCAACGGCGGTTCGGGCTACCCGCACATCGCGGACGCGGACATCGCCTACAGCTCGACCAACGAGATCCGCCAGCTGATGATCGACTACGTGACGGCCAAGGGGACGCTGAACCCGGCGGACTTCGCCGCCACCAACTGGAAGCTGACGCAGGACGGGACGGCGGTGTTCTGAGGCTCAGCGAAGGCATCCGTACGACCTGCTGGTGTAGTACCTGCCCGGCAACGCCGGGTAGGTGACCACCTCGTCGGCGGGTTCCTGGCACCAGACGGAGTTGGAGTTGCTGCCGACACCCAGGAAGTCCGTCTGCCCCTGCAACCAGACCGTGTCGCCCTCCCCCATGACGTACACCGCCCCGCAGGAGCCGTATCGGTGTGGTCGGCTCCTGTGTCGGGGACGGCGAGGGCGTGCCAGGCTCCTCATGCGCCCACCGGTGTTGGGGCCGTCAGCAACGTGATTTCCGGCGGCTGCCAGGACAAGGTCGTTCAGGCAGGGGTAGCCGAATCGCCTTCAGGGCGATTCGGCGTCTCGCCCAGGGTGACGGCGCGTCGTACGACGGCGATCAGCCAGGAGTTCAGGGAGCGGTCGTCGGCATCGGCCGCGGCCCGGGCCTGTTCGTGCAGATCGTCGGGGAGTCTCAGGTTCACATGCTTCATGGGACCATTCTTGAGCTAGAATGGTCCCATGGCAAGGTTTCGCATGTACCCGACGCCGCAGCAGGAGCAGACGATGCTCCTGCACTGCGCGCACGCCCGGTACGTGTGGAACCTGGCGGTCGAGCAGCATGCGCACTGGCAGCCCGGACGGAAGTCGGCACCGGGGTTCGCCGAGCAGTGCCGCCAGCTCACCGAAGCCCGCCGTGAGAACGAGTGGCTGCGTGAAGGAAACGCCGACGTGCAGCAGCAGGCGCTCAAGGACTTCGCCAAGGCCAAGAACGCCCGGTTCAACTCGGGCTTCGGTGAGCCGACCTGGCGCAAGAAGTTCCGGCACGAGGGCTTCCGCGTCATCGGCACCGACCGGGTCGCGGAGTTCAACGACGACGGCACGCCCAAGGTCAACCCGACGACCGGCAAACAGGTCATGGGGCGTTCGGTGGTGGTGCACAAGCTGAACCGCCGGTGGGCGCAGGTCAAGGTGCCCGGCTGCGGCTGGGTGCGATTTCGCCTCACCCGCCCCGAACTGCCCGGGTCGAAGACGTTCCGGGTCACCTTCCGGAACGGGCAGTGGCATGCCGCATTCGCCGTCATCCCCGAGCCGGTCGACGCACCGGGCACCGGCGAGGTCATCGGTATCGACCGTGGCGTGACGATCACCGCCGCTCTGTCGGACGGGCGGAAGCTGAACTGTCCGCAGCTCACGGCCAGGGAGCGGGCCCAGATCCGCAAGCACCAGCGGTGTGCCGCCCGCGCTCCGAAGGGCAGCGCGCGGAAGACGGCCGAGTACGCCATGGTCGCCAGGTTCAAAGCCCGCGAGGCCAACCGGCGCAAGGACTGGTGCGAGAAGACATCGACCATGCTCGCCCGCACCTGTGACCTGGTGCGGTTCGAGAAGCTGAACATCAAGAACATGACCCGCTCGGCGAAGGGCACCGTTCAGGAGCCGGGCAGACAGGTGCGGCAGAAAGCCGGGCTGAACCGGGCGATCCTCGCCCAGGGCTGGGGCCTGCTCCGGCAGCGCACCGAGGACAAGGCCCCTGGGCGGGTCGAGGACGTGCCCGCCGCCTACACCAGCCTGCGGTGCAGTGCCTGCGGATGGATCGACAAGAACTCGCGCAAGAGCCAAGCCGAGTTCGTCTGTTCCTTCTGTGGTTTCACCTGCAACGCGGACAGCAACGCAGCAGTCAACGTCGCGGCAGGACAGGGCGGGATTCCCCGCCCCCGGCGCTCAGCCGGTGTCGGAGGGGTGACAACGGCCACCAGCCGTTCGAGCACCCGTGAACCTCAACTCAACTGGGTTGGAATCCCCCTCTTTTAAGAGGGGGAGGATGTCAATGAAGGGCGTTGGACATGAAGCGGCCGGGGCGCAGGAGCGTCCAGGCGAAGCCGCGGGCCGGGTCGGTCACCGCCGCCTCCGCCGTCGTCTGCCAGCGGGCGATCGGGTCGTCGCCCGTTCCGCCGTCCAGCGTGGACAGCTTCACCACCCGGCGGAGGCCCGCCCGCGCCGCCGCCGCGGCGAGCGCGAGGTCGTGGGTGGGCTCGGGGGCCGTGCCCACCGCCTGCGCCGACATCAGGAAGGCCCCGGACGTGCCAGCGAACGCCGCGTCGAGGCTCGCCGGGTCGGCGGCGTCGCCGTACACCGCCGCCACGCCGGCGGGGAGCCGTGCCTCGCCCGGGCGTCGGGTCATCGCCCGCACCGGCTCTCCGGCCGCCGCCAGTCGCCGTATCAGCTCGCCGCCCACATGGCCCGTCGCTCCGGTCACCAGGATCATCGCGGTCTCCCTTCGTCGATGACTCCAGCCTGCGCGCGGGGACCGCGACGGACGTCGCACCGGGGGAGGCTCCCTGTCTGCTCCCGCCGGAGTAGGCAGGGAGTAGGTAGGGAGAAATGCCACATACAGGCATATTCTGGTGATATCTGCGTGCGTCGATCAGGAGAAGGTGAGTGCGATGCGCGTTCTGTTCAGGGCACAACTCGACACGGAGAGGTCGAACGAGGCCATCCGGAACGGCACTTTGGCGAAGCTGATGCAGGCCTCCATGGAGCAGGTCAAGCCGGAGGCGGCCTATTTCACCGCCGACAACGGCCACCGCACCTGCTTCCTCGTCTTCGACATGCAGGACAGCTCCCAGATGCCGTCGATCGCCGAGCCGTTCTTCCTCGATCTGGGCGCCGACGTCTCGTACACGCCGGTCATGAACGCCGAGGACCTGCAGAAGGGGCTTGCCCAGCTGGGGCGCTGACCCTCAGCTGAAGATGATCATCGACCCCTGCGCCAGGCTCCGCGTCGCCGCCGCGTGCAGGCCGAGCCAGACGTGCCGTTCGCGGGCGAAGGGGCTGGGGTCGTACGGCGCGGGGACGGCCGGTTCCTCCAACTCCGTGGGCGCGAGCGGTGCTTCGGGGGGAGTCGGGGGGTTGGCCGGGTCGATGCCGATCACCGGGGCCACGAAGTCCAGCTCGCGCAGCAGGGCCTGGGACGAGCCCAACGGGCCGCCGCCCGCGAGGAGCTCGTCGTCGGCCAGCGGATGCGGGAAGTCCACCGGGACGTACGCGCCCGCGTGGTCGTAGTGCCAGACCAGGTGCGACTGCTGGGCCGTCGTCTCGAACATCTCCAGCAACTGCTCGTAGTCGCCGCCGAGTTCGTCGACGGGGGTGACCGGGAGACCGCACACCTGCAACAGATACGCGCGGCGCAGGAAGTGCAGCGCGTCGTAGTCGAACCCGGCCACCGGGGCGACCTCGCCGGACAGACCCGGCATGTACTGGTACACCGGCACCGGCGGCAACCCGGCCTCGGCGAGCACCTTGTTGTATTGCGCGAGTTCCTCGGCGAACGGGTTGTCCGGGGTGTGGCACAACACGTCGACGAGCGGCACCAGCCACAGGTCACAGGCCAAAGGTCAGCTCCTCGGATACGCGCGGTACGCGGACGTCGTCACACAGTGGTCAAGGAAGGGTAGCCGCCGTGGCGCCGAGGCGGATCCGGTCGTGCAGGTCCGGGTGCAGGACCCATACCCGGGCCCGCGCCCGTCACTCGGCGGCGAGGCGCTCGATGAGGGTCAGGTAGTGCCCGTTGTACGCGGCGAGGAGCGCGCGGGCGGCCACGGTGTCCCGTGCGGAGAGGGCGTCCACGATCTCGGTGTGCCCGGACCACAGCCGGCCGCGCAGATCGGTCAGCCGGTGCAGGTGCTGCACCGTGCACACCCAGGTCTGCACGCGTAGCCGGTGCAGGAAGTCGGCGAGGTAGGGGTTGCCGAACAGGGTGCTCAGCTCGCGCCAGAAGCGCAGGTCGTAGCCGATCAGGACGGTCAGGTCACCGGCGCCGGCGGCCCGCTGGGCCTCCTCGCCGCGCCGTCGTACGCCCGCTACGGCGGCTGCCGTACGGGGGTCGTCGGGCTCCTGGAAACCCTTGTGGCCGGTGTCGAGCGCGTGGAACATCCCGTCGGTGACCAGGCTGCGGGCCTCGAGCATGCCGCGGAAGTCGTCGAGCGAGTACTCGTGCACCCGGAAGCCGCGGTGCTGGTCGGCTTCGAGGAGCCCCTGCGCGGACAGGTCGACGAGTGCTTCGCGCACGGGGGTCGCGGAGACGCCGTACTGCTCGGCGATCTCCTTGACGGTGAACTCCTGCCCCGGCTGCAGCCGCCCGCCCAGCACCTCGTCCCGCAACGCGTCCGCGATCTGCTGCCGCAGAGTGCTGCGGGTCACGGCACCGGTACCGCTGCTGGCGGGCATGGTCGGGGCGTCTCCTCGTCGCGGTCGGGTGGCGTGCACGTGTATGTGTACGAACACGCCACCTTACGCGTTCGGGTTCGCGGCAGACCTACTCCGTGTACTCGTCGGCCACGGACAGCGCCACGTCCAGCGCGGCCAGGCCTTCCTTGAGCTCCGCCTCGCTCACGTTGCACGGCGGCACGACGTGGGTGCGGTTCATGTTGATGAACGGCCAGATGCCCTGCTGCTTCGCGGCGGCGCCGAAGGCGGCCATCGGGGCGTTCGCCTCACCGGCCGCGTTGTACGGCACCAGCGGCTCGCGGGTCTCCCTGTTCTTCACCAGGTCGAGCGCCCAGAACATGCCGACGCCGCGCACCTCGCCGATGCTCGGGTGCCGCTCGGCCAGCGCCCGCAGCGCCGGTTCGACGACGTCCGCGCCGAGCCGGGCCGCGTTGTCGACGACGCCCTCCTCCGCCATCACGTTGAGCGTGGCGACGGCGGCGGCGCAGGCCAGCGGGTGCCCGGAGTACGTCAGACCGCCGGGGTACGGCCGCTTGGCGAAGGTCTCCGCGATGGCGCCGGAGATGGCGACACCGCCGAGCGGCACGTAACCGCTGTTCACGCCCTTGGCGAAGGTGATCAGGTCGGGCGTCACGTCGAACAGGTCCGCCGCGAACCACTCACCGGTCCGCCCGAACCCGGCCATGACCTCGTCCAGGACGAAGACGATGCCGTACTTGTCGCAGATCTCACGGACCCCGGCGAGGTAACCGGGCGGCGGGACCATGATCCCGGCGGTCCCCGGAATGGTCTCCAGGATGATCGCGGCGACCGTGCCCGGCCCCTCGAAGGCGATGGTCGTCTCCAGGTGCTCCAGCGCCCGGGCGCACTCCTGCTCCTCCGTCTCCGCGTAGAAGCGGGAGCGGTACAGGTACGGCGCCCAGAAGTGCACGACACCGGCGGCCGCACCGTCGGAGGCCCAGCGGCGCGGGTCACCGGTGATGTTGATCGCCTGCTGGGTACCGCCGTGGTACGAGCGGTACGCCGACAGCACCTTCGGGCGTCCGGTGTGCAGCCGGGCCATGCGCACGGCGTGCTCCACCGCGTCCGCGCCACCGTTGGTGAAGAAGATCTTGTCCAGGTCGCCGGGGGTCCGCTCGGCGATCAGCCGGGCCGCCTCCGAGCGGGACTCGATGGCGAAGGCGGGCGCGAAGGTGGTCAGGGTTGCGGCCTGCTCCTGTATCGCGGCGACGACCTTCGGGTGCTGGTAGCCGATGTTGGTGTAGACGAGCCCGCTGGTGAAGTCGAGGTACCGCTTGCCGTCGTAGTCCCAGAAGTACGACCCCTCCGCACCGGCGACGGCGAGCGGGTCGATGAGTTCCTGCGCGGACCAGGAGTGGAACACGTGCGCACGGTCCGCGGCCTTCACGGCGGCGCCGACCTCGGGGTTTGGCTGAGGGGTCATGCGCTCGAGCGTAAATGTCCGCGATGCGGAAGCGGTATCGGCGTCCTGTCTGTGGACAGGGGCTTTCCGCGACAGGTTGTCCAAGACATTTCTATTGACAGCATGCTGTCGAAATGACAGTCTGCTGTCATCGGATCGGTCCGAGGAGGCAACCATGAGCCGCAAGCCCGTCCATCTCGCCGTGTACGACACCTACGCCGACTGGGAGACGGGGTACGCGACCGCGTATCTCGCCCGCGCCGGCTACGAGATCCGGACCGTCGGCCCGAGCCGTGAGCCGGTGACGTCCGTCGGCGGTCTCCGCGTCCAGCCCGACCTGGCCCTGGACGACGTACGCCCCGAGGACAGCGCTCTCCTGATCCTCCCGGGCGCCGATCTCTGGGACACCAGTGGCGACCTCGCCCCCTTCGCCCGCAAGGCCCGTGCCTTCCTCGACTCCGGCGCCCCCGTCGCCGCGATCTGCGGGGCCACCGCCGGGCTCGCGCGCGAGGGGCTGCTCGACGACCGGGACCACACCAGCGCGGTCTCCTTCTATCTGGCGGCGACGGGATACGGCGGCGGTGCGCGGTACGTCGACGCGGACGCCGTGAGCGACCGTGGACTGATCACCGCCGGACCCACCGAGCCCGTCGCCTTCGCGCGGGAGATCTTCCGGCTTCTCGAGGTGTACGACGGTGAGGTGCTGGACGCCTGGTACCGGCTGTTCCACGACTCCGACCCGGAGGCGTACGCCGTGCTGGAGAAGGCAGGAATGTAGTGGTGAGTCGGGAGCGACAGGAACTGCTCAGCCGTAGCGCGCTCGGCGTCTTCCGGCTCAACGGCCAATTCCTCGCCGTGGCCGAGGAGTTGGCCGGACCCGCCGGGCTCACCGCCGCCTGGTGGCAGGTGCTCGGCGCGGTGCTCGGGGAGCCGCTTTCCGTCTCCGGGATCGCGCGCGAGATGGGGATCACGCGGCAGAGTGTGCAGCGCATCGCCGATCTGCTCGTGGAGAAGGGGCTCGCCGAGTACCGCCCCAACCCGGCCCACCGCCGGGCCAAGCTCCTCGCGCCCACCGAGGAGGGACGGGCCGCCGTGCACCGGATCAATCCCCAGCACGCCGCCTTCGCCGACCGGCTGGCGGACGCCTTCGGCGAGGGCGAACTCGCCGACGCCGTACGGACTCTGGAACGGCTGTCGAAGGTGCTCGACGCGCTGTCGACGGCTGCTGCGGAACCGTAGACACTGGCGTTGTCGCGCATATGCGGCGCGGCGCGGTGCGGCGCGGCTCGGGTCTCGGGGGAGGGCCTGCGATGGAGAGGTCGGGGGCCGGGGATGCGCGGGAGCACGCGCCCGCCCGTCCCGCGTACGGCGACCCCCAGCAGCACCCCTCGTCCCCCGACGCGCCCGGGACGCCGTACTACTACCCCGCCGTGCCGGAGGAGGAGTCGGAGCCGTGGCGGCGCAGCGGGCGTTCCACGGCGGCGCTCGTCGCGGTGGCCCTGGTGGTGGCGGTCGGGGCGGGAGCCACGGTCCACACCGTCCTGAAGGGCGGCGACCCCGTCGAGCCGGTGGCCGGCGTGATCCCGGTGGGTTACCTGGGCGACTGGGCGACCGCCGACGGTGCGAACACACGCCGACTGACCATCCGGCAGGGCGAGGTGGGAGACCCGGTCCTGACCATGGTCGCCGACGGGACCACTCAACACAGCACCTACCACTGCGTGTTCGAGGCCGTGTTGCTCAAAGCCCCGGTCGGGAAAGGGCCGTTGACGGTCGGTCCGTCCATGGTGACGACCGGAGCGTCGGATCCCTCCTGTTCGCCCGGCGGGACGACCGCGATCAGGCTCCTGCCGGACGGCAGTCTGGAGCAGGCGAAGCTGCACTTCACTCGGCCGGCGTCGTCGTGAACGCCAGGCGAACTTCGCCCCACCGGACCGGAATGCGCCCTCGCACAGTCGTACGGTGATCACTCGATCGAACTGCGGCAGTTGCGGGGGCACACCGTGGAGTGGTTCAGCGCGGAGAACCTGGTGGCCGTCGCGACGGCGGTCCTGGGCATCGGCGCCTCCGGCGTCATGGTCTGGTATGAGCGCCGGGTGCCGCGCCGCAAACGGATCGGCTACCGCGTCCAGATGGACAACCCCATCGGTGACGGCGTGCGTTCGGGCCGGGCTGGGGGTCCCCCCTCTGAGGGAGTACGCCTCGGGCTCTTCGACGAGGCCCCGGACATGACCGACGCCACCCTCGTCCTCCTCCGCGTCGAGAACGACGGCTCGCAGGGCATCGACCGCGACGACTACACGGGCCCCACGACCCACGGCCTGACCGCGGTCTTCACCGACCGCACCATCCGCGGCGTCTCGGTCACCCAGCCCAACGACCGCGACCACCTCATGGACCACTTCACCCCGGAACGCGGCTTCGCCTACGAGGGCAACCGGCTGCGCATCCCGCGCGTCCCCCTCAACCGCGGCGACCACTTCAAGCTGCTCGTGCTGCTGTCCGGCGGCGATGTGGGCCGCGAGATCAGGCTGACCGGCGGCCTGCGCGAGGGCGAGGTCCACCCCAACCGCAGCGCGACCCCCGACGAGACGCCGCCCCTGCTCAACGGTCCGGCGCGGATCTTCACGGCCCTGCTCACGCTCTCCGTCGTCGCGCTGGCCGGCATCATCGTCGCCCGTGACGACACCCGGCCGCCGCTCGGCTGCGAGCGGGGCGACCTGACGGTGACCGGCTCGACCGCCTTCGCCCCCGTGGTCAGGACGCTCGCGAAGGAGTACGAGAAGGACTGCGAGGGCGCCGACATCACGGTCGAGGCGCGCGGCAGCGAGGCGGGGGTCTCCGAACTCGCCGCCGAGGGCGACGAGTCGAACGTGATCGCCTTCTCCGACGGCCCGATGGGCACCCGGCTGGGGCTGCACGGCGAGAAGATCGCGCTGTCCGCCTTCGCCCTCGTCGTCAACGACGGCATCGACCTCGGGCCCGAGGGCCTGTCCCGGGGGGAGGTGAGGCGGCTCTACGGCGGCGAGATCACGCGCTGGCGGCAGTTGGACCCGTCCCTCCCCGACCTGCCGGTCGTCCTGGTCAGCCGGAACGCCGACTCCGGCACCCGGCAGGTCTTCCAGCAGCGGGTGCTCGACACCTGGGAGCGGGTCCCGAGCACGTCACTGGACTGCGTCCACAAGGACGACCGGTCCGCGCCCGTCGTGCGCTGCGAACTCGGCTCCACGGAGAAGGTCCTGGACACGGTCGCGGACGTCGCCGGCGCCGTCGGCTACAGCGAACTCGGCGTCGCCGACGGCCACAAGGGCCTGCGGGTCGTGCCCCTCGACGGCGTCACCCCCTCCGTACAGGCCGACCGCTATCCGTACCGGGGGGTCGAGTACGCCTACACCTACCGCTCGCCGCGACCGGGTTCGCTCACCGCGGCCTTCCTCGCCTACCTCGACGAGACCGCCAGCCAGAACGTGATCCGTGAGCAGGGGCATCTCCCGTGCGCCCAGGAGGAGGAGTCCTGCGGGTGACCCTTGCCGGTTTCTGAGGTGTACACGACCATTGCAGGGTCGGTCGGCATCCCCAGCACCGGGAGGACACATGCGTCCCAGTCCCAGCAGGAGAACGGTCCTGACCGCGACGGCGGCGGGTGCGACGGCACTCGGGGTCTCCACCCCGGCCGAGGCGGCACCGGCGGGCAGCCGCCCACCCGCGACCGCACAGCCCCCCACCCGTGAACTCCGCGCCCTCCTCCGCGAGATCGACTCGGCCCGCATCGAGGCGATGGTCCGCAAACTCGTCTCCTTCGGCACCCGTCACACCCTCTCGGTCCAGGACGACCCGGCCCGCGGCATCGGCGCGGCCCGCGACTGGCTGCTGGCCGAGCTGAGCTCGTACGCGGCGGCCTCCGGCGGCCGGATGACGGCCGAACTCCAGTCGTACGTCCAGGAACCCGGCCCCCGCATCCCGGAGGCCACCCGCATCACGAACGTCCTGGCGACCCTCCGCGGCTCGGTCACCCCGGACCGGATCTACGTCGTCTCGGGGCACTACGACTCCCGGGTCACCGACGTCATGGACGCGACCTCCGACGCACCGGGCGCGGACGACGACGCGTCCGGCGTGGCGGTCGTACTGGAGCTGGCCCGGGTGATGGCGAAGCGCCGCCCGGCGTCGACGATCGTGTTCGCGGCGGTGGCGGGGGAGGAACAGGGGCTGTTCGGATCGGCGTACCTGGCCCAGCAGTTGAAGGCGGCGGGGTCGGACGTCCAGGGCATGTTCACGAACGACATCGTGGGCAGCTCGACGGCGGACGACGGCACGCGGGACCCGTACACGATCCGCCTGTTCGCGGAGGGGGTCCCCTCCTCCGAAACCGCCGAACAGGCCGCGATCCGCCGCTCGGTGGGCGGCGAGAACGACTCGGCGACCCGCCAACTGGCCCGTTTCGTGCGCGACGTGGCCGACAACGACGCGACGGACATGAACATCCGGGTGATCTACCGCCGGGACCGCTACCGGCGAGGCG
Organism: Streptomyces fulvoviolaceus; assembly: GCF_000718165.1. Classification (GTDB taxonomy): domain Bacteria; phylum Actinomycetota; class Actinomycetes; order Streptomycetales; family Streptomycetaceae; genus Streptomyces; species Streptomyces fulvoviolaceus. The sequence goes on along the minus strand of NZ_JOEY01000009.1, from coordinate 202,286 downwards.
GCGACCACATCCCCTTCCTCGAACGCGGCTACCCCGCCGCCCGCTTCACCGAGCCCGCCGAGGACTTCGCCCACCAGCACCAGGACGTACGCGTCGACGAGACCGGCAAGCAGTACGGCGACCTGCCGGAGTTCTGCGACTTCGACTACGTCGGCCGGGTGGCCAAGGTGAACGGCGCGGCCCTGTGGACCCTGGCGCAGGCCCCCGGCACCCCTCGGGGCGCGAAGATCATCACCACCAACCTGACCAACGCCACGGAGCTGGTCTGGACGCGGGGCACGGAACCGGACCTGGCCGGCTACGAGGTCGTATGGCGCGAGACGACGGCGCCGGAGTGGACCCATGTCATCCCGGTCGGCGATGCGACGACGCACGAGGTCGACCTGTCGAAGGACAACGTGTTCCTCGGGGTACGAGCGGTCAACGGCTCGGGCCTACGAAGCCCGGTGGCCTTCCCGGACCCACAGGCGTGAGCCCCGGCCTGTCGGGCGTCCGAGGACGAGGCGCAGACCAGGCATTTCAGCCCGTCCGGCGTTTGAGGACGAGGCCGTTCAGGCCGACAGCGGGGGTCTGGGGGCGCAGCCCCCAGGGACGGGACGGGTAGGGACGGGTAGGGACGGGGTAGGGACGGGTAGGGGCGGCGGGGGCGAAAAACCGCTCACCGCGGCTCCGGCGGCCGCTGTCGAGGCATGTTCGGGCGGGCCGCAGGCCCCGGGGGCAGCGGGAAGCGGCCCTGACCGGTTCCCGCATCCGGCCGTCCCCCAGAAGTCACCACCCCCTGAATCCCCATGGGCGCCGACCCGTTCCGGAACTCCACCATCCAGTCCACGGTCTCCACCCGCACCAACTCCGTCACGTCCTCCGAAAACCTCCGCAGCACCCCCAGACACCGCTCGACCGCCTCCCCCGCAGTCCCCTCCGAAGGCCCCAGAACCTCCCGCACACACTCCGAGGCCCAGTCGAACTGCAGCACCTGAAGCCGCCGCTGCACGGCCTGCGCGGTCGCCACGTCCCTTATCCACCCGGAGGTCACACCGAAGAACCGGTCCACGGCCACGCACGCCACCGCGAGCAGCAGCGCCAGATACCCCCAGGGCGCGACCGGACCGCCCACGACGCCCGTCAGGCCAAGGAGCGGCAGCGAAGCGCCGACGACCGCCCCCACCGCCGCACCGCCCCGCAGTACCCGCGCCGACCGCCGCTTCCACACCCGGTCCGCGAGATACCAGGCCGCCGTCTGCAGCGCCCCGCACTCCACCCACCGGTACAGCTCGTCCAGCCGCCGGGCGGGCTCGCCCCAGTCCCCGAGCGGAAACTCCCGCCCGGTCAGATCGCCCGGCCGCAGCCCGGCCACGCCCTCGCCCCGCCCGTCCTGAGGAGGACCCTCGGGCTGCATCTCAGGCTGACCCACCCGGCGCTCCCTACTGATCACGACTGATCACGGCTGCTCACGACTGCTCACGTTGCGTGACACCTGATGCTGATGTGCCGGATCCTTCCTACCGCCCAATGGGTGGCGAAGGCGTGGGTTTCACCGCTTTTCCGCCCGCAAGAGGGCCTTGATCAGGTATAGGACACAGGGCCGACTCACTCGAAAGAGTGCCGGGGCGAGGCCCGCGCGGACCACGTAGGCTCGTGCCAGGCGGGAAAAAACCTCGTCCAGACAGCCGTACGAACCAGGAGCTGATCGTGATCCCCGGTGGTGGCCAGCCCAATATGCAGCAGCTGTTCCAGCAGGCCCAGAAGATGCAGCAGGACCTGGCGAACGCGCAGGAGGAACTCGCCCGGACCGAGGTCGACGGCCAGGCGGGCGGCGGTCTGGTGAAGGCCACCGTCACCGGCTCCGGCGAGCTCCGCGCCCTCAAGATCGACCCGAAGGCGGTGGACCCCGAGGACACCGAGACCCTCGCGGACCTGATCGTCGCGGCGGTCCAGGCGGCCAACGAGAACGCCCAGACCCTCCAGCAGCAGAAGCTCGGCCCGCTCGCCCAGGGCCTCGGCGGCGGCAGCGGCATCCCCGGCCTGCCGTTCTGATCTCCGGAGATCCCCGGCCCGGTCCGCCTTTCTAAGAGCGGCCCCGGCCAACTACCGTACGTACTGCAAGGAACCCCAGGAAGGACGGCAGTCCGTTGTACGAAGGCGTGGTCCAGGACCTCATCGACGAACTGGGGCGGCTGCCCGGCGTCGGTCCCAAGAGCGCGCAGCGGATCGCTTTCCACATCCTGCAGGCGGAGCCGACGGACGTACGGCGTCTCGCGCAGTGCCTGATGGAGGTCAAGGCGAAGGTCCGCTTCTGCGCGACCTGCGGCAACGTCGCGCAGGAGGAGCTGTGCAACATCTGCCGCGACACCCGCCGCGACCTCACCGTCATCTGCGTGGTGGAGGAGCCGAAGGACGTCGTCGCGATCGAGCGCACGCGTGAGTTCCGGGGCAAGTACCACGTCCTGGGCGGCGCGATCAGCCCGATCGAGGGGGTTGGTCCGGACGACCTGCGTATACGAGAACTTCTCGCGCGGTTGGCCGACGGGACGGTCACGGAGCTGATCCTGGCCACGGACCCGAACCTGGAAGGCGAGGCGACCGCCACCTACCTCGCCCGCATGATCAAGCCCATGGGCCTCAAGGTCACCCGCCTGGCCAGCGGCCTCCCGGTGGGTGGCGACCTGGAATACGCGGACGAGGTCACCCTCGGCCGCGCCTTCGAGGGGAGACGACTCCTAGATGTCTGACGCCACACTGCACGCGACTGCCCAGAACCCCGACGACTTCGCGGTCCAGATCGCGGACCAGGTCGAGAGCTTCCTGGTGGCCGTCCAGGAGGTCGCGAAGGGCGACGAGCCGGACTCGGCGGTCCCCTTCCTCCTCCTGGAGGTCTCCCAGCTGCTCCTGGCCGGCGGCCGCCTGGGCGCCCACGAGGACATCGTCCCCGACGAGCGCTACGAGCCCGACCTGGGCCCGGAACCGGACGTGGACGAACTCCGCGAGCGCCTCGCGGTCCTCCTCGACCCGATCGACGTCTACTCCGAGGTCTTCGACCCGTACGAGCCCCGCAAGGCCCCGGTGCCGGCCCGTATCTCGGACGACCTGGCGGACGTCATGGCCGACCTTCGCCACGGCATGGCCCACTACCGCGCCGGCCGCACCACGGAGGCCCTGTGGTGGTGGCAGTTCTCCTACTTCTCCAACTGGGGCTCCACGGCGTCCGCGACCCTGCGCGCCCTCCAGTCCGTAGTGGCCCACGTCCGCCTGAACCAGCCCCTGGAGGAACTGGACGGCCTCGACACCGACCAGGCGGCCATGGGCGACGAGACCCTCGAGTTCGAGGCCGGCAAGGTGATGGTGGAGGAGATCGCGGGGCCGTTGGGGCTGCGGCCGACGCAGTAGTTCCGTTCCGGGTGATGAAGCGGCAGGCGCGGCCTGACAGCGGGGGCGTGGCGAGTGCGCTGCGCCCCGCGCGCAGGTCCCGGGTGACGTCCCGACGAGCCCCGCAGGGCCCCTGTCCCTGCCCGCACTCCCGTCGGACGGGCGCGCGCCCCTCGTACGCCGAACCGCCGTACGCCCAAGGCCAGTTGTGCTGCCGTACCTCACCCGGCGCCGGCAGGAAGTAGCCCCGGGCTGCATGTCGCCGCCCCCGCCTGGACGGCCTTCCTCTCCGGAGTTACCGCGGGTCGGTCCGGAGCCTGAATGCGCGGTGGACTGCCCACGCGTCCGCCACCGGCCCCACGTGCCCGAGCTTGTCGGGGTTGATCACCGTACGGATCGCCTGGATCCGGCCGTCCAGGACGTCGAGTGCCATGGTGTGGAGCACCCTGCCGTCCCGGTCGCGGAAGATCGCGCCCGGCTGGCCGTTGAGCTCGTGGGGCTCGAACGTGACGTCGATCCGGGCCATCCGGGGGAAGACGGAGGCGAGCAGCCGGGCCACGTTCTGGGCGCCGACGACGGCCCTGGCGAGCTGCGGGGCCTTGCCGCCGCCGTCGCCGACCATCGACACGTCGGCGGCGAGGAGGTCCTGCAGGCCGAGGACGTCCCCTTCGCGCAGGGCGTCGAAGAACCGAGACGCCAGTTCCTCCCGCTCCTTGCGGTCCGCGTCGAAACGGGGGCGGCCTTCGGCCATGTGACGCCGTGCCCGCACCGCGAGTTGCCGGCACGCCGCCTCCGAGCGCCCCACCGCCGACGCGACCTCGAGGAAGCCGAAGTCGAAGACCTCCCGCAGCACGAAGACCGCGCGCTCCAGCGGGCTCAGCCGCTCCAGCAACAACAGGGCCGCCATCGACACCGAGTCGGCCAGCTCCGCCGAGCGCTCCGGATCCTCGTAGGGGTCGGTGAGCAACGGCTCGGGGAACCACGGACCGACGTACTCCTCCCGCCGGACGCGGGCCGAGCGCAGCACGTCGATCGATATCCGGGTCACCGCGGCCGAGAGGAAGGCCTTGGCCGATCTGATCTCCGCCGGGGAGGCCTCGTAACGCAGCCAGGTCTCCTGGACCGCGTCCTCGGCCTCGCTGACGCTGCCCAGGATCCGGTAGGCGATCGAGAACAACAGCGGTCGCAGTTCCTGGAACTCATCGGTTCTGCTCATGATCCGGCTCCCTCGAAGCGGCCCCACGCGATGAATGTCGCCAGCGCAAGATAGATCAGGTTCAGTGCCACGAACTTGTATTCGCCGAGCCGGCCGTGGGTGATCATCGCGCCGGCCATCAGCAGGACCCAGCAGACGGCGGTCACCGGCACCATCACCGGTGCGATGTCGAGCGCGGCGGGCAGGATCAGGCCCACCGCGGCCAGGAGTTCGAGGATGCCGAGGGACCTGACGAAGCCGGCGCTGATGTCTGCCGTCCATCCCCCGCCAGGAGCCGCAGCCAGCCTCTCCTTCGGCACGAAGGTCTTTGTGACGCCGCCGGCCAGGGCCACTGCGGCCAGCAGTCCGGCACCGATCCACAGCGCGAGGTCCATCGTCCACTCCTTGATCGAGGATTGCCTGCACCCCGTAGGACGAGACAGCGACGACGCCTGTGACATCCCCTGCCGGTGTGACGCGGGTCACTCAAGAAGGCTTCGGGAATGGCGTAATGCACACGCCCCCCAGGAGCTCTCACTTCACAACGGCCACACCCGGCCCGTGCCGCCCCCGCCCGAATCGGAGCCCCCGCATGTACGTCACCTTGGAGCAGCCAACCGGCGCTCGTCTGGTCACCGCCACGGACCAGGAGATCGCGATACCCGCCACCCTTCGGTACACCTCCGAAGACCCCCTGGCCGTGCACATCGACTTCCCGCCGCACGTCACGCTCGACGGCGAGGTCACGACCTGGACGTTCGCCCGGGTGCTGCTGGGGGAGGGGCTGCGGGCGCCCGCCGGGATCGGCAGCGTGCGGGTGCGGCCGTGCGGGGACTCCCACACGTACGTGGAGTTCCACGCGCCGCAGGGCATGGCCCGCCTCCGGTTCGCCTCCGCCGATCTGCTCCGTTTCCTGGCGCGTACGTACACCGTGATCGCCCCCGGCGAGGAGGCCGTGGGCGCGGAGCTGGACCACGGACTGGTCGCGCTGTTCGGGGGGCGGGTGTGATCCGCGGAGGCGTTCGCGGCGGCGCGTTGTCGGCCCCGCAGGCGTACGCCCTGGGGCACCGACTGCGCGCGGTCCGCGAGGAACAGGGCCTGACCCGGGGGCAGGCGGCCGACGCCGCCGACCTCTTCCCGACCTGGATATCCCAGATCGAGGGAGGCGAGATCCACGACCTGGAGACCATGCGCGCCTACGCCCGTACGCTCGGCGCCCGCATCACGGGGACCCGCGCCGCACGCCTGCGGCGTCCCTGACCACGCCCACGAGGAGGCCGGCGTCGACCCAGGGGGCGGTCGACGCCGGCTCGCCGTACCGGCGCAGGGGCCAGGTGTGGGACACCGAGCCCCTCAAGCAGTTCGCGGACTGATCACAACCCCCAGACCCCCTTCCCCACCGCCGTGACCCCACCCCCCAACGCCAGCAACAGCACCAGCAGCCGGGCCCGTTCCTCCGGCAGCCGCCCCGCGAGTCCCCGGCCGATCAGTGCGCCCACGACCATCGCAGCGCCCACCGACGCCCACTTCGGCGCGCTCAGCGACGGCACCCCGTTCGAGGCGACGGAGAACGCGTTGACGACGACGCCGTAGAACTGCGCGTTCGGCACGAACTCCCGTACCGTCCAGCCCGCGTTGACCGCGTACAGCGAGACCGGCGGCCCACCGACCCCTGCCGCCGAGTTCATGAACCCGCCCGCCGCGCCGGCGACCACCGCTCCCCGCCTGCCCCGCAACGCGGGTATCCGCGCACCCCGCATGACCAGCAGCACGGCCGCTGTCACCAGCGCGCCCATGACCAACAGCAGGACGGGCTCCGGGAGTTGGCGGGTCAGCCACGTCCCCGCCGGCACCGTGCACGCCGCCGCCCCGCACAGCGGCACCATCGCGGCCACCCGGACCCGGCGCCAACCGCCCATCAGCCCCACGACACTGATCGCCCCGGCCGCGCAGTTGGCGAGGACGACCCCCTGCGCCGGTCCGAGCAGCAGCACCAGCGCCGGTACGGCGACCAGGGCGAAGCCCATCCCCGTGAGCCACTGCACCGACGATCCGAGCAGCACGATCGCCGCCAGCAGTAGGTCGTTCATGAATCGGCATCCTGCGCCTTCGATGGTGTAGCCCGCTACACCATGGGTTCGGGAGAGCACTCCCTCGTGACACCCGCCGGGAGACGGGATCGTAGAAGGCACAAGGTCAACGGCACTCACCCCAAGGAAACCGCCATGAAGCAGCTCCTCTCCTCCAAGCCCGTCCTCTGGTTCCTCTTCCTCTTCAACCTCGTCGTCGCCGCGGCCGCGCCGTTCGTCGTCGAGGGCGCGCAGGGCATCATGACCGCCGTGGGAATGGGCGTAGTCTCGCTCGGTGCCGGGGTCAGCCTGCTGCGGAACGGTGGCCAGGGAGTTGCCGCACAGTGAGTGAGCAGCCGTAAGCGGAACGTCAATTGGATGCGTCCTGTCTCGGCCCTGTACTTCCGCTGCACGGGCCCTAACCAGCGCAAAGAGAGTCTGGAGTCACTCCACACCGCACCGGATGCGGAGGGAGAAGGACCCACCTCTAACCGCACTGGAGACAGCGATGACCCGTCGTTCCATAACCAAGCGCGCAGCCCTCGTCACCGCCACCGCCCTCGTCGCCGTCGGCACGGTCACCGCGGGCGTCAGCCTGGCCGGGTCGGAGGGCGAGTCCAAGGCCTCCAAGAAGCAGATCGCGGCGCTCTTCGACACCTGGAACGCCGCGCTGCAGACCGGTGACTCGGAGAAGGTCGCGGACCTGTACGCGAAGGACGCGGTCCTCCTGCCCACCGTCTCCAACAAGGTCCGCACCGACCGCGCCGGGATCGTCGACTACTTCGACCACTTCCTGGAGAACAAGCCGGTCGGTACGAAGGTCCAGACGATCGTCAACGTCCTCGACGACAACTCGGCGATCGACACCGGCGTCTACGAGTTCGCGCTCACCAACCACGACACCGGAGAGAAGAGCGTCGTCACGGCCCGCTACACGTACGAGTACGAGAAGCGGGACGGCGAGTGGAAGATCGTCAACCACCACTCTTCTGCGATGCCCGAAGGCTGATCACCACCTGCAGCCCGCCCCCGGGAGCATCCGCCAGCGTCACGGTCCCGCCGTCGTCGGTCACCAACTGTTTGACGACGGCGAGGCCCAGGCCGGAGCCGGAGCGCCCGGTGAGGCCCTGGCCGCGCCAGAAGCGGTCGAAGGCGCGGGGCTTCTCGGCATCCGACATGCCGGGTCCCTCGTCCAGCACCGACAGCACCACCGCATCCGCCCGTGACTCGACCCGCAAGGTGATCCTGCCACCGTCTGGCGAGACCTCCAGGGCGTTCGAGAGCACGTTGTCCAGCACCTGGTCCAGGTGACCGGGGCTGGCCAGCACAAGCAGCCGGCCGTCGATACTCCCCCCAAGAGCGACGGTGACTCCTCGCTCGTCGGCGGCCGGCCTCCACATCGTCAGACGCTCGTCCACGATGTCCCTGAGGGACAGCGGCTCCGCGGCCGTCACCTTGGCCTCGGCCCGCGCGAGCACCAGAAGTCCGTTGACCAGTCGGCTCATTCGCACCACTTCGGCCGTCGCCTGCTCGACGTCCTCCCGTACGAACTCGTCGTCGACGCCGTCCGCGATGTTGTCCAGGGACAGCCGCAACGCCGTGAGCGGGGTGCGGAGTTGGTGCGAGGCGTCCGCCACGAAGATCCGCTGCGAGGCGACGAGGGTGTCCAGGCGTTCAGCGCCCTGGTTGAGGGTGCGGGCCAGCGTCTGGGTCTCGGGCGGACCCGTCACCGGCGAACGCGCGGTCAGGTCGCCGTCGCTGAACTTGCTTGCCATGCCGTTGAGTTCGCGGAGGGGGGCGGTGATGCGGCGGGCGGCGATCGCGCCGATCGCGGCCGCCGCGGCCAGCACGAGCACGGCCAGCCCCGCGCGGAAGCCCCAGATGCCCCAGAGCCTGCTGGTCATGCCCGAGGTCGAGTACACGATGCGTACGGCACCGACGACCGGGCCGTCCCCCGGCTGGTGTGCGGGGACGGTGACCACCAGGTGCTTGCCCCAGATGAAGTCGGAACCCCAGTCGGCCGTGACCTTGTCGTTCTCCGTGGCCCGGGTCAGGGCCGCGTCCGCGTCCGGCCGGGGCAGCTTCGGCGTGCAGCTGTCGGTGGCGGTGACCTGGACCGTGCCGGGTGTCGCACTGGCGTATGCCTTGGCCACCTCCACCAGGGCGTCGCACGAGGTGGGGTCGCTGTTGCCGAGGAGCAGCGCCATGGTGGCGGCCTCGCGCTGGACGGACTGCTTGGTGTCGTCCCGCAGCTGCTTGGTGAGCGTGAAGGCGACCGGAACGGTGAACAGCAGGATGGCCACCGCGACGAGCAGGATGTAGCTGCGGATGAGCTGGCGGTTCATGAGGGCTCGGCGTCCTTGACGATCTCCAGCCGGAAGCCGACGCCCCGCACCGCCTCGATGGTGATCGCCCCCGCGAGCTTCCGCCGCAGTGCCGCCACATGCACGTCCAGCGTCTTCGTCGGCCCGAACCAGTTCGCGTCCCAGACCGCTTCCATGATCTGCTCGCGCGACATCAGCGCCCCCGGCTCCTCGGTGAGGAAGGCCAGCAGGTCGTACTCCTTGGGCGCGAGGGCCACTTCCTCGCCGTCCAGACGGACACGGGCCGCCTTGCGGTCGATGGTGAGGCGGTCGCCGTACCGGTCGGGCCCGCTCTCCGCACTGGCGGCACGCGGCTGCATGCGCCGCATCACGGCCCGTATCCGCGCGATGACCTCGCGGACGCCGAACGGCTTCGACACATAGTCGTCCGCGCCGAGCTCGAGCCCGACCACCCGGTCCGTCTCGTCGCTGCGCGCGCTGATCACGATGATCGGCACGTCCCCGCGCTCGCGCAGCACCTTGCAGACGTCGAGGCCGTCGGTGTCGGGCAGACCGAGATCGAGGAGTACGACGTCGTAGGGGCCCTCATGGCTGAGCGCCGCCCCGCCCGTCTCGACCCACTCGACCTCGAAGCCGTAGCGGATCAGGCCGCGCCTGAGCGACTGAGCGACCGGCTCATCGTCTTCCACAAGAAGTACGCGCACAGCCGCACACTAGTGCTTGAAACTTAATTCACGGATTCCGTTTGTGACCCGTGGCACTTTTCCGAGTGGCGACCGTGCGATGAGGGCATGTGCTGTCCGGGACAGAGCGGGCCGGACATCTCACCATCCGATACCTCGGAAGGTAAATTCGGACGCTCGTTAAACTGAGCCGACACACACGGACTGAGCGAGGAGCGCACGTGGGCCTTGTCGTGCAGAAGTACGGAGGCTCCTCCGTAGCCGATGCCGAGGGCATCAAGCGCGTCGCCAAGCGGATCGTGGAAGCGAAGAAGAACGGCCACCAGGTGGTCGTCGTCGTTTCCGCGATGGGCGACACGACGGACGAGCTGATCGATCTCGCCGAGCAGGTATCTCCGATGCCCGCTGGGCGTGAGTTCGACATGCTGCTGACCGCCGGAGAGCGAATCTCCATGGCACTTCTGGCCATGGCGATCAAAAAGCTGGGGCACGAAGCCCAGTCGTTCACCGGTAGCCAGGCAGGCGTCATCACCGACTCGGTCCACAACAAAGCCCGGATCATCGACGTCACGCCGGGCCGCATCCGGGAGTCCCTCGACAAGGGCAACATCGCCATCGTCGCCGGGTTCCAGGGTGTCAGCCAGGACAAGAAGGACATCACCACGCTCGGCCGCGGCGGCAGTGACACCACGGCCGTCGCCCTCGCCGCCGCGCTGGACGCCGAGGTCTGCGAGATCTACACCGACGTCGACGGCGTGTTCACCGCCGACCCGCGGGTGGTGAAGAAGGCGCAGAAGATCGACTGGATCGCCTTCGAGGACATGCTGGAACTCGCGGCCTCCGGGTCCAAGGTGCTGCTCCACCGCTGTGTGGAGTACGCCCGTCGCTACAACATCCCGATCCACGTCCGCTCGTCCTTCAGTGGGCTGCAGGGCACGTGGGTCAGCAGTGAGCCGATTGGGGACCAGAAGGTGGAGCAGGCCATCATCTCCGGTGTCGCGCACGACACCTCCGAGGCCAAGGTCACGGTCGTCGGTGTGCCGGACAAGCCGGGCGAGGCCGCCGCGATCTTCCGTACGATCTCCGACGCCGAGATCAACATCGACATGATCGTGCAGAACGTGTCCGCCGCCTCCACCGGGCTGACGGACATCTCCTTCACGCTCCCCAAGGCGGAGGGCCGCAAGGCCATCGACGCCCTGGAGAAGAACAAGCACGGCATCGGCTTCGAGTCGCTGCGCTACGACGACCAGATCGGGAAGATCTCGCTCGTGGGCGCGGGCATGAAGACGAACCCCGGCGTCACGGCCGACTTCTTCACCGCCCTGTCCGACGCGGGCGTCAACATCGAGCTGATCTCGACCTCCGAGATCCGCATCTCGGTCGTCACCCGCGCCGACGACGTCAACGAGGCCGTCCGCGCCGTCCACAGCGCCTTCGGGCTCGACTCCGACAGCGACGAGGCCGTCGTCTACGGAGGCACCGGCCGCTGATGGCCGGAACCGGACGGACCCTACGCCCGACGCTCGCGGTCGTGGGTGCGACCGGAGCCGTCGGCACGGTCATGCTCCAGATCCTGTCCCAGCACGCGGACATCTGGGGCGAGATCCGTCTGATCGCCTCACCGCGCTCGGCCGGCCGCAAGCTGGCCGTGCGCGGTGAGCAGGTCGAGGTGGTGGCCCTGTCGGAGGAGGCCTTCGACGGGGTCGACGTCGCGATGTTCGACGTACCGGACGAAGTCGCCGAGCGCTGGGCGCCGGTCGCAGCGTCCAGAGGTGCCGTCGTCGTGGACAACTCGGGCGCCTTCCGGATGGACCCGGACGTGCCCCTGGTCGTCCCCGAGGTCAATCCGCACGCGGCCCGCGTCCGGCCGCGCGGCATCATCGCCAACCCCAACTGCACGACCCTCTCCATGATCGTGGCCCTGGGCGCGCTGCACGCCGAGTTCGGGCTGCGCGAGCTGGTCGTCTCCTCCTACCAGGCCGTGAGCGGGGCCGGCCGCGCCGGTGTCGAGACCCTGCGCCAGCAGCTGAAGCTGGTCGCCGGCACCGAGCTGGGGACCAACCCCGGTGACGTACGGCGGGCCGTCGGCGACAACACCGGGCCGTTCCCGGAGCCGGTCGCGCTGAACGTCGTACCGTGGGCCGGTTCGCTGCGCGAGGACGGGTGGTCCTCGGAGGAGATGAAGGTGCGGGACGAGTCCCGCAAGATCCTCGGACTGCCGCAGCTGCCGGTCGCCGTCACCTGTGTGCGCGTGCCGGTCGTCACCACGCACTCCCTCACCGTCCACGCCCGCTTCGAGGGCGAGGTCACCGTCGGCAAGGCGCGCGAGATCCTCGCCACCGCCCCCGGGGTCGTCCTCTTCGACGACCCGGCGGCGGGGGAGTTCCCCACACCCGCCGACGTGGTGGGCACCGACCCGACCTGGGTCGGACGGGTACGACGGGCGCTCGACGACCCGACCGCGCTCGAACTCTTCGTGTGCGGAGACAATTTGCGCAAGGGAGCCGCCCTCAACACCGCCCAGATCGCGGAACTGGTGGCGGCAGACTTCGCGTGAGGCGGGAGTCACTCGGGAAAACTCCTGGCCCTGGCCGATTTCGTTTGTAGGATCTGTGCAGAACGTGTGCTGTACGGCCGCTGGTCCGTACCACTTGCTCCGAGCCGCCTAGGCATCCGAAGATTTGCTCCCCGCCCTCCGCAACCGCGCGGAGGGCGGGGAGCGTCTTTGCGGACGCCCTTCGGGGGCGCGGGGATGCACCAAGGGGCGTGGGGACGCCCCGGTCATTCAGGACATAGGGGAAGAGCGGGTAGGGCATGAGCGCGTTTGACGCACGGTCAGTTGTGCTGCCTGAGAGAAGATGGACGGTGGCGTACAACCCTCAAGGGGGTAACCGTGTCCAACTGGCGTGGCAGAGGTTCTCGACTTCACAGCGGTCTCAGGCGGTACGGCTCTACGGCCGCCCCGCGCGACCCTACGACCCCGTATGCCCGGCACGCCCGGTGGCATGCCGGTGATCGCGCCCATGCCCGCAGCGCGGCCGGCCCGCATACCGAACCCGCGTGACGGCGCCGACGACCTCGCGGCGGCCGGCACGACCGTCGACCATCTCACCGAGACCTACCGGGCGCACTACCGTTCGCTGCTGGGTCTCGCGGCCCTGCTCCTCGACGACACCGCCTCCTGCGAGGACGTCGTCCAGGAGGCCTTCATCCGGGTCCACTCGGCGCGCAAACGCGTCCGCGACCCGGAGAAGACCCTCGCGTATCTCCGTCAGACGGTCGTCAACCTCTCCCGCTCGGCCCTGCGCCGCCGCATCCTCGGACTGAAGCTGCTGTCCAAGCCGATGCCGGACATGGCGAGCGCCGAGGAGGGGGCCTACGACCAGCTGGAGCGCGACTCCCTGATCAAGGCGATGAAGGGCCTGCAGCGCCGCCAGCGCGAGGTCCTGTCCCTGCGCTACTTCGCGGACATGACCGAGGCTCAGGTCGCCGAGACGCTCGGCATATCGCTGGGCTCCGTCAAGGCGTACGGCTCGCGCGGCATCGCCGCCCTGCGCGTCGCCATGGAGGCGTCCGCATGAGTGGGGACCACGAGGGACGGCGCCACGTCCCGCACGAGCACGAGCCCTATGAGTGGCACGAGCCGACATGGGCAGGCAAGCAAGAGCCGACGCAATCGCACGCTGGGAACGGAACTGTGAACCACGGCCCCGACGACCCGAGCCCCGAAGGACTCGACTCGGACGAGCTGGCGCTGCGCGACCTGCTGCAGCGGACGGTCCAGGAGATCGAGCCGCGCGACGGCACCCTGGACCACCTGCGCAAGGCGGTGCCCGCCCGGCGGGCCCGCAAGCGGCACGCCGTCGTCGGCATGGCCGCCGCGGCCCTCTTCGTCGGCACCGCGATCCCGGCCCTTCTGCACGTCTCCAACTCCACCGGCCTCCTCGGCGCCGATCCGTCCATCGCCGGCCACGGCTCGCAGGCGCAGGGCGGCGCCGGCCAGGGCAAGGAGACGGAGGGCGGCGAGTCCACCTCCGGCGGCTCCTCGGGCAAGGCCGAGGACAAGGGCTCGGGCGAGACGAAGCAGGACCAGAAGGGCAAGACCGCCGGCACCACCACCGGTGCGAGCAGCGGCGCCGATCCGTCCGCGAGCACCGCCGCCAGTGCCCCCGTCTGTACCGCCGAACAGCTCGGTTCCCCGACCGGGACCACCGACGTCCCCGACTCCGCCGGCACGGTCTACGGCACCTTCCGCATCACCAACGTCTCCTCCTCCGGCTGCACCGTCACCGGCCCCGGCACCGTGGTCCTCACCGCGCAGGGCGCCGCTGACAGCAGCAAGATCAGCACGGTCCGCCATGTCTCCGGCGACGCGGCGGCGAGTCTGCCCGACCCGTCCCTCGAGGTCGCCCAGCTGCTGGTGCAGCCCGGCTCGGCCTACGACGTGAAGTTCGCCTGGGTGCCCTCCGAGACGTGCCCCACGACCGACCCCGGCACCGAGACCCCCACTCCTGATCCGACGGCCACCGAGGACACGTCCACCACCGACGGAAGCTCCACGGGCGGCGACACCGGCACCTCGACCCAGTTGGTCACCGAGGACAGCACGACCGACGGCAGCGTCCTGGTCACCAACACGGCGGAGGGCGGCGCCCCGACGGTCACGGCGACGGTGTCGGACGCGTGCGCGGGGGTTGTGTACTGGACGGGCCTGCTGACGGCGTCCTGAGCGGCGGCCCGGGTCTCCGGACGGACCTGGTGAAGGGGGCTGCGGAACCGCGCCCCGTAAGGGGCGCGTGGAACTGCGCGACCAGCCCCCACTCACCCGCAGCAAACGAACCGCCCAACCCGGCGGAGCGTTTACGCGGAAGCCTTCTCCTGGTCCTGGGTGAGCTCGGGCTCTTCCTCCGGCAGCAGTCCCAGTTCCGCGTCCCGGGCGAACTCCGCCTCGCGGCGCAGCAGCCGGAACCACATGAACACCACGAAGCCCGCGAAGACGAACCACTCACCGGTGTAGCCGAGGTTCTGGAACGCCTTCAGGTCGAGTCCGGTGTCCTGTGCCGCCTTCGCCGGTACGGCCGTCATCCCGGAGTCGGCCTTGTCGAGCGTGATCCACGCGTCGTACAGGTCGTACGGCACGAGGTTCACCAGTGAGGCCGCGCTGATCGCCGCGGTCTGCCCGGCCGGCAGCCCGCCCTGCGCACTGACGCCGTTGTCGCCCGGGGTCTCGGACGCCTGCAGCGCACCCGTGACGGCGACCTCGCCGGTGGGCGCGGCCGGGACCTTCGCCGCGTCGGGTGTGCCCGGCAGCCAGCCCCGGACGACCGGCAGTGCCTTGCCGTCGTCGGTGCGCAGCAGCGTCAGGACGTAGTAGCCCTGCTTTCCGTCCAGTTCGCGGTCCGGCACGAGCAGCTGCTTGCCGTACCTGCCGGTCGCGGTGGCCGTCCTGCCGGACGTCGCCTTGTCCACGGGCAGCAGTTCGGCCAGCGGCCGGGCGGCCGCCCGCTCGTTGGACGAGGCCTGCGTCTCGGCGTTCTGGTGGTCCTGCACCCGGTCCTCGAACCGGCTCAGCTGCCACGACCCCATGTACACACAGAAGGGGATGGCGAGCAGCACGAAGACGTTGATGCCCCACCAGCGGGGTGTCAGCAGAAACCGGTACACACCTCCACGGTACGGGGCCGCGGCGAGGCGCCGGGGCGCGGGGTCAGTACCGCTCGGTGAGGTGGTCGCGGCCCGCCGGCGGTTCGTACGGCTCCGGCCAGAAGTCGGTCATGGCGGATATACGGCCGTTCTCGTCCCCCGTGAAGAACGAGATGGCGTACATCTCCTCCAGCCCCACCGTGAACAGGGTCCAGCTGACCACCTGACCCGGCTCGGCGATGATCCGCTCGATCCGCAGGTGCCAGTCGCCCGGATACTCCCGGTTGAACTCGACGAACCGCTCCCGCCCGCTGATCCGCTCCCGCGTCTGCGGCAGCGTGTACACCACGTCCTCGGCCAGCGTCTCCGCGAACGCGTCCCAGTCCCGGGCCTCGGCGGTGGCCCAGAATGTCTCCACTGTTTTTCGCAGATCGGTCATGCGGACGAGTCTGCACCCCGCCACTGACAATCGGCTCTGGGCGGTATCAGCGGCGGGATCGGTGGAAGTTGTCCACAGGCTGAGGACCTGCCCGGCGGATTGTCGGTCGGGGCGGGCAGTATGGGGCCATGACTGAGAGCAACGAGTCCGCCGCGGCCGAGCGGAACGAGGAGATGCCGGACTGGGAGAAGCGCTTCCGGGCGCCCCGGGTGTCGCTGCCCGACTGGGCGGAGGACGCACCCGACCGCTCCTTGTTCGTGTCCAACGCGACCGGGACGTACGAGCTGTACGCCTGGGACAGATCGACCGGCGCCCAGCGCCAGGTCACCGACCGGCCCAACGGCACGACGGACGGCGTGCTCTCCCCGGACGGCGCCTGGGTGTGGTGGTTCGACGACAAGGACGGCGACGAGTTCGGAGTCTGGCGCCGCCAGCCCTTCGAGGGCGGGCCGGACGACTTCGCGGTGCCGGGCCTGGAGCCGTCGTATCCGTCGGGCGTCGCGATCGGCAGGGACGGCCGTACGTCGGTCGTGGGCCGTTCGACCGACGAGGACGGCACGACGATCTATGTCGCGCACGCCGGCGAGGACCCGGTGGAGATCTACCGCCACCGCGAGTCGGCGGGCGTCGGCGACCTCTCCCACGACGGCTCGCTGATCGCCGTCGAGCACACCGAGCACGGCGACGCGATGCACTCGGCGCTGCGCGTCCTGCGCCCTGACGGCACGGCGGTCGCCGAACTCGACGACACCAAGGGCGGCACGGAGGAGCTGGGCCTGGAGGTGCTGGGCTTCGCCCCGGTGAACGGCGACACCAGACTGCTGATCGGGCATCAGCGCAGGGGCCGCTGGGAGCCCCTGGTGTGGGACGTGGCGACGGGCGAGGAGTCCGACCTCGCCCTGGACCTGCCCGGCGACGTGGGCGCGGAGTGGTACCCGGACGGCACCGGCCTGCTGATCGCCCACAGCTTCGAGGCCCGCAGCGAACTCTTCCGCTACGACCTCGCCACCCGCGAACTCGTGAAGGTCCCGACCCCGCCCGGCACCGTCTCCGGGGCGACGGCCCGCCCCGACGGCAGCGTGGAGTACCTCTGGTCCTCGGCTGCCGAGCCCTCAGTGGTCCGCTCGACGACGGGCGAGGTCGTTCTCGACCCGCCGGGCATGAAGTCGCCGGGTTCGGTGGCGGTGGAGGACATCTGGGTGGACGGCCCGGGCGGCCGCATCCACGCCCTGATCCAGAAGCCGGCGGGAACAACCGGCCCCCTCCCGACGATCTTCGACATCCACGGCGGCCCGACCTGGCACGACAGCGACGCGTTCGCGGCGGGCCCGGCGGCATGGGTGGACCACGGGTACGCGGTGATCCGCGTCAACTACCGGGGTTCGACGGGCTACGGCCGGGCCTGGACGGACGCGTTGAAGCACCGCGTCGGCCTGATCGAGCTGGAGGACATCGCCGCAGTCCGCGAATGGGCCATCAAGTCCGGCCTCGCGGACCCCGCCCGCCTGATCCTCACCGGCGGCTCCTGGGGCGGCTACCTCACCCTCCTCGGCCTCGGCACCCAGCCGGACGCCTGGACCCTGGGCATCGCGGCGGTCCCGGTCGCCGACTACGTCACGGCCTACCACGACGAAATGGAAGCGCTGAAGGCGATGGACCGCACGCTGCTCGGCGGCACACCCGAGGAGGTCCCGGAACGCTTCGAGGCATCGTCTCCCCTGACCTACGTCGACCAGGTCAAGGCCCCGGTCTACATCTCCGCCGGCGTCAACGACCCCCGTTGCCCGATCCGCCAGATCGACAACTACGTCAAGCGCCTGGAGGCGAGAGGAGCGGCACACGAGGTGTACCGCTACGACGCGGGCCACGGCTCACTGGTGGTGGACGAGCGGATCAAGCAGGTGAGGCTGGAACTGGACTTCGCGGAGCGGTATTTGGGAGGAGGCGGAGAGAAGTAGCCGGGGCGCCTCCTCAACGCCGGTCCAGGCACTTCCAGCCCGTCCGGCGTTTGAGGACGACGCCCCTTCAGGGCCGATCGGGGGTCCAGGGGGCGGAGCCCCCTGGGGATGGGACGGGTAGGGGCGGCGGGGGCGAGAAAAGAAGCCCGGCCCGCCCCCTAGGCGCCCGCCCGCTCCCGAGGCCGCCGCCCCAGCAACTCCGCCAACCCCCGCCGCGTAGCCGCCAGCACAACCCGATCCGACCCCTTCAACACATACGTATCCGGCAGCCCCCACACCAGCCCGGACGCCGGAGCGTCCTCATACGCCTCCTCCACGGCTGGCTCCTCCCGCCGCCCGCCGGAGGCCGATGCAGCCGTATCCAGGGCGAGCACCCGCCACGCCCCCGCCCGAAACGCCGCGCCCACCGTCTTCCCCTCCAACTGCGGATGCCCGCCCACATCCACAGCCGCGAACAACAACACCCGCCGCTCGACCGGAATGGCCCCCAGAATCTGCCGCCCCATCATCGCCCCGGCAAACGCGGGCGCGGCCAGATGCGACACACTCCGGCTCCGGGTCGAGGCCCCGGGATGGGCGGCCCGCAGCGTCCGGTACACCGCGGTCGCGAAGTCGTCGTCGTACAGCCGCAGCACCACCCGCAGATCGGGCCGCACGGCCCGCGCGTACAGCACGGCCTCGAGATTCGTCGTGTCCGCGCTGGTCACCGCGAGCAACGCATCCGCCCGATGAACCTTCGCGGCCTCCAGCACCCCCTCCTGAGTGACGTCCCCGAGCACCACGGGCACCCGCAACCGCCGAGCAGTGGCAAGCCCACGAGCCTCGGGATCCGACTCGACACACACCACGGGAATGTGCAGCTCCCGCAACCGGGTCAGCACCCGCGTACCGATCTTCCCGAGCCCGAGCAGCACCACATGTCCACTCAGCCCACGCGGCGGCTTCCGCAGGGCGGACGCGGTCCGGAAGGTACCGAGCGCCTCGAGCACCGCCGCCAACAGCACAGGAAGGAGCAGCAACCCGACGAGCCCGGACAGCAGTTGGAGGATCTGCCGCCCGACGGACTCCCCGATCGCGGGGTCGTCGATGGCGAACAGGTCGAGCAGCGTCAGATAGAAGGCACTCAACGGATGGATCCCGGTCACCAGCCACAAAGCGACGGCCAGTGCGACCACGCACCCCACGAGCCCCGCCAGCGACCACCGAAGCCGCCGCGAGAACAGCGAGGCGAACGGCGGCACGACACCACCACGCCCCGAGGACAGGGAGGGCCCCGAGTACGACACCTGTTCCAGCACGACGGTCCCGCGCCCGACGGCGTCCCGCACCGTCGCCGCGTCCGGCAGCAACTGGGGTCCCTGATCGCCCAGGGACTCGGAACCGTCCGCGAAGGCCGGGTCGTTGACGGTCCTGGACAGCAGGGCGAGCGTGGCCAGCCCCGGATCGGACACCGCCCCGGGCGGCGCCGGGGGCCGCTCCACGGCCCGCAGCAGCAGCCCGTCCGTCTGGACGACCTTGCTGGTGCCGGCGAGGGCGGTGGCGGCCAGCGCGGGTGCGGCGGTGTCGGCGTCGGACAGGACGGTCGTGGAAGCGTCGAAGCCGGAGCCGGCGGCGCCCCCGCCCCCGGTCGCCAACGCGGCGGTCTGGTCGAGGAGTTCCTCGATGTGCAGTCCCAACCGCCGGTTGTAGAGCCGCAGGACGAGCCGCAGTCGGGGATTGAGCCGACGTGCGGTGAGGGCGGCGCGGATGTTGGTCTCGTCGTCGTCGTACACGAGCGCGAGCGCGGCGGCCCGTTCGACGCCCGCCTCACCCAGCGCGTCCTCGGTCGGCTCGGCGGCCTCCATGACCCGTACGTTCCCGGGCGGTTCACTGCTCGCGCCGCCGCCGTTGCCGTTGCCGGTCAGGCCCGCGGCGGCGTTCACCACCCGGTCGAGCAGCGCGGACGCCGCCCGGGCCCGTCCGACCACCGGCGGCCGCACGGACCGTTCGGACGGCGGCACGACGAGCGTGACCTGCTCGCCGTACACACCCCGCAGCTCGGCGGCCAGCCGGTGCGCGAGCCCGTCGTCGCCGCACACCACCATGTGCGCCGACGCATCGCCCGGCAGCCCTGGACCCTGATTAGGAACGCTCCCCACGAGGGGAAAGAGTGCCTTACCGGGACGGGTGGTTCCAGCACGGATCGAACGTCGACTGAACGTCCACACTCTCTCCGCCGTACTGGAGGGGAGGGAAACCAGCGCCCTACGGAGGTACCTCGGCCGTGGCCGTCACCAAAGCACCGCCGCCCACGCGGGAAACCGGCGAGGAAAAGGCTCCCGCACCGGACGACGGAGAAGGCCGACGGCTCAACTCCCCGCTCGTCCTGACCCTGTTGATGGTCCTGGTCGTGCTGTTCCAGGGGCCGGTCCGCCAGGCGCTCGGCGCGCCGGTGATGCAGAGCTGGATGACGGTGTTCGTCGCGGTGCTCGTACAGGCCCTGCCTTTCCTGGTGCTCGGTGTCCTGCTGTCGGCGGCGATCGCGGTGTTCGTGCCGCCGTCGTTCTTCGCCCGCGCGCTGCCGAAGAGACCGGCCCTGGCGGTCCCGGTGGCCGGCGTGGCGGGCGTGGTGCTGCCCGGCTGTGAATGCGCGTCCGTGCCGGTGGCCGGGGCACTGGTCCGCCGGGGTGTCACCCCGGCCGCGGCGCTGGCGTTCCTGCTCTCCGCCCCTGCGATCAACCCGATCGTGCTGACGGCGACGGCCGTGGCCTTCCCCGGCAACCCGGAGATGGTCCTGGCCCGTCTCGTCGCGAGCCTGCTGGTGGCCTGCGCGATGGGCTGGCTGTGGCTGCGCCTCGGCCACCCCGACTGGCTGCGCCCGCCGGCGCGGGAGTCGTACGAAGGCCAGGGCAGGGGAGCGGCGTTCTGGGGCTCGGTCCGGCACGACCTGATGCACGCGGGCGGGTTCCTGGTCGTGGGCGCGATGGCGGCCGCGACCCTCAAGGCCATGGTCCCGGCGACCTGGCTGAGCACGGCGGCGGACAACCCGGTCGTGTCCGTCCTGGCCCTGGCGATCCTCGCCGTGGTCCTGTCGATCTGTTCGGAGGCGGACGCGTTCGTGGCGGCGTCACTCACCCAGTTCTCGCTCACCGCCCGTCTGACGTTCCTGGTGGTGGGCCCGATGATCGACCTCAAGCTCTTCGCGATGCAGGCGGGCACCTTCGGCCGGGCCTTCGCCCTGCGCTTCGCCCCGGCCACCTTCACCCTGGCCGTCCTGGTGTCGGTCCTGACCGGGGCGGTGCTCCTGTGAACCGCCAGGCACAGGCGGCGATCCTGTTCCTCCTCGGCGCGGCCCTGCTCCACGCCGGCCTCACCGACCTCTACCTGCGCTACGTCAAGGCGGGCCTGCGCCCGCTGGTCCTCGCGGCAGGTGTCGTACTGATCGCGACGGCGCTGGCGACGGCGTGGTACGAGTGGCGGGCCAAGAAGGAAGAGCACGCTCACCACGAACCGCGCGTCTCCTGGCTCCTGGTCCTCCCCCTCTTCGCCCTGATCCTGGTCGCCCCGCCGGCCCTCGGCTCCTACAGCGCCATGCGCACCGGTACGGCACTGCAGCAGTCGTACGGCTACGCGCAACTCCCCGCCGACGGTCCGCTCCGCCTCAGCCTGGCCGACTACGCGGGCCGCGCGGTCTACGAACACGGCCGTGACCTCGCCGACCGCCAGATCAGAATCAGCGGCTTCGTGGCCCTGGACCGCTCCGGTGCGCCCTATCTGGTCCGCATGGCCCTCAACTGCTGTGCGGCGGACGCCCAGCCGGTCAAGGTGGGCCTGACCGGCACGATCCCGCCGGTCCTCCAACCGGACAGCTGGCTGGAGATCACCGGCACGTACACCACGAAGCAGACCAGGGATCCGGTCAACAAGGGCCCGATCCCGTTCATCGAGGTCACGTCGGCCAAACCGGTCCCGACCCCGCACGACCCCTACGACGAGACCTGGAACAACTGACGGTCGCTGCAGGTCAACGGCCCGAGAGCGCCGCGAATGCCTCGTCCAGCAACGTGACCAGGTCCAGACGCCCGTCGGACGCGGTCCAGTGGTCGATGGCGACGTTCAGGCAGTGCAGCGCGGCGCCCGCCCGTACGGACTGGCCGAGCGTCGGCGGCTCGGCGGAACCGGCCCGGTCGGCGAGTGCCTGGGCCAGCGCGGGCCCCCAGCCGTGCTGCTTCTCCAGGTGCCGGGCGCACAGCGCCGGTGTCTCCCGCACGAGCCGTGTCGTGGCCAGCGCACCGTCCGGGTCCTCCCGGTAGCGCGCGATGACGGTGTCCAGGGCGTGCCGCAGGGCCGTCCAGTCGTCCTCGTCGGCAGGGCGCCCCCGCAGGGCGTCGGCGACCCGCTGGTCCTGCCCCTCGAACGCCCCGAGGACGGCGTCCTCCTTGGTCCCGAAGTACCGCAGGAAGGTGCTCCGGGACACCCCGGCGGCCGAGGCCAGGTCATCGAGGGTCACCTTGTCGAAGCCGTCGCGGCGGAACAGCTCGAAGGCCACCTGGGCCAGCTCGGCCCGTACGGCGGCCCGTGCGATGTCTCTCGTGGTCGTACGCCCGGTTCCGGTCACCCGGCGATCGTACCGCCCAGTCCGACCCTTACTTGCAGGAGCGGATCTCAGTGGCTAGCGTGACACTCAGTTTCATATCTAGCGCTCACTTTCTGAGAGGCCGTGACCTCCATGCCCCACACCCTCGGAATCATCGGCAGCGGCATGATCGGCGGCACGGTGGCCCGGCTGGCCGCCGCCGCCGGACTGAACGTCGTCGTCAGTAACTCCCGCGGGCCCGAGACCCTCGCCGACCTCGTCGCCGGCCTCGGCCCGAACGCCCGCGCGGCCACGCCCGAAGAGGCCGCGCGGGCCGGCGACCTGGTGGTGGCGGCTGTCCCGTTCCACGCCTACGGGCAACTGCCCGCAGCCGCCCTGGCCGACCGGACCGTGATCGACGCGCTGGTCTACTACCCCGACCGCGACGGCCCCCTCGCCGAGCTGGACTCGGGCGAGCTGACCTCCAGCGCCCTGGTGCAGCGGCACCTCGCCGGCTCCCGCGTGGTGAAGGCGTTCAACACCATCGACTTCCACCACCTGTCCACCCTCGCCCGTCCCGCCGGCGCGGCCGACCGCAGCGCCCTGCCCGTCGCAGGCGCGGACGCGGCAGCCAAGGCGCAGGTCACGGAACTGCTGGACGTCCTCGGCTACGACGCGGTGGACGCCGGCGCCCTCGCCGACAGCTGGCGCACCGCGCCCGGCACCCCGGCCTATGTCCAGCCGTACATGGGGGAGCGCCCCGAGGGCCTGAGCCAGGAGGAGTCGCAGCGCTGGTTCTTCGCGTCGCGCGGCGTCCCGGTCCCTGCCGCGCGCGTGAAGGAACTCATCGACGCCGCTGTCGCCCCCAGCTGACCGCCGCTGAACCACCGTACGAAAGGCACGACATGACCATGCTCGACATCCCCACCCCCGACGGCACCGCCGACGCCTACCTCGCCTTCCCTGCCGACGGCGCCCCGCACCCCGCCGTCCTCCTCTACATGGACGCCTTCGGCCTGCGCCCGCACCTGAAGTCGATGGCGGACCGGCTGGCCGAGGCCGGCTACACCGTCCTGGTCCCCAACGTCTTCTACCGCCATGGCCGCGCCCCCGTCGTCGAACTCCCGGAGTTCATCAACCCGGCCGAGCGCCCGGAGATCATCCAGCAGCTCGGCCCCGCCGCCCGCACCCTCACCCCCGAGGGCGCCATGCGGGACGCCGCCGTCTATCTGGACTGGCTGGCCGCCTCCCCGCTGACCACCGACGGCCCCGTGGGCGTCACCGGCTACTGCATGGGCGCGGGCCTGGCCCTGCGCACCGCCGGCACCCACCCCGACCGCGTCGCCGCGGCGGCCGGCTTCCACGGCGCGTACCTCGCCACGGACGCCCCCGACAGCCCCCACCTCCTGGCGGAACGCATCACCGCCGAGCTGTACTTCGGCCACGCCGACCACGACTCCACCAATCCGGCCGAGCAGATCGCCCGCCTGGACAAGGCCCTCGCCACCGCGGGCGTCCGGCACCGCACCGAGGTCTACGAAGGCGCCCACCACGGCTTCACCCAGGCCGACACGGCGATGTACGGCGCTGAGGCGACGGACCGTCACTGGGCGGCGCTGCTGGAGCTGCTCGGCCGCACCCTGTGATCCTTTCGTCCGGATGCTTGATTCCCCTCTGGTGAGAATGGAATTATCGCTCATCGAGAGTGGGAATTTTGCATGACGTGGGACTGAAGGGAACCGTCATGGAGCGGGACGACCTGATCCTGATCAGCGTGGACGACCACATCATCGAGCCGCCGGACATCTTCGTGCACCACCTGCCGAAGCGGTACCTGGACGACGCCCCGAAGCTCGTCCGCCGGGAGGACGGCAGCGACCGGTGGCAGTTCCGGGACAACAGCGTCGGCAATGCCGCGCTCAACGCGGTCGCCGGGCGACCCAAGGAGGAGTACGGCCTCGACCCGCAAGGCCTGGACGAGATCCGGCCCGGCTGCTACGACGTCCATGAGCGGATCAAGGACATGAACGCGGGCGGTGTCCTCGCCCAGATGAACTTCCCGTCCTTCCCCGGCTTCTCGGCGCGGATGTTCGCCACCGAGGACAGCGACTTCTCCCTCGCGCTGGTGCGGGCGTACAACGACTGGCACATCGACGAGTGGTGCGGCGCCTACCCGGGCCGCTTCATTCCCATGGCCCTGCCCGCCATCTGGAGCGCCGAGCTCACCGCCGCCGAGATACGGCGGGTGGCGGCCAAGGGCTGTCACTCGATGACCTTCCCGGAGAACCCGGCGGCCCTCGGCTACCCGAGCTTCCACGACCCGTACTGGAACCCGGTGTGGCAGGCGGCCTGCGACACCGACACCGTGCTGTCGGTGCACATCGGCTCCTCGGGCCGCCTCGCCATCCCGGCCGTCGACTCACCGCCGGACGTGATGATCACGCTCCAGCCGATCAACCTCGTCCAGGCGGCCGCGGACCTGCTGTGGTCCAGGGCCCTCAAGGAGTTCCCGGACCTGAAGATCGCCCTCTCGGAGGGCGGTACGGGCTGGATCCCCTACTTCCTGGAGCGCGTCGACCGCACCTTCGAGATGCACGCGACCTGGACCCTCCAGGACTTCGGCGGCAAGCTCCCCTCCGAGGTCTTCCGTGAGCACTTCCTGACCTGCTTCATCACCGACAAACTCGGCGTACGGCTCCGCCACGACATCGGCATCGACAACATCTGCTGGGAGGGCGACTACCCGCACAGCGACTCCCTGTGGCCGGACGCGCCGGAGCAGCTCCACGACATCCTGACGAGCTGCGAGGTCCCGGACGCGGACACCGTGAAGATGACCCACGAGAACGCCATGCGCTGGTACTCCTTCGACCCCTTCGCCCACATCCCGCGCGACCGGGCCACCGTCGGCGCCCTGCGCAGGGCCGCCGAGGGGCACGACGTCGCCATCCGCCCCCGCAGTCACCAGCTGAAGGAACCGGTGGACAAGCTGGAGGCGTTCCGTGAGCGGGCGCGTGCCGCGGTGGCCGCCGCGGCACGCTGAACCCCACAGAGCCCTTGCTGTCGTAGGGCCCTCGCCCTAGCCTGCATCTGACGATCCATCAGATACCGGCTAGGGTCTGTCCGGCGGATCAGGCCGGCTGCGAGAAGCGGCACTGATCAGCGCAGCCGAGCGGGGTCTGGTGCGTGCAGCTGCAAGGCGGAGGAGGGCGTCGACGCGGAGCGTCGGCAACCGACGACAACGCGGCAGATGTGCGCACCAGACCCCGCGACGCCGGCATGATCCGCCGGACAGACCCTAGGGGGCAGGCAATGGCCGTCACCACCGAGAGCGGCACCACGGAACTCCCCAAGGTCATCAGCGTGGACGACCACGTCATCGAGCCCGCGCACCTCTTCGAGACCTGGCTCCCGGAGAAGTACCGGGACAAGGGGCCGAAGGCCTTCACCGCGGGAATCGGTGAGCTCGCGTACGTCGGCGGGAAGTACCGGTTCACCACCGACCCGGACGGCCAGCTCACCGACTGGTGGGAGTACGAGGGCAACCTCTTCCCGTACAAGCGCATCATCGCGGCCGTCGGCTTCTCCCGGGACGAGATGACGCTCGACGGGATCACGCGCGAGCAGATGCGGCGGGGCTGCTGGGACCCGAAGGCGCGGCTCGAGGACATGGACCTCAACCACGTCGAGGCGAGTCTCTGCTTCCCGAGCTTCCCCCGCTTCTGCGGCCAGACCTTCGCGGAGGCCAAGGACAAGGAGGTCGGGCTGGCCTGCGTCCGCGCCTACAACGACTGGATGGTCGAGGAGTGGTGCGGCGACAGCGGGGGGCGGCTGATCCCGCTGTGCCTCATCCCTCTCTGGGACATCGACCTGGCGGTCGCGGAGATCCGCCGCAATGCCGAACGGGGCGTACGGGCCGTGACGTTCAGCGAGATCCCGACGTATCTGGGACTGCCGTCGATCCACTCCGGTTACTGGGACCCGTTCTTCGCGGCGTGCCAGGAGACCGGGACCGTGGTCAACATGCACATCGGGTCGAGCTCCCAGATGCCGGCCGCGTCCCCCGACGCGCCCCCGGCCGTCCAGGCCGCCCTCAGCTTCAACAACGCCATGGCGTCGATGATGGACTTCCTCTTCTCCGGGGTCCTGGTGAAGTTCCCACGGCTCAAACTGGCGTACAGCGAAGGGCAGATGGGCTGGATCCCGTACGCCCTGGAACGCGCCGACGACGTCTGGGAGGAGCACCGGGCGTGGGGCGGCGTCAAGGATCTGATCCCGGAGCCGCCGTCGACGTACTACTACCGGCAGATCTTCTGCTGCTTCTTCCGCGACAAGCACGGCATCGCGTCGATCGACACCGTGGGCGTGGACAACGCGACCTTCGAGACGGACTACCCGCACGTCGACTCGACCTGGCCGCACACGAAGGAGGTCGCGGCGGAGCATGTGGCCGGCCTCTCCGACGAGGTCACGTACAAGCTGCTGCGCGGGAACGCGATCCGGATGCTGGAGCTGCCCTTCGACAAGGGAGGCCGATTCGACCGGGGAAGGCCAAGGGGCCTGGGCGCCTAAGCGCTCTGCTGGAAGTGCCGCGATGGGCCGTCAGCTGTCTGCGGCACCATCGTGGCTGGTCGCTCCCCCACTCTCGGCTGCGCTCGAGCGGGGGACCCCCATCGCGGCGGAGCCGCAGATCGACACAGCCCCGCGCCCCTTCAGGGGCGCTGCCGAACCGCAGTCGACTTCGCCGGACCCGCTCAGAAGCCCCACCCGAACCCCGTCAACGCCCGTGCCCGCGCCTCCACCACCGCCATCCGCGCGTCCCGCTCGCCCGCGTCCACATGTGCGGCCTGGCCGGTCGCCTGGCCCTCCCACTTCCGGTACAGCAGCCCCACCTCCGCCGAGAACCATCCGCGGCTGACCGCGTTCAGGGCCAGCAGCAACCCCGTGTCCTCGGAGGCCGGCAACGCCATCCAGCCGCCGAGGGCGAGGACGAGTTCCCGGCGGGCGAAGAGGGTCGCGGGGTGGACCTGGGCGCTGTGGTTGTTGGACTTCCAGTGGTCGAGGACGGTCCCGCGCTCGACCGGCCCGTGCGCGGGATCCCCGGGGAAGCCGACCGTCGAGCCGTCCGGCAGCCGGTCCAGGGCGCGGGAGGTCGCCCAGCCGAGGGTGCGGTCGGCCTCGAGGGCGGCCAGGTCGCGCGCCAGGGTGCCCGGGGTGAGCTGGTCGTCGGCGTCCAGGACCTTCACGTACTCGCCCTCCGCGTGCGCGAGCGCGATCGTGCGGGCGGCACCGGGGCCGCCGGGCCGCCCCTGCCGGAAGGTCACCCGGGCGTCGTCGGGGACGTACGGGGCGACGGCGTCGGTCAGCCCGTCCTCCTGCACGACCCAGTGCCACTCCCAGCCTCCGGGCAACTCCTGGGCCAGCAGCGACTCGTACGCCTCCCGCAGGAAGTGCGCCGAGGGGGCGTGGACCGCGGTGACGATGACGATGCGCCGGCTCATGATGGCTCACCCTACGACCTGCGGGAAACGGGCATGAGAAGACCCGACCGCTGGCGACGGGGGATGCACCAGCGGTCGGGCTGTGGCCAAGACTAACAAGGCAAATGGAACGGCGGGAGCGGACTGCTCAGCTGCATCGAGGAGTTGTGACCGGGATCACTCAGGGCTTGTCCGGCGGATCATGCCGGCGTCGCGGGGTCCGGCACGCGCTGCGGCCCGATCCGGCGGACAGGCCCTGACCCGCCGGGGCCGGCGCCGCGTCATCGGCCGCACGGAGGGTCGTAGGAAAGACGCGGCAGATACTCGTGCCATTTCTCCTTCGTCAGCACATCCCGCGTGGTCGAGCAGATGTGGCCGATCGCGTCGTCGACGTCGAGATTCCACAGCCGGACCGTGTCGGCGCCGCTCGACACCCCGAGCATCTGGCTGTTCGGGCTGAACGACAGGAAGTTGCCGGTCTTGGCGTTGGGGCTCATCGACTGCCCGATGGGCGTGGCCGAGGACGGCCGGGCCACGTCCCAGAGTCGGACCGTGTTGTCGTTGCCACCGCTCGCCAGGGTGCGGCCGTCCTGGCTGAAGGTCAGCGACACGACCGCCTCGGTGTGACCGGTGAGCTGCTTGCCGATCCCGGCGGCCGCACGCGGATCGGTCACGTCCCAGAGCCGCACCGAGTCGTCGTCGCTGCCGCTGGCCAGGGTGTGGCCGTCCGGACTGTAGGCGAGCACGTTGACGGGGCCGGAGTGCCCGGTGAGCGGTTTGCCGAGCAGGGTCGGGTGACGCCGGTCCGCCATGTTCCACAGCCGGATGGTGCCGTCCGCGCTGCCGCTGGCCAGCGTGCTGCCGTCCGGGCTGAAGACGAGGGCGTTGATGTAGCCCTTGTGGCCGGTGAGCGGCGCGCCGAGCGCGCGCGGATGCGCCGGGTCGCTGACGTCCCACAGCTGCAGGGTGCGGTCGGTGTAGGCGGTGGCCAGCGTGCGCCCGTCCGGGCTGTACGCCAGCGCGTCGGGGCCCATGAACCGGGTGCGCAGGGCGAGCGGGGAGCCGTAGGGGGCCGGGTGGGCCGGGTCGGTGACGTTCCACAGGTACACCGTCCGGTCGCCCGTCAGCACCGCGAGGGTGTGGCCGTCGGGCGAGAACGCCTGTGTGTCGCCGTCGGACATGAACGGCTTGCTCAGCGCCACCGGCCGGGCGGGAGCCCGTACGTCCCACAGCCGGATCCGTCCGTCGCGCCCGGCCGTGGAGAGCACCTTGCCGTCCGGACGGAACGCCCCGCTGCGGCCGACCATGTCCGTCGTGGGGATCGACCACAGACGCACCTTGCTGTCACCGCTGCCGGTGGCGAGCGTACGGCCGTCGGGGCTGAAGCCCAGCGCGTACATCTCGCCGCTGCTCCCGGCGAGGGGCTCGCCGACCTGCGACGGGTACGACGGATCGCTCACGTTCCACAGGCTCGCCGTGCTGTCCGCGCTGGCCGCGGCGAGCATGCTGCCGTCGGGGCTGAAGGCCACGGACCAGATGGGACCGGTGTGGCCGGTGAGCGGAGAGCCGATGGCCTTCGCGTGGGCGGGGTCCTCGACGTCCCACAGCCGGATGCTGTCGTCCGCGCTGCCGCTGGCCAGCACGGTGCCGTCCGGGCTGAAGGCCACGGAGTGCACCAGGTCGGTGTGTCCGGTCAGCACGGTGTCGTACGCCTTCGGCTGCCGTGGATCGGTGGTGTCCCACAGCCGGATCGTGTTGTCGTCGCCACCGGCCGCCAGTGTGTGCCCGTCGGGGCTCCACGCCACGGAGCGCACGGGGGCGGTGTGCCCGGTCAGCGTGCGCAGCGCCGCCGCCCGGGCCGGGTCGCTCGTGTCCCACAGACGTACGGTGTTGTCCTCGCCGACGGAGGCCAGCGTGCGCCCGTCCGGGCTGAACGCGATCAGGTAGATCGTGCCGCGATGGCCGGTCAGGGGAGCGCCCAGCGACTTCGGGTGCGCGGGGTCCCGTACGTCCCACAGCCGGATCGCGCCGTCGTCCCCGGCGCTGGCGAGCGTGTGCCCGTCCGGGCTGAAGACCGCGCTGCTCACCCAACTCGTGCCGCCGGCCAGCGGTTTGCCCAGCGCCTTCGGGCGGGCCCGGTCGCTGACGTCCCACAGCCGTACGGTGCGGTCGTAGCTGGCGGTCGCGAGGGTCTTCCCGTCCGGGCTGAACGTCGTGAGATAGACGGCGCCGGTGTGGCCGAGGAGCGGGGTGGCCAGCGGCGCGTTGACTATGGAGATCAGCCGGTTGTTGGTGCCCTCGTCGTTCGGCCGCAACCGGTGCGCGACCAGGTCTATCTGGGCGGACAGCGAGGGATCCGTGTACTGCACGCGGTCGGCCTCGGCGACCACCTGCTCGAACACCGCGTCGTTGCGCTGCTGCCACGCGACGACCGCCGAACCGACGGCCACCATCGCCAGGACGACCAGTGCCGACACCGCGGAACGGCGGATCCACACCGTACGTTTGCGCAGCCTGACCGAGGCGGCCAGGAACTCCACCGCGCCGCGGGTCAGGAAGGTGTCACCGGCGGACTTCGCCCAGATATGGGCCTGTTCGAGACGTGAGCCCCGGTACAGCAGCGACGAGTCGCGGTTCGAGCCCTCCCAGGCCCGGCCGTCCTCCTCCAGCCGCTGGCGCAGCAGATGGTCGCCCCGGCCCTCGTCGATCCAGTCGCGCAGCCGCGGCCAGGCGGTCAGCAGCGCCTCGTGGGTGATCTCCACGGTGTCCGCGTCGAGCGTCACCAGCCGGGCATGCACCAGCGCTTCGAGGGACTCCTCCATCTTGCCGGGATCCGTGGACTCCGCCGACAGCTGCCGCCGCGTCCCCCGCCTGCGGGTGGCCTGGGTGTCCTCGCCCAGCCGCACCAGCCGGAGCAGGAGCAGCCGCGCGGCCGTACGCGCCGCCGGATCGAGACCGGACCAGGCCTGCT
This sequence comes from Streptomyces fulvoviolaceus, assembly GCF_000718165.1. Taxonomy (GTDB): domain Bacteria; phylum Actinomycetota; class Actinomycetes; order Streptomycetales; family Streptomycetaceae; genus Streptomyces; species Streptomyces fulvoviolaceus. Next base: position 171,603 of record NZ_JOEY01000009.1, on the reverse strand, counting down.
CGGCGGTGGCCGCCACCGCGCCCTGGATCCCGCCCGCCGCGCGATAGCCGGCCAGCGTCAGCCGGCCGCCCTTGCGCCGCTGCCAGGTGGCGAGCAGGGCGTGCGAGAGCAACGGCAGCACGCCCGCGTCGTGCGCCCCGCGCGGACCGTCGGCGCTCACCTCCCGCACGATCAGCTCCGCCAGCCCCGGTTCGAGCTCCAGGCCGACGGCCTTGGCGGGGCTGTTCACCGCTTCCCGCAGCTCCGAGGTGGTCAACGGCCCGAGCACCATGTGCCGGTGCTGCAGCGCGTCGGCCAGCTCGGGATACCCGAGGCACTGCTCGTAGAAGTCCGCCCGGATACCGAGCACCACCAGCACCGGCGCCGCCTCACCCGGACCGGCGGGGGTGGCCGCGGCGTGCAGCATCTGGATGAACGCACGCCGGTCCGCCTCGTCGGAGGAGAGCGTGAACGCCTCCTCGAACTGGTCCACGATGACGACCGGACGGGCGGCGGGGGCCTCGCGTTGTGCCCACGCGGCCACGGCCTCGCGCACGGCCTGGGCGAACCGCGGGGTACCGGGCTCCGGAACGCCGAGCCGGTCCGTGTCGGAGAGGACATGGGAGAGCTCGGGTATACGGCGGGACAGTTCCTTGACCGGATCGGCGCCCGGCACGAGCTGGAGCACGTCCCGCGCGCCGTCCTCCAGGGCGGGCACCAACCCGGCGTTCAGCACGGAGGACTTGCCGGCCCCCGAGGCGCCCACGAGCATGACCAGACCGCCGGCCTCCGCCTCCTCGGCCGAGCGGAGCAGCGCGACGAGCGTGTCCGTGCTCCGCTCCCGGCCGAAGAACCAGCGGGCGTCCTCCTGACGGTAGGAGGCGAGCCCGCGGTACGGACACACACCGGGGACGGCCGAGGGCTCGGCCTCCGCCTCACCCGCTTCCGCGGAGGTCGGGTCGGCCACCGCCCGCTCCCACAGGCGCTGCCAGTGGGTCGGGTCGTACAGGCCGGTGGACACCGGAGCGGGCCTGAGCCGTCGTGCTTCCGGGATGAGGATGTGCAGCACCGCCGCGAGGGCGGTGAACTGGGCGGGTACGTTCCTGGCCCGCCGCCAGTCGCTGATGCGCTGGGCGGACACCCGTACGGGCCGCCCCCGTTCGTCGACGCGCTGAAGCCGTCCGACCGCTTCGGACACGCGCTTGAGGGGAGGGTTGCCGGCCTCCCGGTACAGCAGCGCGAGCCGTTCCGCGAAGGCCGTGCGTGCCCCTGAGTCGGAACTCAAGGTTCCACCCCTTACTACCCCCGCAGTCGGATCCGGACCGGAAAACTCACTTTATACGGCTGACCTGCGGCGAAGCCGTAGTCCGGAAACCGGAACCTCCTCTGCGGGGGCCACAGCTGGCAGGATCATGACGCAGGTACACATCACCTGGGCGTCGCCCAGGGAGGCAACCTGCCCAACGCTCGCACACACCACTCATGCCGCCGCATGTTCTCGGTCATCTCCCGTCGGAACGTCGGGAGGACGAGACGGCGCCGGCTCTCCTCGGTCCGGCCCACCCGGCACGGACCGACGCCGCCGCGTCGTTCGGCACCGGTCCCCACGAGGGGAGGGACCGGTGCCGGACGAAGCGAGCCGTCGGCTCTTCTGTACTACGGTTCCGGAAGTGTGCGAGGCCTTGGTGGGGGAGAAGCGTTGAGCGCTCGGATACTGGTCGCCGAAGACGACGAGAAGCAGTCGCGACTGATCAGGATCTATCTGGAGCGCGAGGGAAACGCGGTCCAGGTCGTGGCCGACGGCCGTGCGGCGCTGGAACGGGCCCGGTCGACGAAGCCGGATCTCATCGTGCTCGATGTGATGCTGCCGCTGGTCGACGGACTGGACGTGTGCCGCATCCTGCGCACCGAGTCGGACGTCCCGATCCTGCTGCTCACCGCCCGCACCACCGAGGAGGACATGCTCCTCGGCCTCGACCTCGGTGCCGACGACTACCTCACCAAGCCGTACAGCCCCCGCGAACTGACCGCACGGGTGCGGGCGTTGCTGCGCCGGTCCGGGAAGGCCCGCGACGCGGCCCAGCCCGTGGTGCTGCGGGTCGGCGAGCTGGAGCTGGACACCGCGCGTTTCGAGGTCCGGGTGGCCGGGCGGCCGGTCCCGCTGACCGCGAAGGAGTTCGCCATCCTGGAGACGCTGGCCCGTGAACCGGGCCGCGTCTTCACCCGGGCGCAGATCATCGAGCGCGTCTTCGGCTTCGACCGGGACGTGCTGGAGCGGACCGTCGACGCCCATGTGATGAACATGCGACGGAAGCTGGAGACGGATCCGGGGCGGCCGCATCTCCTGGAGACGGTGTATGGGCGCGGGTACCGGCTCGCGGACGGTTCGGATCCGGCGCGCCCCTGAGACACCCGGTGCGCTAGTGAGCCCTGGGCAGTACGACCGTGAAGGTCGTGCCCACGCCGACCGTGCTGCGTACCTCGATCGTCCCCCGGTGGTCGGTGACGATCTGGCGTGCGATGGACAGCCCCAGGCCGCTGCCGCCGGTCGCCCGGCCCCGGGACGCGTCCGCCCGCCAGAAGCGGTCGAAGAGGTGCGGCAGGTCCTGCGCCGATATCCCCTTGCCGGTGTCCCGTACCTCCACGACGGCCAGCTCGCCCCGCGGGACCAGGGACAGGGCCACGGTGCCGCCCGCCGCGGTGGCCCCCAGCGCGTTGCCGACCAGATTGCCGACGACCTGGCGCAGCCGGTCCGGGTCCGCGGTCACGAACACCGGCCGCGGCGCTTCCAGTTCGAGCGTGATGCCCGCCGTCTCGGCCTGGGCGTGGTGCGCCGTACGGCCGGCCTCCAGAAGCTCACGCAGGTCGATCTCGGCGGGGTGGTAGGTGAGCGCGCCGGCCTCCGCCAGGGCGAGGTCCTGGAGGTCGTCCACGATCCGCTGCTGCAGCAGTGTCTCCTCGTGGAGGGAGGCGAGCAGTTCGGGGGTCGGGTCGACGACCCCGTCCCGCAGCGCCTCCAGATAGCCGCGCAGATTGGCCAGCGGGGTGCGCAGCTCGTGCGCGATGTCACCGGTGAGACGGCGCTGGCGCTCCTCGCCGGCCTGGATGGAGTCGGCCATGCGGTTGAACGCGCCGCCGAGCTGCGCGATCTCGTCCCGGCCGGAGACGGGGACCCGCCGGGCCAGATCACCCTCGCCCAGCTCCTTGGCGGCGAGTGTCATGGCCCGCACCGGATGCAGGACGGCCCTGCTCAGCAGCAGGGCGCCGAGGATGACCGCGAGGGCGACCCCCACCGCGACGGCCACGGTGGGCGCGGTGGCCAGGGCGGGCGGTGACTCGTTGCGGACCCCGAGGCGGATCTCGAGGCGGGGCGGGGCGGCGGAACCGACGCGCTCGTTGAACACCCGCTGCAGACAGGCCGTGATCGGCTGCTCGGACTCGCACGGCCGGAGCGCGTCGAGATCCTGCTGGATCCGCGGGTCCGCTGTTCCTTTCGGCTCCCGGCACTGCGAGGGGCGACGGTCCGTGCTGATCCGGGGCACACCCATGGTGTCCGGCCGGGCCGTCACCTCGGCTCCCGCCCGCGTCAGGCAGGCCGCGTACGCCACGGTGGCGCGGTAGTCGGCGATCGCGGCGGCGGTCTGCTTCAGCGTCAACCGGGGCACCTGGCCCTCGGGGACGCTCAGGACGGGGCGTGCGTCGACCAGCACCGCGGGCTGGCCGCTCAGTGCGCGGGGATCGCGGCCGGCGAGGGCGTCGGAGTCGGCGAGCAGGACGTCGGACTCCGTGGCGACCCGGATGCGCTGGCCGGTGTCCTTCGCGAGCTCGGCCACCGTGGGCGAGAGCCCGTCCCAGGTGCCGTGGGCGAATCCGTACGCACGGAGCTGGCCCGTGATCCGGGAGACCTCCTGCCGGCCGGCCGTGACGGTCTCCTGGACCTGGCGGTTCGCCTGCCGCAGGGTCAGCCAGGCGGTGGCGGCGGTGGCGGCCAGCGCGACCAGCATGAGCAGGCCGAGGACGCGGAGGCGGAAGCTCATCGCGTCCCGTCGGGTCCGGTCGGGGTGCCGGGTCCGCTCACCGTGGCTCCTTCTTTCGGCTCTGTCGGTTCTCTGCTCATGCACCTGGCTCTTTGCTCATACGCCGGACAGCGCCTCCGTCGGCGCGAGCCTGCTCGCCCGGACCGCCGGATACAACCCGGCGATCATGCCGATGACCAGGGTCGAGCCGATACCCGCCGAGCTCGCCCACACCGGGACGACCGTAGGCCAGTCGCGGCCGAGGGCGTACCCCGCCGTGATGAGCGTCCCGAGCACCGTCCCCGCCAGACCGCCGAGGAGCGAGAGCAGCAGTGACTCCGTCACGAACTGCGTACGGATCTGGCCCCGGGTCGCTCCGAGGGCGCGGCGCAGGCCGATCTCCGGACGCCGTTCCAGGACCGAGATGACCATGGTGTTGCCCACGCCCACGCCACCGACGAGCAGGGCGACCCCACCGAGGCCGAGCAGCAGCCCGGTCAGCGCCGACTCGGTGGCCTCGCGGGCCGCGAGTGCGTCGGAGGGCCGTGAGATCCGTACCTCGCCCGGGTTCTCGGGGTAGGCGGTGGCCGGGAGTACCGCGCGTACCGCCGTGACCTCGCTGTCCTGGGCGCGGACGTACACCGTCGACGGATGGCCCTCGAAGCGCAGATAGGTCCGGGCGGCCGACCAGCCGACGAGCGCGGCGCTGTCGAGCTCGGGCGCGAGCGCCACCGGATCGAGGACGCCGATCAGCGAGAACCAGCGACCGCCGAGCCAGAGCCGGGTTCCCGGGGTGTACACGTCGAGCCGCTGGGCGGCCGTGGCCCCGAGGACGACCGCGGGATACCCGTCGGTGGCGGAGTCCAGCCAGCGGCCCTTGCCGACCTGACCACCGACGGCGGGGAGGAGTTCGCGGCCGGCCGCGAGAACGGTCAGTGAGCCGGTGCGGCCGATGGCGATGCGCTCGTTGCGGTACACGTGGGCGGCGACCGCGCCGGTGGCCGCGACCTGCTGGACCGGTGGAATCCGGCGGATCATCGGGACGGCCTCGTACGGCAGTTCGACCTTTCCGCCCTCGAGCGACTCGCCGGGCGCGACCCGCAGCAGGTTCGTCCCGAGGGCGTCGAGCCGCCGGTCCACCTCCGCCTGTCCGGAGCCCGAGATCCCGACCACCGCGATCATGGCGGCGACGCCGATGGCGATACCGAGCGCGGACAGGAAGACCCGCAGCGGCCGGGTCCGCAGTCCGGTCCCACCGAGCCGTACGACATCGGCGGGCCGGAGCCGCGCGGCGCGCAGCGGCCTGGAATGCGTCCCGCGGTCCGTCACCGGTGCGCCCCGATCGTCGTGTTCTGCGCCGTGTCGCCGACCAGCCGGCCGTCGCGCATCTCGATACGGCGGGGGAGCCGGGCGGCGATCTCCCGGTCATGGGTGATGACCACGACCGTCGTACCGCCCGCGTGCAGTTCGCGCAGCAGGTCCAGTACGGCGGCCCCCGACCCGGAGTCGAGGTTTCCGGTCGGTTCGTCCGCCAGCAGAACCGACGGTCCGCCGACCACCGCGCGGGCGACCGCGACCCGCTGCCGCTCGCCGCCGGAGAGCTGGTGCGGCAGATGACGGACGCGGTGGCTGAGCCCGACCCGGGCCAGCGCGGCCGCGGCCCTGGCGCGGCGGAGGCGCAACGGGACGCCCGCGTAGAGCAGGCCGTCCGCCACCGAGTCCAGCACCGGCACACCGACCGCCAGATGGAACTGCTGGAAGACGAAGCCGATCCGGGTGGCCCGCAGTGCGGAGACCTCGCGGTCGGACAGCTTCGCCACGTCGTGGCCGTCGATCAGGACGCGGCCCGTGGAGGGCCGGTCGAGGCTGCCCATGAGATGGAGCACGCTGGACTTGCCGGAGCCCGACGGGCCGACCACGCCGACCAGTTCGCCGCGCCCGATGCGCAGACTCACATCCCGGACCGCGGCCACCGGGCCCGGATACGTCTTGGAGACCGCGTCGAACTCCACGACCGCGGGCGGACCTTCGCTCACTCCGGGATCCTCACCTTCATGCCCTCGCGGACCGCGGAGCCGCTGACCTCCACCTCGCCGTCCGCGAAGAGCCCCGTCCGCACGGCGACGAACCGGCCCTCCGCGGTCTCCAGGCCGTGCCCGCCCTCGGCGAGGGCGACCAGCGCGGCGACCGGAACGGCCAGGGCGTCCTTGACCTCACGGCCCACGTACTCGACGGTGACGGGTCCGCTCTCCAAGCGCCCCACGGACTTCTGGTCCTTGATGGTGACGGTCACCGGCACCGTGGCGGTGTCGCCTTCGGCGCCCCCCTCGGGCGCGGTCGCCTGCTTCCCCACCGACGCCACCTCGCCCTTCACGGTCTTCCCGTCGGGCAGTTGGACACGGACCGCCGTGCCGCGTACGGCCCAGGAGGCGTCCCCGGCCGAGGCGTCGACGACGACCTTCCGGGTCGTACCGGTGTACGTGAGGGTGTTCTCGCCGGCGGCGTCACCGAGCCGGACGCCCGGCTGACCGATCCTCACCGCTCCCGCGGAGTAGAGGACGTCACCGATGCCGACCGTGCCGGTCTCGGGCAGGCCGAGCGACCTCTGCCAGCGCTCTACCGCCTGGGCGGTACTCGCGGTGAAGGTCTCGTCCACCGTGAAGCCGGTGTAGCCGAGGGCGGCGAGGTTGGTCTCGAACTGCAGGACGTCCATGCCGGTGAGCTCGGTCGGCGCCGCGCTCTCACCGTCTTCCCGGGACTCCGTGGCTGTGGTGGCGGTCAGCCCCAGGTCCCGGTACATGGGCAGCCTCCCGTAGAGGAGCACCACAGGGCGGTCGTCGACACGCAACAGCGTGTCGCCACGCTTCGCCGAACTGCCCGGCTCGGGCAGCCAGGTCACCGTGCCGGCCGCCTTGACCGGCAACGGTATCTCCGTGCCGTATCCCAACTGGCCGTCCACCTGGGTGCGTTCGGTCAGCGTCGCGCGGGTGACCGGGACGACCGAGCCGGCCCGGGACGGTGCGCTCGGCCCCTCCTCCCCACCACCGCCGAGCCCGAGAGCACCGACCACGGCGACGGCCGTCACGATGAGGACGGCGGAGGCGATGAGCGCGGTACGCCGCCCTGCTCTGCCACGCGCCGGCTCCGGCAACGTATCTGTTGTGTTGGCCATGATCAGCCCTTGCCGGGGCTCGGAGTCGCCGGAACTCCGATGATCGGCCCACAGATACGGGTGGCCCGCTGCGCGCCGGCCGAGGTCTGGTCCCACTCGCCCTGACCGAGACCGTCGGGCCCCGGGTCGGGGAAGTCGGCGGCGCCGTTCTTCCGCATGCACTCGGCGTACTCGCGCTCCACCTCGATCTGCTCGGCAGAGAGCGGGGGCTGGTTGTCCTTCTCGATGCTCTCGGGGACGGCCGGCAGATCCTTGCCGCACTTCTCCGTGGCGGCCAGGAACTTCGGGTCCTTCTTCAAGGTGCGCAGAATGTCGCCGCTACCGAAGTCGATGTTCCCCTTGGCGTCCGGATCCGGCGCGTCGACCCCGTTCTCCCGCAGGCACTTCACGTACTCCCGCCGGGCCTGCACATACGCGGCCACATCGTCCCCACCACTCGGCGAGGCCGACACACCGGTCCCGCCGTCGACCGTCGGAACGCCCGCCCCGCCACCACCGCTCCCACAACCACCCAACACAAAGACGACAACCGAGGCCGCCACGACTGGCACTATCCGATACGTCCCCATCGGTTCCCCCCGCTCTCCCACCAAACCCGTCCGCGACCACGCCGGGCAGGCCGACCGTAGGCCGGACCCGATGAAGAACCGTTGAAGAACCTGTCAGCCGATCATGCGGCTGCCGGACGGGGGGCGAGGGCAGGGCCGGCAAGGGGGCCGCCGTACCTCGAACGACTTCACTCGGCCCGCTGCTCGGCCTCTCACGTGTCGCTTTCAGCTACCGCAGGTGCAGGTGCAGGCGCAGCGGCTGGGGCGCCGAGATCTACTTCCCTTGGCCCCCTGTTTGGCCCCCGGGCATGACAGAGGGCACATACGGATCTCCGAATGTGCCCTCTGACCAGCGTCGGGGTGGCGGGATTTGAACCCACGACCTCTTCGTCCCGAACGAAGCGCGCTGCCAAGCTGCGCTACACCCCGATCGTCGCTGCTTGTCGCGGCGACGTCGTTTACTTTAGCCCACCGGTGGCTGGAGGCGAAATCCGGTTTTGGCGCGGTGGCGGACCGGGTTCGGGCGGGCGTGGTCGAGGGCGACGAGGAGGATGGCGAGGGCGTAGAAGGAGAGACCGAGGAGGAGGGCGTTGCCGAGGACGCTCTTGTAGCCGAGCTGGTCGACGTCCAGGAACGGGTAGAGATAGCGGTCCGCGGTGCCGGGTGGGATCAGCTCGCCGCGGGTGAAGGAGAAGGTCAGGTAGGCCAGCGGATAGAGCAGCCAGGTCGCGGCCTGGCGCAGGTGCAGGCGGCCGGGGGCGGTGAGCAGGAGCCAGTCCAGGAGTGCGGCCGCGGGGACCGCCGTATGCAGGATCAGGTTGGTGAGGGCGTGCCAGCCGGTCGGTGTCGACGTCTCGTCCGTGATCGCGAACGGGCTTGAGGCGTTCGCCAGGAGCAGGTGGTACACCAGGCCCGTGAGGGTGATGTAGAGGAGGGCCGCGCCGGCCAGGGCCGATGGCAGAGGACGGCGGGCCGACCATGCGCGGCGGGCCGAGACCGCGAGGACCAGGGCCAGCAGGATGTTGCTCTGGATCGAGAAGTAGCTCAGGGTCCGGAGCGGGCTGCCCAGGACCAGTTCGATCGTCACGGCCGCCGACGCCGCGAGGGCGACCAGCAGGCGGTAGACGGCGGCCAGCGGGTGGCGTACGGGAGTCACCACCGCCGTGGCGGGGACGGGGGACGGCAGCAGCGCGGGCATGCGCGGGACGGCGGGGAGGTCCGGGATGTCCCTGGGTATCGGGGCGGTCATGCCCTCACGCTAAGCAGGGCCGACAAAAGGGGCGATACGGGCGGGCCGTGCGGGTTAACCCCGGCCCGCCCGCCCCGGTCACCTCCGAGGCGCCGGCGTCAGCTCCGCGGCACCAGTGTCAGCAGCGTCGCCTCCGGCGGGCACGCGAAGCGCACCGGCGTGTAGCGGTTCGTGCCGCAGCCCGCCGACACGTGCAGATACGACGTACGGCCCTCCGACGTGTGCGTGGACAGGCCCTTCACCCGCTCCGTGTCCAGGTCGCAGTTGGTGACGAAGGCGCCGTAGAAGGGCAGGCACAGCTGGCCGCCGTGGGTGTGGCCGGCCAGGACCAGGGGGTAGTCGTCGGCCGTGAAGGAGTCCAGGACGCGGAGATACGGGGCGTGGACGACCCCCATCGAGAAGTCGGCGACGCCCGACGGGCCGCCGGCCACCTCCGCGTAGCGGTCCCTCTTGATGTGCGGGTCGTCCAGGCCCGTCAGCTCCACGGACACGCCCTCGATCTTCAGCGTGCCCCGCGTGTTCGTCAGGTTCTGCCAGCCCGCCGCGTCGAAGCCGTCGCGCAGGTTCTCCCACGGGTTGTGGATCGCGTGTACGGCGGGGGCGTTGCCGTTCAGGCCGTGGCGACCCTGGGCCTTCTCGATCAAGTAGAGGGCGGGGTTGCGGAGTTTGGGGCCGTAGTAGTCGTTGGAGCCGAAGACGTACGCCCCCGGGAACTCCATGAGGGGGCCGAGTGCGTCCAGGACCTCCGGCACGCCCTCCGGGTCCGACAGGTTGTCGCCCGTGTTGATCACGAAGTCGGGGCGCAGCCCCGCCAGTGAGCGCAGCCAGCGCTGCTTCTTGTGCTGGCCGCCGACCATGTGGATGTCGGAGACCTGGAGCACGCGCAGCGGGCGCATTCCGGAGGGGAGGACGGGGACGGTCACCCGTCGGAGGCGGAAGGAGCGGGCCTCGAAGCCCGCCGCGTACACCAGACCGGCGGCGCCGGCCGCCGCAATCGACAGAGGTACTCCGTATCGCGCGCGCATACGTCCATCGTGTCAGACCCCGCGGGTGCCCCTGAACGTCTGTGCCCCATCGCCCTTTAAATGAAGGGGCGTCCACGCCGAGACACCTGCGACAATCAAACGCATGACCACGCTCAAGTCGAAGCTGCAGGAAGACCTCAACGCCGCGATCAAGGAGCGCGACGAGCTCCGCTCCTCGACGCTCAGGCTGACGCTCACCGCGATCACCAAGGAGGAGGTCGCGGGCAAGACCAAGCGCGAGCTCTCCGACGACGAGGTGCAGAAGGTGATCACCCGCGAGGCGAAGAAGCGCCGCGAGGCGGCCGAGGCCTTCGCGCAGGGTGGTCGTGCCGAGTCGGCCGAGCGGGAGAAGGCGGAGGGCGAGGTGCTCGCCACGTACCTGCCCAAGCAGCTCAGCGACGAGGAGCTGAACGACATCGTCGCCCAGGCCGTCGAGGAGGCGAAGGCGGCCGGTGCCGAGGGGCCGCGGGCCATGGGCGCCGTCATGAAGATCGTGAACCCGAAGGTGGCCGGCCTGGCCGAGGGCGGCCGTGTCGCCGCCGTGGTCAAGCAGCTCCTGGCGGGCTGAGAGGGCGATCAGCAGCCCCGTCCCGCACTTCTCCGCAGGCCGAAAGGTGCCGGGGGTCGCTCTCTCGGCGGCCCCCGGCACAGTTCGTGAAGGAGCCGATCATGGGCGCGGGCATCCTCATCGTGCCGCTGACCGTCTACCTCGTCCTGATGGCGCTGTTGTGCGTCAAGGTGGGTGACAGGACCTCATGGAAGGTGGGCTGGCTCATGGCCGCGGCGGGCGTGTTCCTGCCGATCGGCGTCGCCATCGCCGCCATCGTCCCCTGAGGCCGGCCCGACCTGGTGCAGCAGCACTGAGCCCGACCGGGCGCAGCAGCCGCGACCTCGATCGGGCACAGCAGCCCCGAGGTCAGCCGCGCCCGCCCCCGTTGCTGTTCCCGTTGCTCGTGCCCTGGATGAAGTTCTCCGGGATGGAGAAGGTGGGCGTCGGGAACGTGGTGCCGCCGTCGGTGCCGCCGTTGTTCTGGCCGTCGTCGTCGCCGTCATTGCCGCCGTTGTCACCGTTGTCGCCGTCGTCGTTGCCCTTGTCCTTCTGGCGGTCGGGGATGTTGACGTAGGTGAAGTCGGGGGCGTCCTTGCCTTCCAGCGCGCCGTTCATCATGTCCCGCCAGATCGGGCCGGGGACCTGACCGCCGTACACCTTCTCGTTCCAGACACCACCGATGGTGATGTTCGTCATCTGGCGCTTGTGCGCGGGGTCGCCGACCCAGACGGCGCCGGCCATGTTCGGCGTGTAGCCCACGAACCAGGCCGCGTAACGGAAGTCGGTCGTACCGGTCTTACCGGCGCTGGGGCGGCTGCCGAGGCCCGCCTGCGTGCCCGTACCGTCCTCGACCACGCCCCTCAGGAGCGTGTTGATGGTGTCGGCGGTGGTCTCGGACATCGCCCGCGAGCAGGTCGACTTCGGAACCTCGAGCGACTTCGTCTTCTCGCCGACGCGCTGGGTGATCGACTCGATGGCCACCGGCGTGCAGTACATACCGCGCGAGGCGAAGGTCGCGTACGCGTTCGCCATGGTCAGCGGCGACATCTCCTGGGTGCCGAGGGCGATCGACGGGGCCTGCGCCAGCGCCTTGCCGTTGGCCCGCTCGGCGCCCATCTTCTGCGCCATCTCCGTGACCGGGCAGATGCCGATGTCGCTGATCAGCTGCACGTAGTAGGTGTTGACCGACTTGGCGGTCGCTTCCTTCATCGAGTACGGGCCGACCTCGGACTCGTTCTCGTTGGCGAGCTTGACTCCCTTTTCGTTCCAGGTCTTGCCGTCGCAGGCCGAGACCGGGGTCGGGTAGTCCATCTCGTACGGCGAGGCGTACTCCTTCGTCGCCGGCATCCCGCCCTCGATCGCGGCCGCGGCCACGATCGGCTTGAACGTCGAACCGGGCTGGTAGCCCGCGCCGCCGCCCATGTCCTGGTCGACGGAGAGGTTGATCGTCGTCTCGTTCTTCTTGTTGTTGATGCCGTACGGCCGCGACTGGCCCATCGCCAGGATCTTGCCGGTGCCGGGCTCGACGATGGTGGCGGCGGTGGCCACGTCGTCGCTCTGGTAGACGTGCTCCTTGATGGAGGCCTGGGCCGACTTCTGCGCCTGCGGGTCCAGCGTCGTACGGATCGTCAGGCCGCCCCGGTTCCAGACCTTGGCCCGGGCCTCCTGGGTCTTGCCGAAGACCGGGTTGTTCAGGAAGATCTCGCGGACGTAGTCACAGAAGAAGCCCGCGCCCTTGACCGCCGTGATGCAGCCGTTCTTGGGCTGGCTGACCTTGAGGCCCAGCGGCTGCTTCTTGGCCTTGTCGGCCTCCGCCTGGGAGACGTCGCCGACGTCGGCCATGCGCTGCAGCACGGTGTTACGGCGCTTGGTGGCCTCGGCCTCGTCGTTGACCGGGTCGTACCGGCTGGGCGACTGGACGATGCCGGCGAGCAGCGCGGACTGCTGGAGGTTGAGGTCCTTGGCGGACGTCGAGAAGTAGCGCTGGGCGGCGGCCTCGACGCCGTACGCCTGCTGGCCGAAGAACGTGATGTTCAGGTAGTTCTCGAGGATCTTCTTCTTGCCGAGCTCCTCCTCGACCTGGATCGCGTACTTCAGCTCCGCGATCTTGCGGCCGAGGGTCTGCTGGGTGGCCTGCGCGACCTTCGTCGGGTCGTCGCCGGCCTCCTCGACGAAGACGTTCTTCACGTACTGCTGCGTGAGCGTGGACGCGCCCTGGGAGACCCCGCCGCTCTGCGCGTTCTTGTTGAGCGCGCGCAGGATGCCCTTCAGGTCGACCGCGCCGTGCTGGTAGAAGCGCGAGTCCTCGATCGCGACGATCGCCTTCTGCATGTACGGCGAGATCTCCTTGAGATCGACCACCGTACGGTCGCGCGAGTACACCGTGGCGATCTGCTTGCCCTTGTTGTCGAGGATCGTGGTGCGCTGGCTCAGCGGCGGCGTCTTCAGGTTGGCCGGGAGCTCGTCGAAGCTCTCCACCGACCCCTTGGCCGCAAGGCCCAGCGCACCGGCCGCGGGCAGCGCGATGCCGGCCATCACGGCTCCTGCGAGCACACTGACACCGAGGAACTTCGCGGCCTGCTGTGTTGTCGACAGACCACCACCGGAGCGCTTCTTAGGCATAGGGGCAGCCTACGTTCTCATTCGCCGGACACGCGTATAGGCCTTGGCCTAAGCTGCTCTCAACTGTCACAGCAGTAGGGCCACGTATCAATACGTCCGGCGACCCCGAATCGTTCCGGAGGTTCCCCAACTTTTTTGGTGGGGGCGTGTCCGAATCGGCCTTGTGTGTCATCAGGTGCCCGTTGTGACGCAACACAATTGTCCCGTTCTGTCGGGATAGTCACGTATGCCGTCAGCTCACTCCCCCGGGTGATCTGCCGCTTACGCATAGTCCGTTCGGGCCATTCAAGATTGGGCCCGAAGGGGGTGTTGCGCTGTGCCCACCTTCCGTAACGTCCTCAACTGGCGGCGGTGAATATGCCGCTGCCGCCGTGGGGGAGCCTCGATTCGGGAGAGGACGGCGCCGGTATGGGCTGGGTAACCGACTGGAGTGCGCAGGCGGCCTGCCGCACTACCGATCCGGATGAACTGTTCGTTCAAGGAGCAGCGCAGAACCGGGCGAAGGCAGTGTGCACCGGATGTCCGGTGCGCACGGAGTGCCTCGCCGATGCGCTCGACAACCGCGTCGAGTTCGGCGTGTGGGGAGGCATGACGGAACGGGAGCGTCGCGCACTGCTGCGCAGGCGTCCCACTGTCACCTCGTGGCGCCGGCTGCTTGAGACCGCGCGTACGGAATACGAGCGAGGGGTCGGCATCCTGCCCCTCGACGACGACGAGGTGTACGAGAACTACGCGGCGGTGGGCTGAGGGCAACGCCCCTCGGTTCACTCCCCGGCAGCCTCGGGCAGCTCAGGCCGCCCGGCCGCGAGCCGGTTTCCGATGTCCCGCAGCCCTGCGAGATCGTGTACATCGCCGGGCAGCGCGGCCACTTCGGCCACCGCCACCTCGGGGTGGAGCGCGGTGAAGCGGTCACGCGTGCGCTGCTCGCGGGAGAGCAGCTGCATGCGCTCGGCATGCAGCCTCAAGAGGTCTGCGGTGAGTTGGTCGACGGACCGCTCCTTCTCCGTGTTCTCCGCGACGGCGGGGGAGCCTTCGTCAGGAGCCGGTGTTTCGGAAGCGGGAGATTCTGAACTGCCGTACGTGTCGGGAGAGTTACGAAGTCCAGCTTTCCCGCCCTCCTGATCCACAATGCGGGGCTCTTCAAGATTTTCTGCGGCGGCGAGCGCACGCTCGGCCGACAGCCGGTCGGCGCCGCTGCCGTGGACCCGGTTGAGCACCAGACCGGCCAGCGGCATGTCCTCCGCGGCCAGCCGCTCCACGAAGTACGCGGCCTCGCGCAGCGCGTCCCGCTCCGGCGCCGCGACCACCAGGAACGCCGTCCCGGGCGCCTGCAGCAGCTTGTACGTCGCGTCCGCGCGCGTACGGAACCCGCCGAAGGTCGTGTCCATCGCGGCCACGAAGGTCTGGACGTCCTTCAGCAACTGCCCTCCGAGCAGCTTGCCGAGGGTGCCGGTCATCATCGACATCCCGACGTTCAGGAACTTCATCCCCGCGCGACCGCCCAGCTTGGCCGGGGCGGTGAGCAGCCGGATCAGCCGGCCGTCGAGGAACGACCCGAGCCGCTTGGGCGCGTCCAGGAAGTCGAGCGCCGAGCGGGACGGCGGAGTGTCGACCACGATCAGGTCCCACTCGTCCCGGGCCCGCAGCTGCCCCAGCTTCTCCATCGCCATGTACTCCTGCGTGCCCGCGAAGCCCGCCGAAAGCGACTGGTAGAAGGGGTTGTTCAGGATCGCGGCCGCCCGCTCGGCATCCGCGTGCGCCTCGACGATCTCGTCGAAGGTGCGCTTCATGTCGAGCATCATGGCGTCCAACTGGCCCTCGCCGTCGACGTCCTTGACCCGGCGAGGGGTGTTGTCGAGCGAGTCGATGCCCATGGACTGGGCGAGCCGGCGGGCCGGGTCGATGGTGAGGACGACGACCTTGCGGCCCCGCTCGGCGGCCCGCAGCCCGAGAGCGGCCGCGGTGGTGGTCTTGCCGACCCCGCCCGAGCCGCAGCACACGACGATGCGGGTCTTCGGGTCGTCGATCAGGGGATCGAGAGCGAGCACGCGCGCGGGGGAGAGGCGATGGTGGGTGTGCGCCGGGTCCGGACTCATTTCATCCCCTGTTCCCGAAGCTCGGTGGCCAGTTCGTACAGTCCCGCCAGGTCCATGCCCTCGGCGAGCAGCGGCAGTTCGTGCAGCGGCAGGCCCAGTTCGCCGAGGGCCGCCCGCTGTTCGTGCTCCAGCTCGTACCGCTCGGCGTACTCCTCGGCCTGCCGCAGCAGCGGGGCCACCAGCTTCTCGGCGTTCCCGCCGCGGCGCGCCCCGCCGAGCCCGGCCGCGGACAGTGACTTCGCTACGGCAGAACGCGGCGCGTCGCGTACGAGTTCCAGATCTGCCCGGTCCAACACCTCGGGGCGCACCATGTTCACGATGATCCGCCCCACCGGCAGCCGCGCCGCCTGCAGCTCGGCGATCCCGTCCGCGGTCTCCTGGACGGGCATCTCCTCGAGCAGCGTCACCAGGTGCACGGCCGTCTCCGGCGACTTCAGCACCCGCATCACGGCCTGCGCCTGATTGTGTATCGGGCCGATCTTGGCGAGGCCGGCGACCTCGTCGTTGACGTTGAGGAAGCGGGTGATGCGCCCGGTCGGGGGCGCGTCCATGACGACGTAGTCGTAGGCGAACCGCCCGCTCTTCTCCTTGCGCCGCACCGCCTCGCACGCCTTGCCGGTGAGGAGCACGTCTCTGAGCCCGGGCGCGATGGTGGTGGCGAAGTCGATCGCGCCGAGCTTCTTCAGGGCCCGTCCGGCGCCTCCCAGCTTGTAGAACATCTGGAGGTAGTCCAGAAGGGCCAGTTCGGGGTCGATGGCGAGGGCGTACACCTCCCCGCCCCCCGGAGCGACGGCGATCTTCCGCTCCTCGTAGGGCAGCGCTTCCGTTTCGAAGAGCTGCGCGATGCCCTGCCGGCCCTCGACCTCGACGAGAAGCGTCCGCTTCCCCTCGGTGGCGAGAGCCAGCGCGAGGGCGGCGGCGACCGTGGTCTTTCCGGTCCCACCCTTGCCGCTGACGACCTGGAGCCTGCTCACGTATTCGAGCGTAACCAGTCGGCGCGCGGACTAAGCAGCAGGCTGTGGATAACGCGGGCAGTGCCTGTGGGTGAGCAGCGGCTAAAGTCGGCCGCATGACCAAGTGGGAATACTCGACTGTGCCGCTGCTCGTCCACGCCACGAAGCAGATTCTGGACACCTGGGGCGAAGATGGCTGGGAGCTCGTCCAGGTCGTGCCCGGGCCGAACAACCCCGAGCAGCTCGTGGCCTACCTGAAGCGGGAGAAGGCGTGAGTGCGGTCGAGGCGCGCCTGGCCGAACTGGGCCTGACCTTGCCGGCGGTCGTCCCGCCGCTCGCCGCGTACCAGCCGGCCGTGCAGTCCGGTGTGTACGTGTACACCTCCGGCCAGCTCCCCATGGTGGACGGCAAGCTTCCGGTCACCGGCAAGGTGGGCGGGGAGGTCACCCCGGAGGAGGCCAAGGAACTGGCCCGCACCTGCGCGCTGAACGCCCTCGCGGCGGTCAAGTCGGTCGCGGGTGACCTCGACCGCATCGCGCGCGTGGTGAAGGTCGTGGGCTTCGTGGCGTCCGCCTCGGACTTCACGGGCCAGCCTGCCGTGATCAACGGCGCGAGCGAAC
The DNA here is from genome assembly GCF_000718165.1 of Streptomyces fulvoviolaceus. Taxonomy (GTDB): domain Bacteria; phylum Actinomycetota; class Actinomycetes; order Streptomycetales; family Streptomycetaceae; genus Streptomyces; species Streptomyces fulvoviolaceus. The sequence goes on along the minus strand of NZ_JOEY01000009.1, from coordinate 154,773 downwards.
TCCTCGGCGAGGTCCTCGGCGACAAGGGCGTGCACGCCCGCAGTGCGGTGGGCGTGGCGGTCCTGCCGCTGGACGCGCCGGTCGAGGTCGAGGTGCAGGTGGAACTGGCCGAGGTGTGATGCCTGCGGCGGCCTGTGCGGGTGTGGTGGGGGTGTGTGTAGCGCGTTCGGTTGTGTGGTGGGTCGGGGCCGTGCCGGGGGGTGTCCGTCCTCGGTCGGGCGGTGCTGTTTCTCCAACTGTGCTCGGTGTCGGACGCCCACCGCTGCGGGCGGACACCCGCCGGCACGTCCCCTTGCCGCCGTACGCGGCTGACGACGCCCACGCCCGCGCCGGGTTGCTCAGCGTCGGCGGCTGACGCCGAGGCCTGTGCGGGGTTGCTCGCCGTGCGCAGTTGATGCTCATGCCCGTGTCGGGTTGCTTGCCGTACGCGGGTGGCGCCCTGGCCCCTGCCGGGTTGCTCGCCGTATGCGGCTGATGCCCCCGCCCGTGCGGGGTTGCTCGCCGTCGGCGGCCGCGGCAACGCCCCTCAGGGGCGCGGGGAACTGCGCGACCAGCCACGACGGTGCCGCAGGCGCCCTACGACCTCATGTGGCACCCCCAGCGGCGCCACTCTCGAACATCCGCGCTCCAAGAGTTAGCCTCCGCCCATGGCAAACGGGCAGTGGTACCCAGCGGAGTGGCCGGACCGTATCCGCGCCCTTGCGGACGGCACGCTCACGCCGGCGGTCCCCAGGCGCGCGGCGACCGTGATGCTGTTGAAGGACACGGCGGCCGGCACTGTCGTGCACATGCTGCGCAGACGCGCCTCCATGGCCTTCGCCGGAGGCGCGTACGCGTACCCGGGCGGTGGCGTGGACCCCCGCGACGACGAGCACCACATCCGCTGGGCGGGCCCCACGCGCGCGTGGTGGGCCGAGCGGCTCGGCGTCGACGAGACAGGGGCCCAGGCGATCGTCTGCGCGGCCGTACGGGAGACGTACGAGGAGGCAGGCGTCCTTCTCGCCGGCCCGGCCCCCGACTCCGTGGTCGGCGACACGACGGGCGAGGAGTGGGAGGCCGACCGCGCCGCCCTGGTCGCCCGGGACGTCTCCTTCGCCGAGTTCCTGGACCGCCGTGGCCTGGTCCTGCGTTCGGACCTCCTCGGCGCCTGGACCCGCTGGATCACCCCCGAGTTCGAACCCCGCCGCTACGACACCTTCTTCTTCGTCGCCGCCCTCCCTCAGGGCCAGCGCACCCGCAACGCCTCCACGGAGGCCGATCGCACGGTGTGGATCCGGCCGCAGGAGGCGGGGGACGGCTATGACAAGGGCGAGTTGCTGATGATGCCGCCCACCATCGCGACCCTGCGCCAGCTGGCCCCGTACGCCACCGCGGCCGACGCCCTCGCCGCCGCGCCCGCGCGGGACCTGACCCCGGTCCTGGCCAAGGCCCGCCTGGAGGACGACGAGATCGTCCTGTCCTGGCCGGGGCACGACGAGTTCACCAAGCACATCCCGACCGGTGGAGCCTCCGCATGACCGACGCAGCAGCCCTTCCCGGCCAGCCGAGGGGCGGCGTGCTCTCGGGCCCCGCCACCCCGCGGGCCGTCAACGTCCTCGCGCCCAACGCCTCCGCGATGACCCTGGACGGGACGAACACCTGGATCCTGTCGGAGCCGGACTCCGAACTGGCCGTCGTGGTCGACCCGGGTCCGCTGGACGAGGGCCACCTGCGTCACGTCGTCGACACCGCCGAGAGGGCCGGCAAGCGCATCGCCCTCACCCTGCTCACCCACGGCCACCCGGACCACGCGGAGGGCGCCGTCCGCTTCGCCGGGCTGACCGGCACGAAGGTGCGGGCGCTGGACCCGGCGCTGCGGCTGGGGGAGGAGGGGCTGGGCGCCGGGGACGTCGTGAGCGTCGGCGGACTGGAGCTGAGGGTCGTACCGACGCCCGGGCACACCGCGGACTCCCTGTGCTTCCATCTCCCGGCCGATCAGGCGGTCCTGACCGGTGACACCATCCTGGGGCGCGGTACGACGGTCGTGGCCCATCCCGACGGCCGTCTCGGCGACTACCTGGACTCGCTGCGGCGGCTCAGATCCCTCACGGTCGACGACGGCGTGCACACCGTTCTCCCGGGCCACGGGCCCGTCCTGGAGGACGCCCAAGGCGTCGTCGAGTTCTACCTCGCCCACCGCGCCCACCGGCTCGCCCAGGTCGAGACGGCCGTGGAAAACGGGTATCGGGCGCCTTCCGAGGTCGTCGCCCATGTGTACGCGGACGTGGACCGCTCCCTGTGGCCGGCTGCGGAGCTGTCGGTACGGGCGCAGCTGGAGTACCTGGAGGAGCACGGCCTGATCTAGTCGGGCCTCGGGGCCTTCACGCCGTGCACGCGCGCGTACTCCTCCGCGAGCCACGGACCGAGGTCGTCGACGTAGGACCGCAGGACGGCCGGGTCACCGCTCGGCTCGTGACCCAGGACGGCCGCGGCACGCATCTGCTCGGCGCGCTCCGGGTAGTACGCGCCGAAGACCTCGGCCATCTCCCCGAGGTCGCTCGTCCAGCCGTTCCAGCGGGGCATGACGAGGGTGAAGCCGGTGCGGACGAGGTGGCGGGACATGAAGCGGACGAGGGGGCGGCGGGCGTCATCCGTGTCCTCCACCCCGGCGATGCGCTGCCGCCAGCGGGGCAGCAGCAGTGCGAGATCCCCGTTGGTCTCGCGGGCGACGAGCGAGTCGGGTCGGTAGCGGGGCAGGTATTCGGCCAGGTCCTCGCCCAGCAGCGGTGTGCACAGACACGCGACGAACCAGCCCAGGTCGTACCGCTCCAGGTCGCTCAGCAGCCGCGCCCTGCCGAACAGCAGCGTCCCGGCCCCGTCGATCTCCGGGAACTCCTTGTCCAGCGCCTCGCCGAGCGCCCGCACGGTGTCCCGGTCCGCGTCCGTCGGCTCCTCGCGCAGGGCGACCAGCAGGTCGAGGTCGCTGCGCCCCACACGCGCGGTGCCGCGCGGAATCGACCCGTAGAGGTACGCGCTGTGCAGCCGCGCCCCGAACAGATCGAGCAGCCGGTCGCGCGCGACGGCGACGACGGGGCGGAAGGCGTGCGGCACGCGCGCGAGGGCCCCCTCGCGCTCGATGTATCCCTGGGTGTCGAGACCCGTGCGCAGAACGGTTTCGGCCATGGGTTCACTGTGCCCCGAGGCGAGTGCCGGAGCAGGGGATTTACGGCACCGCCGAACGGGGTCATCTCCAGCGGAACACGCGGAGGCGACCCGTGTCGTCGACGGCATCACAGCTCAAGGCGATCACATCGCCCCGCGCGGCCGCCCGTGAATGGAATCCGTGGCCGCGCAGCCGGCGACGGGTCACGACCCGGCCGTCGGCGGGATCGAGCACGCTGAGGCGGTCGCCGTAGCGGTGCAGGACCAGCAGCCAGCCGCGGTGGGCCAGGACGGTGGCGTACGAGGACCCCTTGCCCCGCCACTCCCACAGCAGCCGGCCCGAGGAGAGGGAGAACGCCCCGATCTTGGTGCCCTTGTCGTATTCGTCCTCCTTGGTGGGCGCCAGCCTCACCGCGAGGACGTTTCCAGCCACCGCGAGCCGCTCCCCGAACCGTTCGTACCCCTTCGGCAGCGCGATGTTCACGCCTTCAGCCCCGCCCTCGCCCACGACGAGCAGCCGGGGCCTGCTCCGCGCGCCACGCCCCTCCAACCGCGCCACGAGGCTCTGCAAGCAGGGCGGACGCCTTCTCGATCCGAGGGTTCGTGAGCGGATGCTCCCACTCGATCTCGCCGGTACGCGGGTCGAGGGCGCGCAGGGTCCTGCGGCCGTCCCAGTGGTGGTCCTCGGTGGCGATACGGCCTCCGCCGAGGGCCGTGCCGCTCGGGTGCGTGCCGATGTACCCGAGCCGTTCCTTGTCCTGCTCCCGGCTCCAGGCGACCGTGCCCGAGCCGAGGTCCAGGGCGGTGAGGCCGACGTGCTTCGGGTCCCGGGCGCCGTCGTCGTAGTGCAGGACCACTCCCAGGCCGTCCCGCACGTCGGCGGAGGCCAGCACGACCACCTCCTCGCCGGGCGGCCGCCACGTCCACAGCGGCACGCCCGTGGTGACGCGGAAGGCCTGCACCCGGTCGAGACGGACGACCACGACGGCGTCGTCCGTCACCCACAGCCCCAGCGGTCTGTCACCCCGCTCGCCCTTCACATACGGCGATCTCCACAGCCGCCGCGGCGAGCGCCGCCACCACGAGCGCCGCCAGACCGACTCCGGCGCCTTGTCCTCGTACATCCCCACCCCTGGACATGAGAAGAACCCTGCTGCGGGTACGCGAAGGGCCCTGCCGCGCGGCAGGGCCCTTCGTACGACGTGACGCGCCTAGCGGGAGCGCTTCGCGAGCCGCTCCACGTCCAGCAGGATCACGGCCCGCGCCTCCAGGCGGAGCCAGCCGCGCTGGGCGAAGTCGGCGAGGGCCTTGTTGACCGTCTCGCGGGATGCGCCGACCAGCTGGGCCAGCTCCTCCTGCGTCAGGTCGTGGACGACGTGGATGCCCTCCTCGGACTGCACGCCGAAGCGGCGCGAGAGGTCGAGGAGCGCACGGGCCACGCGGCCGGGGACGTCCGAGAAGACCAGGTCGGACATCTGGTCGTTGGTCTTGCGCAGGCGCCGGGCGACGGCGCGCAGCAGGGCGCCGGCGACCTCGGGGCGCACGTTCAGCCAGGGCTGCAGGTCGCCGTGGCCGAGGCCGAGCAGCTTGACCTCGGTCAGCGCGGTGGCCGTGGCCGTGCGCGGGCCCGGGTCGAACAGCGACAGCTCGCCGATGAGTTCACCGGGGCCGACGACGGCCAGCATGTTCTCGCGGCCGTCGGGCGACGTGCGGTGAAGCTTGACCTTGCCCTCGGTGACGACATAGAGCCGGTCGCCGGGGTCGCCCTCGTGGAACAGCGAGTCACCGCGTGCGAGGGTCACCTCACTCATAGAGGCGCGCAGCTCCGCGGACTGCTCGTCGTCGAGCGTCGCGAAGAGCGGATTGCGCCGCAGAACGTCGTCCACGAGTTCTCTCCTTGTCGACCTGCTCAGGGGATCTTGCTCCCCCGCTTACCAGGGGTCCGTGTTCCCCATTTTGCCGGACGGTCCAAACAGTGTGATCTGTCACAAGGATGCCGCACACGTGTCCCGAGGTAAGCGGCAGGGGTCCAATTGGGGGCCGGTCTTCGGGGTCCGGGGCGGATGTCGGTGCCGGGCTCTAGGCTGGCCGGGTGTCCAAATCGCCGGTGAGAGCACAGGCCAAGGGGGCTGGGCGGGTGGCTGTACGTCGAGATTCCGCTGTGGGCGAACAGGGCTCCGGTGGCGGAAAGAAAACGGCAAAAGCGGCAGGGAAGGCTCCGGTGAGCGCGGCGAAGAAGGCCCCGGCGAAGACGACGGCTGCGGTGAAGAAGGCGACGGTGGCTCCCAGGAAGGCCACGGCCGCGGTCAAGAAGGCGGCGCCCGCGGTCAAGAAGGCGGCGCCCGCGAAGACCGTCGCCAAGAAGCCCCCGGCGAAGTCGAACGAGTCGCAGACCGCGCTCGTCCGCCGCGCCCGCCGCATCAACCGCGAACTCGCGGAGGTGTATCCGTACGCCCACCCCGAACTGGACTTCGAGAACCCCTTCCAACTGGTCGTCGCCACGGTCCTGTCCGCCCAGACCACCGACCTCAGGGTCAACCAGACGACACCCGCCCTCTTCGCCAAGTACCCGACCCCTGAGGACCTGGCCGCGGCCAACCCCGAGGAGGTCGAGGAGATCCTCCGCCCGACCGGCTTCTTCCGGGCCAAGACCAAGTCGGTGATAGGGCTGTCGAAGGCGCTGGTGGAGCAGTTCGGCGGTGAGGTGCCCGGCCGGCTGGAGGACCTCGTCAAGCTGCCCGGCGTAGGCCGCAAGACCGCCTTCGTCGTCCTCGGCAACGCCTTCGGGCGGCCCGGCATCACCGTGGACACGCACTTCCAGCGGCTGGTGCGGCGCTGGCAGTGGACCGACGAGACCGACCCCGACAAGATCGAGGCCGCGATCGGCGCGCTCTTCCCGAAGAGTGAGTGGACGGACCTCTCGCACCACGTGATCTGGCACGGCCGCCGTATCTGCCACGCCCGCAAGCCGGCCTGCGGCGCCTGCCCCATCACCCCGCTCTGCCCGGCGTACGGCGAGGGCGAGACGGACCCGGAGAAGGCGCGGAAGCTCCTCAAGTACGAGAAGGGCGGCTTCCCCGGCCAGCGCCTCAACCCTCCGCAGGCCTACCTGGACGCGGGCGGGAAGCCGGCGCCGCCACTGGGGGCCGGATGACACCCGGTTGGGTACGTTCCCAGGAACGATCTCGGGGCGGTCAGGCGTTGGACTCGGCAGAACGGGGGTGGCGATGACGCGCGCGAGCCATACGGAGGGCGTGACGGAGGACGTGACGCTCAGCAAGGAGGGTCTGCCGAACTGGCTGGATCCGGTGGTGCACGCCGTGGAGACGGTCGAGCCGCTGCAGCTGAGCCGCTTCCTGCCGCCGGAGGACGGCGCGGGGCGGCAGTCGGCCGTCCTGATCCTCTTCGGGGACGGCGACAGGGGTCCCGAGCTGCTGCTCATGGAGCGCGCGAGCTCGCTGCGCTCCCACGCGGGCCAGCCCTCCTTCCCCGGCGGTGCCCTCGACCCCGAGGACGGCGACCCGAAGGGCGACGGGCCGCTGCGGGCCGCCCTGCGCGAGGCCGAGGAGGAGACGGGGCTCGACCCGGCCGGCGTCCAGCTCTTCGGTGCGCTGCCCAAGCTGTACATCCCGGTCAGCGGCTTCGTCGTGACGCCGGTCCTGGGCTGGTGGCGCGAGCCGAGCCCGGTCGGGGTCGTCGATCCGAACGAGACGGCGCGCGTCTTCACCGTTCCCGTGTCGGATCTCACCGATCCCGACAACAGAGCCACAACCGTCCACCCCAGCGGTCACCGAGGTCCGGCATTTCTGGTCGAATCGGCACTCGTGTGGGGTTTCACGGCCGGCGTCATCGACCGGTTGCTCCACTACTCGGGCTGGGAACTGCCCTGGGACCGCGAGAAGCAGGTCCCCCTCGACTGGCGCGCATGACAGGGTGACCTTTGTGCTGTGTCTTCCCGGGGGACAACCCCCGGACCCCCGGTCGACCTGTAGTGGATGTGAAGTGATGAGGCGAGGCTTGAACCGGTGAACGTGCTGGACATCCTGCTGCTGGTCGCCGCCGTGTGGTTCGCGATCGTCGGCTATCGCCAGGGGTTCGTCGTCGGCATCTTGTCGGTGATCGGCTTCCTGGGCGGCGGTCTCGTCGCCGTCTACACCCTGCCCGTCATCTGGGACGCGCTGACCGACAACGCGGAGGTCAGCACGACCGCCGCCGTCGTCGCGGTGGTCGTCGTCATCGTCTGCGCCTCCGTCGGCCAGGCGTTGACCACCCATCTGGGCAACAAGCTGCGCCGCTTCATCACCTGGTCCCCGGCCCGCGCCCTGGACGCGACCGGCGGCGCCCTGGTCAACGTCGTGGCGATGCTCCTGGTCGCCTGGCTGATCGGCTCCGCCCTCGCCGGCACCACCCTGCCGACGCTCGGCAAGGAGGTCCGTAACTCCAAGGTGCTGCTCGGCGTCTCCCGGGCGCTGCCCAACGCGGCCGACACCTGGTTCGCCGACTTCTCCTCGGTCCTCGCGCAGAACGGCTTCCCGCAGGTCTTCAGCCCGTTCGCGAACGAGCCGATCAAGGAGGTCCAGCCCCCGGACCCGGCCCTCGCGAGCAGCGCGGTCGCCACCCGCGCCCAGCGCTCCATCGTCAAGGTCATGGGCACCGCCCAGAGCTGCGGCAAGGTCCTGGAGGGCACCGGCTTCGTCTTCGGCGACCGCCGCGTCATGACCAACGCGCATGTCGTCGGCGGCGTCGACGAGCCCACCGTCCAGATAGGAGGCGAGGGCAGGAAGTACGACGCGACAGTCGTCCTCTACGACTGGCAGCGCGACATCGCCGTACTCGACGTACCCGATCTGGACGCGCCCGCCCTGCAGTTCACGACCAAGGACGCGGCCGGCGGGGACAGCGCGATCGTCGCGGGCTTCCCGGAGAACGGTGCGTACGACGTCCGTGCCGCTCGCGTGCGCGGGCGCATCACGGCCAACGGCCCGGACATCTACCACCGCGGCACCGTGCGCCGCGATGTGTACTCCCTCTACGCGACCGTCCGCCAGGGCAACTCAGGCGGCCCGCTGCTCACACCCCAAGGCAAGGTGTACGGCGTGGTCTTCGCGAAGTCGCTCGACGACGCCGACACCGGCTACGCGCTCACCACGGACGAGATCCAGGAGGACATCACCAAGGGGCGCACCGCGAACCAGCAGGTGGACAGCGACAGCTGCGCGTTGTGAGGTCTAGGGGCGCGTCAGCCTCGAGGATGACGCAGGCGTACCGAGACCCATCGGGCCCGGCGGCGCAGGATGCGCGGGATGCCCACCCGGAGGTCCGTGCCGCCCGGCATCTGCGGGCCACCGCCTCGCTGGTGGGAGCTCAGGCCCGAGGCCGAGCGTCGATTGCGTGCTGCGTCACTGTAGTCGTGCGTCCAGCCCATACCCCGACGTCTGCCCCTGCCCCAAGGTCGATAACCGCCCCCACGCCCCCCAATTGGCCTATGCGCCGGGCAAGTGGCTGTTCGTAGTACAGGTGTTCAGATCCGGATACCGGGCGCGATGACTCGGTCACCGATCGGGTTCGGGATCCTTCAGCCAATTGATCAGTTCGGTCGAGAAAGCGACCGGATCCTCTTCGTGTGGGAAGTGCCCCAGTCCGTCGAACAGCCGCCAGCGGTACGGCGCTTCGACGTACTCCCCGGACCCCGCCGCGCTTCGCGTCCGCATCACCGGGTCCAGCGAGCCGTGCAGATGCAGCGTCGGCACCCGCACCGGCCGCTTCATGCGCCGGTTGAACTGGATGCCGTCGGGACGCGCCATCGACCGGACCATCCACCGGTACGGCTCGACCGCGCAGTGCGCCGTCGACGGGATGCACATCGCCTTGCGGTACGTCTCCACCGCCTCGTCGTCCGGCAGGCTCGGCCCGGACCAGTCCCGGATGAGACGGGCGACGAGCGCGCCGTCGTCCGCGGTCAGCTGCCGCTCCGGAATCCAGGGCCGCTGAAACCCCCAGATGTAGGAACCCGCACGCGTCTGCTTGACGTCCGAGAGCATCGCCGAGCGCCAGCGCCGGGGATGCGGCATCGAGGCCACCGCGAGCCGCCGTACGAGCTTCGGGCGCATCGCGGCCGCCGTCCACGCCAGGTATCCGCCGAGGTCGTGGCCGACCAGCGCGGCGTCCGGCTCGCCGAGGGAGCGGATCACGCCGGTGATGTCGAGGGCGAGGTTGGCGGGGTCGTAACCGCGCGGGGTCCGGTCGCTGCCGCCGACGCCCCTGAGGTCCATGGCCACGGCCCGGAAGCCCGCGTCGGCGAGTGCGGGCAGCTGGTGCCGCCAGGTCCACCAGAACTGGGGGAAGCCGTGCAGCAGCAGGACCAGCGGCCCGTCCCCCATCTCGGCGATGTGGAAGCGCGCGCCGTTGGCGGCGACCTCCCGGTGCGTCACCTTTTTCCCGTCGAGGGTGTCAGGCCGTACGACCGAAGCAGGTTGCGCCGAAGGTGTGGCGGGATCCGTCATGACGACGAGCGTGCCACAGCCTCGATGACCTTCGCGTCACGCACCCGCTCCTCCAGGACCTTGTTGTCCGCCCGCGCGTGCGGCTTGGCCTTCTGCAGAACGCCCGCCGACTCCTTCACGGAGGCGGCGACCTTCTGCGGGCCGCCACCCTTCTTGGCCTTCTTCGCGAAGACGACGCCGATCAGCGCGAGGCCGACCGCGACGAGCACGTTCGCCGCGAAGGACAGCAGGAAGCAGATCGCGAGGTTCCAGTCGCTCCAGGTCCGGATGCCGTACGCGAGCGCGAAGTTCAGCATCGGCAGGGAGAACACCAGCACGCCGCCCGCCACCATGAAGGCGCCGCCGCTCGTCGCACCGCGCTTCACATCTCGCTTGAGCTGCGCCTTGGCCAGCGCGATCTCGTCGTGCACCAGCGCCGACATATCGGTCGTCGCCGAGGCGAACAGCTGGCCGATGCTGCGTTCGGCGCCGACCGGGCTGCCGTCGGGCTCGCTCATCGCGGTCTCCCTCATTCTCTTTTGTACCGTCCCGTCAGATCATGCCGGACTGCCGTCCCCGTCGCCTGCCCCGCCCGCCACTTCGGCAAGCCCGTGGCGCGCCGAGGCCTTCTCCTGGGCGATCCGGCGGTGCTCGGCGGCCTTGTTCTCGTAGATCTCGGCCATCCGCAGGTGGTACGCGGGGTCGTGCTCCTCGTAGATGTCCGGGATGCCGTCGAGGTCGTCGTCGCGCTCCTCGGCCTCGACCATGCGGCGGTACTTGGCGTTCCGTATCTTCAGCAGCGCCGTGGCCAGGGTCGCCGCGATGAGGGAGCCGATCAGTACGGCGGCCTTGACCTCGTCGGTGAGCGCCGCGTCCCCGTTGAAGGCGAGCTCGCCGATCAGCAGCGAGACGGTGAAGCCGATGCCGGCGAGGGTCGCCACCGCGAACACGTCGGCCCACTCGAGGTCGTCGCTGAGTGAGGCCCGGGTGAAGCGGGCCGTCAGCCACGTCCCTCCGAAGATGCCGAACGCCTTGCCGACGACGAGCCCGAGGACCACGCCGAGCGTCTCCGGCTTGGTGAACACGTCGCCCAGCGCGCTGCCGGAGAGGGCGACCCCCGCGCTGAAGAGGGCGAAGAGCGGTACGGCCAGGCCCGCCGACAGCGGACGTACGAGATGCTCGATGTGCTCGCCCGGCGAGTGCTTCTCACCTTCGCGGGTGGTGCAGCGCAGCATCAGACCCATCGCGACGCCCGCGATGGTGGCGTGGATGCCGCTGTTGTACATCAGCGCCCAGATGACGACCGCGAGCGGGACGTACACGTACCAGCCGCGTACGCCCTTGCGCAGCAGCAGCCAGAAGACGGCGAGGCCGACCACCGCGCCGCCGAGCGCGACGAAGTCGATGTCCGCCGTGAAGAAGACCGCGATGATCAGGATCGCGAAGAGGTCGTCGACGACGGCGAGGGTGAGCAGGAACGCGCGCAGGGCGCTCGGCAGCGACGTACCGATGACGGCGAGCACGGCCAGCGCGAAGGCGATGTCGGTGGCGGTGGGGACGGCCCAGCCGTCGAGCGATCCGCCGCCGGTGACGTTGGTGAGCGTGTAGACGAGCGCCGGTACGGCCATGCCGCACAGGGCCGCGACCACGGGCAGCGCGGCCGCCCTGGGGTCCTTGAGGTCACCGGCGACGAGCTCGCGCTTGAGCTCGATGCCGGCGACGAAGAAGAAGATCGCGAGGAGGCCGTCGGCCGCCCAGTGCGCGATGGAGAGGTCGAGTCCGAGGGCCGCGGGGCCGAGGTGGAAGTGGCTGACGCTCTCGTAACTGTCGTGCAGCGCCGGGACGTTCGCCCAGACCAGCGCCGCGATGGCGGCGACGAGCAGCAGCACACCGCCGACCGTCTCGGTCCGCAGGGCGTCCGCGACGAAGGTCCGCTCGGGCAGGGACAGCCGTCCGAGGACCTTGCGGGTGGGGGTGGTGCGGGGCGCGGCCACGGGGGAGACCTCCGGTCGGTGGGCATGACTGAGCACTTGCCGACCAGACTTCCCGGCGCACCTTGATTGTTTAGTTTACCTAAAGCGCGCGGGGAGGAATCCGGCGATCACCACGTTAGGTGTGAAAAGGGCACCCGGCGCGTTTGCTGCCGGGTGCCCTTCATCGTCCTGCTCGGTCAGTCCTCGCTGGGCGCCGCCGGCAGTTTCGCCTGGATGAGGTCCATGACCGTCGAGTCGGTCAGCGTCGTCACGTCGCCGAGCTGGCGGTTCTCGGCGACGTCCCGCAGCAGGCGGCGCATGATCTTGCCGGAGCGGGTCTTCGGCAGCTCGGCCACCGGCAGGACCCGCTTCGGTTTGGCGATCGGGCCGAGGGTCGCGCCGACGTGGTTGCGCAGGTCGGCGACGAGGCCCTCGTCCTCGGCGTTCGCCGTGCCGCGCAGGATGACGAAGGCGACGATGGCCTGCCCGGTCGTCTCGTCCGCGGCGCCCACCACGGCCGCCTCGGCGACGGACGGGTGGGAGACGAGGGCCGACTCGACCTCCGTGGTGGAGATGTTGTGCCCGGAGACGAGCATGACGTCGTCCACGCGCCCGAGGAGCCAGATGTCCCCGTCGTCGTCCTTCTTCGCCCCGTCGCCGGCGAAGTACTTGCCCTCGAAGCGCGACCAGTACGTGTCGAGGAACCGCTGGTCGTCGCCCCAGATGGTGCGCAGCATCGACGGCCACGGCTCGGTGAGGACCAGATAGCCACCGCCGCCGTTCGGGACCTCGTTGGCGTCGTCGTCGACGACGGTCGCGGAGATGCCGGGCAGCGGGGTCTGCGCGGAACCGGGCTTGGTCTCGGTCACGCCCGGCAGCGGCGAGATCATCATCGCGCCGGTCTCGGTCTGCCACCAGGTGTCGACGATCGGCGTCCGGTCCGCCCCGATGTGCTTGCGGTACCAGATCCAGGCCTCGGGGTTGATGGGCTCACCGACGGAGCCGAGGACACGGAGGGAGGACAGATCGAACTTCGCGGGGATGTCGTCGCCCCACTTCATGAACGTACGGATGGCGGTGGGCGCCGTGTACAGGATGGTGACCCCGTACTTCTGCACGATCTCCCAGAAGCGGCCCTGGTGCGGGGTGTCCGGCGTGCCCTCGTACATGACCTGGGTCGCGCCGTTCGCCAGCGGGCCGTAGACGATGTACGAGTGCCCGGTGACCCAGCCGACGTCGGCCGTGCACCAGTACACGTCGGTCTCCGGCTTGAGGTCGAAGACGGCGTGGTGGGTGTACGCGGCCTGGGTGAGGTAGCCGCCGGAGGTGTGCAGGATGCCCTTCGGCTTACCCGTCGTACCGGACGTGTAGAGGATGAAGAGCGGCTGCTCGGCTTCGAACGCCTCGGGGGTGTGCTCGGCGGACTGCCGGTCGACGATCTCGTGCCACCAGACGTCGCGGCTGTCGTTCCAGGCGACCTCCTGGCCGGTACGGCGGACCACGAGCACGTGCTCGACATTGCCCGCCTTGTCGGCGGCCTCGTCGACGGCCGGCTTGAGCGCGGACGGCTTGCCGCGCCGCCAGCCGCCGTCGGTGGTGATGACGACCTTGGCGTCGGCGTCCTGGATGCGCGTGGCGAGCGCGTCCGCCGAGAAGCCGCCGAAGACGACGGAGTGCGCGGCGCCGATCCGGGCGCAGGCCAGCATCGCGACCGCCGTCTCCGGGATCATCGGCATGTAGACGGCGACCCGGTCGCCCTTCTGGACGCCGAGCTCCAGCAGGGCGTTTGCGGCCTTGGAGACCTCGTCCTTCAACTCGGCGTAGGTGATCGCACGGCTGTCGCCGGGCTCCCCTTCGAAGTGGATGGCGACGCGGTCGCCGTTGCCCGCCTCGACGTGCCGGTCGACGCAGTTGTACGCCACGTTGAGTTCGCCGTCCTTGAACCACTTGGCGAACGGCGGGTTCGACCAGTCCAGCGTCTCGGTCGGTTCCTTGGCCCAGGTCAGTCGGCGGGCCTGCTCGGCCCAGAAGCCGAGCCTGTCAGCCTTGGCCTGCTCATACGCCTCCGCGATGACATTGGCGTTCGCGGCCAGGTCGGCGGGTGGCGCGAACCTGCGCTCTTCCTTGAGCAGGTTGGCCAGGCTTTCGTTGCTCACGGCATCTGCCTTTCCCAGGGTGTCCGTTGTGTCCCAGGCCACAGCTCATCAGACCGGGGGGTGAGATGACAAGGGTCGACCGAAAATTGGTTTAGACCTGTGTGTCCGTCTGCTTCTACGGTCTGCTTCCACGACTCTTTCGGCGGCCGGGGTCATCCGTACCCACGTACGCCGACCAGGCAGAGTTCAGCCCCTGTAACGCCTTTCACACTCCGGCCCAAGTACGGGTGAAGCACCACCGACGAGAGGGGAGACCTGGTGGAAGGGATACGGGGCGGGCCGGCTGCGGCGGCACGCGACCCACAGCTCTTCGAGGAGTTCTACCGGCGCCATGTGGACGCGATGACGTCTTTCGTGGCCCGGCGTGTCGCGGACCCGCACACCGTCGCCGACCTGACCGCCGAGATCTTCCTCGCGGTCCTGGACTCGGCCCACACCTACCGCCCCGGCCGGGGCAGCGAGACGGCCTGGCTCTACGGCATCGCCCGCAATGTCGTCTCCTCCGAGCACCGGCGCGTGGCCCGCGAGGCGACGCGCGACCGGCGCATCTCGGGGCGCCGGCTGCTGGAGCCCGACGACATCGCCCGCCTCGAGGACAAGCTCGACGCCGAGAGCCCGGGCCGCCGTGCCCTCGCCGCCCTGGAACGGCTCCCCGCGGGGGAGCGAGCCGTCCTGGAACTGATCGCGGTCGACCAGCTCACGGTCGCCGAGGCGGCGGCCGCGCTGGGCACCAGCCAGGTCGCGGCCCGCGTACGACTGCACAGGGCCCGCAAGTCCCTGCGCGAGCAGGCGGATCCGGCCGCCGAGAGCCGGCACAGCACATCCCTGCCATACGTCACCGAAGGAACCGGGGGAGAGGCATGACCGCGAAGACGACGTTCGAGGACCGACTGCTGGCCGAGCTGCAGGGCGAGATCGAGCGACGGGAGGCCACGGTCCCGGCACCTCCTGCCGGGCGCCGCCTGCTCACCGGCCGCCGTCTCGCCCTGGCCGCCGCGGCCTGCGCGGTGGCCGGGCTCGCGGTGGTGCTCGTGCCGGGCTCACCGGCCGACTCACCGGCGTACGCGGTGGAGCGGCACAGCGACGGCACCGTCACGCTCACCCTCAAGGACCTGAACCCCGACCTCGACGACCAGCGCGCACTCGCCGAGCGGCTCCGCTCGAGCGGGATCAACGTGGACATCGAGAACCACGACGGCGACCACGTGTGCCAACAGCCCCGCGGCGAGAGCCTCTCGGAGGGCGAGCCCGTCCGCCAGGGGGACATCTGGAAGGTCACGCTCCAGCGCGGCGACTCCGTGGCCTTCGAGAACCGGAAGGACTCCGGCGGTCACGCGTGGGTCCTGAACTTCTACGCGATCAAGGGCAAGGTCGAGCCCTGCGTGTTGACGGAGAGGAATGTGCCCTCTGTGGAGTTGACGGCTGCTCCCTCGGCCACCGTGCGATGACCTCGGGTGCGCGGCCCCACCTGCCGGGGCCGCGCACCCGCACCGGGGTCACACGGACAGGTCCGCCGCCTCCACGTGGTCGAAGACCTCACCCTTATCGGCCTCCGCCAGCAGATACGCCTGCGCCTCGCCCACGTGGAAGTACATCCCGTGCAGCTCCAGCGCACCTTCCCGCAGGGCCCGGGCGACCGACTCGTGGGCGCTCAGGTGCTCCAACTGCTGGACGACGTTGGTCAGGCACAGCTGCTCGACCGCGTCGGCGGGCGCCCGTCCGGCGAGCCGGGCCCAGGGCCGGCTGTCGTCGGCCATGCGATCCAGGCTGGGCAGCCCGTGCCGCAGCCATCGCTTGAGCGGCGTCTGGGCGCCCCCTGGCTCGGAGTTGAGCAGCGCCTGCATGGCTCCGCACCCGGAGTGCCCGCACACCGTGATGGAGCGCACCTTCAGCACGTCCACCGCGTACTCGATCGCGGCCGCCACCGAGTCGTCCCCGCTCTCCTGGCCGGGGAGCGGGACGAGGTTGCCCACGTTGCGCACCACGAACAGATCGCCCGGACCACTGGAGGTGATCATCGAGGTGACCAGCCGCGAGTCGGCGCAGGTGAGGAAGAGCTGGGACGGCCGCTGGCCCTCACGCGCCAGCCGGGCCAGCTCACCCCGCACGAGCGGTGCGGTGTTGCGCTGGAACGCGCTGATGCCACGCGCCAGTTCATGTCCGCTCGGCCCCCGCGAACCGCTGGGTCTGCCGGTCGAGCCGGTCGCGCCGGGATGCCCGGCCGGCGGCGCGGACTGCGGGCGCTCGCACTGGTGGTTGCGCCACGGCGTCCAGGGACGGCAGCGGCAGTTGGCGGAATCGGACGGCTCGGCGATGCGGGTGCCCGGTCGGCGGCCGGTCACCTCGACGGAGCCGCCCTGCGCGGTGTGCGCGTTCTGCCAGTCCTGCAGTGACTCGTACGCCGCGTGGTCCATGAACGACCCGTCCAACTCGACGACGGCGTCGGCCCCTTGGGGGACGAGATGCAGGGTCCGGCTGAGCCGTGGCACCGCGAGGAACGTCAACTGGCCTCGTACGTGTACGTAATGGACTCCTTCCTGCTCGTCGTGCGTGATGCGGGTGCGGGTGAGGCGGTGCAGGGAGACGGCGACGGCCACGGCGATCCCCAGCGTCACGCCCTCCAGGACGCCGAGGAACACCACGCCGAGTGTGGTGACGGCGTACACCAGCACTTCTCGGTGGCGGGTCACCGTGCGGATGTGGTGCAGGGACACCATCTGGATGCCGACGGCCATCACCAGGGCGGCGAGCGAGGCGAGCGGGATGAGCTCCAGGACCGGGACCATCAGCAGCGCGGCGACTACTACGAGAACGCCGTGCAGCATCGTGGAGTTCCGGCTGACGGCACCGGCCTGGACATTCGCCGAACTCCGCACGGCGACACCGGCGACGGGCAGTCCGCCGAGCGTGCCGGAGACGATGTTGGCGGCGCCCTGCCCGAGCAGTTCGCGGTCCAGGCGGGAGCGTCCGACGCGGGCGGACAGGCTCGAACGGCCGGCCACCATCTTGTCCACGGCGACCGCGCCGAGCAGCGACTGCACGCTGCACACCAGCGTGGTGGTGAGCACGGCGGCGACCAGCCCGAGCACCGGGCCCTCGGGCAGTCCGGCCAGGGCGTGGCTGCTCCAGGACGGCAGGTCGACCTTGGGCAGGACCAGCCCGGCGAGCGAGGCGACGGCGGTGGCCCCGGCGACGGCGACGAGCGCGGCCGGGACCCTGCGCAGCAGACGGCCGACCCGGCCGGGGATGCGCGGCCACAGCAGAAGCAGGGCCAGCGTCAGCACGCTCACCGACACGGCGGCCAGCTGCAGACCCGCCAACTGGGCGGGCAGCGCACGGAGGTTGGCGAGGACGGAGCTCTGCGGGGTGCCGCCGAGGACGATGTGCAGCTGGGCGACGGCGATGGTGACGCCGATGCCGGCGAGCATGCCGTGCACGATCGCGGGGCTGACGGCGAGCGCGGTGCGGGCCACCCGCAGGCAGCCGAGGCCGAGTTGGGCGAGGCCGGCCAGGACGGTGATGGCGCAGGTCGTACGCCATCCGTAGCGGTGGATGAGGTCGGCGGTGACGACCGTGAGTCCGGCGGCGGGGCCGCTGACCTGGAGCGGGGAGCCGCCGAGCCAGCCGGCGACGAGGCCTCCGACGGCGGCGGCGACGAGGCCGGCCTGGAGGGGCGCGCCGGTGGCGAGGGCGATGCCGAGGGACAGGGGGAGGGCGATCAGGAAGACCGCGATCGAGGCGGACACGTCGGCGCCCGCGATCCGGAAGCGGCGGGGCGGGGTCGGCGGTGGGCTGTGGGGCTGGTGGATGCGCTTTTGAGTCGAGTTCGAGTCGGTGGCGCGGGTGGGGACGCAGGCTGACATGTTTTCCCGTCTCCTCCGGGGCAGCGCGGTCGCGGAACAGGGTCGCGGCCGTGGGTCACGGCGTGCAGCGGCGGGATGAATCAACGCTCGGTAAACGGATCGTAATGCAGAGTAAAGGCCAGGCATAGACTTTTCTGGCAAATGGGTTAATAAGTCACTCTGCCGAGTGAAGTGGATATTTCATCGGCTTGTCGTACTAATTCCTTCTCGGTCCCGTGCGAACTTGACGGCGCTCTCGTTGGCCCGAGTAAGGAAGAAGGTGGGCGGAACATGGCCGCCACCCAGAGGATCACCGTGTGCGCCGTGGTCGCCGCGGCCTGTGCCGCGTCCCTCGCCGGTTGCTCGATCGGCACCGACGGTTCCAAGGCGGGCGTGCCCGGCCCGCAGAAGGCGAAGCCGGCCCAGGCGCCGCCCAAGAGCGTGGTCCGCCTGATCGGCGACGGCTCCACCTCGTACACCGGAGCCCAGCCGCACCTGCCCAGGGCCGAACGTCTCAAGCCCGGCCAGAAGCCCCCGCAGTTCGTGGTGTTCTCCTGGGACGGCGCGGGTGAGGACGGCCAGCGGCTGTTCTCCCACTTCCGCAAGGTCGCCAAGGCGAACAACGCGACCATGACGTACTTCCTGAGCGGCGTGTACATGCTGCCGGAGGACAAGCGCGACGAGTACAAGCCGCCGCAGCACTCCCCGGGCCGCTCCGACATCGGCTTCAACGACGAGCAGGGCATCGCCGACACCGTGAAACAGCTGCGCCTGGCGTGGCTGGAGGGCAACGAGATCGGCACCCACTTCAACGGCCACTTCTGCGGCAGCGCGGGCGGGGTCGGCCAGTGGTCGGTGGCGGACTGGAAGGACGAGATCGGCCAGGCGAAGAAGTTCGTGAAGTCATGGAAGACCAACACGGGCATGTCGAAGGCCGCACCCCTGCCCTTCGACTACGACAAGGAGCTCGTCGGAGCTCGGACACCCTGCCTCGAGGGCCAGAAGAACTTCATGAAGGCCGCCCGCGAACTGGGCTTTCGCTACGACACCAGCGGCGTCAACAACCAGGTCTGGCCGAAGAAGAAGGGAGGCCTGTGGGACCTGTCGATGCAGCTCGTGCCCTTCCCCGGGCACCGCTACGAGCAGCTCACCATGGACTACAACTTCATGGTCAACCAGTCCGGCACCACGACCCAGGGCGACCCCGGCAAGTACGAGTTCTGGGGCGACCAGATGCGTGACGGACTGCTCAAGGGCTTCCACCGGGCCTACGACGGCAACCGCGCGCCCCTGATCATCGGCAACCACTTCGAGTCCTGGAACGGCGGCACCTACATGCGCGCCGTCGAGGA
Source organism: Streptomyces fulvoviolaceus (assembly GCF_000718165.1). Lineage (GTDB taxonomy): Bacteria > Actinomycetota > Actinomycetes > Streptomycetales > Streptomycetaceae > Streptomyces > Streptomyces fulvoviolaceus. The sequence continues at coordinate 135,827 of NZ_JOEY01000009.1, read as the reverse complement.
GACCATCGAGCGGGTGTGCAACAAGCCGGACGTGCGCTGCGTCTCCTTCAGGCAGCTCGCCGACTGGCTGGACGCCCAGGACCCGAAGACCGTGGCCAAGCTGGGCCACCTGAACGTCGGCGAGTCCCCGAAGCAGGGCTGGACGTCCTTCCTCTCGGGCCGCCCCGCCCCGGCCCCGAAGGGCGTGCCCGGGGCGCCGGCGGCCAAGCGGTAGGAGCCGTACGGCAGTCGGCGCCGGCCGTCAGGCCGTCGCCACGACACTCTCGCCGAGCACGAAGGAGGGGTCGACCTGCGCCGCCAGGTCGGCCCCTGTGCGTTCGTTGCCCCAGGACCGGGCGTTCTTCAGGTGGAAGTGGACCATCTGGTGCGTGTAGCGCTCCCGGTCACGCAGGTCGTACGTCGCGTCCACGGCCGTCTGCAGCAGGCGCAGGGCGCGGCGGTTGGTGTCCTCCAGGAGCTCGAACCGGGGCGGCCGGCCCTTCTCCAGGGCACGCACCCAGTCGGAGTGCCCGACCGTCACGAGCAGGTCGTCCCCGACCTCGGCGCGGAGGAAGTCGAGGTCGTCCTGGCCCTGCACCTTGTTGCCGACGACCTTCAGTACGACGCCGAAGTCGCGGGCGTACTCCTTGTACTGGCGATAGACGGAGACTCCCTTCCGGGTCGGCTCGGCGACGAGAAACGTGATGTCGAAGCGGGTGAACATGCCGGAGGCGAAGGAGTCCGAGCCCGCCGTCATGTCCACCACGACGTACTCGCCCTGCCCGTCCACCAGGTGGTTCAGGCACAGCTCCACCGCTCCCGTCTTGGAGTGGTAGCAGGCGACCCCCAGGTCGGCGTCCGTGAAGGGGCCCGTGACCATCAAACGGACGGCGCCACCGTCGAGTTCCACCGGCCGGGCGCAGGCGTCGTAGACCGGATTGTCCTCGCGCACCCGCAGCAGCCGGGAGCCCTCGCCGGGCGGTGTGGTCTTGATCATCGTCTCGGCGGAGGCGATGCGCGGGTTGGCGCCGCGCAGGTACTCCTTGATCAACGGCAGCCGCTCGCCCATCGCCGGCAGCGCGGCCGCCTCCGCCTCGTCCAGGCCGAGTGCCGGCCCCAGGTGCTGGTTGATGTCCGCGTCGACGGCGACGACCGGCGCGCCGGTCGTGGCGAGATGGCGGATGAACAGGGAGGACAGGGTGGTCTTGCCGCTGCCGCCCTTCCCGACGAAAGCAATTTTCATGTTCACAAAGGGTAGTGGGGTGATAGCTGTACGTGGCAGGCGTGCGTGAAGAAGACCACTCCTTCGTGGGGTGTGAGCCCTGGTTGCGTAGTGTCGTACTTATGAGTACGACAGGCGCGTCCGCCGATCCGCTCGCGGCCCTGGGTTCGCTGCCCGGTGTGGCCGAGTCCGTGGAGTCCATGCGCAAGGCCGTGGACCGGGTCTATGGGCACCGGGTCATGCGGCGCCGCAGCAACGAGATCACTTCCGAGGCGGCGCTGCGCGGCGCGCGCGGCTCCGCGGCGCTGTCCGGCGCGGACTGGGCCCTCGAAGAGGTGCGCCGGCGTACGGACTTCAGCGGCGACGACGAGGCGCGCGTCATGGGCGCGTCCCTCCGGCTGACCGCCGAGGCCGGTCAACTGCTGTCCATCTGGCGGCAGTCGCCCCTCAGGGTGCTGGCCCGGCTGCACCTGGTGGCCGCGGCGACCAACGAGGACGAGGTCGGGCGTCCGCGCCAGGCGGGCGAGGTGGTCGACGAGCCGCTGATCGAGCTGCCGCCGCCGAGTGCGGCCGAGGTCTCCGGTCGGCTGGAGGGCCTGTCCGACCTGATCATCGCGGGCGGCTCCGCCCCCGCCCTGGTGACGGCCGCCGTCGTACACGGCGAACTCCTCGCGCTACGGCCCTTCGTGTCCCACAACGGTCTGATCGCGCGCGCGGCCGCGCGCATCGTCCTGGTCGGCAGCGGCCTCGACCCGAAGTCCGTGTGCCCCGCGGAGGTCGGCCACGCCGAGCTGGGACGGGCGGCCTACCTGGCGGCGCTCGACGGTTACGTCTCCGGCACCCCGGAGGGCATGGCCGCGTGGATCGCGCACTGCGGCAGCGCGGTCGAACTTGGCGCGCGCGAGTCGACGGCGGTGTGCGAGGCGCTGCAGCGCGGGGCGGCGTAGGGAGAAGTCCCGGCAAAGGGTTGCGGCGGTACGAGGATTCGTACCGCCGCTGGCATGTTCACCCGGTTACCAAGCGTCCTCGAAATATTGCCCATCAGGTCGGAAACTTCGCCCGTCCCTGGTGCGGCTGGCCCGTAATCGACGGGTCGACGTCGCGTGGGTGCCCAGTGTTCATGCTCGGTCCGTGTGGCCAAATGCGATTTAAAGGTGATCCTCTCGGATGTCCTTGGTCCCGCGGGCCGTTAACTTCTTTCTACTCCAGGTCCGGAGTAAGCGGAAGCCCTGGCCGTGGTTCTTTACTTTTACTCTCAAACAGGGCCAAACGGTCACACGGCCGTCGCCCGCCGCCGGCTCGCGTACCAGACAAGGCCCGCGGTGGCCGCAGCGGCGCCTATCGCGGCAACCGCGACGAGCGCCGGGCGGGGCGGTACGGAGAATCCGGGAAGCCGCTGCTTGAGCCGGACGGGCCGGTGGAAATCGAGAATCGGCCACCCGCGCGCGAGTGCCTCGCGGCGCAGGGTGCGGTCCGGGTTGACCGCATGGGGATGGCCCACGGCCTGGAGCATCGGCAGGTCGGTCGCCGAGTCGCTGTATGCGTAGCAGCGCTCCAGGCCGTATCCCTCCGACTCGGCCAGCTCCTTGATCGCCTCGGCCTTCGTCGGGCCGTACGCGTAGTACTCCACCTCTCCGGTGAAGCAGCCGTCCTCGCCCACGACCATCCGGGTGGCCACCACGCGGTCCGCGCCGAGCAGTTCGCCGATCGGCTCGACCACCTCGGCGCCCGACGTGGACACGATGACGACGTCGCGTCCGGCGGTGTGGTGCTCCTCGATGAGAGAGGCGGCCTCGTCGTAGATGATCGGGTCGATCAGGTCGTGGAGGGTCTCGGCGACGATCTCCTTGACCTGCTGGACGTTCCAGCCACGCACGAGCGCGGACAGGTACTCGCGCGTGCGCTCCATCTGGTCGTGGTCCATACCGCCCACGAGGAAGACGAACTGGGCATATGCGGTCCGCAAGGCGGCCCTGCGGTTGATCAGCCCGCCCTGGTAGAACGACTTGCTGAACGTGAGCGTGCTCGACTTCGCAATGACCGTCTTGTCCAGGTCAAAGAAGGCCGCTGTGCGGGGCAAGGAGTGGTTTTCCACAACCCAGAGCATAGGGGCAGCCCATTCGGCGTAAGGTGTGGCGCGTGGGTTTGCCTGAGAGGGCTCTCGGGTACACCATGGAAGTCACGGATCGTTCGCGACCGTGCTAACCCGGCCCGGCTCCTCCCCCCCCGAGTCGTGCCGTGGAGGCGACCCCCACTCTCCCCCCCGGTGGGGGTCGTCGCACGTCCGGGTGGGTTTCTTCTCTTCCTTTCGCGGTGGTACGACCGTGTCGAGGCGGCTGCGGCCGCCTCTTTCGCATGCCCATGATTCATCACTGTGCGTAGCCGTCAGGCTGCTCTGAGGGAGTCGCACAGGGGGCGGTGCGGGGCCCACCGGTTTGGGTGACGGCGATATTCACAACCGCCGAGTTGTCCACAGTTATCGACCAAGATCCACACGATTTCCGGGATCGCTGCACCGTGATTCCGACGCGTCCCGCTCGCACCGACTTCATGACCGGTTCCGGTTAGTCGGGTTAGTCGGGGACGTCGTTTGGCCGGTTCGTATCGGCCGTTCATATGGAGGCCGGTTGCCGGTTCTTCACACGTTGGGGAATCGCGGCGCCGCAAGGGCCGCGTGAGAGACGCGACTTACGGGGTTCACGGAGCCCCGCGGGACGCAGCGAAGGGGGATGAGAACCGTGGCCGCAGCCGTCACACACGATCCGCCGCCCGCCGCCGGAGGGCGACAGGGCAAGCCGTTGATCGTCACGGAGGACACCGAACTGCTGGACGACCTGCTGCGCCTGTGCGCGGCGGCCGGCGCCACACCCGAGGTCCATCACGGGGTGCCGGAGCACAGAGGCGGCTGGGAGGCCCCGCCGCTCGTCCTGGTCGGCGACGACGCCGCACGCCGGGTGCGCGGGGCCGCGCGCCGCCGTGGAGTGGTGCTGGTCGGCCGGGACCAGGACGACTCCGGGGTGTGGAAACGGGCCGTCGAGATCGGCGCCGATCACGTCCTGATGCTCCCGGACGGCGAGCAGTGGCTGGTCGACCGCATCGCCGACGTGGCCGAGGGTGTCGGCCGGCCCGCCCTCACGGTCGGCGTCATCGGCGGCCGCGGTGGCGCCGGAGCCTCCACGCTCGCGTGCGCCCTCGCCGTCACCTCCGCGCACGAGGGGCTGCGCACGCTCCTGGTGGACGCCGATCCCCTGGGTGGCGGTCTCGACGTGCTCCTCGGCGGCGAGAGCGCCGAGGGGCTGCGCTGGCCCGCTTTCGCCGCCTCGCGTGGCCGGGTCGGCGGCGGGGCCCTGGAGGAGTCGCTGCCGCAGCTGCACTCGCTGCGGCTCCTGAGCTGGGACCGCGGCGACAGTGTCGCCGTCCCGTCCCAGGCCGTCCGAGCGGTTCTCGCCGCGGCCCGACGCCGGGGCGGCACGGTCGTCGTCGACCTGCCCCGCCGTATCGACGACGGCGTCGCCGAGACGCTCGCCCAGCTCGACCTCGGGATCCTCGTGGTCCCCGCCGAGCTGCGGGCCGTCGCCGCGGCCAGCCGCGTGGCCTCCGCCGTCGGCATGGTGCTGCGTGACCTCAGAGTGGCGGTCCGCGGGCCCTACGCGCCCGGACTCGACGACCGCGAGGTGGCCCGGTTGCTCGGACTGCCCCTGGTCGGCGAGGTGCCCGTCGAGTCCGCGCTGCAGCGCCCGCATGCGAGCAGGACACCGCCGGCCGCGGGCGGGCGAGGGCCGCTCGCGCGCTTCTGCAAGGGGTTCTGGGAGCGCGCGCTGGTGGAGGCGGGTGCCGTATGAGCGTGTACCCCGGACTTGAGCGGGTGACCGGTGCCGCGTCCCTCGATCGGTGGCGGCCGGGTGGTCCGGCGACCGGTGCGGACATGTCACCGGGACTGCTGGACGGCGTACGGCAGTGGCTGGCCGAGAGCGGGGCCGAACCGACACCCGCGCGCGTGGCCCAGGCGCTGCGGGAGCAGGGGCGGGTGCTCGGGGACGCCGAAGTCCTCGGCGCGGCCGAGCAGTTGCGGTCCGAGCTGATCGGCAGCGGCCCCTTGGAACCGCTGCTCGCCGACCCGTCGGTGACCGACGTCCTGGTGTCGGCCCCGGACCGGGTCTGGGTGGACCGGGGCGGCGGACTCGAACTGACCGCCGTCTCCTTCCCGGACGCTGCCGCCGTACGACGTCTCGCGCAGCGCCTGGCCGCGGTGGCCGGGCGGCGGCTCGACGACGCGCGGCCCTGGGTCGACGCGAGGCTTCCGGACGGGACTCGCCTGCACGCGGTGCTGCCTCCGGTCGCCGTCGGCTGCGCCTGTCTGTCGCTGCGGGTCGTACGGCCGCGCGCGTTCACGCTGGACGAGCTGGTGGCGGCCGGCACGGTGCCGCCGGGCGGGGACCGGGTGCTGCGGGCGCTGCTCGACGCGCGGCTGTCCTTTCTGATCAGCGGCGGTACCGGCACAGGCAAGACGACGTTGCTGAGCGCGCTGTTGGGGCTCGTCGGGCCGGGCGAGCGGATCGTGCTCGCCGAGGACTCGGCGGAGCTGCGGCCGGACCATCCGCACGTCGTACGGCTGGAGTCCAGACCCGCCAACCAGGAGGGTGCGGGGCTCGTCACGCTCCAGGACCTGGTGCGACAGGCGCTGCGCATGCGGCCGGACCGGCTGGTCGTGGGCGAGGTGCGGGGGCCCGAAGTGGTGCATCTGCTGGCCGCCTTGAACACCGGCCATGAGGGCGGTTGCGGGACCGTGCACGCGAATGCGGCGGCCGGTGTGCCGGCCCGGCTCGAGGCGCTCGGTACGGCCGCGGGGCTCGACCGGGACGCGCTGCACAGCCAGTTGGCGGCCGCGCTGTCGGTCGTACTGCATCTCGTGCGCGACCGGGCCGGGCGACGGCGGATCGCCGAGGTGCATGTGCTGGAGCGGGATCCGTCGGGACTGGTGCGGACGGTGCCGGCGCTGCGGTGGGGCGCGGAGGCGTTCGCGTACGAACGGGGGTGGGAGCGGCTGCGGGGGCTGCTCGCCGACGCACTCCCGGTTCGCTTCGAAACGGGGGAGAGCGGTGACCGGGATGGGTGAGATGTCGATGGGCGCGGCGGTCGCGGCCGTGGTGTGCGTCGGAGCGGCGGTCTGGCTGCTGGGCGGGCGGCACTCCGGGGCACGGCGGGCGCAGATGCTGCTCGCCGGTGGCGGGGTGGTGGGGGCCGGGGCGCCTCCTTGGCAGCAGCTGGCCGGGGAGCTGCGGCGGGTCAGTGGGCGGCTGCGGTTCGAGTGGTGGGCGGCGGTCGCCGGGCTGGTGCTGGCGGTGCTGGGTGCTTCTGTACTGCCGGTCGTCGCGGGGGCGGCCGGGGTGCCGTTGTTGCGGCGGGTGCGGCTGGCCGGGGAGGAGCGGCGGGCTCGGGAGCGTCGAGGGGACGCGGTGATCGCGCTGTGCGCGGCGCTCGCCGGGGAGGTGCGGGCGGGGCGGCAGCCGGGGGAGGCGTTGCTGCGGGCGGTGCGGGAATCCGGGGGGCTGGGGGATGCGCCCGGCGCGGCCGTGCTGGCAGCGGTGTTGGCGGCGGCTCGGTTCGGTGGGGATGTGCCGGGTGCGCTGGCGGCCGTGGCGCGGCAACCGGGGGCCGAGGGGCTGCTGGGTCTCGCGGCCTGCTGGCGGGTGGCTGTGGACCAGGGCGCGGGCCTCGCGGCCGGACTCGACCGGCTCGAAGGGGCGCTGCGTGCCGAGCGGGACCAACGGGCCGATCTGCGCGCCCAGTTGGCGGGGGCACGGTCCACGGCGGTGATGCTCGCCGCCCTGCCCGTCCTGGGACTGGCTCTCGGCGCCGCCCTCGGGGCCGACCCGCTGCATGTGCTGCTGCACACCGGGGCCGGGCTGGGCTGTCTGCTGGTCGGCGGCCTGCTGGAAGGCCTCGGGATGTGGTGGGCGATGAGGATCGTGCGGGGAGCTGAGGCGGCATGAGCGCGGAAGTTGTCCACAGGCTGGGGGCGGTTGTGGGGACGGCGCTGGCCGTCGTGTGGCTCGTGCGGCGGGTGGAGGCGGTACGGCGCGAGCGGAGGGTGCGGCGGCGGTTGGGGGAGTTGTTGGCCGAGGTCGAGGCGGCCGCCGTGGGTCCGCGTTTCGAGGTGCGGGAGCTCGCGCGGCGGTGGCTGCCGACGGCGGGCGTGGCGTGTGCCGCGTGGGTCCTGGTCGGAGGCGTCGCCGGTGTCGTGCTCGGGCTGGTCGTCGCGGCGGGGCTGTGGCGATGGCGGCTTCGGCAGCCGGCCACCACGGGTGCGGCGGAGGCCGACGCCCGCGAGGCCGCCGGGCAACTGCCGCTCGCCGCCGATCTGTTGGCGGCCTGTATCGCGGCGGGCGCCGGGCCGGTGATCGCGGCGCAGGCCGTCGGCGAGGCCCTGGGCGGGCCCGTGGGAGAAGCGCTGGCACGTGGGGCGGCGGAGGTGCGGCTCGGCGGTGAACCGGGCGAGGCCTGGCGGCGGCTCGCCTCCGTGCCGGGCGCCGGAGCCCTGGCACGGCTGCTGGAGCGGGCCGGCGTGTCCGGGCTCCCCGCGGCCGGACCGGTCGCCGGGATCGCCGCGGACGCCCGCGCCGACTGGGCGCGTGCCGCGACGGCACGGGCCCGGCGGGCGGCCGTGATGGTCACCGCGCCGGTGGGGCTGTGCTTCCTGCCCGCGTTCATCGCGGTCGGCGTACTGCCCATCGTGATCGGGCTCGCGGGCGGAGTGCTGGGAGGGGGTGGTGGATGACGGGACCTGGCAGCGACGAACAACGAGTGGTCCAACAGAACTGAACTGAACTGATTCCTTACGGGGGTTGAGATGTACAAGGCGATGCGGGCACGGCTGAGTGTCCTGGTGTGCAGGGCGCGTGCGGTGCGGAGGGACGGCGGCATGGTCACCTCCGAGTACGCGATGGGAATCGTCGCGGCGGTGGCGTTCGCGGTGGTCCTCTACAAGGTGGTGACGAGCGGGGCCGTCAGCGCGGAGCTGCAGGCCATCGTGAAGCGGGCCCTCGATGCGGGGGCGTGAACGGGCGGCGGCGGACCGGGGGTTCGTGACGGCGGAGTCGGCCATGGTGCTGCCCGTGCTGGTGATGTTCGCGATGGCGCTGGTGTGGGGGCTGCTCGTCGTGGCCGCGCAGATCCAGTGCGTGGACGCGGCCAGGACGGGCGCCCGCGCGGCGGCCCGCCAGGACCCGGCCGACGCGGTCGTCCGGGTCACCCGGGAGACGGCACCGCGCGACGCGGAGATCACGATCGGCCGGGCGGGCGACCAGGTCCGTGTGGTGGTCGTGGCCGAGCCGCCGCTGCTGCACGGTCTGCCCTTCGAGGTGCGGGAGGAGGCCGTGGCGTCGGTCGAGTCGGCCGAGTCGGTCGAGTCGGTCGAGGAGACGGTGGAGGCGGCGGGATGAGAGACCGTTTCTCGGACCGCGGGTCCGCCACCGTGTGGAGCGTGGGGATGATCGCCGTGCTGTGCGTGGTATTCGGTGTTGTCCTCGCCCTGGGACAGGCCGTCGTCGTCCGGCACCGTGCGGCCGGCGGCGCGGATCTCGCGGCGCTCGCGGCGGCGGACCACTGGGCGGACGGAGGCACGGGGGCCTGTGCGCGGGCGGACCGGGTGGCGCGGGCCCAGGGCGCTCGGCTCGTGCGGTGCGCGGTCGTGGGCGAGATCTCGGACGTGACGGCGGCGTCGGGACGGGGGCCGTTCACGGCGGAGATCAGGGCACGGGCGGGCCCGGCGGGGCCGGTTCCGCCATCGCTTCCGGCTTCTCCTCCGGCGCGCCCTGCAACAGCACCGTGAGCAGTCGTACGGCCCCCCTCTTGTGCAGCGGGTCGTTGCCGTTGCCGCACTTGGGGGACTGGATGCAGGACGGGCAGCCGGCCTCGCACTCGCAGGAGGCGATGGCCTGGCGGGTGGCGGTGAGCCAGGCGCGGGCGGTGTGGAAGGCGCGCTCCGCGAAGCCCGCGCCGCCCGGGTGGCCGTCGTAGACGAAGACCGTCGGGAGGAGCGTGTCGGGGTGGAGGGGGATCGAGACCCCGCCGATGTCCCAGCGGTCGCAGGTCGCGAAGAGGGGCAGCATGCCGATCGACGCGTGCTCGGCGGCGTGCAGGGCGCCGCCGAGGATCTCCGGGTTGATGCGGGCGGCGTCCAGCTGGTCCTCGGTGACCGTCCACCACACGGCACGGGTGCGGAGCGTACGAGGAGGGAGGTCGAGTTTCGTCTCGCCCAGTACTTCGCCGGTGATGAGCCGGCGGCGCAGGAAGGAGACCACTTGGTTGGTGACCTCGACGGAGCCGTAGCACAGGCGGCCGTCGCCCCACGGGATCTCGGTGTCCGTCTCCAGGACGGAGATCGACGTGGTGTCGCGGGCCACCGTCGAATACGTGGGGTTCGCCTCCTCGACCAGGGCGACCGAGTCCTCCAGGTCCAGGGAGCGGACGAGATACGTGCGGCCCTGGTGCAGGTGGACCGCGCCCTCGTGGACGGTCGTGTGCGCGGCGCCCGCGTCGACGGTGCCGAGCAGTCGGCCCGTGCCGGACTCGACGATCTGTATCGGCCGGCCGCCCTCCCCGCGGATGTCGGTCAGGTCGGCGGCTCGTTCCCGGCGGGTCCAGTGCCAGGCCTTCAACCGGCGGCGGAGCAGCTTCGCGGCCTCCAGTTGCGGCAGCAGGCTCTCCGTCTCGGGGCCGAACAGCGCCAAGTCGTCCTCTGTCAGCGGCAGTTCCGCGGCCGCCGCGCACAGGTGCGGGGCGAGGACGTACGGGTTGTCGGGGTCGAGGACCGTGGACTCCACGGGCTGGTCGAACAGGGCCTCGGGGTGGTGGACGAGGAAGGTGTCCAGCGGGTCGTCGCGGGCCACCAGGATCGCCAGCGCCCCCTGCCCGGCGCGGCCCGCCCGGCCCGCCTGCTGCCACAGGGACGCCCGCGTGCCCGGATAGCCGGCGATCAGCACGGCGTCCAACCCCGAGACGTCGATGCCGAGTTCCAGCGCGGTGGTCGCGGCGAGGCCGAGGAGTTCGCCGGAGTGGAGCGCCTGTTCGAGAGCGCGGCGCTCCTCGGGGAGGTAGCCGCCGCGGTACGCCGCGACACGCCGGGCGAGGGAGCGGTCGACCTCGGCTAGCCGTTCCTGGGCGATCACCGAAATCAGCTCGGCGCCGCGCCGGGAGCGTACGAAGGCGACCGTGCGGACGCCCTGGACGGTGAGGTCGGTCAGCAGGTCGGCCGTCTCGGCGGTGGCCGTGCGGCGGACCGGCGCGCCCTTCTCGCCCTGCATCTCGGTGAGCGGGGGCTCCCAGAGGGCGAACACCAGTTCGCCGCGCGGGGAGGCGTCGTCGGCGACCTCGACCACCGGGAGGCCGGTGAGACGGCCGGCGGCCACCGAGGGCTCGGCCGCGGTCGCGGAGGCCAGGAGGAACACGGGCGAGGAGCCGTAGCGGGCGCAGAGGCGGCGCAGGCGGCGCAGCACCTGGGCGACGTGCGAGCCGAAGACGCCGCGGTAGGTGTGGCACTCGTCGATGACGACGTACTTGAGCGCCTTCAGGAAGGAGGACCAGCGGGGATGGGAGGGGAGTATGCCGCGGTGCAGCATGTCGGGGTTGGTCAGGACGTAGTTGGCGTACTGGCGTACCCACTCGCGTTCCTCGAACGGCGTGTCGCCGTCGTACACCGCAGGCCGGACAGAATTGCCCAGCGGTTGTGAAAGTTCCTTCACCGATCGGCGCTGGTCGGCCGCGAGGGCCTTCGTGGGGGCCAGGTAGAGGGCGGTGGCCCCGCGGCCGTTCGGGGCCTCGGAGCCGTCCAGGAGCGTCGAGAGGACCGGTACGAGGTACGCCAGGGACTTGCCGGACGCCGTGCCGGTGGCGACGACCACCGAGTCGCCGTCCAGGGCGTGCTCGGCCGCGCGTGCCTGGTGGGCCCAGGGGTGTTCGATACCGCATGCCTGCACAGCGGCGATGACCTCGGAGCGGATCCGATCGGGCCAGACGGCATGGCGGCCCTCGCGCGGGGGCAAGTGCTCCGTATGAGTGATGCGCGAAGCCCGGCTCGGCCCGGAGGCGAGCCGGTCCAGGATCGTGCCCGGCGACGGGCGGGAGCCGTGGTCCGTCGAGGGTCGATCGGATCGGTGATTCTTGGCCATCGGGACCGAGTGTGTCACTGGCGTGACGGACAATGGGACCAAGGCGTCGTGCACGCCTGCCGGTAAGTGATTGAATGCCATCGCGGCTGGCGAACCGTCCAGGGGGCTTCAAGCCGAGGTGTCCCGAGGGGCGACCGCTCGATAGCAAGGTGCTGGAGGATCCGTGGACCTGTCTCTGTCGACCGAAACCATCGGCGATCGCACGATCGTCAGGGTCGGTGGCGAAATCGACGTATATACCGCGCCCAAGCTGCGCGAGCAGCTGGTCGAGCTGGTGAACGACGGCAGTTTCCACCTTGTCGTCGACATGGAGGGCGTGGACTTCCTCGACTCCACCGGTCTCGGCGTACTGGTCGGCGGACTGAAGCGGGTGCGTGCCCATGAGGGCTCGCTGCGCCTGGTCTGCAACCAGGAGCGCATTCTCAAGATCTTCCGTATCACCGGCCTCACCAAGGTGTTCCCGATCCACACCTCGGTCGAGGAAGCGGTGGCGGCAACCGACTGATCACCGTCCCCGGGCCCTCGGCCCGGGACGGCAGAAGTTAAAGAAGGGGTCCGGGCTTTCGGCGGCCCGGTCCCCCGACAGCACGCCCGTAGTTCCGAGGGGGATGCATGGCCACCGTTGAACTCCGCTTCAGCGCGCTGCCCGAGCACGTCAGGACCGCCCGGTTGGTGGCGGCAGCGGTGGCGCGCAGGGCCGGAGTGGACGAGGCCGTTCTCGACGAGGTCAGACTCGCTGTCGGCGAGGCCTGCACCCGTGCCGTCGGACTGCACCAGAGCGGCGGCATCACGGCGCCCGTGAAGGTGCTGCTGATCGAGGAGGAGAAGCAGTTCTCCATCGAGGTCGGCGACGAGGCCCCGCGTTCGGCCCCGGGTGACCGGGCACCCGGCGCGGCGGGCGGCGATCTCGATGCCGAGACCGAGGAGGACGAAATGGGCCTCGCGGTCATCAGCGGGCTCGTCGACGACGTCGAGGTGACCGCGGGGGAGCACGGCGGACTGATCCGCATGACCTGGCCGACCACGCCGCCGGCCGCGGTCCTTCCCTGATCCCATCTTCGTACGTACGACTTCAAGGGCCCTGCTGAGCAGGGCCCTTGGTGTTTTTCAGCCGCGCCCTCGTCGGCCCTCCGGAATTCGTGAATAAATTCACGATCAATCCCCCGATAATTCGATCAAGCGCCAATGCGGGCGTCAATGCTTTTGGGGCGTTACCTCTTTCGGGTTCTGTGGCGTGACCCCGATCATTTACTGAAGAGCATGTGAAGGCCAATTCCGCTTACCGCGCCCTGTTTTGATCAGAGCGGGGTACCTACAATCCGTCCACATCTTGAGCTCGGTCCAAGCGTCAAGGAGGACGAATGGCGGGGCTTTCTACCCCTCAGCAGTTTGATCACCCCACAACCTTCGCGGCCGCAGTGCTCACCGACGACAACCGGATCATCGTGGCGGTCATCGCGGCCGTCGCGCTGGCCGCGCTCGTGGTGGCAGGCATCCTGGTGCGCCAGGTACTCGCGGCGGGCGAGGGCACCGACAGCATGAAGAAGATCGCGACGGCGATCCAGGAAGGCGCCAATGCCTATCTGGCCCGCCAGATGCGCACGCTCGGCGTATTCGCCGTGGTCGTGTTCTTCCTGCTCATGCTGCTGCCCGCGGACGACTGGAATCAGCGCGCCGGTCGATCCGTCTTCTTCTTGATCGGCGCGGCGTTCTCGGCGGCCACCGGCTATATCGGCATGTGGCTCGCCGTGCGCAGCAATGTGCGCGTTGCCGCGGCGGCACGGGAAGCGACCCCGGCGGAAGGTGAGCCCGAAAAGGATCTCACCGCCGTCTCGCACAAAGCAATGAAGATCGCTTTCCGCACGGGCGGCGTGGTCGGCATGTTCACGGTGGGGCTCGGTCTGCTGGGCGCCTCCTGTGTGGTGCTGGTCTACGCGGCCGACGCGCCGAAGGTGCTCGAGGGCTTCGGCCTCGGGGCCGCGCTGATCGCCATGTTCATGCGTGTCGGCGGCGGCATCTTCACCAAGGCCGCCGACGTCGGCGCCGACCTGGTCGGCAAGGTCGAGCAGGGCATTCCGGAGGACGACCCGCGCAATGCCGCGACCATCGCCGACAACGTGGGCGACAACGTCGGCGACTGCGCGGGCATGGCGGCCGACCTCTTCGAGTCGTACGCCGTGACGCTGGTCGCCGCGCTGATCCTCGGCAAGGCGGCCTTCGGCGACTCCGGGCTCGCGTTCCCGTTGATCGTGCCCGCGATCGGCGTGATCACCGCGATGATCGGCATCTTCGCCGTGGCACCGCGCCGGTCCGACCGCAGCGGCATGTCCGCGATCAACCGTGGTTTCTTCATCTCCGCGGCGATCTCGCTCGTGCTGGTGGCCCTGGCCGTCTTCATCTACCTGCCGTCGTCGTACGCCGACCTCGACGGCGTCACCGACGCGGCGATCAGGGCCAACGACGGCGACCCGCGGATCCTCGCGGTCGTCGCGGTGGCGATCGGCATCCTGCTCGCCGCCGTCATCCAGCAGCTGACCGGCTACTTCACCGAGACGACCCGTCGTCCGGTCAAGGACATCGGCAAGAGCTCGCTCACCGGCGCGGCCACGGTCGTCCTCGCCGGTATCTCCATCGGCCTCGAATCGGCCGTCTACACCGCCCTGTTGATCGGCCTCGGCGTCTACGGGGCCTTCCTGCTCGGCGGTACGTCGATCATGTTGGCGCTGTTCGCGGTGGCGCTGGCCGGCACCGGCCTGCTCACCACGGTCGGTGTGATCGTCGCCATGGACACCTTCGGGCCGGTCTCCGACAACGCCCAGGGCATCGCCGAGATGTCCGGCGACGTCGAGGGCGCGGGCGCGCAGGTGCTCACCAACCTGGACGCGGTCGGCAACACGACCAAGGCCATCACCAAGGGCATCGCCATCGCCACCGCGGTCCTCGCGGCGTCGGCGCTCTTCGGGTCGTACCGGGACGCGATCACGACGGGCGCGCAGGACGTCGGCGAGAAACTCAGCGGGGCGGGAGCGCCGATGAGTCTGATGATGGACATCTCGCAGCCCAACAACCTCGTCGGCCTCATCGCGGGCGCCGCGGTCGTCTTCCTCTTCTCGGGGCTGGCGATCAACGCCGTGGCGCGGTCGGCGGGTTCTGTGGTGTACGAGGTGCGGCGGCAGTTCCGCGAGCATCCCGGGATCATGGACTACAGCGAGGAGCCGGAGTACGGCAAGGTCGTGGACATCTGCACCCGGGATGCCCTGCGCGAGCTCGCCACGCCCGGGCTGCTCGCCGTGCTGGCGCCCATCTTCATCGGGTTCACGCTCGGGGTCGGCGCCCTGGGCTCGTTCCTGGCGGGTGCGATCGGCGCGGGCACGCTGATGGCGGTGTTCCTGGCCAACTCCGGTGGTGCCTGGGACAACGCCAAGAAGCTCGTCGAGGACGGTCACCACGGCGGCAAGGGCAGCGAGGCCCATGCCGCGACGGTGATCGGCGACACGGTCGGCGACCCCTTCAAGGACACCGCCGGTCCCGCGATCAACCCGCTGCTGAAGGTGATGAACCTGGTGGCGCTGCTGATCGCGCCCGCGGTGATCAAGTTCAGCTACGGCGACGACAAGAACGTCGGCGTGCGGATCTTCGTCGCGGTTCTCGCGTTCCTCGTGATCGCGGGCGCGGTCTACGTCTCCAAGCGGCGCGGGATCGCCGTGGGCGACGAAGGCGGTAGCGAACGGGTGGCCAAGTCAGTGGATCCTGCGGTGGTTTCGTAGGCCGCCTTACGGACCTCTGCAAGAGGACCGGCTCAGAGGGGCGGGCGTACGGCGCGTAAGTGACGCGGCGTGCGCCCGCCCTGCGTGTGTTCACGCTCTCGCCGTGAGCCTTCTCTCGCTTGGTGCAAATGGCTTCAATAAGGGTTTTAACGGACGTTAGACATGTGGAGGTCGCCCACTTGGCGTGTATGTTCCGGGGCCGAGAGCCATGGAAGGGACCAAACCGGTGAACAAGAAGCTCGCGGCCGCACTGTCCGGCGGTGCGGTACTGGTACTGGCGCTGTCGGGATGCAGCAGTGACGACAGCAGCGAAAAGCTGAACTCCTGGGCCAAGGAGGTCTGCGACGCCGTACAGCCGCAGGCCAAGAAGATCGAGGCCGCCAACGCCGCGATCCAGAAGGAGACCTCGGACAACAGCACGCCGGAGGAAGTCCAGAAGACCGACGCACAGGCCTTCCAGGACATGGCGGACGCCTACAAGGCGATCGGGGCCGCCGTGACCAAGGCCGGCGCTCCGGACGTCGAGAACGGCGAGACGAAGCAGAAGAACGCGGTGAAGGAGCTCAACGACATCTCCGCCTCGTACGCCACCCTGGTGACGCAGGTCAACAAGCTCGTCACGAAGGACCAGGCGAAGTTCGCGGATGGCCTCAAGAACGTGGCAACCGCGCTGAACAAGCTGAGCGCGAGCGGGAGCGACGCGCTGAAGACGCTCGAGGAGGGTGACGTCGGCAAGGCGATGGGGAAGCAGAAGAGCTGCCAGTCGGCTTCCGCGTCGCCGTCGGCCACCCAGGGCTGACGTTCCGGGCCCGGGCATTCCGGGCCCGGACGTTCTCGGCCCAGCGGTGAGCGCCCGCTGCCCGTCCCGGCCACAATGGAGGGCGTGAGTACCTCCAGCCTGCCCGCCCTGCCCGCCCTGCCCGCTGTCCCCGCTGCCGGCCGTCCCGATGTCGCCGCCCGGCTGCGGGACGCCCTCCTCGGGGCCTCCTTCACCGCCGACGGACTGCTCGAGCTGCTCGGCGCGCCCGCGTACGCGGCGCTCGCCCGGAGCGAGACCGTGCCCGCGCTGCGGGCGACCCGTGGCGACTCGCCGCTGGAGGTGCTCGTCCGGCTGTTCCTGCTGCAGCAGCCGGTGCCGCACGCGCGCGTGGAGGGCGTTCTGCCCGTGGACGCGTGTCTGGAGAGCGGGTGGCTGGTGCGGGTGGGCGGCCCGTCCGGCGACGAGCTGGCCGCGACCGTGGACGTACGGCCGTACGGCGGGCCCGGTGGCGAGGACTGGTTCATCGTGTCCGACCTGGGCTGCGCGGTCGGCGGAGCCGGCGGTATCGGCAGCAAGGACGAGGGGGTCGTCCTCGGGGTCGGCGGCGCCTCCACGACCCTCGCGGGCATCACCGTGCGGACGCCCGTCTCCGCCGCCCTCGATCTCGGCACCGGTTCCGGGATCCAGGCGCTGCACGCGGCGCAGCACGCCACGCGGGTGTGCGCGACCGACCTCAACCCGCGCGCGCTGCACATCACCGCGCTCACGCTGGCGCTGTCCGGCGCCCCGGCCGCCGACCTGCGCGAGGGCTCGCTCTTCGAGCCGGTGCACGGCGACGAGACGTACGACCTGATCGTGTCGAACCCGCCGTTCGTGATCTCGCCGGGGGCCCGGCTCACCTACCGCGACGGTGGCATGGCCGGGGACGATCTGTGCCGCTCGCTCGTTCAAGGGGCGGGGGAACGGCTGAACGAGGGCGGGTTCGCGCAGTTTCTCGCCAACTGGCAGCACGTGGAAGGGGAGGACTGGCAGGACAGGCTCCGGTCGTGGGTGCCGCGCGGGTGCGACGCGTGGATCGTGCAGCGCGAGGTGCAGGACGTCACGCAGTACGCCGAGCTGTGGCTCAGGGACGCCGGCGACCACCGGGGCGACCCGGCCGAGTACCAGGCGCTCTACGACGCGTGGCTCGACGAGTTCGAGGCGCGCAAGGTGAAGGCCGTGGGCTTCGGATGGATCACCCTGCGCAGGACGGGCTCCGCCGTGCCCTCCGTCACCGTGGAGGAGTGGCCGCACCCGGTCGAGCAGCCGCTCGGCGAGACCGTCCGGGCGCACTTCGGCCGCCTCGACTATCTGCGGGCGCATGACGACGCGGCCCTGCTCGAGGAGCACTTCAAGCTCGCCGCCGAGATCGTCCAGGAGCAGGTCGGGCTGCCCGGTGCCGAGGACCCGGAGCACGTGGTGCTGCGCCAGAACCGCGGCATGCGCCGGGCCACCAAGGTGGACACGGTCGGCGCGGGTTTCGCGGGCGTGTGCGACGGCTCGCTGAGCGCGGGGCGCATTCTGGACGCGATCGCCCAACTGGTGGGCGAGGACCCGGTGTTGCTGCGCGACCGCACGCCCGCGCAGATCCGGCTGCTGGTGGAGCAGGGGTTCCTCGAACCGGCCTGAACCGGCGGGCGTGACGCCTGAGGCGTGCCGACGCCCCTGATACGCCTGTGCCCGTTCTGGCGGAATTGGCAGGATTGGTCGGGAAAAGGGCTCCTGTCAGTGGCACGTGCGAAGCTACCTTCGAGAGACAGAGTTCACGCGTCCTCGGGGGAGGCACGCTGTCTCGGGGGAGGCGTGATGGCGGGGGAGACGCCGGATCAGGGCGAAGGCAGGGTCATCAACGGGCGGTACCGGCTGCTGCGGACGCTGGGCGCGGGCGGCATGGGCCGCGTATGGCTCGCGTACGACGAGGAGTTGGCCTGCGAAGTCGCGATGAAGGAGATCGCGCTTCCGGACGTCCCGACGGACGCGAGCGAGCCTGCGCACAGGATCGCGCGGGCCCGCAGCGAGGCCCGGCACGCGGCGCGGCTGCGAGGGCATCCGCACGTGGCGACGGTGCACGACGTGGTGGTGCACGAGGGGCTGCCCTGGATCGTCATGGAGCACGTGCCGGACGCGGTCGACCTCCAGGCGGTCGTACGGAGTTCGGGACCGCTGTCGCCCGCGCAGGCGGCCCGCGTGGGGCTCGCCGTCCTCGACGCGCTGACCGCCGGACACCGCATCGGCATCCTCCACCGGGATGTGAAACCGGCCAACATCCTTCTGGCGCCGGACGCTTCGGGCGACCCGTACGCGCGCGTGCTGCTCACCGACTACGGCATCGCCCTCCAGCCCGAGTCCCGCGAGCCCCGGCTCACCGCCACCGCCGGCATCCTCGGCACCCCGGGTTACCTCGCCCCGGAACGCGCGCGTGGCGAGCCGCCGACACCGGCCGCCGACCTGTTCTCCCTCGGCGCCACGCTGTACTCCGCCGTCGAGGGCCGCGGGCCCTTCGACCGCCACGGCGACTACGCGACGCTGACGGCATTGCTGGGCGAGGATCCGACACCGCCCGTCCGGGCCGGTGAACTGGCGCCGGTTCTGCTGGGGTTGCTCGTCAAGGACCCCGTGCGCAGGTTCGCGCCGGAGGCGGTGGCGCGGGGGCTGGAGCGGGTGGCGCGGGGCGTGCCGGGGTGGGGCTCGGGGCCCGGGGAACCGGCCGGCTTCGGCTCGCCGCCGGGCGGGTTCGGGCCGCCGCCCCAGGGGTTCGGCGTGGTGCCGGCCGGGTCCGGCGGGTCGCCCGAGGGCCGGGGCGGGTATCCGGGAGGCGCGGGCTCGCAGGCGGCGGGTTCCGGTGCCGGCGCGGGTGGCCCGGTCGACTCGGGATCGCCCGGCGGCCCGGTGGCGGACAGGCCACCGCCGGGGTACCTCGCGAGCGCACCGCCCGGCCCCGGGGCGGGCCCGCCCGTCGGCTGGGGCGGCCCTGCGGCACCGGGGACTCCGCAGACGCCGGGCGCGCCTCCGACACCGGACACCCCGCAGACGCCGCACACTCCGGCGGGCGGTCCCGGCCACCCCGGGAGCCCGGCCACCCCGGGAGCCGCCGGTCCGGACGGCAGCGGCTTTGGATCCGGCAGCCCGGCCACGCCCGGCGCGACGCCGTACAACGCTTGGCCGCAGCCCGCTCAGCAGTCGCCTGACCCGGGCAACCCCTATGCGCAGGGGCCCGGTTCTCCGTATGCAGGTGGTGGTGCGCAGTTCCCGTCCGTCAGCAGTGAATCCCCGTCGCCGTACTCGAGCGGCGGCCCCCAGGCCCCGTACGCGAGCGCCCAGCCGCCGTACGGAGGCAGCGGCGCCCCGTCGCCGTACTCGAGCGGCGGCACCGCGCAGCCGTACAGCGGCGGGCAGCCCGGCGGATACGGGAGCCCGGGCGGACCGACGCCCCCGGGCGGCCCCTTCGGCCCCGGGGGCCAGGTCCCGCCTCCTCCGCCTCCGCCACGTACCGCCGCCAGGAAACGGCTCGCGCTCGTCGCCCTCGTGGTGGGCGTCATGCTCGTCATCGCAGGTGGTGCGTGGGCGGCCGTCTCGCTGACCGGGGACGACGGCAAGAAGGACACCGCGACGAAGTCCTCGCCCTCGCCGAGCGCGAGCGGGTCGTCGCCGTCGCCGACGGGGCCCGTGCTGCCGTACGGCGATGTCGTCGGACTCGAAGCGCCCCTGGAGACCGGCGACTGTGTGCAGGCGGTCTGGTCGGGGACGCCGTTCAAGTCGGCCCCGAACCTGGGGGTGGTGGACTGCGCCGACGACTGGCCGGACGGCCAGGTCGTGGCGGTCGACACGGCCACCGACTTCGCCGACGCCCGGGCCGAGGGCGCGAAACGGTGCGCGAACCTGAGCCGCGCGGTCGTGGACGCGCTGCCGGACGCGGCCGGGTACGCCGTCGTACCGACGAAGGAGGGCTTCAGCACGGCCGACAGCGGTACGGCATGTCTCGTACTCGGCCGCCATGCGGCGATAGGCGGTGAGGTGGGCCGCTTCCGCGACACGGGCACGGACTTGTGGGTCGGTCAGATGAGCGTCGGCGACTGCTGGGTCTACGAGGAACAGGAGGAGGGTTACAAGGCGGCGCTCACCGACTGCGCGAAAACCCATACCGACCAGGTCATAGGCACGGTTCAGGCCCCGGCCGAAATGACCTACAAGAAGGGCACCGACAACGCGAGCAAGCTGTGCAGCAACAAATTCGAGTCGACCTGGGCGCCGGGCCGGGAGCGCCTCGTGTACGGCTGGGTGGCCGACGAGGACGACTGGGACCGGGGTTTCACCAAGGTCGTGTGCACGGTGAGCCTGACCGGCGACAAGACGTCGACCGGAAAGATACCCCCGCCCGGAGCGGTCTGAGGCCGGCCGGGCCGGGCAGTCCACAGCCGCGTCGGTCCCGCGTTCACCCGGGGTTCGCCTGTGCGCCGCCCGTACGTGTCAGCCTCCACGGGTTGAGGACTCTCGGACGGGAGAAAAGGGGCACGGGGAGCCATGGAGAGCGGACCGGCGATCTTCGCGGGAGTGGTGTTCGCGCTGTTCGGAGGAGGGCTGCTGATGTGGACCGTGGCCCGTGTACGGCACCGTGAACCCGTCGCCCTCGGTGTGAGTCCCGTCGCATCGGCGACCGTCGCGACCCTCGCCGCGCTGATCGCGCTGGCCCTCGGAACCTGGTGCTTCACGCGTGTGTGAGAACCGCGCGGGAGCTGCGGATCCGGTAATGGGGAGATCACCCTCCGGATAGCCTCGAAAAGGCCGGTGGGCACTCCGGGCGGCAGGAATGGCGGTAGTCGGGTTACCGTTCGAGTGGCCGTTGCGGGCTTTTCCCGTTTGACACGGGGGCGGGATGTACCGTCACACTCCGCAGCGTCAGCATGACCCGACCCCGGGACCAAGGCCTGGGGAGAGACCCCAGCGCCGACCGGAGAGAAGAGCGAAGTTGTCCCCGACCAGCGACACCGCACACGGCGGCCGCCGACTCGTCATCGTCGAGTCGCCTGCCAAGGCGAAGACGATCAAGGGCTATCTCGGCCCCGGCTACGTCGTCGAAGCGAGCGTCGGGCACATCCGTGACCTTCCCAACGGCGCCGCGGAGGTGCCCGAGAAGTACACCGGCGAGGTCCGGCGACTCGGCGTGGACGTCGAGAACGACTTCCAGCCGATCTACGTGGTCAACGCCGACAAGCGGGCCCAGGTCAAGAAGCTCAAGGATCTCCTCAAGGACTCCGACGAACTCTTCCTCGCCACCGATGAGGACCGCGAGGGCGAGGCCATCGCGTGGCACCTCCTCGAGGTCCTGAAGCCCAAGGTCCCGGTCAAGCGCATGGTGTTCCACGAGATCACCAAGGACGCGATCCGCGAGGCCGTCGCCAACCCGCGCGACCTCAACCAGCGCATGGTCGACGCCCAGGAGACCCGCCGCATCCTCGACCGTCTCTACGGCTACGAGGTCTCGCCGGTCCTGTGGAAGAAGGTCATGCCGCGCCTGTCGGCCGGCCGTGTCCAGTCCGTCGCCACCCGGCTCGTGGTGGAGCGGGAACGCGAGCGCATCGCGTTTCGTTCTGCCGAGTACTGGGACCTGACGGGCACCTTCGCGACCGGCCGCGCCGGGGATTCGTCGGACCCGTCGTCGCTGGTCGCCCGCCTCCAGACCGTCGACGGCAGGCGGGTCGCGCAGGGCCGCGACTTCGACTCCCTGGGACAGATCAAGGGCGCGAACACGCTGCACCTCGACGAGGCCAACGCCCGTGCGCTGGCCGCCGCCCTGGAGGACACGCGGTTCTCCGTCCGGTCCGTCGAGTCGAAGCCGTACCGCCGCTCGCCGTACGCCCCGTTCCGTACGACGACGCTCCAGCAGGAGGCCAGCCGCAAGCTCGGCTTCGGCGCGAAGGCGACCATGCAGGTCGCCCAGAAGCTGTACGAAAACGGCTACATCACCTACATGCGTACGGACTCCACGACGCTGAGCGACACCGCCATCACGGCGGCCCGCGCCCAGGTCACGCAGCTGTACGGCGCCGACTACCTGCCGGCCCAGCCGCGGACGTACGCCGGAAAGGTCAAGAACGCGCAGGAGGCGCACGAGGCGATCCGCCCGTCGGGTGATCGTTTCCGCACGCCCGCCGAGACCGGCCTGACCGGCGACCAGTTCAAGCTCTACGAGCTGATCTGGAAGCGGACGGTCGCCTCGCAGATGAAGGACGCGACCGGCAACAGCGTGACCGTGAAGATCGGTGGCGCCGCCGCCGACGGCCGGGACGTCGAGTTCAGCGCCTCCGGCAAGACGATCACCTTCCATGGCTTCCTGAAGGCCTACGTCGAGGGCGCCGACGACCCGAACGCCGAGCTGGACGACCGCGAGCGCCGGCTGCCCCAGGTCAGCGAGGGCGACGCGCTGTCCGCCGAGGAGATCACGGTCGACGGGCACGCCACCAAGCCCCCGGCCCGCTACACCGAAGCCAGCCTGGTCAAGGAGCTCGAAGAGCGCGAGATCGGCCGTCCGTCGACGTACGCGTCGATCATCGGCACGATCCTCGACCGCGGCTATGTCTTCAAGAAGGGCACGGCACTCGTGCCGTCCTTCCTGTCCTTCGCCGTGGTCAACCTCCTGGAGAAGCACTTCGGGCGGCTCGTCGACTACGACTTCACCGCCCGGATGGAGGACGACCTCGACCGCATCGCCCGCGGTGAGGCGCAGTCCGTGCCGTGGCTGCGGCGCTTCTACTTCGGCGAGGGCAGCGGCAGTGGCACCGGCGGCGCGGCCGAGGCCGGCAACGGCGACGGGGACCACCTCGGTGGCCTCAAGGAGCTGGTGACCGACCTGGGCGCGATCGACGCGCGCGAGGTGTCGTCGTTCCCGGTGGGTAACGACATCGTGCTGCGGGTCGGGCGCTACGGCCCGTACGTCGAGCGCGGTGAGAAGGACTCCGAGAACCACCAGCGGGCCGACGTACCCGAGGACCTGCCCCCTGACGAGCTGTCCGTCGAGCTCGCGGAGGAGCTGCTCGCCAAGCCGAGCGGTGACTTCGAGCTCGGCGCCGACCCGGAGTCGGGCCACCAGATCATCGCGAGGGACGGCCGCTACGGCCCGTACGTCACCGAGGTGCTTCCCGAGGGCACCCCGAAGACCGGCAAGAACGCCGTGAAGCCGCGTACGGCCTCGCTGTTCAAGTCGATGACGCTGGACACGGTGACCCTCGCGGACGCGCTCAAGCTGATGTCGCTGCCGCGTGTCGTCGGCAAGGACGTCGAGGGCGTGGAGATCACCGCGCAGAACGGCCGCTACGGCCCGTACCTGAAGAAGGGCACGGACTCGCGCTCGCTGCAGACCGAGGACCAGCTCTTCACGATCACCCTCGAAGAGGCGCTGGAGATCTACTCCCAGCCCAAGCAGCGTGGCCGGGCCGCCGCCAAGCCGCCGCTGAAGGAGCTGGGCGCGGACCCGGTCAGCGGGCAGCCGGTCGTCGTCAAGGACGGTCGCTTCGGGCCGTACGTCACCGACGGGGAGACCAACGCGACCCTGCGCTCCGGCGACAGCGTCGAGGAGATCACCCCGGGGCGCGGCTTCGAGCTGCTCGCCGAGAAGCGGGCGAAGGGGCCTGCCAAGAAGACGGCGAAGAAGGCTCCCGCGAAGAAGGCCCCGGCCAAGAAGGCGACGGCCGCCAAGAAGACCGCCGCGAAGAAGACCACGACGGCTGCCAAGAAGACGACGACGGCGAAGAAGACGACCGCCAAGAAGGCGACGGCTTCGAAGACGGCGTCCGACGACTGAGCCGAGCCGTCGTCCTCCACAGAAGGCCACGGAGGCTTCGCAAAAAGAACGCCCCGGCATCACTTTGGTGTCGGGGCGTGCGCACGTTCGGACGGGCGCCCCGGGCTGTCGGTGGCTGCCGATAGGCTGAAAGCATGACCAGTGCCGACCAGCCAACGGCCCTTCACCCGGCCCCCGACGACGCGCTAGTCGCGGACTCCCGCGAGCGCGCCGTCCGTGCCCTGCTGCGCCAACCGCAGCTGAAACGGCTGTGGAGCGCACAGCTGGTGGGCGGAGTCGGCGACATCCTCGCGCTCCTGGTGCTGGTCGTGCTCGCCCTCCAGGCGGCGATCGCCGAGGGCTCGTTCGGCGGTGGCTACCGGGGCGTGGCGTTCGCAGTGGCGACCGTCTTCGGGGTGCGCATCCTGGCGACGCTGCTCTTCGGGGCCGTACTCCTGGGACCGCTGACCTCGCTCACCTCCCAGGAGGGCCCGCTCGACCGCCGCTGGACCATGGTCGGCGCGGACGGGTTGCGGGCCGTGGCGCTCATCGTGGCGCCCCTGTGGATCGACTGGATGCCGGACGACGCTTCGGCCGCGCTCCTGGTGACCGTCTTCGTGACCGGTGTCGCCGAGCGCTTCTGGACCGTGTGCCGCGAGAGCGCGGCGCCCAGCCTGCTGCCCGCGCCTCCCCCCGAGGGGGCGACCGTACGACCGCTGCCGGACCACCTGGACGCGCTGCGCCGCCTGTCGCTGCGGACGGGCTTCGTGGCGATCCCGCTGGCCGCCGCCGCGCTCGTCGTGGCCGGTCTGCTCAACAACCTGCTGGGCTCCGGCATCGACTGGTTCGGGCAGCACCAGGCGGCCCTCGCGTCGTATGTCGCGGCCGGTCTGTTCGCCGCGTCCCTGTCCGTGCTGACCTTCCTGGAGCTGCCCGACGCACGCACGCCACGCGCGCGTTCGCCGCTCGAGGGACTGCGCCGCCCCAAGACGGGCACGGGCATCGACAAGGGCCGTACCGGTGCGATCCCGCTGCTGGTGCTCGCCTGCGCGGCCGTCGCCGGGGCGGTCGCGGCCGCCGTGGCCGTCGCCGTGCTGCACGCCAAGGACCTGGGCGGCGGGCCGGTGACGTACGGCCTGCTGGTGCTCGGGCTGACCGGCGGGGTCGTCATCGGCATCCGTACGGCACCTGCCGTGCTGCCGACGCTGTCGCGGCGCCGGCTGCTCGCGCTGGCGATCGCCTTCACCGGCGTCGCCCTGCTGGCGGCCGGGCTCGTCCCGGACGTCACCACCGTGTTGCTGATCGTCGCGCTGGCCGGTATCGGCGCGGGCGTGGCCGCCAACACCGGGCACACGCTGCTCGACCAGGAGGCCGAGGACTACCGGCGGGCGCGGACCACCGAGCACCTGCACGCGGTCGTACGCGTGTGTGTGGCGCTCGGTGCCGTCGTCGCGCCCCTGGTGGCGGCGGCGATCGGGCCGCACCGCCTGGAGAACGGCAAGTTCGTGTTCGCGCACGGCGGCGCCGCGTTCACGCTGATGCTGGTCGGCGCGCTGCTGCTGCCGGTGGCCGCGCTGGTGCTGGCCAAGGTCGACGACCGTTCCGGTGTACCGCTGCGGCACGATCTGCGGGACGCGCTGCTGGGCGGCGACGACCCGGTGACGGTGCCCGCCGCTTCTGGATTCTTCATCGCGCTGGAGGGCGGCGACGGGGCCGGGAAGTCCACCCAGGCCGAGGCGCTCGCCGAGTGGATAAGGGCCAAGGGCCACGAGGTCGTGGTGACGCGCGAGCCGGGGGCGACCCCGGTCGGCAAGCGGCTGCGGTCGATCCTGCTCGACGTGTCCAGCGCCGGACTCTCGCACCGCGCGGAGGCGCTGCTGTACGCGGCGGACCGCGCGGAGCACGTCGACACGGTGGTGCGGCCCGCGCTGGAGCGCGGTGCGGTCGTGATCTCCGATCGGTACGTCGACTCCTCGGTGGCCTACCAGGGGGCGGGCCGTGACCTGTCCCCGACCGAGATCGCCCGGATCAACCGGTGGGCGACGGACGGACTGGTGCCTCATCTGACGGTGCTGCTGGACGTCTCGCCGGAGATCGCCCGCGAGCGGTTCACCGAGGCGCCCGACCGGCTGGAGTCGGAGCCCGCCGAGTTCCACGCGCGCGTGCGGTCCGGTTTCCTCACGCTGGCCGCGGCCGACCCGGGGCGCTACCTCGTCGTGGACGCGGGCCAGGAGCCCGAGGCCGTCACGACCGTCGTACGGCACCGGCTCGACCAGATGCTGCCGCTGTCCGAGGCCGAGATCCAGGCTCAGGAGGAGGCCCGGCGGAAGGCCGAGGAGGAAGCGCGCCGGAAGGCCGAGGAAGAGGCTGCGCGCAAGGCCGAGGAGGAGCGCCTGGAGCGCGAGCGCCAGGAGCAGCTCGCGCGGCTGCAGGCCGAGGAGGAGGAGCGCAAGCGGCGCGAGCTGGAGGAAGCCCAGCGCCGCGAGGCCGAACGGCAGGCGGAGGAGGCCCGGCTGCGGGCCGAGGAAGCGCGTCGGCGTGCCGAGGAGGAGCGGGCGCGGCTCCTCGCCGAGGAGAAGGTCCGGGCCGAGGAAGAGGCCCGGCGCAAGGCCGAGGAGGACCGGCGCCGCAAGCAGGCCGAGGAGGAGGCCCGGCTGCGCGCCGAGGCCGAGGCGCGGCGCCTGGAGAAGCAGCGCAAGGCCGAGGAGGCGCTGCTGCGGGCCGAGGAGGCACGGCGGCTCGCCGAGCAGGCCACGGCAGCGGCGGAGGCGGGGCCGAAGAAGCCGCCGGCTCCTGCCGCCGGGCAGGACGCGGCGACCGTGCCCACGCCGGTCGTGACGCCGACGCACACGTCGAGTGGGCCGGCGGACGAGACGGCGGTGCTGCCGCGGGTGCCGGAGGAGCGGGGCGACGACGGGGCTTCCGACCGTGGGGCTTCCGGTGCGTCCGACTCCGACGTGACCGCCGAGCTGCCCCAGCCGCCCGCCCCTCAGGGTGCGGCGGACGAGACGGCTGTGCTGCCTCGGGTTCCTCCGGGGGCCGCGGACGAGACGGCCGTGCTGCCTCCCGTGGTGCCTGGTGCGGCGGACGAGACCGCGGTGCTGCCTCCCGTACGGGACAAGGGGCCCGAGGACCGGGTTCCGCCGGGGTTCTTCCGGGACGAGCAGGCCGGGGCGCGCCCGGACGGGACCGAGGACCGGACGCGTGAGTTGCCTCAGGTGGACGCCGAGGGTGCGCCCAAGCGCCGGGCCCGGTCCGACTGGGCCGAGGAGACACCGCTGGACGATCTGCCCTCGTTGGCGGACGAGTTGCTCGGTCCGCGCGACGGTGAGTACGGCGAATACGGCGACGACGGGGGCCGGGGCCGCCGTCGGGGCCGGGGGCGCTGAGCCCGGCCGCCGGGTCGGCCCGGTTGTCAGTGCCACCCCGCACAATGGATCCCGCACCGCGAAACATGACGAAAGGGCGGGGTGAGGCATGACCGTCTGGGACGACCTGGTGGGCCAGGAGAAGGTGAGCGAGCAGCTCGCTGCCGCTGCTCGGGACGCCGACGCCCTGGTCACCGCGGCCGCCACGGACACGCCGCCGCCCGAGGCGTCGAAGATGACGCACGCCTGGCTGTTCACGGGACCGCCCGGTGCCGGGCGCAACCAGGCGGCGCGGGCCTTCGCCGCCGCACTGCAGTGCGTCAGCCCGGACCGTGCCCTGGGCGGATCCCCTGGCTGCGGCTTCTGCGACGGCTGTCATACGGCGCTGATCGGCACCCACGCCGACGTCAGCACGGTCGCCGCGGTCGGCTCGCAGATCCTCGCCGACGACATGCGTGACACCGTCCGCAAGTCGTTCACCTCGCCGGCCACCGGCCGCTGGCAGATCATCCTCGTCGAGGACGCCGAGCGGCTCAACGAGAAGTCGGCCAACGCCGTCCTCAAAGCGGTGGAGGAGCCCGCTCCCCGCACGGTCTGGCTGCTGTGCGCCCCCTCCATCGAGGACGTCCTGCCGACCATCCGCTCCCGCTGTCGCCACCTGAACCTGAGCACGCCCTCGGTCGACGCCGTCGCCGACATGCTCGTACGCCGTGAGGGCATCGAGCCCGCCGCCGCCATGGCCGCCGCCCGCGCCACCCAGGGCCATGTCGACCGGGCCCGCCGCCTGGCCACCGACCCGGCCGCGCGGGAGCGCCGGGCCGCCGTGCTGAAGCTGCCGCTGCGGGTCGAGGACGTCGGCGGCTGCCTCAGGGCGGCCCAGGAGCTCGTCGACGCGGCGGCGGACGACGCCAAGCAGCTCGCCGAGGAGAGGGACGGCAAGGAGACCGAGGAACTCAAGACGGCGATGGGCGCCTCCCAGGGTGGCCGGATGCCACGCGGCACGGCGGGCGTGATGAAGGACCTGGAGGACAAGCAGAAGCGCCGCAGAACGCGCACGCAGCGCGACAGCCTGGACCTCGCCCTGACCGACCTCACCGCCTTCTACCGCGATGTCCTCGCCCTCCAGCTCGGCTCCCGGGTGGCGATCGCCAACGCGGACGCCGAGGACGCCCTGGAGCGCCTCGCCCGCGCCGGCTCCCCGGAGTCCACCCTCCGCCGTATCGAGGCGATCGCCGCCTGCCGCGAGGCCCTCGACCGCAACGTGGCCCCGCTGCTGGCGGTGGAGGCGATGACGATGGCACTCAGAGCGGGCTGACGGACGAGGCGGGGGACCCAGGTTGACGCCGTCACTCATACGAGCCAGTGAGTCCACGGAGGGTGTTTGATCCAATGCGCATGGTTACGATCACGTGATGCACATCAGGCGAAATCTCCGCCACGCCAGTCTCTTCGCGGCCGCCGCGCTCCTTGTCTCCGCCTGCTCCTCCGGCGCCTCGACGAGTTCCGCGAGCGCGGCGGCGGAGGCGGCGCTGGCCGCACTGCCCCGGGCCACGCCGGCCGCCCTCGCGTCGTACTACGGACAGAAGCCGAACTGGCGCAGCTGCGGTGTCCCCGGGTTCGAGTGCGCCACGCTGAAGGCGCCCCGCGACTACGCGAAGCCGGACGCCGGTGACGTCCGGCTAGCCGTCGCCCGCAAGAAGGCCACGGGCCCGGGCAAGCCGCTGGGCTCGCTGCTGGTGAACCCGGGCGGGCCGGGCGGCTCGGCGATCGGTTACCTGCAGGCGTACGCCGGGATCGGCTACCCGGCCGAGGTCCGCGCCCGCTACGACATGGTCGCGGTCGACCCGCGCGGAGTCGCCCGCAGCGAGCCCGTCGAATGCCTCGGCGGACGGGACATGGACACGTACACACAGACGGACATCACGCCCGACGACGCGGAGGAGAGGACAGACCTGGTCGACTCCTTCAAGAAGTTCGCGGAGGGCTGCGGCGAGGACTCGCCCGACCTGCTGCGTCATGTGTCGACGGTCGAGGCGGCCCGGGACATGGACATCGTGCGGGCGGCGCTGGGCGACGCGAAGCTGA
The DNA here is from genome assembly GCF_000718165.1 of Streptomyces fulvoviolaceus. Lineage (GTDB taxonomy): Bacteria > Actinomycetota > Actinomycetes > Streptomycetales > Streptomycetaceae > Streptomyces > Streptomyces fulvoviolaceus. The sequence continues at coordinate 106,661 of NZ_JOEY01000009.1, read as the reverse complement.
ACTACGTGGGGGCGTCGTACGGGACGTTCCTCGGGGCGACGTACGCGGGACTCTTCCCGGAGCGGGCCGGCCGTCTCGTCCTGGACGGCGCGATGGACCCCTCGCTGCCCGCCCGCCGGATGAACCTCGACCAGACGGCGGGCTTCGAGACGGCGTTCCAGTCGTTCGCGAAGGACTGTGTGCAGCAGCCGGACTGCCCGCTGGGCACGAAGGCCGCCGAGGTCGGCGACCGCCTCAAGGCCTACTTCGAGAAGCTCGACGCGCACCCCATCCCCACCGGCGACGCGGACGGCCGCAAGCTCGGCGAGGCCCTCGCCACCACCGGCGTGATCGCGGCGATGTACGACGAGGGCGCGTGGGCGCAGCTGCGGGAGGCGCTGAACTCGGCGATGAAGGAGAACGACGGCGCCGGCCTGCTCGTCCTCGCCGACAGCTACTACGAGCGGGACGCCGACGGCCGCTACAGCAACCTGATGTTCGCCAACACCGCCGTCAACTGCCTCGACCTCCCGGCCGCCTTCGACACCCCCGACGAGGTCGAGAAGGCGCTCCCGTCCTTCGAGAAGGCGTCCCCCGTCTTCGGCAAGGGCCTCGCCTGGCTCTCGCTCAACTGCGCGTACTGGCCGGTGAAGGCCACGGGCGAACCGCACCGCATCGTGGCCGAGGGCGCCGCCCCGATCGTGGTGGTCGGCACCACCCGTGACCCGGCGACCCCCTACCGCTGGGCCCGCGCCCTCGCCTCCCAGCTCTCCTCGGCCCGCCTCCTCACCTACGAGGGTGACGGCCACACCGCGTACGGCCGCGGCAGCACCTGCATCGACTCCACGATCAACGCGTATCTGCTCCGCGGGACCCCGCCAGTGCAGCGAAAGCGCTGCTCATAGCCCTGCAACCAGCCCCGGAGGCACCGGCTCCGCCCGGCCCTCCGGGCTGGTTCGGAGCACCCTCGGAAACTGTGTAGACTTACCGGCGTTGCTGATCGCACCATAGTGCGGACGGCGCGCCGCCTTAGCTCAGATGGCCAGAGCAACGCACTCGTAATGCGTAGGTCTCGGGTTCGAATCCCGAAGGCGGCTCTGTGGAAGCCTCAGGACTCACTCGCCGTGACCTGGGGCTTTTGCTTTTTACCGGACGCGGCGACGGCGGCGGGCACGGGCCGCGCGGCGGTCCTCGGTCTCAGTTTTGGTCTCAGTGGTGGGTTCCGGGCCAGGCATGAAGTGGTCTCCCGTGCGACGCGTCGCGTCCTTGGAGAGCCCCGGCTTCTTCGAGCAGTTTCTTGAACTCCTCCCAGTCCTGGCGGGGGTCGAGGGGACGGCCGTCCGGGCGTGTGAAGGCAGCTTGTGTTCCTGCCACCCGTCTCCCGTCGCGACGCGCAATTCCTCCTGCTGCACCTTGTGCTCGCGCTGGTAGGGGATGAACGGCGGCGGAATGGGCACGGCGTTCCTGCTCTTCTCGGGGGTGGAACAGCTCGTTCTCGGACCGTCCCTCGCCGACATCGACTCCGTGGTCGGCAACGAACCCTTGGCCGCGCAAGTTCTCGCATACTGCGCCGAGTTGGGCCTGGACTCCGCGCGCATGAACCCGCACGCCGGCTCTGTCGCCCGGGGCACCGTCGTCGCCGCGGGCGGCCGGCGCATGGCCATGGTTCTGGAGCGCCTGGCGCGGCCGTGCGTCGGTGATCTTCCTGTTCACGGTAGGCGGGAGTCGTAGGATCACCCCGCGTGGATTTCCGGGAGGCGGCCATGGGTGAAGACGTGAGCTTCGCGATTCTGGGGCCGCTGGAGGTCAGGGCCGGGGGGCTGCGGCTGCGGCTGGGCGGGCGCGTTCCGACGCGGGTGCTCACCACGCTGCTGCTCGAACCGTGCCGGATGGTGCCGGTGCCACGGCTGGTGGAGGCGGCCTGGGGCGGCGAACCGCCGGCCACGGCGGCCCACCAGGTGCGCAAGGCGGTCGCCGATCTGCGGCAGCGCATCCCGGACGGGCCTTCGCTCATCGTGACCGACGGGCCCGGGTACCGGGTGGACGTCACCCGGGAACAGTTGGACCTGAGCGTCTTCTCCGACCGGCTGCGGGAGGCGCGGGACCTGCTGGAGGCGGGCCGGTCCGTGGCGGCCGCCGACCGGCTGCGGGCCGCGCTGGGGCTGTGGCGCGGTCCGGTCATGCCGGGGGCCGGCGGATCGGTGATCGCCGCGGCATCCGTCGTACTGGAAGAGCGTCGGCTGGCCGCTGTGGAGCAGCTGATGGAGTTGCGGCTGGCGCTGGGGGAGAGCCGGGAACTCATCGGGGATCTCCGGGAGTTGGTTGCCGAGCATCCCCTAGGAGAATCGTTTCGCGGGCAGTTGATGCTCGCGCTGTACCGCTCGGGGCGGCAGGCCGAGGCGCTCGCCGAGTACGGCAGCGTCCGGGAGCTGCTCGTCGAGGAGCTCGGCGTCGACCCCGGGCCCCAACTCGCCAAGCTGTACGAGGGGATCCTGCGCGACAGCCCCGAACTCGCCGCTCCCGAAACGGCCGTGGCGGAGGCCGGGCTCATACCGGCCGCGCAGGACGGCGCACCGCAACCGGGCCCCGAGACGGCCCAGTTCACGCTGCCGCACGACCTCACCGACTTCGCCGGGCGCGGCCAGGAGCTGACCCGGCTGCTCGAGTACGCGACGCCGTCGCAGGACGGCACCGCCGGCACCGTACGGATCGTGGCCGTCGACGGGATGGGGGGCAGCGGCAAGACCACGCTCGTCGTGCGGGCCGCGCACCGGCTCGCCGAGGCGTATCCGGACGGCCGGCTCTACGTCGACCTGCGCGGTTTCACCCCGGGCGAGCAGCCCCTGCACCCCGCCACCGTGATCGGGGTGCTGCTGCGCACCCTCGGCGTGGCCGGTGAGCGGATCCCGGACGACCTGGACGACCGGGGCGCCCTGTGGCGGGCCACCCTCGCGAACCGGAAAGTGCTGCTGGTGCTGGACAACGCGGCCGACGTCGCCCAGGTACGGCCGCTGCTGCCGGCCTCCCCGGGCTCCCTGTGCCTGGTCACCAGCCGGGTCCGCATGGTCGGTCTGGACGGGGCCGAATGGCTGTCCCTCGGGGTGATGTCCCCCTCGGACAGCCTCGAATTAATCACCGGCGTGCTCGGTGAGGAGCGGGTCGATGCCGAGCCCGAGGCGGCGGCGGAGCTGGCGGCACTGTGCGGGAACCTGCCGCTCGCGCTGCGGATCGCCACCGCCAGGCTGCGCAACCGGCCGCTGTGGACGGTGCGCCATCTCGTCGACCGGCTCGGCGACGAGGCCCGCCGGCTCGACGAACTCAAGGCGGGCGACCGTAGCGTCGAGGCCACGCTCCAGCTGTCGTACCAGGCACTCGACGACGAGCACCGCGGCGCCTTCCGGCTGCTCGGACTGCACCCGGGGGTCGAGATGGACGCCCACTCGGCCGCCGCCCTGCTCGGCAGCGGGCCGTGCGAGGCCGAGGACGTGCTGGAACACCTGCTGGACATGCACCTGGTCGAGCAGCACACGATCGACCGGTACACCTTCCACGATCTGGTGCGCAGCTTCGCGCAGCGGCTGGGCAAGCGGGACGCCGACGAGGGGCGGGCGGCGTTCGGCCGGCTCCTCGACTACTACGTGACCCTGACCGAGGAAGCCTGCCGCCTGCTGTATCCGGGGCGGGTCTCCGTGGGCGAGGGCGGCGCCGACGCGTGCGGTACGGCGGCCGAGCTGCCGCCGGTCGACGACCGGGCGCAGGCGGAGGCGCTCTTCGAACGGGAGCACCGCACGCTGCTCGCCGCCGTCGAGCGCGGCGAACAGCTGGGGTTTCTGCGGCAGACCGTGCTGCTCGCCCGGAACCTGGTCTTCCACCTCAACTCACGCAGCTATCTGGAGGAGTACCGGCGGGCCGCGACGACCGCGGTGACCGCGGCCCGCAGTCTCGGGGACCCCTCGCTGCTCCGAGTGAGCCTGTCGAGTCTGGGATCCGCCTGCTGGCGGCTCGGCCGGTTCCGGGACGCGGTCCCGGTGGCGGAGGAGGCGCTCGCCGTCGCCGAGGGCATGGGCGACCGGGACGGGGAGGCGGTCTGCCTCAGCCTGCTGGGCCTGCTGCACAGCTGCCTGGGACATCTCGCCGAGGCCCAGGGCCATCTGGAGCGGGCGGTCGGCCTTGACATGGCCGACGGCCGGCAGGGGGCGTACGCCTGGTGCAGTCTGAGTACGGTCTACACCTGGCTGGGACGGCACCGGGAGGCGGTGGCGGCGGCCGAGCGCGCGGTGCTGCTCAGCCGCGAACTGGGCGCCCGCGCCGAGGAGATCATGGCGCTGAACGATCTGACGGCGGCCCTGCTCGGCATGGAGACGCAGGAGTCGCACACGGCCGCGCGGACCGCGGTGGAGCGCGCCCTCGGGCTCGGCGACGAGTCGAGGATGGCGGAGGAGTTCGCGCACACGCTGGCCCTCGCGGCGGACGTGAGCCGGCGGAGCGATGCCGACGAGGAGGCCGCGGCGTACGCGGAGCGGGCGCTCGAACTGATCCGGTCCAAGGGGACCGCGACCCGGCAGGCGACCGTGCAGAACATCCTCGGGCGCGTGTACCGGCGGATGGGCGACTGCGAGCGCGCCCTGGAACTGCACCGCAGCGCCCGCTTCCACGCGGGGGCCATCGAGTACCGGGTCGAGGTCGCCCATGCCGTCGAGGGGATGGCCGAGGCCCTCGACGGCATGGGGGAGCTGCGAGAGGCGGCCGTTCACCGGCTGCACGCACGCGAGCTGTTCGCCGGCATGAAGCCGGACGGGGGCTAGGCCGGGCCGGTTCTGGTCCGGATCGGTTCTGGTCCGGGGGGCTGGCCCGGGCGGGTTCTGGTCCGGATCGGTCCCAGTACCCGGAAGGGGTTCTGGCCGAGACGGGCCCTAGCCGAGACCGGCCCTGGTTCGGACGGGTTCTGGCCGGGGCTGGTTCTGGTTCGGGCGGGTTCTGGCCTGGATCGGTCCCAGTAGCCGGAAGGGGTTCCGGCCGAGACGGGCCCTAGCCGAGACCGGCCCTGGTCCGGACGGGTCCTGGCCCCGGCCGGTCCTAGGCCGGACGGGGCCTAGCCCGGATCGGTCCAAGTCCCCGGACGGGCCCTAGCCGAGCCCCCCTGGCCGGTCCGAGTCCCCGGACGGGCCGTGGCCGGGACGGGGCCTGGCCGAGACCGTTCCTGGCCCGGACGGGCCCTGGCCCGAACCGTTCCTAGCCCGGACCGGTCCCGTTGGCCACCACCTGGTGGCTGTGGTCCACCGTGTTCGTGTGGAGGGCGACTGCCCCGATGCCGGTGGCGAGGGCCACGGTGAGAATTCCGGCGACTGCGGCCAGTGTGCTGCTGCGCATTCCGTTCACCTGCGTTTCTCCGAGTTCGGTCTGTGCGGCTGCTTCGGAATGCTGGGTGGGGCCATTCCCGGCCGGTTCCCGACTCGGTACCGCTCGAAGGAACGGCCCGGTAATCCTCCGGGATCAAGGGCGCGTACACCTTTCCGTACCGTCCGCCACCGCGAGGTACCTCCATGAGCCAGGTAGCCGTCATCAACTACGGTCCCCAGCACGACTACGCCGCGTTGCTCCCCGAACTGGCCGACCGGCTCCATGTGTTCAGCCACCACGAGCTGAAGAACACCGAGAAGCTCGCCCACTACGAATACGTGCCGGACTGCGAGTCCGTGCCGTACCCGGAACTGGCCATCCGCCGGCTCGCCACGCGGCACACGTTCAGCCACCTCCTCACCGACAACGAGTACGACCTGGAGCGCGCCGCCCGCATCCGCGAGGACCTCGGCATCCCCGGCCAGTCCGTGGCCGGCGCCCTGTCCTTCCGGGACAAGGCGGTGATGAAGGAGGTCGCGTCCGCCGCCGTGCGCACCGCGCGCTTCGCGCGCCTGGGGACGTTCGGCGACCTCATCGACTTCATCTGGGGCCAGGGCTATCCGGTGGTCGTGAAGCCGGTGAAGCAGGGCGGCTCGCGCGGCGTCGCGGTCCTGCGCGACGAGGACGACCTGACCGGGTTCAGCCGCCGGCACTGGCGGGACGACCTGATCGTCGAGGAGTTCGTCGAGGGCCGGATGTACCACGTGGACGCCGTGCTGGCGCCCGGCTACCGGTTCGTGGCCGCCTCCCGCTATCTGCGCAGCTGCCTCGGGGTCTTCACCGGGCAGAACAACGGCTCGGTGCAGCTGCACCCCGAAGAGCCGTTCGCCGTACGGCTTCGGACCTTCCTCGGCCTGGTGCTGGACGTGTTCGACACCCCGGAGACCGGCGCCTACCACCTGGAGGTGTTCCACACCCCGGACGACGAGCTGGTGCTGTGCGAGATCGCCTCGCGGGTCGGCGGCAACCGCATCCCGGCGCTCACGCGTGCCACGTACGGCGTCGACCTGCACTCCACCTGGCTGCGCCTGTCCCTCGGACTCCCCGTCGACCGGCCGCCCGTCGTCCCGCCCGCCGAGGTGCACGGCTCGGTCTCCGTGCTGCCCCAGGGCCGCCCGGTGCGCGCCCCCGGCCGGCCGCCCTTCGACTGGGTGCGGCACTACGAGGTCAACGAGCGGCTCGCGCCCGGCGCGGTGGCCCAGGACAGCACCTCGTACCTGTGCTCCGTCATCGTCGCCGGCGCGGACTCCGACCAGGTCGAGGAGCGGCTGTACGAGGCCGAGGCCTGGCTGATGGCGCACCTGGAGGGTCCGGACGACGAGGACCACGAGCACCACGAGGACGACGAGCACCACGAGCACCACGAGGCACGCGCCGCATGAACACCCCCTCCTACCGAAAGCGCGGGTCCGGCATGGCTGACGCACCGTACGCATCCACCGGCAGCACCCCCACCGTGGTGCTGCTCAACCCCCGCGACCGGGTCATCGACGCGGCCGTGAAACTGGGCTGCCGCATGGTCGTCGTCGGCGACCCCGTCGCACCGCTGCCGGACGACCTGCCCGTCGAGCCGATCAGGAGCCCGTGGATCGAGGACCTCGGCGAACTCGTCCACACACTGAGGGTGTTGGACCTGCCCGCCCCCGTCAGCTGCTTCGGCTTCGGTGAGCTCGGCTGCGCGGCCGCGGCGGAGGTCAATCGGCGGATGGGCTGGCCGGGCAATCCGCCCGAGGCGCTGGCGGCCTTCAAGGACAAGGCGCGTCTGCGGGCCGCCGTCGGCGACCGGGCCGGCACGCCGGTCGCGCACCTCACCTGCGCCCGCAAGAGCGAGGTCCTGCCCGCGGCCGAGCACATCGGCTTCCCCTGCGTGGTCAAACCGGTGGACGGCACCGGGAGTTCGGGCGTGTGCCACCTGCGGGACCGGGAGGACGCGGAGCAGTTCCTGGCCGCCACCCCGGAGTTCATCACCCCGCACCTCGTCGAGGAGTTCCTGGCCGGTACGGAGTACTCCGTCGAGGCGGCCAGCTCGCCCGCCGGCCACCGCATCCTGGCCGTCACGGAGAAGCGGACCACGGGCGCCCCGCACTTCGTGGAGACCGGGCACACCCTGCCCGTGCCGCTCGACCCGGGCACCGCGGAGGCGGTCGCCGCCCTGGTCACCGCCGTACTGGATGCCGTCGACTACCGTTACGGGCCCTCGCACACCGAGGTCATGCTGACCGCCGACGGACCCCGGCTCATCGAGTCGCACGGCCGCCCGGGCGGGGACCGGATCAGCGACATGCTCGAGCTGGCGCTCGGCGAGGACGTCTTCGCCCAGGCGATCGCCGCCGTCCACGGGCTGGAACTGCCGGTCACCGCACCCCGCAAGCAGCTCGCGGGCATCAGGTTCGTGACCTTCGACCGCATGGTCCCGCTGCACGGCATCAGCACCGAGCTGGTCGCCTCGCTGCCCGGGGTCGCCGAGGTGCACATCAGTGTGCCCGCGGGCGAACGGCCGCCGCAGATCCGCAAGTCGGGGGACCGGCACGCGTTCGTCGTCGCCACCGGAGCGACCCGCGACGTACTGGAGGGCAACCTCGCCCGGGCGGTACGGACCCTCAGCGCGGGATCACGGATCCTCAGGGTGGGGCCACGGACCTTCAGCGCGGGATCACGGACCGCCTGACCGCGCGTGCGGGCCGCCGTCGGCGACCGTAGCCATGAGCGGCAGCGGTTGGATCGCCTGGCCCCGCAGGGCCGCAGGCCACGTCAGCGACACCCTGAAGTTCGAACGGGGCAGCGAGAACCGTTCGCAGGGCGCGGGGCGAACCCGGCGTACTTGAGAAGTCCTTACCGTGAACGGCTAGCATCGCCGCGGTACTTGCCGGCCGGGACGGGGTGAGGGGGTTGAGCGACGTGGACGTGCCGAGGATCGCCGTCGCCGTGGTGACGATGGGGAACCGGCCCGCCGAGGTCGACGCGCTGCTGGAGTCCGTGGCCAAGCAGGACGTCGCCCCCGCACGGATCGTGGTCGTCGGCAACGGCTGCCGGCTGCCCGAGCTCGCCGAACGGCTGTCCCTGCCCGGCGAGTTCACCGCCCTCGACGTCGAGGAGAACCTCGGCTGCCCCGGCGGCCGGAACGTGGCCCTGGCCCGGCTGCGGGAGTTCGGGGACGTGGACGTCGTGGTGGAACTCGACGACGACGGGCTGCTCGTCGACCCCGAGGCGCTGGGCCGCGTACGGGACCTGTTCGCCGCCGACGCCCGGCTCGGGATCGTCGGCTTCCGCATCGCCGACGAGCACGGGGAGACCCAGCAGCGGCATGTGCCGCGGATCGGGTCCGGTGATCCGCTGCGGGGCGGCTACGTCACCGGGTTCCTCGGCGGCGGGCACGCCTTCCGCATGACGATGCTCGAGGAGACCGGGGACTGGCCCGCCGAGTTCTTCTTCGCCCACGAGGAGACCGACCTGGCATGGCGGGCCGCCGACGCCGGGTGGCGCATCCGGTACGCGCCCGAGCTGCTGCTCCAGCACCCGAAGACCTCGCCCGCCCGGCACGCCATCTACTACCGCGTGAACGCCCGCAACAGGGTGTGGCTGGTGCGCCGCCGACTGCCGTGGGCGCTCGTCCCCGTCCACCTGGGCGTGTGGACACTGCTCACACTGGTGCGGGTCCGCTCGGCGGCCGGATTGCGCGCGTGGCTCGCCGGGTTCGTGGAGGGCGTACGGGAGTCGGCCGGTGAACGGCGGCCCATGCGCTGGCGGACGGTGTGGCGGCTCACCCGGCTGGGCCGGCCGCCCGTCGTCTGACGGCTGCGGACAGACACACAGGGACGAGGGTCCCGGTCGATCACCTCCGCCGACCGGGCCCCTCGGGCGTCCCCCCGGATCCGGCCTGACGGCGTCACTCCCCCGAGTTTGCGCGTCGTACGCGCGCACCGTCGGCCGGATCCGATGAAGTGATCACATCAGGTCGCGCCAACAGATCGCTAACATAGGTCCAGTGCTCCAACGGTTTGTTGTCCGCCGATTGGCGTGAAATCGGCGGTCGGCAGGTGCGGGCAGCGGCAGAGCGGTGGATTCCGACGGAGCGCGATCGGGCGCGGGGGCAGGCAGTGGGCGGCGTGAAGCGGCAGGGACCGCGGTCCGTGCTGCGGTTCGGACTGCTGGGACCGCCTGTCCTGTACGACGCCGACGCCGACGCCCGGGTCGCCTACGACGCCGCCGGCACCGGCGTCCACGCCGTGAGAAGCCCCAAGGTGCGGATCCTGCTGGCCGCACTGCTGCTGGAGGCAGGCCGCGTCGTCTCCGTCGAGTCGCTCGAGGACGCACTGTGGGGCGCCGCCCCGCCCCCGTCCGCGCGGGCCTCGCTGCACAACCACGTGTCCCGGCTGCGGCGGCTGCTCGACGACCCCGAACGACTGCGGGCGGCCGCCCCCGGCTATCTGCTGCGCGTCGAACCGGGCGAGCTGGACGTCCATGTCTTCGAGGCCCATGTCGCCGCGGCGCGCTCCGCGCACACCGCCGGGAAACCGGCCGGGACCGTCCGCGCCTGCACGGCGGCGCTCGCCCTGTGGCGGGGCACGCCGCTCAGCGGACTGCCCTCCGAACTGGGCGGATACGCCCTGGTGCAGCGCCTGGAGGAGGCGCGGCTGCTCCTTCTGGAGTGGCGCTACGACGCCGAGCTCGCGGTGGGCGGCACCCGACTCGGGGGTCTCGTGCCGGAGTTGGCGGCGCTGGCCGCCGAGCACCCGCTGCGGGAGGCGTACCACCGCCAGCTCATGCTCGCCCTGCACCGCACCGGCCGCCGGGCCGAGGCCCTCGCCGTCCACCGCGACCTGCGCACGCGCCTGATCGAGGAACTCGGCGTGGAACCGGGACCGACGGTGCGGGAGGCGCATGTGGAGGTGTTGCGTGGGGGAGCGGCGGACCCGTCGGGCGCTGTCGCTCCCTCGGACGACGGCGACGCACCGGCCGCCCTCGATGCCGGCCGAGCCGCGCCACCCCGGGCCCTCCATGGCGACGCTACGCGCGAAGACCTCACCTCCTCCGCCGCCGCCCCACAACCACCCCGCCCCGCCCAACTGCCCCCACCACCCGCCCACTTCACCGGCCGCACCACGGCACGCGACGACCTCCGCCGCGCCCTCGTCCCCGGCGACGGCCCCTCCAGCGCCGTCATCAGCGGCATGGCGGGCGTCGGCAAGAGCGCACTCGCGCTGCATGCCGCCCACGGCCTGCGGGACCGTTTCCCCGACGGCCAGCTCTACGTCAACCTGCACGGCGTCACCCCCGGCATGACCCCCCTCACCTCGGGCCAGGCGCTCACCGCGCTCCTTCGCGACCTGGGCGCCGACCCGCGCTCCATCCCCGAACACCCGGACGCGGCGGCCGCGTTGCTGCGCTCGCTGCTCGCGCCGGCCCGCACGCTCCTGGTGCTGGACGATGCCGCGAGCGCCGCGCAGGTACGGCCGCTGCTGCCGGCCGGCGGAGGCTGCGCGGTGATCGTCACCAGCCGTTCGCCGCTGACCGCCCTCGACGGAGCCCACCGCTTCCCGCTCACCCCGCTGTCGGACGAGGAGAGCGCGGCACTCCTGCGAGCGGCGTCCGGGCGCGGTGACGGCAGCGGTGGCGACAGGAGCGACGGGGGCATAGACGCCACCCACCCCCTCGTCGAACTCACCGGCCGCCTCCCGCTCGCCCTGCGTATCGTCGCCGCCCGGCTGGCCGCGCGCCGCGCCCTCACCCCGGACGTGCTCGCCGACCAACTGACCGCCACGGAAGGGAGGTTGCGACACCTGGAGTACGACGACCTGTCCGTACGCCGCTCCCTGGCCGTCGCCCACGACGCCCTCGCCGCCTCGGACCGCCGACCCGACCGCGACGCCGCACGCACGCTGCGCTGTATCGGCGCCCTGGACCTCCCGGCCTACGGAGTCCCCCTCGTAGCTCGCCTCCTCGGCACCGACGAGACCCGCGCCGAGGCCGCGCTCGACCGCCTCGTAGACGTGGCCCTCCTGGAGGAGAAGGCATACGGCCGCTATGCCCCCCACGACCTGGTCCGCGACTACGCCCGAGAACTGACGGACGCACCCGCACTCGCCGACGACGAGGAAGCCCCACAGGGGCCACCCGCACCCGACAACGAAACCCGCACGGGCGGTGCCGGTGGGAACACAGAATCCGAAGGCGAAGCCGAGGACACCGACACCCCCCGGCAGCCGCAGGCAACCCGCACCGCCCTGCGCTGGTACGCGGCCGTCGCCGAACGCACCCTCACCGCGATCGTCGAACCCGGCCTCGACCAGGACGACCGCCGCCACCCGACCGCGGCCCAGCCGCCCGAGCATGCGGCGCACGTCCTGTCCGTGCCGCCCTTCGCCGCCCCCGAAGAGGCCTTCGCCTGGGGCGAGTCGGAGCTGGCGAACATCGTCGCCCTGGTCGAACGGCACGCGGACACGGCCGACCAGCGCACTGCCGCCCTTGTCTCCACCCTCCTGCGCCTCCTCTTCCCCTACCTCCAGCGCAGCGGCCGCGTCGCCGAGATGGAGGTGCTCGGCCGGGCCGCCCTCGGTGTGGCGCGCCGGCTCGGGGACGCGCCGGCCGAGGCGTACGCCCTGGGCGACCTCGCGGGCCTGCACTTCCTGACCGGCCGGCAGAGCGAGGCCCTCGCCCTCAACGACCGGGCCCTGACGATCTGGCGGCGGCTCGGCGCGGTCTCCTGGATGCGCCGCTGCCTCAACAACCGGGGACTGCTGCTCGGCGGCCTCGGCCGGCACGTCGAGTCGGGCCGGGCGCTGCGGCAGAGCCTGGAGTACTCACGGCAGTTGAACGACCCCTACGGCGAGGCCGTGACCCACAGCCACCTCGGCAACCTGTACGAGCACACCGACCCCCGGGCCGCCATCGAGCAGCACCGGCGCTCGCTCGCCATCGGCGACGAGATCGGGAACGTCATCGTGCAGCACTCCGCGCACTGCAACATCGGCTACGCCCACCTCACCCTCGGCGAACCGGCCGCCGCCGCGGCGCACTTCGAGGAGAGCCTGCGCATCCTCGGCAGCCTCGGCGACTGGCACGGCGAGTCCCAGACCCGGCTCGGCCTCGTCCGCGCCCTGCGCCTCCTCGGCCGTACCGAACAGGCCGGCCACGCGTGCACGGAGCTGCTCCGCCGCGCGGACGCCCGCGCCGACCGCTACACCGCCGGTCTCGCCCGCCACCAGCAGGGACTGCTGCTGCGCGGGCAGGGGCGTATGCAGGAGGCGTACGAGGAGTGGCGCTCGGCCCTCGCCGCGCTGGACGGGACGGACGAGAAGGCGGTGCTCCAGGAACTCCGCGAGCTGCTCGCGGAGTTGGATCCACGGTGATCACTTGGCGTCGGCATAACACTCCACCACCGCTGTACTGAACGGAAACCGCACCGGCGTCTCCCCGAACGTCAGCCGTCCCGCCAGCTCCGCCGCCTCCCGGATCGCCGCCACCACGACCTCGGCCTCCTCCTCGGGACAGTGCACGATCACCTCGTCGTGCTGGAAGAAGACCAGCTCGGCCGCCATGCCCGCACAGGCCTGCCGCAGTGCGGCGAGCAGCAGCAGGGTCCAGTCGGCGGCGCTGCCCTGGACGACGAAGTTACGGGCGAAACGGCCGCGGGCACGGGCGTTGGTGGAGGCGTAGCCGGGGACCCACTCGGTGCCGGCGGGAGCCTCGGCCGGTTCGTCCTGCGGGATCCCCGCCTCCTCCGCCGAGTCCTCTCCCGCCCCGGCCGCCGGGGGACAGGTCCGCCCGAGCCAGGTCCGCACGAGCCGCCCCTCCTCACCGGCCCGGGCCGCGTCGTCGACGTACGCCACCGCCCTCGGAAAGCGGCGTCTGAGCGCGGCGAGGTTCTTGAGCCCGTCGCCGGACGTCTGCCCGTACACGGCACCCAGCACGGCGATCTTGGCCTGGTCGCGGTCGCCGGAGAAGGCACGGTCGGACACCGACTGGTACAGGTCGCTCTCCCGCCCCGCGACCTCCATCAGCCCGGGGTCGCGGGAGATCGCCGCCAGCACGCGTGGTTCCATCTGGTCGGCGTCGGCGACGACGAGCCGCCAGCCCGGGTCGGCGACCACGGCACGCCGGATCACCTTGGGGATCTGCAGCGCACCCCCGCCGTTGGTGACCCATCGCCCGGTGACCGTCCCGCCCGCCAGGAACTCGGGCCGGAACCGCCCGTCCCGCACCCAGTCCTGCAGCCAGGACCAGCCGTGGGCGACCCAGATCCGGTACAGCTTCTTGTACTCGACCAGCGGCTTCACGGCCGGATGGTCGAGGGACTCGAGCTCCCAGCGGCGGGTGGACTTCACCTTGATCCCGGCCTGCGCGAAGGCCTTGACGACGTCCGCGGGCAGATCGGGCCGCACCCGGCGCCCGAAGGCGGCGGACACCTCGTCGGCCAGCTCGGCGAGCCGGCGGGGCTCGCCGCCGCCCGCATACCGCTCGCCGAGCAGTTCGTGCAGCACCCGGCGGTGCACGTCGGCGCTCCACGGCAGCCCGGCCCGGTTCATCTCGGCGGCCACCAGCATCCCCGCCGACTCGGCGGCCGTCAGCAGCCGCATGCGGTCGGGGTGCGCGGTGGCGTCGTGCCGCCGCTGCTGGTCGGCGTACACCGCGAGGAGGTCGGTCAGCGGCAGCTGGACGGCCTGCGGTTCGAAGAGGGACGACTGCGAGCCGGGTTCGGCGGCCCGCTGGGGCGGATCGGGCGGTACCGGGCCGCCGCGCAGCCGGGCCAGGGCGGCGGCGGCCGAGCGGGGTTCGCCGTACCGCCCCTCGTGGCCGAGGAGGAGTATCTCGGCGTCCTCGATGTCGTAGCACCGCTCCACTCGCACCCCCGAGGCGAGCAGGCGCGGATAGACCTCGGTGGTGGACCGCCACACCCACCGCGTGACCTCGGGCCGCCCGCGCACGGCCTCGGCCGGGTCCCCCTCCCGCAGCACCGGCCCGCAGGGCAGCCCGTCCGGACCGAGGGGGGCGAGCTCCACGCCACCGTCCTCGGCCGGAGCGAGAGCCCAGCGATCGGTCATGGTTGCGAGTGTCGCAGGAGGGTCTGACAACGGCCCTCGACGCGGCTGACGTGCGATGTCTTCGCCCCCGCCGCCCCTACCCGTCCCGTCGTTCTGGGGCTCCGCCCCAGACCCCGCTCCTCAAACGCCGGAGGGGCTATTTCCAGCCCGTCCGGCGTTTGAGGACGAGGCCGTCCAGGCCGACAGCGGGGGTCTGGGGGCGGCAGCCCCCAGGGACGGGACGGGTAGGGGCGGCGGGGGCGAAAAAGGCCCGGCCCAGCCCCTCGGGCGGCCTCACCCCTGCGCGCCCCCGCCGGGGTTCACTGCGATCTTGGCGAGCACCGCCGTGATGTTCTCCTCCACCGCCGGCTTGGCGATCCCGAGCCCCGACAGCACCCCCTCGCCGTTCTCGAACTCCAGCAGGGCGAGCAGGAGGTGCTCGGTGCCGACGTAGTTGTGGCCCAGGCGCAGGGCCTCGCGGAAGGTGAGCTCCAGGACCTTCTTGGCGTCGGAGCCGTAGGGGACGAGCTCCGGCACCTCCTCCGCGGCGGGCGGCAGCGCGGCGGTGGCGGCCTGCCGCACGGCGTCGAGGAGGACGCCCTGAGCGGTGATCGCCTTGGCGGCCAGGGCCTCCGGTTCGGCGAGCAGGCCGAGGACCAGGTGCTCGGGGCGGCCCTCGGCGTTGCGGGCGGCGATGGCTTCGTTGTGGGCGGCCATCACCACGTTCCGGGCGCGTGGGGTGTAGCGGCCGAAGCCCTGACTGGGGTCCAGGTCCGCCGACTCCTTCGGCACGAACCGCTTCTGCGCGGCCTGCCGGGTGACCCCCATGCTCTTGCCGATGTCCGTCCAGGAGGCGCCCGAGCGCCGGGCCTGGTCCACGAAGTGGCCGATCAGGTGGTCGGCCACCTCGCCGAGGTGATCGGCGGCGATCACCGCGTCCTGGAGCTGTTCGAGGGGCTCGACATGGACCGTCTTGATCGCCGCGATGAGGTCGTCGAGGCGTACGGATGACGTGATGTTGGGGTTCGTCGTCATGTGTCAACCGTAGGTTGACGCTCACGAGGTGTCAACCGCGGGTTGACATCTACTTCGGCGTGGCAGCCAGCCGCACCGCGAGCCCGGTGAACACCGTGCCGGAGACGATGTTCATCCACCGGTTCACGCGCGGGCTGCGCCTGAGGAGGTTGCCCAGCCGCCCGGAAGCGAGCCCCACCGTGCCGTCCCACAGGAACCCCATGACCACGATCGTGCAGCCGAGCACCAGGAGCTGACCCGGGACATGGCCGAGGGAGGGGTTCACGAACTGCGGCAGGAACGCCACGTTGAAGAGGATCACCTTGGGGTTCAGCAGATTCGTGACGGCGCCCTGCCAGAAGGCCCGCCGCATCCCCGAGCCACCGCCCGCGGCCCCCTCCTCGCCCGGCACCGAACGGTCCCGGAACGCCTTCACCGCCAGGTAGAGCAGATAGGCCGCACCCACCCAGCGCAGTACGTGGTACAGCGTCGGCAACGTCGTGAACAGCGCCGACAGGCCGAGCGCCGCGGCGACCGCGTGCACCAACATGGCGCAGGCCACCCCGAAGGCGGCCATCACCCCGGCGGCGGGTCCGCCCCGGCTGCCCATCGCCACGATGAACATCATGTCGGGGCCCGGAGCGACGCAGAGCGCGAAGGCGGCTACGAGGAACGCTGCGTACAGATTCATGTCCACCATGGGGGTCATGCTCGGAGCCCGGGTGGAGCCGGGCGACCGATTTTCGGGGAGTGAGACGATCGCCCCGTGACCAGCACCGTCGACCGCGCCTTCGAAACCAGTCTCTACGCCGACCACGACACCGCCCTCGACACGGGCGCCTCCCTCCTCGCCGCCGACCCCGCGGCGGACGCCGAACTGGCGCGCCGGGGCGAGGAGTTCGTGGCGGCGGCCTGGCGGCGCGGCTGGCAGCCCGCGGACGTCGTACGGCACGTACGGCGCGAGCTGGACGACGTACACGTACGCCTGGTCGCGACCCTCATCCGCGCGCAGGCGCCGAACGACCGCCCGCGCGGCCGGCGCTGGACGGCACAGCTCGCCCAGCTGGACGAGCTCACCGCCGACACCCCGCGCCCCGACCGCTTCGCGCACGCCACCGCCGTACTCGAGCTGTACCGCCTGCTGCTGCGGCTGCCCGCGCTGGACCCTCTGGAGGAGCCGGTGGAGCCCCGGCAGGGGAGCGCCGCCGGCTCCCGCATGCTCACCCGCATCCGCGCGCTGCTGGCCAAGGCGGAGGCGACCGGCTTCCCGGAGGAGGCGGAGGCGCTCACCGCCAAGGCGCAGGAGCTGATGGCCCGGCACAGTGTCGACGAGGCGCTGCTCGACGCCCGGGCCCCGAGCCATGACACGCCCGGCGCCTGCCGGATCGGTGTGGAGCCGCCGTACGAGCAGGCAAAAGCGGTGCTGCTGGACGCGGTCGCGACGGCCAACCACTGCCGGGCCGTGTGGAACGAGCCGTTCGCCTTCTCCACGGTGGTCGGCTTCGAGGCCGACCTGGAGGTGGTCGAACTCCTCCACACCTCACTCCTGGTGCAGGCCACAACAGCCATGACCAAGGCCGAGGCGACCCAGCGCGCGGGCGGCCGTAAGCGGACGAAAACCTTCCGCCAGTCCTTCCTCGCGGCCTACGCCCACCGCATCGGCATCCGGCTGCACGCCGCCGCCGAGACCCCGGTGACCGACGACCTGCTCCCGGTCCTCGCCTCCCGCGAGGTTGCGGTGACCGACCGGCTGGACCGGATGTTCCCGGAGACCACCACGACCCGCCTGCGGGGAGTGAGCGACGAGGCGGGCTGGACGGAGGGATCCCAGGCCGCCGAACGCGCGCAGGTCGCCGGCCGCAGGGGCCTCAGTCCCCGGCCTGGGAGAAGGCGCTGACCGAGGCGTTCACATCACCCTGGCTGCCGTTCTGCGTCTGGACCGGCCCGTACGACCACTTGGAGTTGTTGTCGGTGGAGCCGCCCGGCAGGCCGACGTTGAGCGTCTTCACGTCGAGGCTCGCCTTGCCGCCCGCCTCGCCCCGCACGTAGGTGATGGTGAAGGTGACGGTGGCGTCCTTGGCCAGGGTCAGCTTCTGCGACTTGGCGCCCTTGTCCTGCGGGACGGTGGTCGACATGTCCGCGGCGTTCAGATCGATGGCGGGGAAGCCCTCGAGCGTGCACTTGGAGCCGTTGTTGGTCAGCGTGACGGGGATGTTGCCGGTGTCCCCGGCGGCCGGGGCGGTGTTGGCGGGCCCGACCTGCACGCCCATGTCACCGATCTCGCAGGCCGAAGTGCTGCTCTGCGTGGGACCCCCACTGTCCTTGTCGTCGCTACTGCTGTCGCAGGCGGTGAGGAGGAGGGCCGCGGCGAGGGCGGTGACGGTGAGAGGGGCGGCGCGCATCTGAAGTCCTCTGGGGTGAGTGGAGCGAGTGCATGGATCATCACGCACGAAACCGTGTGACGGTTGCCCGCCCCACGGTTTCGCCCCACCATCCGCCCGACCTGTTACGTCGTCACGACCCCAGGCTCGCCGTGGGCAGGCCGCTCGGCCAGGTGCCGCCGTTCTCGGACCGGGTGTACGTCTCCGTCCCGAGCCCGTCCTCCCAGTTCACCTCGAGCGAGGTCTTGTCGACCGACTCGACGTTCCCGGACGCCCGGTCCTTGTCGCTGTCGGCGGTGCTGCCGGTCGCGGTGCTGTTCCTGCACTTGAGGCTGATCGTCTCGGCGCTCGCGCTGCCGCTGCAGACGGTCCCGTCGGTGGAGAACAGCCCGGCCTTGCTGCCGTTGATCATCAGTACGACGGCCTTGCCGCCGGTGGTGGCGAACCAGCTGCCGGCGAGGTCGCCGGACGAGGAGGAGGACGAACCACCGCTGCCCCCACCGGTGTCGGCGGAGGCGGTGGCGGACGCGCTGGGATCGGCGCTGGAGGAGGACTCGTCGTCCGAGCCGCCGTCACCGCTGCACGCGGTGAGCGCGAGCACGCCGGCCAGCCCCGCGGCAGCGGCCGCGGCCCGTACCCGCCGACGTGACACAGAGCGCGAGAAGATCGCCGAAGTCACTGGATGCTCCCAAGCTGTAGCGGACAGCCAAACCGACCGCAGCAAGCTATCAGCCCCCACCATGAGACCTACCAGGACGATTTGCGCACGCCCGGCAGATACCCGGCGTGCGCCTGCCCCCGCAGGTTCACCCGGGACAGCCCGAAGGCCCGGAAGTAGCCGCGCGGCCGCCCGTCCACCTGGTCCCGGTTGCGCACGCGCGTGGCGCTGGCGTCCCGCGGCTGCCTGGTCAACTCGCGCTGGGCGGCGAGCCGTTCGGCGTCCGTGGACGACGGCCGACGAATGATCTCCTTCAGCTCGGCCCGTCGCGAGGCGTACCGCGCGACGATCTCCTGTCGCTGCTCGTTCTTGGCGATCTTGCTCTTCTTCGCCATCAGACCCGCACCCCCCGAGCGCGGATCCGCGCCACGGCCGCCTCGACCCCGATCGTGTCGACGGTCTTGATCCCCTTCGTGCTCAGCCGCAGCCGCACGTGCCGGCCCTCGCTCGGCAGCCAGTAGCGCTTGGACTGGATGTTGGGGTCGAAGCGGCGCGAAGTGCGCCGGTGGGAGTGGGAGATGCGGTTGCCGAAGCCGGGCTGGGCGCCGGTCAGCATGCAGTGGGCGGACACGGGTGATGCACCTCTCTCGGGGCGGTGATGTAAATGGAATTCATTTTCAGTAAGATACCAGCATGGCTCGCAACGAACTCCGCCCGGTCATCAAGCTCCGGTCCACCGCCGGGACCGGCTTTACCTATGTGACCCGCAAGAACCGCCGCAACGACCCGGACCGCATGGTCCTGCGCAAGTTCGACCCGGTCGTCCGCCGCCACGTCGACTTCCGAGAGGAGCGCTGAACACCGCCATGCGCAAGGGAATCCACCCGGACTACGGCCCCGTCGTCTTCCGCGACCGCGCCGCGAACTACGCCTTCCTGACCCGGTCCACCATGTCCAGCGACAGGACGATCGAGTGGGAGGACGGCCACACCTACCCGGTCGTCGACGTCGAGATCTCCGACGTCAGCCACCCCTTCTACACGGGCACGGCCCGCGTCCTGGACACCGCCGGCCGCGTGGAGCGCTTCGAACGCCGGTACGGAAAGGCCTAGTACGGTGCCCGATCTCTCCGTCGTGATCGTCGGCGGGCTGCACGCCGACGCCCGCAAGACGGTCGTCGAGCGGCTGCTCGCCGACGTGCCCGGCAGTGTCGTACTCCACCACGACCTGGTGACGGCCGCGGCCGGCACGGTCGTACGGACCATCCGCGACGCCACCGGCATCCTGTCCGCGGGCGAGGCGCCCCTGGTCAACGACTGCGCGTGCTGTGCGCTCAGGGAGGACCTGGTGCCGGAACTGCGCCGGCTCGCCGGGACCGGCCTCACGCGCCTCGCGGTCGTCGAACTGTGGGACTCGGTCGAGCCGAAGGCCATGGCCGAGGTGGTCACGGCCGGCGGGCTCACCGTCACCGGCGTGATCACCGCCGTCGACGCGGCGCTCGTCCTGCCGTACCTCGGCAACGGCGACGACCTCGCCGACGCCGGCCTCGCCGCCGCGGCCACCGACCAGCGGACGATCGCCGACACGTTCGCACGCCAGCTGGAGTACGCCCCCGTCCTCGCCGTCGTCGACTCCGCGGAGGCCGACGACGAGGACCGCGAGCTGCTCGCGCAGCTGCATCCGACAGCCCGCCAGGTCCTGATCGGCCACGGTGACCTGGCGGGCGCACAGCCCCTGTTGGCCGAAGCCGCCCTCGCCGGCTTCGACGTGGAGGCGGCCGCCGCGGCCCAGCACCCGGCCTGCGCCCTGCTCCCCGCGGACGCCGACGCGCACGGCGTCTCCACCCTCGTCTGGCACCGCTGCCGCCCCTTCCATCCGGAGCGGTTGTACGAGGCGCTGGAGGACATCACCTGCGCGGCCGCCCGCAGCCGGGGCCGGTTCTGGCTCGCCGACAAGCCGGACACGCTGCTGCACTGGGACGCGGCGGGCGGTGCGCTGTGCGTGGAGAGCGCGGGCCCGTGGCTCGCCGCCCTGCCGGACGCCGCCTGGGAGATGGTCCCTCCGGTACGCCGCGCCGCGGCCGCGATGGACTGGCACCCGGAACACGGCGACTGCTGCCAGCACCTCGTCTTCACGTCACCGGGCCTGGACCGGGACGGACTCGAACGCGTGCTGGAGTCCTGCCTGTTGACCGACACCGAATACGCCGCCGGCCGCGACGCCTGGAAGCAGTTGCCGCCCGCCTTCGACACCCTCCTGGAGGTCTGACCCCGCCATGCCCCGCAAGCCCGAACGCAAGCCCGCCAAGAACCGCCCCAACCCGCTGGACCAGGCGGGCATCACCTACGTCGACTACAAGGACACCGACCTGCTGCGGAAGTTCATCTCCGACCGCGGCAAGATCCGCAGCCGCCGTGTCACCCGGGTGACGGCCCAGCAGCAACGCCAGCTGTCCCGCGCGATCAAGAACGCCCGGGAGATGGCACTTCTGCCGTACAGCAGTCGCTGACGCGAAAGGTGGAACACGAAGGCCGCAATAAGCGTCTCTCCCTAGTACATGAGGCATTCGCATGTGATGCGGGCTCCGGGGCAGACGCTGGAACGAATGCAGCGCCACATACGTCACACCTGTAACCACAGGAACACCCCGCGTGCACGTGCATCTGCTCATGCATCCGCACGTGAACACAGCTATGATCCGGACCAGTTGACCACTGCATCAGTGGCCCCAAAGCCACCGCACCACCGGGGAGCAGACCTGTGGACCACGACGTGTACAACGGCATGGCTGCCACGGAGCTGAACGGGGTGGCCTGGCAGAAGAGCCGGCACAGCAACTCGCAGGGATCCTGTGTCGAGTTCGCGCGGCTGCCCGACGGCGGCGTGGCCGTCCGCAACTCGCGTTTCCCGGACGGCCCCGCGCTCGTCTACACGCGCGCGGAGATCGAGGCGATGCTCCTCGGCATCAAGGACGGCGAGTTCGATCACCTGATAGCGGGCTGACCCTCGGTCCGCTGTCGGGCGACCGAGGGCGTTCATGGCCTCGCACTGCGTAACGCGCGTAGAACAGCGGCGCAAGAAAACGCCGCGGCGCGTCACTCAGCGGACTCCAGGTGCTGCGGCAGCCGGAACAGCGCCCAGACGACCTTCCCGCCCAGCGTCCCCGCGAGCGGGTGCCACCCCCAGCTGTCGCTGAAGGAGTCGACAAGGAACAGTCCGCGACCGGACTCCGCCGAGAAGTCGTCGGAATCGCGCGCGATCGGACTGTCCTTGCTGGGGTCGCGCACCGCGCACACCAGTCGCTCGGTCCAGCGCATCAGATGCAGCCGCACGGGCGGGTTCTGCTCCGGGGTGCGCGGGGTGCTCGCCGGCAGCGCGTGCCGCAGGGCGTTGGTGACGAGTTCGGAGACCACCAGACAGACATCGTCGAAACGGTCGCCGTCGCCCCACTGGTCGAGCGTTCTGCGGGTGAACTGCCGTGCGTCGCGCACCGCTTCGTAGCGGGCGGGGAGAGCGCAGGAGGCGGCGTCGGACACGGCTGCGGGATCCAGCGGCGGAAGGCCCTGCCGTAACGGCTCGAGCATGGTCGATCCATTCGTCCCCATGCGAGGCACTCCCGGGAATTCGCGGTCGTTGCGTTGCGATGCAGCGGTTGCGCGAGACCATGGTTTCGGATGAGTGGTGCAGATGCAAGGTGCAGATGCACGTGCACGTGACCGAATTGGACCCTCCCGTACCGCTTGTTGGGCATTTTTTCCACCATCTTCTCTCCTTCTCCTTGCTACTTCCTTCCCGCTTCCTGTCTCTGGTCTGTCCAGAAACTTTGACTTCTTTCCATCTCTGTAATCGGACGAGTACTGCTCGGAGTGTTTTAGTGGCAGACTTCGGCCCCTGAAGACGGTTGGGGAGGCGGCGAACGTGAGCGCGGGAGAGCCCGGATCGGTGGTGCGGCGGATGCTGCTCGGCTCGCAACTCAGGCGGCTGCGTGAGGCACGCGGGATCACGCGCGAGGCGGCGGGTTACTCGATCCGCGCGTCCGAGTCGAAGATCAGCCGGATGGAACTGGGCCGGGTGAGCTTCAAGACGAGGGACGTCGAGGATCTGCTGACGCTGTACGGCATCACGGACGAGGCCGAGCGCGCCTCGCTGCTCTCCCTCGCGCGGGAGGCCAACGTGGCGGGCTGGTGGCACAGTTACTCGGACGTCCTGCCGAGCTGGTTCCCGACCTATGTCGGTCTGGAAGGTGCCGCCTCGCTCATCCGCGCGTACGAAGTGCAGTTCGTGCACGGCCTGTTGCAGACCGAGGCGTATGCACGTGCAGTCGTCCGGCGCGGCATGAAGGGCGCGAGCGCGGCCGACGTGGAGAAGCGGGTGGCCCTGCGCCTGGAGCGGCAGAAGTACCTCACCGAGGTGGGTGGCCCCGAGGTTCACATCGTCCTCGACGAGGCCGCGCTGCGCCGCCCGTACGGCGACCGCGAGGTGATGCGCGGCCAGCTCCAGCACCTGATCGAGATCTCCGCACGTCCCAACGTACGGCTGCAGATCATGCCGTTCGGCTTCGGCGGCCACTCCGGCGAGAGCGGCGCGTTCACGCTCCTGTCCTTCTCCGAGTCCGACCTGACCGACGTCGTCTACCTGGAACAGCTCACCAGCGCGCTGTACCTCGACAAGCACGAGGACGTCGCCCAGTACGAGAAGGCGCTGAAGGAACTCCAGCAGGACAGCCCGGGCCCGGACGAGAGCCGCGATCTTCTACGGGGTCTCCTCCAGCTCTCCTAGGATCTCCTCCAACTCTCCTGAAGTTCTCCCCAGAAGATTGCGCTCAGTCCCCAACTCACTTGAGACGCAAGTACGATGACGTGTGATCAGGCCGTGACGTTGATCGTGTGTCTGCTAGTGACTTGGGGATCACATGTCGTCCTACTTCACCGACCTTGCCCAGCAGTTCATCGACGGTGAGTGGCGCCCGGGGACAGGCTCCTGGGACATCATCGACTTCAATCCGTACGACGACGAGAAGCTGGCGTCGATCACGATAGCCACGGTCGACGAGGTCGATGAGGCGTACCGGGCAGCGGCCCGCGCCCAGAAGGAATGGGCCGCGACCAACCCGTACGCCCGCCGCGGTGTCTTCGAGAAGGCCCTGCGGCTGATCGAGGAGCGCGAGGGCGAGATCGCCGAGGCGATCATCGCGGAGCTCGGCGGCACGCGTCTGAAGGCCGGCTTCGAACTTCACCTCGCCAAGGAGTTCCTGCGCGAGGCGATCCACCTGTCGCTGCGCCCCGAGGGCCGGATCATCCCCTCGCCGATCGACGGCAAGGAGAACCGCGTCTACCGCGTCCCGGTCGGCGTCGTGGGCGTGATCAGCCCCTTCAACTTCCCCTTCCTCCTGTCGATCAAGTCGGTCGCCCCGGCGCTGGCCCTCGGCAACGCCGTCGTCCTCAAGCCGCACCAGAACACGCCGATCGTGGGCGGCTCCCTGGTCGCGAAGATCTTCGAGGACGCGGGTCTGCCGGCCGGTCTGCTGAACGTCGTGATCACCGACATCGCGGAGATCGGCGACGCGTTCATCGAGCACCCGGTCCCGAAGGTCATCTCCTTCACCGGCTCGGACAAGGTCGGCCGCCACGTCGCCACCGTCTGCGCCTCGAACTTCAAGCGCTCGATCCTCGAACTCGGCGGCAACAGCGCGATCGTGGTCCTCGACGACGCCGACATCGACTACGCGGTCGACGCGGCGGTCTTCAGCCGCTACGTCCACCAGGGCCAGGTCTGCATGGCCGCCAACCGCGTCCTGGTCGACCGTACGATCGCGGACGAGTTCACCGAGAAGTTCGTCGCCAAGGTGAAGGGCCTCAAGGCCGGCGACCCGCGCGACCCCGCGACCGTCATCGGCCCGGTCATCAACTCCTCCCAGGCGGACGCCATTTCGAGCGCCGTCGAGCAGGCGATCGCCGAGGGCGCGACGGCGCTGGTGCACGGCACGACCACGGACAACCTGGTCGAGCCGTCGGTCCTGACGGACGTCCCCGCCGACTCGGCTCTCCTCCGGCAGGAGATCTTCGGCCCGGTCGCCTTCCTCATCCCGTTCGACGGCGAGGAGGAGGCCGTACGCCTCGTCAACGACACTCCGTACGGCCTGAGCGGCGCCGTCCACACGGAGAACATCGAGCGGGGCGTGAACTTCGCCAAGCAGATCGACACCGGCATGTTCCACGTGAACGACGGCACCGTCCACGACGAGCCGATCGTCCCCTTCGGCGGCGAGAAGCACTCCGGCATCGGCCGTCTCAACGGTGACACCATGCTGGACTCGTTCACGACGACGAAGTGGATCTCGGTGCAGCACGGGCGGAGCGGGTTCCCGTTCTGAGGGCCGGTCGGGGCCGTCACATGACGGCCCTGACGACGACGTAGACGACCAGGCCCGCCAGCGTCAGGGAACCCGGAACGAGAAGCACCCGGAACCCGGTGCGGCGGGCCGGCGGCTTCAGCCGCTTGCGGAACGCGGCGAGCGCGCCGGCGGTCAGCACGGTGATGCCGCCCATGCCGAGGGTCGACCAGCCGGAGACCGCGGCCGGGCCGACGGTCTCCAGTGAGCCGGTGGGGAGCGCCTGGACGGGCGTCGCCCTGTTCAGCGGCACCTGCGCGTCGATGGAGGCGTACCGCGGCGGCCGGTGCGCGGCGGCCAGGTTCCCGCCGCAGGCGATGTGACGGTCCTTGCCGGTCCCGGTCATCGCGCAGCTCGTGGCGGTGAAGACGGCGGGGTGTCCCACCAGGCCGAGGGCTCCGGCCAGCATGTAGTCGCTGTAGAGGAACGGCACCAGACCGAGGACCAGGACGAAGAACCCCACGGAGAGCGCGGTCTTCAGGGGCGACGGCGAGTCGGCGGCCCGGGGAACAGGATTCAGCGGCCGCCTCGGCTGCGCCGGACCCTTGCCCGGCTTCTTCTTGCGTGGATGCCGCCGCTTCTTCGATCCCTTGCCCACCGCGTCCTCCCCTGACGGTCCGCCGCCATGATCCTCCTCGGTTCCTCCCCAACGCGGACAGAAGCTGACCTAAAGGGCCCGTAATTTCGTCGGTGTCAGGAGGCCTCCCCAGGCCCCGATCCCGACGAAAGGCAGCCGGTCATGGTCACTCATGTGCGAGCCGAGGCGTACGGCGACGAGCGCGGCGCACTGCTCTCCTTCCTCGCGGAACAGCGCGGCGGCATCCGGCGGGCGCTGTTCGGGCTGACGGAGGAGCAGGCCGCCGGCAGGCCGAGCGCCAGCGAACTGTCCCTGGCGGGACTGCTCAAGCATGTCGCCGAGGTCGAGCAGGGCTGGATCGCGCGGGCCAAGGGCGAGCCGCCGGCGATCAAGCGGGACGAGACGAACTGGCACGAGTGTTTCCGGTTGGCGGGCGGCGAGACGGTCGAGTCGCAGCTCGCGTACTGGGAGAAGGTCGCCGCGGAGACGGAGGCGTACATCCGCTCGGTGCCCAGCCTGGACGACACCTTCCCGCTGCCGAACGAACCCTGGTTCCCGCCGGACGAGGCGGTCTCCGTGCGCTGGCTGGCCCTCCACCTGATCCGCGAGACGGCCCGGCACGCCGGCCACGCCGACATCATCCGGGAGTCCCTGGACGGAAGGACGGCCTTCGAGCTGGTGGAGCTCGCCGAAAGGTGAGGCCATAACCTGGACCGCATGTCAGCGATCCGTCTCCTCGTGCTCGGCGCGGTCCGCCAGCACGGGCGGGCCCACGGCTACCAGGTGCGCAACGACCTGGAGTACTGGGGCGCGCACGAGTGGTCCAACGCCAAGCCCGGCTCGATCTACCACGCCCTGAAGCAGATGGCCAAGCAGGGCCTGCTGATCGCGCACGAGATCGCGCCGTCCACCGCGGGCGGCCCGCCGCGCACGGAGTACGAGATCACGGAGGCCGGCACCGAGGAGTGCTTCAGGCTGGTGCGCGAGGCGCTGACCTCGTACGACCAGAAGATGGACGTCAAGTCGGCGGCCATCGGCTTCATCGTCGAGCTGCCGCGCGCCGAGGCCGTGGCGCTCCTGAAGCAGCGGATCCGCGGGATCGAGGCGTGGCGCTCCTCCGTCACCGAGCACTACGTGCCCGAGGACGGCCCCGAACAGCTCGGCCACATCGGCGAGATCATGAACCTCTGGATCCACACGGCCGACGCCGAGGCCGAGTGGACCCAGGGGCTGATCGCCCGCATCGAGGGCGGCGCCTACACCTTCGCCGGGGAGGGTGAGCGGTTCGTCGGCGTACTGGCGGACGACCAGGAGAACCCGTACGCGACGGGGGAGCGGCATCCGGAGGACGCCCGCTAATCAAGTTTGACGAGCGTGGCCCGTCGCGTTACTTTGAATCTATAGTCAAGTTTGACTAGCAGGGTAAGGGGAGTGGGTGGCAGTGGCCGACACGGCGATCACCGTCGAAGGCGCACACAAGAAGTACGGCGACAAGAAGGCACTGGACGGACTCGACCTGACGGTCGTGCGGGGAACAGTGCACGGAGTGCTCGGGCCCAACGGTGCGGGCAAGACGACCCTGATCCGGATCCTGTCCACGTTGCTGCGGCCCGACGCGGGCCGGATCGAGGTGGTGGGCCACGACGTGGTGCGTGCGGCGTACGACGTCCGCCTCCGCATCGGCCTCCTCGGCCAGCACGCGGCCCTCGACGAGGAGCTCGGCGGCCGTCAGAACCTGGAGATGTTCGGCCGTCTGTACCACCTGGGCGCCCGCCACGCGCGCGTGCGCGCCGACGAACTCCTGGAGCGCTTCGGCCTCACCGACACCGGCCGCAAGCCCGTCCGCGCCTACAGCGGAGGCATGCGCCGCCGCCTGGACCTGGCCGCCTCGCTCATCACCGAGCCGGAGGTGCTCTTCCTGGACGAACCGACGACCGGCCTCGACCCGCGCGGCCGCGCCGAGGTGTGGGCCGCGGTCCGCTCCCTGGTCGGCGGCGGTACGACGGTCCTGCTGACCACCCAGTACCTGGAGGAGGCCGACCAGCTCGCCGACCGCATCTCGGTCGTCGACGCCGGCCGGGTCATCGCCGACGGCACGGCGGACGAGCTGAAGGCGATGACGGGCGGCGACCGCATCGACGTGGTCCTGCGGGACGCGGGTCAACTGGGCGCGGCGGTGGCCCTGTTGCCGCTCGCCGCGTCGGAGGTCTCCGTGGACACCGACCGTCGGCTGCTCAGTGCCCCGGTCGCCGACCGGATGGCGGCGCTCTCCGGGGTCGTACGGGCCCTGGAGGAGGCCGGGATCGAGGCGGAGGACGTGGCGTTGCGGCGGCCGACGCTGGACGAGGTGTTCCTGCACCTCACGGAGAGGGACCGCCATGTGAGGGAGGCCGTGTGAGTACGTCGTACGCGATGACCGACTGCTGGACCATGACCCGGCGCGAACTCGCCCACTGGGCGCGGCAGCCCGTGCAGGTCGTCGTCGGCCTGGTCTTCCCCGTGATGCTCCTGCTGATGTTCGGCTACCTGGTGGGCGGCGGACAGGGAGTCCAGGGCGACTACGTCGACTACCTGGTCCCGGGCATGTTCGCGCTCACCATGGCCTTCGGGCTTGAGGGGACCATGGTGGCGGTCACCCAGGACATCAACAAGGGTGTGATCGACCGCTTCCGCTCCATGCCGATGGCCAACGGGGCGGTGCTGGTGGGCCGTTCGGCCGCGGACATGCTCCAGTCGGTGCTGGGGCTGGTCGTACTGATCGGGGTGGCGTTCGCGATCGGGTGGCGGGCGCACGGCGGGGTCGCCGGGTTCCTGGGCGCCGTCGGCCTGCTGTTGCTGTTCCGCTTCGCCATGCTGTGGATCGGCATCTATCTGGCGATGGTCGCCGGGAAGCCCGAGATGGTGCAGGCCGTACAGATCCTGGTCTGGCCGGTCGGGTTCCTGTCCAACGCCTTCGCCACGCCCGACTCCATGCCCGGCTGGCTGGGCACGGTCGTCGAGTGGAACCCGATGTCCCACACCGCCACGGCGGTCCGGGATCTCTTCGGCGGACCGGGCGGCGAGGCGGGGCACGCCTGGGCCGCGGTGGTGTGGCCGATGGTGCTGCTGGCGGTGTTCTTTCCGTTGGCGGTGCGGAAGTTCGGGGCGCTCGACAAGTAGGGCGGCGGATTCGCTGGGAATCGATTCACTGAGAGGAAGTGGGAACCCCGGCCCGGCGAGCGGTGTACCAGGAATGACAGTGCATCGCGGCCGGGCGGATCGGGGGTTCCCATGGGGTGGGTCAGGAGCAGAGCGGTAGTGGCCGCCGTGCTGGTTGTCCTGGCGTTGCTGGTGGCGGGCTGCGCCGAGGCGAAGAGGGATACGGCCGCGCGCGGGACCACACCATCAGGGGCGCCGCCTCCCCGGATCCCGTCGGCCCCGGACCTCCCCGGTTTCGCAGCCGACGTCGGATTCGCCTCGGACGGCAGCGGGTTCGCGCTGCTCGGGTCGTGCGGAAGGTCGGTCTGCCGGCACCACGTCGCCGTGCTCGACAAGGGCGCGGGTGCCTGGCGCCTCGGGCGTTCCCCGGTGCCGGACACGACGGACGGCTCCGGGGTCACCGCGGGGCTCATCGTGCTCGGGCCCGGGCGTGCGCTGATCACCGACGGCAAGTGGCCGCCCCCGGAGCGGACTTGGTTCACGGACAACGGCGGCCGCAGCTGGCGCCAGGGCTCCACCGGGCCCTCGGGCTCGACTCCGGTCGTGCCCGAGGGCGGGGCCCTGGTCGAGGACTGCGTGCGGGTGGACCAGGAGCGGAACGGGTGCGCACGGTCGCGCCTCCTCGCGGCCCTGCCCGACACGGGGGAGTTCCGGGTCCTGGCGACCCCGCCTCCGTTGGAGGGGGAGGTGCGCCCGGCGGGGGAGACCGCGGACAAGGTGCTCTTCGCCGCCGGCCGTGCCCCGGACTCCGGCCGCCCCGCTCTCGCCGTCAGTGAGGACCGGGGGCGCAGCTGGCGGATCTCCCGGCCGAAGGGGCTCGAGCGGCACGGATGGTCCCTGCAGGTGACCGGCACCGGCAAGGTGCTGTACGCGGTCCAACGGGGCCAACTGCCGGACGAGGACGACGTGAAGAACGGCCTGCTCACTCTCCACCGCAGCACCGACGGCGGCCACACCTGGGAGCGGGTCTGGAAACACCGCAAGGGAGTGGAACCGCGCTCGACGCTCGGCACCCCGGTGGCCGCCGCCGACGGCAGCCTGACGGTCCACGGCGAGGCCGGCGCCTGGCGCAGCACCGACGGCGGCCGCTCCTTCCGGCCCGCCTCGGACGCCCGTGGCCCGGCGGGCTCGGTGACCTTGACCCCGCTAGGCCATCTGTGGGGGAGCAGCTTCAACAGCTGGAGTTGGCGCATATCCGCCGACGGAGTCCACTGGAGGCCGTTCGAGCTGGGCGACGGAACCTGACGGGGCGAGCCTGCTCAGTGGTGGAACCCGGTCGCCGCTCCCTTGTCCCGGGTCGACGGCCTTGGCTGACGCCGCAGTTCGGGCAGCAGCCGCTCCAGGTCCTCCACGAACAGGTCGGCGAGGTCGGCCGAGAAGCCGTTGCGGCACACCACCCGCAGGACGGACAGGTCCTCCCGGTTCGGCGGGAAGGTGTACGCGGGCACCAGCCAGCCCCGCTCGCGCAGCCGCCGGGAGACGTCGAAGACGTCGTACGACTCGACACCCGGCGCCGTCGTGAACGCGAACACCGGCAGCTCGTCGCCCCGGGTCAGCAGCCGGAAGTCGCCGAGCGCCTCCACCCGGTCGGCGACGCTCCGGGCCACGTCCCGCGTGGTCTGCTGCACGGCCCGGTAGCCCTCGCGGCCCAGCCGCAGAAAGGTGTAGTACTGCGCGACGACCTGGGCTCCCGGCCGGGAGAAGTTGAGGGCGAAGGTCGGCATGTCGCCGCCCAGGTAGTTGACGCGGAAGACGAGTTCCTCGGGGAGGGACTCCTTGTCGCGCCACAGCGCCCAGCCGACACCGGGGTAGACGAGCCCGTACTTGTGCCCCGAAGTGTTGATGGAGGCGACCCTGGGCAGCCGGAAGTCCCACACCAGGTCCTCGTCGAGGAAGGGCGCGACCATGGCGCCGGACGCCCCGTCGACGTGCACGGGGATGTCGAGGCCGGTCCGTTCCTGGAGCGCGTCGAGGGCGGAACACAGATCCGCGATCGGCTCGTAGGACCCGTCGAAGGTGGAGCCGAGGATGCCCACGACCCCGATCGTGTTCTCGTCGCACAGTTCGGCGGCGGCCTGCGGATCGAGGTGGAAGCGGTCGCCCTCCATGGGGACCAGACGGGCCTCCACCTCCCAGAAGTTGCAGAACTTCTCCCAGCAGACCTGGACGTTGACCCCCATGACGAGGTTGGGGCGGACGTCCCGTGCCGGGTACCGGTCGGCATTGCGCTGCGCCCACCGCCGCTTGAGTGCCATGCCGGCGAGCATGCACGCCTCGCTGGACCCGGTCGTCGAACAGCCCACGGCCGCCGAAGGATCGGGCGCGTTCCACAGATCGGCGAGCATCGCCACACAGCGCCGCTCCAGTTCGGCGGTGCGCGGGTACTCGTCCTTGTCGATCATGTTCTTGTCCCGGCACTCGCCCATCAGGACCCCGGCCTGCGGCTCCATCCAGGTGGTGACGAAGGTGGCGAGGTTCAGCCGCGAGTTGCCGTCCAGCATCAGCTCGTCGTGCACGAGCTGGTACGCCGTCGTCGGCGGCAGCGGAGTGTCCGGCAGCCGGTGTTTGGGCGGGGCCTCGGTCATGCCCCCGACCGGATTCGCCTCGCCGTAGAAGGGGTTGACGGACAGGGGACGCTCGTCGGGCTTCTCGGGGCCTTTGTGAAGCGGCATGGTCATTCTCCTGAAAGGGGGGTCGGCGAACCGGGCTTCCGTCCTCGCGCAACTGCATCTGCGGCCGCCCCGTCACCAGCAGCCAGGCCGGCAGGAAGGCGATGCGCAGCAGCGCGAGGATCGCGGGCGAGGACACCAGGACGGCCGCGGTGAACAGACTCACCCAGCCCTGCCGGGTGATGGCGAGGAGCATGCCCAGCACACCCGCGGCGACACCGAGCGCCGGGTGGACGGCGGGCACGAGGACATGAGCGCACAGCCCGAGGGCGGCGCCGACGGACATGGCGGGGAAGATCGGTGTCCTGGGCCACGGGCTCACGATAAGCGGACAAAACCGGCGCGACACCCGGAGTGCCCTCCTGGGGATCCGGGCTTGCACCTCACGTGGCGTGAGGCCTCAGCGTGGTGGACGTACCGAGAAGGGAGCGGAAGAAGTGAGCTACTCCGTGGGACAGGTCGCCGGCTTCGCCGGAGTCACGGTGCGCACCCTGCACCACTACGACGACATCGGCCTGCTCGCCCCGAGCGAGCGCAGCCACGCGGGCCACCGGCGCTACAGCGACGCCGACCTCGACCGGCTGCAGCAGATCCTGTTCTACCGAGAGCTCGGCTTCCCGCTCGACGAGGTCGCCGCCCTGCTCGACGACCCGGTAGCGGACCCGCGCGCGCACCTGCGCCGCCAGCACGAACTGCTGACCGCCCGGATCGAGAAGCTGCAGAAGATGGCGGCGGCCGTGGAGCACGCCATGGAGGCACGCAAGATGGGCATCAATCTCACGCCGGAGGACAAGTTCGAGGTCTTCGGCGACAAGGATCCCGAGCAGTACGCCGAGGAGGCCGAGCAGCGCTGGGGCGGCACCGAGACCTACGCCGAGTCGCAGCGCCGCGCCGCCCGCTACACCAAGGACGACTGGAAACGCATGCAGGCCGAGGTCAACGCCTGGAGCGAGCGCTACGACGCCCTGATGGCTGCCGGTGCACCACCGACCGGCGAGGCGGCCATGGACATGGCCGAGGAACACCGGCAGCACATCACCAAGTGGTTCTACGAATGCACGTACGAGATCCACTGCGGGCTCGCCGACATGTACGTCGCCGACGAGCGCTTCAAGGCGTTCTACGACTCCCTGCGGACGGGCCTCGCCGAGCACCTCAGGGACGCGATCAGGGCGAACGCGGCCCGCCACTCCTCCTGATGTCCTGACCCGGGCCTACTCCCGGGTCAGGACCACCGCCGTGCCGTACGCACACACCTCGGTGCCGACGTCCGCCGCCTCGGTCACGTCGAAGCGGAACATCAGCACACCGTTCGCCCCACGCGCGCGTGCCTGCTCCACCAGCCGTTCCATGGCCTGGTTCCTGGTCTGCACGAGCGTCTTGGTGAGCCCCTTGAGTTCGCCGCCGATCATCGACTTCAGCCCGGCGCCGATCTGGCTGCCGAGGTGCCGGGACCGCACGGTCAGCCCGAACACCTCGCCCAGCACCTCCTGCACCCGGTAGCCGGGCGCATCGTTCGTGGTCACCACCAGCACCTCGGGCTGGGGTTCCTGTCCACCGCCGTATTCGTCAATACCCATGGCTCACAGCTTTGTCCCAGGCGGGCCACAGTGCATCCTGGGAGGCCGCATGGAACCTGGGCCATGACGGCTGCGTTGATACTTTTGGACAGCCAGCCCCAGCCCGTACCCCACCAGCAGGAGCCACAATCCCGTGATCACGCTCGCGCTCGCCCCCGAGTGGCTCAGCCCTGACTATCTGATCGAAACCTTCAGTCTGCCGGGCATCCTGCTGATCGTCTTCGCCGAGTCGGGTCTCTTCGCGTTCCTGCCCGGCGACTCGCTGCTGTTCACGGCGGGCCTCTTCGTGGCCCAGGGGCAGTACATCAGCCAGCCCCTGTGGCTGGTCTGCACCCTGATCGTGCTGGCCGCCGTCATCGGTGACCAGGTCGGCTACATGATCGGCAAGTTCTTCGGCCCGAAGCTCTTCAACCGGCCCAACTCCAAACTCTTCAAGCAGGAGAACCTGGAGAAGGCCCACGAGTTCATGGAGAAGTACGGCCCCAAGGCCATCGTGCTGGCCCGCTTCGTGCCGATCGTGCGCACCTTCGCCCCCATCGTGGCCGGCGCCGGCCGCATGAAGTACCGCACCTTCCTCACGTACAACGTCATCGGCGGCGTGGCCTGGGGCACCGGCGTCACCCTCGCCGGCTACTGGCTCGGCCAGATCGACATCATCCACAAGAACGTCGAGGCGATCCTCGTCCTGATCGTCTTCGTCTCGGTCGTCCCGATCATCATCGAGTACCTCCGCGAGCGCTCCAAGAAGAAGCGAGCGGCAGCCGCTGCCCCGGCCCCCGCCCAGCACCAGGCCATGGACGACGCGACGACCCAACTCCGCCGCATCCCGTCCAACGACGACCAGCAGCCCTACGGCAACCAGAACGACCAGGGCCAGCAGCAGTACGGCTACGACCAGCCCTACGCCCAGCAGTACCCCCAGGGCTACAACCAGCAGCCGTACGGCCAGCAGCAGAGCAACCAGCAGTACCCCTACAACGAGGGTTACTAGAAGCACCCCCAGGGGCGCGGGGAACGGCGCGACAAGCCACAACGAATCCGCAGTCGCCGTCGGACAGCAAGCATCGAGCTCATGGGCGCCCGGCGCTCAGAATCCCCGCGTCCGCTTGGCAGCACGCCGCTTGCCGGCGGAGCCGATCCGCAGGAACAGCCGCGAGATCTCCGACCCCAGGTTGACCCCGATGGCGATGGCCATCGCCAGCGCCGCCGCCTTCGACAGCGACACCAACCCCTCGTCCACCTCGTTCTGCGCGATGGACAACAGCCCGAAATACGTGGCCGACCCTGGCAACAGGGGCCCGATCGCCGCGGTCGTGTAAGGCAGCGCGGAAGCGAACCGGTACCGGGACAGCAGCTGACCGAACAACCCCACCACCCCCGCCGCAACGGCCGTAGAGGCAACGGGGGACAGCTCGCCCGTGTCGTGCAGCGCGCCGTACACCGACCAGGCGACACCGCCGTTGAGCGTCACGGCGAGCACCGTGGACCGCTCCTGCTGGAGCAGCACAGCGAAGGTCAGTGACAGCAGCATCGACGCGCCGATCTGCCACAGGGGCCGCGGGTCGCTGCTGAGGGCCGTGTCGGGGTTGAGCCGGGCGCCCAGCTGCACACCGACGTAGAGCATCACCAGCACCCCGACGACGATGCCGACGAAGAAGTACATGACCTCCAGCAGGCGCGCGGACGCGGTGATGTAGAAGCCGGTCAGTCCGTCCTGCACGCCCGCCACGAGCGCCCGCCCGGGCAGCAGCGCGAACAGCCCACCGGTGATGACCGCGGACGCCTTCACGTCCACGTGGGCCAGCGTCAGCGCGATCCCTATCGCGGCCGGCGGCATCGCGGCGACGGTGAACTGGTAGAACTCCGGCAGCCCGCGCCCCGCGGCCAGCCACGCCAGCCGGTCGCCGAGCATCGCGCCCAGCGCGGCGGCGATGAACACGATCACGTCACCGCCGACGAGCACGGAGGCCGCGCCCGCGAGCAGCCCGCTCGCCGCGGTGAGCACCCAGCCGGGGTACGGGTGCCGGTTGCGGCGGATCTCGGCGAGCCGCCGGTAGGCCTCCTCCAGCGAGATCGCCGTGTCCGGGTCGCTGAGGTCGGCCACCAGCCGGAAGACGGCCGCGAGGCGCGTGTAGTCGGTGGCCCGGCGGCGTACGGTCCGGGACGCTGTCACCGGGTCGTCCACGAGCGAGGGCTGATACGAGATCGACAGCAGCGTGAAGGTGACGTTCGGCTCGCAGCGGTCCAGGCCGTACGAACGGCAGACGGCGAACATCGCCGCCTCCACGTCCTCGGCGCCCTCGCCGCCCGCGAGCAGCAGCTCGCCGATGCGCAGTGTCATGTCGAGCACGCGCGGGACGGCCGGACTGCCCTCCTCCGCCTTCTGCACGGACTCCGGCGCGGGCCGCTCGGCCACCGGCATGCGCAGCATCGTGCGCATCCGGTCCTGCCAGGGCACGTCCTTGGTCAGACGGACCACGGGAATCCCGGTCGCCGGAGTGAACGCGTGCCGTGCGTCCTGGGCGCGGTACGTACGAGGCGGGCTGAAGGCCGATCCCTCGGGTTCGGTGGCCGGCCCCGACGGGACGTCCAGCCCCTTCGGCAGGGCGAACTCGGATGTGCTCTCCGACTCGGCGACGCCGCCTCTGGGGACGGCCAGTCCCTCCGGGACGGCGAACTCGGATGTGGCGTCCCCGTCGACCGCCGTGGCCGAGAACGCACTCCTCGCCTCGTCCGACCGCGGCTTGCGGTCTTCCGCGTCCGTCACTGCGCAGCGCTCCCTGTACGACACGTTCAGCAAGCCTCAGTATGCGCACAGATACGCGAAGGGGCCGCACGCGCCCGCGTGCGGCCCCTTCGCGACTGCAGGCTCAGTGACCGCCCTGGTCCTTGAAGCGCTTGTACGACCGCTCGATCTCGGCCTCGGCCTCGGTGCGGCCCACCCAGTCGGCGCCCTCGACGGACTTGCCGGGCTCCAGGTCCTTGTAGACCTCGAAGAAGTGCTGGATCTCCAGACGGTCGAACTCCGACACGTGGTGGATGTCCCGCAGGTGCTCCACGCGCGGGTCGTGCGCGGGGACGCACAGCAGCTTGTCGTCGCCGCCGGCCTCGTCCGTCATCCGGAACATGCCGATCGCGCGGCACTGGATGAGGCAGCCGGGGAAGGTCGGCTCGTCCAGGATGACCAGCGCGTCCAGCGGGTCGCCGTCCTCGCCGAGGGTGTTCTCGACGAAGCCGTAGTCGGCCGGGTAACTGGTCGAGGTGAAGAGGCGACGGTCCAAGCGGATCCGACCGGTCTCGTGGTCCACCTCGTACTTGTTCCGCGAACCCTTCGGAATCTCGATCGTGACGTCGAACTCCACCGGTGGCTCCTCCATGATCAGCACATAGTTCTGGTGGTTAAGTGTCCCTCACGCAGGTGTGTGATCGCGAAAGGGGCTGGTGGTCGTGCCTGAACTGAGGCCGTGGCGGGCCGCGAAACCGCATGTGAAGCGGGTCGCGAACGCCGTACGACCGCGTCTGGCACGAGCCGCGGACGCCGTACGGCCGGGTCTCACCCGAACCGTGGACGCCGTACGACCACGCCTCGCACGGGCCGTCGCCACCGCGAAACCGCGGGTCGCACGGATCGCGAAGGCCGCGAAACCGCAGGTCGCGCGGGGCACGAGGCCGAAGACCTGGCAGTTCACCGCGGGCGCCGCCACCGCCGGGCTGGCGCTGGCCGCCGCAGTGGCGACCGCCGCCGGCCCCTGGGACTCCTCCGGTCAGCGTACGGCCGAGCGGGACCGGGCCGCCGCCCAGGAGCAGACGGGTGGCGCAGATCACGGTGATGATTCCGATACGACGGCCTCGGCGCCCCGCCCCGCCCCGAGCGCCGCATCCGTGCTCACCGGCCTCGGCGGCGCCGGCAGCTCCGTGAAGTCGGCACCGAACGGACCGGCCCTCGCCGACGTCCTGGACCCGCTCCTGGCCGACGCGGCCCTCGGCACCCGCCACACCGCCGCGGTCGTCGACGTGGCCACCGGCAAGCAGCTCTACGGTGCCGGAGCCGACGCGGCGCTGACCCCCGCCTCCACCACGAAGATCGCCACCGCCGTCGCCGCTCTTTCGGCCCTCGGCGCCGACCACCGGCTCACCACCCGCGCCGCCCTCGAACCCGACACCAAGGAACTCGTCCTGGTCGGCGGCGGCGACCCCACGCTGACGGCCCGCAAGGACGCCGAGGGTTGGGCGAGCCTGCGCACACTCGCCGACGAGACGGCCGCCGCCCTGAAGAAGCGCGACATCAGCCAGGTCACGCTCTCGTACGACACGACGCTCTACGCGGGCTCCGAGATCCACCCGATCGGGGTCAACGACAACCTCGCCCCGGTCAGCGCCCTGATGGCCGACGAGGCCCGCACCGACGACTCCGCCAGTGGCCCCGCGCCCCGCGTGAGCGACCCGGCGGCGGACGCGACCCGCAGGTTCGCCGAGTTCCTGTCGGACCACGGCATCAGGACGACGTCCCCCGGCCCCTCCAAGGCGACCGGCCGCTCGGACACGCTGGCCGAGGTGACGTCACCCCCACTCTCCACCCTGGTCGAGCGCATGCTGACCAACAGCGACAACGACATCGCCGAGGCCCTCGCCCGCCAGACGGCCGTCGCCTCGAAGCAGCGCGCCGACTTCGCCGGTGGTGGGCAGGCGATCCGCGCCCAGCTGAAGAAGCTCGGACTCCCGCTGTCCGGCGCCGACTTCAACGACGGCAGCGGCCTCGACCGAGCCGACAAACTCACCGCCGACCTGCTCACCTCGCTGCTGGCCGAGGCGGGCGACCCCTCCCACCCCGAACTCCGCCCGGTCCTCACCGGCCTCCCGGTGGCCGGCTTCACGGGCACCCTGACCAGCCGTTACACCGACGGTGCGGCCGGCATCGTACGAGCGAAGACGGGCACGTTGACGGGCGTCAACACGCTGGCCGGAACAGTGGTCGACCAGAACGGCCGTCTGCTGGCCTTCGCCTTCCTGGCGTCGGACACGAGCAGTGCCACGGCGGCCCAGGCGGCGCTGGACAGAACGGCGACGGCACTGTCGGCCTGCGGTTGCAGGTGACCGCCGACCCGAGCGACCTGCCCCAAGTGGGACCGCTCACGTACGGTTGACGCATGACGAGCATCGGTGGTGCCGAGATGGTCGACTGGAATCTCGCGGTGGCGACCGCGACCCGGCTCGTGCGGCCGGGCCCCGAGGTGAGCCGCGACGAGGCCCGGGCCGTCGTCGCGGAACTGCGCCGACACGCCAAGTCCTCGGAGGAACACGTCCGGGGCTTCACTCGTATGGGGACGGAAGGTCTGCACGACACCCCGATCCTCGTCGTCGACCGCCCCGGCTGGGTCCGGGCGAACGTCGCCGGGTTCCGGGAGATCCTCAAGCCGCTGCTCGACAAGATGCAGGAGCGGCGCGGCAACACCCCCGGCGGCGCGGTCCTCGGCGCCGTCGGCGGCAAGGTCACCGGCGTCGAACTCGGGATGCTGCTCTCCTTCCTGTCCTCCCGCGTCCTCGGCCAGTACGAGACCTTCGCCCCGGCCACCCGCGAACTCCCCGCCGGGGCGAACGGCGGCGGTCGGCTCCTCCTGGTCGCCCCGAACATCGTGCACGTGGAGCGCGAACTCGACGTACAGCCCCATGACTTCCGGCTGTGGGTGTGCCTGCACGAGGAGACGCACCGCACGCAGTTCACGGCCGTGCCCTGGCTGCGGGACCACCTGGAGGGCGAAATCCAGTCGTTCCTGGGCGAGACCGAGGTCGACCCCATGACCGTCCTGGAGCGCATCCGGGAGGCCGCCCAGTCCCTCGCCGGCGGGCGCCCCGAGGGCGAGGAGGACGACAGCGGCCGCTCCCTCGTGGAGATCGTGCAGACGCCGGCCCAGCGGGAGATCCTCGGCCGCCTCACCGCCGTGATGTCGCTCCTGGAGGGCCACGCCGATTTCGTGATGGACGGAGTGGGTCCGGAAGTCGTACCGACCGTCGCGGAGATCCGCGAGAAGTTCCAGCAGCGTCGCGCCAAGGGCGCCTCCCGACTGGACATGGCTCTGCGCAAGCTGCTGGGTCTGGACGCCAAACTCAGGCAGTACCGCGACGGCGAACGCTTCGTGCGGGCCGTCGTCGAACAGGTCGGCATGGACGGCTTCAACCGTGTGTGGACCTCCCCGAACACCCTCCCGACCAAGACGGAGATCGCCAAACCGGCGGACTGGGTCGCGCGGGTGCACCGCAAAGCCGAATCGTGAACCCCGCGGGCGCGTCGTGAAAGGAATCCAGCCGACGGCAGGCGAACGCCCCTCCAATCACCCGTCCGAGGGACCGTGAGCCGTGGATAGGCGTGCGATGCTCGGGGAACGGCCCGGTTCTGTCACCATCTACACACTCTGAGTGACCGAGCTCGGGTTCACCCCCCCGAAAACTTCATGAAGGGAACCGGACATGGGTCCCCATCCTGCGGTCGCGGCGATACGCCTGGCGGTCCGCCGCGTCCTCCACGACATCCTCAACGAACACCCGACCGCCGACATCCCGGCGCAGACCTCGCACGAGCGCCCGCCGTCGCCGCTCGTGCTCGTGGCCTGCTCCGGTGGCGCCGACTCGATGGCCCTCGCCTCCGCCCTCGCCTTCGAGGCCCCCAAGCTCGGCATGCGGGCCGGCGGCGTCACCGTCGACCACGGCCTGCAGCCCGGCTCCGACCTGCGCGCCGCGGAGGTCGTTCTGCGCCTGCGTGAGATCGGCCTCGACCCCGTCGAGTCCACCGCGGTCACCGTCGGCCGCGAAGGCGGACCGGAAGCCGCCGCCCGCGACGCCCGCTACGCCGCCCTCGACGCAGCGGCCGACCGCCACGGCGCCACCGCAGTCCTGCTCGGCCACACCCGCGACGACCAGGCCGAAACCGTCCTGCTCGGCCTCGCCCGCGGCTCCGGCATCCGCTCCCTGTCCGGCATGGCCGCCGTTTCCGGCGGTCCGGGGGCCGCCCGCCGTTACCGCCGCCCCTTCCTCCACCTCGACCGGCAGACCGCCCGCAAGGCCTGCATGGTCCAGGCCCTGCCCGTCTGGGACGACCCGCACAACGCCGACCCCGCGTACACCCGCTCCCGGCTGCGCCACGAAGGCCTGCCCGCCCTGGAGAAGGCGCTCGGCAAAGGCGTCGTGGAGGCTCTCGCCCGTACGGCCCAGCTCTCCCGTGACGACGCCGACGCCCTCGACGCCTGGGCCAGCCAGGCCGAGGCCTCCGTCCGGGACGCCACCGGCCTCCTGGAGTGCGCCAAGCTCTACGCCCTGCCGCCCGCCGTACGCCGCCGCATCCTGCGCCGTGCCGCCATCGAGGCCGGGGCCCCCGCGGGTTCGCTGTTCGCCCGTCAC
This sequence comes from Streptomyces fulvoviolaceus, assembly GCF_000718165.1. Classification (GTDB taxonomy): domain Bacteria; phylum Actinomycetota; class Actinomycetes; order Streptomycetales; family Streptomycetaceae; genus Streptomyces; species Streptomyces fulvoviolaceus. Next base: position 66,402 of record NZ_JOEY01000009.1, on the reverse strand, counting down.
ATCGAGGAACTCGACCGGTTGATCACCGGCTGGCGCGGCCAGGGAGCCATCAATCTCCCCGGCAAGGTCGTCGCTCAGCGGCAGGGTGGCAGACTGGTGATTCGGCAAGGCTGAATCTCATCCCCTTTCGGGGGGATCCGGGCCCCTTCGGAGGGCTCGGGCAGCCGGTGTGGGACGACCGAAAGTGATGCGGGTGGACGCGAAAGACATGGGCACCGACCTCAAAGAGGTGCTCATCACCAAGGAAGAGATCGACGCGAAGCTCGTAGAGCTCGCCGCGAAGATCGACGCGGAGTACGCGGGCAAGGACCTGCTGATCGTCGGCGTCCTCAAGGGCGCGGTGATGGTCATGGCGGACCTCGCCCGGGCGCTGTCCACCCCCGTCACGATGGACTGGATGGCGGTGTCGTCCTACGGCGCGGGCACCCAGTCCTCCGGTGTCGTGCGGATCCTCAAGGACCTCGACACCGACATCAAGGGGAAGCACGTCCTGATCGTCGAGGACATCATCGACTCCGGCCTGACGCTGTCCTGGCTGCTGTCCAACCTCGGCTCGCGCGAGCCGGAGTCGCTCAAGGTGTGCACGCTGCTGCGCAAGCCGGACGCCGCCAAGGTCGCCATCGACGTGGAGTGGGTCGGTTTCGACATCCCCAACGAGTTCGTCGTCGGCTACGGCCTCGACTACGCCGAGAAGTACCGCAACCTCCCGTTCGTCGGTACGCTCGCGCCTCACGTCTACGGCGGCTGACCCGAAGGGCCCAGCCCCGTAAGAAGATCGGGAACCCCAGCGGGCCCCGCGCCGTTGGAGCATGCAGACGGGTCAGCCAGCCGTCCCGTGCGGCTTCGGGCCACAATGCTGGGGTACCGTCAGAAGAACTGTCTTATCAAACTCACTATGGCAGGAGGGACGGGGCGACACCGCTCCGTATGGATGGACGTGAAGCGATACTTCCGTGGGCCGGTCATGTGGATCGTGCTGGCCGTCCTTGCCGTGGTCGTGTTGATGCAGGTCGTCGGCTCGTCCGGCGGCTACAAGACGGTGGACACCGGCCAGGTCGTCCAGGCGATCAATGACAACAAGGTCGAATCAGCCAAGCTCACCACCGGCGACGAGAACACCATCAAGGTGCAGCTCAAGGACGGCGAAAAGGTCGAGGGCAGCTCGAAGATCCAGGCGAGCTACATCGGCGACCAGGGCGTGACCATCGCCAACACGCTGCAGACCAAGTACCAGGACAAGCAGATCCCCGACGGGTACACCGTCTCTCCGACGAAGCAGAACGCCTTCGTCGGGATCCTGCTCTCCCTGCTCCCCTTCGTCCTCATCGTGGTCGTCTTCCTGTTCCTGATGAACCAGATGCAGGGCGGCGGCTCCCGGGTCATGAACTTCGGGAAGTCCAAGGCCAAGCTCATCACCAAGGACACCCCGAAGACGACGTTCGCGGACGTCGCGGGCTCGGACGAGGCCGTCGAAGAACTCCACGAGATCAAGGAGTTCCTCCAGGAACCGGCGAAGTTCCAGGCAGTCGGGGCGAAGATCCCCAAGGGCGTACTCCTGTACGGCCCTCCCGGCACCGGCAAGACCCTGCTCGCGCGAGCCGTCGCGGGCGAGGCCGGCGTCCCCTTCTACTCGATCTCGGGTTCCGACTTCGTCGAGATGTTCGTCGGTGTCGGTGCCTCCCGGGTCCGTGACCTCTTCGAGCAGGCCAAGGCGAACGCCCCGGCGATCGTCTTCGTCGACGAGATCGACGCGGTCGGCCGCCATCGCGGCGCCGGCCTCGGCGGTGGTCACGACGAGCGTGAGCAGACGCTGAACCAGCTGCTCGTCGAGATGGACGGCTTCGACGTCAAGGGCGGTGTGATTCTCATCGCCGCCACGAACCGTCCGGACATCCTCGACCCGGCGCTGCTGCGCCCCGGCCGCTTCGACCGCCAGATCGCGGTCGACCGCCCGGACATGCAGGGCCGTCTGGAGATCCTCAAGGTCCACCAGAAGGGCAAGCCGGTCGCCCCGGACGTCGACCTGGGGGCTGTCGCCCGGCGTACCCCGGGCTTCACCGGCGCGGACCTGTCGAACGTGCTGAACGAAGCGGCGCTCCTCACGGCGCGCGGCGACAAGAAGCTCATCGACAACCACAGCCTCGACGAGGCCATCGACCGTGTGGTGGCGGGCCCGCAGAAGCGGACCCGGATCATGTCGGACAAGGAAAAGAAGATCACCGCGTACCACGAGGGCGGCCACGCCCTGGTCGCGGCGGCCTCCCCGAACTCCGACCCGGTCCACAAGATCACGATCCTCTCGCGAGGCCGTGCTCTGGGCTACACGATGGTCCTGCCGGACGAGGACAAGTACTCGACCACGCGCAATGAAATGCTGGACCAGCTGGCCTACATGCTGGGCGGCCGCGCGGCCGAGGAACTGGTCTTCCACGACCCGACCACCGGCGCTGCGAACGACATCGAGAAGGCCACCGCAACGGCTCGCTCGATGGTCACGCAGTACGGCATGACCGAGCGTCTCGGCGCCATCAAGTTCGGTGGCGACAACACCGAGCCGTTCCTGGGCCGGGAGATGTCGCACCCGCGTGACTACTCGGAAGAGGTCGCCGCGCTGGTCGACGAAGAGGTCAAGAAGCTCATCGAGACGGCGCACAACGAGGCCTGGGAGATCCTGGTCGAGAACCGCGACGTCCTCGACGCGCTCGTGCTCCAGCTGCTGGAGAAGGAGACGCTCAACAAGGAGCAGATCGCAGAGGTCTTCGCTCCCATCGTCAAGCGTCCCCCGCGGCCGGCCTGGACCGGATCCTCCCGCCGTACGCCGTCCACCCGTCCGCCGGTGCTCTCCCCCAGGGAGCTCGCACTGACGAACGGCGCCAACGGCGCGACCCCGGCGATCAGCACCGCCAAGGTCACCGCGGCGGAGCCGGCCACGGAGGCCGTCCCGGAGGACCGCCCGGAGAGCTGACCCGCTCAGCCTCGGTGACCTCACCAGGCCCGGAATGGATGCCGCGCCCCCCTGGTTTTAGCCTGGGGGGCGCGGCGCTTTCGTATGCGCATGCAGGGACACCTAGGAACGAGGCACCAGATGACCGACCCCGTGACGCTGGACGGCGAGGGCTCCATCGGCGATTTCGACGAGAAGCGCGCCGAGAACGCCGTCCGCGAACTCCTGATCGCGGTCGGAGAGGACCCTGACCGTGAGGGGCTCAGGGAGACGCCGGCGCGGGTGGCGCGGGCGTACCGGGAGATATTCGCGGGACTGTGGCAGAAGCCCGAGGACGTGCTGACGACGACGTTCGACCTGGGGCACGACGAGATGGTCCTCGTGAAGGACATCGAGGTCCTGAGCTCCTGTGAACACCATCTGGTGCCGTTCGTCGGCGTCGCCCACGTCGGGTACATCCCGTCCGTCGACGGCAAGATCACGGGCCTTTCGAAGCTGGCCCGGCTCGTGGACGTCTATGCCCGTCGGCCGCAGGTGCAGGAACGACTCACCACGCAGATCGCAGACTCGCTGATGAAGATCCTGGAGCCGCGGGGTGTGATCGTCGTCGTCGAGTGCGAGCACATGTGCATGTCGATGCGGGGGGTCCGCAAGCCCGGGGCGAAGACCATCACGTCGGCGGTCCGTGGCCAGTTGCGTGACCCCGCGACCCGCAATGAGGCGATGAGCCTCATCATGGCGCGCTGACGCTCCGACGGGACTTTCCGGCGGTCACGCCTCATGCTGCCGACGTGGCTCCCGTGTTCCGGTCGTCGTCCTCCGGGAGTTTGCAGACCCGCTCCAGGAAGATGGCGGCCGCTATGACGGCGACGCCCGCCAGGACCGAGAAGCCGGCATAGATGGCCTGGTCGCGGCGGGCGGGGATGTCGAGGGACTCCAGGAGGAAGGCGCCGGTGCCGCCGTACATGCCGGAGACGAGGGCGGCGACCAGGGCGCTGGCCTGGCCGAAGACGACCGCGCGGGCGGCCATCAGGGGATCGACGCCCTTGGCGCCGGGGCGGCGCTCGCGCTGGGCCTTGAGGCGGGCGCGGATCGAGAGCGCCGTGGCCAGCAGGACCACGGCGATCAGGGCGAGGACGATGGGGGCGGCCAGGGGGACGCTGGGAAGGGTCCCGACCGAGTTCCAGAGGCGGGCGCCTGCCCAGGACAGAACCCCGGCGACGACGAAAACGCCTGCCAGCAGCCTGATGCGCAGCTCTCTCACGGTGTCCCTTCAGCTCCCCGGACCGCGGTCGCGGACGGTGGTCGTGGTGACCTGTCCGGTCCGGCCGTCCTGTCGGGCCGCCCCGTGGTCGTCTCGACCTTAACGACTACTCGGGCAGCCGGAGTTCCAGGTCCTTGCGCGGCGCGACGCCGTCCCGGGCGACGGTGTCGAGGAGCGCGGCGACCGCGCCCCTGCCGGGCAACTGCGCCTCGGGCTCCACGTCGTGCCAGGGGGCGAGGACGAAGGCGCGTTCGTGGGCGCGCGGATGGGGGAGGGTGAGGACCGGGTCGTCGGAGACGACCTCGGCGTACGCGACGATGTCGACGTCGAGGGTGCGCGGGCCCCAGCGCTCGTCCCGCACCCGGTTGAAGGCCTCCTCGACCGCGTGCGCCCGCTCCAGCAGGGAGGACGGGGGCAGGGTCGTCTTCAGCACGACGACAGCGTTGAAGTACGAGGGCTGGCTGCCGGGCTCCACGCCCCACGGCTCCGTCTCGTACACGGGGGAGACGGCCTTGATGCGGACGCCGGGCGTGTCCTCGAGGGCGTCGATGGCGCCCTGGAGGGTCTCCAGGCGGTTGCCGAGGTTGGAGCCGAGGGAGATCACGGCCCGTTTCGGGTTGTGGAGGGTCGTGTCGGCGGCGTCGACCTGCTGCACGACGGAGGCGGGTACCGGCTGTACGGTCGGGTCGCTGGGACCCGCGGTGAAGGACGCGGTCATACTCGGCTCCGGGTGATGGTGACGGTCACGTCGTCGAAGGGGACCGTGATCGGCGCGTCCGGTTTGTGGACGCAGACCTCGACCTCCTGGACCCCCTCGTGCTTGAGACAGGCCTGGGCGATGCGCTCGGCGAGTGTCTCGATGAGGTCGACGGGCTCGCCCTCGACGACGGCCACGACCTCCTCCGCCACGATGCCGTAGTGCACGGTCTTCGCCAGGTCGTCGTCGGCCGCGGCCGGTCGGGTGTCCAGGCCGAGGACGAGATCCACGATGAAGGTCTGGCCTTCCTCGCGCTCCTTGGGGAACACCCCGTGGTGCCCGCGGGCCTTCAGGCCGCGCAGCGCGACACGATCCACGCGAATCACTCCTGCAATCGTCGGTAACGGCCGGTCGATGCCGTGTGCGGGCGGCACACCGGCCTCAAACGAATCTACCTGCGGGCACTGACAGGGCCGGGCCACGGAGGCATGGGCCCGCGCCGGAACCAGGAGGTTTCACCGGGTGTTTCCCCTGGGGAACCCGGCGGCTCACGGGTTGGTAGCCGCCCCTACCCAGGGTCCGTGATTCCAACCACTTCTTGGTCCCTGTGGGCGGTTCCATGGCCTCCTTGCGGCGTGCCTACCCACTCAGGAGGGAGTGTTGTCCCCTTCGTCCTCGTCGTTTTCGGCCAGAACGGGGGAGGCGTGATGCGACCAGAGTTTCCAGCCGACGGGTGTGCGGCGGAACACGTTCGTGGCGACCACCAACTGGCCGACGAGCGGGCCGAGCTCCTCGCTGCCCTCGGGGGCGGGGCCGCCGCTGAGGATGTTCTCGGTGCAGGTCACCAGGGCGGTGTCGCCGGTGACGGAGACGTGCACGTCGGTGAGGAAGAACTGGATGTAGTCGGTGTTCGCCATGATCAGCGCGTACGACCTGAGGACCTCGCCGCGGCCGGTGAGCACGGGCCAGCCGGGGTGGACGCAGGAGACGACTCCGGCGTCGGCCGGGTCGTGGTACTCCTCGTCGACGCCCAGGTCGGACGGGGTGAGCCAGAGCGAGGAGACCTCTTCGAAGTCGCCGCGCTCCATGGCCTCGTAGAAGCCGGTGTTGGCGGCCTCTACCTGCTCGACGTCGGTGTGGGGGGCGCTCACCGGGCTCCTTCGGGCGTGTTCTCTCCGGCGCGCGCTCCCTCTACGGCGCGTGCGACCCGTACCGCGTCCGCCGTGGCGCGCACCTCGTGCACGCGCACCGCCCACGCGCCGGCGTGCGCTGCGAGCGCGGAGACGGCGGCCGTCGCGGCGTCGCGCTCGCGCGCGGGCGGCGGGGCGCCCTGCGGACCGGCGAGGACGCGGCCGAGGAACCGCTTGCGGGAGGCGGCGACGAGCAGCGGGTGGCCGAGGCCGAGCAGGCGGTCGAGGTGGGAGAGGAGGACGAGGTCGTGTTCGGCGTCCTTGGAGAAGCCGAGGCCGGGGTCGACGACGATGCGGTCGGGGGAGATGCCGCCGGCGAGGACGGCCTCCACGCGTGCGTGCAGTTCGTCGAGGACTTCGGTGACGACGTCGTCGTAGACGCCCTTGACCTTGCCGCCCTCCAGGAAGCCGCGCCAGTGCATGACGACGAAGGGGGCACCCGCTTCCGCCACGACCGGGATCATGGCCGGGTCGGCGAGGCCGCCGCTGACGTCGTTGACGAGGGCGGCGCCCGCGGCGAGGGCCTGTTCGGCGACGGACGCGCGCATGGTGTCGACGGAGACCGTGACGCCCTCGGAGGCGAGGCCGCGGACGACGGGGACGACACGCCTGAGCTCCTCGGCCTCGTCGACGCGGGTGGCGCCGGGGCGGGTGGACTCGCCACCGACGTCGACCAGGTCGGCGCCCTCCTCGACCAGTGCGAGACCGTGCTTGACGGCGGCCGTCGTGTCGAACCAGCGGCCGCCGTCGGAGAAGGAATCGGGGGTGACGTTCACGACTCCCATGACCGCGCAGCGGTCCCATCCAGGAAGGCCTGCGACGCGCCCGCGTCCGTTCTGCTTGCTCATACGTTCAGCCTAGGCCCAGGTTGGGACCACAAGACCCTGCGGCCCGAGCGGAAGCCCCCGGCCAGGTCCTGTCGTCGGATGCCCGTCTGCCCGGCGGCGCCCGGCACGCACTGTCCACTGCCTCAAGGGCGTGGGGGACCCCCATCGAGGGCGTTCCGGCGCCTTGGGATCGCACGCACCGGACGCCGCCGGGCCCGCCCTGCGGGCGGACGACGGGCATCTGACGACAGGGCCTCGGGGGTGAGACTTCCGCTCGGGCCTGTCCTGGTTGCGCCGGGGTTCCTATGCCGCGCGGACGTCCCGTTCCGCTACGGCGTGGGCACACGCGCGTGGGGTGTGGGAGCGGCGGCGGAGGAAGCGGGGGAGCGGGAGGGCGAGGTTGACGAAGCCCTCCGCCTGCATGGCGGCGAAGCCGATGCGGGGCAGGTCGCCGGAGGCGCGGTAGACGACGAAGCGGGGCTCCCAGCGGGGCCGGAACTTCGCGTTGAACTTGTACAGGGACTCGATCTGGAACCAGCGGGAGAGGAACACCAGCAGTCCGCGCCAGGCGCGCAGCACCGGGCCCGCGCCGATCTTCTCGCCGCGCGCCAGCGCCGCGCGGAACATCGCGAAGTTCAGGGACACGCGTGTGATGCCCAGGCGGGGAGCCGCCTGGAGCGCCGCCACGATCAGCAGTTCGTTCATGCCGGGGTCGGCCGAGCGGTCGCGGCGCATCAGGTCCAGGGAGGCCCCGTCCGTGCCCCACGGTACGAAGTGCAGGATCGCCTTGAGGTCGCCGTACGGACCCGGCTGTTCGTCGGCCTTGTGGGCGGTGGCGATGAGGCAGTCGCCGTCGGAGGGGTCGCCGATGCGGCCCAGCGCCATGGAGAAGCCGCGCTCGGTGTCGGTGCCGCGCCAGTCGTCGGCGGCGCGGCGGATCCGGTCCAGTTCGGCGTCGCCGACGTCACGGACGCGCCGTACCCGGGTCTCGTAACCGGCGCGCTCGATGCGCTTGACCATCTGGCGCACATTGCGCATCGCGCGGCCGGCCAGGGAGAAATCCGCGACGTCCACCACCGCCTCGTCGCCCAGTTCGAGGGCGTCGAGGCCGGTCTCGCGGGTCCAGACCTCGCCGCCGGTCTCGGAGCAGCCCATGACGGCGGGCGTCCAGGAGTGGGCCGTGGCCTCGTCCATGAAGCGCTCGATGGCGCCGGGCCAGGCCTCGACGTCGCCGATCGGGTCGCCGCTGGCGAGCATCACGCCGGAGACGACGCGGTACGTCACCGCCGCCTTGCCGCTGGGCGAGAAGACGACGGCCTTGTCGCGGCGCAGCGCGAAGTGGCCGAGGGAGTCGCGGCCGCCGTGCTTGTCCAGGAGGGCGCGCAGCCGCGTCTCGTCCTCCGCGGTGAGGTGGGCGGCGGGGTGCTCGGGGCGGAAGGCCAGGTAGATCGTCGTGACCGCGGTGAGCAGGCCGAGGGCGCCGAGGGAGAAGGCGACCGTCCAGGAGGTGTTGCCCTGGTAGTCGACCGGGCCCTCGAAGCCGAACAGGCCGTACAGGACGTGCGTGATGCGATCGGCCAGGCTCGGGTCGCCGACCAGCGTCTTCGGGTGGACGCTGACGATGACCAGCCCGAGGACGAGGGAACCGGCGCCCATGAGGACGAAGTTGGCGAGCGCGCGCCAGCGGCTGCGCGGGTCGGGCAGGGCCGCGAACTGGTCCCGGTGGCGCAGCAGGGGCGCGAGCAGCGCGAGCGAGATGACCACTCCGAGGAGCGAGTGGCGGTACGTGAACTGCGCCAGCGCGCCCGCCGGCAGCAGCGCCACGGCCGCCCGCCAGGCCCGGCGCTTGCGGCGCCTGAGGCCGTGGGCGAGCAGCAGCAACAGGACGCCGGTGCTGAGCGAGAGCGCGGCCGCGAACGGGCCGAGCGCGCCGGGCAGTACCTCGGCGATCGTGTGCATACGGCTGTGCCGGAAGCGTGGGAAGACGCCCGCGGCGATGTCCAGAAGGCCTACGAGAGCGCAGGCTCTGGCGACGAGGACGGGGACGGCCTCGGGGCGCGGTCCGTGCAGTACGTGCCGCAGCCGCGTTGATCGGTGCGGAACCCCGCCCGACATTTCCTCATCTGTCCTGACAGACATCGCATCCCGTAGTTCTGCGAGTGACTCTGGATCCGGTCCCGATTCGGGCATCCGGCGACATTGCGCCCTCTAGGACGGTGTCTCGGGGAGAGAGGTTCACTCACCTCGTCAAAGCCGGTTCAAAGGCCGAGGAAAGTCCCGGACAAGCCCTCGCGAAAGAGCGGGGGAGGCACCGACCGCGTCCCGGACAGAAAGCGCAGGCGAGAAGCAACCCATGGGTCTCACGAGCAACAATGTGCTGCTGCTGGCGGTCCTGTCCGCCGTCCTGCTGTTCGTCGGCACGGTATGGCTGTGGCCACGGCTGGCACGGCGGAACTGGCGGGCCGTCAGCGGGCGGGTGGGCCTGCTGCTCGCCACCCAGTTGGCGCTCTTCGTGTCGGTGGGGCTCGCCGCCAACCAGGCCTTCGGGTTCTACGCCGACTGGGCCGACCTGCTCGGGCAGGAGACCGACCAGGGCGTGGTCGTCGACCACACGGCGAACGGCGGCTCGGGCGGCCCGCTCCAAGTGGTCGACACGCGCCGGGTGAAGGAGACGGGCGGCGCCCGGCCGCGGGTCGGCGGGCAGATCCAGCAGGTCGCCATTGTGGGCCGTACGACACACATCGCCACGCGCGCGTACGTCTACCTGCCGCCGGAGTACTTCCAGCCCGAGTACCGCACGCGCACCTTTCCCGCGGCCGTCGTCCTCACCGGCTATCCGGGCACGGCACTGGCGCTGGTGGACAAACTCCACTACCCGCACACGGCCTTGAAGCTCGCCAAGAACGGCCGTATGCAGCCGATGATCCTGGTGATGCTGCGGCCGACGGTGGCGCCGCCGCGGGATACCGAGTGCGTCGACATTCCGGGCGGACCGCAGACCGAGTCGTTCTTCGCGAAGGACCTGCCCGATGCCGTACTCGCCCACTACAGGGTGGGTGAAAAGCCGGGCAGTTGGGGCGTCATCGGCGACTCCACGGGCGGCTACTGCGCATTGAAGCTCGCCCTGCACCACCCCGATGTGTACGCCGCCGGAGCGGGCCTGTCCCCCTACTACGACGCGCCGACCGACCCCACCACGGGCGACCTCTTCCACGGCGACAAGGAGCTGCGCGACCGCGCGAACCTGTGGTGGTACCTCAAGCACAGGCCCGCCTCGGACACCTCACTGCTCGTCAGCAGCAGCAAGGTCGGCGAGTCGAACTACAAGGACACGCTGAAGTTCATAGAGCGGGTGAAGGACACGCGGCTGACGCGGATCTCGTCGATCATCCTCGAAAGCGGCGGGCACAACTTCAACACCTGGCGGCGGGAGATTCCGGCGACGCTGCAGTGGATCAGCGGGCGGCTGGACGACCGCTGAAAATGATCAATTCGACAGCGGGTCTGATTCCTGATGTCGTGTGAAGCCTGCGGTGTGGCTGTGTTTTTACGGGGCGGGGCACCACGATTCGCCTACGCGCGGTAAGTTTCTGGCCATGCCACGTGGACGTCACCGCCATTCCCCTCCTTTGCACAGACTGCTGCCTCCTTCGGCGATCGCCGGCGTCTCGCTCGTGTGCGCCTTCGGCCCCTGGTTGTTCTCGGAGCCGGCCGTGCTCCGCGTCGTCTCCGCGTTCGCCGCGGCGGTGGCGGTCGTCGGTGCGGCCTTCATGCGCCGCTGGGACGCGCAGGCGGGCAAGCAGGTCGCCGACCTCACGCGCGCGCGTGCCAGCGACGAGTGGCGCTATGAGGAGCGGGTCGCCGAGCTGGAGACCGATCTCGAGGAGTCGCGCGAACTGCGCGTCAAACTGGAGCAGCGGCTGCGGTCGAAGCGTGCGGAACTGGCGGGGCTGCGCAACGAACACGCGGCGCTGCTGCGGCGGTACGCCACGGCGGAGACCGAGCGTGCGAGCGCCCTGGAGGGCCGCCGTCTGCTCGAGATAGAGGCGACCGCTCCGGCGCGTGCGCTGCCGCCGGTGCCGACGCAGGCTTCTGCGCCGGCTGTGGAGGAGGCCGTGGCTGTGGCTGCCCCGGCCGAGACCGAGCCCGAAGCGGACGTAGAGGTGGAAGCCGAGGCCGACGTCGCGGACGAGGCTCCGGAGACGCCCGCGATCTTCTCCCCGGATGGGTCCCGGCTGTTCCTGCGGGCGAAGGCGGCGCTGAAGCGGCTCGACGACGGTGACGATTCCCCGGCGGACGAGTCCGAGGACGATACCGGGTCCGATGCAGGCTCCGAGGCCGGGTCCGAGACCGGTGGCGAATCCACGGGCGAAGCCGAGGACGAGCCGAAGGACGCGTCCGAGAACGCGCCCGAGGACTCTTCCAAGACGTCTTCCGAGAACGCGGCCAGGGGCCAGTCGCAGCACGGGCCGAAGTACGAGCCCGAGGCCGAGCTCGACAGCGAACCGGTGAACGTCGGTTCCGTCGCGGCGGAGACCGGCCCCGCCGGCGGCACCGAGGCGGAGGCCGCGCAGGAGGACGAGGCGCAGGGGAAGCCCGAGGCGGTCGACGGGCATGAGCGCGCGGCCGCCACCACTCCGGCCAGAATCGCCCAGCCCGCCCAGCAGCCCTCCGGGCACTTCATAGCGCCCACCGCGGTGGCCGTCGTGCCCGCCTCTCCCGTGCGGCGCCCGCTGGTCGAGGGCGGGTTCGACTTCTTCGGTACGAAACAGGGGGTGTCGCGGGACGCCCTGGAGGCCGTGCAGAACGAGGACCTCGCCGACGTCGTCGGCCAGGAGGCGCTCGCCCTCCACAAGGCCGAGTCGGAGGCTGCGGGGTTCAAGCAGGCCGACGAGGAGTCGCGGGGCGTCGGCCAGGTGATCGACCTGACGGCCCACGACGAGACGGAGCAGATCGACGTACAGGGGCTGCGGAGCGCGGTTTCCTGACGGGCGTTCTCACGAACGGACGGGTGCCTGCAGGGGGCACGGTCAGACCATCCAACGGTCCGGCCGTGCCCCCTTCCGTCCGGTCCGCGACCGCTCCGCCTGCCTCTTGAGCAGCTCCGCGGCTTCCTGAGCGTCCCGCAGCCGCGTTGTCACGGTCTTGTTGGCCCCGGTGTCCACGTGAACGTCGGCAACCCGCCAGAGCCGCTCCCAGGGCCCTTGCGCGAGCCGTACGCTCTGGACCTTCGCGTGCGGTACGAGCGCCAGGCTCCGCCGCAGCAGCCCGTGCCGTGCGGCGAACACCGTGTCGGTGACGGCGAGTCCGTGGCCGCGCCACCACACCGGCACACACCGTCCGGCCCGCCGCGGGGGCCGCGACAGCGCCGACGCCGGCGGCACGGTCACCCCGGGCAGTACGCGCGCGACGACCGCCTCGGCGACCTCGCGCGGAGCGACCGGCACCAGCACGGAGTTGGACGACCCGGCCACATCCAGCTCCACCCGAACCCAGCCGCGCCGCCGCCACAGCAGCGGCTCCACGATCCGTACGGTCTGCACGCGCCCCGGCGGCACGGTCTCGTGGGTGCGGTCCAGGAGGCCGTGGTCGATGCGCAGGCCGTCCGGGGACTCGCCCACCGTCCAGTCGTACTCGGAGACGAACCGCCCCACGCTGCTCGCGCCCGCCGCGCCGAGCAGCGGCACGGCGGTCGCGAGGACCGTCCACACGCTGTGGGTGGCCAGCCACAGCAGTGGCGGTACGACGAGGGCGGCGGCCAGGGTGCCCCAGGTGGCGCCCGTCAGCACGAGGGAGATCGCGAGGTCGCGGGCGGGCGTGCGCAGCAGCTCGCGCACGGGCGCCTCGCCGACTTCGTGTGCCGTCTCGGGGGCGAATCCGGCGGCGCGCGCGAGCAGTTCCGCGCGGAGCGCACGCGCCTCGCGCTCCCCGAGGAAGGCGAGCTCGTCCTTCTTGTCCGCGCCCACGACGTCCAGTTTGAGTTTCGCGACGCCCGCCACGCGCGCGAGGAGCGGCTGGGTGATGTCGACGGCCTGGATCCGTTCCAGCCGGATGTGGGCGGTGCGCCGGAACAACAGGCCGGTACGGATGCGCAGTTCGGTGTCGGTCACCGCGAAGTGGGTGAACCACCAGGTGAGGAAGCCGTAGAGCGCGGCGGCGGGGAGGAGCAGGGCGAGGGCGATCAGCAGGGTGGTGGTCGTCAGCCGGGTCAGCTGGCGCTGCGCCTGGTCGGGGTCGTGCACGGCCCACCCGATGAGCACGGCGACCGGCGCCCACGCCCGCCTCAGCGGCGTCACGGGGTGCAGCCGCCGCTCGGTGACGGGCGGCTTCTCCCGTACGGCGTCGTCGACGCCCGGCGCCGTCACAGGCCCGCCGATCGGGCCTCGCCGAGTTCGGTGAGCCGGTCGCGCAGCCGCTCCGCCTCGGCCGGGTCGAGGCCCGGAATGGTCGCGTCGGTCGCCGCGGCGGCCGTGTGCAGCTGCACGCTGGCCAGCCCGAAGTGCCGTTCGACGGGCCCGGAGGTGACCTCGACCAGCTGCATGCGCCCGTACGGCACGACGGTCTCCTCGCGCCACAGCACGCCCTTGCTGATCAGCAGGTCGTCGGCGCGCTCGGCGTACCGCCAGGAGCGCCAGTTGTGGCCGAGCATCACCCAGCCCCAGGCCATGAGCGCGAGCGGCAGCAGCGCGAAGGCGGCCCAGACCGGCCCGGCGAGCAGGTCGAGCAGCAGCCCCAGACCGACGGCCAGCAACCCCAGCCACACCACCAGCAACAGCCGTCGCATCCGCAGCAGCCCCGGCGGCAGCCCGGTCCACACCGGCTCGCCCTCCGCTGCCGCCGTCTTTCCGGTGTTCCCCGCGCTCCCCGTCTCCATATGGCCAGCGTACGTAGGAGAGACTGTGCCCATGACTCCTACGACGGAGACGATGGTCGGTATCGGCGGCGCCGCCGAGAGCACCGACATGGTGCTCAACATCGGCCCCCAGCACCCGTCCACGCACGGTGTGCTGCGCCTCAAGCTTGTCCTGGACGGCGAGCGCATCATGCGTGCCGAGCCGGTGATCGGCTATATGCACCGCGGTGCGGAGAAGCTGTTCGAGGCGCGCGACTACCGCCAGATCATCATGCTCGCCAACCGCCACGACTGGCTGTCGGCCTTCTCGAACGAGCTGGGTGTGGTCCTCGGCGTGGAGCGCATGCTCGGCATGGAGGTCCCGGAGCGGGCGGTGTGGACGCGCACGCTGCTCGCCGAGCTGAACCGGGTGCTGAACCACCTGATGTTCCTGGGCTCGTATCCCCTGGAGCTGGGCGGCATCACGCCGGTCTTCTACGCGTTCCGGGAGCGGGAGGTGCTCCAGAACGTCATGGAGGAGGTCTCCGGCGGCCGCATGCATTACATGTTCAACCGCGTCGGCGGCCTGAAGGAGGACCTGCCGGCCGGCTGGGCCACGCGCGCGCGTGCCGCCGTCGCCGCCGTGCGTTCGCGCATGGACCGGTTCGACGACCTGGTGCTCGGCAACGAGATCTTCCGGGGGCGCACGCGGGGCGTGGGCGCCCTCGCGCCGGAGGCCGTGCACGCGTACGGCGTGAGCGGGCCGATCGCGCGCGCCTCGGGCGTCGACTTCGACCTGCGCCGCGACGAGCCCTACCTCGCGTACGGCGAGCTGCAGGACACCCTGAAGGTGGTGACCCGCAAGGAGGGCGACTGCCTCGCCCGCTTCGAGGTCCTTCTGGAGCAGACGCACAACGCCCTCGACCTCGCCGACGCCTGTCTCGACCGGCTCGCCGACCTGCCGCCCGGGCCGATCAACCAGCGGCTCCCGAAGGTCCTGAAGGCACCCGAGGGGCACACGTACGCGTGGACCGAGAACCCCCTCGGCATCAACGGCTACTACCTCGTCAGCAAGGGCGAGAAGACCCCGTACCGGCTGAAGCTGCGCTCGGCCTCGTACAACAACATCCAGGCGCTCGTGGAGCTGCTGCCGGGCACGCTGGTCGCGGACATGGTGGCGATTCTGGGGTCACTGTTCTTCGTGGTCGGGGACATCGACAAGTAGGTCGCCGAGGCCGAGGGGCGCGCCCGGTCCGTTCAGTCCGTCTGGCATTCCCACCGGCTGGAGCAGCCAGCCGAAGTCGCCGAGTCCGCCCGCCGCGGTGAGCTCGGCGGCCTCGCCGGCGCGGGCGAGGGCGCGTACGTAGGCCGCGGGTTGTGTGGATGCGAGTGCGAGCGGGGGGCGTGCGCCAGCAATGCCCAAGGCGCGCAGGGCGTCACGTTGGCGCAGCACGCGCCCCCCGGACGCAGCGCACGCCGCCGCGCACGCGTCCAGCGCGACGTGCGCCGTGATGTCGCACGACCCGTCCGGCACGGGCGCCGTCTCACGCCCCTCCCGGAAGCCGGTCAGCGTCCCGAACAGCGGGCGCGCGTCGGCCGTGTGCGCGTAGTCGACGGCCACCGCGAGCCCCCGGTCGACGGACGCGACCGCGGCGGCCCAGGCGAGGTCCCGGGGCAGGCCGATCTCGGCCCGCAGCCCCTCCTCGGCCGGCAGCGGCCACCAGCGCGCCAGCCACTCCGCCTCCGCGCCGGAGACCGGTTCCCCGAGCCGTTCGCGCCCGTCCCGCCGTACGAGAACCAGCCGCGGTACGCCCGTGGAGTCCACCTCCGCGATCTCCACGGGTACGTTGTCCAGCCATTCGTTGGCGAACAGCAGGCCGGTGATCTTCTTCGGGAGCTCGGGCAGCCACTCGATCCGGTGATCGAGATTTTCGGGGCGGCCGGCGATCTCCACGCCGTACGCGCGCGTGCGGGCGGCCACGTCGGCGGGCAGCGCGGCGAGCACCCCGGTCACCAACTCGCCCCGCCCCGCGGCCATGTCGACGAAATCGAGCTCCGAAGGCCGCCCCAGCGCCTTGTCGACCCGGCACATCAGCCGGGCCACGGCCTCGGCGAAGAGGGGGGAGGCGTGCACGGACGTACGGAAGTGACCGGCCGGCCCCTCGGGCCTGCGGTAGAACCCGCCGGGCCCGTACAGGGCGGCCTCCGTGGCCGCTCGCCGGCCGCGCCACTCGTCCGCTGTTTCCTTCGTCACGCCGTCAGGCTAAGCGCACAGGAGAACGAGGCCTCCACCTTGGGGAGTATGCGGGGGCGGTGCGGATCGACCCTCCGGTTGACCCCTGCACACAGTGCGCTTCCCTACGCTGGGTTACGTGCAGCGCCTCTACGACTTCCTCCGCAGGCACCCGACATGGGTCGACAGCTTCTGGGCCGTCTTCCTGTTCGGGATCTCGCTGGCGAGCGAATACGCCCGCGATGAGCCTCGGGGCACCCGGACCGAGGCGGTGATCGTTCCGGTCCTCCTCCTGTTGTGCCTGGTGATCGCGCTGCGTCGGCGCATGCCGGAGAAGATGTTGCTGCTGGCCGCCGCGCTCGGCGTGGTGCAGCTGGCCGTGGACATCGAGACGACCACTGCCGACTTCGCCATGCTGGTCATCGTCTACACCGTGGCCGCGACCGGGGCCCGCTGGGCCTCCCGGCTCGCGCTGGCGATGGGACTGTGCGCGGCCCCCCTGGCGCAGTTGCGCTGGCTGAACGAGGACACGAACGCCCTCGGCAACGTCGCTCTCATGATCTTGCAGACCGTGCCGTTCGCGCTCGCCTGGGTGCTCGGCGACTCGATCCGCACCCGCCGTGCCTACTTCGCCCAGCTGGAGGAGCGCGCCGCCCGGCTCGAGAAGGAGCGCGAGGCGCAGGCGAAGGTCGCGGTCGCCGCCGAACGCGCCCGGATCGCGCGCGAGCTGCACGACGTCGTCGCGCACAACGTGTCCGTGATGGTCGTGCAGGCCGACGGCGCCGCCTATGTCCTCGACGCCGCGCCCGACCAGGCGAAGAAGGCTCTGGAGACGATCTCCTCCACCGGCCGCCAGGCCCTCGCCGAGATGCGCCGCCTGCTCGGCGTCCTGCGCACCGGCGAGCACCAGGAGGGCGGCGAGTACGTCCCACAGCCCGACGTCGAGCAGATCGAGGACCTCGTCGAGCAGTGCCGCGGCTCCGGTCTGCCCGTCGACTTCAAGGTCGAGGGGACCCCGCGCCCGCTGCCCAGCGGCGTCGAGCTGACGGCGTACCGCATCGTGCAGGAAGCGCTCACCAACACCCGCAAGCACGGCGGGCCGAACGCGGGCGCGAGCGTGCGCCTGGTCTACTTCGACGACGGACTCGGCCTGCTCGTCGAGGACGACGGCAAGGGCGCCCCGCACGAGCTGTACGAGGAGGGCGGCGCCGACGGCCGGGGCCACGGTCTGATCGGCATGCGCGAGCGGGTCGGCATGGTCGGCGGCACGCTGGACGCGGGGCCGCGCCCCGGCGGAGGATTCCGCATCAGTGCGCTGCTCCCGCTCAAACCCGCGCATTGACGCCGACGTACGCCCTTTGTTGACACCTGTAACGACCCTGCTGCTCGACCCTGATCGACTCCACGGAAACGGAAGAGGCTCCCGATGACGATCCGCGTGATGCTCGTCGACGACCAGGTGCTGCTGCGCACCGGGTTCCGGATGGTGCTCGCGGCCCAGCCGGACATGGAGGTCGTGGCGGAGGCGGGGGACGGGGTGGAGGCCCTTCAGGTGCTGCGGTCGACCGCCGTCGACGTGGTGCTGATGGACGTCCGTATGCCGAAGCTCGACGGCGTGGAGACCACCCGCCGTATCTGCCAGGAGGCCGAGCCGCCGAAGGTGCTGATCCTGACCACCTTCGACCTCGACGAGTACGCCTTCTCCGGGCTGAAGGCGGGCGCCTCCGGCTTCATGCTCAAGGACGTGCCGCCCGGCGAGCTCCTGACCGCCATCCGCTCGGTGCACAGCGGTGACGCGGTCGTTGCGCCCTCGACGACCCGGCGGCTCCTCGACCGGTTCGCACCGATGCTGCCCAGCACCGGCAAGGCGCCCCAGTACAAGGAACTGGAGCGGCTCACCGACCGCGAGCGCGAGGTCATGGTGCTGGTCGCGCAGGGGCTGTCCAACGGCGAGATCGCGGCCCGGCTGGTGCTGTCCGAGGCGACCGTCAAGACGCACGTGGGCCGCATCCTGACCAAGCTGGGCCTCAGGGACCGGGTACAGGTGGTGGTCCTGGCGTATGAGACGGGGCTGGTGCGCGCGGGCGGGCACGGCTGAGTCACAGGGGGTGTGATCCCCGTGTAACCGCCGCCCACTAGGGTCTGCGCATGCTCCTGTGGATCAACGGCCCTTTCGGGGGAGGAAAGACACAGACGGCGTACGAGATCCAGCGCCGTCTGCCGGGCAGCGTGGTCTGCGATCCCGAGCACGCCGGCTTCGGTCTGCGCCGCACGCTGCCGCCCGAACTGCGCGGCAACTTCCAGGACCTGACCTCCTGGCGCCAGGGCGTCGTCGAGGTCCTCGACCTCGCCCTCACCAAGCACGACGGCGCGGTGATCGCACCCATGACGGTCACGGACTCCGGCTACTTCGAGGAGACCGTGGGCCGGCTGCGTGAACTCGGCCATGACGTACGGCACTTCACCCTCCTCGCCGAGCGCGAGACCGTGCTGCGGCGGCTGCGGGAGCGCGGCTTCGGGCACCTCCTTCAGTACGTTTCCGGGAAGAGCGCGAGGAAGAACGCCGGGCTGCGCAGGGAGAGTTGGGCCGTGCAACAGCTCGACCACTGCCTGGAGCGGCTGCGCGAGCCGGAGTTCGCCGAGCACCTGTGGACGGACCACTCCACCGTGCCGAAGACGGCGGACCGCATCGCCGTGCTCGCCGGGCTGACGCTGCGGCCGAACACCGAGGGTGCGGTGCGGACGCGGCTCAGGCAGGTGCGGGTGGGGCTTCAGCACATCCGGTTCGACTGACGGACTGCCGGCGAGCTAGCGCAGTATCCCTTCCAGGAAGTCGCTGCCCAGCCGGGCCACCACGGTCACGTCCAGCTGATGCAGGACGTACCGCCCACGCCGACGGGTGGTGATCAGGCCCGCCTTCTTCAGCACGCTCAGGTGCCGGGATATCTCGGGGGCCGTCATGCCGTGCACCTGCGCCAGCTCGCTCGTGGTGTACGCGCTGCGGGCCAGATGGCGGCAGAGCCGCATTCGGACGGGGTGGGAGAGCGCGGTCATCCGCAGGGCCAGCTGCTCGACCGAGGGCGGAGCGGCGAGTTCGGGGGAGCCGACCGGGTAGTGCAGCGCCGGCTGCCAGCCGTACCGGTGCAGGACGCTCAGGTGCGGCCAGCCCAGGCTTGTCGGGACCAGCAGCAGACCGCCGTCCGCCGTGGCCGTGTGCCCGATGCCCAGCTTGTCGATCGTGATCCGCCCGTCGGCTTCGTCCAGGGCCACCGCCGGGGACACCGCGGTCAGCGCCTCGGCGAGGCCCTTGTGCCTCAGGAGGTCCGTCTTGTGGCGGGCATCCGCCGCGAGCTGGTGGCTCAGCCGGGACCAGGTCTCCGCGAAGAACGCCTCGTCGCAGTCCTCCACGAACTGCCTGAACCAGGACCGGATCCGCGGCGGGTCGGTCAGCAGCCGCTCGGCGAACCGCACCTGCTGCGGCCCGCGAGATGCGGCCAACTCCAGGGCTCGCCGGTGCAACTCGGCGTCGGAGAGCACGCTGGGGCCGTGCGAGTAGTACGGCAGCGCACACGTGAACTCCAGGGCCGCGTCCACGAACTGCTCGTCCGTCAGCTTGTCGAGCAGATCCAGGTCCTCGGCGATGGTGGCTCCCGGAAGGGTGCTCCTGCCCGGAAGGCCGGCGAAGGGCATGAACAGGTCGGAGAACGTCGTCCGCCACAGGAAGTCCGCCTCGCACATCCGGTCGGCCAGATGCGGGTCGAGCCGGGCGGTCACCCCCGTCACCCAGCCCTGCAGCCCCGGATGATGCCCCGGCTCGGACAGCGCGTGCAGCGCCATGCCGAGCTCGGCCAGGGGCGAGGGCACGACGGCGACCCTCTCCGGCCGCAGCCCCGCGATGTCGATGCGCACGCTCATGACCTCATGGTGCACTCCGCCACTGACAACGCCGCTCCCGATTGACGGCGGCCGTCAATCGACGCGACTTCGCCGCCGTAGGGGCGCAACCTGGAATGACCGGGGCGGCCGCGGAGCCCGGTCCCCTCACTGGAATGCGTCCCATACGTCCCGAGAAGGCGATCCGCCATGAGCATCACCCAGCAGTACCTCCTCGACACCTACCGGGCCCAGCGCCTCGGGACACCCGCGCCGCCCGCCCCCGGCTCCCACGACTGGCAGGTCGTGCGCGAGCTGCGCGACCACCGGCGGTTCCGGGGCGGTCCTCGCCGGGCGCCCGGCCCATGGGCGGATACGGCAGGCCCTGGGCCGGTGGCTGCACCGCCGGCCGCGGCCTAGCTGCTGACGTCCTTCAGCCGCGCGACGAAGTCCGCGACCGCCGCCTTCACGTCGTCGGCGGTCCACTCCAGGCCGGCGGCGCCGACGGTGACCTCGGTGAGGGCCAGGCCCGGCCCGCCGCGCTCCCAGTAGCCGGCGAACAGATACGTCCCCGTCTCCTCCGCCTGCCGCACGGCTGCCTGCATCAGCACGTCGCCGTCGTACGGCAGCCAGACCTGGAACTGGTGGGTGTGCGGCTCCTCGGGGTGCACGCGCGCCCAGGGCGTGCCGGCCTCGGCGAATCCCTCCCGCAGCGCGGCGGCCACCACGCGCGCGTGCCGCACGTACTCGGGCAGCCGGGGCAGCTCCCGCTCCAGGCCGACGAGCGCCGACAGCGCCGTGGGGAACTGCTGGAAGACCATCCCGCCGTACCGGTGTCGCCAGGTCTTCGCCTCCTCCACCAGGGTCTTCGGGCCGGCGAGCGCCGCGCCGCCGAAGCCGTCGAGGGACTTGTAGAACGACACGTAGACGCTGTCCGCCAGGCCCGCGATCTCGTCCAGAGGGCGGCCGAAGTGGACGGTGGACTCCCACAGGCGTGCGCCGTCGAAGTGCACCACCGCGTCGCGCCCGTGCGCCGCCTCCACGATCTCGGTGACCTCCTCCCAGGTGGGCAGGACGAATCCGGCGTCCCTGAGGGGCAACTCGAGCATCAGCGCGCCGAAAGGCTCCTCGAACTCGCGTACCTCGTCGGCGGTGGGCAGCCGGGGCTCGCCGGTCAGGCGCACCGTGCGCAACCCGCTGACCTGGGTGAAGGCATGGCGTTCATGGACCTCGGGGTGGGCCAGGGCGTGCAGGGCGACCGTGGGGTTGCCGGTACGGGCCGCCCAGCAGCGCAGGGCCACCTGCTGGGCCATCGTGCCCGTGGGGAAGAAGGCGGCGGCCTCCGTTCCCAGCAGGGTCGCGACACGTTCCTCCAGGGCCGCCACGACCCCGTTCCCGTAGATGTCCGTGGATTCGTCCAGGTCGTACACCTCGGGTGCGGCTTCCGTCAGTGACACGAGCCGCTGCTGGATCGTGCCGCTCACTCCTCCGCGCCACAGGACACGCCGCGCCTCCCGGAAGGCGGCCCGTCGCCGCTCCCGCAACTGGTCCTCCGCCGACCGCTCTTCAACCTGCTCCGCCGTATCACTCATGCCTCGGATCATGCCGCGCGCCCCTCCACGCGGGCACTCGCATTTCCGTACGGGACGCGTACGCGCGCGGTCCGCGACAACCCACAGCCTGTGGACAACCGGACGCCCCTGGAACCAATCGCGTTAACATGACGAGAAATCGTCCGGTACCCAGATGCGGACTGGAACGGGAAGGCCGCCGTCGCGTGAGTACAGTCCAACAGCCAGACCCCCGGGACCGCCCCGCGCGGCTCACCGTCGGCGTCGTCGGCGCCGGTCGTGTGGGCCCCGTACTGGCCGCGTCCCTCCAGCTCGCCGGGCACCGCCCGGTGGCCGTATCCGGAGTCTCCGACGCCTCCAGGCGGCGTGCCGCGCTGATGCTCCCCGACGTGCCGCTCGTCGCTCCCGCCGACGTCCTGCAGCGTGCCGACCTGGTGCTGCTGACCGTTCCCGACGACACCCTGCCCGGCCTGGTGGAGGGCCTCGCCGAGACCGGGGCCGTGCGGCCGGGACAGCTGCTGGTGCACACCTCCGGGCGGTACGGCGCGAAGGTCCTGGACCCGGCCCTGCGCGCGGGCGCGCTGCCGCTGGCCCTGCACCCGGCGATGACCTTCACCGGCACCCCCGTGGACGTCCAGCGTCTCGCCGGCTGCTCCTTCGGCGTCACCGCCCCCGACGAGCTGCGGCTGGCCGCCGAGGCCCTCGTCATCGAGATGGGCGGCGAACCCGAGTGGATCGCCGAGGAGAACCGCCCGCTCTACCACGCGGCCCTCGCGCTGGGCGCCAACCACCTGGTCACCCTGGTCGCCCAGGCCATGGAGCTGCTGCGCGCGGCCGGTGTCGAGGCCCCCGACCGGATGCTCGGCCCGCTGCTCGGCGCCGCCCTCGACAACGCCCTGCGCTCCGGCGACGCGGCCCTCACCGGCCCCGTCGCGCGCGGGGACGCGGGCACGGTCGCCGCGCACGTCGCGGAGCTGCGCAAGCACGCCCCGCAGACCGTCTCCGGCTATCTGGCGATGGCCCGCGCGACCGCCGACCGGGCGCTCGCCCACGGCCTGCTGAAGCCGGAACTCGCAGAGGACCTTCTCGGGGTACTCGCCAACGGGAGCCACGGGACCCCGGGGAACCCCGGGGCCGACGGCGCCGAGGGAGACGCCCGATGACCACCAACCTGGTGCGCACCGCCGCCGAACTGCACGCACGCGTGCGCGTGGGCCGCCGCGCAGTCGTGATGACCATGGGCGCCCTGCACGAGGGCCACGCCACGCTCGTCCGCACCGCCCGCGAGATCGCCGGCCCCGAGGGCGAGGTCGTCGTCACCGTCTTCGTGAACCCGCTGCAGTTCGGCGCGGGCGAGGACCTCGACCGCTACCCGCGCACCCTGGACGCCGACCTCAAGCTCGCCGAACTGGCGGGCGCCGACGCCGTGTTCGCGCCCGCCGTGGACGAGGTCTACCCGGGCGGCGAGCCCCAGGTCCGTATCAGCGCCGGCCCCATGGGGGAGCGCCTGGAGGGCGCCGTGCGCCCCGGCCACTTCGACGGCATGCTCACCGTCGTCGCCAAGCTGCTGCACCTCACCCGCCCCGACGTCGCCCTCTACGGCCAGAAGGACGCCCAGCAGCTCGCCCTGATCCGCCGCATGGTGCGGGACCTGAACTTCGGCGTCGAGATCGTCGGCGTGCCGACCGTCCGTGAGGACGACGGCCTGGCCCTCTCCAGCCGCAACCGCTACCTCTCGCCCACCGAGCGGCGCACGGCGCTCGCGCTGTCCCGCGCGCTGTTCGCGGGCCGCGACCGGCACGCGGCACAGGAGGCGCTGCGCGCGCGGGCGCTCGAAGTGCCCGCCACGCACGCGCGTGCCGAGGCCCTGAGCGCCATAGGGGAGTCCCGCGCGGCGGCCGACACGCACGCCGTCGCCAAGGCCACCCCCGGCGGCCCTACGGCCGTCCGCGCCGCCGCCCGTCTGATCCTCGACGACGCCGCCCGCCTCGACCCGCCGCTGGTCCTGGACTATCTGGCCCTCGTCGACCCGTCCGACTTCACCGAGATCCAGGACGACTTCACCGGTGACGCCGTCCTCGCCGTCGCCGCCCGGGTCGGGACAACCCGGCTGATCGACAACCTCCCCCTCACCTTCGGAACCCTCGGAGCCGCCTCGTGACCAGCACAGGCATACGACTGCACGCGCCCGCGCCAGGGTGGTCCATCTCCGCGGACGTGATCGTCGTCGGCTCCGGGGTCGCCGGTCTCACCGCGGCCCTGCGCTGCGAGGCCGCCGGCCTCAGGACGGTCGTCGTCACCAAGGCCCGCCTCGACGACGGTTCCACCCGCTGGGCGCAGGGCGGCATCGCAGCGGCTCTCGGCGAGGGCGACACCCCCGAGCAGCACCTCGACGACACGCTGGTGGCGGGCGCGGGTCTGTGCGACGAGGAGGCCGTACGGATCCTCGTCACCGAGGGCCCCGACGCCGTGCGCCGCCTCATCGCGACCGGTGCCCACTTCGACGAGTCCGAAGCGGGTGACCTGGAACTGACCCGCGAGGGCGGCCACCACCGCCGCCGTATCGCACACGCGGGCGGTGACGCGACCGGCGCGGAGATCTCCCGGGCGCTCGTCGAGGCGGTACGCGCGCGTGGTCTGCGCACGATCGAGAACGCGCTGGTCCTGGACCTGCTCACGGACGCCGACGGCCGTACGGCGGGCGTCACCCTGCACGTCATGGGCGAGGGCCAGCACGACGGCGTGGGCGCCGTGCACGCCCCCGCGGTGGTCCTCGCGACCGGCGGCATGGGCCAGGTCTTCTCGGCTACCACCAACCCGTCCGTGTCCACGGGCGACGGTGTGGCACTCGCCCTGCGCGCGGGCGCCGAGGTCAGCGACCTGGAGTTCGTCCAGTTCCACCCGACCGTGCTCTTCCTCGGCGCGGACGCGGAGGGCCAGCAGCCCCTGGTCTCCGAGGCCGTACGGGGCGAGGGCGCCCACCTGGTCGACGCGGCCGGCGTGCGCTTCATGGTCGGGCAGCACGAACTGGCCGAACTCGCGCCCCGGGACATCGTGGCCAAGGGCATCATGCGCCGCATGCAGGAGCAGGACGCCGAGCACATGTTCCTCGACGCCCGGCACTTCGGCGCCGACATGTGGGAGCACCGCTTCCCGACGATCCTCGCCTCCTGCCGCGCCCACGGCATCGACCCGGTCACCGAGCCCATCCCGATAGCGCCGGCCGCCCACTACGCCTCCGGCGGCGTGCGCACGGACTCCCAGGGCCGTACGACCGTCCCGGGCCTGTACGCGTGCGGCGAGGTCGCCTGCACCGGCGTGCACGGCGCGAACCGGCTCGCGTCGAACTCCCTGCTGGAAGGCCTGGTCTACGCCGAGCGCATCGCCGAGGACATCGCCGCGGCCCAGGGCGAGAACGGCCTCCACGCGCGCGTGCCCGCACCGGTCGAGCGCCCCGAGAAGCCCGCGCACCCGCTCCTCGCGCCGGAAGCCCGCTTCGCGATCCAGCGGATCATGACCGACGGCGCAGGCGTCCTGCGCTCCGCCGAGTCCCTCGCGAAGGCCGCCGAACAGCTCCAGCGGCTGCACTCCGACGCCCGCGACGCCCTCGACGAGAACGGCAAGACCGCCGAGCCCGGCGTCGACACCTGGGAGGCCACCAACCTCCTGTGCGTGGCCCGCGTCCTGGTCGCCGCGGCCCGGCAGCGCGAGGAGACCCGCGGCTGCCACTGGCGCGAGGACCGGCCCGACCGCGACGACACGGCATGGCGCCGCCACATCGTCGTACGGCTGAATCCCGACCGCACCCTCGCCGTACACACCACCGATACCGCAGACTTCCCCCCGACCCGGCAGCCCCTTCAGGAGCAGTGACAGACGTGAGCACCCCCGACCTTCCCCTCGCCCCGACCGGAGGCTGCGGCGACGGCTGTGCCTGCGGCGCGGACGCCGGCATCGGCGGCGAGGAGTATCTGGAGTGCGGGCTCGACCCCGCGCTCGCCCAGCTTCTGGCCGACGCCGGACTCGACCCCGTGGAGGTCGAGGACATCGCCAACGTCGCCATCCAGGAGGACCTCGACCACGGCGTGGACGTGACGACCGTCGCGACCATCCCCGAGGACGCCGTCGCCACCGCCGACTTCGTCGCGCGCGAGGGGGGCGTCGTGGCGGGCCTCAGGGTCGCCGAAGCGGTCGTCTCGGTCGTCTGCGAGGCCGAGTTCGAGGTCGAGCGGCACGTGGAGGACGGCGACCGGGTGGAGGCCGGGCAGAAGCTCCTGTCGGTCACCACGCGCACGCGTGACCTCCTCACCGCCGAGCGCAGCGCGCTCAACCTCCTGTGCCGGCTGTCGGGCATCGCGACCGCCACGCGCGCGTGGGCGGACGTCCTGGACGGCACGAAGGCACGCGTGCGTGACACGCGGAAGACGACGCCGGGGCTGCGGGCCCTGGAGAAGTTCGCGGTGCGGTGCGGCGGCGGTGTGAACCACCGGATGTCTTTGTCCGACGCGGCGCTGGTGAAGGACAACCACGTGGTCGCCGCGGGCGGTGTCGCGCAGGCCTTCAAGTCCGTACGGGAGGCCTTCCCGGAGGTGCCGATCGAGGTCGAGGTCGACACCCTGCACCAGCTGCGTGAGGTCGTGGACGCCGGCGCCGACCTGATCCTGCTGGACAACTTCACGCCGGGCGAGTGCGAGGAGGCGGTCGCGCTCGTGCACGGCCGTGCCGCGCTGGAGGCCTCGGGCCGGCTCACCCTGGAGAACGCCAAGGCGTACGCCGGCACGGGCGTCGACTACCTCGCCGTAGGGGCGCTCACCCACTCCTCGCCGATCCTGGACATCGGTCTCGACCTGCGCGCGGCGGAGTAGACAGCCATGCTCCTCACGATCGACGTAGGCAACACGCACACGGTCCTCGGCCTGTTCGACGGCGAGGACATCGTCGAGCACTGGCGGATCTCGACGGACGCGCGCCGCACGGCCGACGAGCTGGCGGTGCTGCTCCAGGGCCTCATGGGCATGCACCCGCTCCTCGGCGACGAACTGGGCGACGGCATCGACGGCATCGCGATCTGCGCGACCGTGCCGTCCGTGCTGCACGAGCTGCGCGAGGTGACGCGGCGCTATTACGGCGACGTGCCCGCCGTGCTCGTGGAGCCGGGCGTGAAGACGGGCGTGCCGATCCTCACCGACAACCCCAAGGAGGTCGGCGCGGACCGGATCATCAACGCGGTGGCCGCGGTCGAGCTGTACGGCGGACCGGCCATCGTCGTGGACTTCGGTACGGCCACGACCTTCGACGCGGTGTCCGCGCGCGGGGAGTACGTCGGTGGGGTCATCGCGCCCGGCATCGAGATCTCCGTCGAGGCGCTGGGCGTCAAGGGCGCGCAGCTGCGGAAGATCGAGGTGGCGCGGCCGCGGAGCGTGATCGGCAAGAACACGGTCGAGGCGATGCAGTCCGGGATCATCTACGGGTTCGCCGGTCAGGTCGACGGGGTCGTGACCCGAATGGCCAAGGAACTGGCGGAGGATCCGGACGACGTGACGGTGATCGCGACGGGGGGGCTGGCCCCGATGGTGCTCGGCGAGTCCTCGGTGATCGACGAGCACGAGCCGTGGCTGACGCTGGTGGGGTTGCGGCTGGTGTACGAGCGGAACGTGTCGCGGATGTGAGCGGGGTGGGGGTGGCGCCGGGTTGTTTTTCGCCCCCGCCGCCCCTACCCGTCCCATCCCCGGGGGCTGCGCCCCCGGACCCCCGCTGTCGGCCCTGAACGGGCCTTGTCCTCAAACGCCGGACGGGCTGAAATCCACCGCCGGTGCCTGGAAGCGAAGCCCGCAGCAGGTGGGTGGGGGGTCGGGACGGTGGTTCCCGTCCTCGAACGCCGGACGGGCTTGCGATGCGCGTCCGCCCGGGTGGCTCCTCGCGCCACACCCGTGCTCCCTATGTCGAGTTTGTCTGATTAGCGCGTACTGTCGCCGCATGCCCACGCCATACGGATCCCGCGGCGGCATGGTGTTCGGCGCGGAGGAGCTGCGTGTGCTCCGCCGCGCTCTCGCCCTCGCCCTTCACCCCAGCCCCGCCTCGGCCGAGGACGTCCAGGACTGCCTCCGCCTCGCCGAGTCCCTAGACGAGGCGACACGTGAGGGTGCCCGGCTGCGAGCCTTCCTGGTGGCCGATCTCGCCCGCTATCGCGCCGCCCTGCCCGGCACCGCCGCCGGCTACCTCACGCTCCTGGAGGAGGCGCTGGGGGCCGGATACCGCCCGCATTCCGACGACCTCGCCGCCCTGCGGGCCCTGCGCGGCAATCCCATCGCGGCGGCTCTCCTGGACCGTTGCCTGGTGCTGGCCGAGCGGGACGTACGAGCCCGCCTCGCCGGCGCCACGGCGGCCGGACGCGCTGCACCCGCCCCGACGGTCCCCGCGTCCCGCACGCGGCTCCTGGCGCTCCCTGGAGGCCTTTCCGGCGCCGCCCAGGCCCCTGCCGAGCAGGACGCGAAGGACCCGACCAAGCCGGCGGAGAAGCCCGCCGAGCGCCCGGCCCCCAAGCCGGCCCCCGCCGGCCCGAAGCCGTCCCGCCCCATCCCCACCCCGGGCGAGGTCTTCCCCCGCCGCAAACCCACCCCGCCAGCGACAAGCCCCCCACAACAGCTGGCCGCGGGCTGAAACCTCCCGGCACCCCCACTCGCCGCCGGCCGGCCCGAGCCGGCCGTCGGCCCGGCCTCAGCCCCATGCCGACAGCCGGCCCCGTGTCCGATGCGGGCTGCCGGCAATTGGCCGCGAGCTGAGGCGTCCCGGCGCCGGCCCTCGCCGACGGCCGACCGGCGCCCGGAGTCGGCTGGCGGTCCAGCCTTCGATCCTTGCCGTCGGCCGGCGCCAGCAGTCGTCCAAAGCGCGGTGCCGGCGGTTGGCCGCAAGTCGATGCATCCCGCCCCTCGCCGAAGGCGGGCCCGCGCCTGGGGCCGGCCTTCGGCTCAGCGCCCAACCCTCTCCGCCCGTCGGCCCGCGTCGGCAGTCGGCGACGGCGCCGTGCCGGCGGTTGGCCGCGGGCCGATGCATCCCGGCCCTCGCCGAGGGTGAGCCCGCGTCTGGCGCCGGTCTTCGGCTCAGCGCCCGACCCTCTCCGGCCTCCGGCCCGGCGCCGGCAGTCGGGCACGGCGCCGTGCAAACGACCGTCTGCGCCGGCCGTCGGCCAAGACGCCCCGGTTCTTGGTCGACGGCCGGCGCAGACGATCGGCCGTACGGCTACCCCCTCGACCCTCGCCATCGGTCGCCCCGCCCCCACCAGCCGCAGACCGAGACACCACCCGGCCCCGTCCCAGTCCCGCCCACCGCCCGTAGGCACAAGGCGCCGACGACCCGTGTCATCGTCCGCCCCCCCCCACCCCGCCCCACCCCGCCGCAGGCGAAGCCGTCGGCCCCATTTCGCCCCACCCCGCCCCGACCGCCCCCCGGCCCGTGGCTACCCTGGACGCATGGACTACGTCTCCGCGCTCGTGCCCCCGGTCGTCATGGCCGTGTTCTTCATCGGTGTGGTCAGGGTGATCGTGAAGACCCAGGGTGGGGCGAACAAGGCCAAGGAGGACGCGGCCGTCGACGCCGTCCTCGCGCGTGCGGAGGGGACCCGGCAGGCCTCCGGCACCGCGAAGGCGAACGCGGGCGACGCCTGAGCGCTCCACGGCGCCCTCAGCGGCGTACGACTCCCACAAGCCCTGTGCTTTCCGAGTCGTACGCCCTTTTTGTTCCTGTTTGCCGCTGAAGTGCACGTCCGCCATGCCAATACCGAGTTCTCCCACTATTGTGCTGAGCTGTGCCTCGCCCATTGGGAGAACTCGAAGACGCGGTCATGACGCGGGTGTGGAAGTGGAACCGTCCGGTGACCGTTCGAGAAGTCCTGGAAGACCTTCAGCAGGAACGGTCGATCGCGTACACCACGGTGATGACCGTTTTGGACAATCTCCATCAGAAGGGCTGGGTGCGTCGTGAGGCGGAAGGCCGGGCCTATCGATATGAGGCGGTCTCCACACGCCCCGCCTACGCCGCCGCACTCATGAACGACGCCTGGTCGCAGAGTGACAACCCCGCCGCCGCTCTCGTCGCCTTCTTCGGCATGATGAGCGACGAACAGCGACAGGCCCTGCGGGACGCCGTACGCATCGTCCAGGGACCGGAAACATCCGAACCGGCACCGGATGCCGCCGAAACCGTCGAGGAGAACCCCGGCTCGGCGCAGCGGGGCGGCGGGCGATAGCGTCCGCTCATGTCAGCAGAGAGCCAGGGTCCCGAAGTCGCCGCAAAAGCCATCACCGTCCGACGGGCCCGCACCAGCGATGTCGCGGCCATCCGCGGTCTCCTTGACGCGTACGTCCGTGACCGCATCCTGCTCGACAAAGCGACGGTGACGCTTTACGAGGACATCCAGGAGTTCTGGGTGGCCGAGCGAGACGACAACGCCGAGCTGCTCGGCTTCGGCGCCCTGCATGTGATGTGGGAAGACCTCGCGGAAGTCCGTACTCTCGCGGTGAAGCCCGGCCTGAAGGGCGCGGGCGTCGGGCATCAGTTGCTGGAGAAGTTGTTGCAGACCGCTCGCTGGCTCGGCGTTCGACGCGTTTTCTGTCTGACCTTCGAAGTGGACTTCTTCGGCAAGCACGGCTTCGTCGAGATCGGTGAGACACCCGTTGACACCGATGTCTACACGGAGCTACTGCGTTCCTATGACGAAGGTGTGGCTGAGTTCCTCGGACTCGAACGAGTGAAACCGAACACCTTGGGCAACAGCCGGATGCTTCTGCATCTGTGATCGCCAAGGATCCGGCGGATCCGCGGTATTCGACGGCGCGCCCCTGCCCAGGTTCCCTATGTCCGAAACGCGCATGTTTCCGGTCGGCGGGAGCCCTGTCGGTCTCCCCTAGGGGTTTGTGTTTTCTCAGCAAAAGCGGTTTGCTTTCCGACGTACTGCAGTACTGCATATAACAGGGGACGGCGAAACGGCGGATGCCGCAGACCCCAGGCCCTCAAGTATTGGATGAAAGGAAATCCGGTGGCACAGAAGGTTCAGGTCCTTCTTGTCGACGACCTCGACGGCGGCGAGGCGGACGAGACTGTCACGTTCGCGCTGGACGGCAAGACGTACGAGATCGATCTCACGACTGCCAATGCGGACAAGCTCCGTGGCCTTCTCGACGCGTACGTGAAGGGCGGCCGTCGTACCGGAGGTCGTGCTTCGGGTGGACGCGGAAAGGCGCGTGCCGCTTCCGGCGGCAGCCAGGACACCGCTCAGATCCGTGCCTGGGCCAAGGAAAACGGTCACGAGGTCAATGACCGCGGCCGTGTTCCGGCGAACATTCGCAAGCTTTACGAAGAGGCCCACGCCTGATCGACGGGGCAAAGGTCTATGGCTGTGCGCATGCGCGCCGCAGTCGCAGCCGGTGGCAGTGCGTTGCCACCGTGTTCAGCACGCGTACGAGATCGGGGGCGCCCCCACCGCCCCCCACGGCCGACACCGTCGGCAGCGAGGCCTCGACCTCGCACCCAGGCTCGGGGGGCCGCAGCCATACGGCGGCCCCCTGCAGGGTCCCCTGGCGGCCCGGCGGAAGCGGCGCGTCCATGAGTCCGCCCTCGCCGATCGCGAGCAGATCGAGCGCCAGCGCGCCCCACTCCAGCCAGTCCAGCACCCCCGGCAGCTCCTCCGCGCCGCCCGCGGCCATCAGCAGCCGCATCCGGTCGCCCTCCACGGCCACCGGAGAGCCCGGCGCCAGATGACGCAGCGCGGCGCGGCCCGCCTCGGCCGGCACGTCCAGGACGTCGAAGCGCAGGCCCACCCGCAGCCGTACCGGAATGTCGAGCCTTCCCGGCTGGGCGGGCACTGTCGCCCAGCCCAGTTCGTTCTCATACCAGCGGCGGACCGATTCGCCGGAATCCCCCGAATCGGCCGGATCGGCCGGATCGCTCGCCTCGAGCGGCCGGCGGGGGAGCGGGACGGTGGTGAGGTCTGTGGCGAGCGGAGGGCGTGTGACCGGGGGGAGGCTGCCAACCATGCCAAGTGCAACCACCGGAAGGGCCTGCGGGTTACGCTGGGTGGTCCGGTAAATGCGCAGAGTGCTGAAAGAGGGGGCGTGCGGGGGTGCGGGGAGGCGCAAGGTTGTTCGCCCATAGCGGAGCGAACCGGTGCGCGCGGCATGGAGTGTCCGTCCGAGCGGGTAAGACATCCCTAGTGAGAGGGGGCGACACGCAGGAAAGGCCGTCTCACGTTCGCCATCGGCGTACTGATGGTGGGGGTAACTGCCTGGCCTGCGGGAACATCGTCTCGCACCATCGGGTTGGAGCAGATGTCGGCGTTCGGGGTCAGGAGGCCAAGGACGGTGTCGGCAGTTGGAATGAGCGGTCCCCGCTTGCGGGACTAAGCTGCGGAAGGACAGGGAGGGGAAGTTCCCCCCACTGCCTGACCGCTCTGAGGAGCGATTAACGATGTTCGAGAGGTTCACCGACCGCGCGCGGCGGGTTGTCGTCCTGGCTCAGGAAGAAGCCCGGATGCTCAACCACAACTACATCGGCACCGAGCACATCCTCCTGGGCCTGATCCACGAGGGTGAGGGTGTCGCCGCCAAGGCCCTTGAGAGCCTCGGGATTTCGCTCGAGGCGGTCCGCCAGCAGGTGGAGGAGATCATCGGGCAGGGGCAGCAGGCCCCGTCCGGGCACATCCCCTTCACCCCCCGTGCCAAGAAGGTCCTGGAGCTGTCGCTCCGCGAGGCTCTTCAGCTGGGCCACAACTACATCGGCACGGAGCACATCCTGCTCGGCCTGATCCGTGAGGGCGAGGGTGTCGCCGCCCAGGTCCTGGTCAAGCTGGGCGCCGATCTCAACCGGGTGCGGCAGCAGGTCATCCAGCTGCTCTCCGGCTACCAGGGCAAGGAGACCGCCACTGCCGGCGGCCCTGCCGAGGGCACCCCCTCGACGTCCCTGGTCCTCGACCAGTTCGGCCGGAACCTCACCCAGGCCGCTCGTGAGTCCAAGCTCGACCCGGTCATCGGGCGCGAGAAGGAGATCGAGCGGGTCATGCAGGTGCTGTCCCGCCGTACCAAGAACAACCCGGTCCTGATCGGTGAGCCCGGCGTCGGTAAGACGGCGGTTGTCGAAGGACTGGCTCAGGCGATCGTCAAGGGCGAGGTGCCCGAGACGCTGAAGGACAAGCACCTCTACACGCTTGACCTCGGCGCGCTGGTCGCCGGCTCCCGCTACCGCGGTGACTTCGAGGAGCGCCTGAAGAAGGTCCTCAAGGAGATCCGCACCCGCGGCGACATCATCCTGTTCATCGACGAGCTGCACACGCTGGTCGGTGCGGGTGCCGCCGAGGGCGCCATCGACGCCGCTTCGATCCTGAAGCCGATGCTGGCCCGTGGTGAGCTGCAGACCATCGGTGCGACCACCCTGGACGAGTACCGCAAGCACCTGGAGAAGGACGCGGCCCTCGAGCGCCGCTTCCAGCCGATCCAGGTCGCGGAGCCGTCCCTGCCGCACACGATCGAGATCCTCAAGGGTCTCCGTGACCGGTACGAGGCCCACCACCGTGTCTCCATCACGGACGAGGCGCTGGTCCAGGCCGCCACCCTGGCCGACCGGTACATCTCGGACCGCTTCCTGCCGGACAAGGCGATCGACCTGATCGACGAGGCCGGTTCCCGGATGCGCATCCGCCGGATGACCGCGCCGCCGGACCTCCGCGAGTTCGACGAGAAGATCGCCGGTGTCCGCCGGGACAAGGAGTCCGCGATCGACTCGCAGGACTTCGAGAAGGCCGCCTCCCTCCGCGACAAGGAGAAGCAGCTCCTGGCCGCCAAGGCCAAGCGGGAGAAGGAGTGGAAGGCCGGCGACATGGACGTCGTCGCCGAGGTCGACGGCGAGCTGATCGCCGAGGTCCTCGCGACCGCCACCGGCATCCCGGTCTTCAAGCTCACCGAGGAGGAGTCCTCGCGTCTGCTGCGCATGGAGGACGAGCTCCACAAGCGGGTCATCGGCCAGGTCGACGCCGTCAAGGCGCTGTCGAAGGCGATCCGTCGTACGCGCGCCGGTCTGAAGGACCCGAAGCGTCCCGGTGGTTCGTTCATCTTCGCCGGCCCGTCCGGTGTCGGTAAGACCGAGCTGTCCAAGGCGCTCGCCGAGTTCCTCTTCGGTGACGAGGACGCGCTGATCTCCCTCGACATGTCGGAGTTCAGCGAGAAGCACACGGTCTCGCGTCTCTTCGGCTCGCCCCCCGGCTACGTGGGCTACGAAGAGGGCGGCCAGCTGACCGAGAAGGTCCGTCGCAAGCCGTTCTCCGTCGTTCTCTTCGACGAGGTCGAGAAGGCCCACCCGGACATCTTCAACTCGCTGCTGCAGATCCTGGAGGACGGTCGTCTGACCGACTCCCAGGGCCGGGTCGTGGACTTCAAGAACACGGTCATCATCATGACGACCAACCTCGGCACCCGGGACATCTCCAAGGGCTTCAACCTGGGCTTCGCGGCCTCGGGCGACAAGAAGTCGAACTACGAGCGCATGAAGAACAAGGTCTCGGACGAGCTCAAGCAGCACTTCCGCCCCGAGTTCCTCAACCGCGTCGACGACGTGGTCGTCTTCCCGCAGCTGACCCAGGACGACATCCTCAAGATCGTTGACCTGATGGTCGGCAAGGTGGACGAGCGGCTCAAGGACCGGGACATGGGCATCGAGCTCTCCCAGGCCGCCAAGGAGCTGCTGTCCAAGAAGGGTTACGACCCGGTGCTGGGTGCGCGTCCGCTGCGTCGCACCATCCAGCGCGAGATCGAGGACACGCTCTCGGAGAAGATCCTCTTCGGCGAGCTGCGCCCCGGTCACATCGTGGTCGTGGACACGGAGGGCGAGGGCGAGGCCAAGACCTTCACCTTCCGCGGTGAGGAGAAGTCGGCACTGCCCGACGTCCCGCCGATCGAGCAGGCGGCCGGCGGTGCCGGGCCGAACCTGAGCAAGGAGGCGTAAGCCTCAGGGCTACGTCGGAAAGGGGCCGGTGCTTTCGAGCACCGGCCCCTTTCGTATGCCCGCGGGCGGTTACGACAGCTGGCCGTCGTAGTCCGGGAGCTTGTAGGTCTTCTCGGCGTGGCCGCCCGACAGGTCGGTGGCGCTGTTGCCGATGTTCGCGATGATCGTGTAGCCGTCGTTCTCGATGTCGACGCGCTGGGCGGTCTTGTACGCGGCGACGTCCTTGAAGAGGTCGACGAGGCTGCGGACGTAGAGGCCGGAGACCTGGTAGCCGACGTGCTCGAGGTTGTAGTCGGTCACCGAGTAGATGATGCCGGGGCGGGCCGTCACGAAGAACAGGGAGACGCCGTGCTCCTGGGCGTACTCGGCGACTTCGAGGACCGGGGCGTTGGCCGGCTGCGGGTAGCTGAAGCCGAAGTCGGTCTCCAGGGTGGTGTTGTCGATGTCGAAGACGATCGCCTGCTTCTCGCCCGGCGTCGTGTTCGCTATGCGCTGCTTCAGGTAGGGCAGGGCCTGGTCCATCACCGCCTGGCAGTCCGTCTGCCAGGTGTCGTAGTCGACGTCTTCGGCTGCGGCCGTGGCGGTCGTGGAGGTGCTCGTGGTCGTCGTCGCGGCCTCGGCGGGGACGGCCAGTGCCACGAGGGCGGTCGCGGAGACGGCGGTGATGGCTGCGCGGCGCGCCCAGGGGCGTCGTGTGGTCATCTGTGGGGGTTCCTCTCACGTCCTGCACATGGAGTTGTCGCGTGCATGTTTGTTGGTGAGGGTGGCGCGAGGGGAACCGTAGGGTTACTGGAGGGTAAGTGGCCAGAGATGTGCGTCACACCACGGCGTACACCTTGGACGCGGTGGGGGTGACGGGGAGTTGGGCGAGGATGTGCTCCGGTACCTCGAAGGTGTCCGGGGCGAGGACGATCCGCATCGTGTGGAGGTTGGGGAACAGGGCCGGGATGCTCGAAATGTCCTCGGTGCCTGTGAAGTTGTTGAGGCGCAGGGTGGTGATGCCGGGCAGCGGTGGGCCGTTCCAGCCGGTGACCTGCCAGTTGAGGCGCAGTCTCTTGAGCCGGGGGACGCGGGCGATCTCCTCGTA
The DNA here is from genome assembly GCF_000718165.1 of Streptomyces fulvoviolaceus. GTDB lineage: Bacteria > Actinomycetota > Actinomycetes > Streptomycetales > Streptomycetaceae > Streptomyces > Streptomyces fulvoviolaceus. Next base: position 30,897 of record NZ_JOEY01000009.1, on the reverse strand, counting down.
GTCCTCGGGAGACAGTGGAGTGGCGACATCGGTGGCCAGGCTCAGTTCGCTGAGTGACCGGAAACGATGCAGGCCGCGTAGGCCGGTGTGGGTGAGCGCGCCTTTGGAGAAGCGCAGATGGCGCAGGGGCAGGTCTGTGGGGATGGCTCCGTCGAGGGAGTCGGCCTGCAGGGCCGGACCGAGTTCGAGATGCTCCAGGGACGTCGAACCGGAGAACACGGACAGGGCTCCCGGCCGTTCCAGGCCGGGCGTGAGATCCAGGCAGAGCCGGTGCAGAGGGAGGTGGGCGAGCGGGGTGAGGTCGTCCACCTGCGGACACCTGATGATCTCCAGATAGGTGAGCCGGCGCAGGGGCGAGAGACAGCTCAGGTCCCACATCCCCTTGCCGTCACGGAGGACGAGGTCGGTCACCGCGTCGGGGTCGAGCCGGGACGGGTCCGCGTCGCCGACCAGCTGGAGGCGCTGCCTGCCGCCGAGTTCGTCCAGGATGCGCAGGTGTTCCGTCGAGTGGGCGGTGAAGAAGAGGCCGTCCTCGCGCAGGTGGGCGACGACCTGCTCGGCGTACCGTCGCGCCGGGAACCGGTGCCAGGTCCAGGTGAGCTGGGCCCGCACGTCCAGGGCCGTATGGGTCCGGAACCGGGCGAGCACCGGCAGCGCCGCATCCGTCCCGATGAGCGACGCGGCGATGACCACCGCCCGCGCCTCCGCGTCGCTCAACACCTCCGGCCCCGGCAGCAGCTCCAGCGCGAGCGGGCCGGCCGAGGCCAGCGCGCGGGCCTCCTCCGTCGTCCGGGGCGGAATCAGCGCCGCCGCGTTCTGCTCCACGGCCGCCCGTACCCCCGGATCGAGCTGCGTCGCGTGTTCCAGTGAGGCCAGGGCGAGGAGCCGTACGCGGGTGGCCGCCGGGCCGGACAGGTGCCGGGCCGCCTCGGTGAGGTCACTCAGCAGCTCCGCCCTCTCCCGCGGCCGCGCATGCGCCACCGCCATGCGGAACACGTCCGCCCACTGCTCGTCCGCGGCGGCGCCCCGTACCAGCAGCCCGAGGTCCCCGTCCTCCACCGCCGCCTTCGCGCCCAGGTAGTCCTGGAAGGTGCGGTGGACGAACTCGACCGTGCCGACGGTGGGTTCGCGGAGCAGGCCGCTGCGGACGAGGAGGTGGCGCAGGATCACCTCCGCGTTGCCCTGGGCCGCCGCGGCCGGGAGGGACGGCAGGACGTCGGTGACGATGCGTTCGGCGCGCTCGCGGTCCATCTCCGACTGGTTGTTGCGGATCAGCCAGTAGGCGAGGCGCTGGAGCAGCTGGATCTGGGGGAGTTCGGTGAGCTGGACACCGTCGCCGTCCCCCTGGGGAAACATGTCCCGCTCCTCGTCCCGGCGGGCTAGCAGCATCGAAAGGGCGGCGTCGTACAACTCCTGGCGCCCGTGCGGGAGATAGCCGCGGCGGTCGCGGTGCAGGGCGCAGATCAGGCCGCACATCAGGGGGTTGGTGGCGAGCCGACCGAGGTCGGGCTTGGTCTGGACGGCGTCGAGGAGGGAGCGCCGGTAGCTGTCGAGGAGGTCCGGATCGGGTGCGTCGATCCGGGCCGCCGTGTGCCAGCGGGCGATGAATGCGGCCACGTCGTCCCGGCTCATGGGCGTGAGGGCGAGTTCCGTGAAGCCGTCGGGGGTGAGCCAGTCCTCCCGTACGGCGGAGGGGCGTGAGGTGACCAGCCACTGGTTGCCGGGATAGACGTCCAGCAGGTCGCGCAGCCAGCGGCGGGTGCGTTCGCGTTCCCGCTCGGGGATCTCGTCGATGCCGTCGATGAGGAGCAGGCCGCGGCGGGCGGTGAGGACGCGGTCCGCCCAGCCGGGCGGTTGGGTGGCGTGGAAGGGGACGCGTACGGCTTCGAGGAAGGCGTCGGGGGCGGGGAGGCCGTCGGAGCGCCGGACGAGGGTGCGCAGCGGGAGGACGAACGGGATGCGGTCGCCTCGCTCGCCCCTGGCCGCCGTCACCGCGAGCCACTGCACGAGGGTCGTCTTGCCGGAGCCGGCCACGCCGCGCAGCAGCACCAAGTCGTGCTCGGCGAGGGCCTGTTCGGCGGGCAGCGCGGTCGCGGCGGCGATGGTCGGCCCGTCGGGGCCGCTCGCGTGGTCGTCCTCGGCGGGACCCAGGGCCTGGAGGCTGAGGTAGGCGGCGTCCAGGGGCCAGCGGTCGGGGGAGTCGACCAGGTCGATGCCGTAGATGGTCAGGTGGCTGTGCTTGGTGGTGACGTAGGAGAGGTAGCGCTGTTCGAAGGCGGGGTCGGTGCCGTCGGGTGGGGGTGTGCGGGCGATCAACTCGTCCACTTTGGCGATGAGTTCGCTCTGGCGGCGGGTCTGTTCGACGAGTGTGCGGGCGACGAAGGTGGAGCGCTGGGTGAAGAAGTGGACGATGTGCAGACAGGCCGTGTGCAGGAGACGGCCGTAGAACAGGCCTGCGTCCAGCGAGAGGTCGCGGTCCGGATTGCCGCTCGCCGTGCGGAGGGTGGCGGCGAGGAACGCGTGGCCGAGCTCGACCGCCTGGACGTCCGTCATGGTGAGGTCGCCGAGGGCGTGGAGGGTGTCGGCCAGGGCGTGGGTGACGGCCTGTTCCTCGTCGGGGGGTATGGGGCGCTCGCCTGTTTTCAAGGACTGGCGGACCAGGGCGGCGGAGAGTTTGTGGAGCGCCGGTTTGTCGAGCGTGCGGGTTTCGCCTTTGAGGGAGACGTAGGCGGCAATGCGGATGGGTTTGTCCACCAAGCCCGCGCCGGGGAGTTCGGGGACGAAGAGTTTCCTGATCAGGGGAGTGACCGCGGCCGAGGCCAGCTTGACGCCGATGGTCGCCGGATCCATGGGCGCTCTCCCCCTGAGTCGTCCGTCCAGGGCAGCAGCGTAGCCCCGGTCACATTCCCGGGTCCCTCGATCTTGGCGGCCGGTGACATGCCGCACAGGCGATTTGTCCGGTACTAGGCGGAGTAGTGGAAAGGCCCGAAAGGGCAAAAAGGACTTTTGGTTCGGAACCCCTGGATCGGTTTCGCCGTTCTGGGTGGATTCATCCCTGATGGGGTCTCTGTCAAGGAGGGTGAAGTTTTGGGATGAAGTACTAGCTTCCGTCGTAGTTCACAGGTTTTGGTACCTGTGGTCCTCGGGGGTACCAAGGGGTGCTCCATCCGGCGGCCACCTGTGTGCCGGGTGGTTTCTCCGTCCCCGTCCCCATGAGGTTCCGATGCTCCAGCGTGTCTCGTCCCGCTCTTCCCGTACGTCCCTGCTCCGCACCCGCGCGACCGTGCTGGCCGTCGGGCTGGGCGCGTCGGTCGTACTGGGGTCAGGGGTCGCGGCCGCGGCCGGCACCTCAGTGACCTCGGCAGCCCCGGCGGCCAAGTCCACGGTCGCCGCCAAGAAGGCCGCCTCCTGGGTCGACCCCGTGAAGAAGTACACGCTCAGCGCGAGCTTCGCCCAGTCCGGCAGCATGTGGAACTCCACGCACAGCGGGCAGGACTTCGCTGTCGCCAGCGGCACGCAGGTCTTCGCCGCGCACGGCGGCACCGTGGTCAAGGCCGGTTCCAGCGGCGCCGGTGACGGGTCCGCGTACGGCAACGCCATCGTCATCAAGCACGGCAACGGCACCTACTCGCAGTACGCCCACCTCTCGCGCATCCAGGTGAAGGTCGGCCAGGTCGTCACCACCGGCCAGCGCATCGCCCTGTCCGGCAACACCGGCAACTCCAGCGGCCCGCACCTGCACTTCGAGATCCGTACGACCGCGAACTACGGCTCGGCCATCGACCCGGTCGCCTTCCTGCGCTCCAAGGGCGTGACCCTCTAGCGCGGCTCTCAGGGGGTCTTCGTGCCCTCGTGCGCCTGGGTCACCAGGTCCGTCGCGACCTCCAGGACCGCCTTGCGCTTCTCCTCGGGAGTGGCGTCCAGGTCCTGGATGAAGAACATCCCGGCGTGCAGAGTGAAGATCGCGCTGACGCAACGGATCTGGTCGACCAGGGCCGCGTCCGGGTCCATGATGATCTCGCGCAGGCCCTGCATGCGGTCCTTGAAGGTCTCACCGACGCGCAGTTCCCGGACCGCCGCCTGGTTCTCCTGCATGAAGCGGAACAGCGGCGCCGCGCCGGCCAGGATCGCGCTGTAACGCCGTACGATCTCCTGCTTCGTCTCCAGCGTGTGCGGCTGCTGCTTGCCCCACTCGGTCAGGTCGAGGATCGGCTGCGTCAGGTCGTCGAAGATGCTGACGAGGATCTCTTCCTTGGTCTTGAAGTGGTAGTACAGAGCCGCCTTGGTGACGTCGAGGCTCTCGGCGATCTCGCGGAGCGAGGTCTTCTCGTACCCCTGCTCGGCGAAGAGTTCGAGTGCGACGTCCTGGATGCGCTGGCGGGTGTTGCCGCGGCGCTGCTGCTTGGTGCCGTCCATGGTGCCGCCCATCCTCGCGCTCCTCGGGTTCCCTGAAAACTTACTTGCCGACCGACTAGAAAACTTACTTGACGCCCGGCTAGTTACGGGTCTACCTTCCCCAGTGTAGTCAGCTAGCCGGTCGGCAAGTAAGTAGTCGGCCGGGGGGAAGTAACCAGAAGGACCCAGGGGAGTGGGAACGATGGCGGACACACGGACAGTCGAGACCGAGCCGGACGAACAGCCGGACGAACAGCCGGACACACAGCCGGACAAGCAGCCGAAGAGCGTACGGGTCGTGCTGCTCGCGCTCATGATCACCATGATGCTCGCGATGCTCGACAACATGATCGTGGGCACCGCGATGCCGACGATCGTGGGCGACCTCGGCGGACTCGAGCACCTGTCGTGGGTGGTGACGGCGTACACCCTCGCGACCGCGGCCTCCACCCCGATCTGGGGCAAGCTCGGCGACATGTACGGGCGCAAGGGCGCCTTCATGACGTCGATCGTGATCTTCCTGATCGGCTCCGCGCTCAGCGGCATGGCCCAGAACATGGGCGAGCTGATCGGGTTCCGGGCGATCCAGGGCCTCGGCGCCGGCGGTCTGATGGTCGGCGTCATGGCGATCATCGGTGACCTGATTCCGCCGCGGGAGCGTGGCAAGTACCAGGGCATGATGGCCGGCGTCATGGCGCTCGCGATGATCGGCGGCCCGCTGGTCGGCGGCACCATCACCGACAACTGGGGCTGGCGCTGGTCCTTCTACATCAACCTGCCGCTCGGCGTGATCGCGCTGGCCGCGATCAGTGTCGTACTGCACCTGCCGAGGAAGCGGTCCAAGGCGGGCATCGACTACCTCGGTGTCGTGCTGCTGACCGTCGGCATCACCTCCATCGTCCTCGTCACCACCTGGGGCGGTACGGAGTACGCCTGGTCGTCCGCGCGGATCATGGAGCTCATCGGGATCGGCGTGGCCTCGCTCATCGGCTTCGTGTTCTGGCAGACCAGGGCCGCCGAGCCGATCGTGCCGCTGCACATCTTCCGCAGCCGCAACTTCACGCTGATGTCGGTCATCGGCTTCATCACCGGCTTCGTGATGTTCGGTGCGACGCTCTTCCTGCCGCTGTACCAGCAGTCGGTGCAGGGCGCGTCCGCGACCAACTCCGGGCTGCTGCTCCTGCCGATGCTCGGCGCGATGCTGGTGACCTCGATGGTCGCGGGCCGGGTGACCACGAACACCGGCCGGTACTACGTCTTCCCGGTCGTCGGCAGCGCCCTGATGGTCGTCGGGCTGTACCTGTTGTCCACGATGGACACCGGGACCTCGCGCTTCACCTCCGGTGTGTTCATGGCGGTCGTCGGGCTCGGCATGGGCTGCCTGATGCAGATCACCATGCTGGTCGCGCAGAACAGCGTCGAGATGAAGGACATGGGCGTCGCGTCCTCGTCGACCACCCTGTTCCGTACGCTCGGCTCCTCCTTCGGTGTCGCCATCATGGGCGCCCTGTTCAACAACCGGGTCCAGGACGTCATGACCGAGCGGGCCGGTGCGCTGGGCTCGAAGGTCACCGAGCAGTCGGCGCAGCTGGACGCGGCGAGTCTGGCGAAGCTGCCGGAGGCGGCGCGGGAGGCGTACCAGCACGCGGTGTCCGCGGGTACGCACTCGGCCTTCCTGCTGGGAGCCGTCGTCGCGGTGGTCGCGCTGGTGGCGGCCGTGTTCGTGAAGGAGGTTCCGCTGAAGGGCGCGGGGCCGAAGGCAGAGGGTGCGAAGGACGACGCTCCGGCTCCGGCGCCGGTGGTCGAGACCGTCTGACCTCGCGATGAGCTGAAGGCCCCCGGCTGGTGTCCGCCCCGGGGGTCTTCGTCGTGTTAGCTCGCCCCCGCCGCCCCTACCCGTCCCGTCCCTGGGGGCTGCGCCCCCAGACCCCCTCTGTCGGCCTGAACGGCCTCGTCCTCAAACGCCGGACGGGCTGAAAAACTCAGCCCCTCCGGCGTTTGAGGAGCGGGGTCTGGGGCGGAGCCCCAGAAGGATGGGACGGGTAGGGGCGGCGGGGGCGAAAACATCGCACCGGCGCCCGTGTCAGTGCCCCGTGCCACCATCGGTCGTATGGACAAGACGCGGCAGTTGCGGCTGGCCAAGGACGCCATGGATCGTGACTGGTCCGACCCGGAGCTCGATCTGGACGCGGTGGCCGCGCACGCGGGCTACTCGCGGTACCACTTCATCCGGGCGTTCCGCGAGGCCTACGGCGAGACGCCGGGCCAGTACCTCACCCACCGCCGTATCGACCGGGCGGAGGACCTGCTGCGGACCGCCGACCTCTCGGTCACCGAGATCTGCCACCTGGTCGGCTTCAGCAGCCTGGGCACGTTCTCGACCCGGTTCAAGGCATGGACGGGCCTGACACCCAGCGAGTACCGGACGAAGCACGTGGGGCGCGGGGCCGCCCTCATACCCGGGTGCTACGCCATGCTCTGGGTGGGCGGGTTCCGCAGCGGCCCGGGCCGTACAGAGCGCAATTCCGGAGAAGCGGGCTGACGGCACCGCTGCCTACGGTGACAGGGCAAGCGGAACCGACCCCACCCACAGGAGCACACCGTGATCAAGGGACTCAAGATCTCGACCGTCTGGGTTCTCGACCAGGACCGGGCCAAGGAGTTCTACACCGAGAAACTGGGCCTGGAGGTCCGTACGGACATGACGATGGGTGAGGGCGGGATGCGCTGGCTCACCGTCGGCTCCCCGGACCAGCCCGACGTCGAGCTCACGCTGATGGTGCCGGGCGCGGCGGCGATGGACCCCGAGTCCGCCGAGATGATCAGGAAGCTGGTGGCCAAGGGGGCGCTCGGCGCGGGCGTCCTGACCACCGACGACATCCACGGCGACTACAAGAAGCTCAAGGACCGCGGCGTCGAGTTCCTGCAGGAGCCGCAGGAGCGCCCCTACGGCACGGAGGCGCTCTTCCGCGACGACTCCGGGAACTGGTTCTCCTTCACCCAGCCCCGCGAGGGCGGACTCGACATGGACCAGGACTGGTCCTGCTGAGCCACCAAGGCCACCAAGGCCACCAAGGCCACCAAGGCGGCTACGGCAGCATCGGATAGCTCCCGGTGGCCGTCGGCGCGTGCTCCGGCAGCCACAGAACCGCCACCGCCCCCTCCGCCGGGACAGCCTCCGGCGCGCCCGCCGGCCGTACGTTCCGGAAGGTCAGCCGCGCGCCCAGCACCCGTGCCTGCCCCGCCGCGATGGTCAGGCCGAGCCCGTGGCCATGGCCCGCCCGGTCGGCGCTGCCCGTGCGGAAGCGGCTCGGGCCGTCGGCGAGGAGGTCCCGGGGGAAGCCGGGGCCGTGGTCGCGGACCCGGATGACCCGGCCCTCGACGGTGACCTGGATGGGCGGCTTGCCGTGCCGTGCCGCGTTGGCGAGGAGGTTGAACAGCACCCGCTCCAGGCGCCGCGGGTCGGTCGTGACCTCCGACTCGTGCACCACCCGCACCTCGATCTCCGGGTCCTTCGCCGCCACCCGCCGGGCCACGAACTCGCCCAGCAGGATGTCCTGCAGCTCGGCCCGCTCGGAGGCCCCGTCGAGGCGGGCGACCTCCAGGACGTCCTCGACGAGCGTGCGCATGGCCTTCGCCCGGTCCAGCACCAGTTCCGTCGGCCGGCCGGGCGGGAGCAGTTCGGCCGCCGTCAGCAGCCCCGTCACCGGCGTACGCAACTCGTGCGCGATGTCCGCCGTCACCCGGCGCTCCGCGTCCAGCCGCTGCTGCAGCGCGTCCGCCATGGCGTCCACCGCACGCGCCAGGTCGTCGGTCTCGTCCCGTACGACACCGCCGATCGCGTCCCGCACCCGCACGTCCGACTCGCCCTTGGCGACCTGGTTCGCGGCGGCCGCCGCCTTGCGCAGCCGGCGCGACAGCTGGCCGCCGATGAGCACGCCGAGCGCGCTGCCGCCGAGGACGACCGCGATGGAGCCGATCACCAGGGCCTGGTCGAGGTCCTTGAGGATGTCGGTGCTGCGGTCGGTGAACCCGGTGTGCAGGGACAGCACATGCCCGCCCTTGACCGGTACGGCGGCCCAGATGTCCGGCCCGCGGTCGGCCCGGTCGGAGACGAACGTCGCCAGGCGGCCCTCCTCGACCTTCTCCCGCAGCGCGGGCGGCAGGTGCGGGTCGTCGACGTCGATGTTGGGGAAGTTCGGCTTGTTGGCCAGCTCGTAGTTGCGCTGGGCGATCCCTATCCGCTCGACGGCGAGATCGCGCGCGTTGTCCAGCATCGACACCCGGGCGGCGTTGTGCACGACCAGGCTGAGCGCGATCGCCACGAGCGCGCCGACCAGTGCGATCGCCGCGCTGAGCTTCCACCTCAGCCCCGTACGCATGCCCATGCGCTCCAGAACCGGGCGCCGACGGATCCCCCGCATACCCCAGATACCCCTGCTCAGGCCTTCAACTTGTAGCCGAAACCGCGGACCGTCTCGATCCGGTCCTGGCCGATCTTCGTACGCAGCCGCTGCACATGGACGTCGACGACGCGGGTGTCCCCGCCCCAGCCGTAGTCCCACACGCGCTCCAGGAGCTTGTCCCGCGAGAGCACCGTCCCCGGCGCGGAGGAGAACTCGAGGAGCAGCCGCATCTCGGTGGGGGTGAGCCCCACCGGCTGCCCGGCCCGGCGCACCTCCATGCCCTCGGTGTCGATCTCCAGCTCGCCGAAGGTCAGCACCCCGCCGGCGGCGGACGCGGCCGTCTCCTCGGACCGGTCCCCGCCGCCCGCGTGCCCGAAGCGGCGCAGCACCGCGCGGATGCGGGCGACCAGGACGGCACCGTCGAAGGGCTTGGTCACGTAGTCGTCGGCGCCCGCCTCCAGGCCCAGCACCACGTCGATCGAGTCGGCGCGCGCCGACAGCATGATCACCGGCACGGTGGACTCGTCGCGGATACGGCGGCACAGGCTGACCCCGTCGAGGCCCGGGACCATGACGTCCAGCAGGGCGATGTCGGGGCGGTTCGCGCGGAACGCCTCCAGGCCGGACAGCCCGTCGGGCATGGCGGTGACCGCGAAGCCGTCCCGCTCCAGGGCGAGTTGGGTGGCCTCGCGGATGACGTCGTCGTCCTCGACGAACAGGACGTGGGTCTGGTCTGCCATCCGGCTGCTCTCAGTCGTCGTTGTCGCTGCTGTTGCCAGGGGATCGGTCGGGGCGGCCCGATCGGTTCACGCGGTGCGGTCAGCTGTCCGGAACCGGCGAGGCGTCCCCGCCGCCGACGTTGCTGTAGTCGCTGCGCATCCGGTACACCGCGGCGAACTTTCCCGAGGTCCAGCGGTATGTGATCACACTCTCGCCGGACGGGCTCGACACCGGGTCGCCCTTCTCGTACACCTGCTTGGTCACCACCAGGTCGCCGCGGTCTATGTCGGCGTAGACGGGAGGTTCCTCGGCCTGGAAGACATTCTGGTACGAACCGTCCACCTCGCGATAGACGTACGAGCCGACGCCGACGAGATCGGCGCAGGTCACCACGTTGATGACGACGTCGTCGGCCGTTCCTCCGGTCAGGCTGCCGTAGAACAGGTCGACCGGGTACTGGTCGGCGCCGCAGGGCTTCAGGTCGCGCTTGACCGCGTCCGAGACCTTCGGGTCCGACTTGAGGATGTCGACCGCGGTGTCCCGGTCGAGCCGGGGCGAGGCCATGGCGGACGGCGCGTCCGAGGGCGAGGCGCCGGCCCCCGCCACCGCCTCGGCGTGTGCCGGCCCCTCGTCGCGGGTGCCGGTGCCGCCGGTGGCGCAGGCGGAGACGAAAAGGGTGAGGGCGGCGAGCACGGCCGCTGCCGTGATCGCCGCCTGAAAGGTCCCGCGGGCCGCACCGGAGCCGGGCGGGGCGGGCCCGACGGAGTCGGAGTCCTCGCCCGTGCGCCCGGCGTCCCTGGCCCTGGTGGCTAGGCCGCGCAACGCTCCCGCTCCTCACGCTCCAGCGCGCGTGCGTCCAGGTCGCGGGCCTCCAGCTCCTCGCGGAGCCGGGCGAGCGCCCGGTGCAGCGTGCTCTTGACCGTACCGGCCGACATGCCGAGGGCGGCGGCCGTCTCCTCCGTGGACATCTGCTCCCAGTGTCGCAGCACAACCACGCTGCGCTGCTTGGGGGCGAGCACCTTCATGACGTCCATCAGCAGGGCGCGGTCCGCGGACTGCTCGGTGGAGTCGTCGACCGAGCAGTCCGGAAGCTGCTCGGTGGGGACCTCGTCGAGCTTCCGGGCCCGCCACCACTCGGTCCGCGTGTTGATCATCACCCGGCGCAGGTAGGCGTCCGCCAGCCGCTTGTCCTCGATGGTCTCCCAACGGCCGTACGTCCGTACGAGCGCCGTCTGGAGCAGGTCCTGCGCGTCGACAGGGTCCGGGACCAGGCGGCGTGCGCTGCGCAGCAACGCGTCCTGCCGGGTGCGGACGTACTCCTCGAACTCGAGCACCTCGCTCTGCGCCATGTCGACCGCCTCCTGATCCCCGTGGTCCGCCCGGCCCCTCGGCCGTCGTCCGTTCTCCGTCGTCCCGGTTCCGCCGGGCATGCAAATGAAGCTACGGAGCCGTTGTCACGGGGCTGTGCGAGGCAGCGCGCGGCTGGCACTCGGCTGTCCGTCGGTTGTGTAACGGAGAGAGGAAAGGGGGAAACCGGCGGACCGAATGGCGTCTGTATGGGCTGATTTGGGGTATTGGCTACGGCAACAGAAGCCCGGGTTACGTCAACGGAAGCCGATACAAACCACCGGTCAGTGGCTCCACCAACCCGTCCGCCACCAGCCCGTCCAGCGCCCTCGCGCGCTGCACCGGCTCGTGCCACACCCGGTCGAGAGCCGCCTGCGGCACGGGCGCGTGGGCCTCGCGCAGTACGGCGAGCAGCTTGCCGCGAACCTGGCGGTCCGTGCCGGCGTACGTCTGACCGCGCCGCGGCGGCCCGTCGTGCTCGGGCTTGCCCGCCAGCCGCCAGGCACACTGCGCGGCGATCGGACAGCGGTGGCACGTCTCGTTCTTGGCCGTGCAGACCAGCGCGCCGAGCTCCATGGAGGCGGCGGCCCAGCGGGCGGCCGTTCCCTCGTCCTCGGGCAACAGCGCCCGGGCCAGCTTGCGTTCGGCGGCGGTGGTGGCGTTCGGCGGGTACTGCGCACCGGTCACGGCCCGCGCGAACACCCGCCGGACGTTGGTGTCCAGCACGGCGTGCCGCTGCCCGTACGCGAACGAGGCCACCGCGGCGGCCGTGTACTCACCGATCCCGGGCAGTGCGAGCAACTGCGCGTGATCCGGCGGTACGTCACCGCCGTGCCGCTCCGTTATGGCCACCGCTGCTCCGTGCAGCCGCAGCGCGCGCCGCGGATAGCCGAGCCGGCCCCAGGCGCGTACGGCCTCGCCGGGTGCCTCCGCCGCCAGGTCGGCGGGGCGTGGCCAGCGGGCCAGCCACTGCTCGTAGACCGGCAGGACCCGGTTCACCGGTGTCTGCTGCAGCATGAACTCGCTGACCATCACCCCCCACGGTCCGGCTTCCGGTCGCCGCCAGGGCAGATCACGGGCGTGCTCGTCGAACCAGTCGATGACGGGCGAGTGCAGCGGCTCACCGGAGGCGCTGACGACGGGGCTGTCGGTGCTGTGCGGGGGCTTCGTGGGCGCAGTCATGGCCCCTCGATCCTCCCATGCGCAGGCGCCCGCTCGGGCGGACCGCCACCCCGAGGGGGTACGGAACCTGCGTATTCGCCAAAGCCGTGGAACGGCTGTTTCCGGAATGATGATCCGGAAAAGTTGTGACCCCTGGCGGCGGGTGGGGGCGGCGAAGTCGCCGATCTCTCGTACAGTTTGCGCCGTGGGATCTCTGCGCAATCCGGTCGGGCCGCTTCCCTCCTCCATCTACTGGCGACGGAGGGCCGTCATGCTGTCCGTGTTCGCGGTGTTGGCGCTGCTGATCGCATGGATCGTCGGCTCGGGCGGCGGAGGCGGCAACAACGGCGCCGACGGGTCCAACGACAAGAACCCCTCCCCCTCGACGATCACACCGGGGCCGTCCGGCTCCGGGCCCGCGATCAGTCAAGCCCCGGGCGGACGCGACGAGTCGACCGGCGGCGGGGACTCCAGCGGGACGGGGACGGGTGACACCGGTACGGGTGGCGGCTCCGGTTCCTCCTCCGGCTCGGGTTCGAGCTCGGGCTCCGGCAGCTCCGGTGCGGCGGACGGTTCGGGTGCCGCAGGTGGCGGCTCGGGCGGCGGGGTCGGCAGGGACGACACCGTTCCGGCGGGCTCCACGCTGCCCAACTGCACTGCGAGCGCCGTGAAGTTGACCGTGACCAGCCGCAACAACGCGTACGGTCCCGACGAGACGCCCGCCCTGCTGCTGACCGCGACGAACTCCTCCGGCAGCGACTGCAAGGTCGATCTCGGCCCGAAGAACGCGGTGTTGACGATCACTCAGGCCGGTGCGGGGGACGCGTACTGGTCGTCCGCGGACTGTCCTTCCGTCTCCGGGAGTCTGGTGTTCCGGGCGGCTGCCGGCAGCAGCATCACGTACACCGTGAAGTGGGACCGCAAGCCGAGTGCTCCGCAGTGCGCCACGCCTCCGGCGGGGTCGGCCGGGGCCGGGACGTACCTGGTCGAGGTGAAGACGCCGGGGTACGCCACGGCGCAGGCTTCGTTCGTGTTGGAGAACGACTAGGAAGTGCCGCTATCGGTCGTTGGTTGGCTGTGGCGCCATGGGGGCTGGTCGCGCCCACGCGGCGGAGCCGCCAATGACACAGCCCCGCGCCCCTGAAGGGGCGCTAGACGTAGCGTTCCAGAATTGAGCTCTCCGCCAGCCTCGACAGGCCCTCCCGTACGCTCCGTGCCCTTGCCTCGCCCACTCCGTCAACCGTCTGCAGGTCGTCCACACTCGCGGCGAGGAGTTTCTGCAGGCCGCCGAAGTGCTCCACGAGGCGGTCGATGATCGCGCCGGGCAGCCGTGGCACCTTCGCCAGCAGTCGGAAGCCCCGCGGGGACACCGCGGAGTCGAGCGCCTCGGGGGAGCCGGTGTAGCCCAACGCCCTTGCCACCGTGGGCAGTTCGAGGAGCTCGGCGTGGGTGAGCGCGTCCAGCTCGGAGAGGGCCTCCTCGACCGTGCGGGAGCGTTTCGCGGTGGGCTCGGGGACGTAGTCCCGTACGACGAGCTCGCGCTCGGGCTCCACGCCGGCGATCAACTCGTCCAGCTGCAGGGCCAGAAGGCGGCCGTCCGTGCCGAGCTCGACCACGTACTCGGCGATCTCCGTGGCGATGCTGCGGACCATCTCCAGTCGCTGGGCGACCGCCGAGACGTCCCGGACCGTCACCAGGTCCTCGATCTCCAGTGCCGACAGCGTGCCCGCGACCTCGTCCAGCCGGAGCTTGTACCGCTCCAGGGTCGCCAGCGCCTGGTTGGCCCGGGACAGGATCGCCGCCGAGTCCTCCAGGACGCGGCGCTGGCCGTCGACGTACAGCGCGATCAGCCGCATGGACTGGGAGACGGAGACGACGGGGAAGCCGACCTGCTTGCTCACCCGGTCCGCCGTACGGTGCCGGGTGCCGGTCTCCTCCGTCGGGATCATCGGGTCCGGGACCAGCTGGACGCCGGCCCGCAGGATCTTCGACAGGTCCGAGGAGACCACGATGCCGCCGTCGAGCTTGCACAGCTCACGCAGGCGCGTCGCCGTGAACTCGACATCCAGGACGAAACCGCCCGTGCACATCGTCTCGACGGTCTTGTCGGAGCCGAGCACGATGAGCCCGCCCGTGTTGCCGCGGAGAATCCGTTCGAGGCCGTCGCGCAGGGCCGTGCCGGGTGCCACGGCGCTCAGTGAGGCGCGCATCAGGCCATCGGCACCGGAGCTCCCACCGGACTTTCCGGGAGCTGCTGCCCGGTCGTTGGCTGCCACTGCACTCCTCCGGTCGCAGGTTCTGAGTCGCTCCCGTCCGCACACGTTGTTCGTACGGACGGGCGAGACCAGGGCAAAGTCTACCGGCGCTGCTCCTCGTCCCGTGGGGCCTCTCGACGACGCGAGCGCGGAAGGACCCTCAGGGCGTCCCCTATGTCGGCGACTTCCAGGACCTTCATACCGGCTGGAATCTTTCCGGGGTCGCTCGGCACGAGGGCGTGGGTGAAGCCCAGACGGTGTGCTTCGGCGAGCCGCCGCTGGACGCCCGTGACCCGTCTGACCTCGCCCGCGAGGCCCACTTCGCCGATCGCGACGAGGTTCTTGGGGAGGGGAGTGTCGCTGGCCGCGGATGCCAGCGCGAGGGCGATGGAGAGGTCCGCGGCCGGCTCCGAAAGCTTCACACCGCCCACTGTCGCGGAGTAGATGTCCCGCTTTCCCAGGGCGCTGATCCGGCCGCGCTGCTCCAGAACGGCGAGCATCATCGAGACACGGGAGGTCTCCAGACCGGATGTCGTACGCCGCGGGGAGGGGATCTGGGAGTCGACGGTGAGCGCCTGGACCTCGGCGACCAGTGGGCGGCGGCCCTCCAGGGTGACCGTCAGACAGGTCCCGGGGACCGGTTCGTCACGACGTGTCAGGAAAAGTCCGCTCGGGTCGGTGAGGCCCGTGATGCCCTCGTCGTGCAGTTCGAAGCAGCCGACCTCGTCCGTCGTGCCGTAGCGGTTCTTGACGCCCCGCACGAGCCTGAGGCGCGCGTGCCGGTCGCCCTCGAAGCTCAGGACGACGTCCACGAGGTGCTCCAGCAGGCGTGGGCCCGCGATCGCGCCGTCCTTGGTGACGTGGCCCACAAGGAGGGTGGACATCCCGCGCTCCTTGGAGACCCGGATCAGCGCGCCCGTGACCTCCCGCACCTGGGCCATGCCGCCGGGCGCGCCGTCGATCTCGGGGGAGGCCACCGTCTGCACCGAGTCGAGGATCAGCAGGGACGGCTTCACCGCGTCCAGATGTCCGAGTACGGCGGACAGATCGGTCTCGGCGGCGAGATACAGGTGGTCGTCGATGGCCTTGATGCGGTCGGCGCGCAGCCGGACCTGGCTCGCCGACTCCTCGCCGGTCACATACAGGGTGCGGTGTTCGTCGCTCGCCGCCTTCGCCGCCACGTCCAGCAGGAGCGTGGACTTGCCGACCCCGGGCTCGCCCGCGAGGAGGACCACGGCGCCGGGCACCAGACCGCCGCCGAGCACCCGGTCCAGCTCGGGCACGCCGGTGGAGCGGGCGGTGGCCTGACGGCCGTCGACCTGGCCGATGGGCACGGCGGAGGTGGTGACACGTCCGGGTGCCGTCGTACGGACGGCGGGCGCGCCGTACTCCTCGATCGTCCCCCAGGCCTGGCACTCGGGGCAGCGACCGAGCCACTTGGCCGTCTGCCAGCCGCACTCGGTGCAGCGGTAGGACGGACGCTCCTTGGCGGACTTCGTACGGGCAGCCATGCACGAACCGTAACCGCCGCCACTGACAACGCGGGCGCCGCCCGGTGCGGGAATCGGCCACGCCCCGTCATGAACAAGCCACGGAATCAAGGGTTCCTGTCCCCTATTGAGGGATCGTTTCACCCGTATGGATTAAAAGTGCTCAAGGTGCAGGAAGGGGCCAAGTCCGGCCCCCTACGGTCCACGGGTGATGAGCAGCAGTCCGGAGACCTCGACCCGCACCACCGGCGCACACCGGTCGCACCGGGAGGCGCGCGACCGCGCTGCGGCGCGCACGCTGGCGCAGCGGACGCCCGCGCGCTACGAGCCGTATCTGGACGGCCTGTTCACCTACTGCCTGTCCGTGCTGTGCGACCACGACGCGGCCACCGCCGCCCTCGGCGACGTCCTCGCGCTCGCCGAGAAGCGCCACGGCCCCGAGGCCGCCGGGGACCGTCGGGCCTGGCTGTACGCGCTGGCCCGCTGGGCCTGTCTGCGCAAGCTGGCCGAGGCCAAGCAGAAACGTCAGGCCACGCACGCCGCAGGGCGGCACAGCACCGAAAAGCGACGGTCCGCGAATCCGCCGGTGTCCGACGAGGTCCGGGAGCAGCGTCGGCGCGAACTCGCCCAGCTCGCCTGGCCGGAGGCCGCCGGCACCACCCCCGAGCAGCGCGAGGCGCTCGAACTCGCGGTACGCCACCACCTCGCCGCCCACGAGGTCGCCGCCGCCCTCGGCATGGACCTCGCCACCGCCCGCGAACTGCTCGCCTCCGCCGCCTGCGAGGTCGAGCGCACCCGCGCGGCCCTCGCCGTCGTCGAGACCGGCGGCTGCCCGGGCGTGGCCCGCCTCACCGGCGACAACCAGCTGGTGCTCAGCGCGGCCGTGCGCAAGGAACTCGTCCGGCACGTCGACGACTGCCCGCGCTGCCGCCGCAGCGCCGAGCGCGCGATCCCCGGCCGCTGGCCCGGCGCGATGATCACCCCTGCCGAGCTGCCCGTCCTGGAAGCCCCTCGCGCGGCTCTGCACGTCGCCATGGCGCACCTCCCCCGCGCGCGTGCCGCGGCCCCGCGCTTCGACCGGCGCGGCTTCCCGATGGACCCCAAGGACCGTGCCGCCCGCCGCGACCGCCTACGCGCGCGTGCCGTCACCACGACCGTAGTCGCCACCGTCGTCGCCGCTCCCGTGCTCGCCCTGTGGGCCGCCTACCGGGGCGCACCGACCGGCGAGGGCCCGGGCGGCGGCACCGCCAGCGCGAGCGAGGCGCACGGCCCCGACAGCCTCGACGGCGAGGCCGCGGGCACCGGCTACGAGAACGCCGGCAATGCCAGCGCCAAGGCCGCCAACCGCTTCACCAAGGACGGCAAGCCCGACGTCTCCGTCGAGGTCATCAGCGTTTCCGGCGTCGGCAAGAAGGGCGCCGGAAACCTGGAGGTGGCCGCCGACAACAGCGGCGACACCACGCTCGTCACCCTCACCGCGACCGGCGACGCACCGGTCCGCTGGTCCGCCACCACGTCGGCCTCCTGGCTCTACCTGAGCCAGTCGTCGGGAACGCTCGAGCCCGGCGAATCGTTGACGATCAAGGTGTACGTCGACCATCTGCGCGAGCCCGCCGGGTACTGGACCGCGCGCGTGGCGATCTCACCGGCCGGCGCCGTCATCTCCATCGAGGGCTACGGCCCCGCGCCCACACCGTCCGACCCCGGCCCCACGGCACCGAGCGACCCGCCGCCCTCGTCGTCCGACCCGGACCCGACGACTCCGCCTCCTACGGAGCCCACGGACCCGCCGCCCAGCGAGGAACCGCCCCCGTCCTCGCCGGACCCCGAGCCCACGGATTCCACCCCCACCGACCCGTCCCCGTCCGCGCCGGAGAGCTCGACGCCACCGCCCGGTGACAGCGGCGACCCGAGCCCCTCCACCTCGTGAAGCGCTAGCCGACGGGATCCGCCGGATGCGGTGCCAGCAACGGCAGCTGCGAGGCCAGCCGCTCCTCGCACAGCTCGACCAGGCGGTCATAGCCGGCCTTGCCCATCAGCTCGACCAGCTCGGGCCGGTAGGACACGTACACCGGATCGCCGGCGCCGTGCGCCGAGGTCGCCGACGTGCACCACCAGTGCAGGTCGTGGCCGCCCGGGCCCCAGCCCCGGCGGTCGTACTCACCGATCGACACCTGGAGCACGCGCGTGTCGTCGGGCCGGTCGATCCAGTCGTAGGTCCGCCGCACCGGAAGCTGCCAGCAGACGTCCGGCTTGGTCTCCAGGGGCTCGCGGCCCTCCTTCACGGCGAGGATGTGCAGCGAGCAGCCCGCGCCGCCCGCGAACCCGGGCCGGTTCTGGAAGATGCACGAGCCCTGGAACGGGCGGGTCTGCCGGTCGCCGTCCTCGTCCTCCGAGGTCCAGCCGCCGCGCACGCCCTCGTCGTGGTGCTGCCAGATGTCCGGTGTGAGCCGCGCCACGTGCCCGGCGACCCGCTTCTCGTCGTCCTCGTCGGAGAAGTGGGCGCCCAGCGTGCAGCACCCGTCGTCCGCGCGGCCCGCCTGGATGCCCTGGCAGCCGCTGCCGAAGATGCAGTTCCACCGAGAGGTCAGCCATGTCAGATCGCACCGGAAGACCTGCTCGTCGTCCGCAGGATCCGGGAACTCCACCCACGCGCGTGCGAAGTCGAGCCCCTTCTCGTCCGCTGCCAGGGCCTGCTTCGCCTTCTTCGACTGCTTCGGTGGCTTCACCGGCGAAGAACCGGCGGCAGATTTGTCGGCCTTCGCCTTTTTCGTCTTTGGCACGGGTCAAGGGTAAGTCTCCTCAGCCCCCTCCGGAGACGGCCGTCGGTTCAGCTGGCAGTAGCGTTCCGTACATGAGACTCGGTGTCCTCGACGTGGGATCGAACACGGTGCATCTGCTGGTGGTGGATGCGCACCCGGGCGCGCGCCCCCTGCCCGCGCACTCGCACAAGGCGGAACTGCGTCTTGCCCAACTCCTCGACGAGGCCGGGGCCATCGGCCCCGAAGGGGTCGAAAAACTGATCGGTGTCGTCCAGGAGGCCCTCCAGGCCGCCGAGGACAAGGGCGTCGAGGACCTGCTCCCCTTCGCCACCTCCGCCGTGCGCGAGGCCAGCAACGCCGACGACGTCCTCGCGCGCGTGCAGGCCGAGACCGGCGTCGAGCTCCAGGTCCTCACCGGCGCCGAGGAGGCCCGCCTCACCTTCCTCGCCGCCCGCCGCTGGTTCGGCTGGTCCGCGGGCAAGCTCCTCGTCCTCGACATCGGCGGCGGCTCCCTGGAGATCGCCTACGGCATCGACGAGGAGCCCGACGCCGCGGCCTCCCTCCCGCTCGGCGCGGGCCGCCTCACCGCGGGCTGGCTGCCGGGCGACCCCCCGGACCCGGAGGCCATCCGGACCCTACGACGGCATGTCCGCGCCCAGATCGCCCGCACCGTGGGCGAGTTCACCCGCTTCGGCGCCCCCGACCACGTGGTCGCCACCTCCAAGACCTTCAAGCAGCTCGCCCGCCTGGCAGGCGCGGCCCGCTCCACCGAGGGCCTGTACGTCCAGCGTGAGCTGAAGCGCGAGTCCCTGGAGGCGTGGGTCCCGAGGCTGGCGGGGATGACGACGGACCAGCGGGCAGAGCTGCCGGGCGTCTCGGAGGGCAGGGCGAACCAGCTGCTCGCGGGCGCCTTGGTGGCCGAGGGCGCGATGGACCTGTTCGGCGTGGAGACCGTCGAGATCTGTCCTTGGGCGCTCAGGGAGGGCGTAATTCTGCGGCGACTTGACCACATGGGGTCGGTGTAGAGACGTAAGGGGCGCGGGGCTGTGACATGTGCGGCTCCGCCGCGTGAGCGCGACAAGTCACGGTGCACCCGCGCCCGCCTATGGCGAACACCACAACGGCGAATAGGCACCCCGCACCAGACCAACCGCAACCCTTAGGCTGACCCCCGTGGCAGAACCAGTCGTACGGATCCCGGATGCGAAGGTCGCCCTCTCGACGGCCTCCGTCTACCCGGAGTCCACCGCGACGGCCTTCGAGATCGCCGCACGCCTCGGATACGACGGCGTAGAGGTCATGGTGTGGACCGACCCGGTGAGCCAGGACATCGAAGCCCTGCGCAGGCTCAGCGACTACCACCAGGTCCCGATCCTCGCCGTGCACGCCCCCTGCCTGCTCATCACCCAGCGCGTGTGGTCGACGGACCCCTGGGTCAAGCTCCAGCGTGCCCAGGCGGCCGCCGAGAAGCTGGGGGCGACCACGGTCGTCGTCCACCCCCCGTTCCGCTGGCAGCGCCAGTACGCCCGTGACTTCGTCACCGGGATATGGCGCATGGCGAACGAGACGGACGTACGGTTCGCCGTCGAGAACATGTACCCCTGGCGCTACCGCGACCGCGAGATGCTCGCGTACGCCCCCGACTGGGACGTGACGAAGGAGGACTACCGCCACTTCACGATCGACCTCAGTCACAGCGCGACGGCCCGCTCCGACGCGATGCAGATGGTCGACCGGATGGGTGACCGCCTCGGCCACGTCCACCTGGCGGACGGCCGCGGATCGGCCAAGGACGAGCACCTCGTCCCCGGCCGCGGCACCCAGCCCTGCGCCGAGCTGCTGGAACGCCTCGCCCTGACCGGCTTCGACGGCCATGTCGTCATCGAGGTCAACACCCGGCGGGCGATGTCCAGCGCCGAACGTGAGGCCGACCTCGCCGAGGCCCTGGCGTTCACGCGGCTGCACCTGGCCTCGGCGGTGAAGGTGCCCCGGCGATGAGCATCCGAGGGGTTCGAGGGAAAGGCGCTCGGCGGTGAACGACGTCACCGCGCGGAAGCGGGGCCGGCCCCGTCGTACGGAATCGGCCGACACCCGCGACCTCATCCTGACCGCGGCCCGCGAGGAGTTCTCCGAGCGCGGCTACGAGAAGACGTCGGTACGCGGCATCGCGAAGGCCGCCGGGGTCGACTCGGCCCTCGTCCACCACTACTTCGGCACCAAGGAGCAGGTCTTCGAGGCGGCGATCGAGGTCGCCGCGGCTCCTGCGCTGGGCGCACCGGACGCGGTCGCCGAAGGCCCCCTGGAGGGCGTCGGCGAGCGCCTCACGCGCTACATCTTCGGCGTCTGGGAGAACCCGGCCACCCGTACGCCCCTCCTCGCGATCGTCCGCTCGGCCGTGAACAACGAGACCGCGGCCGCCGTCTTCCGCCGCATCGTCGCCTCCCAGCTGCTCCGCCGTATCGCCGCTCAGGTCGACCTGCCGGACGCCGAGCTGCGCGCCGAGCTGGCGGCCGCACAGCTCGTCGGGACGGCCATGCTCCGGTACGTGATCAAGGTGGAGCCGCTGGCCTCGGCGGACGTGGAGCAGATCATCGCGCGGGTGGCACCGGTGGTGCAGGGGCATCTGACGAACCCCTGATTCCTGAGACATCCGTCCCGTATTCCGGACGCCGTGTCCGCCCCCTGGATGACCGGCGTACGCTCGATAGCAGTCAGAAGTCTCTGATCGCAGTCTCTGCAGTCCCTGAAGGAGCGAGCGACGATGCCCGAGCTGAGGTCCCGCACAGTCACCCACGGCCGCAACATGGCGGGCGCCCGCGCCCTAATGCGCGCCTCCGGTGTACCCGGTGCGGACATCGGCCGCAAGCCGATCATCGCGGTCGCCAACAGCTTCACGGAGTTCGTGCCGGGCCACACCCACCTGCAGCCGGTCGGCCGGATCGTCAGCGAGGCGATCGTCGAGGCCGGCGGCATCCCGCGCGAGTTCAACACCATCGCGGTGGACGACGGCATCGCGATGGGCCACGGCGGCATGCTGTACTCCCTGCCCTCCCGCGACCTGATCGCGGACTCGGTCGAGTACATGGTCGAGGCCCACTGCGCCGACGCCCTGATCTGCATCTCCAACTGCGACAAGATCACCCCGGGCATGCTGAACGCGGCCCTGCGCCTCAACATCCCCACGGTCTTCGTCTCCGGCGGCCCGATGGAGTCCGGCCGCGCGACTCTCGTCGACGGCACGGTCCGTACGCTCGACCTGGTCGACGCGATCTCCGACGCCGTGAACGACAAGATCTCGGACGAGGACATCCTCCGTATCGAGGAGAACGCCTGTCCGACCTGCGGCTCGTGTTCCGGCATGTTCACGGCCAACTCGATGAACTGCCTGACCGAGGCCATCGGCCTCTCCCTCCCGGGCAACGGCTCGGTCCTGGCCACGCACACGGCCCGCAAGGCGCTGTACGAGGACGCGGGGCGCACGGTGATGGACATCACCCGCCGCTACTACGAGCAGGACGACGAGACGGTCCTGCCCCGCAACATCGCCACCATCGCCGCCTTCGAGAACGCGATGGCTCTGGACATCGCCATGGGCGGCTCGACCAACACGATCCTGCACCTGCTGGCGGCGGCGCAGGAGGCGGGTGTCCCCTTCGGCCTCGACGAGATCAACGCGGTCTCGCGCCGGGTGCCCTGCCTCGCCAAGGTCGCCCCGAACGTCGCGAAGAACCGTACGTACTACATGGAGGACGTGCACCGCGCAGGCGGCATCCCGGCCCTCCTGGGCGAACTGCACCGCGCGGGCCTGCTGAACGAGGACGTCCACTCCGTCCACAGCCCGTCCCTCGCGGACTGGCTGAAGACGTGGGACGTCCGCGCCGGCTCCCCGTCGCCGGAGGCGCTGGAACTGTGGCACGCGGCCCCGGGCTGCGTCCGTTCCGCCGAGGCCTTCTCCCAGTCGGAGCGCTGGGAGGCGCTGGACGAGGACGCCGAGGGCGGCTGCATCCGCTCGGCCGAGCACGCGTACTCGAAGGACGGCGGCCTGGCGGTCCTCAAGGGCAACCTGGCGGTCGACGGCTGCGTCGTGAAGACGGCCGGCGTCGACGAGTCGATCTGGACGTTCGAGGGCCCGGCGGTGGTCTGCGAATCCCAGGAAGAAGCCGTGGAGAAGATCCTCAACAAGCAGGTCACGGACGGCGACGTGGTCGTCATCCGCTACGAGGGCCCCAAGGGCGGCCCCGGTATGCAGGAGATGCTCTACCCGACGTCCTTCCTCAAGGGCCGCGGCCTCGGCAAGACCTGCGCCCTGATCACCGACGGCCGCTTCTCGGGCGGCACCTCGGGACTGTCCATCGGCCACGCGTCCCCGGAGGCGGCCTCCGGCGGCACGATCGCCCTGGTCGAGGACGGCGACCGCATCCGCATCGACATCCCGAACCGCACGATCGAGCTCCTGGTCGACGAGGCCGAGCTGGCCCGTCGCGAGGCTGCTCTGGGCGGGGTGTACGCCCCGAAGAACCGCGAGCGGAAGGTGTCGGCGGCGCTGCGGGCGTACGCGGCGATGGCGACCAGCGCGGACAAGGGCGCGGTGCGGGACGTGTCCAAGCTGGGCTGAGGTTCTTTTTCGGGGGCCGTCTCTTCGGGGGCGGCCCCTTTTGCATGCCGTGCGCTACCAGGCGGACGGGTTGCGGGCGTCTACGGCGAAGACGGTGCCGTCGGGGGCTGTGGCGTAGACGTGGTGGTCGGCGAGGACCGGCTTGGGCAGCGCGCCGACGACCTGGCCCGAGTTCGAGCCCAGGCGCGCCGCGGTCTGCCCGACGAGGCGCCCCTTGTCGGCGTCGACGGCGAGCAGCCGCCCGTCGGCGGCCGTGAGGTACACGTGGCTGCTGTCGGCGACCGGTACCGAGCCTCGGCTCACGGACGTTTCGAGGTGCCAGAGCCGCTTGCGCGCCTCCAAAGAGACGGCGTCCAGTGAGCCGGTCGCCGACAGGAGGTAGACGATGTTCCCGTGCACGGTGGCCTGGGCGTCAGGGCGCGGGGCCGGGAGCGCCACGCGGCGCGACGACTCGGACGCCGGGGTGTAGCGGACGACCGCGTCCGTGTCGCCGTAGACCTTGTTGGCGGAGAGGAAGAAGACGGATCCGCCCTGAACGCCTACGGGCGCCAGGTTTCCGTTCAGCCGGGCGTCCCACCGGACGGCTCCGGTGGCCGGGTCCACCGCGGTGACTTGGGTGGTCGTGCCGTCGTCGGGAGAGCTCACCGCGTATGCCAGCGGGTTCCCGGCGAACGAAGCGAAGGACGGCTGGGCCTGACCTGGAATCCGGTGACTCCACTTCGTGCTGCCCGTCGCGGCGTCCACGCCCGTGACCGTCCCGTCGGGGAGGGTGAGCAGGAGCGTTCCCCCGGCGACCCGCAGTCCAGTGTGCGTGGGCATCTTCTGCTGCCAACGCGCCTTGCCCGAGGCGGGGTTCAGTGCTTCCAGGCGCTGAGCCTGGTCCGTCAGCGGCTGCACGAGACCGCCTGCGAGGACCGGCGGACCGCTCCTGCTCGACGCGGCTACGGAGTGCCGCCACAACACGTCGCCGTCGGACGGGTCCAGGGCGAAGATCACGCCGGGCTGCGCACAGATCAACTGCTGTGTTCCGTACGAACACTGCGGCGCGCCCGCGTCTTCGGACACCGCCTCCGTTTCCCAGGCGGCGAACCCCGACGCCGAGGGTGTGCCGCCGCCCTCCGGCGAGGTGCCGTTGCTGCCGAGCAGCCGGACAGAGGCGAAGGCACCGGCCACGACGAGGACAAGAGCGACGGCAGCGAGGACCGTTCTTCTACGGGGGCGTCTTCTGGTCCGGGGTTCCGGTTCCCGTAGTTCAGGCCTCGGCTCATCGCCTGTCCGCTGGGCCGGTATGAAGGCCTGGGTGTCGTACGAGGCCGCCACCGACCGCAGCTCCCGCATCAACTCGTCCGGGGTGGGACGGTCCTCGGGTTCCTTGGCGAGGCAGCGCAGTATCAGCGGTGCCAGATTTCCGGGAACGCCGGTGAGGTCCGGCTCGTCATGCACGACCTGGTAGGCGACAACGTAGGGACTGTCGGAGTCGAACGGCCCGCGCCCCGTCGCCGCGTGTACCAGCACGGAGCCGAGCGCGAAGACATCGGCGGCAGGTCCGACCTCCCGTGGCCGTCGGAACTGCTCGGGCGCCATGAACGGCGGAGTACCGATCAACTTCCCGGTCTCGGTGCGCAGTTCGCTGTCCTTTGGCCGAGAGATGCCGAAGTCGATGACCTTGGGCCCGTCATCGGCGAGCAGCACATTGCTCGGCTTCAGATCCCGGTGCACGACCCCGACCCGATGGATGTCCCGCAGGGCCTCCGCCAGTCCGGCCATCAGGCGGCGCAACTGGGCAGGATCCATGGACCCGTTCCGCTTCACGTGGTCGGACAGTGTCGGACCGGGAATGAACAGCGTGGCCATCCAGGGCCGTTCGGCCTCGGGATCGGCATCGACGACGGACGCGGTGAAGGCGCCACTCACCCTCCGAGCGGCGGCCACCTCCTGCCGGAACCGCCCCCTGAACTCGGGATCCCTGGCGAACTCCGCGTGTACGACCTTCACCGCGAGCTTCATCCCTGAGGTGCTGCGGGCGAGGTGTACGACGCCCATCCCACCGGATCCGAGACACGACTCGAGACGGTAGTGACCGGCGTACTCGGGAAGTTCCGCTTCCGCGCCCGCTCCGGTGTTGCGCTGTGGCGCCATGGAACCACCCCCGTGCTGTTCGTCCGCGCGCGCGACGCACGGAGCCTAGTCGATGACTCGTACGAGACAGAGGCGGCTTGTTAGTCTCCGCGTGCGAGTTGCGTACATGTGTTTCATGGCGTGATTTAGGGGAATCAACGGGACCCCATGGAGTCATGGGGACCAACGGGGGAGGTTTTTCATGTCTGTTGACCGTGTGGAAGAGGCCGGGGGAGTCGACGAGGCCGAGGCTCTCACGGCGGCTGCGACGGTTCGCTATTACTCGGTCGCGCCGGGCGTCCGGCTCAACGTTCGCAGCGGCCCCGGCACGAGCTACAGCATCGTGCGGGTCCTGCCCGCGGGCTCCAAGGTGCCGATCTACTGCCAGACACCGGGTACGACGGTGACGGGCCCCTACGGCACGAGCAACATCTGGGACAACATCAGCAACGGCCAGTACGTCTCGGACGCCTACATACTCACCGGCAGCGACGGCTACGTCGCCGACCGCTGCGCCTGATCCCACCACAACCCGGGGGGAAGTCCATGTCATCCCTGAGACGAAGATCCGTCATGCTCGCCGGCTTCACAGGAGCCCTCCTCATGGTGGGCGCCGTCACTGCCGAGGCCGCGACCCTGCACTACTACGACGTCGCGCCGGGCGTGGCCCTGAACGTCCGCAGGGGCCCCGGCACCCAGTACAGCATCGTCCGTACCCTGGCCGTCGGTGCGAAGGTGCCGATCTACTGCCAGACGCCGGGCACGACTGTCACGGGCACGTACGGCACCAGCAACATCTGGGACAACATCGATGACGGCGAGTTCGTCTCCGATGCCTACGTGAACACCGGCAGCGACGGCTACGTAGCCTCCCGCTGCGCCTGACCCCGCCCACCGAGGAGCCCGCGGCACCCCCGGAGCCATAATCGACGCGTGAGCGACGAAACCGGCACCCAGGAAACCCCCGCGGGCTCCGAGGGCACCCCCCGCCCCGAACCCATCCGCTTCTTCGGCACCACCTGGGTGAACCACGACAACGGCTACACCCCCCGCCGCATCGCCGCCGCCACCGGCTCCCTCGCCGCCGCGGCCGCCTCCTGCCTGGTCCTCCGCTTCGCCTACGAGGGCCTCCAGATCGCCGACACCGGCAGCTTCGTCACGCTCCTCGTCATCGTGATGTTCACGGTCTGCAGCGCCCTCGCCTTCCGTACCACCTGGGACGGCTTCGGCAAGCGCCCCGACCCCGACCGCCAGGCCTCCCTCCGCGGCCTCCTGGCCATCGGCTTCGTCGGCTCGCTCCTCGCCTACTTCTTCCGCTCCCTCACCGAGGCCCCGGGAGAGAAGCTGCACCGCGAGGAGTACGAGAGCGCCCTCAAGCTGCACGAGAAGCGCACGTCCCGCCGCACGGGCAACCCGTCGAAGAAGCGCCGCCGCACCTAGTCCCCGCCCCCTCTCACCGAAAACTCACCGCGCCCCGAACCCACCAGCGCCACCATGGCCGTATGACGGTCTCCTCCCACACCGCCCGAGCCCACTCCTTCAACGCCGCCGCAGCCCAGTACGCCGCCAACCGCCCCTCCTACCCACCCGCCCTCTTCGACACGATCGAAGAAGTCGCCGGCCGCTCCCTGTCCGGCGCCCGGGTCGTGGACGTGGGCGCCGGCACCGGCATAGCGACCGCCCTGCTGCACGCGCGCGGCGCCGACGTGATCGCGGTGGAGCCGGGCGACGGCATGGCGGCCCAGTTCCGGCGCTCCCACCCCGGCATACCGATCGTCAAGGGCAACGGCAACACCCTTCCCCTGGCTGCCGCCTGCGCCGACTTCGTCACCTACGCCCAGGCCTGGCACTGGACCGACCCCGCCCTCGCGATCCCGGAAGCCCTGCGCGTGCTGCGCCCGGGAGGCGCGCTGACCCTGTGGTGGAACACTTACGCCCTCGATGTGCCGTGGATCGCCGCCCAGTCGGAACGTATCGGGCGGGAGTTCTACGACCGCACGGACCGCACCGGGCGCGAGGCCGACACCCACCCGGCCGTCGAGGTGAACGGCAGCGGTGCCCGAGCCGTCCTCGCCGACCCGACCGGCCGCCTGGACTTCGCCCGGCGTCAGGTCCGCTGGAGCCGCCGCGTCCCCGTCGACACGCACTTCGCCAACCTCGGCAGCCACTCCATGTTCCTGGTCGCCGGTGAGGAACGCGCCGCGGCCTTCTTCACCGAGGAGCGGCCGCGCCTGCTGGAGGTCTTCCCGGACGGAATCGTCGAGGAGACCTACGAGGTCGAGCTGCTCGTCGCCACCAACCCCTGACCCCGCGCGGCGGCCCACCCCTCCAGGGCCGCCGCACACGCATGGTCGACATGCCGCAACCCGCCCAACTCCAGCCGCACCTCCCTGTCCCGCGGCAGCGCCTCCAACGCGTCCAGCAGCTTCGGCAGCCGCAGGAACGTCGCATGCCCCAGCACCCGTACGACGATCCCCGCGTCCCCCCGGTCCTCGGTCTCCACGTGCACATGGCTGACGTCCCACGCGGTCTTCGCCACGGCCAACGCCAGCCCCACCAACACCCCCTCGAACAGGTTCCCGACCACGATCGCGACGGCCGTCACCCCCAGCACGATCACCTCTCCCCGGTGCCCGCGCCACAGCCCCCGCACCTCCCGCACCGGCACAAGCTTGCACCCGGCATGCACCAGCAGCCCGGCCAGCGCCGCCACCGGAATCACCCCGAGCACCCCGGGCAGCAGCACCGTGAACACCAGCAGCCACACCCCGTGCAGCACCCGCGAGGCCTTGGTCCGCGCCCCCGCCCGCACTCCCCCAGAGGGGGGACCCCCAGCCGCACTGCGCACGATCACCGCGGTCATCGGCAGCGCACCCAGCAGCCCGCACACGGCGTTCCCCGTGCCCTGCGCGATCAACTCCCGGTCGTAGTCCGTCCGCGCCCCCGACCGCAGCCGGTCCACCGCCGCCGCACTGAACAAGGACTCCGCCGACGCGATCAACGCGAACGCCACGACAGTCCCGATCACCCCCACTTCCGTAAGCCGCCCGACATCCGCCGCCTCCGGCACCCGCACGGCATCGACCAGTCCCCGCACCTCCACCCGCCGCACCGCCAGGTCGAACACCCCGGTCACCAACGAGGCCAGCACCACCGCCAGCAACGGCGCGGGCACCAGCCGAGCCCCCCGCCGCCACCGAGGCCACAGCAGCAGTACGGCAATGGTGGCACCGCCCACTGACAACGCCACCGGATCCACCCGCCCCGGCAGCGCCACCAGCCCGGCGATCTTCCCGAGCCCGCTCGCCGGCGCACCCGCGCCCCCCAGCGCGTACACCTGCCCCGCGACCAGCACGAGCCCGATCCCGGCGAGCATCCCCTGTACGACGGCCACGGACACGGCCCGGAACCACCGCCCCAGCCGCAGCACCCCGAGCCCGAGCTGCACCAGCCCGGCCCCGAGCACCAACACCCCGAGCACCTCGACGCCGTACCTCTGCACGGCTTCGTACACGAGCACGGTCAGCCCCGCTGCCGGCCCGCTCACCTGCAGGCTGCTCCCGGGCAGCGCCCCGGCGACCAGGCCGCCGACGATCCCGGTGACCAGCCCGAGCTCGGCCGGCACGCCGGAGGCTATGGCGACGCCCACGCACAGCGGCAGCGCGACGAGAAACACGACGAGGGAAGCGAACAGATCGGCCTTGCCTACGCGACAGCGCATCAGAGCGGCACCTCCGGTTGCGGATCCTGCGAGCTGGAGATGCGTGGGGCGCCGAACCGGGGGAGGACTCGGCACTGAAATCCATTGTCGGGAACGGGAGTTGATCGCGCAGCCTGTTCGCGCCGCCACCCGATGGAAACGGAAGCACACGAACCGGATCACCCGCCTCCGATCACGCCACCGCGCGCCTGCGCCGTCGAGTCGCACCCCACTTGACGGTGTCTGCCGCCAGGAGCATTATTCATCGCATGATGAATTACGAGTCCGGGCCACCCGCCAACGAACAGGAAGAGCAAGCCGAGGCGCCCGCCATCCACGCCGCAGGCCTCACCGTCGTCCGCGGCCCCCGCACCGTCCTGCGCGGCCTCGATTTCGCCGTCCCACGCGGCCAGATCACCGGCCTGCTGGGCCCGTCAGGCTGCGGCAAGTCCACGCTGATGCGCGCGATCGTCGGCACCCAGGCCAAGGTCACCGGCACCCTCGACGTCCTCGGCCGCCCCGCCGGCCACCCCACCCTCCGCACCCGCATCGGCTACGTCACCCAAGCCCCCTCCGTCTACGACGACCTGACTGTCCGTCAGAACCTCGACTACTTCGCAGCGATCCTCGCCCCGGGCCGCGCGGCCGCCGACCGCCGCCACGCCGACGTCACCCGGGCCATCACCGACGTCGACCTCACCACCCACGCCGACGCCCTCGCCGGCAACCTCTCCGGCGGCCAGCGCAGCCGCGTCTCCCTGGCCGTAGCCCTCCTCGGCACCCCCGAACTCCTCGTCCTCGACGAACCCACGGTCGGCCTCGACCCGGTCCTGCGCCGAGACCTCTGGAACCTCTTCCACGACATCGCGGCATCCCGCGGCGCGACCCTCCTCATCTCCTCGCACGTCATGGACGAGGCCGAGCGCTGCCACCGCCTCCTCCTCATGCGCGAGGGCCAAATCCTCGCCGACGACACCCCGGACGCCCTCCGCACCCGCACACACTCCGAGACGGTCGAAGCGGCCTTCCTCCACCTGGTCGACGAGGCCGTCGCAGCCGGCCGCAGGAAGGAGACGACCCGATGAGTACGACGACCACCGCGGCGCCCCCGAGCGCCCCTGCCCCCACCAGCGCCCTGAACGCCTCCCGCACCCTCGCCACCGCGGCCCGGGTCCTGCGCCAGCTCCGCCACGATCCGCGCTCGATCGCGCTGATGATCCTGGTCCCCTGCGTGATGCTGTTCCTGCTGCGCTACGTCTTCGACGGCAGCCCGCGCACCTTCGACAGCATCGGCGCCTCCCTCCTCGGGATCTTCCCGCTGATCACGATGTTCCTGGTCACCTCCATCGCCACCCTGCGCGAGCGCACCTCCGGCACCCTCGAACGCCTCCTCGCCATGCCCCTCGGCAAAGGCGACCTCATCGCCGGCTACGCCCTCGCCTTCGGCACCCTCGCGATCATCCAGTCGGCCCTCGCGACCGGCCTGGCCCTCTGGTTCCTGGGCCTGGACGTCACCGGCAGCCCCTGGCTCCTCCTCCTGGTGGCCCTGCTCGACGCCCTCCTGGGCACAGCCCTCGGTCTCTTCGTCTCTGCCTTCGCCGCCTCGGAATTCCAGGCCGTCCAGTTCATGCCGGCGGTGATCTTCCCCCAACTCCTCCTCTGCGGCCTCTTCACTCCCCGCGACAACATGCACCCCGTCCTGGAGGCCATCTCCAACGTCCTACCGATGTCCTACGCCGTCGACGGCATGAACGAGGTCCTCAGGCACACCGACATGACGGCGACCTTCGTACGGGACGCGTTGATCGTGGCGGGCTGCGCACTGCTGGTCCTGGGCCTGGGCGCGGCGACACTACGACGCCGGACGGCGTGACTTCCCCATTTCAGCCCCTCCGGCGTTTGAGGAGCGGGCGTCCAGGGGGCGGGGC